>CAVZGY010000004.1:0-108417 GCA_963774975.1 uncultured Chloroflexia bacterium
GCAAACGATCCCCTCCGGCGAACCCTTTGCGACTGCTCTGGATGCCGTTTACGTCCGGTCTGGACCGGATGAAATCTACCCTGCCTATGGCATCGCCCAGACTGGTGCGACCGCCCCCATCATCGGCAAGAGTACGGATGGGCAGTATTGGCAGGTGTCCCTTCCGACCTCGGTTGTGGGCGCAGGCAATGGATGGGTATCCGTTCTTTATGTTTCCGCCGCCAATGCCGAGAATGTCCCCGTCGTTCCCAGCCCGCCTCTGCCGACTGTGATCAACGTCGGCGAGGTGGATACCAGCGGTCCTTATGTGACCTGCATCACGGGTGTCAATGTCCGCAGTGCCCCCAGCACGGATGCCACTGTGTACGGTGTCGCTCCGGTAGGCGCGCGCTTCCAGGCCATTGGCGTCAGTTCGGATTATCAGTGGTACCAGGTGGCCATCCCCACCAACCTGGTTTCTGCGGGCAACGGCTGGGTGTCCGCTTCCTATGTGTATGCGGTCAATACGGGCAGCCTGCCTGTAACGAACCCGTAACGCCAAAGAAGTTTTACAATCCAACACCCCTTTCTTGGGGTGTTGGTATTTTAAGGGATGATGATTCGGCACAAGCCTTTGCCAAGGCGCTTGAGTGGTATTAGATTGAAGGAAAACTCCTCAATACTGCCTATGTTATAATCGCTGAGGGGAATCAAATCAGTCCTATAATTCCATAAAGGCAAATCAAGCCTATCCCGAATGAAGTAATTCCACGAATAACCTGTTCGTTTACCAGGAAGGTGCATCATGAACGAACCTTATCCAGATGATTACCCGGCAGGTCAATCGGATGGACAACCCGCTTGGGTGAAAATCTTTGCGGTTGTGATCGGCATTGCCCTCATTGCCGTAGTGGTAGGAGGCCTTGCTTATGCCATCGCCAACAACCCTTCCGCCCCCGCAACCACTGCATTTGTGGATTTGACATCCCCTTTGGATGGTTCGACACTGGATGCCAATACTGCAATCACCGTCAGTGGTATTGCAGCTGTGCAGGGAGGCAGCCTGACGGTCCAGGCAGTGGACCAGGCCGGGGCGGTTCTGGCTCAACAAACGGTTGTGATCACCGGTACCAATACAGCTGCCGGAGATCCCGGCACGTGGATTGCGCAGCTTTTCGTAAATGTTCCATTGACGACTGCCGGGCGGATTCGCGCTTATGCTGTCTCCACCACCGATGGTTCGGTGAGTGCCGAGGACAGTGTTGGGGTGACCTTTAATCAGCCCACAGCCATACAGCCCTATATCAAGATCCAGCAGCCGGTCATCGATGCCCAATTGGATACGTCCGCGCCTATTGTCGTGACAGGAGATGCTGCTGGCTTGTTCGAGGGAGGGTTGGTTGTGCAAGCCCTCGATCAAAATGGAGCCGTGCTCGCCCAGGCGCCGACGACCATCAATGCGCCGACAGGCGGTCTGGGCATGGCTGGACAATGGTCCGTCAGCCTGACGGTTCAAGGAGCGGCCTCCGGCTCACCCGGCCAGATCTATGCTTTTTCAAATTCGCCGGTGGATGGATCCATGATCGCCCAGGACCGGGTGAACGTGAAATACACATCATCCGTGCAGCCATTTATTATTGTTACCGAGCCGGTCAATGGAGCCGTGGTCAGCAATAATCAACCCATTAAAGTTTCCGGGTTGGGGGCTTCTCTCCCGGGTAACCAATTGACAGTTCAGCTAAAAGATCAAAATGGCGGCGTACTGAATCAACAGGTGACTCCACTCGATGCGCAAGGGAACTGGTCCACGATGCTGCAGGTGAATTCTGTTGCCGGAACTCCTGCGACAATTTTTGCCTTCGCAACCAACCCAGCCGATAACAGCCTCGTTGCACAAGCAACGGTCAGTGTGACGCTGGGAGTTGCGCCAACGGCTACCATTTCCACGCAGCCAACGGGAGCAGCGACCACCCCCACGACGCCCGCGCCGTTCCCGACCGAGACGCCACCTCCGCAGCCGACCATGACACCGGTTCCGACCAACGCTCCCACGCCTGCTCCCATTCCGCCCGAGGCCTCCAACTTCCTTTGGGTCTTGAGTCAGATCAATGGGCAGGTCCCCGTGGCGGGCTCGCTGGTGACTTTGCAGTTCCAGGGCTACACGGTCAATGGATTCGCCGGATGCAATACCTACTCCGCATCCGTTCAATACAATAATCCCTCGATGACGTTTACTAATGTCGCCTACGGCAGGAAGTCCTGCAGTTCGCCGGCCGGCGTGATGCAGCAGGAGAGCGCTTATTTAAATACACTCTCCCTGGTCAAATCCTACCGGGTTCAGCAGGGACAACTCCTTCTGCTGGACCAGCCCGGGAATTTGCTGCTGGGATACCAGGCAGCAGTGATCGGGAGAATTTATGGACCGGATGGAGCAGTGATTCCTGCAGGAAGCCAGGTGTTGACCACCATTACCAACACGACCACAGGCGCTGTGTTGGGGAACCAACCGCAGTCCAACATCTCGGTTTTCCCAATTCCGTTTGCAGTGGCGTATAATCCCGTCAATGTGGACCCGAACCAGTCTTATGGCATTCAGGTGATCGTTAAGGATGCCTCGGGAAACACCATCTTCACAACAAAACAAGCTTACCCGGTGATCACGCAGGGAAATCCGTCATTTGTCGATATGACGGTGTCTGCACCATAATACTCTTCAGGAGGACGAAATGAGCAAGAAACCCGAAAAACCCATGCAGGTGATCGTAGCAATGTATAAAGATGAGGCTGCTGCCAAGAGGGCTGCGGAATCCCTTAAGAAAGCTGAAAAGAAAAAATTTCTGGATACCGAAAACGTCGCTGTGATATTCAAGGGATCGGATGGGAAAATCCATTTCACCGAGACGGCTGACAGGGACGCGAAAGGCGGCGCCAAGATCGGTGCGGTGCTCGGCGGCGTGGTCGGGTTGATCGGTGGACCGGCAGGAGTCATTGCGGGCGGCGCGGCGGGTGCGGCATTGTCCGGCGCCATCGCGAAACTGCATGACAGCGGGATCGCGGATGAGAACCTGGAGAACATCGGCCGCGAACTGACCGGCGGACAGGCAGCCCTGGTGGTCGTCCTTGAAGAGGAGTGGGTGGATGAGCTGCAAACGGTGCTGGCTGAAACGGATGCGCAAATCGTCTCCCAGCCGTTGGATCCCGCTATCGCCCGGCAACTGTCCAAAACGGGCATGGGTGTCTCGGGTGTCGTCCAGCAGGTGGGACTCAAGACCGTGAAAGACTCCAAGAAGAAATAAAGGCAGGCAGGTAAATCACATGGCTCAAGTGTCTTCTCCTCAAAATTCACAAACAGGCACCCCCTGGTGGCTCGTCCTCTTACAGGGCATCTTCGCCATCATCCTCGGGTTGCTGTTGGTATCCTCTCCCGGCATGACCACGCTGGTGTTGGTGCAATTTTTAGGCATTTACTGGTTGATCGCTGGCGTGTTCAATATTGTTGGGATGTTCCTGGACCACGCTCAATGGGGTTGGAAATTGTTCACAGGCATCCTCGGCATCCTGGCAGGTATCCTGGTCATCCAGCACCCGCTATGGAGCACAGTGTTGATCCCCACCACGTTGGTGATCATCCTCGGCGTCGTCGGATTAATTTTCGGCATCATGGGAATTGTCGCCGCCTTCCAGGGCGGAGGCTGGGGTCCGGGCATCCTGGGCGTTTTGGGAATCGTCCTCGGGTTGATTCTGCTGGGCTCACCATTTTTAGGTGCGATAGCAATGCCGCTCATCCTGGGGGTCTTCGCCCTGATCGGCGGAATTGCCGCCGTGGTGCAGGCTTTCCGCATGAAGTAGTTGATAATCCAAGAGATGAAAGCGCCTGGACATTTGCCAGGCGCTTTTTTGTTTCTTCAATGAAATGCTATTCGTGTATAATAATTTGGAAATCTAAACAGGGCGGTAAAAGAACACCCGATAGAAAGGTTTTTTGAACGATGGAAAACAGACCCTCCCAGGTGCCCGTCGGTATCTATCTTGAAACATCGCGATATTCGGTGGTCGAAGCCAATAAGGTGGATATCCCTGTGGTGGTGGTCAACCTTGGAGAGGATGCAGAGACCGTCGAACTTGCCATCACGGGTGTGCCTGCAGGTTGGGCGTCGTTTCACGTCCCACCGACGTTGACGCTGGCAAAAGGCGAAAGCAGGCGGATTTTTCTAAAGGTATCACCGCCTCCCTCCACGGCCAGTGTGGCCGGCGAGTACCTGCTGAGGATCAGGGCTTTCAGACCGGGCGTTCCTGAGAATATCAAGGAAGTGGATCTCTTCCTCCTGGTGACGGATGCCATCGAAGTGGGGGAAGTGTCCATCCTTCTCGAATTGGACGAATATTCCGTTGCGCCGGGGGCAATTCTCGACGTTCCCTTTGTCCTTCATAACCAGGCCGAAGCCACGGGAAACTTCGAGATCACGCTGGACGGACTCCCCTCAGGCTGGGCGACCATCAGCAATCCGATCATCCTTTTGGCGGGGGGCGAGCGGCGAGGATTTTCATTCACCATCCAGGTGCCTCCGTTTCCCCGGTCGAAAACGGGACCGATCCCTTTCAGGATACAGGCCAAAAATCAAGCCAACCCGATTCAATCCACCGAGGCGCTGGTCACGCTGACCGTTTCAGCGAACACCGTATCAGGGCGGATCTCGCTCATGATGGGGGCGAGCCAGTTTCAGGTGGCGCCGGGCAACAAGGTGGAGATTCCCGTCGTACTGCTCAACACAGGTGAGGATGAAGACCTGCTCACCGTTGAGCTGGAGGGGCTACCCTCCGGGTGGGTCTCTACTCTCGCGCCGGTGAACCTGGAACCGGGGGTGTCGCGTGAGGTGATCATTCGCGTGCAGCCGCCCTTTGCCTCCGAGAGCCGCGCCGGCCGGCATCCCTTCGAGATCATCATCACCAGCAAGCTGGTTCCCGACGAGGTCACCAAAACGGAATGCGAGCTGTTCATCGCCGCATACAGTGAATTTGCTACGCATTTGTCATCCACGAGCTTTGCCACTGGCGACCGGGTGAAGATGATCGTGGCGAACAGCGGCAACACACCGCAGACCTATGTGGTCCAATGGTACAGCCCGGAGAACATACTGGCAACTGAAGCCCTTGAAGTAATACCTGCGGCACCGGGTAAATCCAAGCCGGACACTCAGCCGGCAACTCGCTTTCAAAAAGTCGAGCAGGTGACCCTGAAAGTCCCTCCTGCACAGAAGGGGGAACTGGAATTTCGCATGCGGATGCGCCGCCAACCCCTCTTCGGCTCGCCGGAGACCTACCCGATGACCGTCGAGGTTCAGTCAGCGGAAAAGAAAGCTCAATCCATCGCGGCTCAGGTCAGGGGAGGTCCGCTCTTCCCACGCTGGGTGGCTGTGGCGGCTGTCATCTTTCTGCTTGTCGTCCTTATCGTGGGAATCGGCCTTATCGTAGCGCCGAGTCCGGAAGAGATCGCCGCGACCCAGATCTCGCAAGCCGCCACTCAATCCATGAGTCTGACGGCCACAGCGATTTACGGCGGCGCTGATAGTGATTCAGATGGTTTGTCGAATGCGATTGAGCTGCAGATCGGGACCGATCCCAATTATCCTGATTCGGACAATGACCTGTTGAAGGACGGCGTCGAGTACGGCACCTGCGCCAACCCGCTCAACTTCGACTCGGACCATGACGGCCTGCTCGACGGGTTGGATTTGGACCCCTGCAATTCCCAGAACCCCGCGTTGACCGCGACCGCGTTAGCGGGGCTTCCGACGTCCACTTCGATCGCGCTGCCGAGTCCCACACCGACCATCACGCCCACCATTCTGCCGCCTCCGCCTTTTGTGGGGGAGATGCTGTTTTCGACCAATCGCGACGGCGGCCAGCCGCAAATTTATAAGGCCAACGGCTCGACCGGGCAGACGCTGACGCGGCTCACCTTCAGCACCGGCGCGGACGTGGGTGCGGTCTGGTCCCCGGATGGGCGCAAGATCGCCTTCTCCTCGAACCGCACCGGCAACAATGAAATCTACGTGATGGACAGCAACGGCGGCAACCTGGTCAACCTCACTAACAATCAGGCTTCCGACCAGCGGCCCGCCTGGTCCAGTGACGGCTTGTGGATCGTGTTCTCGTCCAACCGCGACGGCAACGACGAGATTTACATGATGTCTTCCGCGGATGGCAGCCAGCTCAAGAACCTGACCAATAATTCGTCCAGCGACACCATGCCGTTCTGGGGTGTCCTCGGGAACTGGCTCGACCAGAAGGCGACTATTGTCTTCGTGTCCAACCGCACCGGCAACAACGATGTCTACACCATGACCACCGACGGGAACAACCTGGTCAATGTGACCAATAACCCGGCCAACGACATCGCGCCGGTCATCTCGGGCAGCAACCTGATCGCTTTCACTTCCAACCGTTCCGGGAATAACGAGATATTTATCATGTCCGGGGACGGCAGCAATCCGGCCAACCTGACCAACAACGCCGCCAACGACAGCTACCCATTCTTCTCGCCCGATAATGCTTCGATCGCCTATACCACTGACCGAAACGGGAATGACGATATCTACATCATGAGCACGACCGGGCAGAACAACTACAACTTCACCCGCAACCCGGCGCAGGACTTTCTGCCGGCGTGGCGGTAGCTATTTATGGGATAGCACATTTTAGCCAGTAGAACAGGAGACAGTCATCTCTAAGATGACTGTCACTTTGTATTTATCTAATGTCGTGTAGAATCAATCTAAAGAAATTTATCCGTAAGAGAAGGAGAGCCCCGAATGCTAAAAGATATCAAACAGCAAATTGAACGACTTAAATCACAAGGCGCCACGTATGTGGACGCGCGCTGGTATCCCTTCGAGGAAGCCAACTACCTGATGATGTGGAACGGCAACCTGAAAAACACCTCCGCCGCCCGCGAAAGCGGCATGGGCGTGCGTGTGCTCTACAAAGGAGCCTGGGGATTTTCCGCGTCGTCTGATCTGAGCAATACCCCGGCCCTGTTCGACAAGGCGCTGGACAACGGCCGCGTCGCCGCCGAGCGGGTCACCTTCCCGGTGCGGCTGGCGGAAAAGGACGCCATCCAGGCGTCGTTTGCCAGTCCGTGCCAGATCAATCCGTTCGAGGTGGCGCTGGCTGACAAGGTCGCCTTCCTCAAGAAGATGGATGAAAAGCTGAATCAGCCGGGTGTCTTCCAGCGCATCAGCGAGGTGATGTTCATGCGCAAGCAGATCGTCTTCGTCGATTCCGAGGGCAGCGAGATCGAGAAGACCATCACCGAGGTCTTCCCCTCCATTCAGGTGACCGGCGTCGATTCAGCAGGGCGTCACCTTCGAGCGCAAGTACCGTCCCGGGCGGACGGGCGACAGCCGCGGGTGGGAGAGCATCGACGTCCAGATGTTCAGTGAGAACGCTGTCCGCATCGTCAAGGAATTGAACGAAGTGCTGGCTGCGGACGAATGCCCCAAGGAGGACCGCTCGGTCATCCTGCTGCCCGGCATCATGTACCTGCAAACGCACGAGACGATCGGCCATGCCCTCGAGCTGGACCGTATCCTGGGCTATGAGCTGGCCTACGCGGGCGGGTCGTTCGTCACATTGAACGACTTCGGCACGCTGCGCTACGGCTCGCCCAAGCTGACCGCCCGCGCGGACGCCACCCTGACCAACTCCCCGGGCAGCTTCGGCTATGACGACGACGGCGTCCCGGCGCAGGACAACCTGCTGATCGACAAGGGCATCCTGGTCGGCGCCATCAACGGCCGGCAAATGGTCGAGGAAGCCAACGCCCGTGCCCACAAGCAGATCTTCCACGGCAGCAGCGGCGCGAACCGGGCGACCTCCTTCTACCGTGTGCCCATCGAGCGCATGACCAACATCAACATCGATCCCGGGGCGGACGGCACGCTGGACGACATCGTCAGCAAAACTGAGAAAGGCATCATCCTGGATGGCGACCGCAGCTGGTCGATCGGCTCGAACCGCGAACAGTTCCACTTCGCGACCGAGATCGGCTGGATGGTGGACGACGGCAAGGTCGGTAAGGTGGTCAAGAATTCCACCTACAAGGGCGAGACTTCTCAAATTCTACAATTCGCTTTCCGCGGTGGGAGACAAGTCCACCTGGAAGGTGCAGTACGTGGATAATTGCGGCAAGGGCCAGCCGAACCAGGTCATGCAGCTTGGGCACGGCATCCCGATCTGCCGCTTCGACAACGTCCGGATAGGAGAATAGCCATGAAGGAAAAAATCCTGCAAACCCTGACGGACCTGCGCAAGTATGCCCTCGGCAAGGGCTACGATGTGGCCATCTTTTATCACGAAGAGGACAGCTACCTGATGCGCTTTGCCAACTCGGCCATCTCGCTCAACACCAACGAGCACCTCATCCGCATCAGCATCACCGCCTACGAGGGACGCAAACGCGCCGAGTATGAGCTGATCACCGACCTGTCGAAGCTGGACGAAATGAAAAAGAGCGTGGACATCGCCGCCGAGATGGTCAAACATGCCCAGCCCCTGAACTACGACCCGACCGTGCCGGCACTGGCGGAATCCTTCACCGACGAAAGCGGGTACGACCCGAAGCTGGCGGAAATCAGCAACGAGGAGCGGCTGGATTATTTCAACAAGGCTGCCAAAGGACTCGAGACGGAGGATATCAAACTCTCGGGAATATTTTCAAATGGGTCGAACACGGTCGCCCAGATCAACACGCGTTCCGAGCACACGCAGTACTTCCGCACCTCCGACGCCCAGGTGACGGCGGTTTTATCGAATTCGCAATTGAAATGGGAAGTTATCGCCGAGCAGTCCGCGCAAAAGAAGAGCGACCTCGACCCCTCCGGGCTGCATCGCGAATTCGTTTTCCTGCTCGAGCGCTACCAGAAGGACGAAGCGCTGCAGCTACCTCTCGGCAGCTACGACATTGTCTTTGGCTCCGCAGCCACCGGCGATCTGCTCAGCATCATGAACTGGATCGGTTTCAACGGCGGCTTGATGAAGCGCGGTTTCTCCTTTGTAAGTGAGGACCAGATCGGGAAGAAGGTTCTCTCAGAGAAGTTTTCGCTTATCGACGATGCGACCCGCCTCGAGACGTTCCCGTTCAAGCGTGACCTGACCGGCATCATCCGCAAGCCGTTCCCGCTCTTTGAGAGTGGTGTGTTCAAGGCCTTTGCCTGGTCACAGGATGACGCTGACGAATTCAGCGCGGCGCCCACCGGTCACAATGTGCCTCACAAGAGCCTCGTGTTGAACGGCGGGGACAGGGCGGTCGGTTCGCTCGAGGAGCTGGTCAAACAACCTCGCGAAAAAGACATCCTTTACATTCCCTTCCTGCATTACATGAATATCGTCAACCCGTCGAAGGGAGTCATCACTGCCAGTTCGCGCTTCGGCGCGCTGTTGCTGCGCAAGGACGGCTCGGTAGCGGTGCCGTACAACGTGCGCATCACCCAGAGCCTGCTGGACCTCTTCGGCGACAAGGTGGCCTGGATGTCGAAAGCGCAGGTGGTGAACAACACGTCCATGAGCTATGGGGCGCGCAACCCGACGGCGGTGATCGTGCCGCGATTCTTCCAGGTGAACGACATCGAAATCTCTCATTCGAATTCGTCGTATTAGTTTCGTTGGTCGAGTAGGCGGCGGTCCCGGTATGTCCCTGCGGGACTACCCCGCAAAAAACGCGGGACTACGCTTGACCAGCGCCGCCTTATCGAGACCACTCTTTTTCTTATATGAGTCTGCCAAGGAGCAGGTCACGTTACAAACGTGACCTGCTCTATCTTAAATTTATGCGGTTGGGATTACCCCTGATGTATAATCTCTGCCAACATTCATTATTCACACCTGGAGGAACCATCATGCGCCCGGATTGGGACTCGTACTTCATGAAAATCGCTTACGCCGTCTCGGAACGCAGCACCTGCGACCGGGCATTCGTCGGCAGTGTGCTGGTGCTGGAGAAGCGCATCCTGACCACCGGCTTCAACGGCTCCCCGGCGGGGCAGGCCCACTGCGATGAGTCAGGGCACCTGATGGTGGACGGGCACTGCGTGCGGACCATCCATGCTGAGACGAATGCCATCATCCAGGCGGCGCTGCACGGAGTCTCCACCCGAGGCGCGACTTGCTACGTCACCCACCTGCCCTGCATCAACTGCACCAAGGTGCTGATCAATGCCGGCATTACCCGGCTGGTGTACAGCGTCGCCTACCGGGTGGACGAGAACGCGATGAATTTCATCAAGGCGGCAGGAATTGAGTTGGTCCAGAACAATTTTGACCCTGGCACGCAGCCGGAGGAACCATCATCCTGATACCCAAATTGTTATCGAATCCTTAATATTCGCATCCGGGAAATCGAATATAATGAACTATCGCCGTAGATGTATGCCCAGGTGTTCAAGACATCTACATAAACTAAAATTGGAAAGAGGAGAGTGATGCTATGTGTTGTTTCTTTATGGTTCTGATGTTCCTTGGTCCGCGTTTTGCTTTTCTGGTGGTCTGGCTGACCCGGCAGGGACAGGTCCTGATCAACATGGCGTTTGATACCTATATCATTCCGCTATTGGGATTGATCTTCCTGCCCTGGACGACACTGATGGTCACCTTTGTGACGGGCGCGAACGGCCTGGTCGGTTTCGACTGGGTGTGGGTCGGTCTGGCTGTGGCAGCGGATATCGCTTCCTACAGTGCCAATGCCTACAAACGCAAGTCCGTTCCCGGTTATCCTGCTACTGCTCCGTAGTCTGCTCGAGTTAACGAAAAAAGCACCCCGAAACAGAAATTTCGGGGTGCTCGCTATTAACCAGTCAAGTATTATTCCCAGGGCTTGATGACAATCTCCGCTTTTGCGATGTATGCCAGGACTTGATTGGCCCGCGAATAGGGGACCCATTCAAAGGCAAGGATGTCGATCGGATTCCAGACCAGCACCCAGATCACCAGGGCGATAAACCCATACAAAAGGGAGTAAACATCGCGCGAAAGGTCTGAGAGCAGCGTGTTGAATAGCAGGGCGCTTACTGCAATAAAGCCCAGTGAAACCAGGAAAGCAACAGTCAATCTGCGGAGGCCGTTCCAGCGCTCGTTACGGGCTGCCAGGTCGTTGTCTTTCGTGCGGAGTTCAGCAAACCGGTCGATGGCAGTCATGACCTTTTCGTCCAGGCCGGGTTTGATCTTCTCCTTTGGGAGCTGGATGACCAGTCTCAGCTTGCCTGATTTGCTCCAAAAGCCCGGTTCGAGATGTTTCAGGACCCTTTGGAAAGCTGATTCCCCGAAAAGTTCCACCTCGAGGTCGGAAAATGGATCCATGCTGGGGGCGGTATAAAGCTGCTCGATGTCTCGAATCTTGATTTTCATCTCGTGGACCATTGTGTCGCTCATGTTTTTGCTCCTTAATTTCGATGGGAATGGAGAGATTATAACTCTCTCGTTGTTGATTTTCATAATTTAATGAGTAAAAATCAGGTGTTCCCCATTCTCTAATCCCTGATCGCTCTACAACTAATATACACCCCTTGGGTGGTATTCATGCAATGGGAACCAAGCTATCATCAATTTATCACTGAAAGTTGGTGATACTCCGAAAAGTGAAGTGATTTATAATAGAGTAAATTAAAAAAGGAGAAAAACTATGACATACGGACCAATTGATTTCGTTGCCTTAAAGTTCAAGGGCAACAAGTTCAAGGGTGATGGTCTTAAAGCCCTGAACGACCTCATGAAGAAGAAGATCGTGCGTGTGATCGACCTGGTCCTTGTCGTGAAGGACAAGGAAGGCAAAGTGACGGTGAAGGAGCTCCAGCAGCCTGATCCGGATTTCATTGCCATCTTTGACCCGACCAAGGTCAAGGGTACCCAGGGGATGATCAAGAAAGATGATATAGAATTGATTGCCGCTGAGCTTGAGAATAACTCAACAGCCGGGTTGATGCTGTTCGAGAACCTGTGGGCGATCAAGTTCAAGGAAGCTGTTCTGGAAGCCAAGGGTGAGCAGCTGATGTTTTCCCGCATCCCTCACGAGGTCGTTCTGGAAGCGCTGGAAGACCTGGAAAAAGCCTAGTTCAACATCCATCCAAACATTCCGGCCTTCCCTTTCTCCATAAAGAGAGGCCGGCTATAACCATAGGAGGTTCATATGATGAGAAGAAGAGCAGTAGGAAGATCAATGGTTCGGACTGCGGCCACCACGGCGGTAGTCGTGGGTACGGCGGGTGCCGTGCGGCATTCCCAGGATCAGAAATATGCCAACCAGGCTGCAGCACAGCAGCAGGCGCAGCCCCAGCAGGCTGCCCCCGCTGGCTCGGAAATCGACGATCAGCTGATCCAAATCCAAAAACTATCCTCAATGAAAGACCAGGGCTTGATCACCGAAGAAGAATTCCAGGCCAAGAAGAAGCAGATTCTGGGTATCTAACGGGTACCCGAACCGCCAAGCAGGTTGATTATCTCAAAATTGTAGCGACTGAACAGGCCGGCTTGTCTTTCAAGTCGGCCTGTGATTAATAAATAGTGATTTTTTGAAACCGGAGTTTTTAGAAATATCCTTGATCAATTCGTTAAGATAATCCTTCGTCAAAGGAGCGGAACATGACCACCGCAGAACAACCAAGAAAAGAAAGAAAAATGAACCTCGGTTACGAAATCTTCGTCGGGGTTTTATCCATCCTCTCCATTCTGAACATATTCTTTATATATCTCGTCCCCGACCCCGATTTGGATGGGATCCTCAACATCATGAACGGTCTGTTCAGTATCATCTTCTTGGGCGACTTTTTCTTCCGCCTTGCCACCGTTCCTTCCAAGAGCCACTACTTCTTCCGTGACTTCGGTTGGGCGGACCTGTTCGCCAGTCTGCCGCTGCCTCAGTTCAAGATCCTGCGCGTTTTCCGCCTGTTCCGTGTTTATCGGCTGATGACGAACATCGGTCCCAAGGTGATCGTCGACACGCTGGTGAAGGATCGCGCCGGCAGCGCCCTGTACGTCCTGTTGCTGATGGGTATCTTTGTCCTGGAATTCGGTGCTCTGGCTGTCTTGAAAGCAGAGAAGATCAATCCGGACGCCAATATCAAGACCTCCGCAGATGCTGTCTGGTATGTCCTGGTCACCATCTCAACCGTGGGATATGGCGACCGATTCCCTACAACAAATATCGGGCGTATATATGGCGCCGTGACCATTATCATCGGTGTGGGCATCTTTGGTACCTTCACCGGCTTCTTGGCGAACTTCTTCCTTGCGCCTGCAAAGAAAGAGGAAGACAAACCCGCACCAGAATCATAGGTGTTTCCAGGGTTATGCCCTGTAAAGTTATTAGAAACGAAACGACAACATTCATTCAGTAAGCCTAAAAAAGGAGAATGGAAATGAGACAACAAAGTAGTGGTGGTTGTTTGACAGCGTTCGCAGTCGGCTTCTCACGGATGTTCCTCATCTTTGCGTGGCTCGCCCGGCCGATCGCCTTTGAACGGGTCTTTGGCGGTTCGTGGATCCTCCCCTGCCTGGGGATCATGATCCTGCCCTTCACGACGTTGATGTATGTGATCATGTCGACCAATGGCGCCGGTTTAACCGGAGGCATCCAGGGTTTGGACTGGCTGTGGTTGGGCCTTGCGGTAGCCGTTGACGTCGCCGGTGCCGGCGCTGCAGCGGCTGCCAACCGTGACCGTGTTCCCCAGGGATACCCGGGTGCGCTTCCTCCGCAGCCTCCCGCCACTCCGCCGGCTGCCCCCCAACCCTAATTTATTCAGATTTCGGTTCCAAAACGCAATTCAACCAGAATGCAGAGATCGGCCTCTCCATTGAAACCTGACGGAGAGGCCGACAACCTGGTCGGTTTGGTTTTCCAGGTTACTCCGTGCCTCTCTTGAATGAGAGAGGATCCCGTTTCCCACCAGAATTTAATAAAATATCCATGGAGACATTACCATGCGATTAATCTCCCTGACCCTTTTCACCCTTGTCATGCTCCTGCTCGCGCCGCTAAGCGGCGTACTGGCTCAAGATGTCTCACCCGTGCAGGAATTGCACGGCTCGCTTGCGCCAGGCCAAAGCGATGTCTTTCTAGTAAAAGATTTGGCAAAAGGGCAGATTCTGTATGTGTTCATGGAATCGACCTCCGGTAATCTGGACCCCATCCTTTCAATCCTGCCTGCTGACCAGGATCTTTCAGCTACACTGGCAGGTTATCAACAAGCCGTGTCCGAGCTGGTGGCCAACTCATCCTACCCCCTGCTTGACCTGCCGGAATTACGGGATCAATACTCGCTGGCATGGGACGACGACAGCGGTCCCGGCTTCTCGGCTGCCCTGAGGTTTATCGCACCGGAGGACGGTGACTATTACCTGTTGGCTGGCAGCTCGTTATCCGCTGCCGGTCGATCAACTTCCGGCGACTACCGCCTTCTGCTAGGCGTGAACGCTCCATTGGTTTTGGATGGAACCGCCGAGCCAACCGGTGCGACGATCGCTGTTCAGGACCAGGCCGCCTTGGCGACCCATCTTGTCCAGGAAATCAGCGGCAGCCTCGGCGCGGATAAACCAGTCATTGCCATCAAACTGAGCGACTTTGACCCGGGCGACAAATTGTATGTGAATCTTCAAACGACCAGTGGGGACCTCAAGCCGATTCTTCTGCTACGCGATTATGGAAACAAACCCATACAAGCGACCAACCTCGATGGGCAGGCTGGCACAGCCTCAATCCAATATGCATTTCCGGAGGGTGGTGGGAACTACACCCTCGATATTCGAGCTGCCGCGCCAAATGGGGAGTTGACCTCCGGGGATTTCAAACTCCAGGTCGGGGTAAACGCACCGGAAGTCTTGAAAGGTCAGGGTCTACCCAACAGTGAAAGCCTGCTGAAGCTGGCCATCCCGGTTAAAGTTGGCCTAAAGCTTGAACAGATTGTAAATATCGACCAACCGAACGAGATTATGAACGATGTCGGCACGCTCAAACTTGAATGGACCGATCCCGCGCTGGCGTTCAATCCCGACGAGTGCAATTGCACTTCGAAATTGTATACGGAAACCAGCTACAGTGATTTCCTCAAAGACGTGAAAGGAAAATGGCCCGATTTCACATTTTTCAACCAGCAAGGTAACCGTTGGGCCCAGAATCGCCTGATCGAAGTCGAATCAAACGGCCATGTCACTTACCTTGAGCGTTTTTCGTCCAACTTTCAGATCGATTTCGACTGGACAGCCTTCCCCTTCGACACGCAGGATTTTTATCTAAAGGTAGACATGCTTTATCCGGAAGAGGAATATGTCTTCGTCCCGATGGAAGATTTCAACGAGATCGACCCCAACCACGGCGAAGATGAGTTCATTCTGACCGATTTTGATACCCAGATTACTACGGAGGTCTCCAGCACGCAGGCGCCAATTTCCCGCTTCACCTTCCACTTCTCGGCTCCGCGGCACATGGAGTATTACGTCTTCCGCATATTTATCCCCATTTTACTGATCATCACCGTTTCGTACATTACCTTCTTCCTCAAGGATTACGGCCGGCGAATTGAGATTGCAACGGGGAACCTTTTACTGTTCATCGCCTTCAGTTGGAGCCTGGGGGAAAACTACCCGCGCATGGGGTATCTGACCTTCGTGGACGCCATCATGGCGATCACATTTTTTATCAACACCCTGGTCGTTGCGTTGAATGTTTATTATAAATGGCTGGAGACGAACAACCAGCGTGAGAAAGCCGACCGGTTGGAAGCGCCGATGAATTACATCTATCCGCTTGCCTACCTGGTCTCCTTTGGACTGGCTGCGCTGATCTTCTTGATGTAAGTTGTGTTAGGATAATTTCAAGTTGGTAAATTAATGGTTGAAAGAATTTCAAAAAAGGAGTCTATCGTGAAACAAATCGTGTTTCCTCTCATTCTGATCCTGGGGCTGGTGCTCAGCGCTTGCGGCCCCGAACCAACACCTGCACCGACACAGGACGTATCCGCGGTGCAGACCCAGGCTGTCGCGGATGCCTATGCCACCCAGACTGCCCTGGCTCCCACGCCTATTGCCCCGCCCCCCGGTCCGACCCCGGACCCCGGCCTGCCTGTTGCTGTGGTGCCTGCTGCAGTTTCAGGTCAGCCGGCGGGTATCGCCAACTACAACACAGCCATCATGAGCGGACCGGGCACGAATTATGCGCTATACAGTGTCCTGCTGGGTGGCGTTACCGTCCAGGTGACTGGCATCAGCCAGGACAGCCAATGGTGGGTGATCAGCGTCCCGGTGGCGCCTAATGGACAAGGCTGGGTCAGTGCCGCTTACCTGACCACTTCGGGTGCTGAAGCGGTGCCGGTTGTTCCCACGCCGCCTGTCCCTCCGACCACTGAAATGGTCCCGCCAGAACCCGGTGACCCGCAGGGGATCGCGCTAGCCAATGTTTACATCCGCAATGGTCCAGGCACGAATTATCCTGCCTATGGCATCGCCTCAGCTGGCTCGGTCGGCCGCATCCTCGGAGTGAGCCAGGATAACGCCTGGTGGGTCGTGCGTGTTGACCCCACCAAGGTCGGAGCCGGCTATGGCTGGGTCATGGCGCAGTACATCAGCGCCAGCAATACCCAGGGTGTGCAGGTGATTGCCAACCCGCCTCCGGCTGCTCCCGTCGCTCCTGCACCTCCGCCGGCCGGCGGACCTGTTGCCACCGCGGTTGACTACGTCAACGTCCGCACCGGCCCGGGGACTACGTATCCCGTGCTGGGAATCGCCTCGCCGGGAGCTTCGGCTGAAGTCTCCGGCAAGAGCGCGGACGGCGCCTGGTACCAGGTAAAGGTTCCGACCCAGTATGTCGCCAGCGGCTTTGGCTGGGTTTCCGCCGGCTATGTCATCACCTCGAATACGGATAGCGTGCCGGTGGTCGACGCGCCTCCGCCTCCTGTGGTGGAGTCCACCCCGGTTCCTCCTGCAACGGTCGCCTGCCAGCTTGTCTCCCAGTCTCCATTGGACGGGACTACCTATACCATCGGGTCGCCGTTCACCACAACCTGGGTTCTACAAAATACTGGCTCAGGTGAATGGGATCAGACCATTTACGATGTCCGCTTCGCCGGAGCACTCAATAATGTGTGGCTGCACACGGGCGCTGACATCTACGATCTGACCTTCTCGGTGGACCCCGGTCAGACCTATAGTTTCTCCGTCCCCATGCTCGCCCCGACCTACATGGGTCAATACGGCGAGGCCTGGGAAATCGTCGGCAGCGATGGCACGGTGGCTTGCTACTTCTACCTTTACATAAATGTTCCGTAATCCACCATCCCGTATTGATTAATACAAAGCCCATCCCGATTTCAGGGATGGGCTTTGTCATCGTAGAGATAGTTTATTGCGAGATGGGATTCTTGCAGGATGCCGGCAATTTGATGGAGACCTTCTGGTTAATGCCGGTGATGACCACCTGCGTGTCAAAATCTCCCTGGAAATTGATGGGTTTGAATTCCCCGCTGAAGCCGCCCTGGAACGCCACAGGATATCCGGCTTGCGAAACATACAGGTCCGCGTCCCGGGCTGACCAGATGGATTCGCCAAACGCGCGCAGGTTGGCGTCCTTGCTGTTCTGGGCTGCCGCAAGGAACGTGGGTCCGTCGATCACATACCGCTTGGTGGATTCACCGTTGATGACGGCGGTCCCCGTGTAGGTCCCCCGGGCGACCTCCTTGCCGGTGAACATGTTCATCAGGTTTTGTGGACTGAGCTGCTCCACATCCTGTGTCGCATTGGCCGCCTTTGGCTTGACGCACACATCGAACAGGCCGTCCACGACCACATAGGTTCCTTCCGGCACCTTGTAGATCTCGATCTGAGAAGGTGTAAAAAGCGACATGGCCGACCCGCCCACCTGGGCCATGATATCGCCCAGCAGGGGACCGGTGACGACGATCTTGGACGAATCCTTCGTGGCAGTGACCTCGGCGGTCAGGCTCCCTTTCGTGCGCTGCCCATTCATCATGCCATTGGCATCGATCTGGACCGAGGCGTTGAGCGAAGTCGAGTCCGTCGAGTGATTTGAGCGGGATGGGATCACCGACGGGCACAAAGGCCGTGGGCGTAGGCGCCATCCATTTGGCATAGTCAGCCAATGCTGCGACCGCCGTGGGTCCGGCGGTGGTTGCGCCGAGGAAGTACCCGAGTCCAAGCGTGGATGCGAGCAGGAAGGTCACAGATCCTACCCGTAAAAAACGTTGTCTATTGGTCATGGCTGCTCCTTTTTTATTACATATATGAGGTTGGTTAAGCAATTCTGTTTTGTACGATATGCAATTTGATTATATGCCCAAACTGATCAGAAAGACTTGCTGAAGGTTGGTTATAATTTGAGAAGTTCATCGTGAATAATCTTTTGAGGATAGATATGACACGAAAAATCTTTGTGGTGATCAACCCGGCAGCCGGCAAGGACGAGCCGATCCTGAACACCTGCAACGATGTCTTTCGCTCCCACGACATCGAATGGGAGGTGGGCATCACCCATAAATACGGCGATGCCCGCAGGCTGGCGCAGCAGGCGGCGGAGGCGGGCTACGACCTTATCGCCGGCTACGGCGGGGACGGCACCCAGCATGAGATCGCCAACGCGCTGATCGGGCGGGATGTGCTCATGGGCGTCCTGCCGGGCGGGACAGGCAACGGATTCTGCCGCGAACTGGGCTTACCCAAGGAACTGCGGCCGGCTTTGGATATCATTTGCACCAGTGAGACCATCCACCCGGTGGACGTGGTGAAACTGGGCGAGGAGCATTTCATCCAGCGGCTTTATGTGGGTATCGAGCCGGAGGAACAGACCTCCCGCGAGCTGAAAGACAAGTATGGCACACTGGCCTACGCTGTCTCCGGATATAAGCGGCTCACGACCCGCAAGGATGTACAGTACAGGATCACCATCGATGGGAAAGTGATCGAAACCCCGGCCGCGAAAGTCTATGTGGTGAACGCCAGCCAGACCGGCACCGGCATCTCGGTCACCGGGGACCTCTCGCACAGCGACGACGGCCTGTTGGAGGTCTTCATTCTCGACCAGCACAACCTGAAGACGATCGCTGCGGCGGCGGAACGGATGGCCCATCTGCACACGGAGATCGCAAAGCAATTCTTCTGGCGCGGGAAGGACATCACCATCGAGACCGAGCCCGATCAGCCGGTCTGGACGGATGGCGAGTACTTCGGGCGCACACCGGTCAGCATGAGCGTGCTACAGGGCAAATTGAAGGTGGTGGTTCAGGCGCAGGCTGATAATGGCAAATAAATCCGTGCCGGATGTGTCCGCCATCACCGATTATCTCTACATCTCCGCCTGGCCGCGCGGCGACCATGCCGAGGAAATCCGCGCCATGAATGTGCGCCTGATCCTGTCCATGCACTGGTTCAAGCCGGCGAAAAACCTCGGGCATGACCCGATTCGGTTGTTGTGGCTGCCGACGGTGGACAATCCCTTTTTCCCGATGCCCATCCGCAGTTTTAACTTGGGGGTGGAAGCAGCGCTGCCGGTCATCAAGGACGGTTATCGCGTGCTGGTGCATTGCCGGGCAGGGGTGCATCGCAGCGTGGCGATGGCTTGCTGTGTGCTGATCGGTATGGGGACAGACTGCTGAAGAAGCCATGAAACTGGTCAAGGAGAAACGAGCTGGTCGCCGATCCGTACGTGTGGTATATCCGCAACCGCATCCTTAAATTCGAGAAACAGTGGCTTGCGGAGAAGCGATCCTAAATTTTCCCCTCTTAGGACCGACCCTCAAGTAAAATTCATTTCAAAAATGGAGGTATCACAATGTTTCCAATCCTGGTAATTGCAATCGGTATCGCAGTTCTTGCGTTAGGCAAACGGCTCGCCGTCCTGGGCGCGGCATTGGGTGCGCTGCTCGGAGTTGTCCTGCTGAGCCTGTTCCCTGGTTCAGCTACTCCTCTGACCGTACTCCTCATCCCCGGCCTGCTTGCAGTGATCGGATTCTTCGTGGCCGGGTTCGCAAAAGGGATCGTGGACATCGTCCTGCTGGTGATAGGGGCGCTCGCGGGCGCAGCGATTGTTTTGGGATTTCTCAACCTTTTCAACCTCACTTCCGGTCTCATCGTATGGCTGCTCGCACTTCTGGGCGGCGTGGCCGGCTTGATCCTGGTCAGACGCTTCAAGGATTGGGCCATGATCATTCTGGCTGGGTTGATCGGCGGGCTGCTGGTCACGCGCGGGCTCACGGTCTGGCTGCCTTTCCTGCAAGGTGCATTTGGCACACTGCTCGTCATCGTGCTGGCAGGCCTTGGGATCGCGTACCAGGGCGGTTTATCCGGCAAAGGGAAAGCAGCAACAGGTGGTTAAGTATTTTCAATCTGTATGATCGGCTGCATACTGTGAACCGCATCCTTCAATTTGAAAGGTAGTGGTTTGCGGAGAAGTGACTACAAAGAGTTTGCTTCGATGGCTCCTGACCGGGATGCGACGAATTTGCACGTTTACTTAGCGGATGGCTTTTTCCCGGCGAATTTACATGATAGATCGGTATCATAAATAAGCCTTGCGCATGTATTAAAATCTCTTGAAATAAATATTTCAATTTGAATTCCTCTTTACCCAATGACCGAATCCCTGCATGATTCCCTGCTCCTGACCAAGCTCAATCGTCCGCGTCTGCCGCACGATCTGGTTGAGCGTATGCGGCTGGTGGAGTGGCTCAACCATGACATTGACCGACCGCTTATCCTGGTCTGTGCACCGGCCGGATTTGGCAAATCCACTCTGGTGGGCACCTGGCTTGAGCACATGTCTGCAGGTAAGGGTGAGAATTCGATTTCCCTGCCTTCCGCGTGGCTTTCGCTGGATGAGAATGACAGCGACATCAATCTCTTCCTGCGATATTTCATCGCTGCATTGCGTACGATTTTCAGTGACGCCTGTGAAGAAACCCTGGCTTTACTCCAGGCGAGGCAGCAACCGCCCCAGGCAGTTCTCTCCACCACATTCAGCAATGAGCTCGAAAAGCTTCCCGGAGAATGTATTCTCGTCCTGGATGACTATCACACCATCCACAGCGTGGAAGTGCACAATCTATTAGGTGAATTGGTGCGCCACTGGCCAAAACAACTGCATCTGGTGCTGATTTCCCGCATCAGCCCGCCCTTACCGCTTGATAGTTTGCGTGCGAAAGGAATGATCAGTGAGATTCGCACCCGGGACCTGCGCTTTACAACCGATGAGACGGCTGATTACCTGAACAGGACGCAATTTGCTCTTATGAGCCGGGATGTCCTGCCTCTCCTGGAAGAGCGTTTTGAGGGTTGGCCCGCCGGCCTGCATCTGGCTGCCATTTCTTTCCGTTCCGCAGAAAGCCAGGAAGCCGTTCTGTCGGCTTTATCCAGCGAAAATCCAAACATCACCGGATACCTGGTGGAAGAAGTGCTGACCCGTAATTATCCGGCGATTCAAACATTCTTATTGAAAACTTCCATCCTCGACCGCTTTTGCGTTTCACTGTGCGAAGCAGTCATTGGAGAGATTGACGCCACCTGGAATGCCCGCCTCTGCCTGG
Source organism: uncultured Chloroflexia bacterium (assembly GCA_963774975.1). Taxonomy (GTDB): domain Bacteria; phylum Chloroflexota; class Anaerolineae; order Anaerolineales; family Villigracilaceae; genus JBGPQJ01. Next base: position 21,552 of record CAVZGY010000004.1, read on the forward strand.
ATTGGCTCGAACGCTCCGAGCTGTTCATTGTCCCGTTGGACAACAATCGCGTATGGTATCGCTATCATCATTTATTCAAGGAATTACTGCATGCAGCGGCTTCGGCTGAGATGGCGCTTGACCAGGTGGCGGACTTGCATCGCCGGGCCTCAGCCTGGTTCGAAGAACAGGGGCTGGTTGATGAAGCCTTGCATCATGCCCTGGCAGCCGGCGACCTTGATCTGGCTGCGCGTCAGATGATTTCCGGTTTGCGCGATGTTCTTAACCACGAGGACCGGCCGACCCTGGAGCGCTGGCTGCGCCTGCTGCCGGAAGAGATGATCCAGCGAAACCCGGGGTTGTTGATGATCAAAGCCTGGGCACTTCAATTCACGTGGAGACTTGACCTGCAGGTACAGGTGCTGCAGCAGGTGGAAGAATCTGCTGGATTCAGAAGCGGGCGCATCCCTGCCGGCGGATGACCTGCAACTCCTGCGCGGTCAAATCCTCACAGTGAAATCCCAGCAGCGCGTATTTCAGCAACCAGCTCACGCGGGCGATCGATATCTGCCGGCAGGTATTGGCGCTTCTACCTCCGTCCTGGACATTTGCGCGCGGCGGGGCGATGATGTACCTGGGCTTGTCCATGCAGGCCAACGGCCAGGCTCTGGAGGCCGAACGACTGCTGCTCGCTGAATATGAGTCCTACGGTGATAAGACGGACTCCTATGCCCTGTTCCTCTTGCTATCACTGGGTTTCAATCTATCTCAATACCGGTCAGCTTGATCAGGCCAGGCAAATTGCGCAGGTGCATGCTCCAGGCGGCCATCCGCAGGCGGATTGCGATCATGAAGAACTGGGGTGACTGGTTTCTCGGTGTGGTGTGTTATCAACAGCAACGAGCTGGAGGCCGCCGCGCAGCATTTTACCCAGATCGTCGAAAATCGATATACAGCCCAAATATCTGCTTATCGCGATGCCGTGGCGGGTCTGGCGTTGATCCATCAGATCAAGGGGAGAGAGCTCGGAAGCCTGGCAGATGGTGGAGTCGATCAGCCAGTTTGACCTGGAGTTGAGAGGGCAGCGAAGACAACCGGACACGCTCGCTGCGCGCCAGACTGATGCTCCTGCAGGGAGACCTGGAAGGCGCCGGCAACTGGGTCGACATGTTCACAGAGCCACCACCGGACCAGGCTCTTTTATGGCTTGAGGAACCACAGGTGACCCGGGCGCGCGTCCTGCTGGCCAGAGGCACGCAGGCAGACCTGCAGTCAGCTATGCAAATTTTGGACGTCCTGGGTGAGATTGCCGATCGGACCTATAATACCCGCTACAAAATCGAGATCCTGGCGTTGCGCGCCTTGGTCATGAATGCGCAGGGGAAAACCGAGGAAGCAAATACTGCACTGAAGCAAGCAGTGGACCTGGGGCGATCGGGGGGCTTCCTCCGCGTGTTCGTCGATCTGGGCAAGCCCATGCAGGAGCTTCTGCGCCGGCTTGCGGGGCAGGATCATTCAGCCGAGACAATTAACCGCATCCTGGCGGCGTTTCCTGAAGATGAGAAGAATCTGGTTGAAGGCGAAAGCCCGGTTCGTATTCCGTCACCCGGTATTTCGTCGCTGGCTGAGCCCCTGACACCTCGTGAACTCGAGATCTTGACCTTGTTGCGAGGACCTTTGAGCCTCAAGGAAATCGCACTCAATCTAAATATTTCCCATCCGACCGTTAAACGCCATATCGCCAATATCTATGGCAAGCTCGGTGTCAACCAGCGCTGGAAAGCTGTAGCCAGAGCAGAAGAATTGAACATTCTTCCTCCTCGCTGAGCTCTTTTCTTTTTCAAAACCCCAATCGTTCTACATCATAAATACATCTTAAGGATGTGTTTTTCCCTGCCGCACAGGGCTATCATGATTTTATGGTAAACCCTGCCCTCGAGTAAATCAATCCCATTCGATCGCCCGGCCAAATACAAGATTAGTGTGCAAGGACGGATTGCTTCAAACTGGTCCGATCGTCTGGAAGGTATGACCATCTGCCAGGCCTCAATGGGCGGTGACATCCCGGTTACAACCCTGGAGGGCGAGTTGAGTGACCAGACCGCCCTGGCCGGTGTGCTCAACACGCTCTATGAGCAGCATCTGTCTATACTTTTGGTGGAGCGTCTGAATAGTGATTGATGGAGGTGAAATCGGAGACATTGAACCTAATTTTTTTTTTTACCAGAACAGCCTGACGACCAGGCTCGGTAAAGACAAGCCACCCTCACGAACAGCAAAGTGATAAGCATCTGGCTGAAGAAACACAGGTATGCCTAAGAAAACGAGCAAAAGCGCAGCAACAACCAGGAAAATAATTAAAAGTGCAGTCAAGACGAAAATCTCAAAACCAAAAACGTAAAAAAAGGAGAAAACTATGACAACGAAAGAATTAAAGCTATGACCCCACAGGAAAGAGTTTCAACACAGGTTACGTTGAACTGGAAGGAAGTGTATTACACCAATTGCCCGCTGGTGTCGGCCAGCAACGTGGACCAGGAACTGGGCTGGTGCCGCGAGGAGTTCAAGAAGATCGGCGTCGAAGTACGCCTACCTCCGTTCGCACCCCGAGAACCGACTGGTACCCGCACTACATCCACAATCTCGATAACCTGATCCGCTTCGGCGGCTTGTACCCGCCTATCCAGGTCCACGCCGACCTTCGCCGCACCGTGCTTCTGGGGGCGACGCAGGTGCTTACGAAGGCGGCGTTATGATGGTGCGCGCCCGCGACAACATCTACCGAATGGCGGACCTAAAAGGCAAAAAGATCGGCATTTCGAAGAGCCTGAACATCATCAAGAACGACTGGTGGCGCATCCAGGAACAGCATGGGCATCGAGCTCATGCTCATGCTGAACGACATGACCATGGACGACATCGAACTCGTCGAGTTCCCCTACCCGGATGACTGGTATGACAAGCCCGAGATGCTGACACCGCCGATGGAACAACCCGATTGAGCTGTGGCTGGCGCGCGACCACAAGCATGACCTGGCGTTCCGCCCGCTGGAAACGCGCTGCTGGAAAAAGGCATCATCGATGCCATGTACAGCCAAAGCAAGGTGCTCAGCACGCTCTCGGAGGCGACCGGTAAGTATCAAGATCGATCGAGGACCTCTCCCGGTATCCAGACTGGACATTACAGGTCGCCAACATTCCCGCCATCATCACGCTGCACCGATGTGATGGCCAAGGAGCACCCTGAACTGGTCGTCGCCTATATGAAGGGCCATGATCAAGGTCGGACGCTGGGCCAATGAGAACAAGCACGCTGCAGCGGCGATCCTCAACCAGCAGACCTTCTACCGTGATGTCGAGGATACGTATGAAGGCATCAGAGACGTCGACTTGGTGCCCAAGCCTGTCGCCCATGAATCTGCGAACGCATTAACATCGGCAAAGAATTTATGTTCAGCCATGGCTACATCAAGAATGATTTTGATGTAAACGAGTGGGCTGCACCGGAATTCCTGGAGCAGGCCGCGAACAGAATTGCTCGAGGATCAATGGAAGAAACGCAACCACGTGCAAAGCTTCCCCATGGAACTAAGCTGTTTGAGGATGCAAGACGCGGCTCGGCTAGTTGAAAAAATAGTTCAGCGTAAAATGGCTTGAAAAAGAAGGTAAATCAAGTACAGGTGCCAAACGCAAACCTTTGGCGTTTGGCACCTGACCATAAACAGACAAAAAGAAGAAGCAAATTGGAGAATGACATGACGAACAACACAGATACACGGATGAAAAAACTGGGGTACCGCCCACCCGAAAATGTCCCAGAGCCTGAGCAGCTTGTGCTCGTCGAGTACGTTTCTGGCGGGCGTGTGGCGATCATCACCCTTAACCGTCCGCATGCTGACAATGCCGTCACGACGGAACTGGCGGCTCAACTGATCGAGGTGCTCGAGACCGTCGCAGCACGTCCCTCCGTGCGATGTGCCATCCTGACCGGGGCGGGTGACCGTGCCTTCTCGGTTGGCGGCGACCTGTACCAACGCAAGCAGATGACAAAGGAACAGTGGCTGCGCCAGCGCCAGGTTTTCGACCGCGTTCTTTACACGCTGCGCACGTTACGCCGTCCGATCATCACCGCAGTCCACGGGATGGCCTACGGCGGTGGCTGTGAGATGGCCATCAGCACAGACTTCATTATCGCCTCCGATGAGGCTCGTCTTTGGCCAGCCCGAAGCGATAGTCGGCTTGAGCGCTGGCGGCGGCTCACCGGTCTTTCTCCCCCGTTTGCTCCCCCCGGGCATGGCCATGCAAATGTTGATGACCGGAGAGCCGATCACCGCACAGGAAGCATACCGGCTTGGCATGGTCAATGCGGTACACCCCAAGGCCGAACTGATGAACGCGGTTCTTAAAATCGCGGAGACGATCGCGTCTAATTCACCGACAGCGGTACAGTCGGTCAAGCGTGCCGTTCAAAACGGACAGGGTGAGCCTGTGGAGCAGGCAGTTGCGATCATGATGGATCAACACTGGCGCTCAGTAGTCCATCAAGACCGCGTGAATGGAATCCTTGCCTTCACCGAAGGCCGGGAGGCCGAGTATCCAGACCCTGACTTTTAATGCGTAGCCCTGCCCAAGCAATGTGGGGTTGAGAGCTGCCCGTCATATTGGGTTTATAAAAAAGGAGAATAGAAAATGACCACTGTTGAAATTTCCACTCCTCAATCAAAGCACCAGGTGCTTGAAGAGAAACTGACCAGCCTGGGGCTGTATGTCACCGCTCGTGACGCTTATGATATGTGGAAAGCTGAGCCTGAGCGGATCAAAGTCCTCGACGTTCGCACCTTTGAAGAGTACGTTCTAATCGGTCATGCGGAAATGGCGGTCGAACGTTCCACTTGCCTTCCCCTCCTACAAATGGGATGTCAACAAGGGAAATTATTCCGTGGTGGGGAATAAGGATTTCATTGCCCATGTGGGTGAGCGTTTTAAACCGGACGATACGATCCTGGTCATGTGCCGTTCGGGCGGCCGCAGCGCCATGGCGGTCAACGCGCTTGCCAAGGCTGGCTTCACGAAAGTGCACAATATCATTGACGGATTTGAAGGGGACAAGGTGGAAGATCCCGAAAGCATCTATAACGGACAACGCATGCGGAATGGCTGGAAGAACTCCGCTCCGTGGACTTACAAACTCGACCCGAAACTGGTCTGGCTTCCATCCGGAGCAGAAGTGGAAATACTCCGCAGTACCTTGGACATTTGATCGTGATTTGGATTTCGGTATCGAGCCATGTAACCCCCAGTTGGGTTCACACGGCTCGATACCGGTACGATCTTTTCGAGAAAAGGAGACAAGTCAATGACTGCTAATGAACTCTTTACAATCATCTCACAGATATCTGGTCTGCTCGGCATTGTCTGCAGCATGCTGGCGATGGGCCTGGGCCTGACAGTTTCCCAGATCGTCCAGCCGTTGAAAAATGCGCGCCTGGTGATCCTGGCGCTGCTGGCAAACTTTGTGCTGGTACCTCTGCTCGCTTACGGCATTTCGCTGATCATCCCCCTTGAAGATTCGCTCAGGATCGGGTTGATCGTCCTGGCCACCTGTGCCGGAGCGCCCTTCCTGGTCCTGGAGGCGCGAGGCGCTAAAGCCAATATGGCTGTTGCGGTAGGGGTGATGACCCTGCTGATGGTCGTGACCATTTTCTACCTGCCCGTGGTCCTGCCGCTGCTCCTGAGCGGCGTTGAAGTGGATGCGGGGGCGATCGCCCAATCGCTGATCGTGCTGATGCTGGTCCCGCTGATCCTGGGATTGCTGGTCAAGGCACACTCGCCCGACACAGCCAAGAATTGGGCGCCGACAATGAACAAGATCGGCAGCCTGGGAATCCTGATCCTGCTGGTGGTCGGGTTGGGATTGAATTTAGCCAACGTCATCAGCCTGATCGGAACCCGCGGTTTCCTGGCGTTGCTGCTCTTCATCTTCGGTAGTCTTTTGATCGGTTTTGCGGTTGGCGGTCGCGATCCAGGCATCCGCAATGTGATGGGGTTGGGCACAGCGCAACGTAATGTGTCGGCTGCTATTCTCATTACGTTGACCAACTTTGCAGGTACGAATGCAGTCCCATTTGTGCTGGTGGCAGCTATCTTACTCCCGTTGATCTTACTATCTATTGCACGCTGGCTGGGGAGTCGCAGTGAGGCAGCGGCTGTGCCAGTACAACAATAACGCATGCGGTTGGTTAAGGAAAAATGAGCGGTCTCGGATCAGTGCGCTTGGCACATCCGGAGCCGCATCTTTCCATTTAGGAAGCAGTAACTTGTGGAGATCCCTTAGCAGTTTCCCAATAGGCTGTCCGGTCAGACGACGTTAAGCTAACTTGGTTAGTTAATCTTGGACATCGCCGAGTTCCTCTATCCCTCAGCCTCGATCGCCTGCACGGCAGCATCCATCGTCCGGTGGAAGTGATCCTCGCCGATCTGGTCGACCAGCCCGATCTTGCGGGCGAACTCCATCACCGGGGTATGCGCACCAGCCACATGGAGGCTGATCCCTTTTGCGTGTAATTCCTTGACCAACCCCATAAGCACCTCGGCGCTGGTCAGGTCGAGGGAATTCTGATTGATCGCGTCAAAAAGCACCGCACGCGGCAACGGGTCGCTCTCTACGAGGGTGTTTTTGATCTGGTCGCGGACGGTCAGAGCATTGGCATAGTACAACTGTGCGTCGAGCCGGAAGATCAGGATGCCGGGCACCGGTACGATCTCAGGGTGACGCTGGAGGTCGGCATACGCATCCGCAACGCCGGGTACGCGTCCGAGGATGGCCAGATGCGGTCGGCTGGATTGATAGATCACCAGGAGAAGCGAAGCCAGCAGGCCGATGATCATGCCTTGCAGTACATCCACCAGCACCACCCCAAAAAAGGTGAGCAGGGCAAGCCCGAATTCCGTCTTCGATACCAGGCGAATTTGTTGCAGTTTGCGTGAAGCGAGAATGTGCGATACCGCGTGGATGATCAGTGCCGCCAGGACGGCTTCGGGTAAATTCGTAAAGAGCGGGGTGAGAAACAGTACCGTTACAATGGTGGCAACCCAGGTCACCAGGTTGGTCACCTGGGAACGTGCACCGGCGCCGTCTTTGACTGCCGAAGCGGACATGCTACCCGCCGCGATCATGCCTCCGAACAGGCTGCTCACAATGTTGGCCACGGCATGGGCATTAAGTTCCTGGTTCGGTTCGACTTCATAGCCGTGTTTCTCCGCGAACTCGCGCGCCACCCCCAGCGCTTCACTGTAGGCCAGCAGCAGAACGCCGACGGCGGGCAGGATCATCGCCAGGATGGCCGTCAGCGGTACTTTGGGGATGCTGAACGATGGCAGCCCCTGTGGAAGCGTTCCCACAATTTCCACACCGTGGTTGGCTTCCAGGTTAAAGAAGGTGCTTAGTGCGATGTAACCGAAAAGGACGACCAGGCCGGCAGGAAACTTTTTGTTCCAGCGCGGCAATAGGAACAACAACCCGAGCGCGCTGATTCCGACGGCAAACGTGATCCAGTTCGCTTGGGGCAGTTCACGGAGGATTCCGATGAGTTTTTCCAGTGTATTGCCTTCGGGTTTCTCAACTCCGAACAATTTATTGAGCTGTCCCACCGCGACGAACAAGGCCAGACCGGTGATGAATCCGCTCATCACAGGTTTGGACAGGAATTGCGTGACGAAGCCCAGACGGGCAATTCCGGCTAGCAGGAAGATCACCCCGACGACCAGGGCGAATGCCACCGCATACTGCTGGTAAATTTGCGGGTCCACTGGGGCGAGTGTGTCAGTGACGATACCTGTGGCGACCAGTGTCGCCACGACCGCAGATGCGAGCAGCGCCGCAGTGGCCGAGGTGGCCTGGACAACGAGATGGCGGGATGTCCCGAAAATCGCATAGACCAGCAAGGCTGCCAGAAGCGTATAAAGACCCGCTTGTGGCGGCAGGCCTGCCACTCCGGCATACGCCATCGCTTCAGGGACGACCAAACCCCAGAGTGTCAGCCCGGCAAGTAGATCGGCGGTCAGCCAGGAACGGTCATACTTGGGCAGCCACCCAAGAATGGGCAGGTAGCGCGCCATCGTGCTTTTTTGCCTGGAGGCAGAGGCAGGTGTGGTTGACGAGGTCATGGTTTTTCTTCCTTTAGGTGGCGATTTATACCTGGCATACCAGTTTTCCTTACGAGCGATCTTGAGGTGGGCATGTCCGGCTGATCTGCATACCTTTGTATCTCAGGCAGGATACCGGAGGCTGAAATGATTATATAATAATTTTTTGCATGCTGGCGGTTTTGGAATCCTGACCATACCTGTGGAAAAGTGATCTCGAAGTTGTTCAATCTTAGAACAAGGAATGGCTCAACTGACAAGTGTAAAATGGTTTTTCTGTTTTTCGGGAGCCGCGGATAACTTGAATTCACCTTATTTATAGATTAAAATTCTCTGATTAGTGATTGTGCGTATTGGATCCATCCTCATCGAATGACAGACTCACTGCACGATTCCCTGCTTCTGACCAAGCTCAACCGTCCGCGACTGAGCCGAGACCTTGTCCCTCGGCCACGCCTCTTGGGCCGGCTTAAGTCACCGTCCAGCCTGGTCCTGGTGGTCGCGCCGGCAGGCTACGGCAAGACCACGCTGGTCGGCTCCTGGCTGGAGGCTTCTCCCATGCCGAGCGCCTGGCTGGCCCTCGATGAATCAGACAATAATTTTGGGAACTTTGTGCACTATCTGATTGCCGCCATTCAAACTCAATTTCCCTTGATTGGCGGTGGAACGGTCAACCTCTTTAGAACGGCCTCTTCGCCTTCAATTAATTCCCTCAAGAACAGCCTGCTCAATGAGCTGTCCACCATGGACCAGGAGTATATCCTCGTTCTTGATGATTATCACCTCATCCACAACAGTGCCATTCACAAGCTGCTGGCAGAACTATTGCACAACCCGCCCGCTTCCCTGCATCTGGTGCTGGCCGCCCGCAATGACCCGCCGCTGCCCTTACCGGGGTTGAGGGCGCGCGGACTGGTGACCGAGCTGCGCGGTGCGGACCTGAGATTCACGCTCGATGAAACAACGAGTTTTTTCCGCGACGTCCTGCGCTTTGAAATCAGCGACCAGGAAATTACCGCCCTGGAAGAAAGTACGGAGGGTTGGCCGGTCAGCCTGAGGCTGGCGGCAATCCACTACCGGCAATCCGGTCCATCCAGCCTGATCGAAGCCAGCCAGCGCGGAGGCAATCGTTACCTGATCGATTACCTGGTCAGCGAGGTGTCGGCGAAACTTCCCGTGGAAGTCCGGGATTTTCTTCTTAAGACATCCATCCTCGAGAATCTGTCTGGGCCTTTGTGCGATGCGGTCATGGAATTCAACAGCGACCCTGGCAGGAGCCAGGAGCAATTGGAATGGCTGTATAACTCGGAGTTTTTCACTCTACCGATCGAAAATGCTCCCGGTTGGTATCGGTACCATCCCTTGTTCCGTCAATACCTGGTGACCGAGCTGAAACGGATTCTTCCTCGTGCTGAGATTGCAGCGCTTCACTTACGCGCCAGTGCCTGGTTTGACGGTCAGGGATCCCTCGAAAAGGCGATCGAACACGCCTTTGCTGCTGAGGGCACAAAAACGGCCGTGGACATCTTTTTGCGGCACAGGCGGGAAATCACCAGCAGGGATGACTGGCTTTCGCTTCAACGATTATTGATGATGTTTCCTCGAGAGGTGATCGATAAGCAGCCGGAGATGAAATTAGGCGAGGCATCTGTCTTGCTGTTCCAGGCTCAACATTCCAGGGTAACGGCCATCCTTGATGAAGTGGAATCCTTGCTTGCGAAATCACGCCTGACGAAATCCGACCGGAACCGCTTGGAGGGTGAGATCGCCGCCAGGCGCTCCGCTGCCGCTTTTTGGGCGGGTGATATAGCACAAAGCAGCTTGCTGGCACGGTCCGCTGTGAAAAAGCTGCCTCCGGAATGGTGGCAGCCGCGCGAACAGGCAAAGATGTTCCTAAGCGTTTGTTTGCTGATCCAGGGTGATTCGAACAAGGCGCTGGAAATTCTCAACAACTCCAACGAACCTGATTTCGGCGCCGTCTACCGTGCCCGCCAGCTCATCTCCACCTGTTTTATTCATTGGATGTCGGCAGACCTGCCAGCTATTGAAAGAGCAGCGCATAAAATCCTTGAGAAGTATGACGACAAAAAAGGACCTGTGGAAGGGGTCACCTGGGCGCGCCATTTTCTGGGAATAGTATATTATCACTGGGACGATCTCGAAAAAGCTGAACATTATTTCTCTCCTCTTGTCTCGCATCCTCATCAGGTGCATACGCTGTGTTACATCAACAGCGCCGTCGCTTTGGCATTGATTTACCAACTTCGTGGAGAGACGGACAAGGCTCAGGAATTGTTGGAAACCCTGCTTTCGTTTGCCTTGGATACGGGTAATCCTTTTGCAATTAGTGCTGCGGGTGCGTTGAAAGCCGAGCTGGCTATACGGCAGAGAAACCTGAACGAGGCCGTTCACTGGGCGGACACCTACAAAACCCCCAAGACGGTCCGTCTGCCCAATTTTTATGCTCCGCCCCTCACCTACGTCCAGGTGCTGCTCGCTCATAATTCGCCGGCCAGCTGCAAAAAAGCGGGCAGGACACTTGCAAAACTCAAGAAAATCTTCACGGCCGAACACCAGGCCCGCTGGTTGATCGGCGTTATGGGCCTGCGGACTTTGCTTCATCTTGCGGAGGGAGACGAGAAAAAGGCTCTGGCGGAATTACGAAAAGCGGTCGCCCTGGCTGAACCGGGCGGGTTCATCCGCCTCTTCGTTGATCTGGGGGAACCGTTAAAACCGCTCCTGGAAAAACTAATGGAGGAAGGGACCTCGTCAACATACATTGCCGGGATTTTATCCGCTATTGAAAAACAAGAATCCTTGTTAGCGGCCGGGCAGGGGATAAAAGACGAATCTTTGTCAGCACTCCGGGCTTCATTTGGAGTGACTAATCGGGAACAGGAAGTGCTGCAGCTTTTGGATAAACGGTATTCCGACGGAGAGATTGCGGAAGCCCTGTTTATTTCGAAGGAAACGGTCCACAGCCATATCGCGCATTTGAGTGACAAGCTTGGCGTGCACGGACGACGCGCCATTGTTCAGGAAGCCAGAAACCTGGGTCTTCTCGGCTGACCTGGATCGATTCCCCTCCTCTCCATCTCTTTTTTCTCAATTTATCACCTTTTCATAGTGATGCATATTTTTATAATCCGCCGTATGCTTGTGGTGGTGGGCATGCGGCATATTTCGCGACCCATCCGGAGGCAGTCCTGTGGTCCAAGCTCATAACAGCTTTAAAATATCCATGCGAGGACCGTTCGATGTGAAATGGGCCGACTATGTGGGCGATAAACTGGTTCACGTGGAAACAGACGAGGGAAGATTCCGGTCACCACCCTGTTTGGATATTCCGTCGACCTGGCGGCCTTTCTCGGCACGCTGCACACCTTCATTGACCTTGGTTATCCGGTGGTCGGCTTTGAATACCACCAGGTAGACCCGGCGTCATCAACTCAATCGTCTAAACAGTAAGGACTTTCATGGTTATACTTAATAGGAGCGTTGAGCGAGAATAGAAATAGCCACCAGCACGTAATCACTTTGATTTGACCAGAAAAGCAAAATCAACAAATAATTAAAAAGGAGAAATCTCATGGCAATCAAGATCTATAAAGATGGAACCCCCTTCACCGGCGTGATCGGACGCACCACCGAAGAATCCTCGCCGGCCTGGCCGGAACTCTCCGCGCCCCCCGGAAGGCGCACCGAACGTGCTCTTCTTCGTGCTGGACGATGTGGGCTACGGGCAGTTATCCTGCTTCGGCGGGCTGGTCGAGACACCTGTGCTGGATAGCGTGGCCGCCAACGGGCTTGCGCTACACCAACATGCACACCACCGCCTTGTGCTCGCCGTCGCGCGGCTGCATCCTGACCGGGCGCAATCACCACTCGATCGGGCTGGCCTCGATCACCGAGACCTCCACGGGCTACCCCGGCTACAACGGCGTCCTGCCCTTCGACAGGGGCATGCTCAGCGAAATGATGCTGCAGAAGGGCTACAACACCTTCTGTGTTGGCAAATGGCACCTGACACCCCCTGAGCATACGACCGCAGCCGGTCCGTTTCGACCGCTGGCCGCTCGGCCGCGGCTTCGAGCGCTTCTACGGCTTCCTGGGCGGCGAAACCAACCAGTGGTTCCCCGAGCTGACCTACGATAACCACACCGTGGAAGCGCCCAGTACGCCAGAAGAGGGCTACCACCTGAGCATCGACCTGGCCGATAAAGCCATCGAGTTCATCCAGGATGCGCATGTCAACGCGCCGGACAAGCCCTTCTTCATGTACTACGCCACCGGGGCCGGCCATGCCCCGCATCATGTTCCCCAAGGAATGGGCTGACAAGTACAAGGGCAAGTTCGACATGGGCTGGGACAAGTACCGTGAGATCGTCCACAAGCGCCAGATCGAGATGGGCATCATCCCTGCAGGCACCGAACTTTCGGCCCATGACCCGGATGTACCGGTTTGGGACACGCTTCCAGCCGATACCAAGACGACTATATTCCCGCTTTATGGAAGTCTATGCCGGATTCGTCAGCTTCACCGATCATCACTTTGGGCGCATCCTTGAATTCCTGAAGGAGATCGGCGAGCTGGACAACACGCTGATCATGGTTGTCTCCGACAACGGCGCCAGCTCCGAGGGCGGTCCGGTCGGCTCGCTCAACGAGATGTTCTTCTTCAACAACGTCAAGGAATCGCTGGAAGATAATTTCAAGATGATCGACAAGCTGGGCGGCGTCGAGTCCAACAATCACTACCCGTGGGGCTGGACGAATGCGGGCAACACGCCTTTCCGCCGCTGGAAGCGCGAGACCTATCGCGGCGGTACGACCGACCCGTGCATCGTCTCCTGGCCGAAGGGCATCAAAGCGCAACGGCGAGATTGCGACCACATTACGGGCACATCATCGACTTCGTCCCGACAGTATTGGAAGCACTGGGCATGGAAGCGCCGGAGAGTATCCGCGGCGTGACCCAGGCGCCCATCGACGGCATCAGTTTCGCCCATACCTTCGACGAAGCTGATAGCGCCCAGCAATCACCACACCCAGTATTTCGAGATGTTCGGCCACCGCTCGATCTATCACGACGGCTGGCGGGCGGTCTGCCCCTGGCCGGGAACAAGCTTCACCGAGGCTGCAAAGAAGGATCGGCGGTTTGGAACACCCATCCCGAACCAGGTGCTCGTGGATATTGAGACCCATGATTGGGAGCTGTACCACGTGGATGAGGACTACTCCGAAACCAGGAATCTGGCTGGCGAGCATCGCGACAAGCTGATCGAAATGATCGGCCGCTGGTGGGCTGAAGCCGGCAAGTACCAGGTGCTGCCCATCGACGGGAGCGCACTCCAGCGCCTCAATGTGGAGCGCCCGACGATTGCCAAGCCGCGGAACAAGTTTGTCTATTACGCAGGCGGGTCGCCAATTCCTTTCACCGCCTCGCCCAAGACCTACAACCGGCCCTGGAGTATCACAGCCAAGGTCCTGATCCCGAAAGGCGGCGCAGAGGGAGTCCTGCTGGCCCAGGGCGGCAACACCGGCGGTTACACCTTCTTCGTCAAAGAGAAGAAACTCCACTTCCTCTACAACCATCTTGGCCGTGACAGGTTCTGGCTGCATTCCAACGCGACGATCCCGGAAGGGGAGGTCGAGTTGCGCTACGAGTTCGAGCCGACCGGCAAGCCCGACCCTGCCCAGGGCATGGGTGTGCCTGCTCGCGTCCAGCTCTACATCAATAGCAAACTGGTCGCTGATATTGACATGCCCTTCTCGATTCTGAACATGTGGGGAACCGAGGGCCTGACCTGCGGTTATGATGGTGGTGATACCGTGGCACCGAATGAGTACAGCGATCGATTCGCATTTACCGGGACCATCCACCGTGTCACGCTGGATCTATCCGGCGAACTGATCCAGGATACGGAAGCTGACATGAGGATCGCCATGAGGCGGCAGTAAGCCAGATGGATAATTGCTCGGGGTGGGTCTTCACGGTTAATGTCCCTGGAGACTCACCCTCAGAGCGAAGAAGGATCAAAGGAAAGTTGAAATTTTCGTTGGGAACCGTTTAGCGATTCGACAATCAAAAGGAGAATCAAGATGAAGTTCAACAATTCAGGTTGTTTGACAGGATTTGTCGCAGGTTTATCACGCATCTTCCTGGTCATGGTTTGGATCGCCCGGCCGGCGAATTTTACCCCCGTCTTCGGCTCTTGGATCGTCCCCTGCCTTGGCTTCCTGTTCCTGCCTTTCACCACCCTGATGTACATCATCCTGTATACCCCGGGTGTCGGCCTCTCCGGCCTTGACTGGGTGTGGCTGATCCTGGCAGTGGTTCTCGATGTGGGCCATGTGGGCTTTACCGCGGCCACCAACCGCGACAAGATCCCGCAAGGAGTCCCGGGCGCTTTGCCTCCGGAGCCTCCTGCGGGCACACCACCGGCTGCACCCAAGCCGTAATGCGGGTGGATTTAGAAAAAAACCAGCTTTCCCATGCTGTTTGCCTGACGAAGCTGGGTGGAATTACAACGATTAGAGATTCCCTCTCCAACTGGTTGGATTGTGTCAACGACAGCCGGAGAGGGAATTAAATCTTCATCTCTTCCTGCATGGATTGACGAGTAAAATAAATTATTCGAACCCCTTGAGGGAAGAATTTCCGGAATTCAATTATCGTTATTATATACAAAGTACTAACTGGCTGATAGATCAATGAATACGACTGCAAGAAGTCCATCCATGCCTGCCAAAATGCCGCCGAAATATCCCCCGGCTTTCCATCTGCTGGCCAAGCCGACCGGCGCCACCTGCAACCTGGACTGCAAGTATTGCTTCTTCCTGTCCAAGGAAATGTTGTATCCGGGCAGCCGCTTCCGCATGGCGGATGAGCTGCTTGAAACTTATATCCGGCAATTGCTGGAGGCGCATCAGGACCCCAATGTGACGATCGCCTGGCAGGGGGGCGAACCGACCTTGATGGGCGTGGACTTCTTCAAGCAATCGGTGCTTTATGTTGAGAAATATAAAAAAACGGGGCAAACCGTTGAATTCACCATCCAGACCAACGGCACAAAAATCACTGACGAGTTGGCCGCGTTCTTCAAGGAGAATAATTTCCTGGTCGGCCTGAGCATGGACGGCCCCGAGGCGTTGCACAATATCAACCGGCTCGACAAGGGCGGGCGGGGGACTTTCGACCAGGTTTTGAAGGGCTGGAAAACCCTGATGAAGCACAAGGTGGACGTCAACATCTTGTGTACGGTAAACGCGGCCAATGCGGATGATCCGCTGCGGGTCTATAAATTCTTCCGTGACGAGTTGAAGGCACACTATATCCAGTTCATCCCGATTGTCGAACGGGCGACAGAAGCGTTGCTTCCCCTGGCCAATCAGGGCTGGAGCGAGCGTCCCGGTGGAGGCCGTCCGTTATATCAACAGAGCGGTGAACTGGTCACCGAACGGACTGTTAAACCGGAGCAATATGGGCATTTCCTGATCGAGATCTTCGATGAATGGGTGCGGAAGGACGTGGGGACGGTTTTTGTCATTAATTTTGATGCCGCGCTGGGGAACTGGGTGGGGCAGCCCAGTCTGTGTATTTTCCAGCGCACTTGCGGAAACGCGCTCGCACTGGAACACAATGGTGATATGTACTCCTGCGACCACTTCGTCGAGCCGGCTTACCTGTTGGGCAATATTCAGAAGATGCACATGCTGGACATGGTCGCCTCTGAAAAACAGCAAAAATTCGGGCAGGATAAATTCGACACACTGCCCAAATACTGCCGCGAGTGCGAGGTGCTATTTGCCTGTTACGGGGAATGCCCTCGCAACCGCTTCATCCGCACACCAGACGGGGAACCGGGCTTGAATTACCTGTGCGCCGGTTACAAGATGTTCTTCAAGCATATCGACCATCCGATGCGTTTGATGGCGGAACTGCTGCGCCGCGGAAAATATGCCGATGAAGTAATGGACATTCTGGAAGGTGAGCGAAAACGCAAGGATAATTAGGATGTTCCTTAGAGATATCCGGTGGGAGCAGAAGGAAATTCTGGAAATAACATGGGCGTGAATATGCTTTTCGAGAGGGTATATGACTTATGCTTGAAGAAATCCTGAAGAATAAGCGACTGATCCACTATGTTCCCATCATCGAGTGGGCACGGACCTATCGCCGCGAATGGCTGCGCGACGACCTGATTTCCGGCGTGGTGGTCGGGATGATCATGATTCCCGTGGCGATGGCCTATGCCCAGATGGCCGGCGTGCCTCCCCAGGCGGGGTTGTATGCGGCGATCGTGGGCATGACGGCTTATGCCCTCTTTGCCACCAGCCGGCATATGAAAATCACCACCAGTTCAACGATGTCGATCATGTCGCTGGCGGTGGTCGCCCCGCTGGCCGCCGGAGACCCGGCCATGCTGATGACGCTCTCATCTGCGCTGGCGCTCACCGTCGGCGTCATCATGCTCACCCTTTCGCTGGCGAAACTGGGTTTCATCTCGGACTTTCTGGCCAAATCGGTGATGACGGGATACGTGTTCGGTGTGGCCGGTCTCATCGCCATGAGCCAGTTACCCAAGGTATTTGGTGTCCCGGGGGGCAGCGGAAACTTCTTTGAGCAGTTGCGGCAACTCATCTTCAAATTACCCCTGACCAACCTCTATTCGTTGGCGCTGGGCGTGGGAACCATGGTTCTCGTTTTAATGATCAAGCGTTACAAGCCGATGATCCCGGGCGCGCTGGTTGCCCTGATTTTAGGAATTCTGGTCACTTCAATTTTCGATCTCAATACCCTGCATGGCGTCAGCGTCGTCGGTGATATCCCCACCGGGATGCCGTCGCCGGCATTTCCTTTTGTCAGCCTGGAAATGATCCCCGTTCTCATTGCCGGGGCGGCAGGGATCGTATTCCTGGCCGTTGGGGAGACGCTGGGCACGGGGCGCGCTTTTGCCGCGAAGTATCACTATGATGTCGATGCCGACCAGGAACTTCTGGCGATGGGCGCCGCCAATATCAGTTCGGGTTTCTTCCAGGGCATCACCATTGACATGAGCCTGTCCAACACCGCCAGCGGCGAAGTGGCCGGGGAGCGCACCCAGCTCTCGTCCCTGGTCAGCGCTGGCGTGATCCTGGCGGTGGTCCTGTTTCTGGCGCCATTGTTGAAAAACCTGCCCAATGCGGTCCTGGGCGCCATCGTCCTGAGCTCGATCCTGGGGTTGTTCAATGTTGCCGAACTCAAGCGCTATTATGCCCAGCGTAAGACCGACTTCGCTCTGGCGGTCACGGCGCTGGTGGGCGTCATCACCACGGATGTGATGACGGGCTTGATGATTGCGGTCCTGCTGTCATTGGTCATGTTGCTGTATCGCGCCAGCCGGCCTTACATTGCGGTCCTGGGCAAAAGGCCGGATGCTGCCGGGCAGTTCATTGATATCAGCCGGCATGCGGATGCGGAACTCGTCCCGGGTCTGGTTATCTTGCGGCTGGATGCGCCGCTGTATTTCTTCAACGCCAATGTGGCGCGCACGCAAATCCTCGCGCGCACCAAGGCAGATCCGCGTCCACAGGCCATCCTGCTCGACCTGGGTGCGAGTGCCGACCTCGACATCGGCACCTCGGATATGCTGCAGGCATTGACCAGCGACCTGCGCGATGACAAAATCGACCTGTTCTTTGCGCAGGTGCGAGGCTCGGTGCGCGACCGGATGCAACGGACCGGTTTACTGGGACACATCGGCGAGGAGCATATCTACAGGACCGTGGATGCGGCGGTACAGGCTTTTGAGGCGCGGCCAGCACCGGAGACCCCTCCGGCGGTGGATGCCGCAGACCCGGTCGCGTGATCCCTGCGTCCCTGCCTGAACCTCCATCTAATTGTCGCGCTGACCTGGTCCTACACAGCAATGATCATCCTGGGAAATTGAATGAGAGCTGAGATGGAAGAACCCGAAAGCAAACCAGTACGAAAATTTCGCCTGCCGGCGCAACTTGCGCCAATAGGAATTGTGGGGAAGGAACTGGTGCGCGACCCGCAGTCATTGCGCGTTCTCATCGCTTGTTCGCTCGCCATGCTGGCGACGGGGCTGGAACCCGCCTTTCTCACCCTTTCCACGACTTTTATTCAAACTCGATTGCGATCCCCCGAAAGTGATGTACCGATGTTTGTTGCCGTGGGTTACTTGATCCTCGCCGTGTTGACCATGATTTTCGGCACCACCGGCGATTTGTTTGGGCGTAAACGGGTCATGGTGGCCGGTCTGGTCGGCTTGACACTGGCGAACATATTTGGGGGACTGACTCTCGGCACCCCTCCATTCATCGTCGCGGATGTCGCCGGCACTTTCACCGCAATTGCCGTCATCCCCATGTGCATTGCCGCTGTCACCCTCGTCTATCCGCCAGCGGTGCGTACCCTTGCATACGGGATCTTGTTCGGTTTGCTCGGCACGGCGATGATTGTTGGCGCGTCCGTGGGCGCCATTTGCGACTCCCTGGGCATTCCAAGTGTTTCATTCATACCGGTGGTGATCGTGGGTATCCTTGCCCTTCGGCGCGTGATTCGCGACGTCCCTGAAAGCCGTGCCTCGAAAACGTTTCGGCGTACCAGCGCCGTGGTGAATCTCTTGTTGTTAGTGGGTGTTTTCATACTCGTTTACCTGGTGATCGTTGCTCGAGGTTTTTTGGACAGTTGGTTGCCGGTCATCGTGGCAATCGGCGCAATGCTGGTGTTCATAGTGTGTGTACGCTGGCTGAGACGGCGCGTCGGGTTTTTCCGCGGCGTTGAAATGTTCACCGGGCGCGACATAGGGTTTGCGATTTTGGCCGGGATCATCTTGTTCATTGCACAAGGTGCATTCTTTTATCAATTCATCGCCTTCTTTCAGAACGTCCAGAACCTGTCATCGGTCCAGGCCGGGCTGAAGTTCATCCCTTTTCTGGTCGGGTTGTTGCTCGGTTCGTTCCTCGTTGCGAGGCTTGCTTTGCGATTTGGCGCGCGGCGCATCATCGCTGGCGGCTTTGTGATCATGGGCGTGAGCCTGGTATGGCTGTCATTTATCCAAGTGGACACGTCGTATTGGTTCCTGCTCGTGCCCTTTACACTGATCGGATTTGGTTTTGGACTTGCCGTACCCGCACGGACACAAGTCGTCCTGGCCGCACCGCCGCCTGAGCTTGCCGGTTCTGCCGCTGCGGTCAACACCGCTTCAGGCCAATCGGGTTATGCACTGGGCGTGGTTCTTTCCAGCCTCTTGGTCACGCAACTGGCGGATACTGCTTTTCTAAAGCCGCTTGCACAAGCAGGTGTCCCGGAAACGACCCTGAGCCAGATCGAAGCAGCACTGCCAAGCATTTTCAGCCGGACCGCTTCCGGTGAATACCCGAACGTGCCACAGGTCTTGTTGAACCTCGCGTCGGCAAAGTATGATCTGGCGTTTGCCACCGGGATGGGGCAGATGTTCCTGATGCTTGCAGCGCTGATGTTTCTGGCAGCGGCAGCCATCTATTTGGGAATGCATCGCGGATTGAAAGCAGCGGCTGCGGCACCGCTTTTCAACTCGGAACAACCCGGGGAACCACAATCGTCAATACCGAGTGGACCGTTGGAATGACCGACACGGCGCTGTCATGCCACTTTGATCCGAATGATGTCATTTGAGAGGAGTTTTGAAAATGATTGACACACAAGCCAGACCGGTATCATATATCAGGCTCCTGGTGTTGGTTACCGTGTTGGGATTGGTCAGCGCCTTGGTCACCTTTGCCTTTGTGGCTCTTGTCCATGAGGGGACGTATCTTCTGTGGGAACAAGCCGCCCAGACACTTGGCGTTGATCCGCGCCTTTTCACTCTCCTGGTCTGCACTATCGGCGGGCTGCTGGTCGGGCTGCTGGTGAAATTCTTTGGCGACCACAGCGGTATCTTTGCTGATCTGATGCTTGAATTCGGCAAGACCGGGCGCTTCAATTATCACCACGCTCCAGGGATCGTGGTCACTGCCTTTGTATCGCTTATCTCCGGAGCGAGTCTCGGCCCCGAAGCGCCGCTGGCGGATGCCTGCGGCGGTATCGGCACGTTGGTCTCCGACCGGCTCAAGCTCAATGAGCAGGAAACACGCGCGATGGGTTTTTCAGGCGTCAGCGGAATGCTGGCCGCCTTCATCACCTCCCCCTTCAGCGGCGCATTGTTGGGTTTGGAATCGGCGCAGGGTGGTCCCGGCGGCAGGAAGACGTATTTTTGGGTGCTCTTTCCCAGCCTGCTGGCCTCGGCGGTGGCGACGGTGGTTTTCGTCTTGCTGACCGGAACATTCTTCGAGTTCGTTGTATTACTTCCCGGACTATATGCCCCGCCTTGCAGATCTGTTCTACGCCGTGCCGCTGGGCCTGATCGGCGGGGTGGTTGGACTGTTGTTCATGTTATCGCTCCGAGGCCTGCAACGGCTCTTTCAACCCATGAAAGATCGTGTCGTGCTTCGCGGGTTGCTCGGCGGCTTGGGCATGGGGATCATCGGCGCACTCCTCCCGTTGACCTTGTTCTCGGGCGAGGCAGAGACGTCCGACCTGATAGCCAGTGCAGTAGAAATTGGCATCCTGATGCTGATCGTATTGTCTGTAGCCAAGTTGTTTGCCACTTCCCTGGTGCTGGCTACCGGCTGGAAGGGCGGCTATATCTTCCCCATCATGTTCTCCAGTGTCGCCCTGGGTCTGGCGGCGAATCTGTTATTTCCCGATATTCCGGTGGCCGTGGCCGTGGCGGCGACGATGGCGGGCGCGCTGGTCGCCGCTTTGAGAGCGCCGCTATTCGCGGGACTTTTTACGGTGACCCTGGTGCAAAGAGAAACAGGGGCGGTGATTGCCGTGGCGGTGGTGGCCAGCGCGCTGCTGGCTGCCTTGGCAGCCCTGGTTATGGCCCGCCGTGCCGCCGGCCAGACAGAATCTCCGCCTGAGGCGGAATAATTGCAGCATAGATTTGGAGACTTATGACAACGAAGATCCCGACCCCCAAAGGTATTACGCGTTTTATTCCTGGCCTTTCCCTGTTTAAAGGAATAAGCGCCGGTTTGCTGCGCACCGAGTTTGTTGTGGCGATCACGGTCTTTGCGGTGCTGGTGCCGTCGGCGATGGCTTACGGCGACCTGGCTGGCGTCACGCCCGTCGCAGGACTGTATGTCGCTCTCGGTGCGATGGTGATGTACGCGCTGTTTGGCACCTCCAAACAACTCATCATGGGACCCGAAGCGACGACCGCCATCATGACGGCTGCCGCCGTTGCGCCGCTGGCTGCTGGTGACCCTTCTCGATATGCTGCGCTCGCCGCGATGACTGCGATCCTGGTCGGCTTCCTGGCAATTCTGGCCGGCATGGCGAAACTGGGTTTCATCACTGATTTCCTGTCCAAACCGATCCTCGTCGGCTACATCTTTGGCACGACGCTCATCGTGATCGGCAGCCAGCTGGGCAAAATGTTCGGCATCAAACTCGAAAGCGATCAGTTTTTCCGGCAGGTCCTGGAACTCATCAGCCGCCTCGATGAAACGCACCGGCTTACTTTCGTCATTGGCGTCATCTGCATGGCTGGGCTGCTCATCATGCGCCGCGTGAATCGCAAGCTGCCCGGCGCGCTCATCGTCGTCGTCCTGGCCATCATCGCCTCTGTTTTCTTCGGTTTTGTGGAAAAAGGTGTGGCGGTCGTTGGCGCGGTTCCCGCCGGGCTGCCCAGTCTGACGATCCCCAGCGTTACTATCCAGGATTTATTTTTGCTGCTGCCTGGTGCCCTCGCGCTGACGATCCTGATCTATGCAGACGAAGTCCTCACCGCACGCGTCTTTGCGGCGAGGCATGGACAGAAGATCAACGCCAATCAGGAATTCATCGCGATCGGCATGGCCAATATCGGTGCGGGCATGTTGACCGGGTTCCCCGGCGCCACCAGCGGCTCGCGCACGGTTGTCTCCGACCAGATGGGCGGACAATCGCAGTGGGTCGGACTCTTCGCCGCCGCGCTCACGATTGTTTTCCTGCTCTTTTTCACGCCATTACTGGCTCCGCTGCCAACCGTTGCCCTGGGCGCCATTATCATTGTCGCCTCGCTCGGTTTACTGGACGTGGCTGCAATTCGCTTCTTGCGGAAGGTGCGCAAGGCTGAGTTCTGGCTGGCGATGGTGACCTTGTTCGGTGTGCTTGTGCTCGGCATCCTGCAGGGAATCCTGTTGGCAGTCGTGCTTTCTCTGGTTAACGTGATCTACCACATCTCGCGCCCGCATGATGCGCTGTTGGACGATCTGGATGCAAGCGGCGGCACGACCTATCGCGGCGTCACCGACAAAGCAACCACGATGACCGAGCCCGGACTGATCGTCTACCGGTTTGATGCACCGCTTGTGTTCGCCAATGCGGCGTTCTTTACAGAGCGCTTGGAAGTTCTTATCGCCAACGCTGGCGTGGAATTGAAATGCGTCATCCTTGATGCGGAAGCGATCAGCGATTTCGATTCGACTGCCGCGGAAGCCCTGGAGAATCTGGATGCGGACCTGGAACGGCGCAATGTCGAATTATGGATCGCACGCGCAAACGGACCTTTGCGCGACCTCCTGCAGGTCACGGGTCTGACGGCTCGTTTTGGTGGGGAACACATCTATCCATCGGTGCGCGCAGCGGTATCAGCTTATCGCGAGCAGTTCGCTGTGAAGTAATTGTTCTTGAGTTCGAAGGGACAAATTGGGAGCAAGGCCAATGACTGAGACTAGAGCATCCAAAGCTCGAGAGGCTCTCAAAACACCGCGAGCCGCGGCCATCGCCGGCATTCTCTTTGCGGTTCTATATACCATCAGCCTGGCGCTCATTCGTGTTTCGGTCCCCTCTGACCCGTCGGCTGACAGTGCCGACTGGCTGGAGACCAGTCTTAAATTGGTGACTTTGGGGTTGAACCTGGTGCCGTTTGCGGGAATCGCGTTTTTGTGGTTCATCGGCGTGATTCGCGACCGCCTCGGCGAGCAGGAAGACCGCCTGTTTGCGACTGTGTTCCTGGGCAGCGGTCTGCTTTTTCTGGCATTGACCTTCGCCGGCGCAGCCCTTGCAGGCGGGCTGCTGAGCAGCTACGCAGTCAAACAGAATATCCTGATCGAGAGCGGCGTCTTCAGTTTTGGCCGCGAGGTGGTGTTTCAAATCATCAACATATACGCCATTCGCATGGCGGGCGTGTTCATGATCTCCCTGGGCACCATCTGGCTGCGAACCGGAGTGATGCACCGCGGCTGGGCTTTTGTCACCTATGCCCTGGCGTTGATATTGCTTCTAAGCACCAGTCTGACTCCGTGGGTGCCGCTCATCCTGCCGGGGTGGGTGCTGGCGGTCAGTGTGTACATCCTGATTCTGAATTACCGTACCAAGCATCCGCAGGAAGCAGGCAGGGTCTGATTCCATTAAAAACTGGTTGGTTTTTAATGAATAAAAATAGCTTCGCGTAGACAAATGACAAAAGATTGAGCATTTACGATTGCATTTCCATAGCTCTCAAACCTGCAATCCTGGAATGGAATGCCGACCTCCATGCTGATTTCCGGCTAATGGCGAAGCGATTGTTTGCTCCCATTCGCAACCCATGTGTTCTTTACGGGTTATCACATTTGTGAGTATAATAACTAATATGCAAGCTTCATCCATTCAAATTATTCAAGGAGAATAGAAATGACAACCGCTACACAAGTTCAACCCAAGGAACGCCCCTGGTGGCTGACGCTGATCAATGGCTTTCTGGCCCTCTACGTCGGCTCCGCATTGCTCTGGGGGTCCTTCGACACCCGGGTAAATGTCTATATGCTCATGGTCTGGTTCATCGGCTTTTACTGGCTGTTCCGTGGCATCTTTGACATCGTTTACATGTTCATCGACCACTCGCAATGGGGTTGGAAGTTGTTCATGGGCGTCGTTGGCATCATGGCCGGTAGCTACATCCTCCAATACCCGGTAGCCAGCGCGATAGCCCTTCCCAAGATCTTCGTGCTCGTCCTCGGTCTCTGGGGTTTGACCCAGGGTATCGTCCTGTTGATCATGGCCTTCCAGGGCGGTGGTTGGGGAGCCGGCATTCTCGGCGCCCTGGCGATCATCTTCGGTATCGCATTGATCGACAACTATAACAGCTTCGGCATGGGATTAGCCTTCGTTTGGTCTGCCGCTGTCCTCGCCGTAGTGGGCGGCGTCTTCCTGATTTACAAGGCATTCCAGATCAAGAAAGCCCAAAAAGTACAGGCTTAGGGTGTTGATCGGCCATCGTCCAGGTGGTATTTCAAACGATGGTGACCTGTTACCTTACAATTGAATAGCATTATCCGGGGCTCCAGGTCCAATCGATAGCGATCAGACTTGGAGCCTTGTGTTTGGTGCATTCCCCGGATTTGATGGAATTAATTGTCAATGTTATGGAGGGAATGAAAACATGACGAATACTGATCAGGAGAAGCCGCAGCAGCGTGTAATGAAAAAGGAGCTCAAGTACACGCGCCCGATCCAGAAGTTGTTTTTGTTGGATGTTCTATCCGATAAAGGGTCCAGACCGGCCTTTCTATGGGCACTGGCAGCTCTGGCGCTGGGCACCTTGGTTTACCATTAGCTCGAGGGCTGGAGCTACCTTGATTCCCTGTATTTTTGTGTCATCAGCCTGGGGACCGTCGGATACGGCGATCTGACGCCTACGACGCCGGTGACGAAGATTTTCACCATGGTTTATATCGTTAATGGAATCGGCATCCTGTTGACACTCTTCGACCGAATCCGCGTTGTGCGAACCCGCCGTGTGGAGATCAACGGATCAGATCAGTGATTTCCCCGGGGAATCATCAGATTTTGATCAACAAGTCCGGCAGCAGCGGTATCTCACCGCAGGGCGAGCTCTGCCTTTGCTTGAAGGCGAATGCAGGCAAGATGACGATCACCAACGGCGGATTGGTTCCGAAGTAGTTTAATTGGAGCGCCCTGGCTGGAAAATCAAAAAAAGTGGATTGGGCAATAAAGCCTATCCACTTTTTTTGATTCATCGCTACAACCTACCCGATAAGAATGGACTCTTCGGGGTAACCCACCAGCCTTTTACGCGGTTCGCGCCCCAGCATGGCGATCATGATGGTGACCGCTCCCAGCCGGCCGCAAAACATCACCCCCATCAGAACCCATAAACCGAAGGTGTTCAGCCCGCCGGTGATTCCCAGGGATAATCCCGTCGTTGAAAAGGCGGATATCACCTCAAATGCGGTCTCGGTCAGGGAAAAGGGATTGGTGAACAAGATCAGCCAAGTGGCCAGGATGACAATCGTGATGCACAATACCAGGATGACCATGGCCCTCCGGATCAATGCGTCTGGCAGGGAGCGTTTCCCAATGCGGATATGTTCGTATCCGCGGGCGTAACTGAAGACTGCAAACAGCAATACGGCAAACGTGCCGGTAGTGATCCCGCCGCCCGTGGACGCCGGAGCCGCTCCAATCATCATCAGCACCATGATTAATAGGATGCTGGAGAATTTCAACTCGGCAAATCCAGGCAGGCTGGCAAATCCGGCGGTGCGGGTTGAGACGGACTGGAACCAGGTATTCACAATCCTGTCCAGCGGCGGCATTCCAGCCAAAACCCCATTCTGACGATACTCGATTGCCAACAAGCCTGCCCATCCCAACAGGATGAGAATGAGGGCCATCACCAGGGTGACGCGGGTGTGCAGTGTCAACCCACGCTTGTTCCGGCTGTAGATCAAATTCATGTAGACCGGGATGCCCAGTCCCCCAAGGATGATCAAAAAGCCCATGATCAGCAGACTGATGGGGTCGCTGGGGATGCCGTTCGGATATTGCGGCAGGCCGCCAAACAGGTCGAAGCCTGCATTGCAGAAGGCCATCACAGCGTGAAAAATGGCATAGAACGCCGCCTGCCCGGCCGGGACGATGCCCGAGATTCGCCAGTGCAGGAAGAGCAGCACAGCCCCCACTCCTTCGATAATGAACATCAAAACCATCGCCCTGATCATGACCCGCATGATTTGACCGGGATTGTCCAGCCCAAGGGAACTGGTCACGGTCAGGCGGCGTGACATGGTGACTTCCCGCCCCAACAGGTAGGAGATCACGCTGACCGTGACGATCAGGCTGACCCCGCCGATCTGTGCCAGGACCAATAATATGATCTGCCCCCAAAAGGTCAGGACAGTGGAGGGCGTGAACACGCTCAAGCCTGTCACTGCCGAAGCGGAGGTGGAGGTAAAAGCAGCCTCACTAAATGTCAAGGGACGTGTCGCCGCACCGGGGATCAATAACAAACCGGTTCCAGCACCGATCAATGTAAAGAGACCGATCACCATTTCCAAGGCGGGAGGTGTCCGGCGGATGACCTTCTCTGCCGCAGAGCGGACCATCTTTATGATGCGCCTGCGGGGGCGATGCGGGGAGCGGATGGATTTCATGTCAGGGCACTGAATTCCGTCAGGTGTTTCCTGTCACCCACCACCACGAGAATATCCTCCCGCTCCAGTTGGGTATCCGCTTCCGGCGATAGAAGCAACTCGCTGCCTCTCACGATGAGCAGCAAGGAGATTTCATACTTTTCGCACTCCTGAACTTTTCTGCCGATGATCCCTTTGGGTGTCTGGATTTCAATCATGCTGTAATCCTGGCTTAATGAGAGACCATTCAGCAATCCTGGAGTGCTGAGCTCATCCGCCAGTTGGATGCCGCTCTCCTTGGCCGGAATCACCACGCGGTTGGCGCCAATCCTGAGCAGGATCTCCTGATGGCGGGACGACCCCGCCAGGCAGATGATGTTCGGGATGCCCATGTTCTTCAACGAGGAAGTGATCAGCGCATTGGTCTCAAAATCGTCACTGATGGCAACGATGACCGTTTTGAAGGACGTGATGTCCGCTTCGGCCAGTGCATCCGGGTTGGCGGCATCGAGCACATAGACCTCGGTGAGCCTGTTTTCCATTTCCTTCGCCACCTGCGGGTCACGCTCGATCCCCAAAACAGAATGGCCCATTTCCTCCAGCCTTTGGGCAAGGTTTATCCCGAAACGTCCCAAGCCGATGACTGCAAATTCATGTTCGCGGTTTTTGACCATCATGCTCACCTTTTACCAACAGGAGACGGATTGATTGCAACAAGCTGGAATATATAAATCATTATATCATTCAGCCAGTGATGCACTTTTGATTAATAAAAAAGCCGGAAATCCTGTCCGGCTCGTTGGGTTCTTCACTCACTCTTTGCTGTCTACTTTTTTATCCTGACCTGCTCTGCTGCAGCAAAACCGGCCTCGAGAGCTTTGCGGTTCATATCTTCCGTCCCGCGCGGGGCGCGGCCGGTGACGGCCTTTTCGATTCCCTCACGGGAAACAACCCCGGTCAGGCCGACCAGCACCCCGAGTGCCACGGTATTGGCTGTGATCTGGCGCCCGGTGGTCTCGAGAGCCATGCGGGTGATCGGAATCTGAATGGCTTTTTCGCCAGCGTCCTCGACCTTGTCGGCATCGACGATCAGCAGCCCATCCGCTTTGATATTCTTATGGAATTTTCGGTAAGCCTCCTGGCTGAGGGCCACCAGCACGTCGGCTTCGAGCACCTCGGGGTGATCGATCTCCCCGGAGGAGATGACGACCTCGGCCTTGCTGGCGCCGCCGCGCGCCTCCGGTCCGTAGGATTGGGTCTGGACGGCATGTTTGCTTCCATAAATGCAGGCGGCTTCTGCCAGGATGATGCCGGCCAGGATCATACCCTGCCCGCCTTCGCCGGCCAGGCGGATCTCGGTCCGTTCGGGAAGATTCCAGTTCATTTCTCACCTCCCTGAACACGCGCGATCAGGCCAGCGTAAATGTCGGTGTACTGAGGCCGCTCAATGTTAACGAAGGTGCCGCGGACGATCTTGGTATTGGCTGCCCGCTCCTCGGGTGTCAGTCGGTCGAAGGCGGTTTTGGCGATGGTATTTTCCTTGAGGCTGCGCATCATGTCGGCGGCGGCACCGAGCTTGTTCAACCGCCCGTAGGTGGTGTGGCAGTAGGAGACCGCCTCGACCAGGCTGAATCCATCCTTGGCGATGGCCTCGGCCAGGAATTTATCCAGCTCGAGCGCATGGTAGACGGTGGAGCGGGCGACGTAGCTGGCGCCGGCGGCGATGGCCAGTTCGCACACCGGGAAAGGCGGCTCGATGTTGCCGTAGGGAGCGGTGGTGGCCTTCCCACCGACAGGCGTGGTCGGGCTGTACTGCCCGCCGGTCATGCCGTAGATGGCATTGTTGACGACCAGAGCGGTAATGCCAAGGTTGCGCCGGGCGGCGTGGATGAAGTGGTTACCGCCGATGGCCAGCGCATCGCCGTCGCCCATGACGGCGATGACCTTCATGTCCGGCCGGGCGATCTTCAGGCCGGTGGCGAAGGCCAACGCGCGGCCGTGGGTGGTATGGATGGTATTGAAGTCCATGTAGACGGGCATGCGCGCCGAGCAGCCAATGCCGGCCACCAGGGCCACCTCGTCGTTCGTCAAGCCGAGATGGTCAATGGCACGGATCAGGGCTCCCATGACGATGCCGATGCCGCAGCCGGAGCACCAGATGGTGGGAAATTTCTTGTTCTTGCGTAGCTTCTGCAGGGTCTCGGAACGTTCGAACCAGTCCGCCTGAGGAATCAGGGCTTCCTCTTGCTCCAGTGTGGCTGCATCCAGAATATGTTGATGACTCATCTTATCGATCCTCCATGGCGTCCAGGATCATCTGCGGGGTGATCATCTCACCATTGGCGCGGTTTACGCGGACGACCTTCCGGCGGCCGACGATGCGCTCGACCTCCAGCGCCAGCTGTCCCAGGTTCATCTCCGGAACGATGATTTTGTCCACCCGGTCGCCGAGAGCCTCCACCTGCTTTTCAGGGAACGGCCAAATGGTCAACAGAGTCAGCATATCGACCTTTTGACCTCGGGCGCGGGCGGCTTTCAGGGCGTGGCGCGCCGTGCGTGCTGTGCAGCCGTAAGACAGCAGGGCTGTTTTGGCTCCATCCTGTTTGTCCTGCTCGAGCAGAGCAATATCGTCGATGTGTTTCTCCAATTTGGTATTGAGTCGCTCCACCCAGGGGTCGATCTCGTCCAGCCGCTGGGTGGGGAAGCCGACCTCGTCGTGCGTCATGCCGGTGATGTGGAAGCGGTAGCCTTCGCCGAAGGAAGCGAGCGAAGGGACGCCATCAGGGGTGTTTCGAAAGGCCTTGTACACCTCCGGTTGCTCGGCGACCTGTTGCTCATAGATTTTGATGGTGGCGAAATCCGGCAGCTCGACCGGTTCGCGCATGTGGCCGACGATCTCGTCGGTGAGCAGGATGACCGGGGTGCGGTAGCGTTCGGACATGTCGAAGGCGGTCACGGTCAGGTCGAAGGCCTGGCGCACCGAGATGGGGCTCAGGACGATGATGGGATGGTCGCCGTGGGTTCCCCAGCGGGCCTGCATCACGTCGCCCTGGGAGGCGGAGGTCGGCTGGCCGGTCGAGGGTCCGAGGCGCTGGACATTGACAACGACACAGGGGATCTCCGTGTTGACGGCGAAGCCGAGGTTTTCCTGCATCAGCGAGAATCCGGGACCGCTGGTGGCGGTCATGGATTTGAGCCCGCCCACGCGCGCGCCGATGATGGCGGCCATGCTGGCGATCTCGTCCTCCATCTGGATGAATTTACCGCCCACCCTGGGCAGCTCGCGGGAGAGCACCTCGGCCACCTCGGTGGAGGGGGTGATGGGATAACCGGCGTAGAAACGGCAGCCGGCGGCGATCGCACCCAGGGCAATGGCTTCGTTGCCTTGCATCAATCTAACCGTCATCGTTACCTCCTACTCCAGTCTCCTGACCACAATGGCCAAATCAGGGCAGTGGGTGTCGCAAAAATGACAGGCGGTGCATTTCTCCGGAGCGGCGACAAACGGGTGGTTTCCGTGCGGTTCCATGGCAAGGACTTGTGCCGGGCAAAACTCCACGCAGATGTGGCAGCCTTTGCACCACCTGGCGTAGAGAATCACCTCGCCTCGAGGTCCTTTTTTAGCCGCGGAGGGTGGGACGGCGGCCTGCGGTGAGTTGGGATTTGCAGAGGCTTCAGGCATGTTTCACCTTTCGGGGACATTGTGGGAAATGTCACAAATACACATTTTAATTGTAGCCCAAATCGGGGGTTGGACGGGATGATTTAAGTCCTAAATCCCCCTAACATCCGTTCCCCTTTTCGAACCTTCCGATGAGGCAATTTCCGGGCTTGACGTGTAACTTTTTGTGATGGTCGGCGTACATGTTGAAAGATAGACTTGATATAATGAGAGTGATGCAATCAACGGAGGCGCTATGGCTGATTCAACAGTCCTGATCGAGACAGCGAATTTGGTCAAAAAATACGGCGACAAACTGGCGGTGGACGACGTCAGCTTTCAAGTCCAGGGCGGGGAGATTTTCGGTTTTCTCGGCCCGAACGGCGCAGGGAAGACCACCACCCTCAAGATGATCGTCGGGCTGCTGCGCCCCAGCAGCGGTATTGTGAAAGTGGGCGGCTACGACGTCGTCGGGCAGCCGATCCGGGCCAAGGCGGCCTGCGGGTACGTGCCCGACGAGCCCAACCTGTACGGCAAGCTGACCGGGCGCGAGCTGCTGCGTTTCGTCGGCGACCTGTACGGGCTGGACCGCACCCAGGCGACGCGGCGTTCGGAGGAGTTGCTGCGCCTGTTCAACCTGGACGAGGCGGCGGACGATACCACCGACTCCTACAGCCACGGTATGAAGCAGAAGACCTCGCTGGCGGCGGCCCTGGTGCATGACCCCCGGGTGCTGATCCTCGACGAGCCGACGGTGGGCCTCGACCCCAAGTCGGCGCGGCTGATCAAGGACATCCTGCGCCAGATGGCGGACCGAGGCTCCGCGGTGATGCTCTCCACTCACATCCTGGAGATCGCCCAGAACATGTGCGACCGAATCGGCATCATCAACAAGGGAAAACTGATCGCAGTCGGGACGATGGACGAGCTGCGCCAGCTCGGACAGGGGGAGAGCAGCCTGGAGGACATCTTCCTCAGCCTGACGGGAGGAGTTGAGGATGCCGAGATTGCCGAGGTCCTGAAATGACCTCCGTCCAATGGCATTTCACGAACCGGGATTGTGGGTGAGCGTCTGGCGGATGCTGCGGCTGCGGCTGGTCATCCTGATCAGCGGATTTCGACGTGCCAAGCTCGGAAGAAAAATCGGATACGCATTCGCGACGCTGGCGTTCCTGGCCTTCCTGGGATTCATCCTTTTCATCAGCATCATGATTCTGGGCGGGATGCAGTCCCCGGAGTTGACGCGCTATGTCGGAGATACGAGTCCTTTTTGGAGGGCATCCCTTCCATGATGGTGAGTATCGCGGCCATCGGCATCCTGCTGACGAGCTTCGGTGTGCTGCTGCAGGCGCTGTACCTGATGGGCGACATGGACTTCCTGATGAGCGCACCGCTACCAGTTCGCGCGGTGTTCGTCGCCAAGCTGGTGCAGGCGGTGCTGCCGAACTTCGGCATGATGTGCCTGTTTACCCTGCCGATCTTGTTCGGGCTGGGAATTTCAAGCGGTTATCACTTTACCTATTACCCGCTGGTGGTGCTGGTGCTGGCCATGATCTCATTAGCGGCGGCTTCGCTGGCCAGCCTGCTGGTGTTGGTGGCAGCGCGATACATCCCTGCCCGCCGCCTGGCGGAAGTGCTGGGTTTCGTGGTTGGCACGGCGTTCTTTATATTTGGACAGTCCGCGCGATTTATGAACTACGACTTCACCGAGGAGCAGGTCGGCAGCCTGTTGACCATGGGCGATCGGTTCAACCAGCCCTGGTCGCCCATGATGTGGGCAGGGAAGGGATTGGTCGCGCTGGGCAAGAGCGACTGGCTGACCGCAGGCGAACTGCTCATCCCGGCGATCCTGTTGACCGGCACCGTCTTTTACCTGTCCCTTATCACCAGCGAGAGGTTATATGCCACCGGCTGGTCCAACCTGCAGAACAACCGGCGCCGACCGAAGAGCAGGGTGGCTGCTGTCGCTGCCGGGGAGAAGCGGCAGAATGTCTTTGCCCGGCTGATGCCATCAGTCATCCGGGCCATTTTTGTCAAGGATTTCCTGCTCTACCGCCGCGAACTGCGCAATGTCTCGCGTTTGATCACGCCGCTGATCCTCGGAGTGGTGTATGCCTTTGGCCTGCTCAGCTCCGGTGGCCAGGGATTCGAGGGGCAGGGCGAGGCTCCGGCCTGGTTCATGGACGCGCTCAACAGCAGCATGGTCTATGCGGATGTGATGCTGGCGCTCTTTATCGGCTGGATGCTGATCGCCAGCCTGGCGGGATTGGGCTTTTCTATGGAAGGCCGGAGTTACTGGATGCTGAAGTCCGCGCCGGTCAGCTCGCGTCAGCTGCTGGTTTCCAAGTTCCTGGTGAGTTACCTGCCGGCACTGGCCCTGTGCACGGTCTACCTGGTCGTCCTGCAGATCATCAAGGAGGCCTCCGTTGCATCCGCGTTGATCAGCCTGCTGGCGGTGGCGCTGACCCTGGCCGGGCTGACCGGCATCTTCCTGGCGTTTGGCACCTACGGCGCGAAATTCGACTGGGACAACCCGGCCCGCATCAACCAGTCCATGGGCTGTGTGAGCTCGCTGGCCGCATCGGTGTTCGTGGCGATATGCTTTGGGCTTATTCATCGTGCCGGCTATCGTTGCTTCGCTGCTGGGTCTGCCCGTGCTGGTCGGGGCAGCTGGCGGGGCTGCTGCTGGGAGGTGCCGCCAATGTGGCGGCAGTCCTCATCCCGCTCTCGATGGCCGAGCGGCGCGTGCCGACGCTGGGGGAGGGGTGATATCAAGCAGGTTGTGATTCTGTTGAAGCTTTTTCGCGGTCGATGTCCTCGCGAACTACTGAAGCGAAAGAGATGACCACCATTAACCAGGTAAAAGTTTCGTAGCTGCCCAGGTGATTGTTGGCTACATTCATTACAACGACGAACACGACCCATGAGAAAAAGAACAGGGACGACAACGTCCGTTTGCGGAAGAAATATCGTAGGGTAAGAAAGGCAACCTGGACCAGAAAGGCGATCCACAAAAGAAGACCGACCACTCCATTATCCATCAAAGCTTCGATGAAGCCATTGTGGGCGAAGGCAGGTCTAAAGTTGGGGAATAGATCCCAAATGGGCTGGTAATAGTCGCTGTTCTTCCAAAAAGCCTCCCCGAAACCATAGCCGAAGAACAGTCTCTCCTTTATGGTTGGGATAAGGCTGATCCACAAGGGCAGACGCCCGGTAAGATTAGCCCCCCGCCCGATCAAACCCAGGAAGAAGCCACGCTCGATCCAAAACACTAATAACGAAATTAAAACCAGCCCACCGAGCACCCACCAGTGGACAGGCTTGAGATGATGTCCCCATTTTAGATACAGGGCCCCAAGGACAATCACGAAAAAGACCGCGACGACCGACAACACCTCCGTCATGGATTGGGTCTGATACATCATAAAAAATGATAATCCAAGGAAGAATAAACCATAGAGTCGTGCAGGCCATTTTGCACCATTAAAATCCAACACCCGAAATAGAAATACAATTACCGCAAAACCCATCATCATGCCGGCCGGCATTTTCCATCCGAAGATTCCAATCCAGCGGAAAGCAACCCTGCCTGCTATGGGTTCACGGGTAATAGCATATTCGGGTTTCATGAACACCATGAGGAGACTTCCAATAACCAGTATTATTGCAAACACTTCCAGAATAGTTCTCAGCTTGCGAGTCTCGAGCGCCAATCCCAACAGGATGCCTCCTAAAGCACCCGCCAGGAGCAGGTTAAAACGGGAATAGGTGAATCCCGGCTCGACCGACCAGAAGTAAGAGAGACCGGTAATTGCCAGGAGCGCCAAGAGAGGTATACAAAACAGCCAGAATCTCCTCGCGCGAAGATATTGCCTTTGGGTGACCAGTAGTGCTGCACTCAGAAAAATGGAGACACCTGTAATCCAGGCGTTAATTTCGTAGATATCCAGTTTGAACTTGATAAAGGACAATCCCATGCGATCGAGCAGGAGCGGTACCCTGTAGTTCAGAGTCCCCATGTAGACGTCCCAACTCAGCAACCTGGAAATTCCAGTATACAGAATCAGGAAGCCCGTCAGGATTAACAGGTTATTGACCCATTTTTTGGTCTTGGGCGTCTCAACGGGTGCGGTAGATGTCATCATTGTGCTCCTCAGTCACGCGGAATGGTTCAATCATGCTCATTTATTGAATATAATCGACATAAGCCCAGAATGCAAATGACTGCGGTTTGCCTTCAAATACAGGTCTCAATAATTCATCTGTCACCGTCAGAGTATAATCAGGAACGCCGTAATGACTAAGGCGTGCTAAAAGGTTTGGAGTTCAGCACAGTTCAAATCAAAATTGCAGTTTCAGGATAATTTGTGATAAATGGCTGGATGACAGGGTTGGATTTCAACCGCATGCGCTCCTGGGGAACAAGGGGCGGTATGGCAATTCTCGATCAGGGGATTTTTTCAGGCAGCAATTTCATCCTGAACATCCTTCTCGCGCGATGGCTTACACAGGAGGATTACGGTGCTTTCTCCGTCGCTTTTGCAGTCGTCCTATTCCTGTCCGGTTTCCATAATGCCATTCAACTGGAACCGATGAGTGTCATCGGTCCATCCGATTATCCCGGGGAATTGGATGATTATCTCTATGCCCAAATTCGCTTGAATTTCATCATCACCATCCCTGTCGCGTTGCTATTCGCTTTGGCAGGGAGAGCACTGCTTTGGGGTGGCATGGTCGATGCTTATCTTTCACAGGTTTTGGTGGCTGCCGGTTTGGCGCTGCCGTTCATATTCTTTCTGTGGGTTGTCAGAAGGACGTTTTACGTTCGCCAGCAGCAGAAGGGAGCTCTTTTTTCAAGCGCCTTGTATGCCCTTCTGCTTATGGGCGGACTTTTTGTTGCGCACCGCCTTGGGATGGATTCTTCAATGACCGGATTCGGCCTGATGGGAGCCGCCAGCCTGCTCAGTGGCCTGCTTACATTGCTCTGGTGGCGAGGTGGAATTGCAAGGGGAAATGCTTTCATTCGGTTGGACAAGGTGATGAGCTCCCACTGGCATTTTGGCAAGTGGGCGCTGGCAGCGGCGGCCCTGAGTTTAGCTGCGAGTCAAATACAGATCTTATTGACCGCAAGCATGATCGATTTGGAAGCCGCCGGCGCATTTAAAGCCATGCAAAACTTCATCATGCCCATGGCTCAGACGGTAACTGCCATTTCCATTATGGGTCTGCCTGTACTTTCAGCGGATTATGGTCGAGGGGATTATGCCAGCCTGCGCCGTAAGGGCTTGTTCATAACCTATGCTTTGACGGCTATGGCTGTCATTTATTTCATAATGCTTTGGTTACTTGCCGTCCCTCTTGACCAGTGGCTGTACGGGGGGAAATACAGTGCCTATGTCTGGTTGATTGCGCCTTTTAGTTTGGTTCCAATTTAACGCCATGAATGTCCGGTTTCTCACTCATCCTTCGTTCAATCCAGAAGGTACAGTTTTACTTGATCAGTGGTGTTGTTCAGGCATCATCGGCATCATTTCCAGTTTTCTTATGATAAAAGCTTGGGGAATTACCGGATCAGTTGCCAGCCTACTGCTCACCTATTCAACATCATTTATACTCACATTCGTGATGTACAAGATGTGGTTTCCAAATTTACGTTCTATAAAAGAACCGGGTCAATGACTTAACAATTCTGATGCTATGTGAACAATTGAAATTGACATTAACGAGCGATTGGATTTTTACCGACCTTCTTGCTCTCTCAGCTTTGAAGGGTGTTACTCCTTCTCCCACTATCACCTTTTATGTCACTGCCCGGGAGAGTTTAATGGTATGGAAAATATTCTTATAGGACTTATATTTGCTCGGAATCGTCGAGAAAAGTTTTTATTACTTTCGTCAGTTAAAATCTGTTTAGGTATTCGATAACGATTATTAAAAAGGAACGAATTGCTATGACAACCACTCAGGAAAAAATAGAAATCCTCTCTGTTGATCTGTTAAATGACCAGAAGGCCATCGTTGATGATTTTAAGGCACTTTCGCGGTCTTTTGGTAACTACACTATTGGATGGCATTATTTACTTGATTGGGCGTGGATTTTCAGCCAGCTATCGTGCAGTGATCTAAAAGATAAGATTACGCTGGACGCCGGTGCTTGGACAGGACTTAGTCAATGGTATCTTGCAGAGCAAGGCGCAACAGTTTATAGTGTAGACCGATTTAGCCGAGCCTGCTTACCTTTCTATTTTCGTAGGCGTTACCGCGTAAGCGGCTTGCGTGTTAATGACCTGATACCGGTAAGGAAAATCCTAAATCCGTTGGACGCGTCGGCGACCCTACGGGAGAAGGCTACTGCAATATTTCGGAGTGGGCGAGGACTTTTCAACCATATTCCTTCAGGATTCGCTTCGGGTAATGTAATTATCTATAACCAGGATTTGACAGACTTGGTTGATATTCCTGGCAACTCAATAGATTTTATTGTCTCAGTCTCTTCACTTGAACATAATACTCCCGATGGGCTTGAAAAAGTAACGGCCGAGTTAATGCGCGTTTTAAAACCTGGAGGAAAACTTGTAGCCACTTTGTGCGCTGGCAATGGCAAGGATTGGTTTCATAAGCCATCACAGGGGTGGTGTTACATGGACAGCACATTAATCAAGCTTTTTAGGCTACCCGCTGATACTCCTTCAAACTATGATGAATATGACCGACTTATGGATAAACTCGAAAATAATCAAGAATTACGCAATAGCTTGGCCATGTCCTATTATCGCAGTCAGTTAAATGGCATGCCCGGTGGAAAATGGGATCCGCAATATCAACCGGTTGGCATAGTGAAAGTAAAATATTAACTCGTGATTTAGTCTGTCAACTTGTATTGTGGTTTGGAGCAGGACTAAGCGCTATCTTGGAAGCTTGGATAACTTTTTTCATCGGAACATTTTAATGCAGGATATGTGGGGCTTGCAGCAGTGATCGATTCTGATATGCTAGTTTTTCACGCTGGTAAAATTTATAAATTCCTGCTAAAAGAATACACGATCAAGATTCATAT
The DNA here is from genome assembly GCA_963774975.1 of uncultured Chloroflexia bacterium. Classification (GTDB taxonomy): domain Bacteria; phylum Chloroflexota; class Anaerolineae; order Anaerolineales; family Villigracilaceae; genus JBGPQJ01. Next base: position 58,826 of record CAVZGY010000004.1, read on the forward strand.
CTTCCTTATGTTCTTTTCGTTATTTAGTACAATTGAAACCGTGCCTATCCCTGATTGTCAGGAATTGTTTGCTATCCCCAAATTTATTTGAGCAGTCGCAGGGACTTTGCCAAAATGACAAGAGACTATGATAAAGCAATAGGTTATTCCCCCTTGGAATGCGTCGACGCGCAAAAAATGGGACGCCTGATTGAGATTTGCAAGAAAATAATCAGTGACTATTATTTGACCAAGCCTAGCGATACGGTGTTAGTCGCAGGAGCCGGGTCAGGGCAGGAGGCAATACTGATAAAAAAGGAATTTCAACTTAGGACAATTGGAATTGATATAAATATAAATCCGCATAGATTGAATTATCACGAACAAGGTTTGGAGTTCCTGATACAAGATCTAACGAATTTAGCATTTAGAGAAAATGTTTTTCCCATTGTTTATTGTTATCATGTTCTTGAACATGTGATGGATCACATGTTGGTTCTTGGGGAATTACACCGTGTGTTAAAACCTGGAGGCGTTTTATTTATCGGCTTCCCAAATAAACATCGGCTAATATCATATATTGGAACAAGCCAAAAAGCTTCTGCTTTTGAGAAAATAAAATGGAATATGCTGGATTACTCACAAAGGCTTAAAGGGAAATTTGAAAATAAATATGGTGCACACGCCGGTTTTACTGAAAAGGAATTTATGGTGGATGCCTCGAATATATTTACTGCTGTGCAATCGGTCAGAAACCAATATTTGTTAATGAAGTATCCCGGGTTTAGAGGCTTATTAGGTTAATCATTAAAATTAATGTGCAAGAGGTGGTTTTTCCGTCAAATTACTATATTTGTACTAAGGAATGATTAGGATGACAAAAATAGGTCGTTACGATGTGTCAGAAATTACACCCAATCGCTTGTTTTCCGCCTTAAGAGTGCGGATGGAGGAATTTCCTCATGCACTTGCTTGGCAGTTTCTCCCATTTGCTGAAACAAATAGAAGGCGGATTAATAAATTCGAAAGAAAACACAATGGCGAAAGATGTTTTATCGTTGCAAATGGCCCAAGTTTGGCAAAAACAAATTTGGATTTACTTGCGAATGAAACAACCTTTGGTTTGAATAGAATTTATTTGAGTTTTGAAAAAACATCTTTTCGCCCGACATATTATGTAGCTGTGAACGAACTTATTTTGGAGCAATTTGCAGGTGAAATTTCCCAATTGGGAATGCCAAAATTTCTCAATTGGAACAGACGCTCTTATTATGACGCAGATGATTTGGGGATTTGTTATCTAAAATCAAGAATGGTTATAAGCGATTCCTTTCAATATGATATAACGCGCCCTATTGTTGTGGGTGCAACGGTGACTTATGTTACTCTTCAGATAGCTTTTTATATGGGATTCAAAAAAGTAATTTTGATCGGCCTTGATCATAACTATTCTGAAAAAGAAATCCCCAGCGAAACGGAAACACGCAAAGTTGAACGTGACGAAAGTCATTTTCACCCACAATACTTCCCTAAAGGTATCAAATGGCAGCTACCTGATTTACTAAGATCGGAAATTGATTTCGAAATTGCCCGAAAGGCTTTTGAGAATGATGGACGTGAAATTGTTGATGCAACCCTAAGTGGTAAGTGCCATGTTTTCAACAAAGTTGACTATTTATCTTTATTTAACTAAAAATACACCGTATATTGATAATTTTATTTGTTCTTGCATAATATTCTTGGAGATATACTCATGCAAAATCTAATGATTTCAAAAATTCTTGAACGTCTAGATAGGGAAAATTTAGAGGTTAACTGGTATTTAGGAAGAAGGATACTTGTTACAGGTGGGGCTGGATTCATTGGGTCGTGGTTAGTGGAATCACTTTTACGATTAGGCGCTGATGTCTATGTTGTGGATAATTTATGGCGTGGTTCTTTGGATAATTTAAAAAAGGATGATGGAGAATATTGGATTCCACTTTCTGATCATTTCATCAATGGGGATTTAAGAGAGTACCATGTTGCACTGTCGTCATGTCTTCAATCGAAACCAGATATTGTTTATCACCTGGCGGATATCGTCGCAGGAATTGACTTTGTTTTCGCCAATGAGCCGTTTTTATTTCGGGCAAATATCTTAATCAACACGAATATGTTTGCGGCTGCGCGAGAAGCCGGAGTGTCACGGTTAGTATATGTGGGCACCGCTTGTAGTTATCCCCAGAAGTTGCAGAAAAGTCCTGGAGGCATACCTCTCTTGGAAGAACAGGTGTATCCCGCTGATCCGGAATCCGCATATGGATGGTCCAAGCTTATGGGAGAATATGAGGCAAGTCTTCTGGAAAAATATTTCGGGATACAGGTCGGTATTCTTAGACTGCAGAATGTCTATGGTCCTCAATCTATCCTCTCGACAAAACTTTCTCAAGTAATCCCCAGCCTGATACGTAAAGCTATCAGACATCCGGAGGAAGAATTTGTGGTGTGGGGGTCAGGAAAGCAAGCACGTGATTTTGTGTTTGTCGGTGACGTAGTAGATGCATTGCTTCGACTTCCATTGAAAGGAATGGGAAAGGGGCCAATACAGATCGGGACCGCTCAGGAGACCACAGTTGCTGAACTGGCAAATATGATTGTAGAGATATCAGGTAAGAGTATCCCAATCCGGTTTGACAGGAATAAACCAGAAGGAGATGGCGGCCGGTCTGGCAATTATGATAAAGCCAAAAAGATACTTGGGTGGAGTGTTTTTACTCCATTGAGGGATGGATTAAAGCAGACATATGACTGGGCTTATACACAGATTGTTGACGATAAAATAAATCTTGATAAATAGCATTATGGTTGTGCGCGAGGCATTCAATATTCTTGTGATAGGGAGAATTGGTATTTATGATAACCATGAATATTCTTGGGATTAGTATGAGTTGTCTATCATATGATGATATGTATCCTATTTATGATGGTTGGTTATCTGATAAAACATCCCGTTCACATTCCCTGGCTGTGATCAACGTGCACATTTGTGTTTCTGCACTTTTTAGTAAGAAATTAAGAGATATTTACAATTCTGCTGACTTAGTTGGAATAGACAGCATGCCGTTTCTAAAGTTGGCTCGACTTTTTTATAATAGAAACAGTGATCGGTTTTATGCACCTGATTTGATGTTAAATGTAAGTAGTAAAGTTAAAGAAAAAGGGTATACATTTTTTCTTTATGGTGGATACCCAGATGCACTGGATGAAATAGAGAGATATTTGCAAAAACGTTTTAATGATATCAGGATTGTTGGTAAATATTCACCGCCTTTTCGTAGTTTGACTGAAGAAGAAGACCTGGTAATTTGCAGATTGATTAATGAATCCCAACCTGATTTTTTATGGATTGGACTTGGCTCACCCAAGCAGGATGTATGGATAAGTGATCATCTTGGAAAGATAAATGGATGCATAATGATGCCTACGGGTGCAGGCTTTGATTTCTTTGGTGGCAAAATAAAGCAAGCGCCAAAATGGATTCGTGATATTGGGTTTGAGTGGCTTTTCCGCTTGACACAAGATTTCCGTAGGCTTTGGGTAAGGTACACTGCATACAATATTATCTTTATTTTCGTTTTCGTCTTACAACTTGGTAGAATAATAGAATTCGATCGGGAAGGTTTTTTATTGGTTTTCGGACATAGAACAAAATTTGGAAATGTCTGATTAATTAAGACTACATGGAAAACATACTATGAGAAATTTCTACTCAATTCAAAGACGCATTGGTAGCTTGCGCTAGGCTGGCGTAATATCCAACACAATTGCATGAAGTGTTCGGGAGCGTGATCATTGAAGTCTTTGTAAAAGGTACACTGGTCATCTCTTCGGACATAGATACCTCTCGGATGCTCTTGTTGGAAGGCATAACGGTATTACACTTCGTCCCGGATGAACCTGAAAGTCTAGTAAGAAATTAAAATGGCTCCGGAAGCATCCTAAAGAACTTGTTCGAATGGGTAAAAACGCCTACCGTGAAAATGAAGAAAAATGTCCTGAAGAAAAAAATTACGGTATGCTCACGGCATTATATCAACGGGTAATTCAATCGAACACCAAATCGGCTTGATAATTCGAACCGGGCCTATGGGCAGACGATGACCGTGTAACCTGCGCGACCCTATGAAAATCCTGATGCTTCACAACCGCTACCTGATTCGCGGTGGCGAGGATGAATCCACGGATATTGAAGCCTCTCTCGTGCGAGAGCACGGAAATGAGGTCGACCTTTTCGAGATGGACAACCGCGTCATCTCTGAGCGAGGACTATTTAGCACAGGCATTAACACCATCTGGTCCCGGCAATCCTACCAGGCGGTCCGCAAGCGCTTGCGCGAGGGACAATATGACCTGCTCCATGTGCAAAATTACTTTCCGCTATTCTCCCCCTCTGTTTATTATGCAGCCAGTGCAGAAAACACACCGGTTGTCCAGGCGCTGCGGAATTATCGTCTCATCTGTCTGAACACAATTTTCTTCCGGGATGGCCGGAACTGTGAAGACTGCATGCAAAAGCTGCTGCCCTGGCCTGGCGTGCTCCACGCATGCTACCGCGATAGCGTTCCCGGTTCGACCGTTGTTGCCGGAATGCTCTTTACCCATCGATTATTGCGGACATGGCACCGTAAAGTGGATATCTTCTACACGTTGAGTGATTTTGCCCGCGAAAAACTTGTGGAGGGTGGTCTCCCCGCTGAAAGAATTGTGGTAAAGCCCAATTTTGTCCATCCTGACCCTGGAGCAGGTTCTGATCGAAGAGAATATGTACTATTGGTCAGCCGGTTGGTCGAAGAGAAGGGAATTCTTACGGTTTTACAGGCATGGGAAAATCATGGTTTACAGATACCCTTGAAGATTGCCGGTGACGGTCCTCTATCTTCTCTTGTGGTGGAACTTTCAAATAAACACCCTGAGGTTGAATACCTCGGGAGAAAAAGCCTTTCTGAAGTTTTACCATTGTTAGGACGCGCAAGGTTAATGCTTTTTCCGACACAATTGTATGAAACATTCGGGCGTGTGGTCATTGAAGCGTTTTCTAAAGGTACACCGGTCCTTGTGTCAGATATTGGTTCGGGCAGCGCTATGGTCCTCGAAGGAAAAACAGGGCTGCATTTTTCACCGGGCGACCCGACCAGCCTGGCGGAAAAGGTCAACTGGCTATGGGAGCATCCGGTTGAAATGGCCGAAATGGGTCGAAACGCACGCCGGGAATACGAAGAGAAATATACTGCCGAAAAAAATTACGATATGCTCATGGCAATATATCAACAGGCAATCAACAAATCATAACAAGGTAGTGTAATGGCTTACCAGATTCTTGGCACACGCATCGATCCCGAAAGTTATGAATCCGCTGTTCAGAAAATTTGTCTCTGGGCACAGGGCGGCGAAAGCCGGTACGTTTGTGCGGCTGCTGTACATATTGTTATGGAAGGGTATGACTCACCGGAAATTCGGTCATGCAGCAAACGGGCAGACCTGGTAGTCCCGGATGGTATGCCGCTGGTTTGGACATTGAGACGGATGGGTTCTGCCGGACAACAGCGTGTCTATGGTCCTGAACTCACTCTGCGTCTTCTTTCTGCGGCGGCAGAGAGAGGAATCCCGGTTGGTTTCATAGGCAGTACACCTGAAACACTCGAAATCCTTGTAAAGAATTGTAATCAGAGGTTTCTGGGTTTAAAGATTGTTTATGCCATCAGTCCCCCTTTCCGACCACTTTCTCCGGAAGAGGATGATGCGATTGTCAGGGAGATCAATGACTCGGGAGCTGGAATCCTCTTTGTAGGATTAGGCTGTCCCAAACAGGAGAAGTGGATGGCGTCTCATGCCGGGCGAATTCAAGCCGTGATGGTCGGAGTAGGAGCGGCATTTGACTTCATAGCCGGCACTAAAAAACAATCCCCAAAATGGATGCAGCGGTTTGGTTTAGAATGGTTGTTCAGGCTGAGCCAAGAGCCCAAGCGGTTGTGGTGGCGATATCTTTATCACAATCCGCGATTTATGTTCTTGGTTATGCTTCCACTACTTTTTCGACGCTCCCCTAAATCGCCAATGTTGTAAGATATAATTTCATTATTCATCATCTCAAGTATTTTGGAATAAAATATGCTTCGGCGATTTTCCACAAACTTTGCCGTTTTTTCCATTCTCTTTGATCTGGTCGTCGTGGCGCTTTCGCTCTGGGGGGTGAACCAGCTTCGGCCTCTTCTTAATGCATTGCCATTTACCAAACCGATCGAAGCCCCGCCGCCCATTCCAATCCAGATGTATTTCACTTTTCCATTGGTCTGGGTGTTAATCATGCTGGCTTTTTCAGTCTATGACGGGCGCAAGAACATCCGCATTGTGGATGAATTTGCCAACCTGACCCTGGCTTCTCTCCTGGCAGGGGTAACATTGGCTGGCATCCTCTACCTGACATTTAGAGAAACATCCCGTGTGACGTTTCTTGTCTTTTTTGTTACAACATATTTTCTTTTAGTTTCGTGGCGGGTGGTGGTCCGTCTCGTTTATCGGCGACGAAACGAACAGGAAGGCTTGAACACAAAGATCGTCATTATTGGCGCCGGTCCTGTCGGAAGAGATATCGAGTCCCGCCTGCGCGAACACTCCCACCTGGATGTGGCGTTATCCGGTTTTCTTGATGACGATGCCCAGAAGCGGGAGGACCATTCTGATATTCTGGGCAATCTGGATGACGTTCGCGCTGTCATCGAAAAGAGACAAATCACGGATGTGGTCATTGCCCTCCCGACCCGCGCTTATGAGAAAGTCAACAGCCTGGTTAAGGAACTGGATGATTTGCCGGTACATATCTGGATCGTCCCTGACTATTTCAGTCTTTCGCTGCACCATACCGAAATGCATGATTTTCTCGGCATCCCCATGCTCGACCTGCGCGCGGCTGCGTTGACTGAGTTCCAGCGCATGGTCAAGCAAATCTTTGATCTGGCACTTACTGCTGGCATCCTGATCTTCGCCTTGCCTGTCATGGGAATTGTCGCCTTGTTGATCTTGATGACGGATGGGAAGCCAATCCTGTTCACGCAACAACGGGCGGGGGAGAATGGAAAGTTGTTCAAAATATACTAAATTCCGCACCATGGTGCGCAATGCTGAAGCGCTCCAAAAGAATGTGGAGACCGTTGGCGACCAGGGGGAGTTTATCCATAAAAAAAAGGATGATCCTCGCATCACTCCTCTGGGGCGTTTCCTGCGCCGTCTGAGCCTGGATGAACTGCCGCAATTTTTCAATGTCATGCGCGGAAATATGAGCCTGGTTGGACCGCGACCGGAGCTGCCTTACCTGGTGGAACTCTACCAACCCTGGCAGCGAAAGAGATTTTCTGTCCCGCAGGGCATCACCGGCTGGTGGCAGATCCACGGCCGCAGCGACAAGCCCATGCATTTGCACACCGAAGATGATTTATATTACATTCAGAACTATTCGTTGTGGCTGGATATCCAGATCCTTATGCAAACCTTGTGGATCATTCTGCGTGGCAAGGGAGCATATTAATGTCTACCAGATTATCGCGATTGAAAGAATTTTCTCTTAAATGGATAGTACCGGTGTTCGATGTATTGGTTTTCTACACGGCGGTATTTACAGCAATTGTTGCCTTACCCCTTTGGTCTCTGATAGAGCCATGGTCCAACACCACCGTCCAGTCGCCTGCTTAGTTTAATATTTTTGTCCTGGGTCACGGTGCAGATAAACTTTGACTGGCTGTTTATCTTCATTCCGCGCCTGCTGCGCATATCAAGTATCGTTATCATGGTGGTCATCAACAAAACGATCCGCCAACGTGAGTTCTGGCTGGCCAGTATTCCTTTGATTGGCGTCATGTTAATTACCTGGCTTTCAAGATATTGGTCAGTTGTGAAGTTGTTCAGTGAATCTCGCTTCCTGTATTTCTCGGCTGTCGTCGTTGCCGGTCTTTATATTGGGCTTGAATTCAAGCTTGTTAAAATATCCCGGTTGTTTGAAATATTTTTTATTCTTATGATATTGGGAACTTTGTATGCTGTGCTCATGAAGCCTGTTAATGCAATTATGGGTGACCCTCACCCGGGCAGCTGGCGGGGGTTATTCTGGTGGAAATCCTACCTGGGTGAAATGTCAGGATTTGCAGCCGTACTTTTTCTGTACCGGTGGGCGGATTTTAGGAAGAACCGCTGGTTTGTGACTATATACGCTTTTGTCTTTTATCTAATTTCAGTTTACATACTTTATAAATCCGATTCTGTGACACAAATGCTTGCGCTGATCACCGTTCACCTGGTTCTCCTGCTTATGCTTGCTTATTCAAAGTGGGGGCAAAGGGTAACGCCCCGACACTGGTGGATACTTGCGGCGGTCTTCACCCTCTCGCTCTTTATAGCCTTTTTAGGAAAAGATCAAATCTTCGGTCTCTTTGGCCGAGAATCAACTCTTACTGGTAGATTACCGCTGTGGAATGCGTTGGTGCCTTATATTCAAGAAAGGTTCTTTCTCGGGTACGGCTTTGGGGAAGCCTTTTGGAAGTATGAGGTTTACCAACAAGCAGTTACACAGGCGGCAGGCTGGGATGCGCCTTTTGCTCATAACGGATTCATTGAAGCACTGATTGACACAGGTTTCATTGGCTTGATGCTATGGATTATCTTCATTGTTCAGACCACAATCTTGTCTGTCGGCTATTTTCTTAGAGAACGGTCCATTCCGTCCATGATATTTCTCGGATGGATTGCATACACCGTAATAATAAATCTTGCCGATAATATGCTGGCGAGCTATGAAAACTTCACTGTACTGTTGTTGATGATCGCTTTTTCATTCACTACTCGTAAATGGCTTGAATTGAAAAAGGGTCAGGTGGATGTCCCTGTAAATTCTTTGGCTACCTGAAGAGTCCTGGGAATCGATCTCGGTCTGTTATTTCATTCATGAGTATTGACAATGACGTTCGGTTGAACGTAAAACGCGCCCACATTTTGCGAGCGCGTTTTTCTTCTGGCGGGGGGGTGGGATTTGAAACATCCCTCAATGCATCCTGTGGGTGTGCTCTCCCTTCGCGTTCCACTTCAGGGGTAAGTCGTTAGGGGCACGCAGCTAAACGTAAAACGCACCTACTGCTGGACGCGTTTCTCTTCGTGGCGGGGAGGGCGGGATTCGAAGAACTCTCCCCTGAATGGGGGCGCGCGGGTGAAATCAAAAACACCCGCTCAAAGCGGATGTTTCTGAATGGCGGGGAGGGCGGGATTCGAAGACTCTCCCTTGAATGGGGGCGCGCAGGTGAAAACAAAAACACCCGCTTGAGGCGGATGTTTCTGAGTGGCGGGGAGGGCGGGATTCGAACCCGCGGCTGAGGTTTAAGCCCCAGCACTCACTTAGCAGGCGAGCCCATTCAGCCAACTCTGGCACCTCCCCATGGGTTGTTAATGCCCGGGTGACCTTTCAGCGGAGGGAGTGGGATTCGAACCCACGGTGGCTTTCACCACGACGGTTTTCAAGACCGTTACCTTCAGCCGCTCGGTCATCCCTCCGAGCGGAAGGATTTTACCATAATTTGACATCAATCCATTATCCGCAAGAATACCCTCCATTTTGCTTTCGGTATAAAATTAGGGCTGGAGGAAGCGAAAAATGACATCGTCGGTCGAAACACAAAATCGTACAACTCTTCTCGCTGTCGCCTGGGGAGTTCTACTGTTGGTCTCAACCCTGCCGATGATCATCCTGCAGGAGATCTTCCACATCTCCGTCCCGTTTCAAATCCGAATGCTGGCATCGCTTGCCCTGATCTTGTTCATGCTGGTCTTGACGTTTGTCTGGCGCGCTGTCCGCCCGTTGCGCGACTACTTCATGATATTTGTGATCCTGTTTGCTGCGGAGGGATTTTTCTACGGTCTGGTGGGGAATCTTCCCACGATCGACCCGTATCTGGAGTCCAGCGAATTTGTCCTCAGCCTGCTTTCCACGCAGGTACTACGTATGGCGGTGACCCTGGTCATGCTGGCGGGATTGATGATCATCAAGAAGAAACGTGAAGCCTTTTACCTGGTCAAAGGCGACCTTGCGGCAACGGCTGACCCCATGCCCCCCATCATGAAACAACCGGCCTCCTGGCGTGTCCTGGGGCGGGAACTATCTCTGTGGATAAGCCTGGGGACGCTGGCATTCCTGTTGATCGCGGCTTTCCCTTCCTTGAGCGCTCAGTTTCAAGGAAGGCGCGCTGGGCGGAATGCTGTCTCAAATGCTTGTGCTGATTCCCGTTCGTGTTGCTCATGGCCGCCATGAACGCTTTCAGCGAGGAACTGACCTATAAAGCTTCCTTCCTGTCCGTGCTTGAAAATCCGGTTGGCAAACGCCAAGCCTGCTGTTGATGGCCGCCTTTTTTGGGATTGGTCATTATTACGGCGTTCCCTATGGAATTATCGGTGTGCTGATGGCGGGCTTCCTGGGATGGCTGTTGGGCAAGTCCATGCTGGAGACAAGGGGATTCGCCTGGGCGTGGTTCATCCATTTTCTGCAGGATGTCTTGATCTTTTCCTTCATGGCGATTGGCTCGGTCACTCCGGGCGGGCAATAGCTCTGATGCAGTAAACGAGCATGAAAAAAGAGGAAGCAGGGTAATCCCCTGGCTTCCTCTTTATAATTTACCCAGAAGCGTGTTCCTACTTGACCAAATTTCTCAGCACCGTATGCAGAATGCCTCCATTGCGGTAGTAATTCACCTCGACCGGTGTGTTTAGCAGGGCTTGCGCTTTGAATTCCACGACCTTGCCGTCAGGACTTTCTGCCTTCACGGACACCAGGCTTTGAGGGCGAAGGTTGTCATCAAGACCTACGATGTTGAAGACTTCGTCGCCTTTCAAACCAAGCGACTCGGCATTCTGTCCGTCCACATAGCGCAGCGGGAGCACGCCCATGCCGACCAGGTTGGAGCGATGGATGCGCTCGAAGGATTCGGCGATGACTGCCTTGACGCCCTGCAGCATGGGTCCCTTGGCAGCCCAGTCGCGGCTGGAGCCGGTGCCGTATTCCTTGCCGGCCAGGATGATGGCAGGCACGCCCTCGCCTTGATATTTCATCGCTGCATCAAAGATGGACATCTCCTCGCCGCCCGGCATGTGACGTGTGAGATTGCCTTCCTTCGGCGCGACCAGCAGGTTCTTGAGGCGGATGTTGGCGAAAGTCCCGCGCGCCATCACCAGATCGTTGCCGCGTCTCGCGCCATACTGGTTAAAGTCGCGGGGATTTACGCCGCGCTCCTGCAGGAATTTCCCGGCCGGGCTGTCAGCCGCGATATTCCCCGCCGGGGAAATATGGTCGGTGGTAATGGAGTCTCCCATAAAAGCCAGGACCCTTGCGCCATTGATGTTGCTAATGTGGGGCACGTCCAGTTCCAGGCTCTGGAAGAATGGAGGGTGATGGATATAGGTCGACGCCTCGTCCCATTGGAACAGCTCGCCCTCGGCCACCTTGATGTCCTTCCACATGTCGGAACCTTCGAAGACGCCGGCATATTTGTCGTTGAACATTTCGGTCCGCACATGGGCGGTGATGGCTGCTGCAATTTCAGCAGAGGTCGGCCAGACGTCCTTGAGGAAAACCGGACCATCCTTGCCCATCCCAAGCGGTTCGCGTTCGAGATCGATGTCCACTGTCCCGGCCAGGGCATAGGCCACGACCAGAGGAGGGGAGGCCAGGTAATTGGCTTTCACCAGCGGGTGAACGCGGCCTTCGAAGTTGCGGTTGCCCGAGATGACCGCTGCGGCGACCAGGTCGCTGCCCGTCACTGCTTTGGCGACCTCACCCGGCAGCGGACCGCTGTTGCCGATGCAGGTGGTGCAGCCGTAGCCGACCACGTTGAAACCCAACTGCGCCAGCGGCTCGATCAGCCCTGCGGATTTGAGATACTCTGTCACCACGCGCGAGCCGGGGGCGAGGCTGGTCTTGACATACGGTTTGACTGCCAGACCTTTCTCGGCGGCTTTTTTGGCCAGCAATCCTGCCGCGATGAGCACGGACGGGTTGCTGGTGTTGGTGCAGGAGGTGATGGCGGCGATGACCACTGCCCCATGTGTTATCGGCATTGAACCGCCGTTCGTACCATAAATCGCCTGTCGCTTTACGGCAACTTCATCAAGCTCATAGCCGCGGTCCTTGACCGGCGCGGTCAGCGCCTTCTGGAACACGGACTTCATGTCGCTCAGTGCGACCCTGTCCTGCGGGCGTTTGGGGCCAGCCAGCGAGGGCACGACCGTTGACAGGTCAAGCTCGAGCGTATCGGTGAATTCGGGGTCGGGTGTGTTCGGCATTCGCGGAACAGTCCCTGTGCGCGGCAGTAGGCTTCCGTGCGGGCGATGACCTCCTCCGGGCGACCGGTGAGCCGCATGTAGCGCAGCGTCTCCGCATCGACCGGGAAGTAGCCCATCGTGGCGCCGTATTCGGGAGCCATGTTGGCGATGGTGGCGCGGTCGGGCAGCGACATCGAATCGAGGCCGGGACCGTAGAACTCCACGAACTTATCCACCACGCCTTTCTTGCGGAGCATTTGCGTGACGGTCAGGACCAGATCGGTGGCGGTGATGCCTTCTTTGAGCTTGCCCACCAGCTTGAAGCCGATGACCTCAGGGAGCAGCATGTCCATGGGCTGACCGAGCATGACGGCTTCGGCCTCGATCCCGCCCACACCCCAGCCCAGCACGCCCAGACCGTTGACCATGGTGGTATGCGAATCGGTGCCGACCAGTGTATCGGGGAAGACCACCGTCCGGCCGTCCTCCTCCTTCGTCATCACCACCTCCGCCAGATATTCGAGGTTGACCTGGTGCACGATGCCGGTCATCGGCGGGACAACGCGGAAATTGCTGAAGGCTTTTTGCCCCCACTTGAGGAATTCGTACCGTTCGCGGTTGCGCTGAAATTCGACCTCGGCATTGCGCTGCAAGGCATCGCCGGTGGCGAAGAAATCCACCTGCACCGAGTGGTCGATGACCAGGTCCACCGGGACGAGCGGGTTGATCTTCTTGGGGTCGCCGCCCAGCCGCGCGACGGCCGCGCGCATGGCGGCCAGGTCCACCACGGCCGGAACGCCGGTGAAATCCTGCATCATCACGCGCCCGGGGAGGAAGGGGATTCCGGGTCGCGTGCCCTTGGGGCTCCATGAAGCGATGTTCTTCACATCCTGTTGCGTGATCTCCTGGTCATTGCATTGTCGCAAGGCAGCTTCCAGAAGGATGCGGATTGAATAGGGCAGGCGGTTGAGTTCCGTCAGGCCGGCTTTTTCAAGCGCATCCAGCCTGTAGTAGATATATTCTTTGCTGCCAACTTTTAATGTTTCGCGTGATTTGAATAAATCCATGGTCCTGATTGACTCCTTTGGTTTGAAATCAAAGCCGTTCCTGTCAGGACGGCGTTAATATTTTACTCAATGAATACCCGGTCAATTAAGCTGCTTGCTAAGCTGTTCGACCAGCGTCTTTTTCTCTGATTCTGGAAGGAATGACGAACGGGCAGCGGCAAGGACGCAATCCCGGATGGTCTCCATCGGAAGCCCAAGATTCTCCTCGGCTACCTTGTATTCATTGCTCAGCGTAATTTGAGAGATACTCGGGTCGTCTGTGTTGAGGGTGACATTCAGGCCGGCAGCGATCATCTTTTTGAGTGGGTGTTCCGATAAATCCTTGACTGCGCCGGTTTGATAATTGCTGGTAATACAGACTTCAAAACAGGTCTGGCGGTCTCTGGCGAGTGTAACGGTGTATTCATCTTCCATGACCCGCACACCATGTCCGATCCGGTCCGCATCGAATTGCTCAATCGCCTGCCGGACGTTCTCCGGTCCGCCCCACTCGCCGGCGTGGACCGCCACTTTCAGGCCGGATTGCTTGGCCTCGCGGAAAATCCCGATAAAGGGTTCTGCCGGAAATTGCGCCTCGTTCCCAGCCAGGTCCAACCCGGCGATGCCTTTTTCCATTCGTCCTGCGGACAACCAGGCAACCTGCTCGGCCAGTTCGGGACTTTCGTGGCGATTCACGCTGGGGATGAGTCTCACGCCGATATTGAATTTCTTCGAGGCCTCCCGCGTACTCTCGCAGACCCAGTCCACCACATCCGCCAATGGGAACCGTTCCGCCCGGCTGAGCGCCACGGGTGTGAAGCGCAGCTCCATGTATTTAACTTTGTCCTTGGCGGCGTCCTCGATCGCCTCTGTCGTGACGCGGTGGATGACTTCCGGCGAACGGTAGAACAGGCGCAGGGTGTTGAACTTGGCGAGGAAATTCTCAAAATTATAGGGTTCCTCGCGCTGCACCTGCACCAATGTGCTCAGCCGCATCAGGCTGGTCGGCACCGTGATGGAATGCTGCCTTGCGATGTCGATCAACGTGCTCACACGGAGGGAGCCCTCCAGGTGGCGGTGCAATTCCACCTTGGGCATGGATTCGATGGTCAGGGCTTTCTTTCCGAAGAGTTTGTCCAACTGAACCTCGTGCGTGAGAAGTTGCTTTTGGGAAGTAAACTAGATTCTAATGGACTAGTAAGACCAGTTGACCAGTGGACTAATGCCGTTTTCTCTTCTTCTTTGCTGGCGCATCTTCCTGCACGGGAAGCTGGGCTTCTGCCTGAACCGTTTCCGGCTCGGCAGCTGCCGGTTGGACCTGTGACAGGCTGAACTGGCGCGGCTGGTAGGAGAACATGCGGCTGATGACCGCCGTGCGGATGTCGTGCAAAAGTTCCTGGAACATTTCGGAGGCCTTGCTCTTATATTGTACCAGCGGGTCACGCTGTCCGTAGGCTTCAAGGCCGATCGAAACACGCAGCGATTCGATGCGGGTCAGGTAATCCACCCAGAGCTCGGTGATCGCCCCGAGCAGGATGCGGCGGTAAAGCTCGGTCATGGTCCGCGTGCCGATCGCGCTTTCAATGTCTCCGCGTTGAACCTCGGTCAGTTCGCTGAGCGGTGCAGTCGATGAAACCGACGCAGGCAGGAGATTTCCAATTCCGAGTTCGGCAACCGCCGAGGCGTTCTGACTTAACCGGATGAATTCCGCCTGCCCAAAGGACTTGCGCAACACCTCCTGCGCTTCTTCCAGGTGGTCGAGGACATCATCAGCCAGCACGGCCGGGTCGCGATCTTCGAGCAGATGGGCGGCATGAAAGACATAGCTGAAGCGCTGATAAACCTGCTGCACCTGGCGGTGAGTCTTTGTATCGAAGGCAGTGCGAACGCCTTGAGAGAGCGAGCCCAGGAGACGCACCATGCTCGATGTGTCTGCTTCCGAGACATTTTCACGGGCGAGCAGGGCATCCAGGTCACGAACAATCTGTCCGTTTTCGCCCACCAGCCGGTTAAAGCGTTTCTCCATCCCGCGGGTGGTGGCCTCCAGGATGTGTTCTGCGGCCAGCTTCCATTCCTCGCGCATGAGCTGGTCTTTGTTGACCTCCAGCGGCTCGCCCAGCCGTAATTCGATTCCACCTGCCAGACGGGCAACAGCCAGGTTGGTCAGGACAGTCTCGATCTGGGCTTTGACCGGCTCATCGAGTTCGCGCGGGTCGTCGCGCAGGTCGCGCAATTGATCGGCGGACAGGCGCACGGGCAGACGGATGACCGACTGAAGTTCCTCCTGGAGCTCCTGCGGGCGGCGGGTGGCGGTCTCTTCGCTGTCCGATAGGCCCTCCAGAAAAGTATCGAGGGTATCAAAACGTTCCTGAAGCTGGTTCTCAAGGCTCAGGCCGGCACTTTCGATCTGCTGTTCAAGCGTATTCATAAAGTGAGCCTGTTCCAGCTCGACGGAATTTCTTATCTGTGAAAGCAGGACTTCACGCGGCTGGGCCCGGGATTCACTTAATTCGTCCAACAGCAGGCGGAAGGTGAACGACGGGAAAACGCCATTCTGGATCCCGAACGGCGGCTGCATCTTATCCAGCCAGGCCAGCAGTTTCCAGGGTCCTTCGGAGTCCTTGAGCGATTCAGGGACGCGCTGTTGAATCTCGGCGCGCAGCAGTTCAGCGACATCCTCGTGCAGGTCTTCCTTGGTGAAGACGCGGTCGCGCTGTTCGTAAATTCGTTTACGCTGGGCATTGAGCACATCGTCATACTCCAGCAGGTGTTTGCGGACGTCAAAGTTGGCGCCTTCGACACGATGCTGGGAGGACTCGATCAGGTTGCCGACGATGCGGTTCTCCAGCGGAAGTGAATCATCCACCTGCAGGCGCTGCATCAAACTACCGACCTGCTGCCCGGAGAACAACCGCATCAAGTCATCTTCAAGAGAAAGATAGAAACGCGAGGAACCGGGGTCGCCCTGGCGGGCGGCGCGTCCGCGCAGCTGATTGTCGATGCGCCGGGCCTCGTGTCGTTCGGATCCGATGACGTGCAAGCCGCCGAGAGCCCTGACCTTTTCCATGTCGTCGAAGTACTGCAGGAAGTAGTTGACCTCGATGTCATAGATGCCGAAGAGCGAGGGGTCCATTTCCTGCAGAGCTTTGCGGCGCTCCTCAAGGGTCATGTCATAAGGGTCGGAATAACCGCCTTTGCGCAGGACTCGATTCACAGAAGAGACAACTTCCTCGGCGATGTCTCCGCCCAGCTTGATGTCCACACCGCGGCCGGCCATGTTGGTGGCGATGGTCACCGCGCCGAAGGCGCCCGCCCCGGCGATGACCTGACTCTCTTCGGTATGCCGGCGGGCGTTCAGCACCTGGTGGGAGATGCCTCCCTGCAGCGCGGCTTTCAAACGTGGGGCGTGCTCCTGGTCCAGGTTCAGGATGTCCAGCATCGTGCTCACGTTGGAGTCGTCCTCGGGGTTAAGTGACAGGTTGAGGGGCTTGCCGTACTGCTGGCGGAGAGTGCCCACATCCAATTTTTCCAGCGGCTCATTTAATGGCAGAAGTTCGGAGATCAGCCGTCCGTCCTCTTCGCGGTCATTCTGCTGCATCCATGTGCGGCGGATGAGCAGGGTCTGCGCGAGTCGGCGGACTGGTTCCGCCCGCAGACGCTGGGATAGGTGATCGGAACTTTCCACCGAGGTGGTACCGACCAGCATCGGACGGCCCAGCACGTGGTTGCGCAGGATCTCCAACACGATGGCGCGCAGCTTGGCCTCAACCGTGCGGTAGACCAGGTCGGGGTAATCCTTGCGGCGGTAGTAAAGGGGAGTCTTTTCTGCATCGTCGCGATTTGCAAAATAGTTGTACTTGTAGCCGAATTCATCCTTGGCGCTGACTTCGATCAGCGTTGAATCCGTGCGCGCGGCCTGGTATTCCAGGTTGGTTGGGATGGGCAGCACTTCCAATTTGTAGATCTTGAAGAACTCCTCCGCCTCGGTCAGCGCGGTACCGGTCATGCCGGCCAGCTTGGCGTACATGCGGAAATAGTTCTGCAGCGTGATGGTGGCGTAAGTGACGTTCTCGGGCTCGACCTTCACACCTTCCTTGGCCTCCACGGCTTGATGCAAGCCATCGGACCAGCGCCGCCCGGGCATCAGCCGTCCGGTGAATTCGTCCACGATGACGACCTTGCCGGCCTGGACCAGGTAGTCCTTGTTGCGCTTGAAGGTGAATTGGGCGCGCAAGGCCTGTTCGAGGTAGCCCATCATGCGCGCCTGTTCGGGAGTGACATCTTCGGGGCGGTCGGGGTCGCGCAGAGGGGTGCCCAGAAGCTGTTCGACATGCGCGATGCCGATATCGGTCAAGTTGACGGCGCGGTCCTTCTCGTTGACCTCGTAATCCTCGGGCTTGAGAGCGCGCACCACCTGCGCCATCCTGCCGTACCATTCCAAATCACCGGAGGCCGGGCCGGAGATGATCAGCGGCGTACGGGCTTCATCGATCAGCACATTGTCCACTTCGTCAACGATGGCATAGTAATGACCGCGCTGCACGCGATCATTCAGGTTGTAGGACATGTTATCGCGCAGGTAGTCGAAGCCGAATTCGCTGTTGGTGCCGTAGGTGATGTCCGCTTCGTAGGCCAGGCGGCGGTCGACCAGGCGCAGCAAATTCCTGTCCTCCTGCGAGGATTCCCGCTCGGGGTCATAAAGATAGGCTTTTTTCCCGTTTTCGGTGCTGGCCGCCATTTGCAGGATGCCCACCGTTAGGCCGAGCGCGTGGAAAATGGGTCCCATCCAGCGCGCATCGCGCCGGGCGAGGTAGTCGTTGACCGTGATCAGGTGAACGCCTTTACCGGTCAGGGCGTTGAGGTAGAGCGGAAGGGTGGCGACCAGCGTCTTGCCCTCGCCGGTGCGCATTTCAGAGATGGTGCTGCGGTGCAGCACGATCCCGCCGATCATCTGCACGTCGTAGTGGCGCAGGCCGATGGTGCGTTTGCTGGCCTCGCGGACGGCGGCGAAGGCTTCAGGGAGCAGATCGTCCAGAGTCTCTCCCTGTTCCAGGCGGGAGCGGAAATCCCCGGTTTTGGCGCGCAAATCATCGTCGCTCAGCGCTTCAAACTGCCCTTCGAGGGCATTGATCTGGTCGACGATGGGGTAAATTTTCTCGATTTGTTTCTTGTTGGGGTCCCCCCCAACCAGGTTGACGAATTTGGAGAGCATGAAAAATCCCTTTCGGAAGGGAAATTATAGCACAGGCGCTTGGGTTGCTTTTATAGGAGTGTCGTAAGAAAAAAAGCCCCGCGTTCAAGGATGGATAGCTTGTGTGCGGGGGTTAGAAGCGGTTAAGAAGAGTCCTCTTCTTTCGATGGCGGGGGGTATCCATGCCGGGATGTTTCATAGGCGATAAAGGTATCCAGCAGCGCCAGTTGAATCTGGTCGGTGAAGGCAATCACGCGTGAGAGCAAGTGCCAGGCATCCTTCGAGGAAATGTTCGAGTCGGCAAGCTGCCGCATGACCGCCTCCATCAGCAAGTTGCGGAAGAATAGGAAAGCGCGCGTGGCTTCGGCGCTGTTCAATTGGGTCCGCTGTGCGCGCGAGGCGTATTCATATCCCAGCGACCGGGCTTCGTCAGACGCTCCGTCATTATCTTCAGAGAGGTAGTTCATCAATCCACGGGCAAGCACCCCGCCGCTCAGCCGGTATTGGGTGCGGGCTTCCTCGTCGAGTTTTTGATACCAGGTTTCGTCTTCAAGGCTGCCCTCTGCAACGTGGACGCGGATCTGGCGCACTGCCGCTTTCATCAACTCGACGGGAACCACCTGGTGTTCCTGCCGCCTGGACTGCGACCAGAGTTCCAGCTCGGACCGTTTGTAACGGCGGTGCCCGCCGGTCGTGCGGTACACGGGCAGCGCACCACTGTCGGACCAGTTGCGGACCGTGCTGGGATGAACGCCCAGGGCCTCTGCCGCCTCGGTCAGTGAAATCCAATCATTGTCAATGTGTTTTTTAGTCATAGTCATCGCTAATCTGTCATGGCCGCGCGCTCGATTACGGATGGCGCTTCGGCCCGCCTGCGGAAGGCGGCCACGTCGATTCTGGAGAGCATCAGGATCGCCACAAGCATCAGGCCGGCTTCGATTCCAAACACCACCATGTAACCCGACAACAGCTCACCCGTTACCTGGGTGACCACATCCCGCACCACGCCTCCCAGAACGGAGCCGGTCAGGCGCGACAGGGCATTGGACAATCCCCATGCGCCAATGAACAGTCCGACTTTTTCTGGCACGGTAAGATCGAACATCAAAGAGAGATTGGCAACCGTCGAAAGCCCTGTGCCGATTCCCAGCAAGGCGACACCGGTGTAGAAGATGCTCAAACTGCCCAGGCCGCCGCTGGCGATGATGACGAGGAACCCGAGCAACGCGCCAACATTCCCTGTTTGGGCCATGCTTCGGCGGACGACCCGTCGCTCCAGCGCACCGGCCACGAGGATGGCAGCCAGCACGAACACCCCCCACAACGAGGTGATGCGGGTCGTCTCGCGGACAGTCATTCCGAAGGCCTGCGCGCCGAACGGCTCCAGCAGGATATCCTGACCCAGGATCGCCGCCAACAGCAGCCATAGGTAAATGAAAAATAATTTCGCCACGGGATTGGACGTGATGGCGGAAGTCATTTCCTTAATGGTGTAGGAGCGGGAGTGCGGATGACCGGCTGAGGCGGGCTCGAGCCGGATCAATCCCAGCAACCCTAAAAAGAGCGCCGTCCCGCCCACCAGCAGGAACGACCTCTCGAGGGCTGCCGGTGTGTACGGGTCCACCATCCGGCTGATGGCGATGGCGGTGATGATGATGCCGACGATCATCATGAACCACATCACCGCGATGGTCTTGCCGCGCTCGTTTTCCTTGGATATATCATCCGCCAGGGAGAGGTAGGATACGCTGGACAGGTTGTAACCCATGCCCCAGGCACCGAAGGCCAGCACGGCGATCACGTATCCCCACAGGTTTCCACTGGCAAGGGTATAGGCAGCCAGCGGAGATATGACAACGCCTGTCACGCACAGGATCAAGCCCAGGACGATGTAGGGAGTGCGCCGGAGCCCGAAGACGGGATGCCGGTCGGAATAGGCGCCGATGGCCACCTGCATGGGGGCAAACAAATAGGGCAGGGAGGCGAGCATCGCCACCACCGTAGCCGAAATGGCCAGTTCATTGATCATCACCCGGTTAAGGGTGCTGTTGATGGGGACCAGCGTCATGGCGACCGCAACATGGATCAGTCCGAGTTGAATGCGTTTTAGCAGCATGTGACCTTCAGGATTCCACAAAATGAAGAGCAAGCTGCTCAAATGTATCAAAACTTGAGGCTCGGGTCAATGTAATTTTAATTAGAATTTTAATAGACTTTGGTGAGAAGGACTTATGAAATGAACAGCCGTTAGTGATTCCCCAGACGCATCACTACCGGCTGCAACGCAGGACCCTGCCCGCGTTCCGATAATCTCTTCGTAATTACCATCCCCATTATCTTATAGAACTTCAGTTCAGTCACTCAACCTAAAGTACTAATTTCGTGTAACTTGCAAAGGTGATAACTTTAATTCGGACCGTCGAGATCCGAAGGTTCTGCGTCATTCGGAACCATCTCGAAAACGGCAGCAAGATGGTCTGGTATGGCCATTGGGCGCCCTTTCTGTAGAATCGACCAGCACCCAGTCTGTTTCACCGTTGGCGAGCACCGCCTTGTCCGAAACGCGGAAGAAACGGTACTTGCGTAGCGACCGCACCTTGCGAAAGTTGGAGACCCAGGTCAGGACCACCAGGTGGTCGCCCTGGAAGGCCGGGCGAAGATATTCAATTTTGTGGCTGCGAATGACCCAGGTGGCTCCCAGCTCAAGAGTGACCTGCGTGCAGCCGGCGGCGTTGGAATGCTGAACCGCGGCGTCCTGCATCCACTGGACATACTGCACGTTGTTGACGTGCCCATTCTCATCAATCGCCGATGGAGGCACCTGGATTTCGTGCCGGTAAATCCTGATCATTTTCAGAGATGCTCCTGTCTCATAAAAAAGCGGAGTCTTTCGACCCCGCTCTTGTCAAATGTCTATTTCTTCTTTTGTGCCGCCCGGGCTGATTGCTGGATCTCATGGGCGGAGCGCAGCGTCCCTTCGCTGACCTCTCCGAGCATCTGTGCCAGTTCGAGGGTGCGGTCCTCGCCGTCCAGCCCCTTCACCTGGGTGAGCGTGCGCCCGTCCTGGACTAACTTCTGCACCTGGAAGTGCTGGTCGCCAAAGGCGGCCAGCTGCGGCAGGTGGGTGATGACCATGACCTGGTGTGCCTGCCCCAAATTCCATAGTTTCTGACCGACGACCGCGCCTACACGTCCGCCAATGCCCTGGTCGATCTCGTCGAAGATCAAGGTGGGGATCTGGTCCGCGCGGGCCAGGGTGTTCTTCAATGCCAGCATGAGACGGGACGTCTCGCCGCCTGAGGCGATCTTTGCCAGTGGCTTCAGTCCCTCACCCGGATTGGGTGCGACCAGGAACTCGACCCGGTCGAAGCCTGTTCCGTCGAATCCCACCAGGCTCCCGTCTGCGAGGGGAATCCCATTCGGGTCGGGGCGGGTCTGGAAGTCGGCGCCGAACCGCGCAGAGGCCATCTTGAGGTCGTCCAGTTCGCCCTCGATGCCCTTGGCCAGTTTGTCGGCGGCGGATTTCCTCTTTGGAAGAAAGTGACTGTGCCTGCTTGGACAAGGTCTGCAGCAGGCTGGCTTCTTTACTTTCCAGTTCAGCGATCTTATCAGCAGCATTCGAAATGGTCTCAAGGTCTTTGCGTGCCTGGAGGCCGAAGGCGACTATGGATTCGATCGTACCGCCATACTTCTTCTGCAGGCGGTGAATCATGTCCAACCGTTCCTCGACCTGCTCCAAACGCTTGGTGTTGAACTCTATGCTGTCGAGGTAATCGCGTACGTCGCGGGCAAGATCGGTCAGGTAATCGAGAGTGACCGCTGCCCGGTTCGCCAGCTCGGACTGGGAGGTGTCGATGGCGCTGAGGGTCTGCAGGGCTTTATCCGCCTGCCCGAACAGGTCGGTGGCGGCGGGCGCATCGGGCGTGCCTTCATCCAGCACGGCGAGCGCTTCCTGTGCCAGCGTGGCCAGCTTTTCCGCATTGGCGAGGCGATCGCGTTCCTGCTTGAGTTCCTCGTCTTCGCCGGGTTTCAGCCGCGCGGCTTCGATCTCCTCGGCCTGGAAGGTGAGCATTTCCAGGCGGCGGTCGGCGTCCTTTTGGGCATTGCGCAGGTCATTCAACTCGCGGCGGATGGACTGAAGGGAAGCATATGTTTTTCGGTAGGAGGCAAGCGCGTCGCCGGCATCGGCGAAGCGGTCCAGCAGACCCAGGTGCGTGCGCACATCCAGCAGGGAGAGATGCTCCGTCTGCCCGTGGACATCCACCAGGCAGGCGCCGATCTCCTTGAGCAAGCCCACGTTGACCGTGCGCCCATTGACGCGGGCAATGCTGCGCCCTTCGCGGCGCACTTCACGCGCGAGGGTGGCATAATTTTGATCGTCGAGCAGCTCTTCGCGCCCGAGAATCTCGCGGATGGGATCGCCGGCCGCGCCGGTGATCTTGAACACGCCTTCCACCGAGGCGCGATCTGCGTCGGTGCGAATGAGTGTCGTCTCCGCCCGTCCGCCGAGCAGCATCTCCACCGCGTCCATGATGATGGATTTGCCCGCGCCGGTCTCGCCGGTGAAGATGATCAGCCCGGACTCGAATCCGAGTTCGAGCCGGTCAATGATGGCGAAATTCTCGATGCGCAGTTCGGTCAGCATGGGTTAACGCTTGAACAGTTGAATGCCTGAGAGGCGATAAAAAACAGTGGGCAGGACCAGGGCGAGATAAATACCCTGAAAGATCAGGCCATACAGATTGGTCAAGTTGAACAGGATCACCGGCAGCGAGCCCAGGACGACGGCAACGGCAATGGTGATGAATAAAGCCCTTGAGCGGTGCTTGCGGGTTGCCATGCGCACACCTTCAGAAATGATAACGCCAGCGGTGGGCGCGGCAGCCATCGCGATGATAAACCCGAAAAATCCGATCACGCTGATAAGAAGAAACAGCAGACTGGCCAGCCAGGATAAGATGGCTGCGACGAGGAAGCCCAATATAAAATCCCTGGTTTCAGCGGTGTCAAAGACCTTCAGCTGACTCTTGACGCATTCCTTGCAGCGATAGCCGGTAGGGGTGAGCACCGCACATTCCGGGCAGATGGGTTTTTCACAGCGGTTGCAGCGCAGCGTGGTTTCAACAGCGGGGTGGTTGGCACAGAAAAGGGTTGGGATGTTGGTGTCGGTCATCGTCTCAGTCCTATGGTGGGATTTTGATTCATGTGTGTGGTCAGGTTGCGATAAAAATAGCCGGCATCGCCGAAACGGATGAACCTGGCGGAATATTCCCCGGCGCGGATGTCCACGTGGTCGTCCTCTGCCAGCCCGATGGGAGTCTGCCCGTCCACGCTCATGACGGTGTTCTCGCTCAGGACGGTAATTCTAACCGAAGAACCCTCGGAGAACACGACCGCCCGGTCCACAGAAAGATGCGGAGCGATCGGGATGAGCAGGATGTTGCGCAGTTCGGGAGGCAGGATGGGACCTCCGGCAGCAAGTGCATAGGCGGTGGAGCCGGTGGGCGTGGAGGCAATCAATCCGTCGGCGACATAGGATGGCCAGTTTGAGCCCATCCACGCTGGCGGAGAGATGCACCGGGCGGACGAACTGCCCGCGGCTGACGACGGCGTCATTCAGCGCGTACCATGTGCTGAGGATATCCCCTCCGCGCAGGTGTTCCACGCGCAGCATCATGCGGTTCTCGATCCAGGCATCGCCCTTCAGGAGCGAGTCGACCATGTCCTGCCATTTTTGGCTTTCGGTCTGGAACAGGAAGCCCAGCCGGCCCTGGTTGATGCCCAAAATGGGGACACCGCACGGTGCGCACAGTTGTGCCGCCCGCAGCATGGTCCCGTCTCCGCCTACGGCGGTCAGCAGGTCGAACTGACCCTGCTTGACTTGCTTCCGCAGGTTTTCGTCATTGAGCGACCCGTGCGGCGCGTCGAAGCCCTTGCCCTTGAGATACTCTGAAATGGCGCCAGCTTCCTTCAAAGCATCCGGCAGCTTTGGGTGGGCGGTGACCACGATGCGGGTTGG
The DNA here is from genome assembly GCA_963774975.1 of uncultured Chloroflexia bacterium. Taxonomy (GTDB): domain Bacteria; phylum Chloroflexota; class Anaerolineae; order Anaerolineales; family Villigracilaceae; genus JBGPQJ01. The sequence continues at coordinate 83,391 of CAVZGY010000004.1, forward strand.
AACGAACTTATCAGTCATATGTTCTATATTATAGCAGGGTGATGGGAAATTTGAGAAAAGCTGAGGTGATCAGGCTAATTTCTGGTCGCACAAGTCCCGATAGCCGCAGCGATGGCATCTTGCCGGTACTTCATGCGAGCGCGCCACACCTGAGCGGACTTCGTCCCGGCGCATCTCGGCCAGAACATCCAGAAGGTTGCTCTCAAGTTCAGGGGTGTAATCCACCGCGAAATCGCGGTCGCTGTAATGGATGATGCCGTAGGGTGGGCGTTTACCCATCCCGCGCTGGACCAGCAGGCAGTATGCGGCGATCTGGTAGATATGCGAGTCGTAGGGAGCGTCTGGCGCCTTGCCCGACTTGACCTCGACCGGGATGATCTGCCCGTTCTGTTCGACCAGGTAATCGGGTTTACCTGTCAGCCCGAGCTGAGAGTCGTAGAGCGGCTTTTCCACGTCACCCCAGGCACGGGTATCGGTGTAGATGATCCTGCCGCCCGGCAGACCGGCTTCCTTGCGCTGCCTGGATGAGAGCCAGAGCAGCACCAGGGCAAGGATGAAAAGAAACAGGGCGGCATACAACATTTATTGAAGGACCTGAACCGTGCAGTAGGAAGCAATCAGAACCAGCGCCGCCAACAGGGCGAGCATGGCCAGAATCCGGATGGCGCCCGAGACAAACACCTTGCGTCCGTGCTGCTGATGCAGGGATGAGCCGGCGGCCAGCTCCGCCTTGTTCTGGGACTCATGCCCCTTCAGGTGGTACCACCAGGCGCGGCGGCAGTAGAGATAGGAACCGATTTCGGAAGCGCGCAGTGTTCGCATAAGGTGTTAGCCAGTATAATTCAATTATGAGCGAATTTCGGTTCCTTCATCCCATCGAAGTTCGTTACAGCGACCTTGACCCGCAGGGTCATGTCAATAACGCGCGTTTCCTGACCTTTTTTGAGCAGGCGCGCGTTTCTTATTTGACTCCATCTCGGTTTGTTCTCAAAAGAACAGTCTTTCCTGGACGTGGGCATTATCATCGCCGATGCCAAGATCACCTTCATCGCGCCGGTCTATTTTGGGCAGGATGTGCGAGTGGGTGTGCGCGTCAGCCGCATCGGCAACAAGTCCATGTCCATGGAGTATCAGATGATCGATGGCGCGGACGGGAAGGAACTCGCCACCGGTTCCACGACGTTGGTGGCCTTTGATTATCATGAACACAAGACCATTCCAGTGCCGCAAAAGTGGCGAACAAAAATCCATGAATATGAAAGGGGAGATTGACATGTCTTCTCTTCCCGGCATCGATTCGTCCTTCCCTACTTTACTTATTGACATCATGTTGGCGCAGGTATAACCATCCGCATGGATCAAACAGGGACGCCAAAAGTCAATCCGGTAGAAATTGCATCCAAGGCCCTGAATTCTTTTTTCCTCCCAGCCCGGGGTCGATTGTCTATCTGGTTCGACAGGTTTTGGATGGCGGTTCTCTATTTTCTCGGTGTATGGCATTGGGGGTACTTTCTGGAATGGGGAAAAGTGCCTTTCGACCTGCATGATTGGACCCAGGCTGGTGCTTACTTCAGCTTCCTGCGCCAGGCAGCATTGAGCGGAAAGCTCCCTTTATTCATCGGGTCAACCCTCGTCACTACGGACCGTTACCTCGGCCGTCCGGACACCATGATCTCACCACAGGCCTACTTGCTCCGCTTCCTTGAGCCGGGGCAGTTCACCCTGGTAAATATTCTGATCCTTTATTCGATTGGTTTCGTCGGCCTGATCCTGCTCAAACGCCGTTATCACCTTTCAGCTTTTGTCTTTACGGTGATGTTCAGCCTGTTTAATTTCAATGGCAACATTACCGCACACATCGCCGTCGGGCATACGGTTTGGACCGGCTATTATTTCCTGCCGTTCTTTGTTTTGTTGGTTCTTCGCGCAACCGAGGATGAAAAGACGGATTGGTTCTGGGTCCTGCTCCTTGCTCTCACTCTTTTCCTGATGACTTTGCAAGGTGCATTTCATTTTTTCCTATGGTGTTTGTTATTCCTGCTCGCCTGGGGGGTGTTCACACCGCGGTTTTTTATCCCTGCCATTAAAGTGATCCTTTTCAGTACCTTGCTAAGCTTGGTACGGTTATTACCGCCGGTAGTCGAATTCATCGGCGGCGGGAAATTGTTCATTTCCGGCTTTCCCACCGTCCTCGACCTTTTCTCGGCTATGCTTGTTCTAAAATTTCCCTCAGAAGCACTAGCCGGTCCATATAAATCGCTGGGCTGGTGGGAGCTGGACACCTATATCGGCTTTCTCGGATTTGTCTTTGTTGCTTTCTTTGGCCTTTATCAAACTTGGCGGAAAAAGGATGCCCGTCAAAGCCTATTAGCTCCGATGGGTGTTCTCACTTTCCTCTCCATTGGACAGGTTTATTCCGTTATAAACTACCTTCCCATACCTTTGACGGATTCAGAGCGCATTTCCTCCCGGTTTTTTATACTACCGTTGGTCTTCCTGATCGTCCTGGGAAGTATCCATCTTCAGGATCACCTCACAAAACAAGGGACACGTCCGCTTACGCAAAGCATCTTTCTCCTGGGATTGCTGGCTTTATTGTTGCATGACCTGTTTCAGCACACACGTTTGTGGCGGGTGAGGAATCTGTATACCTTGTTTGCAAGCACACCGGTGGACATCCGCGCGAATGTACTCATGCATCCGGATCCCCCTTATATCAACGCGTTAATTGTGGGCAGCCTGGTCAGCTTGATGACTTCTGTGATTCTGGTGGTGCTTGTGTTGCGCCAACGCCACTCCATTCGGCATGCGAGCGCATGAGAGGATAATATGACAGATCTCCCTGAAATTGATACTTCCTTCCTTACCATCTTCCTCGTTGACCTGCTCAACACACCCAGCCCGACGGGGAACGCCGAGCCCGCTATTGCATTTGTCGAAAAGACTCTCAAGCAGTTCCCCGAATTGACCCTCTCCCGCACGCGCAAAGGCGCACTGGTCGCGCGCTGGGAGGGTAAGGAAAGCAGCTCGCCGCGCGCCCTGACCGCACACGTGGACACCCTCGGCGCGATGGTCAAGGAGATCAAGCCCAACGGCCGGCTCAAGCTGACTCGCATTGGCGGTCTTCTGCTGAATGGCGTCGAGACCGAGGGCTGCTGGGTGCTGACTGCCAGTGGAAAACGCGTACGCGGCTCGTATATGTTCGAGGATGCGTCCAGCCATGTGCACGGAGCCAAGGTCAACGAAACCCAAAGGAAAGAAGAAAACATGGAGGTCCGGCTGGACGCGCGCACGACGTCAATAGACGAAACGCGCGGACTGGGTATCCAGGTCGGGGATTTTGTCGTCTTCGACCCGCGCGTGGAGGTGACCGACGGCTTCATCCGATCACGCTTCCTGGATGACAAAGCCTGCGCGGCGTGCGTTGTAGCTGCGATCAAGTCTCTGCATGATGCCGGTCTGCAGCCGCAGCAGACGACCTATTTCCACTTCAGCAATTACGAGGAGGTGGGGCACGGCGCGGCAGCGGGCATCCCCGCCGAGGTCCACGAGCTGGTGACGGTGGACATGGCAGCCATCGGAACCGGACAGGAATCGGATGAGTTCCATGTCTCCTTGTGCGTCAAGGACAGCGGTGGTCCCTACCACCATGAGTTGAGCAATAAGCTTCGCCTGATTGCAGACCAGCATGGCATCCCGTTCAAGACGGACATCTATCCTCACTATGGATCGGATGGGGAGGCGTTCTGGCGGGCGGGCGGTGATGTGGCCGTCGCGTTGATCGGCCCTGGCGTGGACGCATCGCACAACTACGAGCGCACTCACACTGAGGCGCTCCTCGCCACCACCCAGTGGTTGATGGCTTACCTGCTGTCATGAAGCTCGATGCTGCCCTGCCTCCGACCCACCTGGGTTTAGTGCCTGAAATCGCACGCGCGGCTGAGGCCGTGGGTTTTTCCGCGCTGTGGACGACAGAGACCCAGCACGATCCCTTCCTGCCTCATGCTTTGATCGCCGAGCATACGTCGCGGCTTGAATCTGGAACTGCAGTGGCGATCGGATTCGCGCGTTCGCCGGCCACGCTGGCTTATACCTGCTGGGACTTGGCCCAAGTCTCCGGGGGTCGGTTCATCCTGGGACTGGGGACGCAGGTCAAGCCGCACATTGAACGGCGTTTCGGCATGCCCTGGCCTGAGTCAGTGACCGGAAAACTGCGCGAACAAATTCTCGCCATCCGCGCCTTCTGGGATTGCTGGCAGAACGGCACACCGCTTAGCTTCCGGGGTGAGCATTACAAACTGACGCTGATGTCGCCGTTCTTCAATCCCGGTCCCATTGACCAACCGAATATTCCCATATATATCGCCGGGGTTAACACCGGTCTGGCAAAACTGGCGGGCGAGATCTGCAATGGATTCCACGCGCATCCCTTCCATACACCAGGATACTTGTCGGAGGTCATCCTGCCGGCTATTGCGCAAGGCGCTGAAAAAGCCGGCCGCCCCCGCTCGGACGTGACCCTTTCAGTATCTCTGTTCGCCGCGACCAACGACGGCCAGCGCGAGTTCTGCCGGCAGCAGATTTCCTTCTATGCCTCCACGCCCTCCTACCGCCCCGTCATGGAATTGCATGGATGGGGGGAAGTCGCCGCCCAACTTTCCGGGCTGGCCTCGCGCGGGCAGTGGGGTGACATGCCCGGGATGATCAGCGACGAGATGCTGGATGAGTTCTGTGTCCAGGCGGGTGAGGGTGAACTGGCGGATGCCATCCATGAACGCTACAACTTCACTCGCAGACCGGGTCACTCTATACATGCCGTTCGTGCCGGGCAGTATGGATCAATTTTGGAATAGCCTGGTAAACCGATTTAATTAATCAGGAGAATGAATTGACCATGACCGATTGGGTGGAAGTCTCAATGACCGTGAACGGTGAACTTGCCGAAGCGATTTCCGAAGTGTTCGGCCGTTTTGCTCCCAATGGCGTTGTGTCGGAACAGGATGTCGAATTCGTCAATGAAGAGGACGAGGGGACCCCGGTCGGACCGATCATCGTCCGCGCTTACCTCCCCGCGGATGACCAACTTCCCGAGACACGGTTGAAGCTCGAAGAGGCGTTGTTTTATCTGGGCATGATTCAGCCATTACCCCAGCCGGTTTACAAGTCCATCGAGGACCAAAACTGGATGGAAAAATGGAAGTTGCGCTATCAACCCATCTCCGTGGGCAAATACCTGGAGATCATGCCTTCCTGGAATGAATCGCAGATTGACCCCCTGCGCATTCCCGTGAAGATCAATCCCGGCATGGCCTTCGGCACCGGATTCCACCCGAGCACCCAGCTTGTCCTGGAACTTCTGGAGGAGACCTTGCGCGAGTGTCGCGCGCGGATGGACCACTCCACACTGAATGTGATTGATATCGGCTGCGGGTCGGGAATCCTGTCCATCGCTGCGTTAAAATTAGGCGCGTCGCACGCTTTGGGCGTAGACATCGAGAATGAAGCCATCGCCAATTCCCAGGAGAATGCGAAGGTGAATGGGGTGGAGGAACGGTTCGCGCTGGCTGTCGGCTCGGTGAAGGATATCAAGGATGGAAAATTCGACTATGCCTCCGCGCCTGTTGTTTTAGCCAACATCCTTGCCCCAACCATCATCCGCCTCTTCGATGATGGACTTGGCGACCTCGTTGCCCCGCAGGGAGTTCTAATCCTTTCCGGTATCCTGGTTGAGCAGGCAGACAGGGTAGTGGACGCTGCTTCAAAACATGGATTCAAACTGGCGGAGAAACGACTTAGCGGAGATTGGGTTGCGCTGGCTGTAAAAAGATAATGACATTTCAAAAAAATTAAAAAAAAGAGAAATGGCTGCAATCCATTTCTCTTTTTGTATCCTGATAAAAAATTACCTTGTCGTGTCTCTCCAGAAAACCTGCAAGCGCAGTTTGCCCAGACCGATCAACTCACCGCTTTCGAGCGGGTAGGGGACATTGGCTTTGAGCCGCTGGTCGTTGAGCCAGGTACCGTTGACGCTTCCCAGGTCGATGAGTTCGACGCCATCCTTGGTCTGGCGGATCATTGCATGCCGGCGGGAAACACCGCCGACGTAGCCGTCATAAGGGCTCAAGTCCACCACGGCGTCAGGGGTGTCTTCCATTTTCCGGCCGAGGACGAACTCCCTTTCAGTCTGCACCGTGATCGGCTTGAGGTTATTGAGCAGATAAAGCGCGATACCGCGTTCCGGGAGCAATTCATCGGTTTGGGCGCGGTGCACCGCGTCCGGAACAGCAATGCTCTCTTCGTCGAGGATCTGGGTCTTGAGATTAATCTTGTATGTACCGCCCAGCTCGGTGCCGCAATAGGCACAGACGGTGGCTTCAATATCATTCTTGTACTTGCAGGCGGGGCAGAATTGACCTTTTACGATGTCCATGGGTTTTAACAAATTCATTTTAGTACAGTTCTCCGCTGATGAGAGGTGGTTTAAGGAAACACTAACCTGTGTGTAAGGTGATTGTAAGGTTTGCTTTATTTTTCACGAACGTCGCAAATTATACCAAACTTCGATTTAAGTAGGTCTATTTGTTCTTTGGAGATAGATCTCCCAGGTTGCTAATGATGGACATGGGCAGTGCCACGATGATCATCGTGATCAGCACCTGCGAGGACGCCCACAGGTAATCATAAAAGAACAACGGAGTCATGGTCATGCCGCTTCTCGCAAGCATCAGGTGTCCCCACCAGGAACCAGCCAGTGCAGTCAGTACCGCTGCCATGGTGATCAAAGCCTTCAAAGGACGCGATCTCACCAGTCCGCTCAACGCATATCCCAATGCGATAAAAAGGCTTCCCGCGCTGATAAGCACTCCCTGCGGGACGGACTTAAGGACCAATACATCAAAAATGAATTTGGCAATGCTCAGAATAATCATACCCAGCAGGGCAGCCAATCCGACCCGCAACAGAGCTTTGGTTTCCGGGAATCGCTCAACGATGATGCGCGTGACCAGAATGGCAAATCCCAGCATGATTCCCAGAATGACTCCCCGTTCGAACGAACTGGCGATGCGAAGCGTATCCATGAATTGAGGTAAACGGTAGGTGAGATAGGATTGCAGACCGGTGCTCAGCGCAATGCCAAGGACGATCCACCCGTAGACGGAGAGTAATACCAAAGGCTGGTCGATCAGCCTGTGCATCATCCATTCGCCGGCAACCTCCAGGCGCACGCGCTGCGGAATGGACTTGGGCAGGCTGCCGGCTGATTGCTGGATGGCGAGCAGTGCGGCGCTTCTTCGTTCACTTCGCGCGCTCTTGACGATCGACTCAACGGCTTGTTGAGAGCGCAAGTGGCCGATCAAACCTGCCGCCTTCTCCCCTACGGGAGCAGGTTCGAGTGCGAGTGCAGCCAAAGCTGTGTCCGGTGTTTTTCCGAGCGCAGATTCTCGCCACTGGTTGGAAGCCGGCGAAAGGTCCTTCAGCGTGTCGAAGATCATTACCTTCAGTTCGGGGTCGTTGGTCCGGTAGGCGGTCTCCAGGAAAGTCAGGGTCATTTTTTCAGGCAGTCGTGCCTTGAGCGCGCGGACTTGCTCGTCCCTGGTAAGATGCCGGACGATGCGCTCGTTGATGACCGCATTTTCCTTGCTGAGCAGTTGGGATGTGAGTACCAGCCTTTCCTTCGGGTTGGAGACCTTCGGCCACCAATAGTCGTCGTTGTACCCATACGTGAGAGCGTTTTGCAGCATGAAGGCGGGGACGTTGGCATTCCGCAACAGACTCATCTCCGGCTTGTTTCTGCTCGAGGTCCAGCACGGCAAATTTGGTCAGGCTGAGGCGGATCGTCCCACCGTCTGCGTCCCAACCGGAAATGCTCCTCTTCAGCATGGATTCCGTGTCGAGATTTGATTCGGTCGGCGCCTGGGCTGCAACGGATTGGAGATCGGGCATGGGCACCCCAAATGCGCTTTGGAGCATCCTGACCGAGTCCATGGCGGTGGCAGGCCGCGAATCGGGGTTGGCGGAGGTCATCACCCGCAGCACCTGGTGGATCCTGGGGGGGAGTTCGGGATTTATCTCAGCAGGATCAGGAATCTCTTCCTTTGAATAAAGTTGCTGAAGCCCAAGGGATTTCTCGCCGTCCCAGGGAAGCTGGCGGGTGAGCATCTGATAGAGCATCACACCGAAGCCGAAGATGTCTGACTTGTACGTGAGCTCGCGCATGGTGTGCTGTTCGGGAGGAGCGTAGGGCGGCGTGCCGTGACCGGTGTGCAAGGCCTGGGTGGTTTCCGCGACGATGCGCGCCAATCCGAAGTCGGCCACATAGAGTCGGTTGCCAAAATCCATCAGGATGTTGGAGGGCTTCAGGTCACGGTGGATGATGCCCTGCGCGTGAAGATAGTCCAGCGCGGAGGCGATGCGAATGCTGACCGAAAGAATTTCTTCCGTCGAGAGGGAAGCAACCACCAGCCTGTCATGCAGCGACCCGCCGGCTACATACGGCGTGACCAGGTACCGCACCGGAAGGATGGAACCGAAGTCGTAAAGCGGGAGAATGTTTGGGTGGGTGAGCCGCAGAAGCTGGCTGGCCTGGCGTTTGAATTGGCTTTCGCTTTCCGGCCGTTGCTCGGGGTCGCCGACTTCGTTGAACTTGATGGCGACGATGCGATTCTGGGACGAGTCGAGCGCCGACCAGACGAATCCCTGCCCGCCGAAGCCGATCTGCTCGAGCAGTTGGTATTGCAGGAACTGGTAATCCGGGTGGAGTTCACTGAGCCGGACGGTGAGAGGAGTTGCCATCATGGCGATATTATACAGGCGGTTGGATTATGAATAAGGATTGCTTTCTTCTGAATAGCAGCCATATTTCGAAGAATGCAGGTTTCTAGATGTTTTGAAAAAGAATGGTTATGGAATTATCACTTCAATGAAGCAATTGGGCGCTGTATCGAAAAGCATCCTGACGCTATAAAAATCCGGGGGTCCCACCGGCCAGGCTAAGTCATTTGGATCCCAATCCATGATTAGAAGCTCAGTTCCATTAATATTGCGTAAGCCTCCCCATCCTTCCCATGAGTATTCTGACGGGAAGTCACTAGGAGAGTTCGGATCTGTGGAATCAACAATCCGGTTTCCGTCAAGTTCAACATAGTCAAGTTCTTGTGATGTAGGAACATCCACCCAAACAATGGATAATTCCAGCAATCTGATGGTTGAACCATAATTGTTTGTCAGGTTAATGCTCAGTCGATCGTCTACGACATTCAGCGAGCCGTGATCGACCTGGCTGCCTGGGTTGCAGGCAACTGGTCCGAAGGCGTGTTGGTGGGTGTGTTGACGGGTGTGTCGGTAGGTGTGTTGACGGGTGTGTTGGTGAATGTGGAAGTATTCGCTGGAGTGTTGGTAGACGTCGGTCCTGCTACCGTATTGGTCTGCGAGGGAGTGGCAGAAAGCGTTCCCGTTGAAGTACGGGTGGGCGTTCTGGTGGTCGTGACAGTCGGCGTTCTTGTCCGTGTCAGCGTGGGAGTCACAGTGCGGGTGAGGGTGCCGGTTCTGGTGATCGTGGCAGAAAGGCTGGGAGTGGGCGAGAGTGTCGTCGACGGGCTCAGAGTAGGTGGAAAGGTGGCTGTGGCCGGGCTGGTCGGTGTGGAGGTTAGCCCCATTTGGGCTGCCAGCGTGGCCAGAAAATCTCCCGGGCTGACAGGCGTGATCTCATCCGGGGAGCAAAATTGACCCGTCAGGGTGCAGGCGAGCGCCAGTTCCTCGGGCGAGAGCGGCTCAGGTGCAGACGGAGGGCTGGTCGCCGATGTTCCGTTCGGCCCGCCCAGGTCCATGCTGGTGCTCTCGCCGGCCGTGACCAGTTGAGTCCCGCCGTTGGCGGAGATGATGGCTGATCCGCTGTACAGGCTGACTTCCATCGAGCCGTTTTGGATGGCCGAGATGCTGGCATTGCCCATCAGGGTCATATCCGCGCCGTTGATGATGAAGCGGACGCCTGCGCCGTCGGGCATGGTGATCATCAGCCCGTCGAAAGGCACCTCGTCGCACTGGATCTGCCCGAGAGTGCTGGAGAAATAGAAGGACTGAAGATTGCCTGACGGGTTGTCGAGGGCGGTATTGCCGAAGACGACCATGGTGATGGTCTCTCCGGGGAGCGAGCGCGGGAGATTCGCGAGCACTTTGAAGACGGCAATGCCCCATTCCTCGCTGGCAAGATTGAGAGGCGAGGCAGCCAGCCGCCTCAAGTCCGCCACACTGACCACATCCCCTTCCTGGCCAAACGCTCCACCGGAATTCAACTCTGCAGACAGGGTGTTGTTCCCATAACAGACCTGGTTGGACCCCACCTGATCGCAGTAATCACCGGAGGCTTGCATGGCGCGGTCGATCAGCTCCTGGCAGGTGATATCGCTTTGCGGGGAGGCTTCTTCTGAGTTTGGCATGAATGCGATGTACAACGCCAGCCCAAACACAGCCGCGCAACCGACCAGAAGGGCACTGACCGACGAGGATGATTCCCAGCCTGCGGTTTCGTTGAGGGTCTTTGGGCGGAGGCGATGACGGAGATTCGTTCCCGCGCTCGGGGTCGAGACCCTTTAACCAGGAAAGGTCAGTGTTGCTTCCCCCGGAGGCGGAAAATCGAAGAAGCCCAGTTCTAGAGGCGGTAAGCGAAGTGGGTGCGGACACAGCCGCATTTGCCAAACCGCTGATTGCTCCTCTTGTGAATAAGCCCATTTTCATAATGATGTTCTGCTTGAGTAATTATTAGTGGTCACTAAGAAATTATGAAATGTGCAGCACCTGTCAAGGCACCGGTGTGCAGTAGTGGGGATGTCCTGGTGGTTTGCCGGGCAAGCACTTGTTCTCATCCTCTGTTGGTTCTATTGGCACGGATGTATTGGTTGGCGGAGGGGACGTGTTGGTCGGCGGCGGAATTGTATTCGTTGGCAAGGGCGGCAGCGTATTGGTGGAGCAGGCGGAGAGTGTTGGTCGTGTAGGCGGAAATGTAATTGTGTTGATAGGAATTAATGTCGCCGCTTGCTGGGATTGTGAAGAGGGTTGGCCTGAATCGGTCCCTTGCAGGATCACCTGGGGAGTAAGTGATAAATCAATCACTGGAGTGGATGCGCCATTGCTGGAATTCGTTGAATTGTCGAGGCCTAATTCAGCGATAAGGGTAGCCACCGCATCCAGCGGGCTAACGGGGGTGATCTCCTGCTGCGAGCAGAAATTGCCCGTCAAGGTACAGGCCAGCGTCAACTCCTCTGGCGAGAGGGGCTGAGGAACCGATGGGGGACTGATGGCGGATGTGCCGTTTTCCCCGCCCAGGTCCATGCTGGTGCTCTGCCCGGCCGTCACGATCTGGGTCTGTCCACTCGATGTAATGGTTGCCGACCCGCTGTACATGCTGACTTCCATCGAGCCGTTCTGAGTTGCGGTGATGCTGGCATTTCCCATCAGGGTCAACTCGGCGCCGTTGATAACGAAACTGACCCCGGTGCCGTCTGGCATGGTGATCATCAATCCGTCAAAGGGAACCTGGTCGCAAACGATTTGCCCGAGAGTGCTGGAGAAAAAGAAGGTCTGCAGATTGGAGGAGGCGTTGTCCAGAGTGGTGTTGCCAAAAACGACCATGGTGATGGTCTCGCCAGGCAGGGAGCGCGGCAGATTGGCCATGACCTTGAAGACGGCAATGCCCCATTCCTCGCTGACCAGGCTGAGCGGCGAAGCAGCCAGCCGCCTCAGGTCCACCACGCTGACCATGTCACCCCGCTGGCTGAACCGGCTGGCAGTCCCGGAGATGAGTTCCGCCAGGAGCGTGTTGTTTCCGTAGCATACCTGGTTGGAGCCCATCTGGTCGCAGGAATCACCGGAAGCCTGCATGGCGCGGTCGATCAATTCCTGGCAGGTCACCCTGGTTTCGCCAGCCGTGGTGGAGGTCCAATCATCGGTGGGGCTGGTGAGATCTTGCGCGCGGTAGAGTGCCAATCCAAAGACACCGCCAACGACAAACATGATCACGCCGATGATGATCACCGTGCTGATGACTTTGCGAATCCTGCGAGGACCTTTCGGATCGAAACCGCCTCCGCCATCCGGCGTGAGATTATTAAGCCACGGAATATTCCGGTCGTCGGACCCGGAGAATTGGATAACTCTCGCCCCGAATATGGACCAGGCAAACGCGGCGCGCAACATGGCCGGCCTGTTTGCTGGTCTCATCAAATATTTCTCCGGGTAAAAGCTTTTCCAATTCATTTTTCGCCACCCTGCAAATCAAAGCACTGCGTCGATCGCCGACTTTCAGATCAAGTCGCGGGTTCTCTTATCAATACCTGCAGGCGCAGTTGCCCCAGGCGGATCGTCGTCCCGTTGGAAAGCGCATAAGCCTTGGTGGGGGTGATCCTTTTTTCATTGATCCAGGTGCCGTTGGTGCTGTCCAGGTCAATGATCTCGTAGCCAGTCTTTTTACGGCGGATCATGGCATGCCGGCGTGACACGCCGCTGGAAAAAGCGCCGTAGGGAGTCAGGTCCACGATCTCCTCGAGGGAGCCTTCACTTGCCCGCCCAAGGATAAATTCATCGATGGCGTACACGGCAATCGGATTGGACGTATCCAACAGGAAGATCGCGATACCGCCGTCCGGGATTAACAGGTCGGTCTTGACGCGGGGCGGCTTGGGAAAGGCGATGGTCGCCCCGCTGATCTTTTCAGTGGTGGGAGGGGATGATTCGGCCGGTTCCATCTCGGCACCACAGTAGGCGCATTGGACAACGTCCTGTTCGTTCTTGCGTTTACATACGGGGCAGAAGCGACCTTGAGTATCTTCCATTTTCTCTGTTATTTCCTCCAACAATAAGGTGATGTTCGCTCAGCTGAAAAATGGAGATAGGAACTCCTCTTACATTATATTCCTACCAAAATGGGAGGAATATACCCTTTAGTACTATATGAGTATTTTTAATTTTGGCGTATAAGAAAACCTGATGGGTTTTCTTCCGGCAACTTGCCCGATTCCCTGGTTCTTTACATTATATCCTTTCCGTAATGGACTGTGCTCGGATGGATATCGCACATGTCTAGAATTTTATTTCTCCCCGGGTAAGAATTTTGAGACGCAATTGTCCAAGGCGGATGGTCGCTCCGCTGGGGAGTGGGTAGGCTTTTGTGGGGGTCAGCCGTTTTTCATTGAGCCAGGTCCCATTGGTGCTGTCCAGATCGATGATTTCAAATCCTTTCTTCTTCCGGCGGATCATGGCATGCCGCCGTGATACACCGCTGGAAAAAGCACCATAAAGAGAAACATCCACCGTTTCCTCAAGCGTACCCTCAGTTTGCCGGCCTATGATGAATTCATCCACGCTCAGGGTGGTGATGGGGTAGGGGGTATCCTCAAGGAAGATGGCGATTCCACCTTCAGGTATGAGCGTATCACTTTTGGCGCGAATGGGTCTGTCTGAAATGGGTTTTGTTGTTCGAGACAATCTGTCCGTGGTCGGGGTCGTCCCGGTAAGCACAGCGCCACAATAGGCGCAATTAACGGCATCCGCGTTATTCTTGCGTTTACAAGCAGGGCAGAAGTGACCTTGTGAATTTCCCACTTTCACTTATCTCCTATTTTGAAGAAAGGTGTTTCCTCCTGGAACACAGGAAAAAATCTCTTTAAAAAGTGTCTTTATCCAATAATGAGACAAAATATACCCTTTCATAATAATTATAGTGTAAAGTGATGATTTTATGAAATAATCTGCAGGGTATCCTGGATCTCATCCTCTTGTTCTTTTCATTCCAATACCCCTGTGCTATCATACAGACATGTCGTCGCGCAGGCGTTTCTACGGTTATATTCTCCTTAATATCCTTGTTTCAGCTTGCGTTGTCCTGGCCTTCATTTATGTATATGACCGTTACTTTCGCTCATCTTCTCCAGTGACGGTACCGCCGTTGGGAACTCCGTCCGGAGGCAGTCAGGTGGGGGATGCCCTGGATATCGTCAGCGTGGTGGGCGCCGGGGTGCTGGAGACTGAAACGCTCGAGATTCGTAACAATGGCGAGGACGAGGTCAACCTCACCGGCTGGAAGCTGCAAACTACGGATGGAAGGACATTTACCTTCCCCGGGCTAACCCTGCTCGAAGGCGGTTTTGTGAAAGTCCGCAGCAAGGCCGGAAAGAATACCGTCGTGGACCTGTTCTGGGGACTCTCGCGCCCCGCATGGGAATCGGGTCAATTGGCCATCCTGCTGGATACGGAGGACAACGTCCAGGCGCTCTACCGAATTCCGTAGTGGATTCAGAATCCGGGTTATCTGCCCCGCCCGGGTATAATCCTTATCATCTTTCAACGTCGACCTTCATGGATCGGAATCAAAGACTCTTATGACTCAAGCCCTCTACCGCAAGTGGCGCCCCCAGAAATGGGATGAAGTGGTCTCTCAGGACCACGTGGTGACGACGCTCAAGAATGCCGTTGCCGCCGATCGTGTGGCGCATGCCTATCTTTTCGCCGGACCTCGAGGGACCGGAAAGACCACTGCGGCACGCCTGCTGGCGAAGGCGGTCAATTGCCTGGCTGAGAATCGCGCGGAGCGCCCGTGCAATAAGTGCGCTCATTGCACGGCGGTCAACGAGAACCGCTTCCTCGATTTGATCGAGATCGACGCCGCCTCGAACACCTCGGTGGAGGACGTGCGCAATTTGCGCGATAAGATTAATTTTTCTCCCAGCCAGGGCAAATACAAGATTTATATCATTGACGAAGTCCACATGCTCTCGACAGCGGCTTTCAATGCGCTGCTCAAGACTCTTGAGGAACCGCCTCCGCACGCCATCTTTATCTTGGCGACGACCGAGATCCACAAGATTCCCGCCACGGTGCTGTCGCGCTGCCAGCGGCACGAATTCCGGCGCCTTCCGGTGGGGGAGATCACACGTCAGCTTGAAGATATTTGCAAGTCGGAAGGTATCGTTTGTGATCCGGATGCGTTGACCGCCATCGCGCGCCAGTCTGCGGGCGGGATGCGCGACGCGATCTCCCTGCTCGATCAGCTGGCCTCGACCGGCGAGAAGATCACCATCGAGCTGACCCAGTCCGTGCTGGGCACGGCCACCGGCGCCACGGTGATGGGACTGGTGGATGCGGTTCAGAACGCCGACCCGGCGGCGGGGATGGAGTCGATCCATGCCGCGCTGGACGCCGGCGCCGACCCGCGCTCGCTCGCCCGCCAGATCGTGGACTACCTGCGCGCGGTCCTGCTCGTCCAGATGGGAAACAGCAGCCAGGTGGAAGCCCCGTCCGAAGTGCGGGCGCGGATGAAAACCCATGCAGAGGCTTTTACGTCCAGCCAGGTGCTGCGCATGATGAAAGCCTTCAACGCTGCCGCCACGGACCTGCGGGGCGGGTGGCAGCCTGCCCTGAGCCTGGAACTGGCGTTTGCGGAAGTGCTGGAACCGGCCGCTGCGATGACTACTCCCGCGCAGTCCTTCCCCGCCTAAGCAGAACTCTGCTCCGGCAAACAAAGACACCACTCTTTATCAGAAACAGCCGGCAGCTGCTTCTAAACCTGATTCAGCTCCAAAAGCGCCTCCGGCGAAATCGGCCGCTTCATCACAGGCAGGCGGGGTGACCATCGAACAGGTGAATCAAGTCTGGCGTCAGATGATCGCCTCCATCAAGCAGCAGAAAAACAACCAGCTCGAAGCGCTGCTCAACTCCACCCGCTCGCGCGAGGTGACCGACGGCGTGCTGGTGCTCGGGTTCGCCAGCGATGTGCTCAAGTCCAAGATGGACCACCCCGAGATGCTCGAAGCCACCCGCCTCGCCCTGCGCGAGTTCCTGGGGACGGATGTCCCGGTGAGGACGATTGTGGTCAACCCGGGAGGGAAGACGACGCCGAATGAAGTCAGTCCCGGCGGGATGGTGGCGGCGGCGCTTGAGAACGGCGGCGAGATCGTGGACATCCAATAACTGTAAATAATTCAGGAGATTAGCATAATGGCCAAAGGATTTAATAAAACTCCCGGCGCGGGCGGCAACCCGATGATGGCGCAGCTCCAGCGCCTGCAGCAGCAAATGGCGGAAGCCCAGGAAAAGTTAAAGATTGAGACAGTCACCGCCACAGCCGGCGGCGGCGCGATCAAGGTCACCATGACCGGCGATCAGGTCTGCAAGGGCGTTGAGATCGCCCCCGATTTCCTGAAGGACGCCGATGCCGAGATGCTCAACGACATGGTGCTGACGGCCGTCAACCTGGCGCTCGACAAATCCCGCGAACTGCAGCAGACGATGATGGGTCCACTGGCGAGCGGATTACCCTTCTAAACATGATTCTCCCTGAACCGATCCAGAACCTGATCTCCGCCTTCGAGCGCCTGCCGGGCATCGGACCCAAGTCCGCCTCGCGGCTGGTGTTCTTCCTGCTGCGCGCGCCTGAGGAGGCCTCTGCCAACCTCGCCGATGCGCTGCTGAAGCTCAAGTCGCAGACTGATTTCTGCCCGGAGTGCTTCAATATCATGCTGGCCGGGCGCGACCGTTGCGAGATCTGCGCCAGCCCTTCGCGCGAGGAGTCCATTCTTTGTGTGGTCGAGGAACCGCTGGACGTGATCGCGTTGGAGAGGATCGGGGCTTATCAAGGGAAGTATCACGTCTTGCATGGGGTCTTGTCCCCGATCGAGGGGATAGGTCCTGATGACCTGAAGGTCAAACCGCTGCTGGCTCGGGTGGCGCAGGGGGCTGTGAAGGAAGTGATTCTCGCGACCAACCCAAGCATGGAAGGCGATGCGACCGCCCTTTATTTGCGGCAGCAAATGCAAGCCTTATCCGGTTCATGTGACCCGTCTTGCGCGCGGGCTGCCCGTCGGCGGGGATCTGGAGTATGCCGACCAGAACACCTTGCTGCGGGCATTATCTGGAAGACAGGAAATGAATTAACCTGTAGAGGCGCGGTAATGCCGCGCATTTTTTAATATCCCCATGAAGATCACTATCCTAACCTTTGGTTCGCGCGGCGATGTGCAGCCTTTCCTGGCGCTGGCGGTTGGTCTGCAAAAAGCCGGTCATGCGGTCACGCTGGCCGGTCCGCACCGGTTCTCGGATTTGGTCACTCAATCCATGGAGTTCCTTTCGCACCGCTTGGCGGGCGACCCGGAAGAGACTCAGCCGGCTGATGAATGATGCCGGAGATAACACCTTCCGCGTGGTCAAGGGAATGCAAGCGTACATCTTCAGCATTGCGCCGGAAGTGGTGAGGGATGCGCGCACGGCCATCGCCGGGGCAGAGCTGCTCGTGCATGGATTTGCTGTTCACGACCGGCGCCCATTCCTTTGCCCGTGACCTGGGTATCCCGGATGTGTCCGTGCAGACCTTCCCCATGTTTGCGCCGACGCGCGACTTTCCCGAATGTTGCACTGGCAAATATACCGCCGGGCCGATTCAAGTTATTTCTCGCATTGGCTTGCCACACAGATCTTCTGGTATGGCGGCAACAGCGGGTACTACCCAGTTGAGACGCCGATCTTCTGCCGATCTTCCCGAAAAGCTGTACTGGCCGTTTACACCATCTCCTGACCGTCCGCTGACGCCTCTGCTCTTTGCTTACAGTCCTGTTGTGCTGCCGCGTCCTTCCGATTGGACCGCAGCGAATATCCATGTCACGGGATACTTTTTCCTGGATTCACCGGATGAGTATCAGCCTCCTCCAGCCTTGCAGGATTTTCTCGATGCCGGCGATCCGCCAGTCTGTATCAGCTTCGGGAGCATGGTCAACCAGGAAGCCGAGCGAATCCATCGGGCGGTGTGCGAGGCACTCGCGCAAACCGCATCGCGAGGAATCTTCCTCTCGGGTTGGGGCGGATACCACGGCTAATGACATGAAGGGGAATCTTCTTTACCTTGATTCTGCTCCGCACGATTGGTTGTTCCCGCGCTGCAAGGCAGTCATCCATCATGGCGGGGCGGGTACGACCGCTGCCGGCCTGCGCTCAGGCAATTCCGAACATCGTCGTTCCTCACATGGGCGATCAGCCTTTTTGGGGAAAGCGGGTGGCGGCGATCGGTGCGGGACCTGCTCCCATCCCGGTGAAGCAGCTCACGACTCAGCGACTGGTGGCGGCGTTAAATCAGGTGAATGACCCAACTCTTCGTACGCGCGCACAAGAGGCGGGTCGCTTGATCCGTTTGGAGGACGGAGTCGGGCAGGCGGTGCGAATCATCGAGTCGATTCCCAAACCTTAAAATTTTCCAGAATCGCGGAATCGGTCGGTTAAAAACCTTGACTCAATCCCTGAAATGCATATAATTCTGCAGGCTGTGCAAGGGAAATCAATTTTTTCATGAGGTAATGCACGAGAATCAATTTGTTGTTTCTCTTGACAAAAAGGTTGACCTGCGTATAATTGGTAAGCCAGTCAGTTACAGCCGATTTCGTCGAAAGACAGATCGTTACAAGATAGAGACGTTTCCCGTCAGAAACACAAGACAATGGTTTTGAAGTCTGACGCGCCGATGCAGAAAGCAGGGCATCGGCAGTTTCGTCTCCCCAAGATTCTTGACAGGCGCTACCGGTGCGGGTAGAATACAGCCCGCTTGGTTGACGGAACCTTAACAACTGAAAAGTGATAGGAAACGAAAGAAACCTGTTATTCCTTTCCGTGAACTTTACACTCGAAAGAGTGAAAAATGTTTTTTTGCGGAGAGTTTGATCCTGGCTCAGGATGAACGCTGGCGGCGTGCTTAATACATGCAAGTCGAACGAGGTGCTTTTGTAGCAATACGGAAGTATCCTAGTGGCGAACGGGTGAGTAACGCGTTGGTGACCTACCCCGAAGTGTGGGATAACAGTCCGAAAGGATTGCTAATACCGCATGTGGTCCCCGGGTTTAGAAACCGGTGACTAAAGCAGTAATGCGCTTTGGGAGGGACCTGCGTCCCATCAGCTAGTTGGTGAGGTAACGGCTCACCAAGGCGTCGACGGGTAAGGGACCTGAGAGGGTGGTCCCTCACAATGGCACTGAAACACGGGCCATACACCTACGGGTGGCAGCAGTAGGGAATATTGGGCAATGGGCGAAAGCCTGACCCAGCAACGCCGCGTGTACGATGAAGGCCTTCGGGTCGTAAAGTACTTTTCTGGGAGATGAGAAAGGACAGTATCCCAGGAATAAGCTTCGGCTAACTACGTGCCAGCAGCCGCGGTAAAACGTAGGAAGCGAGCGTTATCCGGATTTACTGGGCGTAAAGCGCGTGTAGGCGGTTTGGCAAGTTGGATGTGAAATCTCCTGGCTCAACTGGGAGGGGTCGTTCAAAACTGCCAGACTAGAGGACAGTAGAGGAAGGTGGAATTCCCGGTGTAGTGGTGAAATGCGTAGATATCGGGAGGAACACCAGTGGCGAAAGCGGCCTTCTGGACTGTATCTGACGCTCAGACGCGAAAGCTAGGGGAGCGAACGGGATTAGAGACCCCGGTAGTCCTAGCTGTAAACGATGTAGACTTGGCGTCGGTGGGTTCAAAGCCATCGGTGCCGTAGCTAACGCGATAAGTCTACCGCCTGGGGACTACGGCCGCAAGGTTAAAACTCAAAGGAATTGACGGGGGCCCGCACAAGCAGCGGAGCGTGTGGTTTAATTCGATGCTACACGAAGAACCTTACCCAGGTTTGACATGGAGGTGGTAGGAAACCGAAAGGTGACCGACCCTTCGGGGAGCCTTCACAGGTGCTGCATGGCTGTCGTCAGCTCGTGTCGTGAGATGTTCGGTTAAGTCCGCTAACGAGCGCAACCCTCGCTGTATGTTACAAGTGTCATACGGGACCGCCGGTATCAAGCCGGAGGAAGGTGGGGATGACGTCAAGTCAGCATGGCCTTTATATCTGGGGCTACACACACGCTACAATGGCCGGTACAATGGGTTGCTAAGCCGCGAGGTAGAGCCAATCCCCAAAGCCGGCCTCAGTTCAGATCACAGGCTGAAACCCGCCTGTGTGAAGTTGGAGTTGCTAGTAAACGCGCGTCAGCTATAGTGCGTTGAATACGTTCTCGGGCCTTGTACACACCGCCCGTCACGTCATGGGAGCTGGTAACACCTGAAGCCGGTAGCCTAACCGCAAGGAGGGCGCTGTCGAAGGTGGTGCTGGTGACTGGGACGAAGTCGTAACAAGGTAGGAGTACCGGAAGGTGCGCCTGGATCACCTCCTTTCTAGAGTTCCGAGCCATCCAGTCTTCGGATTGGACCGGCTCTACTCATTACAAATCTCTCGTTGCGGTAACGAGAGTTGGCAGGTAGTTTCCTATCACTTCTCAGTTGTTGAGTGTCCGCACCTCGGGCTTGTAGCTCAGTTGGTTAGAGCACTGTGCTGATAACGCAGGGGTCACAGGTTCGAATCCTGTCAAGCCCACTCCAATCAGTGTGCTTGGGGATGTAGCTCAGTGGGAGAGCAGCGCCTTTGCAAGGCGAAGGCCACGGGTTCGAATCCCGTCATCTCCACTGTGTTACGGACAGTGACCGAAAGAGAGAGAACAAAATACTAGTTTTGGCGAGCTGCACGAAGAAATAAAAAAGAAGGCTTCAATCGCATGGCTAATTACGGCCCGGCGGTGAGCCGGGTCGCTTTGTCGAAATTGAATAAAGAATAGGCTTGACGGGCAACCGATGCCCTTGACGAAAGTGAAGAGCATCGTTCGCCGGTCAACACCAGAAGATTTGGTGCGGGCGGCAAAAGTGGTCAAAGGACCACTTCAGAACGTTAACAACTGAATAGTAATTGATGATAAGGCCGAAAATTGTAAGAGAAAAAGTATCAATTTCTCCGCATCATGTGGAGAAGCTACTAAGAGTTTACGGTGAATGCCTATGCGTCAAGTGCCGATGAAGGACGTGGGAGACTGCGAAAAGCTCCGGTTAGCTGTCAACAAGCGTTTGACCCGGAGATATCCGAATGGGGAAACCCACTGCAGCGATCCTGTAGTACTCCTCTTTCTGAATATATAGGTTTGAGGAAGGGCACCTGGGGAACTGAAACATCTAAGTACCCAGAGGAAAAGAGATTATTCCCCTAGTAGTGGCGAGCGAACGGGGATCAGCCCAAACCACCCTTGCTTGCAAGGATGGGGTTGTAGGGTTCGGCATATGGAAGTTACAAATCGATCGGTTAGCGGAAAGGTGTGGGAAAGCCTGCCAAAGAGGGTGACAGCCCCGTATGCGAAAACCGATTGACTTCCGCTGAATACCTGAGTACTGCCGGGCACGCTAATCCGGCGGGAATCTGGGGAGTCCACTCTCCAAGGCTAAATACACTTGACGACTGATAGTGAACAAGTACCGTGAGGGAAAGGTGAAAAGTACCCCTGTTAGGGGAGTGAAATAGAACCTGAAACCGTAAACTTACAAGCAGTTGGAGGGCTAATGGCGTGTCGGTGCTAAGGAGAAATCCTGTGCGCGGCGCTATGCCTGACAGCGTGCCTCTTGGAGAATGAGCCTGCGAGTCAATCTCAGTGGCGAGGTTAAGGGAGTGACACCCGAAGCCGTAGCGAAAGCGAGTCTGAATAGGGCGTATAGTCGCTGGGATTGGACCCGAAACCGGGTGAGCTACCCATGGCCAGGGTGAAGCGAGTCTAAACGCTCGTGGAGGCCCGAACCTGTTAACGTTGCAAAGTTATGGGATGAGCTGTGGGTAGAGGTGATATGCCAAACGAACTCGGAGATAGCTGGTTCTCCCCGAAATAGCTTTAGGGCTAGCGTCATGCGTTTAGTACTGGAGGTACAGCACTGAATGGGCTAAGGGGCTTACTGCTTACTGAACCCAATCAAACTCGGAATGCCAGTACTCCATAGCATGGCAGTCGGACTACGGGAGATGAGTTTCGTGGTCGAAAGGGAAACAGCCCAGATCGTCAGCTAAGGTCCTCAAATCTACGCTAAGTGGGAAACGAGGTGAGGTTACTGCAACAACCAGGAGGTTGGCTTAGAAGCAGCCACCCTTTAAAAAGTGCGTAATAGCTTACTGGTCTAGTGACCTTGCGCGGAAAACTTAACGGGGCTAAGCGTAGTACCGAAGCTACGGGTCTCAACGCAAGTTGGGGCAGTAGGGGAGCGTTCCGTCAGCAGGGAAGGTCGACCGTAAGGACGACTGGAGCGGACGGAAGTGAGAATGCAGGCATGAGTAGCGTATAAATATGTGAGAACCATATTCGCCGTAAATCTAAGGTTTCCGACGCCAGGTCATTCCGCGTCGGGTTAGTCGACCCTTAGCCGAGGCCGCGAGGCGTAGGCGATGGATATCCGGTCAACATTCCGGAACCATCTGAATTGAGTGATGGGGAGACGCAGCGAGATAGGCCAGCCCGCGATTGGTTGTGCGGGTGCGATCCGTCTAGGCGTTGAGGTCTGTAGGAAAATCCGCAGGCTGAGCTGAGGCGATAGCGAGCCGTAAGGCATAAGTGGTTGAGTTTTGCTGCCGAGAAAATCCTCTAAACGTTGAAGTTCAGATGCCCGTACCGCAAACCGACACCGGTAGATGGGTAGAATATACCAAGGCGAACGAGAGAACCCTTGTTAAGGAATTCGGCAACATGACCCCGTAACTTCGGGAGAAGGGGTGCCCCTTGGCGTGTTAAAGCGCTGGGGGGTCGCAGTGAAATGGCTCTAGTGACTGTTTAACAAAAACACAGGTCTCTGCTAAACCGTAAGGTGATGTATAGGGGCTGACTCCTGCCCAGTGCCGGAAGGTTAAAGGGAGAGGTTAGGCGCAAGCCGAAGCTTTGAACTGAAGCCCCGGTGAACGGCGGCCGTAACTATAACGGTCCTAAGGTAGCGAAATTCCTTGTCGGGTAAGTTCCGACCCGCACGAACGGAGTAACAACTAGAGCACTGTCTCAACAAGGGACTCGGTGAAATTGAAATGGCTGTGAAGATGCGGCCTACCCGCAGCAGGACAAAAAGACCCCGTGGAGCTTTACTGCATCTTGGCATTGAATTTGGGTATGATCTGTGTAGCATAGGTGGGAGACTTTGAAGCTGGGGCGCTAGCCTCGGTGGAGTCGCCAGTGAAATACCACCCTGATAATATTTAGATCCTAACCCCATACCGTCATCCGGATGGGGGACCGTGCCAGGTGGGCAGTTTGACTGGGGCGGTCGCCTCCGAAAAGGTAACGGAGGCGCCCAAAGGTTCCCTCAGGTGGAATGGAAACCCACCACAGAGTGTAAAGGCATAAGGGAGCTTGACTGCAAGACCAACGCGTCGAGCAGAGACGAAAGTCGGGCTTAGTGATCCCACGGTACCGAGTGGAAGGGCCGTGGCTTACCGGATAAAAGCTACCCCGGGGATAACAGGCTGGTGAAGTCCAAGAGTCCATATCGACGACTTCGCTCGGCACCTCGATGTCGGCTCATCGCATCCTGGGGCTGGACAAGGTCCCAAGGGTCGGGCTGTTCGCCCGTTAAAGCGGTACGCGAGCTGGGTTCAGACCGTCGTGAGACAGGTCGGTCTCTATCCGCTGTGGGCGTAAGGGATTTGAAGGGAGCTGCTCCTAGTACGAGAGGACCGGAGTGGACAGACCTCTGGTGTGCCAGTTGTTCCGCCAGGAGCATCGCTGGGTAGCTACGTCTGGCAGAGATAACCGCTGAAAGCATCTAAGTGGGAAACTCGCCCTAAGATTAGATCCCTGTATTCCGGTTAACGGAGTAAGACCCCAGGTAGACTACCTGGTATATAGGCGATAAATGTAAGCGCAGCAATGCGTTCAGTTAAATCGTACTAATGGTCGAGGGCTGAACTGCATGGTGCGGAGAACTTGATACTTTTTCAACCTGACATCAATAACTATTCGGTTCCATCATTGGAATTAAGTCTCTTGGTGATTTGAGCGGCGAGGGTACACCCGGTCCCATCCCGAACCCGGAAGTTAAGCTCGTCAGCGCCGATGGTACTTGGAGGGTAGCCTCCCGGGAGAGTAGGTCATTGCCAAGAGGCTTTTTCATTTACTTTCCTGCCCGAGCTGTCAGCTCGGGTTTTGTTATTTAAATAGTTTTCTTCCCGGGAGTAAAGGTGGATCACGCTAAATCCATTTTGTTTGCTCAATTGTTTGCTCAATCTTGACAATGTCCAGATTGTCATCTATACTCGCGTCATGTCCAAGTCAGCCTATCACCATGGAGACTTGAAGAACGCCCTCATCCAGGCAGGGATTGATATCGTTGCTGCCGAAGGTGTGTATGGGCTGACCTTGCGAAAAACCGCCCGGCGCGCAGGCGTGAGTCACAATGCGCCATATGCTCATTTTGCCGACAAACAATCGCTGATCGCAGCTATCGCCCTGGAAGGGCATATCAAAATCCACGCACTTATTGAAAAAGTGATTGACCGACATCCCGATGACCCCTTGAAGCAGCTTGTCAACCTGGCCTGGGCGTATGTTCAGTTTGGATTGGAGTCACCTGCTCATTACAAGATTACATTTTCCGGGCTGATCGAAAACGAGAAAAACTATCCCTCATTCGTGGAAGTCTCACAAGGCAGTCTGCAATTGCTCCAAAGGATTGTGGGGGATTGCCAGGCAGCAGGGATATTTAATTCGCACGGACAACCTGTCGGGATGCTGGCGGTAAGCGCCTGGAGCTTGATCCATGGGCTCGTGTCATTGGTGATCGAAGGTCAGGTGCCAAGCAAAATCCGCCAGTCGAATCCGCCAAAGAAGATGGTGATATCCGCATTGCAGCAAATGGTGCGGGTACAGATCGATGAGAAAATGATTGACATTGGATTGAATGGAAAGGATGCATCATGGGACAATATTCAGAGGAACGTGAACAAGTCGTAAATACCTGCCATACCTTGTTGGAGCGCGGTTACCTTAAAGCGACTGAAGGGAATATCTCGGTCAGGGTAAAAGGGGAGAAAGCCTTTGCCATCACCCCATCCAATTATGATTACGCCAAAATGACGGTGGAGGATATTTGCGTTTTGGATTACGAGCGAATCGTGCTGGCCGGAACAATGAAACCCTCCATCGAAAGCGGGATGCATGCGGAGGTGTACC
>CAVZGY010000005.1:0-60331 GCA_963774975.1 uncultured Chloroflexia bacterium
CGGAGGAACACTGGGTGCCGGCGGTGCAGAGGAATAAATAGGCAGGTCGTCCGGGATATTGCTGACGGTCACGTTTGCGCTGTACACCCAGCCAAATCCGACAGCCACATATTGTGTCGGCAGGGCAACGGCATACCAGGTGCCGTCGCCGTTCTTCCCAAGCACTTTGGCTGATTTACCGGCAGGAGCAATGCCATAGGCCGGATAGTTTGTGCCCGGACCCGTGCGGACATAAGTATCGGTGATGGTCGTCGCAGAGGGTTCCCCTGAAGCTGCCGGGACCGGTTCGACGGTGGGGATTGTCGACGTGCTGGCTACAGTCGGTTCGGGGGCGGCAGTTTCGCTGCTTCCGCAACCGGTCATCGCCAGAGCCATGACCACTACTGCCAGAAAGAGAGCCATGATGGGCTTTTTTGTCAATTCAACAGACATTCTTATACTCCTTTTTTATTTCGATTTGAAGCACGCAGTACGTCAAAAAATTTGGTTTACTTAATGTCCGGGTTTTCCGGACACCGCCCGTCATCATACCACAGTTATAAATGCGAAAATAAGTCGCCGATTAATGAACAGCAAGTGAATAAAAATCGCTGGACAGGAGTAAAATTACACAAATTCTATTCTTTTTAAACAGCAGGCGGCTCTTGAACATAAAATTCCTGCTAAAGTATAAATTCACCGAACATCAATCAAGGAGTTCTCCATGTCACCGACACTCAAACGTGTTCTATCAGTAACCACCATCATTTTGTGCGGTATCGTCATCCTGTTAAGCGCAGCCGGGGTGATCGGCGCCTGGGCTACGACGGGCAAAGTCATAGAAGCAGGAACCAAGCTTCTCACCGGTGCTGAGAAAGCTGCCGGCGCTGTTCAAATCGGTCTGAAAAGCATCGACAAGGAATTGAAAAACCTTGAAGAGGATACTGCAACCATCCAGGAAGCGGCCGCCCAGCTCAGCCAGAACATCTCGGATAAAGGGCTTGTCATGGTCCTGCTGCCTCCTGCGCGGGAGGAAAAACTCACCAACACGATCGGTGCAATCGAAGATGCACTTAACACAGCAGAGCTGATGATTTCATCTCTCATCGATACGCTGAGCTTCATCGATGGCCTGCCTTTTGTGGAACTGCCTAAACCAGAACCAGAGACGGTGTCTTCCATAGCTGCCAAGGTGGAAAAGCTGAATACTTCCATCGACAATGCCAATGCCCGCATGCAGGAAGCACGTGACAATTCAGCCGGTGCTGCCCAGAGAGTTTCGGATGCAGTGGGCGAAATCAACAAGGATATTGAGACTGCCAGGTCTGAAGTCGACACTCGAAGCGAACAGGTCGCTGCCACCCAGGAGTTGCTTACTTCATTAAAGCAATCATTTCCCACCTGGGTTTATGTCAGTGCGCTGCTCATCACCTTGATACTTGGCTGGGTGATTTATACCCAGGTGCTGATCATCCAATTTTCTTTGGGAAAATACAAGTCGGCATAGATAAGATGCGAAAAGGAGCGGGAGTAACCCGCTCCTTTTTTGTCCACCCGATCAATCTTCCTTTTGTTTCGCTTGCTTGCGTGATGATTTTAGTTTGGCTGGTTTGTCCTCAACCGGAGCGCCCGCTGAAGGTTTGTCGTCCAGTACAGGTACCTCATCAGGCACACTGCTGACCGGCGTACCAGTTTGAGATGATTCTCCCACTGGATTCTCTGCAACGGGCGCTGGTTGCACATCGACTGGAGCCGCATCCGCTGGCGGATTGGTCGCTGGAATCTCTTGAGCAAGCTCAGCAGCGGCCTGTTTCTCAAACCGCCGGTCCTCGTTGAAGACCAGGAACACCGCGCCGGTTCCAAGCAGCATGACCACGGTCGCCACAGCCCATCCAATGTAGGGTATGGCCGCCAGCAGGACGTAGATCAGCAGCCCAAGTGCCAGAACCCCAAGCTTGTACCAGAATCCAGTTCGCTCATACCGTTTCAGGATCAAGAAACCCGCCTGGAAAGCAAAGACTAGCTTGCTGATGAACGTTACGATCACAAAAAGAACAGCGCCGGCCGTGCTGACTCCAAAGAATCCCAGCATGCCCATGGCGGTTCCGAGGCCGGAAAATCCGATCCGTCCCAGCCCGAGCGCAACGGCCAGGATGAGCGCCCAGAGCAACGCCAAACCGATCCCCCCTACTATCACTACAGCCAATCCCAATCCCAAAGACGAGAACGGCGCTTTCATGATCTTATTTCCCCAACGCTTAAGAGGAGTTGGGAAAAGCCATAATACCAACAAGCCGACCAAAAGCAGCGAAACATAGTCCCGAACCATGAAAACAAGCCATCTCTGCATGAGGAGCGTGTCAATTATTCCCTGCTGCGGTGAATAAAATGACACAGGCGAGGCCAGTTTCATACCAGCGGGAGCAGCCGTCTGGGGAGCGAGGAAAGGAGGCGCCTGAATGTCAAATAAGCGGATGATCAACCGGACGACTTCCAACGGCCCGATGACGGCAGTGGTTTCCCGTTCCACGTCACCGGCAAATTGCGCGCCGAGGATGAAAATCCCGGTGAGGTCACGGCCGATGGTTGCGCCTTCAGGCATGCCCACCGAAAGGCCAAGGAAGGCTACATTTCTCCCCACCTTTCCTTCCGGTCCGAAAACCAGCTCTAGTGCAGTACCATACACACCATCCGTCACTTCGCCATTGACAAGGACTTGTTGACTTAGGGCATACAGGCTGCCATCCACTTTTCCATTCACAGTGACGGTTCCCCCCAGGGCGAAGACATTTCCATTGACATCGCCATCGATTGTCACGGTTTCGCCAAACAGAATCAAATCGTCGTCAACAGTTACGCCGGCTGGAACGGTATCACCGGAAACGATTCCCTGGGCTTGAACTGGAGAAACAACTCCAAACAGAAGGAATAAAACGAGCAGCAGCGCAAAAATTGCAGTTTTTTTATACATGGGATCTCCTAATCCTTTTATTTTCATTCAGCTAATCGTGATCAACCTGAGACAGGGAAATAACACACTCCTACCGTCCCGGGGCCGGTATGGACTGCCAGTGCAGGAGAGAGCTCAGCAAAGAAGGATTCCACCACATCGAGGCGCTGATCCACCAGCTGTTTTATCTTCTCCACTTCGTCCAGCGCCCCCGCATGAACATAGGCGATCTTTATTTTTCCCTTCCCGACTGCGTCTTCGACCAGGTCCACCATGGCCGCGTAGGCCTGGTGACGACTTCGTGCGGTTCCCAGTGGAACAATGACGCCATCTTCCATGCCGATGAGCGGTTTGATATTCAACAACGACCCCACCAGGCGTTGAGCCATCCCAATCCGCCCGCCCATGTAAAGGTATTTCAGAGTATCTGCCGTTTGAATCATGCGGGCGACCTGCATCATTCCTCTGACCTTGGAGAGGATCTCGTCAACACCGGCACCTGAGATGGCTGCCCGGGCGGCTTCGATCGCCATCCATCCCTGGCAAAGGGACACATTTCGGGTGTCGATCACTTCAATCCGCACATCCGGCATCTTTTCCTGCGCCATACTTTGAGCGACTGTCGCCGCCTGGTATGCGCCGCTGCCCTTGCTGGTCATGTGGATGCTGACGATCTCACCCGATCCTTGTGAGGCGATGTCCTGGTAGGCAGTAAAGTAATCCCCAGGCCCGGGGCTGGCTGTAGTGGGCAGGGTCTTTGCCGTTGCAAGCCATTCCAGGAATTCCTGCCGCTGAACTGTCACAAGGTCATACAGAACTTCCTGGCCACGGTGGATATAATACGCGACCGTGCGAATATTCAATTGTGTCAAAATGGTTTCGGGAATGCTGGCACAACTATCGGTTAGTATCGCAACACCTGACATGATTTTCTCCCGTGAGAGGTCTCACAATAATTTTACACCTCATGCGTTTATGCTGCGCATGGAATACATCGACTCCAGTGCCTCACGCACCCAGGGTGAAATAAAAGGTGGCTCCTTTGTCCAATTCACCCTCCGCCCAAACCCTTCCTCCGTGCCTTTCAATAATTCGACGCACGATGGCCAGGCCGACTCCGGTCCCTTCGAATTGATCATAGGAATGCAGGCGCTGGAAGACTCCAAAAAGTTTGCCGGCATGCTGCATCTCGAATCCTGCGCCGTTATCGCGGACAAAGATCGCTGTACCTTTTTCGGTTTCCTGGGTTCCAACCTCGATCACTGCCTTTTCACGATGTCTTGAAAACTTGATGGCATTTGAAAACAGATTTATGAATACCTGCTTCAATAAGACGGTATCTGCCTGAACCTCCGGAAGCTCTCCAATGACGAATTGGATGCGCTCTTTGTTTTCCTGGGCAGTGGCTTCTTCAAACGCCTGTTTCGCGATGAAGGCAGCATTTAAAGATGTTTTCTTAAGTTGCTGTTTGCCAAGGTGGGAAAAAGCCAGCAGGTCATCGATTAAATCCCCCATGAGGCGCGCATTGTCTTCGATGCGTTTGAGATAATCCCTGGCTTGTTCGGGAAGGGCACTGGCAAAGTCACTGAGAAGAATCTGACTAAATCCATGAAGGCCTCGTACGGGTGCGCGCAGGTCATGCGACACAGTGTAGGTGAAGGATTCCAACTCGCGGTTGGACGCCTCAAGTTCCACCGTGCGCTGCAGAACCCGCCGTTCAAGCTGGGCGTTCAATTCCCTGACCTCGTCCTCGGCACGCTTTCGTTCCTCCAGCTCTCTTTGCGCTGCATCATAAAGACGTGCATTTTCAATGGCGATGGCCACCTGATACGCAGCACCATTCAACAGTGTAAGATGATCCTGAGTATAGGCATTCAGAGAGTAGCTGTGAACGGACATTACGCCGATAATCCGCCTCCCGATCTGCAGGGGAGCTGCAATGATCGAAACAGAAGCCTTGGAAGTATCGCCTAATTGTTTTTTTGCCCGGGCAGCAAAAGCCACTTCATCCTCAGTACGATTCAGCAGTATCGGTTCTCCGGAACGGATAACCTTGGCGACCAGGGTATCCTCATCAAGCTTTACGCCCGGCTCATCCCATTTCTTTCCAGAGTCATAGAGCAATGGATACCATACAAAGTTGGTATCAAGGTCATAAAGACAAATATAGAAAACATCCAACGACAGGTTGGCTTTTATCGCTTCCAAGGTTACATTTAGGGCTCCATCAAGATTCTGGAGAGTGGACAGTGCCCATCCGATTTGGTTCAATGCGGTCAGATATTCTGAACTTCGACGCAGCGCTTCCTCGCTGGCATGCAATGCTTCACGCGCTTGTTTTTGTTCGTGGATATCAGTAACAATGAGAATGCCGCTGACAATTTTGCCGTCCTGCTGCCGTACCGGGCTGAGGCGGATGGAATGCCAGCGCAAATCGTGATACCGGTCATTGATCAGGGCTTCATAAGTGACGGGATCACCTGCTGCAAAGACCTGCTCTACCAACCGATGTGCAGATTCGAAATCTTCAGCGGGAAGCGATTCATAAATGCTCCGACCTTTTTGTTCGTCATTTCCCTCTTCGTCAAGCTGGTTGGAAAAAACGATGGTCCCATCTTCAGTTATGGACAGGATTGTGTCGGGAGCATTCTCAATCACCGACCGCCACCTGGCCTCGGAAAATTCCATTTCCTGAGCACGTTTCTCCAGTTCGAGATTCGACTGCGCAAGCTTGCCTTCGTTTTCCCTTGCCCGTCTCAGGCTTTGCTGAAGATCATCCGCCAACAACCAAATGGCAAAAGCCGCTAAAACAAGAAGTGTTCCAACGATAATGAAATCAATCGGACGAGTGGTAATGGCAGTAGCTTCCTGGACGATTAACCCGCTGATTTCCCCAAACACGATGTAAGCCAGTGAAAGCAGGATGAGCGCGACAATGATAATAAAATTCCGCTTATCCACTAAAAGCGCTGCAACAATGATCACAATCGGATAAAGTGTGATACCGATGTCGTGAACGCCCTGGCCGATAGATAAGAGGACAGTGGTCACGCCGATCAGAATGATCAGCAGAAACATGCTGGCAGATTGCAGCTTTCCTTTTTGGGTCAGCCAAAGCACTGCCAGGAGGAGGACATCCCCCACCAACAAGACTGGGGCAGTGGTCTGTGTCCCCGCAATGATCTCAACAGTTCCAACCACCAGGGAGGCAACAAACAGGGTCACCACGATGACATAAAGAACCCGGGCGATCCGGTTCTTCTCTTCATCTTCAAAATGCGGTGCAGAAAGGAAGTTCACAAGTCTGGTAATCATTTCGCTCGATTAAATTATAGTGGGTTAACCCAAATAAGCAATCATTTAAAAAATATACTCCCCCATAACAAGAGGGGAGCAAGTACGGATTTGGTTGATTGGCGCGGACTAAGGAGTCGGTGTCGCAGTTGGAATGGTACGCGGCTTCCAGGCAGGGTCAAAATCGACATCGGGATCCTTTGTCAACCGGGTCCGGTCGCCGCCGGAAATGGTCATGAGATAAATATCCTGGTTGGAGCCTGAGGGGTCCGCGGAGACAGATTCAAACACCAGCCAATATCCATCCGGTGAGTAATCCACATCGACAATAGGCGTTATTGCGTTCACCTTTACACTGGGCTGACTTTTGCGGTCCTCATATCGCATGGACATCAACCAAGCGGGCGACGGGGAGTTGACAAACGACTCGGTCTGGCTGAAGGAGAGGAACGTTCCATCGGGCGACCACGCAGGAAGGAAATCCGAAAGCTGCGAACCGCTCCGCACGAGTTGCTGCTGTGCCTGCCCTGAATTGGTCATGACCCAGATTTGAAACACACCCAACCGCCGCAGAGTATATGCAATTTGCGTACCATCGGGAGACCAGTCTGCCTGCCTTGCCTGGACATTTAAATCCGTTTCAGTCAATCGGATGACTTCCTTGGTTTCAAGGTCCAGTTTATAGAGTTGGGCATGACCATCCCGCAGGGAAGTGAATACGATGGATTTGCCGTCCGGCGACCAGACAGGATCATAATCTCCCTCGATGGACCCTCCCAGTGGTTCTTTCCCGGTTCCGTCCGCATTCATGACGTAGAGGTTGGCGCCCGGGTAATCGCTGTCTTTCAATCTGCATGGTGAAATATAGACGATCTGCATTCCATCCGGAGACCAATCAGGCTGGCAGGCGCCATCCGTCTCCGTGGTGATGGCGCGTTGATCGGTGCCATCAGAGTTCATCAGGTAGATCTGCGGAAGTCCAGAACGGCTGGACGCAAAAGCGACCGTGCCCAGGCCACCACCGATCAAAGTGGGGGTTATGGTGGGGGTCGGTGTAATAGTTGGTGTGGCAGTGTTGGTCGGAGTTAATGTAACCCGTTTGGTGAGCGTTGCCGTGGCCGAATCAACTGCAGGAGGGATAACGGCCAATGTTCCATTGGTAGAGGATGGCATTAAAGTTCTTGTCGCAGTCGGGGTGGCGCTGGGCAGCCAACCTGGAGGAAGGTAACCTGCTGCTTCAGGTGGAATGATCGTCGGAAAATTGATGACCAACCCCAACGAGAGGACAACAATTAAAACCAACAGCAAAGAAAAAGCCAGCCAGCCCAGGCTCCGCTTTCGCTTCCGTTTCAACCGGGCAGGTGTATTTTCCTTCATGCCGACCTTTTCCGCCTGCTGCTCGATTGCGCTAAGCGGTTTGGATGGCGGACGATCGGCTTCGACTGCTGCTGCCGCAACGACATACCCGCCTTCGGGCTTTTGCGTTTTCGCGCTGGCCGCTAAAAGTGCCTGCTTGAACTCCTCATCGGATTTGAACCGGTCGTCAGGATACGGCTCCATGGCCTTCTCGATGGCGGCTGCCAGCTTGCGCGATACTTTTGGGTTGCGCTTTCTGATCGGCGTGAGTTGGACATTGTCCATCACCCGCGCCAAGCCGTCTTCGGGAATCACGCCGGTCAATGCCGCATAGAGCGTCGCACCCAGCGAATAAATATCGGAATGGGCATCCGTCCTCGCAGTGCCATATTGTTCAGGAGGAGAATAGCCGGGAGTCATGGCACGCGCACCGGTCGTTGTGGCCTGCGTGCCGCGGACCACCTTGGCCAAGCCAAAGTCCACCAGGTAGACATGACCCTCGGGGGTGATCTTCACATTCCCCGGCTTGAGGTCTCGGTGCAGGACAGGCGGCTTGCGAGAATGGAGGTAAGCCAGCGCGTCGCAGATCGAAGCGCCGATAAGAATGGCTTCCTCTTCGGGGATGTTGCCGATCCGCTCCATCCTCTGCCGTAGGTCCTCGCCCTCGATATAATCCATGACGAGGTACTGCCCCTGGTTGTTGACTACGAAATGGTCAGAAACCCTCGGAAGGTTGGGCTGTCTCAGGCTGGCAAGGATCACTGCCTCCAGGCGGAACTGGCGCGCGTACTCATCGGTGGTGAACAGATTCTCCTTAACCGCGACTTCCACGCCCAGGTTTTCATCTATGGCGCGATAGACGGATCCCATGCCTCCCTGGCCCAGGATCTCTACGATGCGGTAACGTCCGTGGAGAATGGCTCCTTGTTCGAGTGTCATCTAAAATAAATCCACCGAAAAAAGTTAATCAGCTTAAGATTATAACAGAGTAAGGTTTTACGCATTTGGTTGGCTTATTGACTTTATAAGCCCGTTTACCTTTACAGTTATGAAAGCTACCAAGTGCGATTTATTTCGGCTTGGCCAGCTTCAAGCGAAGGAAAAGCCATGGAGCGCCAGCCGAAACCCATGCGCCGACAAGGCTGTATCGCAGATATCGGAATAAATAAGGGAGTGCACCATCTCCTGACGGAAAGATGATTTTCAACCCAACGTACAGAATCGCCACGCCGACCAGCCCCACCAGAAATCGCACTACCCGTTGACCGAGTGATCCCTCGACGGAGAATCCACCCTGGCGAGTAAACCAGGCAAGGCCTAGCGACAACCCAAACAATGTCCCTGCCGAGGTGATAGCTCCGCTGAGACCAACAGGGTCGGGTACCGGTCCATCCGGGAATGCGACTGCTGCATTGAGCAGCCATTCCTCCGGCATGGTCCAACCGCCCAGGGAAAGGATGGCTAGCTGCACCGTGCCGATAAATCCCAGTGAGACCAGAAAAGCGACCAATACCTGCTGAGCAAAGGTCAATCGCTTGAGCCAGGCGGCGACGGGGTCCCAGAATTTGATGAAGCAGAGAAGCAGGAGGCCGCCGATCAACCAGCCAGACAACACATCGGACGGAAAATGCACGCCAAGATACATGCGAGAAAGGCCAATGAGAATCATCACTGCGACACAGGAGACCCACACCCATCGGCGGTTGACATAATAGGCGATCATCCCCCACACCGCCACCGCGGTCTGGGAATGCCCTGAAGGCGCCCCGAAGGACGACTCGTTCGCATACGCTTTCACATCCGTGCTGATCCAGTATGGCCGCGGATCATTAAGCAGGATTTTAAATACATCGTTCAGCCAGGTGCTGAATAACAGGATCAATCCCACGCGCAAGCCCAGCGCCGTATCCACGCACCAATATAAGAGATGGAAGCATGATCAGGAAAAACTCCTCTGACCCCAGGAAACTAAAGAATTCCATCGGGAGCGACAAGCCCGGGGATGGTTTGAAAGGCCAGGATAAATTGAATACCAGAATCCCATAATGACTGCATGGCTTTTCCTCCTTAAATAAACCAAATCAAAACAACTTTCCGGTGAATAAATCAAATGCCTCGGAGACAGTCTCAGGCTCGATTGTGCATCTTTGACGGCACCCTGTTTTTATTGTACACTCAAAACATGGACCGTGATTCATCGCGCTGGTGGGACTGGACTGCGGCAGGTGTGCTTTTCGTAGCCCTGCTCGTTGCAGCAGGAAGGCTGCTCTCGACAAACTGGGTTCCCCATCTTGATTATGTTTGGATCCTCGCCTCCCTGGGGATGATCCTGGGGCTGGCGCTCGGGAAGAGCCTATTCAGTCGTCGGGTCGCCATCTGGCTGATGATCGGATACAGTCTCTTTATCATTCCCTGGCAACTCTCCCAGGCTACAGAAGATGCCTTGGGTTGGGGAGAGCGGCTTGCAAGTTTCGGTGGAAGGCTCATTTTCTCCCTGGCACAACTCTCCAGCCGCCAGCCGGTGGACGATTTCATTCTATTTCTCACTTTTGTGAGCATCCTCTTTTGGATCATCAGTATCTTCAGCGGCTATGCGCTCACCAGGCACGGCAATATTTTGGCGGCTGTTCTTCCGGGCGGGCTGGCCATCATCATCCTACACACTTACGATTGGGCGGTTCCGGAGCGCATCTGGTATCTGGGCATCTACCTTTTCCTTTCATTTTTCCTTTACGGCCGCATCAACTACATAAATTCCAGCCGTGATTGGAAACAGCGCCGAATCTTCATCACACCCGAAGCAAACCTTGACATCTCCATGGCAGTCCTGATTTCTGCCGGGGTATTAGTTCTCCTGGCCTGGACCATGCCGTTATCACTGTCTCCATCGCCTGCTGCCAACAGGTTTTGGAATGACCTGGTCAAGCCATGGGATGATCTGAAACAGCGCTTCAAGGATGCCTTTGCCGCCATTCAAGGGACCACAGCCGTCGGTGCGCGTGATTTTTACTCGGACAATCTGGCACTGGGACTGGGCAACCCGCTCGGCGAGGCAGTGCTTTTCACCGTCCAGGTTCCGGAGGCCGCCCAGGACTTTCCTCGCCTTTACTGGCGAGGGCGTGTTTACGATGAGTATACGGACGGCAACTGGACGACCACCGCTAATTCCATCGCAGAATTCAACCCCGATGATGAAGGCTTCGATCCAGCCGGGTTGGGATTCGGACCCCAGGGAACTTTTTATTTCACGACCTACATTACCAACCAATCCTTGCTCTATTTGCTGCCCGATCCCTTTTGGATTAGCCGTTCAGGTGAATACAAATACTTTCCCGTGGGGGATGAAATGGTCGACATGGTCATGATGCGGACGACCCGCAACTTGAAAGCCGGCGAGACGTACAGCTCACGCTCCAGGCTGACCAACCCTACCCTTCTACAGCTTCGGCAGGCGGGCGAGGATTATCCCCAATGGGTGACCGAGCGGTACCTTCAGCTCCCAGAAGATTTTTCTCCACGGATTGAAAATCTTGCATTGGAAATTACAAACGGAGCTGATACTCCCTACGACAAAGCGACAGCCATCACCGAATACTTGCGGCAGGAATTCGATTATGTTGATCGCATCCAGGCTCCGCCCCCCGATACCGACCTGATGGAATGGTTCCTGTTCGAAACCAAAGAGGGATTCTGTAATTACTATGCCACTGCCGGCGTGTTGATGCTTCGCGCGGTTGGGGTCCCGGCGCGTCTGGCAGTGGGCTACGCCGAAGGGGAGCCTAACGATGAAGGCACGGTCTATAACATCCTTCAAAAGGATGCACATGCATGGATGGAAGTCTACTTCCCCGGGATCGGCTGGGTGGAGTTCGAGCCCACCGTCAGCCAATCCCCCATTATTCGTCCGGAAGGGGTGACTCCCGAAGACCTCTCCAACGATGCACTCGCACCGCTCACGCCCGGAGGGGCAGACGATTTCCGGCCTGACGAAGATCTCGGTGATGATGAAACGGCAATCACCGGCTCTCAGGTGGATTATTTACGCATCGCTACGTGGGTTATAATCATTATGTCGGCGGTCGCGGCGGGGATATTTTATTGGCAATATCAATCCGGCAAGGTACCGGTCTACCAGGCGCCGGCCGCCATCATGGCATTTCTCGAGCGGAGGCATCTGCCAGTACCACGCCTCCTTCTCTACTGGGCACGCTGGTCCGAGCAGACACCTATCGCGCGGTCATTTGCCACCATCAACCAAAGCTTACGGTGGCTGGGAAAACCTCAACCGGCAGCAGCCACCCCTGCCGAACGGGCAGTTACTCTGCGGGAACTATTGCCGGAGGCCGGAGAGGAAATTGAACTTCTTACAAAAGAGCATCAATACGCGCTCTACAGCCCCTGGGATGGGAATCTGCCTGCCGCCCGGCAGGCCAGCCAGACCATCCGCTTCAAAACGATAAAACGCCTCATCAATCGATTCTTCTCCTAAAGCCATGGCAACCGATCAAACCATCCTATCCACTCCCTCCCTCGACAAGCAGCTGAAATCCCTCAGCATGATGGCCGGTCGGATGCGCTCCGCGTTGCTGCCCATGCGGTCCAGCCTCCCGCCGAATGTCATTGATGAGCTCTCGCAAATGGAAGCCCGCCTGCACCGAGCCAGCCTCGAGGTGGGGTCCGTGGACGAGGAACGCAAGAACCTTTTCGCGCTGGCAGACATCGGCCAGGTCATCAACTCCACGTTGAAATTGGACGAAGTCCTGCGCATCGTCATGGATACCATCGTCCGCCTGACCGGCGCCGAGAGGGGATTCCTGATGCTGGCCAACGAAAATGGGGAAATGGTCACGCAGATCGCCCGCAACTGGGAACAGGAATCCCTCAATAACAATGAAACCGCCATCAGCAGAACGGTCATCAAGCGCGTGATCGAGAGCGGCGTTCCGCTGATGACCACCAACGCCAAGGAAGACCCCCGCTTCAACGCGACGGAATCGATCATCGCCTATAAATTGCGTTCCATCCTGTGTGTGCCGCTCATGGTGAAGAGCTACCTGATCGGTGTCATTTACACGGACAACCGCCTTCAAGCCGGCATCTTCCGCGAGCCCGAGAAGGACCTCATCACCGCCTTCGCCAATCAGGCGGCGGTCGCCATCGAGAATGCCCGTTTGTTCGCCTCCTTGCGGAAAACCCTCGAGGAAGTGACCGAGCTCAAGAACTTAATGGACAACGTGTTCGCCTCCATCACCAGCGGCGTGATCACTGCCGATATCGAAGACCAGATCACCCTGGCCAACCGCGCGGCAGAAACCATCATAGGCAAAGCGACGGCGGATATGGTGGGCAGGCGGCTCGATGAAGTCTTCCCATCC
The DNA here is from genome assembly GCA_963774975.1 of uncultured Chloroflexia bacterium. Classification (GTDB taxonomy): domain Bacteria; phylum Chloroflexota; class Anaerolineae; order Anaerolineales; family Villigracilaceae; genus JBGPQJ01. The sequence continues at coordinate 12,955 of CAVZGY010000005.1, forward strand.
ATAGCCAATGACATTCTGCCGCGAGTGGCGACGGTCCGGATCAGCGACATGGCCATCACGGACATGGAACTCAACCACCGGCACCCCCTGCGCGGGAATTTGAACTGGCGGCTCAATCTCTCCCCGCTCAAGGATGGATCGCAGGTCACGCAGGGCGTGACCATCGTCCTGGACGATCTCACCGAACGCAAGCGGCTCGAAGGCCAACGAAAACTTTTCGAGCGAATGGTCTCCCCCGCTGTCATCCGTCAGCTCGACCCTGACAGCCTCTCCCTGGTGGGCCGGCGCACGGATATCACCGTGCTGTTCGCCGACATCCGCGGGTTTACCAGTTTCTCGGAGCAGCACTCGCCCGAAAAACTGGTCAGTGTCCTAAACCGGTACCTGGCCGCCGCTGCCGAAGCAGTCCTCGACCAGGAAGGCACCGTGGACAAATTCCTCGGTGACGCTGTGATGGCATGGTTCAATGCCCCCATTCCCCAATCTGACCACACACTGCGTGCCGTTCGTGCGGCGGTCGCTCTCAGAGATGCAGTGCTTCGCCTGCACGCTGAACTCCCGCCGGAGGCAAAGCTGTCCTTTGGCGTGGGTATTCATTATGGCGATGCCGTGCTTGGGCTGATCGGCACCGAAAAACACCTGGAATACACCGCCATCGGCGATAGTGTCAACACAGCCAAGCGCTTGCAGGAGAATGCCTGGCATAACCAGATCGTGATCAGTCAGACTGCCTATGAAAGAGTGAGGGATTATTTGCGTGTCCTGCCGATGGAACCCATGCAGGTCAAAGGGAAACGCGAGTCAATTCCCGTTTACGAAATTCTGGGATTTTCATAAGAAAAACCGGCTTCGATTCCGAAGCCGGTTTTTACTGCGCCATTCGTGTGACCACGTCGACAAGATGGGTCATTCCATTTTCGATGGGTGGAAGATCGATATATTCCTTTGAAGTATGCGCTCCGCCTCCGGTCGTGACGCCCAACACCACCGCCGGGTACCCTTTGCTGAAGGGAATGTTGGCATCGGTTGAACCGATGGTCAGCGCCGGTTCGACTCCCAATTGAGTGAGGCTGCTCAAAGCAGTCCGAATTAACGGATGATCCGGGCTGATGAATCCGGCAGGCCGGTGACCAATCGCTTGCATATCCCATTCCACTCCGGGCTTTTTCATCCCGGCAACGAGATCATTCACCTGCCGGACAAGCCCCTGCAAGGTGGATTCGTCCTCGGACCGCAGGTCGAGTTCAATTCGGGCTTCCGGAGCTATCGTATTAATGGAGGTTCCGCCGATTATCCCGCCGACATTCAGCGTGGTCCGCGGCGAGGCGGGCAATTTGATCTCTACCAGCCGGGTCACCATCTCCGACAATTCGTGGATGGCGGATGGTTTTCCATAGTCCGACCACGAATGCCCGCCGGAAGTTCGGGCAGTGATCTTATACCGCCTGACGCCGGTGCCGCGATTGTATACGTGGCCAAAAGCCATCCCTTCAAGGACAAGGTACCCTTTCACGTCCTCCCCGAAGCGTTCCACAACTGCCCTCATCCCGCGCAAATCGCCCAATCCCTCTTCGCACACGTTGGCTATGAGCCAGATATCACAGGGCAAAGTAGCTTTAACCTCTCGCAGCTGCCAAAGGATGCCGAAGAGTGCCGCCACCCCAAGGGAGTTATCCCCTATCCCCGGCGCCGCGATCCTGTTTCCGTTTCGGCTGGAGGTCAGGTCCGTGTCGATTGGAAAGACCGTGTCGAGGTGGGCGGAAATGATGAGTGGCTGCCCGGTGCCGACCCCCGGCAGACGCGCCAGCACATTCCCGGCGTGGTCGATTTGTTCATCCGTCAATCCCTCCGCCTGAAAACGTGCCCGCACAAATTCCGCGCGTCGACCTTCGTTAAACGTAGGCGCGGGGATTTGTTGGATTTGCAAAGCGAGATCGAGCAGCGATTCGATATTCATATTTTTTCAGGCTTCCCGAACGATTTCCTTCAGCGTTTCAAGACGCGCCTGGGCCAACCCAGGCATGGCATCCAGAGAAAAAAAAGCACCGCTCCCTTCAAGCGCAATGGACGCAGACACATTGCCATGAAGCGCAGCCCGCACAGGATCAAAGGATTCAGCATAGCCAACAATGAATCCTCCGCAAAACGCATCTCCCCCGCCGGTAGGATCCACCACACGACCGGGATAAGCCGGCACCTCATAGCGACGGTGACTGGAGGAATCGTAAATCATCTGCCCCAGCCCGCCTCGTTTAACGATGACAAACTCCACTCCCCATGAGCCAATGGCTTCGATCATCGCCCACAAGTCGTTGGTCTTGCCCCAGAACAGCGAACGGATCTCCTCCTCGGATGGCATGAACGCAGTCAACCCCTGGACCAGGGATCGGACATCCTCCATAAAGGACGGCTGCATGTACCCCGGAGATGGGTCCAATGAAGTGGTGAGCGCCCCCGCCTGGCGGAAAGCCGGCAGCAGTTGCGTGTGAGAGACATAGTCGGTCGGGCAGATATGCACCGCTTTGGCATCCAGGTAGACCTTTGGGATATCGCTTATCCGCGGGGAGTCTGGGGCAATTTGAGTGCGGCTGTCTTTTTCCTCGCTGCGCGGCTGGAACCCCAGCAGGGATTTCGGAAAAGGCAGCCCAAGCCTGGCAAAATGTGCCACCGGGTTGGAAGTTTGCGGTGTGGCGGCATCCATGTAAGCCCGGAAGGAGCGCAGGTCAAGGCCTCCGGTCAGGATGCGAATCCCTTTTGTATCAAAACCCAGTTTCGCAAACTGCTTCAACCACTCCTGGGGAAAATCCTCGCCGACCCGTGAAAGCAGTCCGATCTTATCGCTCCACAGACGCGCGCCAGAGGCTGCGTAAAGCAAGTTGCCTCCCGGCACATCCAGCATTGGACGGCTTTCGGGAGGCAGGAGATATTCCCGGCGCAATTGCCCGGCAATGATATGAGAGGGAATGGTCACGTGCGAACCTTATCAGTAATGGGTCGGCGGCTTTAACTATTCATCACTTTTTGAGCCGCCCTCACCTGAGCCAGGTTCATCGGCAGCATGATGGTGAAAGTACTCCCCTTGCCATCCACACTCTCCGCCCAGATTCGTCCGCCGTGCATCTCGACCATGACCTTCGAGACGGACAGCCCAAGCCCCATGCCACCATGCTTGCGGGTAAGATGCGACTCGACCTGGTAGAAGCGTTCAAAGATGCGGTTCAAATCCGAGGCAGGAATACCTATGCCATCGTCGATGACGGAAATCTTGACGTAGCCCGGCACCTGTTCCACCTGAACGAAGACATGTCCGCCCTCGTTGGTGAACATGATGGCGTTCTTGATCAGGTTGCTGAGGGCGATGCTGATTTTTTCCACGTCTCCATCGATGACCAAGTCGGTGGACTTGTGCAGGTTGGTCTGGAGGGTGATTTTCTTGGCATTAGCGTCGGCCTGGTAGGAGTTGATCAACTCGAAGATCAGGCGGCTGACCGAGAATATGCGTGTGCGCAGGGTGGCCATGCCGGTCTGGAAATTGTCCACGTTGGACAGGTCTTCGATGATCTCCTTCAACTTGGACGCGGCGCGGATGATGGTGTCCACCTGCTCGCCCAGCTCCGGGTCCACCATTTCTCGCAGGAAGGTGGCGTGACCCAGGATGAGTCCCAGCGGGGTGCGCAGCTCGTGCGAGGCGATGGCGGTAAAATCACTCTTCATCCGGTCCAGCTTGGCGATTTTCTCATTAGCGCTCACCACCTGCTTCTCGAGCCGGTCATTGTATAGAAGAACAGCCGCCTCCGCAGCCAGGATCTCCAGAATGGCGACATCTTCTTCGGAAAAATCCTTATTCCCACCGTGGTTGACCACTTCGAAGACGCCAATCTTCTCGCCCTTGAGAATGATCGGCACTGCCGCCATGGACTGGGTCTCGACACCAGTCATTGAGTTGATGTTCTTGAAATGCTTCTTGTCGCGCTTGGCCGCCAGGATGATCTCAGGGTTGCCGGAAGCAAACACTCTCCCGGCAATGCTGCCCTCAATCGGAACATCCAGCGACTTCATCACGTTCCATTGGAGGCGCGGGGCGGCGACAAAGCGCAGGTTGGTGCCCGATTCATCAGCGACCAGGATGGACGAAGCCTCCGCATCCGTCAGTTCGGAGGCGGCCTCCGCCACCAGCTGGAGGTAGGCCTCCAGATCGAGCGCGTTACGCAAGTCGCGGGTGGCTTCGAGCAGGTATTCGAGTCGGAGCGGGCTGTCCTTGGTCGCCATGTCCCACCTGAGGGTGGCATCCTTTCAAATCCTATCCGGTTTGGTCAGATTAAAAAATTCAAATCCAATCAGGCATCCAGATGTAGTAAGATTATAGCATAGGCAACTTTATGAAAAAACAATCTATCAACTCTGATAAGGAGAGTAAAAAATCAATGAGCAAGAAAGTCCGAGTAGCCATTATCGGCGTGGGCAACTGCGCCTCGTCGCTGGTGCAGGGAGTCCAGTTTTACAAGAAGACTCCCGACGACGCCACCGTGCCGGGTCTGATGCACGTCAACCTGGCCGGGTACCACATCAGGGATATCGTTTTCACCCTGGGCATCGACATCAACGCCACCAAGGTCGGCAAGGACCTTTCGGAGGCCATCTTCGCCGAGCCGAACAACACCTACAAGTTCTGCGACGTGCCGAACATGGGCGTACCCGTCGTGCGCGGCATGACCCACGACGGACTGGGCAAGTACCTCTCCGGCGTGATCAAGAAAGCCCCCGGCCCCACTGCCGACATCGTCAAACTGCTCAAGGAGACGAAGACGGATGTGGTCGTTTCCTACCTGCCGGTCGGCTCGGAGATGGCCACCAAGTGGTACGTGGAGCAGATCATCGAGGCGGGCTGCGCCTTCGTCAACGCCATCCCGGTCTTCATCGCTTCGTCCGATTACTGGGCGGGACGCTTCCGCGACGCCGGGCTGCCGGTGCTGGGCGACGACATCAAGTCACAGGTCGGCGCGACCATCCTGCACCGCGTCATCACCAGCCTGTTCGTGGACCGCGGCGTGAAAATCGACCGCACCTACCAGCTCAACTTCGGCGGCAACACCGACTTCCTCAACATGCTCGAGCGCGAGCGTCTCGAGAGCAAGAAGATCTCCAAGACCGGCGCGGTCACCAGCATGATCCCCTACCAGCTGTCGCCAGATGACATCCACGTGGGACCGTCGGATTACGTGCCGTGGCTGACCGACCGCAAGTGGTGCTACATCCGCATGGAAGGCACGACCTTCGGCGAGGTGCCGCTCAACCTGGAAGCCAAGCTCGAAGTGTGGGACAGCCCCAACTCGGCCGGCGTGATCATCGACGCGGTGCGCTGCGCCAAGCTGGCGCTGGACCGCAAGCTCTCCGGCCCGATCATCGGACCGTCGTCCTACTTCTTCAAGACGCCGCCCAAGCAGTTCAAGGACAACATCTGCCGCGAGATGACCGAGGCGTTCATCAAGGGCGAGTCGAATAAGTAGTTGTTAGAGAATGGAGATCGGAGAATAGTTGTAGGTCACGTTTGAAACGTGATCTACAACTATTCTTAAAGGGACGCCTGATGGCGTCCCTTTACCTTACCCACTCGGCCGGTCTGCAGGTCTAAAATGACTGTCCCTTTACCACACAGGTATCTTATTCTCTTTTGATAGCTTCTTGGATTCAGAGACCCTTCGGAAAAAAGGGATGATCTTTATGAATATTAATAGCAGCAGCAAAAATACTGGAATTGCCAAAAGAGCCAGTACATCCGGAGTAAAGATCAGGATCAGCGCAAGAACGATGAGGGGGCCTATCATGGGGAGACCGACATTCTCAAAGACAAGTCTGGCTTTTACTCCCAGAGAAAGAGTTGCCCAATCCTTCCACTGTGCATGGGCATCGAGGATGGTTCCACATCCCTTACAGCGGATGGTGGTGGGACCAAATTCCCATCCGGTAAGGGTGCCAAAACCATGTCTGCACACAGGACAGTATCCCTCTTTCACATATAAGAAAGACTGATTTCCATCCGCAGCAGAAGTGCTTGGTTCTTCTGAAAATGGTTCAGGCGCAGTCTTCGCGAAAGGGATGAAAGCCGCGACTACTGAATCAAAATAACTATCCACCGATTCGCTTTGTTCTTCAGGTGCTTCACAAAGCAGCCGGTATGTACTTGTAGACCCGAAAATGTTTATCTGCGTTTCAAGGATGACCCCTGTTTTACTCCGGTAGGAATAGCGAAGCGTGCCGGATGCCATTCCGGCAAGGACACCTTGCCTGTCCGCGATAAATTGCACATCAGGGAGCACCTTCATCAATTCCTGTTTACAAATCCGATGATATTCTTCGACAGTTCGAGGCAATTCCACGCCTTGTCCTGGCCCTCCGGAAGCTCTCACAGACACGTTCTCAGAATAGAAGTTGAGCACCGCCTTTTGCAAGACGCGAACTGTCACATACGGCCGGCCGGAAAGTGAAGGTTTGCCGGCGACGCCGACGACAACTTCCCACCCGCCATCCGGCACATTCTCCCACATAACGTCCCAATCCTCCGGGTAGTCAAGAGTGAAGTTCCATTTTACATTGTGGTAGGTTTTCATCTATCTCTCCTCATTTTTCCAGGTGATGAGAAGACATTGTTCTTTTTGGCTACAACTATCTCATGTTGGTTTTTCTTAATTATCTACACTTACCTTCTTGTACTACAAGAATAAATCTCGAATTAGCAACCAACACCAAGGATAAATGCTTGAAGGATTCCCAAAGAACCGCCTTACAAGGTATAGCCCGGCTCTGCCCAGAAGACATCAAAACCCTGGCGGCGGAGTTCCTCCCGGCTGAAATCGAGCGCTTTAGCTTGACCAGCGACTCGATTGTCACTTTTGATTTCCCTTATCCTACCCCTCTGCGATAAAATGATAGTTAACACCAGCCCTATCAATGCCATAACTGGAACAACGTACAATTCCTGTGTTCCATAGAAGGCGATTGCCGGGAGACCTACAATCAGCATGATCCCAACAACGATGGTCTGGTTACGAATACTGCCCAGCATCTTCTGCTTTTGACGTTCCACACACCGCCGGCACAACTGCACGACATGGGCATCAATGGGGTTGTAGATTGTCGTATAAACCGTGGAACTTCCCTCATGGGTGGTTTCTTTCTTAACAATCCGTCCGTATGCAAATGCAAAAGGGGTGGCTTCAGACGCGCCGCAGGCTTCGCAAGGACCGCTGGTAGCCAATGCACGCGCCCTGGCTACAGCTTCTCGGATGGCAGGTAGGAAGGTGTTTTTACTAGGAGCCATTTTTTACACTCCCAATGTTCTTATCCAGCCATGATAAGCCAATCAACTGGGCTGTTCAGCCGACTGGAGGGTCGTTCACCATTTTCTAATTCTAGCATAAGACTAAAATCAAAACAAATGGACGCAATCGGAAGTCCATTTGTTTTCAGGTAGAATCACACCTGTGAAAGCCTACGCCATTCATCAATTTGCACGACTGGCAGCACTTATGAATAAAATAAATCCCGATTGCACATTCTGCAAAATTGTGGCTGGAAATTCTCCCGCCACGATTCTATTCCGCGATGACCAGGTGACCGCCTTCCGCGACCTGCACCCTGTCGCACCGACCCACATCTTGATCGTGCCGAACAAGCACATTGAGTCGGTCAACGAACTCGAGCCGGAGGACGAGGCGCCGGTCGGTCACATATTCTCCGTGGCACGGATGCTGGCTGAACGCGAAGGCATCGATTTGGGTGGATTCCGCATCATCAACAACACAGGCGTCCACGGCGGACAGACGGTTTTCCACATGCATTTTCATCTTATTGGCGGGCAAAGAATGAAACACCCAATGGGATAGAAAAAGACCCCTCCAGGCACAAGCCGGAGGGGTCTCAACTTTATAACCATCGCTTACTTATATTTCATTTTTCCCGGACCGCCGGATAACCTTCGCGCATACCAGAACAACCCGCCGGCGATGACCAGCATCGAGGCGCCGACAATGGCGATCGTAGGCGACCGGCTCTCCCCGGTGGGGTCTGCCGCAGGAGCGCTGCCTGTCTGTGCGCCAAAGGGGAGATAAACGGTCCCGCCTGCAGCGACCTTCTGCGCGCCTTTCAAGTCGTAGCTCAACGCGGTGGTAGCGTTATAGCCATCGGGGATGCCCACGCTGACGGTGTATTCTCCCTGCGGGACATCGGTGAAGCAGATTCCCTGGAAATCAGCCTCGGGGTCGCCGGGAATCGTATTCAGGGTCTGGGAATACTCCCCTTTCAGATGGGTCACGCTGACTGCGCCGCCGGCGATGGCCGGTTCCGTCTCCTGACGTTTTCCATCCCCGTTGGCGTCCTCGTAGAGCAGCACACAGATCTGCGCCAGCCCGCCGCTGACCGGGGTGGGCGTCGGCAGCACCTCCGTCGGAGTGGGCGATGGACCGGGAGTGGGTGAGCCCACCGAAGGGCCGCCAAATCCGATCAGCAGCTCCTGACCTTCGATCAGGTCGCAGGTTTCGTTCAAGCGATTCAGTAACCGAAGTTGATCTTCTGAAACACCCGTCAGCAGGGAGATGCGCAGGCAAGAATCGCCCGCCTGGACAATATAAATGATGCGGCCGTCGGGACCCGGTGTCGGTGTGGCGTATTGCAGCACCTGCCCCTCGGGCGAGGCCTGAACATCCAGCGCCATGCGCATGATGAGGATGAAGAAGACGATGAGAATTACAACAAATATTTTTCGCGCCATAGGAATGTCCTGTCAAAGATTATAACATTACGATCCACGGATATCACCGCAGAGACCGCGAAGATCGCAGAGAAACCCAATTAACGACTCGGCGTGCTCTGCGCTCTCTGCGGTGAGGTTAATCACCTTCCCCGCTGATATAATAACAACACACTTCATTTAGGAGAAATCTCATGCCGCTCCAGGTCATTGTTGGCACACAGTGGGGGGACGAAGGAAAGGGGCGCATTGTCGATTGGTTTGCCGCCCACGCTGCCTTCGTGGCGCGCTATAACGGCGGGGACAACGCCGGGCATTCCGTCACAATCGGCAGCCAACTTTTCAAACTGCACCTCATTCCTTCAGGAATCCTTCACCCGGACGTGGTAGCTGTTCTGGGAAATGGGATGGTCATCAATCCCAAGTCGCTGCTGGCTGAAATGGACATGCTGCGCACCCTCGGCATTGAGGTGACTCCGCAGCGACTGCGTATCTCCCACGCCGCGCACCTGATCACGCCTGCCCACCAGGCTCTGGACGCCGCCCAGGAAGCCGCTCGCGGCAAGGGCAGCATCGGCACCACCGGGCGCGGAATCGGTCCCGCCTACACCGACAAAGCCTCCCGCCGCGGACTGCGCATCGCGGACATGCTCGCGCCTGATTTCACCGACAAGCTCACCGCGCACCTGACCGACTCGAACAAGGGTCTCGCCCAACTTGGAGCACCTGCTCTTGAAATTCAACCTATTCTTGAAAATTTCAAATCCTACGCGGAGACCATCGCCCCGTATGTGTTCGATACTTCAACAGAATTGGCGCTGGCGCTTTCCGATGGGAAATCCGTCCTCGCCGAAGGCGCGCAGGGGACTCTGCTCGACATCGACCACGGCACCTATCCCTTCGTGACCAGTTCGTCCACCACCGCCCCCGGCGTGCTGACCGGCCTCGGGCTGGGACTCAACACCGCAGCGGATGCACGCGTCACTGGCGTGTGCAAAGCCTTCCAGACGCGCGTCGGGTCGGGTCCCTTCCCCACCGAGGTGTTCGACGACCTGGCGCTGCGCCTGCGCGGCACAGGCGCGAATCCCTGGGACGAATACGGCACGACCACCGGCCGGCCGCGCCGCGTCGGCTGGCTGGACGGGGTGCTGCTGCGCTATGCGGTGCGCATCAACGGCCTGACCGAGCTGACCATCACCAAGCTCGACATCCTTTCGGGTTTCGAGACGCTCAAGCTGTGCGTGGGATACAAACGCGATGGGAAGACATTGTCCGATCTGCCGTTCGGACCTTCGAATCTCGAAGACTTCGAGCCGGTTTACGAAGACCTCCCCGGCTGGAGCGAGGACGTCAGCCGCGCCCGCCGCATGGACGACCTGCCCAAGGCAGCGCAGAGATTACCTGACGCGCATCAGCATACTGGCAGGTGTTCCGGTGAGCCTGGTCTCGGTGGGACCCGAACGGGAGCAGGTGGTGCAGATAAACTAACCTTACTGCATAACTGTTTGAATGATTGATGAGTTTGCCCGAGCATTGAAATGATAAATTTTCACTTGGAGTTTGCTCTCGGCTAATCCTATTATTATTCGTTGTGCTTGCCTTTGGAGCACTTATGTTTGGCGCACCAGTTATTGGGATATTAAGAAGTATTACTTTCACAAAGAAATTAACTACCACTATGAAAGAGGGACGCTTCAAGGATCTTTCAGAGCCCAAGGTGGCAAACAGAATCAGATGGTCTGCCTTCCTCGCATTAATATCCATGGTAGGATTTATTTTAATTATTGCCATCTCTTTATTCGGGGTATTATCTGTAAATTCAAAAATGACTATTTCACTTCTCGTAATTTTATCAATTATCACAATTTCGGCTGGCGCGTTCATCTACCATGAAATATTAAAAAATGGATAAATAGAGCTTCCCGTGCACGACAGTGTTCTCACAACCCATGCCAAAGTTTATTACAGGTACTCGCTGGGCGAGGGTCATTGACCCCGCCCCGTTTTGACCGAGGTCTCCCCTTACCCCGTTTAGCAAACCATCCTTCCCCAAATCCTGCGGACTTGGGGAAGGACTGTTTACTGATCACTGCTCACTACTCTCTATTCTCTTATCACTACTTCCCATACCTCTTCCGTATCTCCGGCAGGAAGTAATCCTCGAAGAACGCGTCCACATCGTAATCGGGCTTCCAGCCCCAGTCGGAGCGGGCCAGCGAATCGTCCACGTCCTCCGGCCACGAGTTCGACGATGCCCTGCCGGCGCGCGTTCGGCTCGAAGGTGATTTTCGCACCGGGGAAGGCCTTGACCGCCCGGTCGCGGAACTCGCCCGCCGTCAGCGCAAAGGCGGCGATGTTGTAGACCATGCTCGAGAGCTTCTCGCGCGGCACCTCCGTCAGCATCAGCAGCGATTTGATCGCGTCCGGCATCGCCATGAACGAGATCTTGGTGTCCTCGCGCACGAAACAGGCGTAGGGTTTTCCCTGCGCGGCCGCATGCAGCATCTCGGGGCCGTAGTCGCTCGTCCCGCCGCTGGGCAGGGTGAAGGCGCTGATCAGCCCGGGGAAGCGGATGGCGCGGAAGTCGCACATCACCGGCGGGTCCGGGTCGAGGTGGCGCTGTCCGTAGTAGCGGCTGTAATACATCCCCAGTTTTTCGCAGTAAAGTTTGTTGCAGCCGTACATCGTGTGCGGCGTGTTGCACTCGTCCTCTTTGACGACCCCGGCGGCTTTCTTGGCCTCCTGGTTCGGGAATCCGTAGGCCGCGATCGAGCTGGGGAACAGGAACTTGACCGGCTTCTTGTATTTCTCCGAGCGGTAGGCCGCCAGCATCAGCAGCTGCATCGTCCCTTCGACGTTGATGCGGTGCGCCTCCTCGGTCGCCACTTCCGCCTTGGATGAGAGCGAGGCCGCCAGGTGGTAGATGATGTCGAAGTCGTAGTCGTAGAACTGCTTGATGCGGTTGACCAGGTCGCCCTGGACGTGCTCCCCCACCAGCGACTTGATCGCCTCCGGCAGCGGCGCGATGTCGGCGGTGACGATGCGATAACCCCCGCGGCTGGACAAGTTCTGGACGAGCGCCTGACCGATCTCCCCGCATGCCCCGGTGACCAGGACGGCTTTATCACTCATGGATGCTCCTTGTATGCTAGAATAAACGCACTCAAATTGTACAACAGCGCGGGGAAATTGTATCCCGCTCTTTGTTATCAGCTTAATCGATAAAACTCACATGTCGAAATACAATTTCTTGCAATCATCTCAAAAAAACAATCGTGTCATTGCGAGGAGGGCATCGCCCGACGCGGCAATCTCCAGAACCGTTGAATCCCGATTCGGAGGAGATTGCCACGCGCCAATTTACGGCGGTCGCAATAAACCTCTGTGTTTTTAAGGCCAGCGCAGGTTCATTCTTTCTTATTTCGCTGGTCTTTTTCTGGTTGCCTGCCAGCCGATGGGAGGTGAACCAACGGCGCTGACTCCCCTTCCGGTGGATACCGCGTTACCGACCGAGACTCCCACCATCGTCTGGTTCCCTCCGACCGACACCCCTGAGCCCTTGCCGACCCTGACGCCGTCTCCTACGCTCAATGAATTGCCCGGCGTTACGAATGTGATTTTTACCGACGATTTCTCCGACCCGTCCCACTGGCAGATCTCCACCTCCGCCCAAGCCGCCTCCATTATTGAAGGTAACCGCCTGATACTGGTCGTGCGCGCGCCCGGCGCCTCCATCATGACCCTGCGCGACGAACCGCTGCTGCGCAATTTCTACGCCGAGGTGACTGCACGTACCTCCCTGTGCAGCGGCACCGACGATTACGGCATCCTGTTCCGCACCGCCTCGGGCATGGACTATTACCGCTATGCCCTCGCCTGCGACGGCACCGCGCGCGTGGATCGCGTCCGCACGGGAACTTCATCTCCTCTCCAGCCGGCGGTCCCCTCGGGCGACGCGCCTCCCGGCTCGCCCGGCGAGGTGCGCATGGGCGTCTGGGCGGTGGACAACGAATTCCGCTTTTTCCTCAACGGGCGCTACCAGTTCACAGCTTATCGATCCGCTGTTTGGGAAAGGCACGCTCGGCTTCTTCGCCCGCTCCGAGCGGGGAGAATGATGTCAGCGTCTCGTTCTCCGACCTGGTGGTGAGCGAGGTGGTGTACGCCAGCCCCACGCCCACGCCGACCGCCTCCAAGACACCGAAGCCTACACGCACCCCGCGACCCACTCCATAAATCTGAGAAAATCATGCCCAACAAACTCAACGACCTCGACTCCAAGACCTGGCTGAAGTTCCAGAAATCCTGGTTCATCCACAATCCCCCGCCGCGCAAGAAAGGCGTGCTGCGCCACCCGGCCAAGTTCCCCGAGACGATGGCGCAGGAGTTCATCGAGTTCTTCACCAAAAAGGGACAGACTGTCCTCGACCCGATGGCCGGGACCGGGCTCCGCACTGGTGGCCGCGCTGCGGTGCGGGCGGAATTCTTTCGGCATCGAGCTGAACTCGAAATATGCCGACATCGCCCGACAGGTTATCGAGGAAGAACGCGTATCTCTCGGCGACTCAATCTCCAATCTAAAATCTGAAATCATCACCGGAGACGCCCTCCTCGCTGGCAACTACCAAATCCCCGTCGTGGACTACGTCCTCACCTCCCCTCCCTACTGGGACATGCTGCACGCAAAAGGGGCCGAGACTCAAAAGAAGCGCCGCGCTGCCTCCGAACTGGACGTCTTCTACTCGGACGACCCGAACGATGTGGGCAATCTGCATGACTATGAAGAATTCGTATCAAAACTGGTTGCCATCTACGCCGGGCTGAAACCGCTCCTGCGCGAAAAAGCCTACCTGACCATCATCGTCAAGAACGTGAAGAAAGGCGGCAAAATCTATCCCCTCGCCTGGGACCTGGGGCGCGAACTTGGTAAGACTTACACTCTCAAGGACGAAAAGATGTGGTGCCAGGATAACCAGTCCCTCGCACCATACGGACTCGGCTCTGCCTGGGTCAGCAACACATTTCATCATTATTGTTTGCAGTTTAGGAATGATTTATCAGCCGCTGACCGGTCATGATTACCGCAAAAGACCTCATCCACCTCCCATTCACACCCGACCTGACCGAAGGCGGCATCGCCTACGCCTGCCGTTCCCTCAACTACACCTACAATCGCATGGGTGGCTCACCCTACGCGCGGTTGCGTCGTATCGTCGGCGGCGTGGCGGTGGAGCTGGCCTTCCGCCATTACCTCACCAGCCAGGATGTCCCCTTCGACGTGAAAGGCGCCACACCTTTCACCGAACCCGACCGTTACGACGTCTCCCTGGGCGGGCACCGATGTGATATCAAGTCCTTTCTTATCACCCGCCGCCCTCAGATTAGCGACATCCGCCGCGACCCATCGGTTCTTTTACAAGCCCTGGCTTTAATCCCCTCTGACCAGTTCGCCGCGCAAACTCATTCCGGGCAGGACCTCTACCTCTTCGGCTTCCTCTCCACTCTGACTGCCGCCTCGCAGGAAGATGTGCGCAAGGCTTTCGACGTGGGTCAACCGATTTATCTGATGCACGCGTTCCCGAGGGAGTGGTCCCAGCCCAATCAGTGGACTCCGCTCGGTAGGCTGGTGTTGAAAAGCGAGGATGAGCATACTCTGGAGGTTGAAGTCGGCGGGCAGAACCAAGAAAGGGATTTCATCTCCGAGCAAGTTGAGTTGCCATCTCGAAAACGCGTCGAACTGGATGACGCTTTTTATTCGTTGGCGTATGTCCATTCAAAAGGCATCCCTTCCGCGCGGATCGGCATCCACAGCCCGGTGCGCAAGGAGACCTACCTCATCCAGCTCTCGGAGTGGGGCAACATTTGGCTCTACGGCATGGATATCTGGTTAACGGGTTATATCACCCATGAGGAGTTTCGGCGCAAGGCGGGTCATGTTGCGGAGGGCAGCCATGTCTTTCAATATGACGTGACGCGGACCAAGAATCTGGGGGTTCCGGTTTCTGAGTTGCATCCGCTGGGGGATTTGTTGGAGAAGGTTAAGAACTGGCAGACAACTAAATAACCATCAGCCAGTTCAACCTAGCCCCCAAAGAAATCCTGGAATTTCAGAGTCAAAACGACCGTAATCAACTGAAGAATAATGACCAAATAAACTCCAAACTCCCGTTTTTTGAATATCCTTGGTGCTTGCTCTGCGGCCAATATTGCAAAAACCGGCGAAAGAAAAATCCACAACCTGCCCGTTTCACCACCCGTTTGCCCGGCAATATTGATTGCTACAAAGGTCATCAGAAATGAAAGGGACAGCCAGTCGAAATCTGAGAGACTTCTACCAATAAGTCGCTTCAGGGAACCGAAAGCTGCCAATATAGCCAGAATCACGACCGATGTTCCAGTCCAAGTACCGTAATCGCTGTTGTTCAAAAGTAAAGCAGGACCGATTCCGCCCAGGCCTGTATCGTAGTTCTTTATCTCCCGATGAATAGCCATGGCATTGGTGTAGCGTTCCATCATGTTATAACCCAGCAGGGAATGAAAAAGTAAAACCATTACACCTAAGCCAAGCAAGACTCCCAACTCGAGCTTGATATAACGCCACAAGCTGCCAGTCGTTACATAGTCTCTGACAATGGTGACTGAAAACCCTGTCCATGCGAATAGCGCGTGCATACCTATCAGCAGGAAGGCAATGAATAAAGCCGGAATGAGGGAAAACGAAATAAATACCGAAACATAAAGCAACATTCCGGCCGCAAATGAAGATAACAAAGCATTTTTGTCTACCGCGCGGACGACAAGCCAGATGACCAGGACGAATAACAAAGGATACAGCGTTTGATCCATATACAACTGGATAAGCAGCACATTTGGCAGGCACAGGTAAAGCAAAGCAGGGATAATGGCATTCTTTTCACCCAGGAAACGCTTCCCTAGTGATGAAAGTGGGTAAACCACCAGCATGGAAATAAAAGGGAATGTCCACGCGATCAGGCGGGTAAGCCGGAAAAAGCGCTCGTGAGCTAAAGGAGAGGGATTCACAGCAAAGCTGATTTTCTCGAGGAGAATGTAGAGTCCAACCAGACCAGGGGGTTTAGTGCTTGCGAAATTTCCGTGCCCCAACAAGGTCTCATAATTTATAATCGTTTCGAAAAATCCTTCACCTGTGGAGGCATACTCTGCATAGATTTTATGCGGGGATTTTGCATACGATTCGCGAAGAGTTTCAAACGATCCTCCCTCGATATAAGCAAAGGCGAATTGAAGCAACGCCCCGAATATGACCAGCGGGAGGAGATTCAAAAATGTTACACTAGCTTTTTTCAAATAATGTCTTGCCGTCAATATGAAGACCACGATGACCAGCGGAATCAACCAATCAAAAGTTGAAAAACCCGTCTTATCGATGAATTTCCAATACCATCCGTACAGTCCGGAAATGATCGGGATGCGGAAAATAAGAATTGCCCATTGAGCGAATGCAAAGGAAATTAGGACAAGAATAAGAGTGGTTTGCTTGAGCGCCGTTTTATCCCAGAAATTTGGTTGTCTGATGATTTCCCGATAGGCTAACAAAAAATATCCTGTGACTTGCAGAATGATCAATGCAACCCACACACCCAGAGCTTGTGCTCTGAGGGCGAACGGCGACACATTCCCCGCTGGTACATGCAGCCAGGATAAAGAGCAGATCAAAAAACAGAATGTCCAGAAGTATGAGGAGGGCGACAAGAAGGTGATTGTCTTTTTCCAGGAATCGCTTGATTTTCTGGAGAATCACGCTGGTTCTTTTGTCATTCAAAAACACGAAGAGTGTGATGGCAAGGAGGAGCAGCACTGTGATTAAAATTCCCCCACCCACCGCCATCCGCGACTTGGAGAAACCCCATAGCCAGGCATTCTCAATCTCGGAGGGGATTCCAAACACGAATAAAATAGCAATCAACCCTTCAAGAGCTGTGACAACCAAAAGGGTGCTTATCAGGCGTTTATTCATTTTTATTTGTAGCATTTCATGATATCGTTGATTTGATTTTTATTCTATCACTCGGAAGTAGATCTTCTCGGCAGACATGGGTTTATTCCTTTGAGATGCACGTCCCAATCTCGCCTCGATAATGACCGCTGGCTTCAAAATGACAGCACTTTACCAAGTGTTTAAAGTCTGCGATCAATCATCAGACAAGGCATGAGACCATAACCGAACAAGATTCTCAAGCAGGATTGACAATTCCAAATTAGAATTATTGAATGAATGAAAACAATACTTCTATCAACCCCAAAAAGCGACCGGTTTGGATGCGCTTTTTGGATATCGCTTTGCGAACAGCGCATGTTCTGGTGATCAGTGTTTTGTTCGGTGGAGCGGTTTTCAGCATTCCAGTGGACCAGCTTGTGCCCTGGCAGCATCTTGCCATGGCTACCGGGGCTGTCATGATCGTCTCTGAAATCATCCATCACACGCATTGGCTAACGCAGATTCGAGGCGTGATAGTACTTATCCATGCCGGGCTTTTGGGGCTGGCTATCCTCCTACCTGACCTGGCGGTGATCTACTTATCATCTTCGCTTGTTCTTGGCCTGGTGGGCAGTCATCTGCCCAAAAGAATCCGGTATTGGTCTTACATACTTCGACGAGTAGAAGAGTAACGGGACCCGGCGTATATTCCAAGTGCGCTTGCACATCCCATTTTTATGTTGACTTACCCCTTCAATTATGATAATATCCGCACGCACAATTAAATAGCCCTAAACGGCACTCTTATCCAGAGAGGTGGAGGGACCGGCCCTGTGAAACCTCGACAACCACCGCACACGCGGATGGTGCCAATTCCGACAGAGAAACACTGGGAGATGAGAGGGCAGCCGAGCCTAACGCGAATTGCCCTTTCAAAACGTCCGGAAGGGCAATTTCATTTTTTCCAGGAGAGAAAACAAATGAGCAACACTTTTATGAATTCACCCAAGCTGCTGTTCACCTCGGAATCGGTGACGGAAGGCCACCCCGACAAGCTCTGCGACCAGGTCTCGGATGCCGTGTTGGACGCCTGCCTCGAGCAGGATCCTTACTCCCGCGTGGCCTGCGAGACCGCCACCAAGACCGGACTGGTGATCGTCATGGGCGAGATCACCACCAAGGCTTTTGTCAACTTCGACGACCTGGTGCGCAGCGTCGTCAAGGACATCGGCTACGACAGCAGCGAGAAGGGCTTCGACGGCAACACCTGCGCCGTCCTGTCCGCCATTGCCAGCCAGAGCCCGGACATTGCCCTCGGCGTGGACCACGCGCTGGAGGACAAGGAAGGCCAGATGAAGGAAAACAGCTTCGAGCACGTCGGCGCCGGCGACCAGGGCATGATGTTCGGATTCGCCTGCAACGAGACTTCCACGCTGATGCCCATGCCGATCTACCTCGCGCACAAACTCACCCGCCGCCTGAGCGAGCTTCGAAAAGATGGCACCCTGCCCTGGCTGCGCCCGGACGGCAAAAGCCAGGTGACCGTTGAGTATGCATTCGGCAAACCGAAGCGCATCGACACGGCTCTGGTTTCCACACAGCATTCGCCGGATATCTCCGAGGACGACGTAAGGAAACTGATCATCAAACACGTCATCCTGCCGACCCTGCCCAAGGACATGGTCGATGAAAATCTTATTACCTACGTCAACCCGACCGGGCGCTTCGTCATCGGCGGGCCGATGGGTGACGCCGGCGTGACCGGGCGCAAGATCATCGTCGACACCTACGGCGGGATGGGACGCCACGGCGGCGGAGCCTTCTCGGGCAAGGACCCGACGAAAGTGGACCGCTCCGCCGCGTACGCCGCGCGCTGGGCGGCCAAGAACGTCGTCGCCGCCGGGCTGGCGGATCGCTGCGAGATTCAGGTGGCTTACGCCATCGGTGTCGCGCATCCATTGTCAGTCAACGTCGAGACTTTCGGAACCGGGAAAATTGCAGACGACAAGATTGGGGAGTTGATTTCCAAACACTTCGACCTGCGCCCGGGCGCCATCATCCGCGACCTGGACCTGCGCCGGCCAATCTACCGCAAGACCGCCGCCTACGGGCATTTCGGCCGCGACGACATCGAGTTCCCCTGGGAACGCACAGACAAGGCCGACGCGCTGCGTAAAGCTGCCGGGCTGTAAAACCAAAACTTCCGAAGCAGTTGAGCTTCGGAAGTTTTTTAGGTTTATTGACGATAATCAGGGGGATGGAGTGGTCGTTGGCACATTAATCACAGGCGGCGTGGGTGTGATCGTCCCTGCAAAAATAACCGGCAGCTTCCAGCGCAACGGAGCGTTGGCTGCCGACGTGGCGAGGATGGTCAAGTCCGTACCGTCGATGTTTACAACTTTGAGCACACCCGACGGGCTGCCCTGTTGCGTCTGTTCGATGTAAGCGAGCTGGCTGCCATCTGGAGACCAGGCCAGCCGGGTGGGGATTCCGCTCACAATAGCAAGGGGTTCGATTTGAGCACCGCTTCGGCTGACTAGAACCAGCGCCTTCTGAGCAACATCGTAGGCAACAAATTGAGCGCCATCGGGCGACCACAACAGTGAGTCGCCAGAAACCGGCACCTTCAAGTCGTCATTCTCAACAAAGGACCGGCGTCCATCGATGCCGATGACAACAATACCGGGGTTGTCCAGGTCGGAGGAGTAAAAGGCAATCTGTTTGCTGTCCGGCGACCAGACCATCAAGCCTTGCCCTGTATCGTTCGAGAGCTGCTCCAGGCCGGTGCCGTTCGGCCTCACAAGATAAGGACGGTTGTCCGCATAGAAAGCGATCCATTGCCCATCCGGCGACCAGGAAACGACCGTCCTGCTGTCAGGGATGATGGAGGGAGTCTGTTCGTCCGTCAGCTGGACCGGGTTGGTCCCGTCCTTGCGGATAATGCTGAGGCCGATGATCGGATTGTCTTCAAATGTACCGGTAACAGACGTGTAGGTCAGCCAGTTGTTATCCGGCGCCCAATCCACTTCCCAGATCGGCATTTGACTCTGGTCGATCACGGTTTGCATTGACGAGCCATTGACGTTGGATACAAACAAAGAGTTGGCTGTCTCGCTGCCTTGCTTTTGTCCCAGATAGGCATATTGCGATCCATCCAACGAGATCTCGGGGGATGTACAGTTCTCCGGCACTGACTCCGTCAACAGTTGGGAGGCTCCTCCACCGGCGCTGATTTGCCTGACCGCGCAGGAAACCGGGTCAATAAAAAGGATAGACGGGGCATTCGGGTCGAGAGTCGCTGTGGGAGAGACGATGGGCGTAAAGGTCGGTCTCAGAGTGGGAGGCGGGATGGGAGTGGGAGTCGCCTGCGGAGTGTTGGTGGGAGGCAATGTCGAAGTAGCCGGAACTTCGGGAGGCAGGATTACTGCGGGAGTCGGTGTAGGCTGTTTGGGACCGAAGATATCCCAGGTCAGGAAACCGGCAATTCCAAGCACAAGCAGCACAGCGATGATGATAAGAAAAATTTCAAACCCGGATAACCGCCGGCGCGGTTTCTTTTTAGGGGCATCAGCTTCCGCTTTATTCGGCGGGAAAGCCGGGGGAGGCGGCGCAGAAGCTTTCCCGGGTTTCTGAACCGGATCAGGTGAGGGATGGGATTCAGTGAGCAGGGCATCCATCTGCTTCTTGACAGCTGTGGATGGTTCGTCTGATGCCTTGGCCGGCGGCTTGGCTGATGGCGGCGGGGGCGGAGGCGGTGTCACCGCCTGCGCAGCAACTATCGCAGGTGCACCCAACGACCCGGTGGGAGGTTTTTGAGAAACCGGCGCGGAAGGTGGAGGCGGGGCTTTCAGCGAACCTGTGCTTGCAGGGACTCGCCGTGGATGAAGGCGAGGCCTTCAACGAATCTGTGCTGCCAGACCCCATCGCAGAAGGAGGCGGGGCTTTCAACGAACCTGTGCTGCCAGACCCCATCGCAGAAGGAGGCGGGGCTTTCAGCGAGCCTGTGCTGCCAGTGGCCATCGCGGAAGGAGGCGGGGTTTTCAGCGAACCTGTGCTTACAGGCCCCGGCGCAGATGGAGGCGGCGGTACACGCAAGGGACCCGTCTTTAAAGGCTCTGCTTGTTCAAAACGGGCTGCTTTCAATAACGAACGGTCGACCTTGTCAGGCGGAGGGGCTTGCACGGGTGGAGGTGGTGGTTTCAAGGGCTGCGATTGCGCAGGAGGCAAAACAGGCTTGCCAACCGGCTCGTTAGGTGCCACTGCCAACTGCGAGGTTTTAACATCGGTCAGGTCAGGGCGCTTGGGCGCCGGCCTGGAAGCCAATTTCTCCGGAAACTGAAGCTCCGCCGGCAGTTTGTCCGGGGTGAGTGTATCGGGGGAAATGTTGAATCTCGCTGCCTTCATGATCGACCGGTCGATTTGCGAGGGCAGGGGAGGAAGCTGGGCAGTCCGGACCTGCGACTTATCCTGCGCCGCTGCGGAAGGTGTTCCTCCTTTAGATGCCGGCACGGGCACTTCAGAATTGTCCTCCGGCAGGAAGGTCAGCTGGGCCGTCTTCATTGTGGAGCGGTCAACTGGAGGGGTTGGGATGGGTGGCGCCGGGCGAGGCACTACTTGAGGAGGAACAGGAGGCTTGGGGGCAGCCTGTTCTTCTTTCGCGCGCAGGCGGTTCACTGCATGTTGGAGTTTGACGCTACCGGGGTTGAATTTGAGACCCTGTTCAAGCACAGGTTTTCGCTGGGACTCATTCATCGTCTCCGAGAGCCACAGCCAGGCCATCTCGTTGCGGGGATCGGTCTTGACAAGGTGATACAACAAGCCGCGGGCTTCGCTGTCCTTCCCCGCCTTGACAAGACTTATTGCCTGCTGGAGTGTATCGTCAGCCATCAGAATCCTAATCTATACTGCCGGTTTCCTATCATTTTAGCATCAAAAAGATGCCATCGCTATACACTTTTTAGGCTATTTAGAGGGGTACAAAGGTACGTGGTTCACGGCTTTTCCAGGCCATGCGCTTCGAGCAGCGGAGCATTCGAGAGCAGCTCAGCCGTCAAGCCGTCAGCCACGATCAGCCCCTCGTCCATGACCACCGTGCGGGGGAACAACTCCTTGACCATGGCCATGTCGTGCGTGGACACCAGCATCGTGATGGGCAGGTCCCGCAGCAGGTGAATCAGCGTGCGCCGGGCGCGCGGGTCGAGACCGGCCGTCGGCTCGTCCAGTACCAGGATCTTCGGGCGCATGGACAGCACGGTGGCAATGGCGATCCGCTTTTTCTCACCGACGCTCAGGTGGTGAGACAGGCGGTCCCGATATTTCGACATCCTGACCTGTTCCAACGCTTCCTCCACCCGCGCGCGGACCTCTGCTTCAGGCAGACCCATATGAAGAGGTCCGAAGGCCACGTCCTCGAATACCGTGGGTGAGAAGAGCTGGTCGTCGGGGTTTTGAAAGACCAGCCCCACTGCTGCGCGGATGACGGGCAGGTTTTTCTCGTTGACAGGCAGCCCTGCCACGGTCACGCCTCCCCGGCCTGCGAGAATGCCATTCAGGTGCAGCATCAGTGTGCTTTTTCCTGCGCCATTGGGACCGACCAACGCAGCCTTGTCCCCCTCCGCCAGGCATAGCGTCACACCATTCAAAGCCACATGGCCATCAGGATAACTGAAATGCAGGTCATCCACCTGCAGCACATTGCCGCAATTTTCAGGGAGGGTCGTTTCGGGTGGGGTCGGGTGAGAAATGGGCATGATTACCTTTTAAAATTAAATTCGTCCTGCAAGCTGCAGGAGCAGCATGCAGGTGAGTGCCAGCGCCCCAGCCAACCAGTCGGCTCGGGTCATAATATGTGCATGAAGAGTCCGGATGTGCCCGGTGTAGCCGCGCGCCAGCATGGCATTGTAAATTCGGTCGCTGCGTTCATAACTCCGCAGGAAGAGCTGCCCGGCCATGTGCCCCGCGATACCTGCGCGCCAGAACACCGATCCTCCGCTCTTCTGACCAGGGACAGTGGCGCTGCGAGCGGCGCGCGCACGAGTCAGCCTTAAGACCTCGTCCGTCAGCACGAACAAATACCGGTAGAGGAAGGCGACGATGGTGGTCAGAATGACCGGAACGTGAAGATGCTCCAGGGCATGAATCAGGTCGGGGAATTGGGTCACCGCCACGAGCAGAATCGCTGCCTGAACGGACAGCCACGACCGGATGACGATGCTGAAAAATCGTATCATCCCCTCGACAGTGGCAGTCAACTCGAGCGAACCGATCTGCCATGTCCACAAAGGATTTCCCGGAACATTGAAATATGGCGGTGACCGCTGCCAGTGCAAATGGCAGAGCGATGAACGAACGGCGGAAAGCGAATCCCAGCCCGAGCCTTGAAAGCAGACTCGCGGCAAGGATCATCCCCCAGGCCAGCAGGTACGCCGGCCAGGCTCCATCGGGCAGCAGCACGATCGCCAGGATGAATCCCACCGCTGACAACACCTTGACACGAGGGTCAAGAACGTGCAGCCGGCTTTCTCCGGAATGGTAGCGGTCGAAAATGTCAGAGTGCAAGGCTAATTCTTCCCGGCTGGAGCACGGAGCGCGCGCCCCAACAAATAGACGATGCCCAATACAACCAGCACGCCGATGATCCCTGCCAGGATGGTCGAGACCGGCGTTTCTCCCAGGAAGGGCACTGTGTAGTCGGGTAAGATATTGTAAGGGGAAGCTTGGGCGACGGCGATGAAACCCATGTCCTCTGCGACACGCTCCAGCCCGTCCGGGTCGGCCGAGGCGAGCGGTGAGAGCACCACGACCGCCAGGGCTATCAGAATCCCGACGACCACCCAGCCGATGCCGCCCTTCCCGGAAACCGACTCAGCTTCCCAGCAGGTCAGGTCGCACTTTTATAATGAAAGCCAGCGCCGCAACAGTGATCAGCGTTTCGCCGATGCCGATTAACGCATGGACGAACAACATGGCTGGCACAACGATGTCCAGCCGCGAAGTGCCACTCAGCCAAAGCTGAAGGGAGGTCGCCAGGGCGGCGGTCATCACCGACAACCAGCCTGCGAGTCCCGCCATCCCCAGCTTGATCCCATTTCCGCGATTTGCAACCAGCCGGTAGAGGCCGTAACCCACCGCAGCCGTCAGGATGCCCATATTAAGGATATTGGCGCCCATCGCCAGCAAACCGCCATCCTGTAACAACAATCCCTGCACAGCGATCACCGCGGTCATGACCAGCACCGCAGGCCACGGTCCGAGTACGATGGCTGCCAGCGCCCCTCCCAGCAGGTGGCCGGAGGTGCCGCCTGCCACCGGGAAATTGATCATCTGGGCAGCGAAAATAAAGGCCGCCATGATCCCCATCAGGGGAATCTGTTTTTGCCCCAGGGCATGACTGGTTTTACGAATGGCAATCGCCACCACAAGGATGGTAATGACCCAACAGAGAATCGCCACAACCGGACTCAGGAAACCATCCGGGATGTGCAGTGGGGTGGGCGAAAATCTCATTGTGTCCTCTCTTTCTGGCAGGTTGGGCACAACCCGAAGAATGTGGAATGGCTGGTAATCATCCGGTAGCCGGTAGCCCTCTCCATGGCGCGATAGGCGGAGCGCAGCGCAGCGTGAGTCATCTCCACTGAACTGCCGCACGCTTGGCAAATGAGGTGATGGTGGTCGTGCCGGGCGATCTCATAGACGAACTTTCCGCTTCCCACATGCGCTGACCGGGCGAGATGGTTTTCCGCCAGGAATTCGAGCGTGCGATAAACGGTCGGTTCGGTGATGCCGGGCAGGGTCTGGCGCGCCTCGTCATATACCTGTGATGGAGTCATATGGCCCCCATCCTGGTTGAGGATGTGCAGGATGGTCATGCGCTGCGAAGTCAGGCGGAAGCCTCGCTTGCGCAGGGAGGAGGTGAGGTGTTCGGCACAGGTCATTGTATCTTCCTTATTGCAAGTAGTTGCAATAATAATTATAGCCCACTTATCCGCTTTGGAAGTGTTTTTACATAAAATTAAAAGTGTCGATTGTGAAAATTTGGATTGTTTGTACCCACTTTTGTAGCCTCCCTGGTCATATAATGAATACGCACATACGAATAGATTGCAGCTTTCCCAGCAAGCGGAATCCTTTACCGGTAGACATCTTGATTCCCAGCTTCATGCCAGCCGCTCAAGATATTGAGATTCGGCTGGCTCTTCATTTAATCCTAGGCAGGAAAGGAGGCGATGTCCGGAGATATTTCAGCAAGTGAAATTGCCCGTTCTATTTGAGTAAAGTACGCATTCGCCAATGGAGGTAAGATAATGGCAAAAACTACAACCAGGGATACGGTAAAAATCGCCAAACCCCATATCCCCCCAAAGGAGCGAGCGGAATTCAAGCAGCTTCTCGCTCTCAACCCAAACTATTTTGGAAACCTGGTCGAAAGCCCGCTGAAGCTCGTCAAGAAGATGGTGGGCAACACCACCTATGAGAAGGTTTCCTGCCTGGGCTTCAACCCCGACCTCAACCTGCTGGAGGCCACCGTACAGATCAACCTGCCCGGCGGGTACAACGGATTGCTGTGCTCGCCCGGCTCGACCGAATATGTCCGCTTCTATATTGATTACGGAACCGGCTGGGAGGATGCCGGGCTGGCCGCATTCAATTCGCACGATATTCCAAACACGCTCGACTGCGCCGACAAGAAGGATAAGCCTCTGACCTATGTGGTCACGGCAAAACTCGATCCGAAGCGGGACTTGTGCACCAGGCCGGTCCTGCCCAAGGTCAGAGCCATCCTTTCGTGGCAAGTGATGCCTCCCGCCGGACAGCCCAACTGGCCGCCTGTGTGGGGAAACGTCCTTGACGAGTTTATCCAGATCAAGCCGCGTTTTCTTTTTGTCAAGGACTTCATAGACCTGATTCCCGAGGTGGTGCTGAAGAAACTACCGCCCCTTTATGAGGAGGTCAAGCCGTTCCCGATCCCGCTGCCCGACCCTCCCCCGTTTGAATTTGCACAACTGGCGCAGCTCTACTCCGGAAAGACGGCTCTCAAAAGCGCCGCTGCCGTCTCGGCCAAAAATCTGGCGGTCGAACCGCACCGCTTCGGGTTCGCCCACATTCAATCTGTTATGGCGCAAGGGTCTCAGGAAGTCGTACTTAGCGCAATGGCAGAATGGAAGGCGCTGAACCTCAATTGGGTTCAGGCTGTTGCAGCGTTGGACAAGACCAAGGCAGATGTTTCCTACGAGGAATTGGAATGCCTGGGACTTGAGTACAATCTCGACCGGCTGGTAGCCACCTTCAGGGTCAAGAAACCCACCGGATTTTCGGGCGGTCTGTGCAGTAAGGGCAGCCTCGAATATGTGGCTTTCTGGGCTGACTGGGACGACACCTGCGAGTGGACCTACCTGAACACAGTCACCGTCAATACTCACGACATCCCCATTCCGGGCGATGGATTGGTCTACAGCGCCATCCTGCCGGTGGACTTGACCACGGTTCGAAGACCTTGCAGCAAACCAAAGATCAGTCGAATCCGCGCTGTGCTTTCATGGAATTCCGCGCCCTCAACGACCGATCCCGACGCGCTCAATCACTGGGGGAACCGTGTGGATGCGCATGTCCAGATCAAGCCCGGACCGATCGTCACCGGCGACTCGCCGATCATCAGCATCATCGGTGGCATCGGGCTGGCAGACATCGATACCGTCGTCGATGGCATGACAATACCCGGGGCGACTTTCGCCTTCGGCGGCAGCAAAGCGGATGCGTTGGACCGCGACTGTCCGTTCGGCGGGTTGATCATCGTCCAAGGGCCGCCAATCGCCGGGCACAAGTACCGCCTGTGGGCGCGAAAAGCAGGGGATTCATCTTCCGAGCATATCGTCAAGAACACCATCCATATCGTCAACTGGCTGGGAGTCGGGTCGAACGTCACGCCTGATCCCATCACCGGTTACGTCAGTTACATGGACACACTGACGAATATGAACCAAGTCCTGTCGCACTGGATTCCGTCTGGCGATGAGCTCATGGAGATTCGCCTTGAGCTTGCGACTGCGGGTGAAGTCACGCAAGGGTACACGTCGTGGCATAAAATCCAGTTGGACAACACGCGTCCGCAGCGGCCGGCCAGCTTGCCTGCCTCCGAGCCGCCTGGAATCACCTGTGAGATCCATATCGACAGCGGCGGTGACTGCAAGGACTTCACCAAGGGTACTCTGATCACGGGTCGTTTCACTGCCCGCGACACGCACTTCGGAAGCTACAGCCTGACCACGCTCCCCTCAAGCCTGTCACCCACCAGCCCGAGTCCTTCTTCCGGGACTACCCAGACTGCGACCTTCGCAGCTAACGGCAACTATTGGGAATTGAACACAACAGGAATGACACCCTGCGGCTATGTAATCCTGCTGCAGGTCTGGGACCGGTCGATCGTGGGCAGCCAACCAGGCTCGCATAATTACAATTACTACGACGTCGGGTTCTGCCTGAGACAGAAATAGCAAGGGTAAGAAATGGGGCTGGAGAAAAACTCCAGCCCCAGCTTATTGACAGCCAATCTCTTTGGGGTATAATTTCGCCCGCATGTTTGGTCGACTAGCTCAATTGGCAGAGCAACTGACTCTTAAGACACTGGTTATGCGAAGTGTCAGTTGTACATGAAAAACAGCATTTTTAATGCCAATGACTAGCCAAAACACGAGTCAGTTGCCCTACTTAAGACGTTCAAACAGTGGTTTGAGCGTCTTTTTTGTTCAAGGTAGAGCAACTAACTCGTCAGTTTTTAAGTTGGAACTTTCTTTAACATTCGACCAAATCAAGTCATCAGGAGGTAAAAAATGGACCTTTCACTTGAACGTGCAATCTCCGGTTTCAAACTCTACAACGAAGCCAAAGGATTATCGAAACGCACCATCACATGGTACAACAGCAATTTGATTGTCTTTACCAAATGGGTCGCACCTCGGATAGGACATGATCCAATGATCTCAGAGATCCTGCCCGATCATATCAGGACCTTCATCATGGAGAGACGCAGCAACGAGCAATGTTATACCGATCACCCATTCACACCGGTACAGGAAAAGAAACTATCAGCAAGTTCTATAAAAGGTTTTTACACCACGCTGCATTCTTTCTTTAGTTGGGCGATAAGGGAGGAGATTCTTATCTCATCTCCCATGAGGAATGTTGCCCGGCCCAAGGTGCCCAAATTCATACCGGATCCATTCAGCCAGGAAGACATCCAGAAAATGCTCAACGCAGCAAAAGCATTTGCTGATACCAGCAGTTACCGGGCAGTTGCAATAGTTTTATTTCTTCTCGACACCGGGGTCCGGTTGAATGAGCTGATAACCCTCAAGCTCGAAGATGTCAGATTTGGAACTCGGACGAGCCAAAGTATTTGGGAAAGGTGCGAAAGAAAGATATGTGTTCTTTGGAAGATCCACAAAACGAGCCTTATGGCGTTATATCAGCATGGCTCGCCCGGAGCCTGCTGCAGGTTCTGACACGCTATTCCTAAATCAAAATGGTTATCCGTTAGCCAAGAGATATGTCGCTCATATCCTCGAGAGGCTATCCGAAGATTCAGGAGTGCCAAAACTACACCCTCATCGATTCAGGAGGACAGCCGCCATCCAATTCATTCGAAACGGAGGAAATATCCTTGCGCTTCAAAAACTGCTTGGTCATGAAACGCTGGACATGGTGAGGCACTATGTGGACTTGGCCAGCGAAGACGTGGCAGAGGCGCATAAATTGGCAAGCCCTGTCGACAGGTGGAAGTTATAAGGAAGATGTGGATACCTCATATAGACTTGCATCCTGTGGTGAAATTAAGTAACAAACATAAGGGCTAATAATAACAATACAAATACACGATCCCTTTCAATGCCGAGTGCATATCTTATAGGAGTTGTAGTACTCCATGTAATTTTAACTATTCTTGAAAAAGCGAAAGGGAGATAATCGGTTATCGAAAGGAAACCAGTTATGAAATCGAAAAATAAGAAAACACTTGCACAATCCCAACACCAAGCTGTCGGCAGTCTGCTGGTCGATATCCTAGTTGGCAATATTCGCGACGAGACCCGCCTCAAGCTAAACGATGTAGAAGAGGCAAAAATACCGAAACCTTACAACCACCTTACCGGCTACACTCTGGGCTCTGACATGGACGGTCGCGAGCTCGCCAAAGACCTGCTCGAAGAACTCCGGATCATCTGCATTGAAATCCAGGAGGATAGTAAAGTAGTCTGAGCCTTAAACCTCCAGCACCTCATCCGAGCGCATTTATTTTCTAGCTGGCTGATGTAGCCAGGGGATAAATCCTTTTCTGTCTCAAGATTTTCCACGCTTCGAGAAGACTTTTCCAAAGGGTCAAAGGCTCCTTTGGAGCCAACGATATGAAAAGGAAGGAATTGTGAATTTCAAAGTCAGTTTCGTTCCCTCACCGCTCAATAAATCAGTGTAATGTCCTTGAAGCCATCGGGGAATGGAAACATTTTGCACATCTTCGCTCAGGTTATTAATTATGAGCAGGCTCTCCCCACCGAACGGATGTCCAAAAGTACGGCGATAAGTTGCGACCGAGTCAGCACCGACATTAACCCACTGAAAATCTCCCCACCCCAATGCGTGGTGCTGTTTACGGACCTCCACCATCCGGCGGGTGGTGGCGAACAATGAGACAGGGTCGCTCTGCTGATCGGCAACGTTGATCTGCCTTGGAAGGTATGGCTCCTTCTCGAGCACCGGCAGGAATAACAATTCCTCGGTCGCATCGGAGAATCCGGCATTTCGGGCGGAACTCCACTGCATCGGAGTGCGTACGCCGTTGCGATCATCCAACCAAATGTTGTCACCCATGCCGATTTCATCGCCGTAATAGATACTGGGCGAGCCGGGTAGGGTGAATAACAGGGAGTTGGCGAGTTCGATCTTGCGGCGGTCGTTATCCAGCAATGGGGCAAGCCGCCTCCGGATGCCCAGGTTAAGTCGCATGCGAGGGTCGGGAGCATATTCATTCCACATCCATTGGCGTTCTTCTTCGGTGACCATTTCGAGGGTCAATTCATCATGGTTGCGCAGGAAAATGCACCACTGGCATTCTTTTGGAATGACAGGCGTGCGCTGTGTGATCCATTTCAGGGATGAACTCTCACCTTTACGCAGAGACATGAAGATGCGCGGCATGATCGGGAAATGGAATCCCATCTGGAATTCGTTTTTACCATTGCCAAAGTAAGGACGCACATCTTCAGGCCATTGATTGGCCTCGCCGAGAAGGATGCGTTCCGGGAAATGTTTGTTGATGTGGCGGCGGAGCTTTTTCAGAAACCGATGTGTCGCAGGAAGATTTTCGCAATTGGTACCCTCGTGCTCAAAGAGATAAGGCACCGCATCAGCTCGAAAACCATCCACCCCCAGGTCGAGCCAGAAACTCATAATACTGAGCATCTCCTGCTGGACTCGAGGATTGTCGTAATTTAGGTCAGGCTGGGAACTATAGAAACGATGCCAGTAATACTGGTTTGCCTGATCATCCCAGGTCCAATTGGAGGGTTCTGTGTCGAGGAAGATGATGCGGGCGTCGCTATACTTTTTATCAGTATCTGACCAGACATAATAGTCACGGAAGACAGACTGCGGGTTGGCTCGAGCTGCGCGGAACCACGGATGTTGATCGGAGGTATGGTTCAGCACCAAATCCATAATCAGTCGCATTCCGCGATGGTGAGTTTCATTCAACAAGTGCTGGAAATCATCAAGGGTGCCGTAATCAGGATGTACGTCGTAATAGTTGGAGATGTCGTAGCCGTCATCCTTGAGCGGCGAGGGATAGATGGGCAACAGCCACAAACAGGTCACGCCAAGATATTGGAGGTAATCGAGTTTTTGCGTCAGGCCGCGCAGATCACCTTTTCCGTCGCCGTTGCTATCCCGGAAGGCGCGTACGTAGATTTCGTAAAAGATGGCATCCTTGTACCAGAGCGGATTATCCATCGTTCAACCTTTGACCGCCCCAGCCAGCATACCGCGTACGAAGTATTTCTGGAGGCTGAAGAAGACGATCATCGGCAGCAGCATCGAGAGGAACGCCGAGGCCGTCAGAAGGTGCCAACCCGCACCGAGAGAGGTGACCATGTTGCTGATCTGGTATGTCATCACCGGGGTCGTGCCGCCCAGGAAGACCAGCGCCACCAGCAGATCGTTCCAGACCCACAGGAATTGGAAGATGGCCAGCGCGGCGATGGCGGGCAGGGCCAGCGGCACGGCCAGGCGGCGAAACGCAGTCCAGTGCGAAGCCCCATCCAGGTAGGCGGCCTCGAACAGGTCGCTGGGGAGCGAGCCCAGGAAACTGAACATCAGGAAGATGGCATAAGGCAGCCCGAACCCTGTATGGAACAACCAGACGCCCCAGAAGGTGCCGTTGAGCCCCATCTGGGCATAAAGACGGGAGATGGGGACCAGCGTCATCTGGAGCGGTACGACCTGCAGGCCGACCAATACGGCGAAGAGCAGCAGCCGCCCGCGGAAGTGCAGCCAAGCGAAGGCATAGCCGGCGAAGGCTGCGAACA
The DNA here is from genome assembly GCA_963774975.1 of uncultured Chloroflexia bacterium. Taxonomy (GTDB): domain Bacteria; phylum Chloroflexota; class Anaerolineae; order Anaerolineales; family Villigracilaceae; genus JBGPQJ01. The sequence continues at coordinate 44,225 of CAVZGY010000005.1, forward strand.
GCAGCGGCAGGAAAGTGGCGGGGATGGTCACGAGCAAGCTGTTGATGAATGCACGTCCCATGCCGCGCGGGTTGAGCAGATCGCGGGCATCACAATGGAGGTCCGTGGCCTGTTGGCCGGAAGCGCAGTCCTGGGTGTAGGAACGGGTGCCGCGGTAGCCCACGAGTGCGTCCACATAGTTGCTTATCGTGAAGCGTGGGAGCACCAGGATGCCGGAAATGCGTTTTAGATAGGCGACGATATCCGCCGCGTCCTGTGGCTCTGGGATGGCGACACTGCCCATGTGGGACTGACCGTTGATCTCAGCCTTGAGGACGGGGATGAGCGTCGTCGAGCGCGCGTACTGGCTCACCAATTGCGGGTCGGTCAGGTCGGCTACAGGGATGGCTTTCCCGTCTGCGCCGTGACACTCCGCACAGGCAGCCTGATATTCCCGGCTTCCTTGAGGAGGGGAGAAGATCGTCCACCAGCCGGAGGAATTGACCGACTGGACCGGGCGCAGGGAAGTGATGAGCAGACCGACGGTCGGAAGGATCCAAATGAGCATGGTGACGATGACAATCACATGCGTGGGCACTCGGCTGAAGAACTTGTTGATCTTCTCCCGTCTCATCGCCTAAACTCCTGCTCAATAAAGCGCTTGATGTTCAAGTAGATGAAGGGGATGATGGTCAGAACGAGGACCACCGCCACCGCTGTGCCCCGGCCTACATTGAAGTTGATATACATCTCCGTGTACATGCGGTTGGCGATGACGTCCGTAGCGAAGTTGCCACCGGTCATCACATAGACAATATCGAACAGTTTCAGCACGTTGATGACCATGGTGGTGACCACGACCGCGATCGTGGGGGCGATGAGCGGCACCATGATCTTCCAGAAGATCGTCCATTCCCTGGCCCCATCCACCCGGGCAGCTTCGAGGAGTTCATCCGGGATGTTCCGCAGGGAGGCAGCCAGGATCGTCATACAGAATCCGGTCCAAATCCATGTACCGACAATGATCAGCATGAACGTATTAAGAACCGGGGCAGAAAGCCAGGCAATGGGGGGCTGGCCGACGAAGGAGCGCAGGGCGTTGAGCAGGCCGATCTGCACCTGTGTGGTGCCGTAGTCATACACGAATTTCCAGATGACACCCGCACCTACGAAGGAAATGGCCATCGGCATGAAAATAATAGCCTTGGCGTACTTTTCGTATCGGACCCGATCGGCAAGCACCGCAAACACCAGCCCGATACCGACTGTGCCGGCTGTCATGAAAACGATCCATTTCAGGGTGTTGCCAAAGGAGGACTGCCAGAATGAAGACCAGAAATCCCGCAAGGAGTCGAAGTTCAGCTCGTCGGTAAGGGCATAACGATAATTCTCGAAAATACCCCAACAGGGCTTACCGGCCACGCAGGTGGTGGCGGCGGAGGCCGTGCCATCCTTGTTCTTGAAGCTCAAGGAAATGGTGTTGAACATCGGGTAGACGATGAAGAACGTCATCACCACCAGAGCGGGCAGCAGGTAGAGCCAGGGAGCCAGTCTGCCCTGCTTCATGATCTTGGGAGTGGTATCCATGGCCTTATGCTCCTCCCCATTAAGGATGTGGGGACGCCCCTCGCGAGGCGTCCCCGGTGAACGAGTGGAATTACGGGTTGAGTGCGGCCTGTTGTACGGCAGCCGCGTCAGCCAGGCCCGTATCCAGGTCGCCGCCATTGACGTAGTCAATGATGGCAGTCCATTCGGCGCTGCCGAAGCCGCGGGGGATGCTGTCGCCGATATCAGGCGTGAAGCCCTTAGTCGTGTAGAAGGCGTCGGCCAGCGTTATAAGATCGGGGGCGGTGTAGTATCCATCCGCGCCTTTGTTGGGGGACAAGCCAAAGCTGGCCTTGGCCCAATTCTGACCGCCCAGTGGCGAGGAGAGGTAGGTGACCAGCGCCTGGACAGCCGGGCTGTCGCTGAAGGCCATCATCCAGTCAGAGCCACCCTGCAGACCCTGAGCACCTGGGACGACGAAGAAGTCATAGTCGGTGCCGTATTTTAGATCAGGGAACTGCTTGAGGATTTCGGCGCCTGCGAAACCGGATTGCTTGACCATCATGGCTTCTGCAGGATCGGAGAAGGGCTTGTAGATAGCTTGCAGAAAGGCGGTGGAGACAGTCCCCTGCGCGCCGCCCACGGTGTACTTGGGATCCATGGCCCATTTGCCGTAGGTCTCATAGGCTTGCTTGACGCCGACATCGTTGTACACCACCTTGCCGGAGATGATGTCGTTGACGTACTGGGGCCCCTGTTGTACCAGGAGGAGATCCTGGATGAAGTCTGAGCCGGTCCAGCCGGTGGCATCGCCTGACTCCAAGCCCATGGACCAGGGTACTTTTCCATCCGCGGCCATCTTCTCGACCAGCGCGTCAAGCTCATCCCAGGTCATGGGGACTGCGTAGCCGGCAGCCTGAAAATTGGCCGGGCTGTACCAGATGATGGTCTTGACGTCCGACTTGACCGGCAGGCCAAGCCACCTGCTGTCGATAGTCCCGGGCGCCAGGAAGAAATCGGCATAGCTGGAGGCATCCGCACCCAGGGTGTCCATAGGCACCAGTTTGTCCTTGTATTGGTTAAGCTGGGTCACGTTCCAGAAGGCGATGTCTGGCGGCGTTCCAGCCTGGACGCGGGTATCGAGCAAGGCCTGGTCGCGGGTGAACTCGGGCCTCAGCACGATGCCGCAGGCATCCACCAGCGGTTGCAGGACCTGGTTGAGACTTCTGCTCCTCAACGCCTGACCATTGGTAAAGCATGCTGATCTCATCACCTTGTTGCGCTCCCTTGCAATCGATTTCTGATGCCATGGCGGGTGCCATAGTCGCTTCCGCGGCAGGCGCCATGGTCGGTTCCATTGTCGCTGCCGGTGGTTGGGTAGGCGCGGCTGAAGTCGTCGCAGGTTGACAGGCTGCTATGAACAAGCTGGCTGCCATGATTACTGTGATGGTCCTTATTAGGTTTTTCATACTTCCTCCTGAATGGTGAGTGGTTGTTTTTCGTACTTCACCAGTCAGAGTAACATAGTGCCAGACCTTATTTCATGTACCAGTGCATAGAGCGGGGATATAATTATGGATATAAATCGGACAATTTAAGGTAGAATAATGTTTCCTCGCCAGGGAACTTGTTGATCACTGAATGGAACTAATTATTCATCACTTATCGGAAAGGGGAAACGCACCCAAATAAAAAACTGTTTATACGAATAATCCTGAAATTAATGGTTTCAGGATTAAGTGAATGGGATGATGGATAATCCCCGATAACACCGGGTTTTTGGTGACTTAATTTGACCGCAGTCAACGGGAAATCTATAAAAACAATGCTGCTTGAACCTGCTATAATAATTCTACATATCCAAGATTCGCGTTTTGCTTATTCTCATTCTCTATGGGAAACCTATGATCAACGTTCTGGTCGTTCATGAGTTCCCGTTGATGTGCAATATCATCTCTTCAGTACTGGAGAGTGAGGAGGACATTAACGTCATCGGCTGCGGAACGGATGTCGATGACGTCATAAATCTCGTGAAACAAAATAAGGTGGATGTGGTCTTGATCAGTTCCCGCCTACCAGATCAAGGGACTTTTACCCTGACGAAATTACTCGTTCAATCAGATTTTTCCCCACGAATATTAATCTTAGGCATTACAGAAACACGTGAGAATGTACTCCAGTATATCGAAGCCGGGGCTACCGGATATGTGCTTAAAGAAAGTTCACTGGAAGATCTGCTCACTGCCATTCGCGCTGTAAGCAGCGGTAAAGCCCTGGTCTCTCCTGAAATCGCTGCCGCCCTAATCCAACGCGTTGGAGAATTTGTCCAGGTATTCGAACGGGTAGGCGTGACACCTCCCAACTCGCTCAACCTGACACCTCGCGAATACGAGGTGCTGGAGCTTTTGGGCCAAAACCTAAGCAACCAGGAAATCGCTGAACAACTGGTAATCGAAATAGGCACCGTAAAGAATCACGTTCACAGCATTTTGAGCAAGCTGGGGGTCAGCAGCCGGGATGATGCCGCAAAATTGGCGTCTGTTCTCAAAAACAAGCTCAAGTCGTAATCCAGTTTTCCACCTTCCACGGGAAAAAATATATCCGCGTATGTATCCTGATTACAGGCAAGGTCTATAGATTCTTCCCTTTGTTTGTGCTACTGTAAAACGTAAAAACGAAGCTGTGAAAGGAAAGGATTCCCATCATGCCAGTTCAACGGGCAATCCTTGTGGATGGTTCACGTTTGATGCGCGAAATGCTCAAGCGTGTGATTGAAAAAAACCCCGATTTCGAAGTGGTCCGCGAAGTAAGCGGCCTGGAAAAACTACCTGCCATTATGCGCGAGGTCAATGCGGAATGGCTGTTTGTCGTTTTATCTCCGGACATCGACATGCCGGATACTATAACCACCCAACTTCTCGCAGCGCATCCCTCTTTACGGATAATTACCTTTTGGACGGATGGCAGCCATATTAAGATGCAATGGCTGGGTCGCAAGGAACGTGATATTGCAGGGATTACTCTGCCACAGCTGACAAATCTTTTGCAACAGGAAATGTGGACAGACAATTCCGGAGATACCGGTCAGGGGACACAAAACCAATAGGTCTGTGCAAGTACATTTCGGGATCAAATAAGTCTTTTCATGCCAACTGCTTCAGCAGTTTGTGAGCTTGGGGAACAAGCAAACTTACCACATAGCAGCCTAATGACTTTTTCAAGGAGAAACTCATAAGGATTCTTTTACCTTTCACCATAAAATAGTCTCTATTTCCATTGAGTGGTTGATTCGCTGCCAGGAATATGTCTGCATTTATATCCTGAGGGTATATCTCGATATATGGGTGCAGCCTGTTTCTTATGCTAATTTAATCATGAGACAACCAATGTGCCCACTCCTAGGCTGCAGACTGCAAAGGAGGGTTGTGGTTGTCCGAAACCGTTCCCTTTATGAATTCGAAAGGAGAATAGAAATGAAAAACAAATATTTAATTGTAGGTGGAGTTTTCATCCTCGTTGGCATGCTCCTGGCAGCCTGCCAACCACAGGTGGTAACAGAAACGGTAATCGTTACTAAGGAGGTGGAGGTTACAAAAGAAGTACCCGTACCTCAGGAAGTAGTGGTCAAACCCTCCTCAATCGTCGAATTCTGGACGACAGATAATGAAGAAGCCAGGGTGAACATGTACGAGGAAATTGCTGCCCGCTACATGGCCGAACATCCTGAAGTCGAGATCCGCATCGTCCCGATCGATGAAGCTACCATCAGCCAGCGAATCGCCACCGCGCAGGCTGCGAACCGCCTGCCAGACATCGTTCGCATGGGCGTGGAGCGTGTCGCCTCCTTCGCAGCGGATGGGATTCTCGATGAGGACGCCGCCATCGCCACTATTGATGCCGTAGGCGTGGATGATTTCCGTGGCGGATTGCTCGATATGGTCACCGACCCAGCCACCGGAAAGTATGCAGCAATACCATTCGACGGATGGATCCAGGCCATCTGGTATCGCGATGACTTGTTCGCCGAGAAGAACCTGAATCCGCCTCTGACCTGGGATGACATCAATGCAACCTGCGACGCTCTTCCAGGAACGGGCAATCTGCTCTATGCGCTGGTTCTTCCGGATGATCCCGGTCAAAACTACCCGCACCAGGTTTTCGAACAGGTCGCAATTTCCAACAATGCCTGGCCGTTCGATGACCAGGGCAATGTGACCATGGACACCCCGGAAATGGTCACCGCCCTGAAGTTCTACACGGATCTGAAGCGCTGTGCGGCACCGGGTCCGCAATACTGGCAGGGCGCGCGTGAAATGTACGAGCTCGATCAGTCCGGCATGTTGTTCTACAGCACCTATATCATGGATGATCTGATCGACGGTTCAGGCCTGGCAGCCGGTGGCAATGTTGCCATCGCCGTGCCGGATCTGGCTAAGAAAACCGGATTTGCTTCCACCATGGAGGGTCCCAACGGCAAAGCGGTTTATGGGCAGTTGGTCACACTGGGCATCATGAAGGACGCCGATCCGGTCGCACAGGATGTGGTCAAGTTTTTCATGACTGGTGATAACTACCAGGATGTGCTTTCGCTCGCACCCTTCGGCAAAGTCCCGGTGCTCAAAAGTGCTGTCGCTGGTTGGAAAACCCTCAGCCCCTACTTCGCCAATTATTCTGACGAGACCCTTAACCAGATTGCCAATGGCTACGAGAGCATGCAGCGCTGGCTGTTCCGCCCCGATTACAGCGCCACGGAGCGTGCCGTGGTCGGCGATATCGAAGGTCGTCTGCTCATCCCGCAGGTGTTGAGCGCCATCATTCTTGAAGGCACCATGACACCTGAGACAGGAGCAGAATTCCTGCAAACCCAGGTGGAAGGCCTGCTGGCAGAACGATCCAAATAACTTTAATAGAGTGAGGGGAGCTATGCTCCCCTCACTCGTTCTGGAAACATATGTCAAATTTTATACACCGGTGGCGTTCGCTCCGCGCTGGTGAAACGCGCCTTGCGTGGTTCCTTCTTTTGCCAACCCTGTTGATCGTTTTCGGGCTGGTTCTTTTCCCTGCATTTTTTAATATATGGATCAGTTTTCGCGATGTCGGCTTGCACAACCTGAACGACGTTTTCCATGCCCCCTTTATCGGCTGGGATAATTACACCAGTGTGTTCAGGGATTTTGCCTTCAAGTATCAAAGCCCCACCAATCTGGGCGCAGCGCTCACAAGCATTGTCTATTCTTTCACCGCATCCGTATTGACCATCCTGGTGGGACTGGGAGCCGCCCTGTTATTGAACGAGCCAATCCATGGGCGCGGATTGGCTCGGGCGGTATTTCTCTTCCCTTATGTTGCTCCCATCGTCAGCGTCGCATTCGTGTGGCGCTGGATTTTGGATCCGCGTCCTTCAGGAGTTGTAAATGACCTGCTGATGCGTATTGGTCTGATCGCAAAACCCCTTGGTTATCTTTCCACCCCCGGGCTTGCGTTGATGCTTGTCATCATGTTTGAATCGTGGCGATACTTCCCATTTGCAATGCTGATGATCCTGGCACGTCTGCAAGCCATCGATGACACCCTCTATGAGGCTGCCGCGGTGGATGGTGCAAACCCCTTTCAGAAATTCTTTTTTATCACCCTGCCCGAGCTCAAGTATGTGCTCGGCGCTATCTTCCTGCTGCGCCTGATGTGGACGTTCAACAAATTCGACGATATCTTTCTTCTTACCAGCGGAGGGTTCGGCACGCGGGTCCTGCCGGTATTGACCTATGAATTCAGTTTTCGTCTCTATGATTTCGGCCGTGGTGCAGCCGCCGCCATCATCCTGATGATAATCCTTATCGCCTTTATGGCGATTTACATCACAATTGTCATGCGCAATGTGGAGGAATGAACCATGTCCAAATCACGGGACAACATCATTAATTTGCTGGCGCGACGCTTCACTTTCAAGCAGTTCATCCTGTTGATTGCGCTGACGTTCTTCCTGACCAGTATCCTCTTTCCGTTTTACTGGATGGTCAGTTCCTCGTTCAAGTCCCAGCTTGAAATTGGCGGCCGCCAGCCGGTTTACGTACCTGAAAAACTTCGCCTGGATGCTTATCGTGAGCTGTTCGATCCATCTTCCCCCAGCTTCCAAAATTTCGGGGTCAATGTGCGAAATAGCCTGTTGGTTTCGGTGCCTACCGCGCTCATCGCCGTCATTCTATCAGTGCTGGGTGCGTACGCCATCGCCCGGCTGCACTTCCGGGGGAAAAACATCCTGCTCAACAGCGTGCTGATGGTCTATCTTGTACCGGGTGTTTTACTGATCATCCCGCTTTTTGCCATGCTGGCCAATATCGGCGACCGGATAGGTTTTGATGTACAGGATAACCTTTACATCCTGATGTTCACCTATCTCGCCCAGACCCTGCCGGTGGCACTTTATATGCTGACTAATTACTTTCGCACAATTCCGGACGAAATCGAACAGGCTGCGCTGATCGATGGCTGCACCCGCCTTCAGGTCATCTGGCGCGTCACCCTCCCGCTGGCGATCCCCGCCATGGTCTCGGTATTCATCTATACCTTCATGATCGCCTGGAATGAATTCCTGTATGCGTTGGTTTTCCTCAACAGCCGCGAGATGTTCACCATGCCGATCAAGGTCAATACCATTTTCACCGATCCCAGCCCGCGTCCCCATGTGGTCATGGCTGCCTCCACCATCATGACCATTCCGGTGGTCATTCTTTTCTTGAGCATGCAGAAATTTCTCGAAAAGGGATTGACAGCGGGTGGTGTAAAAGGATAATGCCAGGAGTGGATTATGTTACACCCTAAATGTCCGATCAAGTAACCAACATTCATTCCATGTCCTCTTATGTCGCGAACTCTATTTCCTTAAATACATAGAAATTTGAAAGCGGTTTTCCAGTACAAGCCTCTTGAAAGTCTCACTGAAAAAATTTAAATCAACTCTTCCGATTTATTCCGGAGGAGTTGGTCTACTTGACTGACTTTATTTGTCTTCTGGGGGAGTACAATTCGAAAATTACTATCATCTCAACTGGCAGGAATACTCCTGTTGCAGGATGCTCACTTCCAGTGTCATTTTCTGGATTTTCAGATTAAGCAAGTCAATCTGGGCCCGAAGCGATTCCTGTTCAAGCACATCTGGCTTTTCCGGTTCGACATGCGGCTGCAAGAACCTGTCCACCTGACTCTCCCTTGTATTGGTCAATTGAGCTTCATCCGCTGCAGCCAGCTGGACGTACTTGCGGGACATTTCCATTGTCGCGTGACCCAGCAACGCCTGCAACTGCACCAGGTTTCCATTACTAACTTTGGCAAAATTTGTGGCGAAAGTCGCCCGAAAGCGATGAGGCGAAGCGTGCCCAATGCCCGCCTTTCTCTGGTGTACCTGAATCCTTTTATTCAGGGAATGGATGTTGAGGGATTTCCCCTTCAATGTCACAAACAGATATTCACTTCCTGGAACCCGATAATGCAAGATATATTCTTCCAATGCCTGCCTGGTGACGCTTCCAATGCTCACCTGACGTGGCTTCCCGCCTTTACCTTTGGTTATAAATATAGTCTGGTCCTTCCAATCTGTTATCTTCAAATTCAATAATTCATTTGCCCGCAGCCCCGCATCAGCCAGGGTATAGATCATAGCCCGGTCACGATACTGCGCAGGGGTATCAGGCTTTACATTCAGCAGGGCTTGCAATTCATCTTCTGTGAACGGTCTCGCCTGCCTGGGGGTTGCTCGCCGTTTCGGAAGAAGCGCAACAGGATTATTCGAAATCCTTCCCATTTGGATATACGCAAGGAATAGCATTCTCAGACAGGCAATAATCTTGTTCTTTGTAGTCGGCCCAAGTTTTGGATACAACTCAGGCTGGTCGAGAAAGACGATCGCCCTGGAAAGGTCGATTACGGTTATCCCATCGAGAGGCTTCTTTGAGATCTTCGCCAGCCTGGCGATCTTTTGGATAATCCCGCAGCGGTAGGCGTAATCCTGGTAAGTTCGAGGCGTGCCCGCCTTCTTGATCTTCAAGAATTCGTCCACGGCCTGAGAGAAGGTGATTTTTTCTCCGCCCATATCAACCTGCCCTTCCCACCCAATTTCCGTCAGGAATGGATGCCCAAAAACCAGAAAGGATAGTCTGAACATCAAAGGGTCTCAAAGGTATTTCCATTTTGCGGCTCGATACAATTTGCTTGATCCGCTTCGTCGATACCCCTGCCAGAAACGCCGTTTGGATGTGAGAGAAATCCGATATCCTCTCCTCGTTCACTTTCGAATTGGTATCCTGGGTAAGCAATGCACAGTGCAGATAAGTAGCCAATGTTGTGTCCACGGAGGCATGACCGAGGCGATGCGCGATCTCCACCAGCCGCATAATCGCCCAATCCAAGCGCCTTGCCGTTCGCCTAGAACGGGAAGCGCCCGATCTTCACCGTAAAGCCGCGTTCCCTGGCCTGCGCCTCGGTCAGCCCGAACGATGCGACCTGCAGCAGGCAGTAGGTGGCGCGCAGCATCTTCTCGTAATCAAGCATCACGGTCTCATACCCGGCAATGTGCTCGGCACACACGATGCCCATCGCCAACCCGACATGCGGATACCTTTCCGCTTCAAAGAGTTCGATGACAGCTTTTTCCAGCGTTTCTTCGGTGAATATGCTCATTAGATATTTTTCATCAGATCTTTGAACTGTTCGGCAATTTGTCGCTCATCGGGGATTGGCATAAATGCCAGTACCGATAGTTCCCGTGTGTATACATCTTTCAATTGTTCCCACAGGTTATCAAAATCTGTGAACAATAGGGAATCATGAATATGCTTATCCTTCCAGCCGTTGGGGATATCGAATAGCTCTCTGTCATGCTGCAGGATTTCCTCAAAGCGCTTTTGAAACTCAGCTGACCTTACAAACGTAACACATTCGGCATCTTTCATCAGGTAATACAAATCGTAAAAGTGTCTGACCTTGGATGCAATACTGGTTTTGGGATTCGCGTCGAACGAAAAACGAATCAGCGAGACCAGTTTTTCCACGAGCGTTTGCTCTTTGTCCAGCACATTAACTTGAAAGGGTTGCAATCCGTATTTTTCTATTAATTTCTCGTTACCGGTTTCTGCCAGGAAATCATGCGCGAAACTTCTGATGGTCAACGGTCGGAACGGGAACGGGTTGGCAAACGAGTTGACTTCAATGATTAATGTGTTGGATACGTTTGTGCGGTCAATGCTTTCATATTCAAAAACGGACTTGCGATACCTTGAGCCCTTGCTCGATACGCCTTCCACCTCTTTTTCCCTCAACCCTGCGGACATGTCTTTTTCAACCGCACGGATGACAGTTTTGATTTCGTTGCCCGATTGGCTTTCTTCACTGATTATTGCAATGTCCACGTCTTCCGAAAAGCGGCTGATCAGTCCGTACCCTTTGGATAGGGACGTGCCGCCCTTGAAAACCGCCTGCCCTGCGTACTGGCTTTCGGATAACTGGCTTAATACGAATGTGATCCAGTAATCTTTTTCCACAAACACGGAGCGGATGCCACTGTGCTGCGAAGCAGCGCGGATGGTCTCGCTGAACAATTTTCCATCAGTGTGCAGATTCATTTGATGTTCCAGGTTTTGGCGGCTGGCAGAATTTGGTCTATCCCTGATAATTTGTAAACGCTGATTGGGTTGAGTGACTTCCTTAATGGCTCGGTGAGTGAAAGGTCGCCCGTTTCATCAAGGATTGCTCCCACCAGTGCTCTGACGGCAGGCGGATATTTTTGCGCCAGCCGCGCCAACGCGCTTTTATCTTTTGGCGCCAACCCTTTAACGATAGCCAGCAACCGTTTGCAAGCCGATGCCGAAGTAGTGTCTGGTATTTTTTTTATCGTGCGGATCGAATCCAGGATTTGCAGGAGCGGAATATTCTCTTTGGTTATGGTATTTTTTTGACGGATAAATGATATGGTATAGCGTTCGCGCTTAAATGACGCGCGGATTTCCTTCCTGCCGATCTGAATGGTATTGCTGACCTGCGTGGTCAAGCCCAATTGATTGTAGATGCTGTAGCCTGTGAGATAGCCAATGACTTTGCCGTCTTTTTCCAAAAGGTCTTTCACAATTTCACGCTGGTTGGGCTGGAGTTTGCCGAAGGCGCTTTTTTCGGGCTTGTAGAATTTACCCTTCGCCAGTTTGACGATTTTGCCCGCCGCCGCCATGCGGTTAAGGGTTTTGATGACGGCTTCTTTCTTATTCACCTCGGTCACAAAGTCGGCATAGGTGAAGACATAGCCCCTGGGAAGTCTTTCTATGGAATTAGCCGTATATTCAGCGGTTTTCATGCCTTCCATTGTATTGCATAGGCGCTAAAATGTCCAGTTTATTTTATAAAAAACTGGACAAATCACCCCCTGTTTTTTCCAGTGCTTCTTCGTTGAAGATGCTCATGGTTTAGCTTCCCATGGTTGCAAGTTTGGATAACCGTAAATCTCTTATCAGTGTCAATTTGGAGTTCTCGGTTGTTTTTACCTGCTGAATTTCGTTTATTCCATTTGAAATTGTTTGATACTTTTCTAAGACTTCTGGTGCAGGGACAACAACCTGTATTGATTGAATGTTGTATAACGGCAACTTTCCTTGAACTCCGCCAACTGTTTTGGTCTTGATGAGTCGTTGCCCAATTGGGGAGCCTAGAAAATTATAAAGATAATCGGAGATTATGGTTTTGAAGTTGGTCAACTTCGCGCAATTTTCAGTTAGATTAGCTTTGTCCAATGATTCATGAATAATATTTACAAGTCCAATGTTTCCCCAAGCGCCTTCATCATCCGGTCAAGCTCTTCTTGTTTATTATTAAAAGCATCCTGATCAACCACCATATTCCTGGAAAACGGGGAATCAGTGTGATCAAAGCCATACCTTAAACTAGTGATCTCTTTCGAATAATGAGATATTTGGCTTTGAAGTACACCCCAAAATCCTCCAAAGGTTTTTGAAATTATATTAGGGGCATATTCTTCTGGCGCATAAAATCGATGTACTGCCCCAACAAAGATATAAAAAGAAAATGAGTAGAACTCAAGTTTTCTTTCATCCTTCGTGAAGAGAAGAGATGTAAAGTGTTTTCTTATATTCAGCTCTGAAATATATTTAAGTAATACATCAATATCAATTAAGTATATAGCATCTGAAGCCTCCTTCAAGGATGAGCCTATTAGTGTTTGTCGGTTGACGATTTTCCCTAATTCAAAAATCAATTTCTCCGCATCGGAAAACTCGCTCTTGTCATGCGGGATTGTTATTCTTCCCAAACCGGCCTTTTTCAGTTGGTCCGCTAATATTGCGTAGACCGGTGCTAAACCACTAGAATGATCCGAACCGACAATCGCTGCCACCAGATCAGTCATGGTTCGAAGCTGAAAATCCACCTTATTAAATTTCCTCAAGTCGATGTCAATAATCAATCGATCCAACGGAAGATTTGAGAATTTGTTCTTTATGCAAGGATAAGTTAGGCGAATAAAATCCATCTTCTCGTCATAACTTAATTCTTTCAATCGTATTACCAAAGGCTCGTTGCTCCTGCCATGCTTCAATTCGTCCATCTCTATTTGGTTATCAAAGTACTTGTCCGATACGGCATAAATCACATTCGGACATTGTAAAAAATAGTTATTAACGCGAATTCGATCTGACTTATCCAGCCTATCGAAATCGTCGACCAGAATTGGCATTTTCCCAGAAAGAATGAGTTCCTTTGTTCTCCTCCGATATGATTCTCCCGAAAGCCGATATCTTCGTAATGCGCTAGAATTTGTGTAACGTATTTCAATACAGGAATCAACAGGAATATTATTGTTTACACTTTGCAAAATATCTAAGGCAGGTAAGTAAACGGGGTATATATCAGGAATACCTTGATCTTTATACATTCGTGCGATATCGAAAAATGTGCTTGTGCGTCCATCCATTGGACTGCCAACCAGAAAACCCCATTTCCTGCTGATAAATTTCAGTAAACCGGCTGGTTGAACTCTATGATGGCGGCCATCAATTTCAAATTTCCGTTCAATCAATGCAGATACACTCCGACTATAACCCATCTTTTCCGGAACATCGCCGTAATTCCACGAAGCAAATATTTCATGGTATTTAGGTATATCCAATTCGTCGTGAAGAAGGAGTGATTTCGGTTGAGAATTCTCAACAGTTGGCTGTTTTGATGCTTCCGCCACAATCTTAGGATCGACTGAAAAAATTATATCTGGATCAACCTTCAGGAATATTCTTAGCCAAAAAACCAAAACCTCATTGTAAGAATTTCGAGCAGCTCCTGTTTTACATGAAAATATTTGTGCGATTCTAGACTCCAGGAATTTGTCTGTGAAACCTTCTGTACCGCTGAGCGGATAATCGTTGAATAGTTCAAGTAAATGGTCTTTCAGAACCTTTTGAGCTTTATGAGCTACGTCGAAGGCCTTTTCAAAGGAAATGGCTTGCTCCTCCAACATAAGAAACACAGAGATATGTCCGCGAACCTCTTCTTCGAAAGTTATACTCGTAATTTTTTGACTGAAGATATGGGCGAAATTTAGCCTTAGATAATAATGAATTGGATATTCGTTTGGTGGAACTTTTATGTATGAGTTTTTTACGGATTGCGGGAGTAATCTCAATAATCTATCAGGGCAAGTTGGATCCTTGATAAATTTCACTTCATCGAAATATGTTTCGCGCAAAAATTTAATTATTAGTTTCGGATCAGAATTCAAATCAATGGTATCCAACTTTGATTTGTTTTTCATATAAACAATCCTATGTTTTTTTATCCAAATTGAGTCAATGGACAAGGAAGAACCAACTTGGATGTGACAGGCATTTTAACAAGTGACATAATTGGAAACCGGTCTCAATACATATTTTTCACGAGGCAACACGTTGATCTACTGCTGGTTGATATTCAAGTTAATCGGCAACACTATCGAATTGAGCTTGTTCAAGTTGCTGTTGTTTTTTCCTCAAATGTGGTCTTTTTGAAAACTTTTTCTATCGATCACACTATTATTTTAGCCTGAAATTAATCTTTCACATGCGATCACAAATCACATTGACACCCCCCCTCTTTGGAGTATAATATCACGCGCAAAGGAAACGAACCACAGAAAAGGGAGCAACTGATTCGTCAGTTCCCCGGTGTGGAACGCCTTAAAAATAGAGCAACTGACTCGTCAAAATGGCGGTCAGTGACCTATAAAATGGTCGACTAGCTCAATTGGCAGAGCAACTGACTCTTAATCAGTGGGTTCAGGGTTCAAGTCCCTGGTCGATCACTTTTCAAGCCTCCGAGATGGAGGCTTTTCCTTTGGCTTCAGCGCCTCCATTGAGGGGATGTTTCACCTGTGCCTGCGGCTCTGGTGCAGGCAAGTCCCTGGTCGATCACGGTGATTCCCATTCTCGTGAGGGGATTGTCCTTTTTATTACCACTCTTTGGCTCTTTTATCCGAGGATGGTTTTTTGACCCTTTTTAATAAAACAAAATTGCCTTAGCCTAAACCATTCCATACTCGACTGGTCATTGAAGATAATATAACTACTTTGGTCGCCGCATGCGTATCTGGGTGCATAAAACGAATAGCTCCGCCCTATTGGATACACTATGTTATACCAGAACAGCTATCTCTTTTACCCGGTTAACAAATAAGGTGCCTTCCGTAATATAAGCAAGATCATGACAATAATACGTCTCTTGTCGCGTTTATCAAGAATTGCAGGGTGACTACACAGATGTTGATCTAGAACCGTTTATAGATTATGCGGAACGGAAGATCCTGTGGATTTTCGCCCAAATGGCGTTCACATCCATGTGGCGCTATGACCAGTCAGCCACCTCGCCCTCCCAAAGTAGACAAGCGCTGATGCCCTTACGGAGGCTGAATGACGGAAGGCAACAAAAAACGGCAGGTCACCTGCCTGCCGTTCTCACCCTTCTCCGATCCAGCCCCTGCCGATTAGTGCGGCCTGCTTGCGAAAATACTCTTTGACCGTTTCCCAAGCGACCGGTTCCATCAGGGGCGGCGGCGCATCATGCTCTGCAGCTTCGAAATAGGTCAGGCGCTTGACGACCTGGACTTCGAAATCCCGCACATCGGGATATTTGCGGGGCGCCAGTTCCAGCAGCTCACGCAAAGGATGGGTCTGGCAGATGGCGTACAGATCGTGAAAATCCTTACGCCCGGCACGTCCCAGCAGGGCATCCAATTTCATCAGGGCAATATCCGTGACACTGGCCATCCGGGTCTCTCCGGCTTCCACCAGAGGCTGGAGCAGTTCGTAACCGTAGCCGTAGAAGCCAAGGCGTACTCCCAAGGCCAGGAAGATCAGATTGCCCCAGGAAGAATCCGCCAGTTCGGGTTCACATGATTTCAAGGAATGGCGCAGGGATTCGATCAGGGTAGGGACGTCTTCGGTTTGAGTGAAGTAGTCCAGGTCAGCCGAACGGCGGTGTCCAAGCTGCAACGCCAAAGCAGTCCCGCCGGCCAGATAGAATCGCCCCCCAATCGCAGATTGTGCAAAGACGGTCATCACCTGG
>CAVZGY010000006.1:0-355563 GCA_963774975.1 uncultured Chloroflexia bacterium
ACCTTCCAACCATTATTTCCATCCGCAGCACGAAATGTATGCCCTTTGTAATATCTTGACTGACTCAGCGGAGAACAACAGATATTGCCGGTGTTGGGATTATGTTAGTAGTGACTTTTATTTATTCAGCGTATGACATTCAACGTTGACTTTAAGTGAGGAAAGCCACAATATAGTAATAACCGCTATAATTAATAAGGAAATTCTTACCGGTGTAATCATATCCAACCGTACCAATGCCTGAGGAGCGCAGGTTTGGTGCGTCCACATCACCTATCCGCCGGAGGTGTACTTTGGAAATTACGCTTTCTCCATTAAGTAAAACGTTTAGCAAGACTTTTCTAGACAGCTTGTATGCGGTTAAAGAAGGCGAAAGAATTCGCACCTGCCTGCAGTGCGGGACATGCAGCGGCGTCTGCCCCTTCGGGTACATTATGAAATATCCGCCGGGGAAAATGATCGGCGCGCTGCGGTCGGATTTTTTTGACCATGTGATCAAGGCTGACAGCGTGTGGATGTGCGTCTCCTGCTATGCCTGCACGGAGTTCTGCCCCTCCGACATCCCCATCACAGCCGCACTGATGACCCGTGCCAAGGAGGAAATGCTGCTGGCGGGTAACATTCCTTCCGAACTGCAGTCCGCATTGGAAAACACGCAGCGCTACGGCAATCCAATGGGTGAATCCCCGCGCAAGCGATCAGATTGGACAACGGGAATTTCTCCTGAAGTGAACATTCTCGGCAAGACCCGCCAACCGGTGGATGTGTTGTGGTTTGTCGGCGATTATGCCTCCTATCATCCCCGCATGATCTCGGCCACCAAGGCACTCGCGAAGATTCTCAATGCCCTGGGAATTAAATTCGGCATTCTGGGACCGGATGAGTTCAGCGACGGGGATTCGCAGCGCCTGGCGGGTGAGCGCGGCTTGTTTGAAATGATGGTTCAGAAGAACGGACAGGCATTCCGCAAATTCAAGTTCAACGAAATTATCACCACCGATCCGCATGCGTTCAATGCGCTCAAGAATGAGTACCCGACCCTGGGTGTATCGTACCCGGTGAAACACTACACCCAATTCCTTGCTGAAAGACTTGCCCAGTTGAAGCCCCTGCTGAAAAACGAAGTGAAGGCGAAAATCGCGTATCACGATCCCTGCTATCTGGGACGCGCCAATGGGGTATTCGATGAACCCCGCGCCTTGTTGTCGGCCATCCCGGGATTGGAATTGGTGGAGATGTCCCACCAGCGCACGAACAGCCTGTGCTGCGGCGGCGGCGGTGGCGGGATGTGGCTGGACGGTTTCCAATGGGAGAAGGCGCATACGCGGCTTTCCGAATGGCGCGTGCGCGAAGCTGTGGCGGCTGGAGCGGATATTCTATCGGTTGCCTGCCCGTATGAGCCTCCGCGGTTTGAAGATGCTGTAAAAACAATTCAAGAGGCCGGCCAATTGAAGGTCCGCGAAATTGCCGAATTGCTTGCAGAATCCATGAGCATTTAACTGCACAAAGCCAAAGGAGAGATGCCCATGAAAATCATCGTCCCGGTAAAGTTTGTACCCGATCTTGTCGAGGAGTTGACCATCGATTCCAACGGCACGGCACTTGATACGGCTTGGTTGCGGCTTATCATCAACGAATTCGACGATCACGCCGTTGAGCAGGCTATTCTGCTCAAGGAGCGCGGGGGCGGACAGGTGGTTGTTTCCACGATTGAATCTGAGGGGGTGGATGATTTCCTTTTCACCGCAGCTGCCAAAGGCGCCGACCAGCTGATCAAGCTGACCGGCGATTTCACAGGAATCAACAATCATGCCCTGGCGCGTGCTTATGCTGCGCTGTTGAAAGAACAAAATCCCGACCTTGTGTTGACAGGCGTCCAGGCTCACAACGACCTGGACGGATCGCTGGGGCCTCTGTTGGCGGAATACCTGGGCATGCCCTATGTCGGGTATGTTTCGGGCCTTGTCCTCGCTGCCGGCTCCGTGGTTGTTCGCAAGGAATATCCCGGCGGGCTGATTGCCGAGGTCGAGGTTAAACTACCTGCCGTGTTAGGTATCCAGGCAGCGGAACAACCGCCTCGTTATATCGCCTACAGCAAGATCCGCCAGGTGATGGGAACCGCCAAGATTGAAGACCGCCCGGTGGCGGGATTGGACCTGGAAGGTGGAGTGACTGTCGGTCGCATGTTCCTGCCCGAAGCAACTGAAAAGGCAATCATGCTTGATGGCGATGCCAACGCTGTCGCTGACAGGATCATTACCATCTTCAAGGAAGCCGGCGGATTATGAGGAGGATGCCATGAGCCAGAATCTCTTTGTGGTCATCGAACATTTTCGCGGACAGGTGGCTGATATATCCTACGTCATGTTGGCGGCTGCCCGCCAACTTTCCCAGGCAGCCGGCGGAGAAGTCGTCGCTGTGCTTCTTGGCCACAAGGCTCAAGGATTAGCCGATTCTCTTGCTGCCGACCGTGTGCTTTACATGGATGATGCTGCCCTGGCTGAATTTACATCGGATGCGTATCAAGTCGCACTCGCTGCTCTGGTTAAAGAACAATCTCCACGCGTGGTTCTATTTGGTCATTCTTCTTTGGGTATGGATGTGGCCAGCGGATTGTCAGCGAAACTGGGTCTGCCGGTAGTCAGCTCGTGCCGCTCGTTCACCGCGGAAGGCAAATATGTGTGTCAGATCTGCGGTGGGAAGATCATGGCAGAGGGAGAAATCCCTGCTCCGACCGCATTGATCACAATGGTCCCCGGCGGATACAAGTCTGAGCTGGGTCAAAGCACCCAGGCACCAGCGGTTGCCACAATCCCTGCGCCGGCTATGAGCGGGCTGCGGGTGAGCCTGAAGAACTATATCGAACCCGAAGCCGGGGACGTGGATATCGCCAAGGAAGCGATCCTCGTGTCAATCGGGCGTGGCATCCAGACGAAAGATAATATCGAACTGGCCAACGAATTGGCTGGCGCGCTGGGCGCTGCGGTCTCTGCTTCCCGCCCGGTTGTGGATCAGGGTTGGCTGCCCACTTCAAGGCTGGTGGGTAAATCCGGGAAGCGGGTCAAGCCCAAGGTTTACCTGGCGTTGGGCATCAGCGGTGCGCCGGAACATGTGGAAGGGATTGGTGACAGCCAGGTGATCATCGCCATCAACACGGACCCCAATGCGCCCATATTCAATGTCGCAAAGTACGGTTCGACGATTGACATGTTCGACCTGGTCCCCGCGCTGACGGAAAAAGTCAAACAGGCGAAATAAGAGCGAATGATGGAGTAAGCTGCCATGCCTATCCGTGAGACTTTCTGGAACATCCCGCATTGGGCTGAAATCGCGCAGTACATTCTCGCAGCGGTGACGATGATCGTTTTCCTCTATGGAGTACTGCGTCGAATCCTGCGCTGGCGGAAAGGCCGTCCGGAGAAGCGGACCAGTCAATTCTGGAAACGCATCGGATCAGCCATCTATCAAGTCGTGGTTCAACGTCGAACATCGGAAGAAACTTATCCGGGCATCATGCACTTCACGATCTTTTGGGGGATGCTTGTCCTGGCTTTCGGCACCGCGCTGGCTACTGTGGACTGGGACGTCACTCACCTGTTCTTCGGTTTCCAGATCCTGACTGGGTGGGTATACATCCTTTTTGAATTGGCGCTGGATATTCTCGGCCTGCTCGTTATTGTCGGGTTGGGGATGGCAATCTATCGGCGGTATGTCTCTCGTCCGGCCCGTCTGCAGAATTTTCCTGTCAAAGGCCTTGCGGGGGATGATCTATACGTCCTTCTCATGTTGTCTTTCATTGCGATAAGCGGCTATCTCACCGAGGGATTGCGCCTTGCAGTCACCCAGCCTGACTGGGCGGTATGGTCGCCGGTCGGCCAAATGATTGCCGGGGCGTTCCTCGCCCTGGGTGATCCAAATAATCAGACTCTTCACCTCGCGATTTGGATACTTCACATATTGACGGCTTTCATCATCCTCATCAGCCTGCCGTTTACGAAGTTGTTCCATATTTTCTCAGTGCCGCTGAACATCTTCTTCCGTTCCCTTGAGCCTGTTGGGGCGCTTTCACCCGCGCGTACGGATGCGGGACCCGGAGTAAAAGAGTGGCGGCAGTTCACCTGGAAACAACTGCTGGACTTTGAATCCTGCACACGCTGCGGCCGCTGCCAGGATGTCTGTCCCGCGTTTGCCGGTGCGGGAGTCCTCTCCCCCCGCGACCTGATGGTCAAGCTAGAGGCACATCTATGGGAGAGGAATGGCCGCTCCCTGCATGGGGACGTGGTCAGCACTGAAGAGCTTTGGGCATGCACCACCTGCCGGGCCTGTTCGCAAGTATGCCCTGCATTTATTGATCATATTGCCACTTTTGTGGACATGCGCCGCTTCCTCGTGGATCAAGGCAGCATGGACAGCACGCTTCAGACCGCCTTGGTCAATTTAGGGCGCTACGGGAATTCATTTGGACAATCGGACCGCATGCGCGCCAAATGGACAGCGAACCTGCAGCCTCCGGTCAAGGATGCACGCCGTGAACCGGTGGAGTACCTGTGGTTCGTCGGCGATTATGCCTCCTACAGTCCCACCCTCACGGATGTCACGCGAAAAACCTGTGAAGTCTTTCAGAAAGCAGGCCTGAATTTTGGAATTTTGTTTGATGCTGAACGCAATTCCGGCAATGATGTGCGGCGCGTCGGGGAAGAAGGCATTTTCGAAATGCTGGCTGAAAAGAACATGCAGGCATTGAGCAAGTGCAAGTTCGAGACCATTGTTACAACGGATCCTCATACTTATAACACCCTTAAAAACGAATACTCATTCAATGGAAACGGCCGCCCACAAATCCTGCATTACACGGAATTGCTCACCCGTTTGATCGCCTCCGGTCAACTCAAATTCAGCAGGAAGCTTGATTACACTGTTACCTATCATGATCCCTGCTACCTGGGGCGTTACAACGGTATTTATGATGCGCCTCGAAACTTGCTCCGCGCAACGGGATGCACACAGGTCGAAATGCCCCGTCATGGAGATAGAGGATTCTGCTGCGGAGCAGGCGGCGGCCGAATTTGGATGGAGGAAAAACCCGGCAAGGAACGGCCAAGCGAGATTCGTATCCGAGAAGCTGCCGCGCTTGAAGGCGTGCAGGCATTTGTCGTGGCCTGTCCGAAAGATGTGACCATGTTCCGGGATGCGGTCAAAACCACCGGAAATGAGAACCGATTCCAGGTCAAGGAATTGATGGAACTGGTTCACGAAGCACTTTGATGTGAGTTTGAAATTGTTGCAGGTTTATTGAGATTAAGGAGAGCGACTTAAATTGAAAGCGGTAATGGATGCCGCATCCATGCGAATTAAGAACATAAGGCTGCCAATTGCCACAAAATTGACGCTGAGCTTTTTATCCATCATATTATTGAGCAGCCTGATCTTCACGTTTTCTGCAATCCAGATCTTTAACAATCGAATCATTGATGAGGCACAGGAACGAGTCCGCAATGACTTGAATGCCGCCCGCGAAATATACCAGACCAGGTTGCAGCAAGTGGAAGATGCTGTTAATTTCACCACAGTCAGGCTTTTCATTGGTGACATTTTAGAAGGGGACACCCGCCAGGAATACATGGACGAGCTGGTCCGCTTTAAAAACAGTGAAAACATGGATATCCTGACCATCACAGACAATTTGGGCAGGGTGGTATTGCGCGTCAATAATCCGTCGTTGAAGGGAGACGACCAGAGCCAGGACGAAATTGTTGGCGAAGTCCTGCGAACGAAAAAGCCGGTATCTGGCACGACCATCATTTCGCCTGAGGAACTTCAACGGGAATCACCTGCTCTTGCCGACCAAGCTCTTTTTGTCTTCATCGATACGCCCAAAGCAAGACTTCGCCCGGAAACGGAAGAGAAAGCCGGTATGATGTTGAAGGCCGCCGCCCCGATATTTGATGACCAGGGCAGCCTAATTGGAGTGGTGTACGGCGGGAGTTTATTGAATAGAAACTATGAGATTGTCGACAAAGTCAAGGGAACAGTTTTTCAAAACGTCGAGTACGAAGGCAAGGACATCGGCACAGCCACCATCTTTCAGGACGATGTGCGAATATCCACCAACGTGACGGATGATAAAGGTGCCAGGGCTATCGGGACGCGTATCGCGGAGGACGTCTATCACCAGGTGGTCATCGAACAGGAGCCCTGGGTAGGCCGGGCGTATGTGGTCAACGACTGGTACATCACCGCCTATGAGCCGATTCGAAACATCAAAGATGAAATCATTGGCATCCTGTATGTCGGAATCCTCGAGCAGAAATATGCCGACATCCAAAATCAGACCATCTTGGTGTTTGTAGGGATCACAGCGGCGGGAGTCTTGTTGACGACTTTGCTTGCCTTCTTTATCGCACGCCAAATCTCGAGGCCAATCCATGACCTGGTAACAGCGTCCAAACAATTGGCGGATGGCAATCTCGAAACCAAGGTGGAACTCACCAGCAGGGATGAATTCGGAAGTCTGTCCCACCACTTCAACCGGATGGCGGCTGCTCTCAAGGAACGGGATGACCGGTTGAAGGAATTTACAAAAAGAAAAATCATGGAATCTGAACGGCTGGCCATTGTCGGTCAATTGTCTGCGAACGTAGCCCACGAGCTTAACAATCCGCTTCAGGGGATCGTTACCTACTCGAGCCTGCTTTTGGAGCAGGAAGTGTGCGATGGACCGGCGCGGAATAATCTGGAGAAGATCGCCATCCAGGCAAATCGTTGCAGGCAAATCATTCGGGGCTTGCTGGATTTTTCCAGGCAGGAAAAGCCTCATAAAACGCTCATCAACATCAACGACCTTCTTCGCCGGTGCATATCGCTACTTGAGAACCAGGCGAATTTTCAAAACATCTCGATTTTGAAGAACTTTGACGAAAGCCTGCCGATGATTGTCATCGATCCCTCTCAGATTGAAAGGGTGTTCATGAACCTGATGATCAATGCAGCAGAAGCGATGACTGACGGAGGAGCCTTAACATTGACCACCTGTTTTGGGCTTAACGAGAAATACATTGAAATCGAGGTCAAAGACACCGGGCACGGCATTTCGATTGAGGATATGGACAGGATTTTCAACCCGTTCTTCACCACCAAGGATGTGGGGCACGGGGTGGGACTTGGCCTTGCGATCAGTTATGGAATTGTAAAGGAACACAACGGCGAGATTGATGTCGAGAGTGAAGTCGGCAAAGGCACGACATTTATTGTCAGCCTGCCAGTGATTGTGAAAGTTGATGAGGAGAATGGAAACAAAGTCAAAGATATTGCTGATTGACGACGAGGAAGTGGTCCGCGATTCCTGCACTCAGATTCTGGCAGGCGGTCCATTTGAGATTGCGACGGCGTCCGACGGAACGACCGGTCTGAGCCTTGTCGCCGGGTTTCAGCCCGATCTTGTGTTTGTCGACCTTAAGATGCCGGGTATCTCGGGCTTTGAGGTCCTCGAAAAGATGCAGGAAATGGATCCGACCATCGTGATGGTCGTCATCACCGGCTTTGCGACCATCAGCTCGGCGGTGGAAGCGATGAAACGAGGCGCATACGACTTTCTTCCCAAGCCGTTTACACCGGAGGAGTTTCGGCTGATCACCCGCCGGAGCCTGGAAAAGCGGAAACTGACCCTCGAGACCATTTCCTTGCGGAGGGAGAAGGAGTTGCTGAGGGAACAGTTCGCCCACATCGTTTCGCATGAATTGAAGGCTCCACTCAGCGCGGTCCAACAGAATTTATTTGCACTTGAGTTCGAGCTTGCCAATGCGCTCAACGAAAGCCAGAAGGAAAAATTTGAAAGAATAAAAGCCAGGATCGAGGACCTGCTCAAGCTCATCAATTCGTGGTTGAAGGTGATTTCGACGGATATCAGCACCCTGAAGCAGAGTTTCAAAGAAATCGCTGTGACATCCGCCATTATGAAGGCGATGGAAAGCGTTGAAACCCTCGCCGCCCGCAAGAACGTTGAAATCGTAAAATCATTTGGCGAACCCTTATCGCCGATAGTTGGAGATGATCTCAGTCTTTCGGAAGCGTTTGTAAATATCCTGGGCAATGCAATCAAGTACTCACATGATGGCAACAAGGTTTACCTGAATGTTGAAGAGAAAAGCGGAAAAATTGAAATATCAATCAAAGACAGCGGTGTGGGAATTCCACCCGAAGAGCTTCCTCACATTTTCGAAGGATTTTATCGAGGTGCGACAGGCCAGGCTGCGGCAACCGGACACGGCATCGGGCTGGCAGTCAGCAAACATATCATCGATGCCCACGACGGGACGATTTGCGCGCTTAGTGAACCGGGTGCCGGTACGGAATTTTTGATTGCATTGCCCGTAATAAGTGGAACCAACCCTGCAAAGGGAAATTAATTTGTAAACCTTGAATGGAGGTGAAAGATGACAAAAAGATTGCTTATGATCGATGATGACCCGGACTTTGTCTCGGGTATTAAGGCAATCCTCGATACGGCCGATTTCGAGGTGGATGTTGCATACAATCCCAAGGATGGATTGAATGCCCTGCAAGCCAGGCATTATGACCTGTTACTGCTTGACATCATGATGGGGCGTGGAGCGGAAGGCGTGATGATTGCGCGCAAACTCCGCAAGGACCCCAAGCTCAGGCAAATGCCGGTGTTGATCATTACGGGCATGCGGGAGCAGATCGCCTTTCTATTCCCGGGTGAACCCATCCACCCTCGCTTTGTGGAGGTTGACGAACTGGTGGAAAAACCGGTTGAGCCGAAATTGCTTCTGGATAAGGTGAACAGCCTGATCGCAACCGCTGAAGCAAGAAAAGCTGCGGAAAAATAGGCTGATAAAAGGTTTACAGTTCATAGCCGATTTCAATCCAAAACGTAAACCAGAGAGGCCAAACCTATGACAGAAACGTTATCGTTCAATCAGGAAGTGGAAAATCTATTATACGCAACGGAGGGGGAGCCCCTGAGGACCTGCATCCAATGCGGGACCTGTTCCGGTACCTGCCCCGTTGCCGGTTACATGGATCATTCCCCACGGCAAATCATCGCATTGATCAATGCCGGGAGGAAGGAAGAGGTGTTGAACAGCAATACCTTCTGGTATTGCGCCTCCTGCTACCACTGCACCGTCCGCTGCCCTCAGGAGATCAATATTACTGGATTGATGTATGCGCTCAAGCGCTATTCAATCTGGAAGGGAAAATACCAGGAGGGGCTGATCGGACCGACATTCTCCGAGTCCTTTGTCAAGATGATCGTTCGGACCGGGCGGTCGTTCGAGCCTGTCCTGGCTCCCAGCTATATTTTCAGCTTCAACATGCGGGAGTTCCTCACGGAAATCACGGGCGCGACGGGGCTGATGTTGAAAGGCCGCATCCCCTTGCTGCCGCCCCGGATCAAACACCTTGACCAGTTCAGGCGCATGCTTGGCAGGATCATTCCCGTGGGAGGTCTCGAATGAAAGAATTTGCCTACTTCCCCGGTTGTTCGCTGGAAAAGATGGCACTCAGTTACCACTTGTCCGCCCTGGAGACCACGAAAAAGCTGGGCGTAAAACTGCAGGAACTGGAAGATTGGAATTGCTGCGGTGCGACAGCGTATTCATCCATTGATGAACTGCTGTCGTATACGCTCACCGCCCGCAACCTTGCCATCGCTGAAAAAACCGGCCTGCCCGTGGTCGCGCCGTGCAGCGCCTGTTTCAAGAATATGTACTTTACTGCCGACCACATGAAACATGACCCTGACCTGGCAGAACACGTCAACTTCGCGCTTGAAGAGGATAACCTGCACTTTTCAGGTGACACAACAGTCAAGCACCTCATCGATGTGTATGTCAATGACATCGGGCTCGAAGAACTTAAGAGCAAGGTGACTAATCCCTTGGAAGGTGTGCGGGTCGCTCCATATTACGGCTGCCAGATATTGCGTCCGCGAAAAGACCATGAGGATGTTGAGAATCCCGGTTTCTTTGAGGATTTACTATCCGCGATCGGAGCGGAACCTGTCAACTATCCTCTGAAAATGCGCTGTTGCGGAGGCTCGCTGATTATCTCCAACCGCACTGCAGCCCTGAGCATGGTGCGCAACCTGCTCCAGAGTGCCCTTGACGCAAAGGCGGTTGTTATAGCAACGTCCTGTCCCATGTGCCAATTGAACCTTGAAGTGTATCAACAGCAAGTCAATCTTGAGTTTGGCACGAACTTCAAAGTTCCGGTGTTTTACTTCACTCAGTTGATCGGACTGGCGCTGGGGATTCCCAAGAAAAAGCTGGGTTTTGGAAAAGAATTTGTATCCTTGGCTCCGGAACTGGCCCAGGTAGCAAAAGGCTAACATGACTGATCCAGTCAATGACCCAATAAAGGAGTGAGACATATGGAAAAAATAGGTGTTTACGTTTGCCACTGTGGCACCAACATTGCAGGCGTGGTCAATGTGGAAGAAGTGCGCGACTGGGCGGCGGAGAATCTCAAGGAGAACGGCGTCATCATCTCCCGCGATTACAAGTTCATGTGCTCCAGCCTGGGACAGGAACTGATCGAGAAGGATATCAAGGAACTCGGCCTGACCCGTGTTGTCGTCGCTGCCTGCTCGCCACATCTGCATGAAGCGACCTTCCGCAAAGCCTGCGCGAATGCTGGCTTGAACCCCTACCTGTGCGAATTGGTTTCCATTCGCGAGCATGCGTCGTGGGTTCATACCGACAAGGCAGCGGCCACCCAGAAATCCAAAGCGATTGTCGCGGGCGGCGTCCGACGAGTGGAATACCACGAACCGCTGGAACCGCTGCATGTCCCGATCAATCCGGCTACGTTGGTCGTTGGTGGCGGAATTGCCGGCATCCAGGCGGCGCTCGAAATTGCGGACGCGGGTTTCCCGGTTTACCTGGTTGAACGGGAACCCTCCATCGGTGGGCACATGGCTCAATTCG
The DNA here is from genome assembly GCA_963774975.1 of uncultured Chloroflexia bacterium. Lineage (GTDB taxonomy): Bacteria > Chloroflexota > Anaerolineae > Anaerolineales > Villigracilaceae > JBGPQJ01. The sequence goes on from CAVZGY010000006.1 coordinate 10,950, forward strand.
ACAAGACCTTCCCCACCTTGGACTGCTCAGCCTGCATCCTGACCCCCAAGATGGTCCAGGCCGGATCCCACAAGAACATCACCCTGCTCACCTGGAGCGAAGTCACCAAGGTGGAGGGGTATGTGGGCAGCTTCCAGGTCAAGGTCAACAAGAAAGCTCGGTTTGTCAATGAAGAGTTGTGCACCGGCTGCGGAATCTGCTGGGAGAAATGCCCCAAGAAAGTCGTGGACGATGTGTTCGAAGCCGGGATGGGAGAGCGGAAAGCCGTTTACACTCCGTTCCCACAGGCAGTGCCCAAGTATCCGGTCATCGACGCTCCCAACTGCACCTACTTCCTCAAAGGCACCTGCAAAGCCTGCGAGAAGTTCTGCCCTACCGGCGCGATTGACTTCAACCAGAAGGATGAAGAGATTACCCTGGAAGTAGGTAATGTGATCCTCGCCACCGGCTGGGATCCATTCGATGCCAGGCGGATTACGCAATACGGCTATGGACGTCTGCCGAACGTGTACACCAGCCTCGAGTTTGAGCGTCTAAGCAACGCAGCCGGTCCAACAGGCGGGAATATCATCCTCCGCGATGGGAAGTCGGTTCCCAAGGTCGTCGGCATTGTCCATTGTGTGGGCAGCCGCGACAAGAACTACAACGAATACTGCTCATCCATCTGCTGCATGCAGAGCCTGAAATTCGCCCATCTCGTCCACGAGAAGACGGGAGCGGAGGTTTACAACTTCTATATCGACATCCGTACTCCCGCCAAGGGCTACGAGGAGTTCTACCACCGCCTGCTCGAGGAAGGCACCCACTTTGTGCGCGGAAAAGTTGCTGAAATAACTGATGCTGTCAGACTGCCGGGTGAAGAGGGCAAGACGATCATCCAGGTGGAGGATACGCTGACCGGCACTCAACTCCGCGTACCTGTGGACATGGCCATCCTCTCCGTGGGACTCGAGCCCCGACACGATTCTAAGGAAACAGCCAAACTTTTTGGCATCTCCTGCTCGGCGGATGGCTGGCTGATTGAACGGCATCCCAAGCTTGACCCAATCTCGACCATGACGGAGGGTATTTACATTGCCGGTTGTGTACAAGGCCCGAAGGACATCCCTGCCAGCGTTGTGCAGGGAGCAGCGGCCTCCGCGCGCGTACTGGGGAAGATACAGCAGAAGGAAATTGCCATTGAGCCCATCCGTGCGACCATCAACGAGGAACAATGCTCCGGATGCCGCATCTGCAATGGACTATGCCCGTTCAATGCCATCGCCTTCATTGACGACCTGGAAGTCAGCCGCGTCAATCCCGCGTTGTGCCAGGGCTGTGGGACGTGCGTGGCAGCCTGTCCGGCGGGAGCCATCAGCGGCACGGGATTCAGCAACCAGCAGATACTTTCTCAGATCGAGGGACTGCTGATGCTGGGCGTCGTGAAGGAAGGGGTTCCAACGCCATAAGGCTGCGGGACACGGATAAGGAGAATAACCATGACAGAGACATTCGAACCCTTGATCATTGGATTTACCTGCAACTGGTGCAGTTACCGGGCAGCCGATATGGCCGGCACGGCGCGCATGAAATATGCGCCCAACGTACGCCTGATCCGCTTGATGTGCTCCGGCCGCCTGGACCCCACTTTTATCTTCAAAGCCTTTGCGGGCGGCGCTGACGGCGTCCTGATCACAGGCTGCCACCCCGGAGACTGCCACTACGTCGAGCAGAACTACAAAGCGCTGAGACGCTTTCACCTGATGAAGCGCGTCCTGGTCCAGATGGGACTGGAACCGCAGCGGGTGAAATTGATATGGACCAGCGCCGCCGAAGGAGCCATTTTTACTGCCGAGATCAACCGGTTTGTTGAAGAAGTGCGCGCGCTCGGCCCGTTGAACTGGAACGCAACAGCCATTCCAGCCAGCGCAACCACTCCCATGGAGGTGACTGTATGAGCAAGCCAAAATTCGCCATGTATTGGGCCGCTTCCTGTGGCGGCTGCGAAATTGCGGTGCTGAACATCCATGAGAAGATCCTGGATGTTGACGCCAACTTCGAGGTCGTCTTCTGGCCGGTCGCCATGGATGCCAAGTACAAGGATGTGGAGGCTATGGAGGATGGGTCCATCCTGCTGACTCTCTTTAACGGCGGCATCCGCAACGACGAAAACGAACACATCGCCAAGCTGATGCGTAAGAAATCGCAAATTCTGGTTGCCTTTGGCTCGTGCGCCTGCGAAGGCTGCATTCCCGGATTAGCCAATTTCAGCAGTACGAATCAGATTTTCGATACTTGTTATGAGACTGTCTCAACCGAAAATCCGAACCATATCCGTCCTCAAGTTGAATATGCAATGCCCGAAGGCACGATCACCATCCCCAAGTTTTACCCGAGGTTGAAGACCCTCGACCAGGTGGTGGACGTGGATTACTACATGCCCGGCTGCCCGCCCGAATCGCACCAGATTGCGGCGGTCATCGACCTGGTCATTCAGGTCCTCCAGGGAAAAGCGGAATTACCGCCCAAAGGCGCGGTGATTGGCGCAGGGAATTCGACCGTGTGTGATGAGTGCAAGCGCAAGCGCAATGAAAAAAAGGTCAAGGAATTTGGCCGTATCCAGCTGACCCATGCCGATCCCGAACTCTGCCTGCTCGAACAGGGCATCCCGTGCAATGGCATGGCCACACGCAGCGGCTGCAATGCCCGCTGCCCTACTGCCGGCGCGCAATGCATCGGTTGTTATGGTCCCGCCGAAGGCGTTTTGGATTACGGCGCCCGCCTGATCGCAGCGTACGGTTCTGTTATCGACAGTAACGACCCGGCGGAAATCGACCGCATTCTGGATGGTTTGGTGGATCCTGCGGGGCAATTCTATCGCTTCAACCTGGCCGGTTCCCTGCTCAAGGGCAGCGTGATGGCCAAGTCGAACGGGAAATAACGGAGGGCAGCATGCAACGAATCACTATAGATCCCATTACCCGTCTGGAAGGCCACGGCAAGATCGAGATCTTCCTGAACGATAAAGGCGATGTCGCCAATACCTACTTCCAGATTCCCGAACTGCGCGGGTTTGAACGATTCTGCGTGGGCCGCCCCGTGGAGGAAATGCCTCTCCTGACCAACCGCATCTGCGGGGTTTGCCCGGAGGCACACCACATGGCGGGAGCGAAAGCCGCCGATGCCGTTTACCATGTCGACCCGCCGCGCACTGCCAAGATGCTGCGTGAACTGCTCTACAGCGCGTTTTATGCCACCGACCATACCACCCATTTTTATGCCCTGGCCGGCCCGGACTTCGTCATGGGACCGGACGCTCCGATAGCCGAGCGGAACATCCTGGGCGTCATCCACAAGGTTGGGTTGGAGATTGGCGGACAGGTCATCCAGATGCGCAAGTACGGCCACACCGTCGTGGAGATGATCGGCGGACGCAAGGTCCATCCGTGTACGTCCATCCCCGGCGGCTTGACCAAGGGTATCACCGAGGAACAGCGCAAGGAAATTGAAGAGATGGGCAAGTGGGCAATCGGATTTGCCCAGTTCAGCCTGAAGCTCTTCGCCGATGTCGTGCTGGGGAACAAGGCTTACGTAGATTTGATCCTGGGTGACATATATACTCACAAGACTTACTATATGGGTATGGTGGATGCCAACAACAAGATCAATTTCTACGATGGCAAGGTGCGTGTCGTGGATCCGGAGGGGAAGGAGTTTTGCAAGTACGAGCCCAAGGATTACGTGCAGCACATTGCTGAGCATGTTGAACCCTGGACCTATCTCAAGTTCCCATATCTGAAGAACGTCGGCTGGAAGGGTTTCGTGGACGGGAAAGATTCCGGTGTCTACTGCGCCACTCCACTTTCGCGACTCAACGCAGCCGACGGCATGGCTACTCCTCGCGCACAGGAAGAATACGACAAGTTCTACAAAACCCTCGGCGGTAAGCCAGTGCACCAACGTCTTGCAACTCACTGGGCGCGCCTGATCGAACTGCTATATGCAGCCGAACGCTGGGTGGAACTGGCCACCGACCCGGAGATCACCTCTGATAACTACCACACTATCCCGACCGAGAAGCCCACGGAAGGTGTGGGCATCGTCGAGGCCCCACGCGGCACCCTGACTCATCATTACTGGACGGATGAACGCGGCGTGGTCACCAAGGCCAACCTGATCGTTGGCACGACCAACAACTACGCCCCGATCAGCATGTCCATTAATAAGGCCGCCTCCAGCTTGATCAAGGGAGGCAATGTGAACGAAGGCTTGCTGAACATGGTGGAAATGGCCTTCCGGGCTTACGATCCATGCTTCGGCTGCGCCACCCATTCACTGCCCGGTCAGATGCCGTTGGAGATCACCATTCGGGACAAGGATGGCGAAGTCATGGATGTCAAGAAGCAGTTCGTACCATAACCAAAAGTATAACCATACCTTGGCTGGTCGTCTGATAGTCATGGACTGTCGGACGACCAGTTGGGTTAAAATAACGGGGATATGAAAACTATTATTGTTGGACTGGGCAACCCGCTGCTTGGCGACGACGGTGTCGGGTGGAAAGTAGCTGAAGATGTGAAACAGCGGCTGGGAGAGGGTTCACCTTTTGTCGTTGAGTGTTTCTCCCTTTCAGGGCTAAGCCTGATGGAGCGAATTAATCGGCTATGAGCGTGTCATTCTGATCGACTCGCTTAACACAGGTAATTACGCTCAAGGGGTAGTGGTCTCTTTTACCCTCGACACACTCGAGGATTTAACCTACGGTCACAGCGCATCCGCGCATGATGCGTCTCTCAAGACTGCGCTTGGAGTGGGTCGAACCATGGGGGCAGCGTTGCCGGCTGACAAGGATATCCACGTGGTGGCGGTCGAAGCCAGGCATGTGTACGATTTCAAGGAAGAACTCTCTACCGAAGTCGCCGCATCGGTGCCCGTCGCGGTTCAAAAGGTGTTTGACCTGCTTACCGTTTGAATTTGTGAATATTAATTTGGAGGAAAGTTGTCCAGAAACCGGGTGACTTTCCTTACTGTTTTAATATGGGATAAGCAGATAAATTTTAAGCATTAACCATGCATGAGCTTGCCGTCACCCAATCCATCTTGGATATTTCCCTGCGACACGCGCAAAAGGTCGATGCGAAGCGTATCGTGACGATCAACCTCGTGGTTGGGAAGTTCTCTTCCGTCGTGGATGATTCCGTTCAATTCTATTGGGATATGATCGCCGAGGGGACGATCGCCCAGGGAGCAAGACTGAATTTTGAGCGCGTCCCGGCTGAGATGAAATGTCAAGATTGCGGACATACCTTTGAGCCTGATGACAATACCTTTGCCTGCCCCGAATGCCTGAGCCCGAGAGTCCGCGTGACGAAAGGCGACGAACTGCGGGTGGAAAGCATTGATGTGGAGTAACCCATGACCAAGCGAATACCGATCGTCGAAAACATCCTTTCCGCAAACGATAAGATGGCCGCCCGCAACCGGGACGTATTTGATCAGGCGAATGTGTATGCCATCAACATCATGGCGTCGCCCGGCGCAGGCAAGACCAGCGTCATACTGAAAACGCTTGACACTTTGAATGGACGCTTGCGGTTGGGGGTTATCGAAGGCGATCTGGCGACCTCCATTGACACGGAGAAAGCCATTGCAGCAGGCATGCCGGCGGTGCAGATCAACACGGGCGGCGATTGCCATCTGGATGCGGTGATGATCTCGCAGGTTCTGCCCTCTCTTCCGCTTTCCGAATTGGACCTGGTGATTGTTGAGAATGTCGGCAACCTGGTCTGCCCGGCAAACTTTCAGCTGGGGACGCATGTCAACGTGCTGATCGCCTCCATCCCCGAAGGCGACGATAAACCCTACAAATACCCAGGGATGTACAAAGGCGTTCAGGCGCTGATCATCAACAAGATCGACCTGCTGCCCTACGTCCCCTTTAACATGGACTACTTCCGTCAAGGTGTGGAAATTCTGAATCCCGGCCTGGTCACCTTCCCATTGTCAGCGAAGACGGGCGAGGGCATGGGGGCGTGGACGGATTGGTTGTTGGTCCAGTTAAAAGCCAGGGGAAAATGAGCACCAAACGGATTTTTGTCACCGGCATCGTGCAGGGAGTGGGCTTCCGCCCGTTCGTTTACGGGTTGGCAGTCCGCCATCAACTGACCGGTTGGGTGTGCAACACATCCGCGGGAGTGGACATTGTGATTCAGGGCGAACCGGCCGAGGTGGATGACTTTATTGAATCCCTTCAGGCAGAACTTCCACCGCTCGCGAGAATTGATAGCTTGAAGGTGCATATTGAACCGGCCGGTGATTTCACAGGGTTTGAAATCCGAGAGTCGGAAGCCATAGCGGGGGCGTTCCAGCCCATCAGCGCGGATACGGCCATTTGCGCGGATTGCGAACGCGAACTCTTCGACCCGCAGGACAGGCGTTATCTTTATCCTTTTATCAACTGCACCAATTGCGGACCTCGTTTCACCATCATCAAGGACATTCCCTACGACCGCCCGGCGACGACCATGGCGGAATTTACGCTCTGCGATGCCTGCCGCGCGGAATACACCAACCCGCTCGACCGGAGGTTTCATGCGCAACCGGTGGCCTGCGCCGACTGCGGCCCGAACCTCTGGCTTATGCGCAAGGAAATTCCAGCCATGGACATCAGCCAGGGTGCGCTGCTGGCTGCCCGGCGCCTATTGCGGGAGGGCCGGATCCTTGCGGTAAAAGGACTGGGAGGGTTTCATCTAGCGTGTGATGCTGCCAACCCTGTTGCCGTGGACGAATTACGTCGTCGCAAGGGACGCATCGGCAAGCCGTTTGCGTTGATGGCAGCGGATCTTTCTTCCATTGAGCGGTTGTGCCAAGTGGGTGACGCGGAACGGATGCTTTTGACCGGACGTGAGAAACCCATCGTGCTGTTGTGTCGCCGCCCCGGCAACCCGCTGTCAGATTCCGTCGCACCGGGCGTGGACACGCTGGGAATGATGCTGCCTTACACGCCGCTGCATCATTTGCTGCTCAATCAGAGCGATCCCAAATTGGCAGTGGAACCCGTCCCGCCGGTGTTGGTGATGACCAGCGGAAATTTCTCCGAGGAACCCATTGCCACCGACAACCAGGATGCCCTGGAACGGCTGGAACCGCTGGCAGATGCATTCCTTCTTCACAATCGCCCCATCCACATTCGATGTGACGATTCGGTGGTCAAGGTTGACCCTGAAAAACAATTTCCTGTTTATCTACGCAGGAGCCGTGGTTATTCGCCTTATCCTGTACAGCTTCCATCCGATGTCAAACCGACATTGGCAGTAGGCGGCGAGTTGAAAAATACATTCTGCCTGACCCGCGATCGCTATGCTTTCCTCAGTCATCACATCGGCGACATGGAGAATGCCGAGGTCTATCAATCCTTCGAGCAGGGCGTGGAGCACCTATCGCGGTTGTTCAGGATCACGCCTGAGATCATGGCGCACGACCTGCACCCGAATTATTTCACCACGGCGTATGCGCATCGTTCCACGCTGGGCGTGCAGCGGGTGGAAGTACAACACCATCATGCCCACATCGCGGCTTGCATGGCTGATAACGGACTGGATAACCGGCGAGTTATCGGCCTGGCCTTCGACGGTACCGGCTATGGAACCGACGGGACCATCTGGGGCGGGGAGGTGCTGCTTGCCGATTACGCCGTCTTCGAGCGTTTTGCACACCTCGAGTATTTGCCTTTGCCGGGTGGCGATACCGCTATCCGCAAGCCGTGGCGGATTGCAGTGGGATATGCAGAATCGCTCGGATTGAAAATCAGTGACCTGCCGTTTCTCAACAATGTGGATGAGCAGGAGCTGGTCATCGTCCGCCAGCAAGTTGAAAAGAACTTGTATGCGCCGCTCACTTCTTCGATGGGCAGGTTATTTGATGCCGTGGCTGCGCTGGCCGGCGTGCGGGCTGAAGTTACCTATGAAGCACAAGCGGCGATCGAGTTGGAAACGCATTCGAAGGATAAAATGTCAGCAGCAAAGCCTTATCCTTTTACGATGGATGAAACCGGGAGCGGTGTGCACATTCGATTAAAAGACCTGCTGGCGGCTGTCGTGGAGGATGTGCGAGGTCAAAAATCCGCTGGCGTGATCGGGGCGGGGTTTCACCTGTCCGTGGCGGAAATGGCTGTTCGAGTTTGCCAGAGCGCGCGAGAGAAAACCAGCCTCCATGAAGTGGCGCTCTCGGGTGGTGTGTGGCAGAATCAGCTCCTGCTCAACCTGGTGCGAGAGGGGCTGGAGCGCGCTGGTTTTACTGTATACTTCCACCAACAAACGCCGACCAATGACGGCGGGTTGGCTTTAGGCCAGGCGGTTATCGCTAATTTTCAATCGCAAATTCTTTAGGAGTACACTATGTGCCTCGGCATTCCTGGAAAAATTACTGAAATCTACGAAAAAGACTCGCTCAAGATGGGCAAGCTGGACTTCGGCGGTGTGACAAAAGAAGTCTGCCTGGCGTATGTCCCCGAAGCGCAAGTCGGCGATTACGCACTCATCCATGTGGGGTTTGCCATCAGCCTGATGGACGAAGACGAGGCGATCGAGACGCTCAAGCTTATCAATGAAGTCGCGGCGTTTAGCGATGAAACCGGACTGGCAACTTCGACAGACTCATGAAATATCTCGACGAGTATCGCGACCCAGCAAAAGTAAAATCCCTGCTGGTTGAGATTTCCTCCACGGTCACCCGACCCTGGACCTTGATGGAAATCTGCGGCGGGCAGACACATGCCTTTCTACAGCACGGGCTGGACGACATGCTCCCGAAGGAGATTGAGCTTGTCCACGGACCCGGCTGCCCGGTGTGCGTGACTCCGCTTGAGCAGATCGACCGCGCCCTGGCAATCGCCTCACGTCCCGAAGTCATCTTCACTTCTTACGGGGATATGCTGCGCGTCCCTGGCTCAAGTCGCGACCTGTTCTCCGTCCGGGCGGGTGGTGGAGATGTGCGCGTAGTCTACTCTCCTCTCGACGCAGTTCACTTGGCGGAGTCCAATCCAGATAAGCAGGTGGTGTTCTTCGCCATCGGTTTTGAGACCACCGCTCCCGCCAACGCCATGGCCGTGATGCAAGCTCATCAAAAGGGTCTGAAAAACTTCTCAGTGCTGGTCTCGCACGTCTGTGTGCCGCCGGCCATGCACGCCATCCTCGGTTCAAAATACAATCGTGTGCAGGCCTTCCTTGCCGCGGGGCATGTCTGTGCCGTGATGGGGTATTGGGAATATCCGCCCGTTGCCGAGAAATATCATGTGCCTATCGTCGTTACTGGCTTCGAGCCGGTGGACCTGCTGCGTGGGGTGTTGGCTGCCGTGCGTCAGCTTGAAACTGGCAGGGCGGAGGTCGAGAATGCCTATGAGCGTTTGGTCACGCTCAAGGGCAACGAACCCGCCCAGGGTGTGATTCGCACCGTGTTCCAATCTGTTGACCGCAAGTGGCGCGGTATCGGTGTCATCCCGCAAAGCGGCTGGGGATTGCGTCCCGAGTTCGAGGAGTTCAACGCCGAGACCCGCTTTGCCGTCGGTGAGATCCAGACGCAGGAATCACCGCTGTGCATCGCCGGTGAGATCCTGCAGGGGCTCAAGAAACCGGTGCAGTGCCCCGCCTACGCCACAGCCTGCACCCCGCAGTCGCCGCTGGGCGCGCCGATGGTTTCCGCCGAAGGTACCTGCGCCGCCTATTACCGCTACCACCGGGACGCATAAGTTTCCCGACCCCGTCTCCAAACCGTTTATAATCATTCCATGCACGGACACAACCATTTGCACGTTCATCTTGAGGACACTGCCCGGGGGACTTCGATCCGGCTGGGATTGTCTCTGGTACTGACGGCCGGTTTTGTCATCGTTGAAGTTGCCGCCGGCTTGTTCTCGAACAGCCTCGCCCTGCTGACCGATGCCGCCCATAACTTTACTGACGTCATCGCGTTGGGACTGAGTTGGTTTGCTGTGCGCATCGCCACCCGGCCTTCCAGCCCCTCCAGGACCTTCGGTTACCACCGCGTAGGGATTCTGGTGGCGCTGGTCAACTCCACCACGCTGGTGGTCATTTCATTGGGAATTTTCTATTCGGCTTACCAGCGTTTCCTCTCACCCCCGGAGGTCAAATCCGGCGTCATGATCATCGTGGGGCTGTTGGCGTTCGTCGTCAACCTGGTGACTGCAATGCTGGTCAGGAAGGGCAGCGGAGAGGATTTGAACCTGCGATCAGCGTATCTGCACCTGATGGGGGACGTCCTTTCCACGCTGGGAGCTGTTGTGGCAGGCGTGATCATTTTCTTCACGGATTGGTACTGGCTCGACCCTTTGGTCAGTGTGTTCATCGGTATCCTCATTTTGTGGAACGCCTGGGGTATCCTGCGCGAGACGGTGGACATCCTGCTCGAGTCCACGCCCCGTGACGTGGACATGGACGCCATGATTCGTGACATGTCGCAGGTCAAGGGAGTTCTTGGCGTTCATGACCTGCATGTCTGGAGCATCACCCAGAGTATGCGCACCATGTCTGCGCACATCCTGACCGACGACATCGCCATCAGCGCTGGCAGGGAAATCCAGAGCCAGTTGAATGACCTCCTCGTCCACCGCTACCACATTGCGCATGCCACTCTGCAGTTGGAATGCGCCAACTGCCAACCCTGCCTGTATTGCGATATGAGCGAGGCCAACCACCTTAATGTGAACGCAGTCTCATGAATACTACTGCCATGAATGACGATACGCTCGATTTCGAAGGTTATACCTGTCCCGTGCCTCTGACTCCCAAAGATACGGTCGTTCTGGGACATGGTTCCGGCGGCAAGCTCAGTCACGACCTGCTCAAACGGCTGTTCCTGCCCGAACTGGGGAAAGCTGCCCCTCGCGCTCTGGATGACTCAGCGGTGCTGACGGTCGGCGGGGAAAGGCTGGCGCTCACCACCGATTCGCACGTGGTCTCGCCGCTCTTCTTCCCCGGCGGCGACATTGGCCGGCTGGCGGTGTGCGGCACGGTCAACGACCTGGCGATGGCCGGCGCGAAACCGATCGCGCTCACCTGCGGATTCGTGATTGAAGAAGGATTGTCGTTCGAAATCCTTCAGCGTGTCGTCCAATCCATGCGGGATGCGGCTGCTGAGGCAGGAGTGTACATCGCAGCGGGGGATACCAAGGTCGTCCAGAAGGGCAGCGCGGACCAATTGTTCATCAATACTTCCGGCGTGGGCAAAATCCCGGAGGGAGTGAATATCTCTGGTGTGAACGCCAAGCCTGGAGATGTAATCATCATCTCAGGCACGCTCGGCGACCACGGCATCGCGGTCCTGTCCGCGCGCGAGGGATTGGGTTTCGAGACCGACTTGGTCTCTGATGTTGCGCCGCTTAACCATCTCGTCGAGGCGATGCTGGGGGCAGGCGAGATCCATGTGTTGCGCGACCCCACACGCGGAGGGCTGGCGACCACTCTCAATGAAATTACTGAGCAGTCTCGCGTGGTCATCGAGTTGAATGAGCAGACCATCCCGATCAAGCCACAGGTGCGCGCCGCGTGTGAAATGCTCGGCTTCGATCCGCTTTACGTTGCCAGCGAAGGCAAGCTGGTGGCGATAGTCAAAGCTGATGATGCCGATAAAATCCTCGCCGTGATGAAATCGACTCGCTACGGCGAAGATGCTGCAATTATTGGAAAAGTTATTGCTGAAGGAGAGCCGAAAGTCCGTTTGAAAACGGCCATTGGGGGAACGAGACTGGTGGACATGCTTCCCGGCGAGATGTTGCCGAGGATCTGTTGATCAAAAAAGGCGGCCCGCAGGCCGCCTTTTTTGATCTGAATTCTTGATAACGATTACTTTTCAATGACCGATACCAGCACGGCACGGACAGCGATCCGGTTGCGGTAGGTATCTGTGCGCGGGTCGTAATCCTTGCAGGTCAGGAGAGTGATCCAGGGAAGTTCTTCATGGCGGATGACTCTGGATGTGTCGTCTGGTTTGACCGTCTTGACGGTGCGGACTTCGTAGATGTATTCCTGTCCGAAAGCGCTAACGATCACCCGGTCCCCGAATTTTAGGGTGCTGAGATCCACGAATGGGCCGGGCTGGCCGTTCGGCAGGTACACATGGCTGGTGATGACGCTGTTGCCTTTCCAGGTTGGGAAGGCGGTTCCTTCCAGCCACCCTGCGTTTCTATCGAGCCAGGTGATGTCCCAGTTGTTTTCTGCCAGCGGAACGCCTATGATCTGGGTCTCGACCCCCAATGCAGGAATTTCCAGAGTCAATTCTCCGAGGTCCGCGTAGACGAATTCTGCCGGCTGTTCCGATAACACGGAGACCCTGCCGGGAGCAAAGCCGGTATCCGGAAGCACATCGGCTTGGACAGCGCCTTGGGCATTAATGGTAACTGAATCACGGGCAACGTAGCTGTTAACCCCGGCAGGCGCATCGGGATCGTACCAGCGTTCCGTTGCGTTCGGATTGTAAGGACTCCTTTGCACCGGCACTGGAGGCGGGCCGGGCGAGGCGGGATCGATCTCCAAGCTGGTCCATTCAGCCGACGAAACGTTCACAACGGGCGGCGGACCAATATATTCGGCAACGAAGGTCACATTGGCTGTTTCGCCAAGCGCGATCACGTCCCATACAAGCGTCAAGGTATTCGTGGCGGTATCAAAGTTCGAGGAAGTAAAGGTTGCCGTGCCTCCAACGACCAGGCTGGCTGGATCGTAGGTCAAGGCGGAGGGGATGCGGTCCGTGACGACCACATCAAAGGCATCCGCGGAACTAATGGTGGAATGCGCCAGGTCGATTGTGAAAGTGACCAACCCTCCGACCAGGACAGTCGTCGGGGTGGCATTCTTGTCAATGGTCAGTTCAGGTTCGACGATAGTCACGATTGGAGCGCTGGTGATTCGAGAACCACCCGTCCAGGTCCAGGCGGCGGTGTTGGTCAGGGTGTCACCGTCTTGGTTGGCGAGTATGTTCAGCACGATTAAGTTATATCGCACACGCACTGTCTGGGAGCTGCCGGTAGTATTTCCGACATTCCCGAAATTGAAGGTCACACGACCGCCGGAGTTCTCGACCAACGGATTGCTCCCCGGCGCCGAACCATCGAGCGTATCGCAGACTCCATTTATGAAGTTGCTGGTCACTCCGGCGGGAATTGTGATGGTCACACAATCTGCAAACGCCAGGCCGTTTTGAGGCGTATCCACCAACTGAACATTGGACAAGCCGCCAGCCGGGATGACCATGGCGACTTCGTAGGTGACAAGTTCACCGATGGTCACTTCCGGATCCGTCGTATGGTTTGGTTCTCCGCCGATTAAAATCTTTGCGAAGGAGGTGACGTATCCAAAGTCGACCGTCGGGTTATAGGTCGTACCGGTCGAGTTGGTCACCTGATTATTGGAGGCAGCACCAAGGCTTCCAGGAGTTAAAGTTACAGCGTAGCTCGAGACTGCCGCGCCAGTGGTTCCCGGTCCATTGTCATTATCGTCAATATTGTTGTTCGGATTCGAAGTATCCGCCGGGTTGTCTGTATCCACCGTGCTGGGATTGCCGGTGGGAAGGACTTTCACGATGTAATTCCCTTCAGGCAGGCCGCTGAAGCGGTAATTGCCAGTCGGGTTGCCGGGCGTCCCGGCGGCAGTACTGGTCACGCCGCCAGGCGCGTCATCCGCTGTGCCCAGGATGCCGTCGGGACCGACGTTAATCTCGGTTGCGCCGTTGGCCGCGAACAATTGCACTGTGGCGCCGGCGAGCGGCGCGTCGCCTGAATCAAACGCACCGTTCTCGTTGACGTCCTGGAAAACCTGGTTGCCCAATTGCTGGCGGTAGAACCCGAAGTCAACCGTGCGATTGCTCTGATTGTCCACCGCTTCACCCGTTTCCGGATTGGTGGTCGGATTATCCTCTCCAGTGGGTTCTGTGGGGCTGGGTCCGAGGGTCACAGCGCTTGATGAAACGTAATTCACCAAGCTGCCGCTAAAGGTCGTTACACCGTTATCGTCGTCATCCACATTGTTATCCGGGTCTGGGCCGATGCTATCGGCGAGGTTCCCGTTGAAGGAAATGTTGGTTCCACTGCTCCAGTAACCCGCCAATGGGTCGCCCGGGACTGTGTCGCCTCCACCGACATTGCGGAAATTATCGGCCGGAATAACCACCACATAATTATCAGGTCCCAAGTCATCGAAGCGGTAATAACCAGACGCATCGGTGGTGTCGAAACCGATAAAGGTATCCCCCGAGTCGAAGACACCTGGCGTGGAGCCATTGTCGCGATACAGCATTACCCTCACGCCCGGAATACCCACTTCGCCTGTGCCGCGAGTGCCGTTGTTGTCAGTATCAAACCACACCCGGTTGCCCAAACTGAAAGGGGTCAAGGTGAGAGAGGCAGTCGTGGGCAAGTTGTTGGTGGTGTTCTGATCGCTGGTCAGCGTTCCTGCAGGAATGGTATTATCGTAAACGCCCGGGTTGGCACCGGCGACCGGGATGGTCATCGAACAGGTTTCATATCCGATTCCCAGCACGCCGTCTGATAATTGGATAGTGGTAGCGCCTGGTGGGGCAGACAGCGTGCCGCCGCAGCCGTTGGTGGGTGCAGGTGCCGAACCGCCTGCCACCTGGATCCCTGCGGGCAGGTTGTCGACCAATCCCATGCCGGTCAGGGCTACGGTGGCTGTGGTGCGGATGGTAATTGTGAGAATGGAGTAGTTGCTCAACCCCGCGGCAACCGGGTTGGGCGCAAAGCTTTTACTGACGCTGGCTCCTGCCAGGTTGGTCAGGGTGGCCGAGGTGGCCGTGCCGTTGGAACCGCCATTGAAAGATGTGACATCACCAGCGGGGATGGTATTCGTCCGGTTGCCGTTGACCGTCAAAGTGGCATTCAACGTCAGGGTGCATTGATCTCCCGGCGCCAGGTATCCGCCACTGAAGGAGAAGGTACTGCCGCCGGCGGGGCCGGTCAGCACGGCTGGCGGGCCGGTGGGCGGATCGCAGTCCGAGGCATCGAAATTAGGGGGGTCCACCAGGATCATCTCTCCAGGCGGCATGTTGTCTACGAAGGAAATGCCGACCAACTCGGCTGCCGAGTTTGGATTCCGGAGCGTGATGCTCATCTGGGAATTTGCGCCGCCATAGACCAGCAGGGGGTTGAAACCCTTGACCACTTCCAGGGTGATATTGCGGACGACTAGGGTATCACTCGCAGGCCCCTGCGCGTTCATGGTGGAGGGTGTGCCCTGAATGGTTGCAATTACATTAGTAGCGGGAATGGTATTGGTATGCGTGGCCGGGCTGGCGCCGTTGGAGGATTTTCCCTGCACGTCGACATTGATGGTACAGATGCCGGGAACCCCGCCCACCTGACGCGGGATGCTGCCGCCGGTCATGCGGATGGTCTGTGAGGTGGGGAAGTCGATCGCGCCACCGGTGCAGGTGGTGCTGGCGTTCGGCACAGGCGCAACGACCACGCCGTTGGAGGTGGTGCCGGGAAGGAGATCATCAAGTGTTACATCGACCAAATCGGCCGCACCGGTATTTTGCAGGGTGATCGTCAGCGTCGAGAGGCCGTCCGGGTTGACGACATCGGGATAGAAGGCTTTGGATATCGTCAGGGTGCTGACCGTCCGTACGGTCAGGCCTGCGCTGAGAGATGTGGTTAACGTGCGGTTTTCGAAGCTCGAGACGTCGCCCGGGTTTACAGTATTGGTATACAGGATGCCCGGTCCGCTGCCGGCATTACTGGTGACGTATACATCCACCGTGCAGGTGGTACCTAGCGGAATCGTACCCCCCGTGGCCGAGATCGCCATGGCTCCATTGGCCGGCGGCCACGCTCCTCCGAGTGTGCCGCAACCGATTGCAGAGGGAGGCGTGGAATTACTGACCGTCACGCCAGCTGGGAGCGAATCTGTGAAGGAAAAACTGGACAGGCCAGTATCGGGAGGCGCGGTAAAGGTCAGGCGCAGGAGCGAACTCTGACCGAGGTTGATTGTCCCGGGCGTGAAGCTCTTTGTACCGGTCACCCCGGTCGTGTCGGCATAAACGCTGACAGGTGCGGTCGCTGCCGTGGTGTTGCTCGGACCCTGTGTTGTTGTGAGAGCCCCTATCGGGATGGTGTTTGTGTACGTGGCAGCCGGTGCGCTAACAGGGGTCGTGACATTCACGGTGATGGTACAGCTGCTATTAGCCAGGATGGTGCCGCCGCTCAGGCTGATCGTTCTGAAGGGGGGAACGGCGGGGGTGAGTGCGAGCCCGCCTCCGCATGTGGTGGATTCGCTCCCTGACACATACTCAAGATTACTATTGGGAGAAGTCGGCAGGGTATCGCTGACTTCCACGTCAGTGTAATCGGACCCGGTGGAATTCGTCAGTGTGATCGTCAGTGTGTTGGTATCACCAGCTTGGAAACCGGAGAATTGGAAGGTCTTGGTGACTCTGACGGCGTTGACGGTCAGGTCTGCATTGGACGTGTTACTGTTGGTAGGACCTTCGCCGGTTGTCACCGATCCGGGTCCTAATGTATTGCGATAGCTTCCGCTCGAAGCACTGGAGGTCGGACGCACATAGACCGTGACGGTGCATGATGATGCTCCAACACCAAGAGTACCTCCTGTCAGTCGAATGGTGGTATCCCCGCCTTCAAGCGCTCCGCCGCTTCCATCGTCAAGCGCTCCGCCCGTGCAAGAGGTAGTGGGAGCTGGTGAAGCTCCTGGAGGCACTTGGCCAAGATGCGGCGCAATCTCCAAACCGGCTGGGAGGTTGTCAGTCATGGTAATACCCGTCAACGCGCCCCCGGTTGCAGGGTTGGTGATGGTAATGCGCAGGCGTGAGGCGTTGGGGTAGGAAACTGAGGTCGGATTGAAAGCTTTGCCGACACTGATGGTGGAAATATTCAACGTTGCAGTGTTGCTGACCGGATTGTAGGCGCCTGCTTCAGCGGTTGTAAGAGCGTTCGCTGGAACGGTATTGTTATAATTAGTGGCAGCCGGCGCGCTCGCAACCGACGTCACCTGGGTGACGATCTTGCATCGTCCAGGTGAGGCCAGTGAACCTCCCGGGATGGTTCCACCGGTCAGATTGACCGTGCGCGTGGGGGGGCCACCGGTCAGGCTGACCGCGCCGCCGCAATCGGTGGTAGGCGTACCGGTAAAATAAATATTGCTGTTGGGGCTGGCTGGCAGAGTGTCAGAAACGCTCGTGACCGTGAATGAATTTGGGGATGGGTTGCTGAGCCAGATGGTCACATTGGCGATCTGCCCGGCAGCGACGGTGACCGCAGCAGGGGACCAGGGCAGCGCGGCGGGCGGCGAGGGTTCGGTCGTCAGCCAAAAGGCTTTAAAAACTTCCAGAGATCGCACGACTAGATTGGCGGATGCCGGAGCGTGGTTGGTCGCACCCTGATCGGTGGTGATCGAGCCGATAGGGATGGTGTTGGTATAAGTGCCAGCTGCCGTGCTCATCAGCGCACGCGCATCCGCTGTGATGGTGCAGCTGATTCCTGCCGGGATTGTGCCATCGGTCAGGCTCAAGGTATCGTCACTGTTGGTGGTCGTGGTCACCGCTACGGACACAGCCGGAGAACAGGTGGTTGCCTCGGTCCCGCTGATGTATTCCAAACCCGCAGGAAGCACGTCATTCAGGTCCACGCCGGTATAGTCAAGCGTCGCGATGTTTTGAATGGTAATGGTCACCAGGCTTAATTGACCAACCGCCACCGGCGATGTGCCGAACGACTTGGTCACATTGAAAGCCTGCACATTGAGCGGCGCACTGGCCGCAGAGGCATTGGTCACGCCTTCCCTTGTTTGAATTGCCCCAGGGTTCACGGTGGCTGGTCCGGCCGGGATGGTGTTGGTATAGGCTCCCTGTGTATTGGAAGCGACCAGTACGGTGATCACACAATTGGAATTAGGCGCAATGGTGCCGTTGTTCAACCGCACGGAACTGTCGCCTGAGTTTAATGAGCCTCCGCTGCCGTCTGTCAGCGTTCCCGGTCCACAACCCGTCAGGGATGTGGTCACCGGGCTCGCCACAAAGATGTCCCCATCCCCGTTGGTCGGCAATGTATCGGTCAGGGTGACCTGGGTCAGGGGATTGCTTGAATCATTATTCCGGATGGTGATCGTTAAGAGTACTAGTTCCGCCCGCAGCGATCGTGTTGGGGGCGAAAGCCTTGCTCAAGGATGGCGGTTGAACCGCAATAACATTAAGGGTGGCGCTGGCAGGGTATTCGCTGGTAATTGGCACGGTTGTCCCGGCATCATCACCATAAGAATCTAATTCACCGGCGGGGATGGTATTGATCAGGTTTCCGGGCGTGGTGGAGGTGACGTCCACGGTCACCGTGCATTCACCCGGAGTAGTACCAACTTGAGCCGGGACAGTGCCGAAGTCCATTCTGAAGCCTGTATCGCCGGGAGCCAAAGCAGGACCCGGATTCCCAGGAGGGGATCCAGGAAAGGGATCTCCGGTATTGCTCGTGACCTGAGCAGAACCGCAGCCGGTGATCGTGAGATTGACCGGATTCGCCAGGGTTATCCCAGCCGGGAAATAATCATGATAGTGAGCATCGGTCAGTGGAAACGAATTAGGGTTAAATATGGTCACGCTCATGGTGGAGGTGCCACCGGACACAATGGAAATCGGGGTAAACCGTTTATTCATTTGAGCGGGGAAGGACAACGCATTATCCCTGTTTTCTGGAGACGCGTTAACGGAAGAGAGTTTTACCCAGAAGCTTTGCCCCGCCAAAAGAACAAAAACAATAACGATTTTGAGAACAAGATTAATCCGATGCATGAATCACCCTATTTTCATTCAAAAATATGAAATCATTAACTATTATATCTGATGGACATCCAATTTCGCCCAGTTTTATCGAAATTGGTACTTATCACCTATTCGCCTTTATTTATGTTTTGTTCCTGGAAATATTTGGTGATGAAGACCACCCCGACGGTTTTTTTGTCCGTCACGCTGGCGCGCAGAATGACATCTCCGCAGCTCGAGGTCACGCGGACAAGATTTCAATCCGTAGATTGGTTGCGCGGCATGCAGTGCAGGCAGCAAACCAGAACGCCTCAGTGGGGTATATTGCTGGAGTTCAGCGAGCAGGTGTGTGATGTCTAAATCCGAAAAATTTACTCAGATATATGAAGTGTATTAAAACACAAATTGCTCGGCAAGACCTTCGGATGTAGGTCTAATTCAAGGAGAGCATCGCGCGCAGGTTTTCAAGAGGTGCGGACGGATACAGGTCGCAGCCTGGCCAAACGGCATCGACACCTGCCGAAATGGCGGCAGACACAGTCTGCCGCACCTGCGCTTCCGTGCCATTTGCCAGCACTCCCACCGGATCAATGTTTCCGAAAAGTAAAGTGTTGGTCAGCGCCTTGCGAGAAACGGCCAGATCGTTGACCTGGTCCACGCTGATGGCCTCCGCTCCTGCCTGGGCGAGCAGTTCCATGGCTCTGTTGGTATTCCCGCACACGGAGAGAATCCGCGGGGCAGGCAGGGACGCGAGCAGCTTTTTGAGCGGCGTCAGGACAAACGTCTCGAATCGCTTCGGACCGAGTACGCCCGGCGAGCCGCCCATCTCGTGGATGGTAAGCATGTCCGCGCCGGCCTGGTGGTAGGCCAGTGCGGATTTTGTGAGCACGTTGACCAGTGAGTCCAGCGCGGCATGAACGGAGTCGGGGTCACTCTTCAGGTCGAGCATGAGTTGGTCCGGCTTGAACAGTAACGTTAATAAAGTGAATGGTCCCGGCACGAATCCGCCGACAACCACTTCTTTGCCAATGTCTTCCTTCAACAGGCGAATCGCTTCGCAAACCAGCGGAATCCGACCTTCGCCGGCTTTTATTGAACTCACTTGTTCACAGTGTTCGTAAAGCGATTTTGCCGGTCGGGGGTACTCGGGACAGCTGGATGTCGCCCGGAAATCGATCTCCGCTCCGAGGGCTTCGGCTTCAACACATAGATCGAGCGGTACAACCACGGAAGGGAATCCTGTCAGCTTGAAAGTGGACGCAGCCACTCGCGCCATTCTGTCCGCATCCGTGTGGGCTTCGTGGAGTTTGAGCCCGAGGCTATCCAACCCGGCCACAGTGACGCTGATCAGCCCTGAGAAACACGGGATTTGTTCGGGTCGCTGGCCGCTTAGCAAAGAAAGTATTTCGTCTCGTCGGTTCATGTCATAAATTACAGAAAGGATGTTGCAAAGTACTACAGAATCAACGCGTCTTATCCTGTTTCAAATTGAATTTCACATAGATTGTAATTCCAACTGTAACAGCACTAATAATACCTACTAAAATGCTCCTTAGAAGATCTCGATTACTGACACCATAAAAGATAAATAATCCACCTCCAATACCTACGCCCACTCCTGATAAAACAGCCGCACTTCTCCTCGAAAGGACTGATCTACTCAAACCAATATATGACAACATAATTGAACCAACTACTAATCCTCCACTGATAAATAAAGCAAAGCTGTTTAATAAGTTCATCTTGGTTAGAAACTTCCTTATTAACTGAAAAACCTACAAATATAAGAGAGATGTTTTTTGAACGAAGCATCACCCTTTCGTATTATTTGCGTGATTTAACTGCTTTCACAATCCCGGCCACGTGCTCCGGCGACGAACCGCAGCAGCCGCCGACAATGCGTGCGCCACTGGCTATGTTCCGCAGCGCGGATTCTCCCATCTGCTCGGGGGTGACATCGTAGACGGCCGTGGTACCTTCCATGCGCGGCAGACCGGCATTGGGCTTGGCCCAGATTGGGAATCCCGGTTCGGTCGAAGCATATTCCTGGACTATCTTTTCCATGTTCTCCAGCGTCGTACCGCAGTTGGCACCGACAGCCGCTGCACCCATCTCCTTAAATTTCTTGATCACATCGGCTGGTTTGACGCCCATCATGGTACGCACGCCGCGATCGTAGCTGAAACTCACCACGATCGGTAAATCCGTGACAGAACGTGCGCCCTCGAAAGCCGCCGTCGCTTCGTCGAAGGCAAAAAATGTCTCGATGACCAGTAGGTCCACGCCGCCTTCAGCCAGCGCTTTGGCTTGTTCTGCAAAGGACGCCTTGGCCTCCTCCGGAAGAAGCGGTCCGAAAGGCTTCATCAGTGCGCCGGTTGGACCGATGGAGCCGGCTACCAGCACCCCTGTCCGATTGGAAGCAGCCTTGCGTGCCAGTTCGGCGGCGCGGGTGTTGACCTCTGCAGACTGGCTTGCATATTTCGATTCCTTCATCCTGATGGATGTCCCACCGAAGGTGCAGGTCAGGATGATATCCGACCCGGCATCGACAAAGGATGTCTCGAGTTTGAGCAGGATGTCCGGCTGGTCCAGCACAAGATCCTCAGGCACATATTTCCCCTTCAACCCCATTCTCTGCAAATTAGTCCCGGTTGCGCCATCAGCGACGAGGACCTCACCCGCGTTCAATCGTTCAAGGAATTGGTTCATTTTTATCTCCCAAAAATTTGACGATAATTGCTGAGTTGTATATTTTCATGGCTCAAGGAAGAGCTGCTGGGAACCGTTATCCAGCACCTTTACCAGGTTATTGAAACGGTCATCCCCGCCGCAGCTTTCGCAGATGACGGCGCAGGGAACAAAGTAGGGGTCCTGCAACTCAAGCGTGGTGGAGTTCGAGGTGATCCATTCGATGCGCATATCGGGGCGCGGCGCGTCGAGGGCTTTCCAGTAAAGGTATTCCGGCGAACTGCCGGAGATGACAATGCCCACCTGGTCGCATCCCGCCTGTGCGATGGATGTGGCGATCTCTTTCAATGCAGTCTGATTCCCGGCGGTCACGAAGTACCAGTCCTCCCGTGGCGTGTCGAGGAGGTTTTTAACCGCAAACGGGATTCCTTCCCGGTTATCCACCAACGGACGCTGTTCGATGCGGAACAGCCAGGGGAGCGAGAGAATCAACAAGATCAGACTGGCCGCATGTGCAAAGATGGGCCGATGAAAAACTGTGGTGACGACGTATCCAACCAACGGAGCCAACATGACGAGGAGTGAAAGATGCAGCCGGCTTCCGAAAATCTGCCATTTAAAAAGGGTGGAATAAATTAGCAAACCTGAAAAAACGACCAGCAAGTAAATCCAGATTGTCTTCTCGACATCGCGAAACTTGATGATCATCGCCAGGATTGCCAACAAGGCAAAAAACATGTGCAACGGATTGGTCACCCGGATCTCGTTGAAGCTTGGGGTGGAGATGCGGAATTTCCCTATGCTCGTAATCCGAGGGTCATTAATATCGATTCCCATCACCTGATGAATCCCATTAATGACGAGATACTCTCCGGCGTTGATTTTTGGGATTGGCGTGCCCAGTTGCTGCCCGATGGTGCGCAGTACGTTGGAAGTCACGCCCTGCCAATTCCGCAGCTGGCTGCTGTGCAGTTCCGACATGGTTGGGTCGACCAGGGTTTCGTAGGTACGCAAGTTACGAGTAATAAAACCGGCGTTTAATACCACCGCCAATCCAAGAGAAAGGGCACCATACAGAACAACCTGTCCGATTTTCAGACGTCGGAAGGCGAGAACCGCTGTCCAGATTCCAAAAGGTAACAGATAACCGACCGATGTTGCCTTGGTCAAAAAAGATTCTCCGGCTGCAAGCCCCAGAAACAGTAAGCTGAGTGGATCGCTTATTTTCCCAAATGAGACGACCTCAGCTGCAACGCATAATAGCCAGAAAGCCGCCACGCCGTCGTTCATGGTACTGGTGGCTTGTGTGATGCCCATCGGGAGGGTGAGTGCAAAGATGGCTGCCAGTCGTTGGCCATTTTTTGGCGCTCTGAATTGAGCTGCGACCCAGGCTGCCCCGATGGCGCTGCCGACATAAGCTGCCCACGAGATGAAATTGCTCCATTGATCCCCGCCGGTTAAAACAAAACCATTTAGAATAACCGCTTCAGCGCCAGGCGTGTTGCTGTTTTGAATATCCAATCCGGTGACAAAATGTCGCAGCGATTGGTTCTGCGCCCAATGTGCGACGCGCGCCATGTGGTAATTGAGCGAGTCGAAGGTATTCGGGGGCGCGAGGAAGGCGACCAACGCCGTCAAGACGAGATAGAAGACGATTCCTCCCAACAGGATCCAGTCCAGCCAACCTTCGGGGCGGGGGATGCTGGGGAGAAGAATCCGATTACCGTTTTTTCGGAGCCGCCAGAGATGAGTCCCGGCTGCAAGGATGGGAATCCACCAGCCGATGAATAACGCAGTGGGAGTGATCGCATTAACAAAACTAAGGATTTCCGTAAGGAAAACGAGGAACGCCATCCAAAGCATGGCGGCACGTAGGGCAGCCTGTCGCCAGTTCATACCAAGGCGGGAATTGCCAATGGCTAAAAAGATGCTGATGTAAGCCAGCGGGAGAATAATGACCATCGGGTCGATTATAAAGCAAGATACCCACCGGTTAATGAGACGGACATCCTCTATTCATCGATCGAAGATTGAGATTTTTCAAGTTTCCGTTTCGCCAGGGTAACCACTTCATCCCTGCTCAGGTGCTGCCCCTCCTGAAAGGCCTTCTCCCACTCGCGCGCCGACAATTGCTTCCGAGCCAGGGCGATGCGTTCGGATTTCTTGTTTTGATAAAAGGCCCCCATAATAATCCCCGAACGTTCCGAGAGCAATTCGATAGCACCGTAGATCTGTGCCGCTGTGGTCAAATTCTTTTTCTGCCTGCCGGGTGAAAGGACGATGTACCCAGCCATCGCACATAAGAAGGCCAGCAGGCGGCGAATGTTCACGTCTGCGTATTCATGCGCCAGCACAAGCCAGTGAAGGGCTTGGTCAAAATTCCTCTCGGCCAGGGCAACTTCGGCTGAATCAACCTTGGACATGGAAAGAAAAATATCATCCTTGTATTGTGTCAATTTCAGGAATCCATACGACTTTTCAAATGCAGCTTTAGCATCCTCGAGCCGGCCATCAAACAAGGCAAGTTCTCCCAGTTGAGCCATGGGTGAACCGGGGTTCATCATTTCAGGATTTGAAAGTGCGAGGTTAAAGCATTCCTCCAATACCTGGCGGGCTTGGTCATATTGTTCCTGTTCAATGTAAATGCGGCCTTGACAATTCAAAAACCAAAGGTAAGGACCACTGAGTCCATAGACTTTTGCCAGTTCGCCAGATTCCCTTGAAAAAGCCAGGCTGGTTTCGAAATCATATTTATGCCAGGCCAGGTCTGCCGCGTAGGTTAATCGGTTGATCCGGTCTTCCGGCGGAGAAGAATCCGGAAGAGCGAAAAGCTGTTTGAGCAGCTCCAACCCTTCTTTGGAATATCCATGAGACATCCATAGATCATCCAGATGCAAGGCTAAATGAAATCCCAGTTCCGTGTCTTTTTCAGCGATAGCCCATTTCAAGGCAGCATGTAAATTGCTGACATTGAGATGGTAAAAGGTGTCCTGTTGCTTGTGCTCAGGAAGCTGATTCACGGTTTTTAATTTTTCCAAAAAGTGTTGAGTAAAGCGAAGCCTGAGGCCTGCGCGAACATCAGCATCCAGTTTCAAGCCGGCGTATTCGTGGATGAGCTCGAGCATCCGCCAGCAGGGAATACCGTCCACGAAATCCTGCACCAACAGGGACCGGTCGCTCAACTCCCCAAGCATGTCGTGAGTTTCAGCAAGCGAAGGCTTGGGATCGTCGAAACAGATGGATGCCGCCGCTTCATTATCGAACCAGCCTGAGAAAAGCCCTATTTTGCAGAACAACTCCTGCTGCGCCCCGGTCAACAGGGTGAAACTCCAGGCAACAACGTTTTCGAGGGTACGCTGCCGCTGCGGCAGGTCACGCGCGGGTGTTCCGATCTTCCGGACCCAGTTTACGCCGTGAAATCCCTTCAGCAGTGAGGCCATCTCGTCGAGAGTCATCCGTCGCAGCGAGGACGCAGCCAGTTCCAAAGCGAGAGGAACCCCATCCAGCACGTTGCAGATTTCGATGACAGCTTTCGCGTTTTCTGTAGTGATGCTGAATTTGGGCTGGTGCTGGCGGGTGCGCGCCACCAGCAGCTGGACCAACTCAAAATCCATCAGGGAATCCGGATCCTTTTCAGCTCCACGTGGGGGAATGGATAATGGCGGCAGGGGGTACTCTTGTTCGCCTGTTATATGCAATGGGACACGACTCGTGACGAGGATTTTCAAGTCGCGGCAATTCTTGAGAATCTGAGCCACATCCACAGCCGCCTGGTCGACGATGTGCTCAAAGTTATCGAGGATGAGCAGCAGATTCCGACTTTTTATTCCGGCGATGAGCTGGGACAACCCCGGGGAGGGGGGCATCTCGAGGAATTCCAGGGAACGGGAGACGGTGGCAGGGAAAAAAGCGGCATTTTCCATGTCTGCCAGGTCGACGAACCACACGCCATCGGGAAAATCCAGCAGCAGGTCTGTGCCGCATTGGAGGCTGAGGCGGGTCTTACCGATGCCGGGCGGACCAATGAGCGTGACCAGGCGAACGGTCTTATCCCCTATCAGCGAGGCGACAGCCGTCAGGTCGTGGGTGCGGTCGATGGTGGAGGTGAGCAAGGCGGGAAGATTATTCGGATTCGATGGTTTTCTATCTATTGGTGTGTCGGGGAGCTTTTCCGTGAAAACCCCTCTCGCCATTTGGAGAAAAACTTCACGATCAGGTTCAGTGATTTCAAGAGCACCAATCAGAGTCTCTGCCAATTGTTTGGATGGCTTGCGCTCGTCCGCTTCAATTTTCCGGATGGCTGCAGCCGAGCAGCCGGCGCGTTTCCCCAGCTCAGCCTGGGTCAGGTCGAGCCTCCTGCGGCGGGATTTTACCCACTCGCCAAAGGATTCAGGGTTTTGCACAGCGCTCATTTTGTATCGCTTTTTGTCACGCTTGGCGTGACCAACCAGGAAACCCGATTTGCTATAGTAGCCATACCATGGCAGATGCAACTTTTGAAAATATTATAACTGGTCAAAGCAAAATGGAGGAACAATGAACGCAAATTTGAATGCCGGTCTTATCAACAATCTTTTTGGAAAATTGATGGTTGATCGCCTTTCGTTAAGAAAAACCAATTCGGCCGAAAAATTTGCAGGGAGGTGGGCGGGCACCATGTGCTATTCCAATTCCTCCAGGAAGAAGGATATTTCTTTGACCATCCTGCCCCGCAGCAAGTCGGGACGAGTGTGCGGAAAACTGGAGGATAAGGCCACGGGCAGCCTGCAGGAATTAATCCTTGACGTGGTCCGCGGCGATGTCCTTAGTTATACCGTCTCAAGAACTTTGAGTGGCGATGACCCGGCGGGTGATGTTGGGAAGTTGATTCTGCGACCTGATGGACGCGGTAGAGCGTCCATCAGGAGTTGGAATCCATTGTCGGCGGATCGCTGACGCGCTAGCGGCGCAGCAGACGAATCGGCCATCAGTATCGCAAAATCCTAGTGGAGTTTATGCATGAACGCAATTTACTTTGAAGAAATCAAACACATTGTTTCTCAGCAGCAGGAGGCGTGGAACAGGGCGGATGTCGCCGGTTTTTCGCGGAATTGCGACGCATCCATTTCGTTCACCACCATCTTCGGAAAAGTGTACTTCGGACGCAACCTTTTCGATGAACGGCATGGGGAAATTTTCGCCACTATTTTCAACGGGAGCGCCTTGAGCCTGTCCATCCATAGGATCCATTTTCCCAACCCGGATGTGGCGGTCGTGGACCTCCATGCAGCCGTCAGCAATTACCAGTCACTTCCTCCGGGGGTAAATCCTCCAACTGACGGGGTGCTGCGTACTTCCCTGATGCAGGTTTTCATCCGCACCGATTTGGGCTGGCGCATGGTGGCTTATCACAATGTCGATATAAAAAATTAATGGATGGAGAAAAAATGAAAACCAAACTTGCCCCCGTACTTCTCGTTGTTTTATCCCTCATGCTGAGTTCTCTGGCTTGCGGACTTTTCTCTGCGCCAGGGGCTAATCCTGCTGATGAAGCAGAAATCCCTGTGGTTGAACCAATCCAGGAAACTCAACCCGTGGTGGAAGAAACCCCGGCGGATTCATCCCTGCCTGAACAGCCTTCTTCGCTCCTTCCCGATCTGACCGGCATGATACCAGCCATCGATACTAACGGGGATGGAACGATTGATATCTGCGAAGCAGTCCCTGCCGAGGTGTGGGAAATGGTCATAGCGCGCCCACAGGTCAGCGAGCCGACTCCATTCCAGGACCC
The DNA here is from genome assembly GCA_963774975.1 of uncultured Chloroflexia bacterium. Classification (GTDB taxonomy): domain Bacteria; phylum Chloroflexota; class Anaerolineae; order Anaerolineales; family Villigracilaceae; genus JBGPQJ01. The sequence goes on from CAVZGY010000006.1 coordinate 38,179, forward strand.
TGCTCTGGGAGACGGCTGCGCCTTTGATTTTGGAAGCGAGGCTGGTGCGGCCTACTTTTCCTATGTGACCTTTGCCAGCGAAAAACAGTTCAATGATACCCTTGCATCCGCGGTCAGCGCTGAGCCGGTGACCACGTTAGGCGACTCAGCCTTCCTGAATTACGGACCGGATGCGCGCCAGTTGTGGGTCCGTGCCGGTGACAAGGCGGTCATGGTGGCCATCGGCGACCAGGAAAATGTGGAAGGCATGATGGTGGTCGCGCCGTTTCTGCTGCTGGCATTACCTTAGACAATGGAGTGATAGTGAAAACCCAATATTTTCTTCCCTTATCAATTTTCCTGGTTATTTTTGTGAGCGGCTGCGGAACCAATCCTTTCGCTATACCGACTGCCACGTGGACCTCAACACCCACCCGAACTCCGCTTCCGCCCACGCCCACGGCTACACCCTTGCCAGAATGTGCAGTAGGCGACGCACCAGATTTTAGTGGATATGAATCCTGGACCAAGGTCAATCCCAAGCCGATCAAAGGGCATGAAGTACTGACCAATATTTACGTGAACGACCTTGCCGAAGAGATCTATCTCTCCGCTTCGGGCGAAACCTTTCCTGTGTGCGCAAAAATCGTCAAGACGCATTTAGCCGGGGATAGCGACATCGTCACAGCGATCACCGTCATGGTCAAAATGCCGGTTGGATATGATCCCGACCACAACGACTGGTGGTGGGGCATGTATGACAAGGAAGGCAAAACAGCAGAGATGAGCGGACAGGTTCAGGTCTGCATCGCCTGCCATCTCCCTGCTGCCTCGGCGGATTATGTCTTTTCACAAAAAGTTCTTGAAGAATCACAAAAGTAAAAGGAGATTACTATGTTCAAAAATATAGTTTTTCTATCGATTACAGCACTACTCATTATCGGCTGCGGCACCCCTGAAGATTTGGGAACCTCGAAGGTAAATGTCACCGAAAATCCTGCCACTGAAGCGCCTCTCCCTCCGGCGTCCTCATCAGGCAACGAATGCGGGAATGCATATTACCCAATCGTAGACGGTGCTCAGTGGAACTACACCGGTCCGACGGGTTTATTCTCTCATCGCCTTACTGTAGAGACCGGAGACGAGTTCACGATTGTGGTTGAATCCGGGGCAGATACTTTCATAATCAGAGGTCTTTGCTTGGAGGGCGGGGATATTAACCTGTTGCAGGTACCCGGAACCTCACTCAGCTATTCAGGTGATAACGGCAGTTCTTCCATCACCACGACCAGCAATGAAGGTGTGACACTTCCGGGTGATATCCAAGCTGGGGACGACTGGTCGCAGACGATTGGAATGGAAGTGTCTGCAAGCGACCAGACAACAAATTTTCTCCTTGACAACACGTACACAGCAGTTGGGTATGAGACGGTCACTGTGCCGGCCGGAACGTTCAATGCGCTCAAAATTGAGCAAAGCACCAGCATGGGCGGTCCTGAACCTACGATTCAAACTCTGTGGTACGTCCAGGATGTAGGCTTGGTCAAATCCGTGATCGAAGTCGGGGAAACTTATGTGAACGAGCTGGTCTCGTACAACATTCCTTGATGTCTGAAGCTTTCTATGAGAAAGGTGACTGTCATGAAACCCATTGTTAATTCCTTAGGTAATTGGAAACTGTTCATTCTAGCCTTTGCGCTTGCAGGCGGGATAGCTTTATTCTCGTCGCAGCAGGTGGCGCACGCCCAGAGCGATTGCATCGATCCGGCAACCGGAGCTGCCTGCACCCCAGTCCCACCGCCCAGTTGCGGAGTAGCGGGTGCGCCGCCATGCGAGCCTCCACCTCCGACATCACCTCCCCCACCCAGCGGCTGCACCGATGCGGCCGGGAATCCCTGTACGCCGGTACCGCCGCCCTCCAACCCGGATCCGACGAACACACCGCGCCCACGACCGACGCGAACGCTGGCGCCAACGTCAACCTTCACCGCCACGCCAACGACTTACTTTATTATGCCCAAGGAAACTGCAACACCAACACCTCTCGGGTTGGCGACAGCAACAAATCAATATATTTATCCCAAGGCAACTGCGACATCTCTCGTCGATATCCCGGCGCCATTCATCCCGCCGCCCAAGCCGGTCACGCCGAAGTCGCAGCAGGGTCTGTGGGGCGGATTGGCTTCCAACCTTGCCAGTTATTGGAATCAATGGATCAGCAAGCTTTTTCCGGACAAGTCAGCATCGATGGTAATTGATGACAAACTCTGGTTGACCAATGGCATCGCTGTTCAAGGGCAAAACAACATTTGCGTTGGCGGAACAGAATGTTCTGTCCCGATTAGAGCAAATCTGGGTGAAACAATAAGGGTGTATTTAATGCCGGAGGGGATCAAGCCGAAAATTGTAAAGAGCATTCTAATTTACGAAGAGAACTTCTATCCTGCCCTTTGCCCTGGTATGACCGGCTCAGGCGGATGTACTGATCCTGTTTTTGGAACACGGCCTAACCCGAAAGGCACTAGTAAATTTCCTTTGGATATTTTGGTGAATGACCTTCTGGGATTTAACAAGGATGAAGCAGTCAAGGACAAGTTCGGCGCGTCCTTGCCAGACAGTTACGTGATTCATGTACCTGTGGATTGGATTTCGACACCAGGCAGCTACCAATTCACAGCCTATATCAATTACAACCAGAAGGCTGTCAAGGAACTGGTGTATGATAATAATTTCTTCACGTTCACCATTGAGGTTGGGGATCCCACCATGAAGAACTTGGGAATCTTGCCGTCTCCAACCCCAACTTTGGAACCATCGGAAAACCCCTATTATTTTGACGATACGCTAATAGCAGTTCAAAACGGAAATTGCATCCAAGGCTGCTCGTTGACGCCCGGTTGGGTGATTGCCGGCCAGCCTGTGGAGGTCTATCTCCGCGGCATTTATAAACCTTATAAGGTTTCTATGCTTAATAATGCAGACCCCGTCACGTCAGCTATGGCTGCCTGCAAAGGATTAACCGGTCAGAATGGGTGTGCCGACCAACTTCCGGTGGACAAACCACCTTATAGCTATCCTAATTTTTTCTATAAAAATCCTCAAAATGGGAACAACCAAATTGGTCCAAACAACCCAATTATTATTCCATCCGGCTTTACACGTTTTACCATCCCCGGCAACTGGATTCCCTCCACTGGCCTGTATGCATTCACTTTCTATGTGAACTACGACCAGAAGGCTGCTCCTGAAACTGACATGAGCGACAATTTCAAGACCATTTACCTGAATGCATCTGCATTACAGCAGCCATGATCACTTTATTAGTTGAAAGGTATTAGCCATGAGAGTTACTGTTAAACCCCTCGCGAACTGGAAGTTTTTTCTGCTGGCGTTTGCACTGGCAAGCCTGCTGGTCTTATTCTCATCCATCGATGTGGCTCACGCCCAGACTGACTGCATCGACCCGGCCACTGGAGCGCCATGTACGCCCACGCCCGGTCCAACCTGCGGAGTAGCCGGCATGCCTCCATGCGAGCAGCCGCCTCCGCCCTCAAAACCAGAGCCGACGAATACGCCGCGGCCTCGCCCGACGCGAACACCTACACCTACGGCGACGTTCACTTCAACGCCGACAGTTCTCTATTTGCCCACCTTGCCGCCGTGGCCCACATTGGTTCCCGGCATCACGCCGCAGCCCACGCCGACCTTGCGTCCATCGATTACCGGATTGATTACAACAGTCAAGAATAATGCCCTTAAGAAACCCAGTCCCTTTATTCGCTGGGTGCTCTCGGAAGGTAATCTCTTTACAATAACCAATGCCGAAATTACCCAGGCCATTCAGTGCCTGGATAACCCCAACTGCCCGGATAATTCCGTACCGTTGGTTACTGGCAAACAAACCTTGGTGCGAGTCTACGCCAAGATTTCCAAATGAAAGCAAATTTAGTTACCTTTCTAATATCAGTGGTGCGATCTGCCCTGGGAATACAGGCTCAAAGGGATGCTCAAACCCAGTTCGTCCGGTGAATAAGTTCCCTGTACTTAAAAAGCCTTACACAAATCAACGGGAATTCTTGAATTACACTTTGAATTTCCTGTTGCCTTATGAGTGGCTATCAATACCCGGTTACAAGGAATTCACTGTATATGTAAATTACAACCTGGAAGATCGACCCTTTGAAAGTGTCTATAATGACAACCACTTCCTGATTCAAGCAGATGTGCGCCAGTCCCAGCCATTGGGATTTCGTTTTGTGTCTGTTCAAGACCATGGTGTGATGTCTGATCCTGCGGCATTGTGGCCTATTTTGTCCTACATCAAGGCATCCTATCCCACTGGAGATATCAACCCTTATTTTGGCGCATTCCTGCTTGGTAAAAACTACGAGTGGAATATTGATGGCAAAGGTTTTGATTATCTGCTTAATGATCTTAGTGTGTTGCGTGGTTCGAATTCACAGATTTATTACGGCATGGTGCCCGATGCTGGATTTTCCGTGGTTGGCGGTAACGTATATGGTCTGGGAGATGATGTTCGTCTTGTAGCGGCAGGGTTGGTAGGTCCTCTTGCGCCTAAGAATCAGGCTACCAGCCTTTCCTTTATCCCTCACTTAGCTGCCCATGAGATCGGTCACGCTGCTGGGCTTCCGCATGCACCTGGATGCACCGCGGCTGGTCCGGATCCCAATTTTCCCACGAGCAACGGCAACCTCGAAGAAGTTGGAATTAATGTCTCCAAAATGCGTCTTTACCTGCCATCCAATACGTATGACTTTATGGGCTACTGCAGCAAGTACGAAGAATATTCATGGATTTCGATTTGGAACACAAACAAGCTCATTGCCAACCTGCCTAAGGGGGTATATGAACATCCCCAATTGGCATCCTTGGGGTCGGTTGGTCTGGTAAAAAATCCTGAGCAGGTGCTGGTTGGTTCGGGTTTTATTGATCCGCAGCGTGTCGGATTCAACGGTGGCTTCATCACCATGGAAGGATCGAATGCACCAGATGTCACACCCAATGAGGGCGAATACACCGTTGTTCTATTGGATGGCAAGGGCAAGGAAGTTTACACTCAGAACTTTTCTGCCGTGGTGGGCGAAGCTAACGGCACAGATGAAGAAGAGCCTGTATCAGGTGGATCGTTCGTGCTGGTCCTGCCGTGGCAGGAGGGGGTCAAAGAGGTGGTCTTCAGCCATCAGGGAAACGAACTGTCCCGTATCAAAGCCTCCAAGAACACTCCAACTGTAACATTTACCAACCCGGTCGGAGGTGAAACCTGGGGCGCAAGCGGCGAGCAGATCGTCTCATGGGAAGCCGAAGATAAAGATGGCGACTTGCTGACCTACACCCTTCAGATCAGCCGCGATAACGGCGCAAGCTGGGACACGATGAATCCGAACATGACGGAGACATCCCTCCAGTTTGACACATCGTTTGTCGCAGGAGCGGAGCAGGCCATCTTCCGTGTGCTGGCCAGTGACGGGCTGAATACGTCTGAAGCAGTGTCGCTGCCCATCAGCATCGAGCATAAAGTACCGATGCTGAATATCGAAGGACCACTGGAGGGCACGCAGGTCGAACAAGGCAACGCAATCCTGCTCTACGCTCAGGCTATTGACCTGCAGGACGGCAGCCTGGATTCATCCGCATTCACCTGGATTTCAGACCGCGATGGCGCGCTGGGGACAGGCGACCAACTGGTGGTGCAGAACCTAACTCTCGGCGTTCACACTCTGACAGTGGACGTGGCGAATAAAGCTGGTTTGCATGCGCAGCGGAGCGTAAAAATCGAAGTCATCCCTGCCCAACCGGTACAGGTGGAATATGAACAGGGGAGTATCAGCCCAATTTTGTGGGTCCTGCTGATTCTGGGAATGGTGATCGCCGCGCTTCTGGTCGTTCTGGTGGTCGTGATGCGCAAAGCGAGAAAATAACTTTAATGTTACGAGGAGAATGACATGAAAAAGATGAGTACCCCCATTTATGGTTTGATCGTACTAGCCATGCTACTATCCGCGTGTAACCTGCCCTTCGGCAGCGCGGCGGCGCCCACGGAGGTTCCACTGGCGACACTGGAACTCCCGCCCACGCCGACGATAGAGCCTATAGTACCCGATGCTCCCACCATCGGCTCGACGATCTCCTGGTTCGATACCAGCACGCTGGTCTATGTGCCGGGCGGGGAATTTGTTATGGGCGCTGACGAACCCGAAAAGCAGGATTTCAATCCCGCGCATCCCGTCGATGTGGGCGGATTCTGGATCTACAGCACCAAGGTCACCCGGGAGATGTACAACCTGTGTGTTTCATTGGGGCAGTGCACGCCTGCGGCGGCCAATTCCAATGAGCCGAGTTCAACTTTGTCGGGCACAGCTTTGATCAGTTTTGTATCCGGTCCGGATGGCGCAGAGTATGCCCTGAAAGATATGCCCGTCACGGACGTGACCTGGGATCAGGCGGATAACTACTGTAAATGGGTGGGAGGCCGCCTGCCTACCGAAGCCGAATGGGAAAAGACAGCGCGAGGAGAGGAGAGTAAGATCCAGCCGTGGGGGGACGATACTTCTACTTGTGACTTGCTCAACTTTGGTGAGTGCGGCGGTTTTCTGAGCAATGTGCTCGACTACCCAGACGGCATAAGCGATTACTTGGCTCTGGACATGGCAGGCAATGCCTACGAGTGGGTGAACGACTGGTACCAGAAGGATTATTACGCCTCAATCGCCGGCGTCCAACCCCACTGGACCTGCTGATGGTGAACAACGCTCGGTGCGCGGCTCGAGCTTTGGTTCGGAAGGGGAATCGGTCCCGTCCTTCATTCGCAATTCACTTGAACCCGATCAACATCGTTTGGATGTGGGTTTTCGCTGTGTCATTGATGACCCGGCGGTCTTTGCTCCCATCTGTGAAGCACCGGCAGCGATCCCTGCCAGTGCCAGCGCTCCCGAACCCGGTCAATCTGCATCTGGGAACGATGGTTCAGCAACGAATCCCGAACCATTCGATTTCTCAAAAACAGGGATATACAATAGTTATTGTGCAAATAAAAATGCCAAGTTGGGGGGCGGGACTATAACTTGGGACTTCTCTCCATTATGGGCTTATGACAAAGCCTTTTGTAGCCCAGGAATTCTTAGTATTGCGCCAAATTACCCACCAAACTTTAAAGAGGAGTATTTGGAGGGTGATGCTTTATCAAAAATAAAATTCGCCTTTTCAGGAACGGAGGGTGCATCTTTTACGCTTAAACTTTATTATCATTGCGCGATTCCGAATTTAATTACATTAGCACCTCAGGGCATGGCTGCAATCTGTTCATCAGGATATACATTGCAAGCCAATGGTACATGTGTTTACGCAGGACTATCAAGCCAACCAGCCAGCGTAGCCTGCCCGGACGGGTATTCCTACAACCCAGCGACTCACTGCTGCACACAGAACCCACCTCAGGCAGGCAACCTGTCTAACCAATATCCTACCTGTGGGCCGGGCTATATCTTTGATCATAAGCAAAATGTATGTTTCAAACAACCTCAGGCAGTTCAACTTTCTGTTCCCGATTCTTCAGCTACCTTCAATTACAAACTAGGCACTTGCGAAGAACTACCAAGTACCGATAAGCCTTCCCAGCCGCAGCCCACGCCTGTTGGCTGCATCCCAGACCCTGCTACCGGTGCGTGCCCGTAAGGAAATTACCTGAAACTGATCGTCCCGAAGGTTTTATTTGCCTTCGGGACGATTTTTCGGACGATAGTTGTTGATAACTGACTACTTACGTAATTTCTCTGCTGCTTCCGCCAACTCCTTGGAATTCGCCTGGATCTTCTTGATGGCGGCCACCGCATCATCCACACCTCCGGGGCCACAGCGGAAGATATTTTCATCCAGCCAGACCGCCTCATGCTCACAGGCTTGGGTGGCAACCGGGAGATTCATCTGCTCGAACTTGAAATATTCCGGGAAGGCGTTTGGCACCGCCAGCTTCGACTTCTGCGGCTGGAAGAGCTTGTAGTTGTGCATGGCCTCGTAGCCTGTCCAGCAGTCCACGCCTTCGGCATCCAGCGCGGCGCACAGAACATCGTGTTCCACGCCGAACTCCTTGGGATCGATGGCAAACATGTACCGGTAGAATGAGCGGGTCGTGTGACGCTCGTCGCGTTTTAGTACGCGTACGCCGTGGACCTCACTGAGCGATTCATCCATGTAGGCAGCCATCTCCTCCCGCTGTTTGGCCTGCGCCGGGAAGCGTTCGACACCGACCAGCGCAAGGGCAGCGGCTATTTCCCCGAGGCGGAAGTTACCTCCGGTCATGTATTCGCCCTCCTCGGATTCAGGTCCACCGCCCGGGGCGTGGGGTCGTCCGCAGTCGATGATGGAGGCAGCTTTCGAGGCGAGTTCGGGAGTCCGGCAGAGTAGGATTCCACCCTCCCCCGAAGTAAGGATCTTGGACGATTGCAAGCTGAACGAGCCAAAATGACCAATGGTGCCGGCGCCTTTTCCGCGCCACTTCGCACCGTGCGCGTGGGCGCAGTCCTCAATGACAATCAGATTATGCTTATCCGCCAGCGCCATCAAGGCATCCATGTCCGTCATCTGATGGCCGAGGTGGACGCAAATGACGGCCTTTGTTTTGGTAGTGATTGCTTTTTCAGTCGCTTTGATATCCAGGCAGTAGGTGTCCGGCGTCACATCCACGATAACTGGGATGGCGCCCGCCGCCATGGGGGCGGAGGCAGTTGCCTGAAACGTGTAGGCCGGGACGATGACTTCGTCTCCCCAGCCGATGCCGGCCGCACGCAGGGCGACCTCCATGGTCACAGTTCCGTTGGCCATCGGCACGGCGTACCCGCCGCCCTGCATCTCGGCAAATTTTTTGGCGAGTTCCGCGGTCTTCGGTCCCGGGTAGGGATAGCCGCCCCAGCGCCCGGATTTGATCACTTCCGTCGCGGCGTCGATGTCGCGCTGGTCCCAGACAGGCCATTGCGGGTAGGGTTCTGTGCGGGTCTTGCTCCCGCCTAAAATTGCTAGCTTTGACATGGTGCTCTCCTTGAAAAAGATTATTTTAATGCTATGACTTTTCCAGTGCGGCTGGATTTATAGGCCGCATCGACGATCTTCATGTTGACCAGCCCTTCTGCGGCACCTGGGACAGGGGTCTTTCCGGATCTGACACAATCCATGAAGTGGTGCATCTGCGCATCATACATGGACTGAGGACAATGGTCCTTGCGTGGGAACTTGAAACCGGATTTGATCACATTAACTCTTTGAGCCTGGGCGTTAGGCACTTCGAGCAGGGTGGGGAACAGTTGCCCGAACCCTTTTAATCCGTAGAGCTGGGTTGCGGCTTCCGGTCCGTCACTGTGGGGCTGCCACCACCCGGACTCAACGCAAGTGGTTGTGCCATTGTCCCATTCCACGATTATTACCCCCGTGTCGTCCACGTCGAATTCCTTGTAATGGGTGCCGATGCGGGCATAGACACTGACCGGCTGCGGATCGCCCAGCAGGTAGCGCGCTGTGTCAAGGGCATGGATTCCCATGTCCGCCAGCGCGCCGCCGCCTGCGAATTTCTTTTGTGTGAACCAGCCGGCTGGTCCCCAGTGGGTGTGCACGCCGTACCCCTTGGTGCGGATGATCTTACCAAGTTTGGGCGCTTGCTTTTTTAGCCAGTTCACGTCTTCGTCAAAGCGCCAGCAGTGGGCCACCATGAGCGGCGCCCCGCTCTTTGAGCTGGCTTCCGCCATCCGCTGCGCCTGAATGGCGGTCATCGCCATGGGTTTTTCGACCATCACCGCCATACCGGCCTTGAGCGCGGCGACTGCCTGGGGGGCATGCAGGAAATTAGGCGTCCCGATCACGAGGGCGTCGACCTTGACTGCTTTCAGCAATGCCTCTATGGATCCGAATTGTTGCTTGATGTGGAATCGTTTCGCAAACGGTTCGGCTTTGTCAGAGAATTTCTCAACGACAGCTGTCACTTCTCCACCATTATTTTTGATGGCTTTGGCGTGGATCGCAGCGATATAGCCTGCACCTGCAATGGCAATTTTCATACCTTCATCCTTATCGTGAAAATGATGCTAAGTTTTTTTATGGTCGAGTCAATTCTTTGGATCTTTTATACTCGCCGTAAATGAGAGCTTCTTCCAGAAATGCCTCGATATTATCGAGCGGCGTCCCCGGTAGGATTCCGTTGCCGGCAGCGATGCACATCCCGCCCTCGGGGCGATCGAAGGTATCGATGAGAAACCGTACTTCTTTTCGGACCTCCTCCGGCGTTCCGTTGGGGAGAATTTGCTGCACATCGAATCCTGCGAGGAAGGACATCCGGTCGCCGAATTCCTGTGCGACCTGCTTTTCATCCATCGTATGTTTCTGCACGGGGTGGAAGACATTCACACCCGCGTCTGCCAGGTCGCCCAGAATGCCGTAGTTGTTCCCGCAGCTGTGCAGCCACCAGTGGATGCCGTGCTCTTGTAACAAGGCGCCGATCCGCTTGTAACGTGGCAGATGGAAAGTGGAGAACATTTTCCGGCTGACAAACATTTGCTTCTGGTGACCCAGGTCGTCGCTGGTGAGGAAGCCGTCCGGTGAGAACTCACGGATGGCATAGCGCAGGTAGGCAAGGTAGGTTTCGCACAAGGCGTCGTAGAGCTTATGCACCTGCTCCGTGTGGATCACATAATCCTGTAGAAGGTTCGTCATCCCGCGAATAGCCCAGGGGCGCTCGAAGAAAAACCCCCACCACCCGAAGATGAAATAAAGGTCGTTCTCACGGGCATGGTCTGCCATGAAGGCTACTTTTTCGAAGTAGGGGTCTCCTTCAGGAGTTGGGAAGTGAGCGATGAACTCGTCAAGTCGTTCCCAATTGTCGAGGACTTGCCGCGTGTCATGCGCTCCACTTTGGTGAACGTCCCAGGGGAGATTCATGTCATCGAAGCGGATCGGGTCGATCATCGCCATGACAACATCCTCGGGAAACGGTCGAACCGGCTCAACGCTTCCCCGTGGTCCATTTCAAATCCTTCTCCCCAAAATTTTGCCAGCACCAGGGGGATGCGGCGTGGATACCGTCGTTCAACGGCTTTGATCACTTCGAGGCGGGGGAGAGGTTCAAAGGTCTTTGTCATTTTAAAGTATGCGCCAATCCAAAAGCCAGATTATGTTTCTCGCAATAGGATGGAAGCTCCTTTAGAGTTTTATCCACAGTTTCGGATGGAAACATGTTGAGCGGGATATTGCACGCCTTCAGCGCGGATTCGTACCGGGCTGTATCCTGTCCCTGCAGTTTTGCCATGATCATGATCCCCGGGCCGACCAGGTCTCCATGGGGAAGCCCATGTCCCACGTGGTTCTCGACGCAGTAGGCAAAATAATGTTCGCTGCCCTCTTCAGGCCGGGCATGACCGACCTGGTTGCACAGCTGCACTTCCATTGCCAGGCAATCGTAAAGCGTTTTCAATCCATCCCGGTCGCCGCGGCCTGCCGCTTCTGCGCAATCGATCACGCCGTTGAGGATGGTCTGGGCATTGTCGTACACCCAGGGGATGAACTGCATGCCCTCGGGATTTTTCCCCTTTTCGTGGGCGAATTTCCAATCCCAGCAACCGGTGGCGATGGACATGACGTCCGTGATGCCGGCGGCTCGGATGGCGGCAGGCGCAGAGGCAATCACATTGAAATCGAGAATGATTTTTTCAGGCACCTTGGTTGGGATGTAGACCACGCAGCCGTCGCGTCGAATTCCAGACGCGGCTGTAATGAAGGCGTCCACGGAGAGAGCGGTGGGGATGACGGTGAGCGGTAAATCCATTTTCGAAGCAAGATATTTCGCAGCGTCCGCTGTCAATCCGCCGCCCACCGAGTACACCACTTCATATTGTGTTTTCATGACCCCTGAGAGCAGTGCATCCCAATGTGAGGGCTGCGCCTCGGTCACTTGAACCTGCCTGATGAAGTTAAGCCCTCTCAAATTTCCTTTCACCGCATCCCACGCTGGTGCAGATGTAATAAGAATAGCCTTCCGGTTTTCAGTAATTTCCGAGAAGGGGAGTAGGTGAACGTCGGGGAGATTGACTATTCTGTTCAAGTGTCCTCACGCTGTGACAAAAGATACATGATGCTCGGTGTGGTGGTGGTGGTCGGTGTTCTTCTCACACTCGCACGGGTCGACGTGCACCGTGACATCCACCAGCGCCGGCAGTTCATGGAATAGGGCATGCCGAACTTCCTCGGCGATGTGATGGCTCTCGTGGGTGGGCAGCTCACAATCCACGGTGATGTGCAGCTCGGCGCGCTGCCGGTGTCCCACCCAGCGGATGGCAGTATCGTGAACAGAAAGAACACCATCGACATGTTGCGCGGTGTGCTCGACGAGGTGGGTGATTTCCGGATCCACGGCGTCCATGATGCGGTAGTACATGTCCCGTGCGGAGTTCCACACGATGACCAGGATGGCGATGCCGATCAGCAGGCCGATAATCGGGTCGAGCAGGGGGAACCCGATCCAGACACCGATGGCGCCGGCCAGCACAGCCAGGGATGTGAAGCCATCTGTACGGGCATGATAGCCGTCCGCGATGAGGGCCGCAGAGCCAATCTGCTTACCCACATTGATTCGGAAAATTGCCACCAGTTCGTTACCGAAGAAGCCGATGATGGCCGCTGCGGCCACCCAGCCCAGGTCAGTGATGGGTTCGGGATGGATGATCTTCATGATGGCCTGGTAAATGGCAACCAGCGCGCTGAACAGGATCATCAGGACGATGATGACACCGGCAATATCCTCTGCCCGGCCAAAGCCGTATGTGTATCGCTTGTCTCTTGCACGCCGAGCGAGCGTGAAGGCGATCCCCAGCGGGATGGCGGTCAGCGCATCTGAAAAATTGTGGACGGTATCCGCAAACAGCGCCACGCTTCCGCTCATGTAGACGATAAAAACCTGAAAGAAGGCTGTGGCTAGAAGGGCGACCAGCGAGACCTTGACCGCCCAAATGCCGCGGTCAGTGGCCAACGCCGCATCCAGCGCAGCTTCCTGGTGCCCGTGGGAGTGGGGCATGATGGCGTGCTTGACCTTTGCCCAAAATCCATCGTGCGAATGGTCATGCCCATGGTCGTGATCGTGTCCATGATCGTGGCTATCTTCGTGGTCATGGTCGTGCTCATGCTCATGGTGTTCGTGCTCGTGTGACATTAAAAACCTCCAGAAAATTTGAGTTGGAGGTTATAGGGTTTGATCTTTACGCGGGAACCCTCAACCATCGACCCGCGGAAGCCTCATGTCCAAAACTGAGGCAGGTGCTCTTTATAGGCCGCCAAATAATCGTCGAGAATCAGTTTCGCCTGTTCGATATCCGTGATGACCGGGTCAAGCAGAAGGCATTGAAGCGCTTTCTCGCGCGACCCTTCGACGGCGGCATCGACGCAAAGACGGACAGCGGTCAACTCGCGGCGGCACAACTCCGCGATCGCCTCAGGCAGCGGACCGACCGGCACGGGATGAATCCCCGCCCCGTCCACGACCACCGGGGTCTCGACGATGGCGTTCAGCGGCAGGTTGGGGATCTGTCCCACGTTGGGGCGGTTGGCTGCAAGGTGATAATGATTTCCTCCGCCGGCGATATGCTCGATCATTTCCAGTGCACCTTCACTGTCGCTGTCGCGCAAACCGTCAATCGTCAGTGTGCCGGCGGCCATGTCGTTCATTCGGTCCAGGTCGAATTCGCGCAGGTTGGCGGCGAAGTCCCAATCGTAGAGCCGGAGGTTGAATTTTTCCCACGGCTTTGTGTCGGGATTGCTCACCCAGGGCAGATACTCGCACAAGTGCGTATCGCCGGGGACGGGGAACAGGTCCAATGCCTCAAAGACGCGGCGGGTGAGTGGTTCAAAGTCCTCCGGCATGGATGCCCAACGCTCGCGGAACAGCGGGTAAAGGTCCTTGCCCGTGCGCTTGTCGGTGATAGAGAGTATCCAGGAAAAATGATTGGTTCCGGCCGCGCGGATGTCGATGATAGGAAGTGTCTGCTCGAGCACCCTCTCCCGCTTTGGGATATCCAACGGATCCCCGGCATGCATGCCTTTGATGCCTTCCGGAACCTCCACGCCGATCGCCTCGCCGAGAGTCATGCCAACGAACTCATAGCCGACCATCAATTGGTGACACAACCCCGCCACTTTGATTTTGCTGTGCCGGTTCACCAGGTCGCAGATGCGCACCATCGGATTGGTGTAATTGATGAACCACGCGTCAGGGCAGGCTTGCTCCATGTCGCGGACTATTTCCAGAATCGGCCCGACATTACGTGCGGCATGGGCAAAACCGCCGGGACCGCCGTTTTCCGCATAAGGCTGGCGAACACCATATTTCAGCGGAATCTCGAAGTCCGATTTCCACAGGCCCTCGCGCGGGCCGACCTCGATGGCATTGACGACGAACGAAGCGCCACCCAGCGCCTGCTTGTGATGGGTGTGCGCCGTGATGGTCAGCCCCGCATCCCAATCGCGGTTGAGCCTATCCGCCAGGCGCCTGACGATGTCGAGGCTGGAGGCGTTGCGGTCCACCAGCGCAAGGGTGGAACCGCGCAGTTTTTTGCTCTGCATCAGATGAGCCAGCGTATTTTCACCAAAGCTCGCGCTGCCCGCGCCGATGACGGTTATCTTGGTGGGAAGAGTCATTCCTTCAATTATCCTTCCACCCGATTGGTACGAATCACTTCACGATACCAATCGGCTGAATCCTTGAGCGTTCGAATCTGCGTATTGTAGTCCACATGAATAAGCCCGAAGCGCTTGGTAAATCCGTGACCCCACTCGAAGTTGTCCATCAGCGACCAGACGAAGTAACCGCGGATGTCCACACCGTCCTGCATGGCGAGGCGCACATTGATAAAGTGCCGGCGCAAATAGTCGAGGCGGCGTTCATCATGGATCTTCCCATCGGGCGTGACCACATCCTTAAAAGCTGCGCCATTCTCGGTGATGTATACAGGGGGCAGGCGGTAATCATTGTTGATCTTTACCAGCATCCTTCGGAATGCCGGCGCGCAAACCTCCCAGCCCATCTCGGTATATTCGGAACCGGGGATGTTCTCCAGCCTGCCTTCTTTCGCGCTGATAACGCTGCGCGAGTAAGAGTTGATCCCGATAAAATCCAATTTCTGTGAAATCAATGCCATGTCGCCGGATTTGATCTCGGGCAGCTGCCCGCCAATAGCTTCGACAGTTTCAGGATGGTAATGTCCGGTGAAGATTGGGTGCAGGAAGATGGTATCGCCTGCGTTCCAGTCATGTTCAGCGGCGGCGATGTCTGCCGGGTCGTCACTGGCTGGGTCAACGCCCCATTGGGTGAGTACAATTCCCACCTCAAGGTTGGGATCGACCCCCCGGATGGCCTGCACCGCCAGCCCGTGCGCGACCATCAGATTGTGGGTCACCTGCCGCGCTTTGACCGGGTCCTGCTCTCCCGGTGCATGCTCGCCGCTGACGTAGCCGTCCCAGGCGATGACAGACGGTTCGTTGAAGGTAGCCCATCGATGGACGCGGTCGCCGAGCCGTTTGGCCATCACAGCAGAGTAATCAGCGAAATATCCCAGATTGTCACGGTTGGTCCAACCGCCGTTTTCATAGAGCGCCTGGGGGTAATCCCAATGATGCAGGGTGATGAAAGGCTCGATGTTGGCAGCCAGAAGCGCATCGGTCAGGCGGTCGTAGAAATCGAGTCCGGGTAGGTTGACCTTTCCGAAACCGGTTGGAAAAACACGCGGCCAGGACACCGAGAATCGATAGGCCTTGAGTCCAAGCTGGCGCATCAACGCGATATCTTCCGGGTAGCGGTGATAATGGTCGCAGGCGACGTCGCCGGTGGATTTGTCGGAAATTTTTCCGGGCGTGTGGCTGAAGCGGTCCCAGACGGATTCGCCCTTGCCGTCCTCGTTCCAGGCGCCTTCGATCTGGTAGGATGCGGTGGCCGCACCCCAAAGAAAGTTGAATGGAAATTGATGAGTGGTCATAGGTGTTTTTTGAGAACCTCGATGAGTGGTTTATTGGGTTTGCACTTTTTCAGTGCGAATGCACTGAGCATATCATCCAATTTCTCCTCGGGCAAATCCCTGAAGAGATTGGCATACGGCACCTGCAGGAATTGCGCCAGGTATCCGAACAGCGTGTATTGCGCGAACCAGCGCCGGTCGATCTGAACGCCAAGCCCCGAGGTGGATAGATAGGAATCGATGGCGTCTGCTGAATTTTTCAACGCCCTGGCGACGCTCCCTTTGGGCATCTCGCCTTCCCAATCCGCGGCTTCGCGCTTGGCTTTTAGGATGGGCCTGATCAAGCGGACATATTCTGAGTCGGGATCCAAGTTGTAGGATCCCATCGAAGCGATGTCTTTCCACGTCCAGATGGCCCAGTGGACCCCTGCGGATTCGAACACACCCAACTGGTCGTCCAAAGCTCTGGCGCGGTACGGTAGGGCTTCAGGGTATCCCGCGAACCAGACTCCGAATTCACCGACGAAAATGGGCTTGCGATGCTTGAAAGCCAGGCGCGTCCCGCTGTGCATCCCCAACTCCGCGGCGACAATATCCCGGTTCCAAAATAAACCGTCGATCTCGCCCGGATAAGGCTTGCCGCCTCCAGTGGGGGACATGTAATTATGGGTGCTGACCACCAGATTGTCATCGAAGGTCACGTCCAGGCCGTCATACTCACAGGAGAAATTGTCGCCTTCCACGAAGATCATGTGTTTTGCATCAATTTCGCGGATGGCTTTGGCAGCCTTGCGGTGGACGGCGTTGAGCGCGTCCCAGTTGTAATCACCCGAGTCATAATCCTCATAACGGACACGGGTGCAGGGTTCGTTCATCAGGTCGTATCCGGCCAATGCCGGGTTATTCTTGTACCGTTTTGCCATCTCGCGCCACAGACCGACAAATCGATCCTGAAAGAGTTTGTGCTGGTACAGCATGATGTGGACGTGGGCATTATCGCTGTGCCAGTCGGGATTATGCCAGCCCTGAACGGCGTGAAAATCGAGGATGACGTAGATGCCGTGCTTGGCGCACCAATTCATCGCCTGGTCGAGGCGGATAAACCCGGCCTCCAGATATTCGAAAGGCGCGTCATCGCTTTCGAAATGTCGGTAGTTGAACGGGATGCGGATGACGTTCGCCCCGAGCTTTTTCATTACCCTGACGTCGTCCTCTGTGAAGAAGTGGTCGAGCAGCCGGTCGAAGAAGAACTGCGCTTTATCTTTACCGAGCACACGGCTCATGGTGGCGCGAAGGTTGTGCTCTGCACCGACAAAGCCGTCGATGAAATCCTCCATGTTGAGCCAGCCGCCGATATTCCATCCGCGCAGATGGATGGCTTTCCCCGAGGCGGTGACGATCTGGCGACCTTGAGTTTTGATGAGTTCCATGATGGTTTCCTGTAAATTATTCCTTCGACCCGGTCAGCTTGATGCCCTGGATGAAGGTCTTTTGAGCAAAGAAGAAGGCGATGATGATGGGGACGGTAAAGACCACGGCTGCCGCCATGAGCTGGTTCCAGATGATGATGTTTTGACCCTGGAAATCCTGGAGTCCCAGCGCCATGGTGAAATTCTTCGGGCTGTTCAGGAAGAGCAGTGGTCCTGTGAAATCGTTCCAGACGTATAGAAAAGTGAAGACGGTAACGGCAGCGATCACCGGTGTGGAGAGAGGTAAGACAATTCGTGTGAAGATCTGCCACTCGTTGGCGCCGTCCACCCGGGCGGCATCGCACATCTCCTCGGGGATGGTCCTGAAGAATTGCCGCAGCAGGAAAATATCCCAGGCATTGGCAAAGAAGGTGGGGACAATGAGCGGCAGGAAGGTGTCGCCCCAGCCCAGGGTATCGTTGAACAAAAGATAGATCGGGATCATCGTCACCTGGAAGGGCAGCATCATAGTCGCGAGGACAATGATAAATAAGATATCCCTGCCGGGAAATTTGATGCGTGCAAAGGCATACGCGACAGGCGTGTTCGAAACAAGGGTGCCGATGATGACAAAGAAGGCGATGATCAGGCTGTTCTTGAAATACACCCAAAAGCTGGCGCCGACCCCGGGGCGGCTGCCCCGGTTCATGGCATCCGGGAAATTCTGCCAGCGGAAGGAAACTTCCATTACCGCCTCGGCGATGCGCTCCTTGCCTTGCTGAAGTTTGTAGTCGAAGGTTACAGATGGATTCTCAGGGTCGACGAATGTTCCAACGCCTTCGAGTATTTTTACGGCAGCCAGCTGCTTGATCGTTCCGTCCGGAAGTTTGACATCGTAAAGTGGAAGCTGCTCCCCGTTCACTTCCACACGGACATTGTCATAGGGCAGCCAGCGCGGCGGGGAGTGGAAAACATCCTGGTTGGATTTGAACGCGGTCAGCAGCATCC
Source organism: uncultured Chloroflexia bacterium (assembly GCA_963774975.1). GTDB lineage: Bacteria > Chloroflexota > Anaerolineae > Anaerolineales > Villigracilaceae > JBGPQJ01. The sequence goes on from CAVZGY010000006.1 coordinate 56,570, forward strand.
AAATAAAGGGCACTGCAAAGAACAAGCCGAAGAAGATGATGAGTTCATGGCTCAGTGTGGACTTGAAGATGTCCCGGATTTTCTTCGAATGTTTATCGGCGCGACGGTCTTGTTCCCTCTGCCGGGATAGTTCGACTTGGGGTGGGATGGTCGTTGTCATCGTTTTATCCCGAATAATACGTAAACTTGTCGCTGACTTTGAGAAGCAGGATGGTAAAGATCAGGATAATTATGAAGAGTATCCATGCCATCGCAGAGGCGTATCCCATTTCGAGAAACAGGAATGCTTTCTGATACAGGTACACGCTATAAAAGAGCGTAGAGTTAAGAGGGCGTCCCAGGCTATCGCCGCCGCCGACAACATAGGCCTGGGCGAAATATTGAAACATGCCGATCATGCCGGTGATCAAGATAAACAAGGTGATTGGCGAGACCATGGGGATGGTGACATACCATAAACGCTGCCACCAGTTCGCACCGTCGAGCTCAGCTGCCTCAAGAAGGCTGACGGGGACGTCCTGCAGCCCCGAAAGGTAGATGACGATGGTTCCACCCATGCCCCAAAGGCCGAGCAGGATGAGAGCAGGTTTGGACCAGCTGGGGTCGGCCATCCAGTTGGGGCCATCGATGCCGATTCTGGCAAGCATCGTGTTGACCAGCCCCACCTGCGGATTGAGCAGCCATAGGAAAAGAATGGTGCCTGCCACGGTGGGCACGATGGAGGGCAGGAAGTAGACGACCCTATAGAAAGATTGTCCTCGTACTTTTAAATTCAAGAGAATCGCGCAAAAGAAGGATGCCGCCAACCCCAGAGGCACCGCAATCAGTACCATGTACATGGTGTTGTAGAGTGCGATCCAGAATTTTTTGTCCCTAATCAGTTCTGCATAATTTTGGAGTCCGACCCATTCAGGTGCAATTTTGGAGTGGTAAATGGTGAAACTGTAATACAGTGAAACGATCATGGGGTAAAGCGTGAATGCGACAAACCCGATGATCCAGGGCGATAGAAACATCAACGCGATTTTAAAATTCGCCTTATCGCGTTTCGTCCATTTTCTTCTGGCAGGAAGAGTGATGCCCAGAAATTTCCTTTGCTTTACCTGTGAGTTCTCCATTTAGCCGCTCTCCGCTTTGAGATCAGACCCTAAAGGCTGGAAACCTTTAGGGTCTGTTGGCCTGCTTGGGCGATTACTTGCCCATCGTCTCATTGAATTCGGTTTCGAACTCAGCCTGCACAGCATCGAGCGTTGCTTTCGGATCTGCGCCAGTGTAAAGGATGGTTTCCTCAGCCGAAGCGAGTGCATCATTGATTTTAAAAGACATGGGTGTGGTGATCATCGCAAAGGCGTTCGGGCTGGCCATCAGGTCCACAAAAACCTGGAACTTGGGACCGAGATCTTTAAAGCACTGATCTTCGGCGGCCTTCTTGCTGGTGGGCAGGTTGGCATTGAAGCAGAATTCCTCTGCCACAATGGCGGGGGACATCATCCAGGCCAGCAATTTTGCGGAGGCATCCTTGTTCTTGGCTCCTGAAGGAATCACAACCGCCGTGCCCTGATTGACGATGGTTCCGGCGCGTTCGGGGTGGTCAGCCGGGGGCGGAAATGCAGTCACGCCGTAATTCAATTCGGGCTTTAGAGTTGGGATGAAATTCGGGCCTACCTGCCATTCGCCTTCGACCATCATGGCGACCTTGCCAGCATTGAAGGGTGCATCGGGCGACATGTATTCACCGAAGCCTGACCTGAAAGCCTGCAGATTCTCAACGCCGTATTTGTTGTAGAACTGTTGCTGCCAAGCCATCGCATCGATCATTGCCTGGCTGTTGGCGGTGAGTTGCGTCCCGTCGTCGCTGTACCAGAAGCCTCCAAAATTGCGGGCGTACAGATCGCTGTGGCTCCAATCGAAGTCGGGAATAAAACCAACCTGCTCCAGTTTACCGTCCGCTCCGACGATGGTCAGCTTGTCTGCCATCTCAACCAGTTCTTCCATGGTTGAAGGCGGTTTCTCGGGATCCAGACCTGCAGCTTCGAACATATCCTTGTTCCAGAATAAGGCGTATGCGTCAGTGCCCCAGGGGAGGCAAACGAGCAGGTCGCCTTGTTCACATTGGCTCAGAGGTGCATCATACATATCCTCCAGGTCGATATTGCCCGTTTTGATCGCCCCGGAGAGCTCGTCCACCAGCCCTTCCGCATAGAAGGATTTGGCGGCATCACCGCCGCTTAGGACAAGGATGTCGGGCGGGGTTGAGCCTGTCAGGGCAGGGAGTATCTTATCGTCCTCAAGAGGAGCTGTGACTTCGACTTTGATTCCTGTTTCAGCAGTGTATTTGTCGAAGAGAGTTCTGGATCTGCCGAGGATTGTCGCCCCACTGAATCCACACGCGCAGCGGCTCGGACTTGCCAGCCTGCTCACCGCCGCCGGCAGCGCCGCAGGCTGAGAGAGCCATGCTCAGGACAATCATCACGCTCAATAAAACAAAAAGCTTTTTCATCTATCTCTCCTTTTGGTGAATAACAATTTAGGTTGAGATCAATTAGGTGATGATGGGTTTATCTTCTCTTTTGGCCTCCTTAGTTTGCAATCTGCATACATCCACAGGATTGTCTTAACACCAGCTCGGTGGGTAACAACATCATGGGTTCACATTGTTTTTGCCGGATGCATTTCACCAGCAAGCCCACCGCTTCACGTCCTACCTCCTCGATCGGGGCGCGGATGGTGGTCAGCGGCGGGCTGAGGAACCGGGCGAAGGGGACGTCGTCGAAGCCGACCACAGACACATCTTCAGGGATGCGTTTCCCCGCCTGCTTCAGCGCGGAAATGGCCCCGATGGCGGAATCATCGTCTCCGGCGAAAATTGCATCGAAGGAAAGGCCGTCCAGCAGCCAGCTCTGAATCGTTTCGCGCGAAATTTCCTCATCGAAATCGCCGCTGCCGATCAGACCCTCATCGAAAGGAATACTGTGAGATTGAAGCGCCAGCCGGTATCCACGCTCGCGCCATATGGAATCCTCATGCCCGGCGGGTCCGCGCAAATAGGCGATCCGGCGCCTGCCGTGCTTTTCGATCAAATGCGAAACGAGAAGTCTCTGCCCCGGATTTGTTTTCGATGGTGACCGTGGGAAATTTGAGTTCAGATGGGGCAGATTGATGAAGCAAGACCACCGGGAAATTCAGGTTGTGAAGCCTGCGAAGTTCAGCTTCATCCACGCTTTCAGGAAAAATCAGCAAGCCGTCCGTGTTGTGTTCACCCAGGGCGTGGCCGCCTCGCCGGTGAATATCGGAAGTGGTATGGATGAGCAGGCCATAACCTGCAGCGCGCACTCCGGCTTCGATTCCCCTCAGCATGGGGGGGAAGAATGCCCCGCTGATCTCCGGCAGCAGCAGACCGATGGTGTTCGTCCGGCGGTTGGCAAGTGTCCGTGCGGCAGGGCTGGGGATGTAATTCAATTCCTTGATCGCATCCCGGACTCGGTCAGCAGTTTCAGGGTTGACCGGCGTACTGGCATTGATCACCCGGCTGACTGTGGCAATGGAAACCTCAGCCCGTTGGGCGACATCAGCGATTGTGGGGGGGCGGTTGTTTTGCGAAGCCAAATGTAAGCGCTTTCTGAAAGCGCTTACATTTTAGCAAATCAACTGAAAAGAGTCAATAAAATGTCTCGGTTGGATAGTTGAATTGTTACTTAAATCCAATCTGAACGGCCTATTGTTACTAAGCTGTTGGATGTTTTTTGAAAGTTGGTTGTGAAAAAGGGTTAAAACCGCAGGTGGTGAATTTGCGGTTTCTTCGAAATTATCTTTGCTCTTAGCGTTTACTTTTTTCATGCGCTCTGGCGACAAACTTCTGCATATCGATCACAAATCGTTCATGCACCGCCTCGCCGATTTTCTCAACATCATCCCAGGCTTCAATCTGAAATGTCAATTTGCGGCTTTCAATGAATATTAATTCCGCACGGGCACGGACCCGCATCCCGACCGGCGTAGCGGCGAGATGGCGGACGTCGATGTGGCCGCCAACCGTTGTCTGACCATCGGGTAAATGTCCCTCCAGGGCTTTGACCGCCGCAGCTTCCATGATTCCGACCAAGGACGGCGTACCAAAAACTGGCACGAGTCCGCTGCCCCATTTGGCCGCAGTATCAGATTCGGTGACAAGGTGTTCGATCTCGCCAATAAGCCCGATTGTGATTTCGCTCATTGGATCTCCTGGTTTCTAATACGAATCAACGAGCGATCTTACCTGCAACGCCTTCTTTGCCTGCTCCAACGTCCATCCTTTCGGCAGGGAAGCCGTGATCTTCACCGAAGTACCAGCAGGGAGATCGAAGTAATTGTCACTGAAAACCACTTCCACGCCATCAAGGTTAAGTTCGACAAAGCGCGCCAGAGATTTGGCTGTCACTTTAAAAGAAAGTGTGTCATCCTGCAGACTGGTTTCAACCTTCAAACCCGGGTTGGTCAACTCAAGATGCTTGATTGGCGCAAAGCAGGAAACACTGATTGATATTATCGTGCTTCCTTGCCAAAGTTCTGCCACGAAAACAACCTTGCGCTTGTTGTCGTCCGTGATCTTGTCAGCGAAGTCCAAAGCGGCGATGGCGGTATCTGCCAGAGGGGCGGCGGTCACCTTCTGTTCACCGGTAGACAACACTTCTCCAAGAGTTGTTTCGAGCCGCCAGCGGACGAGTCCTTCCCAGCGTTCGGTTAAATCGCTGGTCACATGGATTCCCATGCGAGGACTATCGTCCTCAACGGAGAGAAGCACAGGCGCGTAGAACCGCTTGGCGGCATAATGCAGCGCCTTCCAGCGCCCGAAGTAGTCCAGCGATGCCCAGGAGGCCACCGGCCAGCAGTCGTTGAGCTGCCAGATGAGCGTGCCGCTGACGCGGTTCATGTTACGGCGCCAGTGCTCCACGCCATAACGAATCCCTTCTGCCTGCAGCAGCATGCTGAGATAAACCAGCGATTGGAAATCCCTCGGCATGCGGAAGGTGTCGGTCATCTGCGCGATCATCAGCCCATTGCCCGATCCGCTGCGTTGGTGATGCTCCATGATGTAGGAGGTCATATTCTGATCTCCAGGCGAGGCGTAAGTTTGGATGGTTTTATACGGAGGCAGCGCCTGGAAGCCGAACTCGCTCATGAAGCGTGGAAACTGGGTACGATAAGCGGTGAACGGTTTGCGGCCGTGCCACACGTCCCAGTAGTGCATGTCGCCTCGTTGATCGCCGTTCGGTTCAGCAAAAGGGATTCCTGACGAAGCGGACGAAGGCCAATAGGGGCGGTCAGGATCCTCCGCTGCGACCACGTCCGGCAGAAGGTGATGGTACATGCGGTCGTAACCGATCTTCAAGCGCTGGTTGGCAGAATCCGCCGGTTTGTTCCAGTGCCAATCCGCCCAGCCTTGTTCCATTTCATTGTTGCCGCACCATATCGCGAGGCTGGCGCGATGACGCAGACGGCGCACATTCTCAATCGCCTCGACGCGCACATTTTCAGCGAAGGCATCGTCTTCGGGGTAAATCCCACAGGCAAAGGTGAAGTCCTGCCAGACCATGATCCCATACCGGTCGCACAGGTCGTAGAACGACTCGCTTTCATACAGACCTCCGCCCCAGACGCGCAGCATGTTCATGTGCGCATCCACAGCGCTCTTGATGAGAAATTCCAGGAAAGGATCTGTGATGCGGGTGGGGAAGGAGTTAGCGGGAATCCAATCTGCGCCTTTGGCGAATAGGGGAATGCCGTTGACCACAAAGGTGAATGACTTACCCCACTGGTCCGGTTCCTGTTTCAACTGGATGGTGCGCAGCCCAAGCTGATATTTCCGGGAGTTGAGGGTGGACATTCCGTTTTCGAGGGTGACATCCAATTGATAGAGATTCTGTTTGCCGTAGCCGTTCGGCCACCACAACTGCGGATTGTCCACTACGAGGCTGGCTACAGCCTCGCCAGCCAGTTCAACCTTCGCTGTCTGTTTCATTCCGTCCGGACCTGTAAGGTTAAGGTTGAGGCTCAGCGGAGATTTGTCCCACGAATTCCACCGATGCCTTCACACTGACGGTGACTATTCCGTTATCGTGCTTCTGCTTGATGTGGACATTATCCAGTTTCGCCGTGGAATACCCCTCGATACGGATATCCTTCCACACGCCGATGGGCGGCAGCTTGGGACCCCAGTCCCAGCCCCATTGGCAGGGAGCTTTGCGCAGGTGAGGTCCGCCGGGAATGTCGCCGCCGCCGGGGAGCGGTTTTTCCTTTTGTTTGGCGGTGATGTACGTCACTGGTGCACGGAAGACGATGATCAATTCGTTCGAGTCCTTTTTCAACGCACCGGTGACATCCCATTTCCACTGGCGGTACATGTTGTCCGTTTTTCCGAGCAGCTTTCCGTTGAGGGAAACTTCTGCCAACGTATCAAGTCCATCACACACCAGGAACTGCTTTGCCTCCTTCAACACATCCGGCATAACTTTGAATTCGTAACGATATTCCCAATCGGTTTCGCCGATCCACTGCACCTTCTTTTCATTGTCCGCGACAAACGGGTCAGGGATTTTTCCCAACGCGAGCAGGTCTGTGTGTACTCCGCCCGGAACAGTAGCTGGGAGCCACTCCTTTTCACCGAGCTGATGGAATTTCCATTGTCCAGAAAGATTTTGATGATGCATGGCTTTTCCTTTTCTATTGTAGATGTGGATAGAACTAGAAATTATTTGTTTGACTCGACTAAGACATGCAGGTGATGAATGACACCGTCCCTCAAAAAGAGATGGCTACTGTTTGCGGAATCCAATTCATGACCCTGGATTTGCTGAGTCTTTCCATCCTTGAAATGGATTGTAATGGTTGCCTTGTTTGATTCCTGAATAATAATTGGGACCTGGCAAATAGTGTTGACGATGGACCCCGGCGGTAAATCGACCTGTTTCTGAAGTCCATCGATATTCCAATAGTTGAATGTGGATGCCTTCTCAAGGAACTCCTTGCGATCCAGGAGCAGGTGGTCAAATGAAAGCTTCCCATCCGCCATGGAAAGTCCCAACTCCTGTTGCCGGGTAAGAATCTCTTCCTTGACCATTCCGGTCATGCCTGGTTGTTTGGCTCCCTGACCTTTGGGAGTGTGGGAATAGGGGTCTGTAGGGAAGGCCCTATAATTCTCCGGTGTCTTATTGAAGCTCAAACCCTTGCGAATATCCAAATAATTTTCGATCAATGAGGGTGTGGATGGCTCATTCCGGGTACGCATTATCGTTTCCTGAACGGCCAGCAGGAGTTTCGAGACCATATGCCAGTAGATGCTGCCGAGACCTTCATAGGCGAAAAAGGTGCCGGAACGACCCGTGAATTGTGCATGATGGAATGTCTCTTCAAAGAGCTTCTCTAGGTTTGGCGAATCGCTTTTGACCTGTTCGGTGTATTTGGGGTTATCCCTAAGTGCATCGAGGGAGCGAATCATATCTTTTAAGTTGCGGATGTGACCACTGAAGTGATATTTGCCGTCCTCGTCTCGGCTGATCAGGGATTTATCCTGATCGTTGACCAAAGCCGAAACTAGCTTGAGCCCACTGACCTTGTCAGAGGATATGGAATTCCTATCCAGGAATCCCGGCAGGTCCCGGTCGGGATAAAGAATGTAACTGTGCTGGTCAGGTCGGTAGAGTTGGCTATGCCTCAAGCTTTTCAGAAGGGTATGAGACTCTTCGCCTGAAAGCAGACCCGATGAAAGGATGGCCACCTGGCCTTCGAGCATTTCGTAAAGTGGGGTAATGGAAGCAATCCCTTCACTAAGATGCAAGATGTTGTAGGCATGATACAGGTGATCGCTGCGCTTGTTTGCACGTAATGAGTGCTCGATATATTTTCTTGCCAGGCGGATGAATACAACCAGCTCCTTGACTGGAATTTGTGAGGATTTGCCGGAGAACCCCTTTGAATAGTAATTCCACCGATAGTCACTTCCTGCCTGGCCCATGGCATCAATGAAGGTCCGCCTTTGCCCATCGCTGAGACCTCCCTCCAGGATATTCTGAGACTGCTTCAAGATTAGGGAGACTCTGTCGAAAAATTCCATAACTTCCTGGCTGATACTTGCATTAGCAAGTCCACTTTGCCCAAGTAGATTCTCGATAAATTCAAGATAACGTCTTAAGTAACCCAGGGTCACCACCGACAATCCTTTACCCACCAGAGCGTTGTTGGCATCGTTCCACTCCGGGCGCTGGGTATTCATCCATATGCCGCCCTCCGGGACAAGGTTCACCAATTTGGCGAGCAGCAAGGTGAGCAATTTTTCTGTCAGGTTGGTGTGCAGGACGCGCCAATTTTGATCACAGACCAGCTTTCCGTCTGTGCCGCATTCCCTTACCCGGGCATCAATCTCCCGTTCCAACTCCCAGTCAAAGTCAATGGTATTGAATGGATCATTCTGCAATTCGGCGTATGGTTTGATGCGGTAAGGCACATGGGCACAACTGAATATCGGTTGCGAGAGGAATGCCTCAAGTTTTCCCGGATGTACTTTCCTGCTTATTTCCATCAATTTTTGGAGATAAATGATTTGATGATCGCTCCAGTAACCGATGTTCGCCCATGGATTACTGGGTTCCGGAATTTCCCAGTCGATACCCTCCCGGGTAATTCTGTAGGGATTATAGCCATCGGCGGTTGTGGCGTTCAGGAAAGTGCAGATCATACTCTCGACATATTCCGGGTAAGAGTAGGCCAGCGCTTCCCAGTTCTGGAAAATATCGCGCCAGTTTCCTTCGTATCCCAACTTCAATGAACCATCCGGTTTCTTGATATCGATCGAGAAGCGATTCCAGGGACGGCTGGGGTCGCCGTGACGCCGGCTGAAGGACAATGGCAGATAGGAATAGCTCAAACGAATTAAATCCTGCGAACTGCTTGCCTCAGCCCGGGAATGATGATCAAGGAGATTAATTTCCGGCGGCAACCCGGAAAAAAACTCTGGATTTTTAGAGAGTACAACGCGATTTCGTTGTGATACGAATTCGATGAAATCAAGAGAGTGGATACGATATTGGTCAGCGAAAATTCCACCCCGCATGACATTGAACATCACATTTGCGAAATGATGGGCGCAACACATGCGGTCCTTTGAGACCTGCAAGCCGTCCGCACTAGCAACAATCTTTTCCAGATTCGCATTGTTCATCGCGATGTCACGCTCTATGGCATCTGAGAGCTTGGAGGGATTCCCATGAAGTTTATTGGACAGACTGACAATCGCGGTGCTGTCCTGGCTCACATCGGCCACCAAGTGCCAAACTCTTTCCGTCCCTGCAGCAAGGTCCAGGGTGGCGTGCACAAAATAGGCACAGCGTTGTCCGCGTATCTCTGTTTCCGGTGACACACCATCCCCGGAGCGGAAGCGATCCAACTGGGATGAAGAAAGCAAATAATCCACAGATTCAAGTCCCAATTCCATCACAGTGGTTGCCAGGAGGGATTCGCTGGGCTCGGCCAGGTCGGTCAGGGTCGAGTTCAATGCGAAGATGGCAAGACCCGTTTCTGGGTCCACTTCGCTGCGTTTATAGGCATCCAGAAGCGGGCTGAAAGTGTTCTGGGTCTGCGAGGTGATATTGGCGGGCAAAATATTCTGAATGCCATCAACAAATTCCACCTGGCAAGGAATTTTTTCTAAATTTCCCAGCCAGGTTGTTTTGATGAAACCGAAAGTATCGCTGGTTCGCCAGGCATAACGGCAGGAAAGTCCAAGACTGTGATTGATTTCTTCAAATACAATCGTGGTACCAGGCACATTCTTGTACAGATTACGCTCTACTCGATAACTCCCCTGGTGCCGATCTGAAAACGGTTCCCACAGGCTTGTTCGTTCATCGCGGGTGACCAACAAGATGGTCTTGTTCCCGGTGTTTTCATAATTCTCAGTCAGCTTATCCACAGTATAGTAGGGGAAAAGAGCTTGTTCAGCGCTGCCCCGCCCGGCTGAAAGTCCGCCAGTCGAAGCAATGAAAAGCCAATGGTTGGAACTGCTGACGATGCTCATGAAGAACGGCTCCATGGCGTCGTAATTATTAATCTTGTAGAATTCGCCACCAAGCATGGGGACAAATTCTCCACTGATGTCCCGCTCGGATGTTTTTTGACTTGTTTCTCCAATGAAAATCGGGTGCGTTTTATCGATCATTAGAGGGCTTCACCTATTTTCCAAGAATCTTGAAGAGGATATCCATGTGCTTGGCTGCAAGCTGGACAGTCATGAGCGGTTTTGCACCGTCCAGACAATCGAGGAAGTGTGTCGCAAGAGCCATGCTGTCTTCGGGTGCATCGGACATGTCCACGGTGAGAGTCTCCACAACCGGTTGGCTGTTCTCGATATGGAAATATTCGATTTCGTTGGAATCCCAACTTGGGAAATGGAACCGCAAACCACCTTTCGTCCCGTAAATCCGCGACTTATTGGCTGTTTCGGCATGAACACCGGAGCCGCGCTCGTAGTAATAGGTCAACCCGGTGTCGAACTCCATCCAGGCTGCACCGTGCTGTTCCACATCGCTGAAAGCCACCCATTGGCTCATGTCCCGCAGATCGTTGCGAGTGAATTGTTGCAGGGATTTCAACTGAGGCATATCGTTGAGCAGACCAAGATGGAAGGAAAGGTCATACACGCCCCAGTCGATGAAGGGACCTCCTCCAGCGAGTTTCGTGTTCATTGCCCATGCCCCGTTGGGATTGTATTCAATGAATGTTCCGCGCGAGAGATGATTGTGGTGAATGTGGTAGACCGTTCCCAATCTGCCGCTGTCGATGGTTGACTTGATGACATCAAATTTCCGCGAAAGCCTTGTGTGGCGGCAAGATGCCTCCAATACCAACTGGTTCGGTGCTCTTTCAACCGCTTCAAGAATCTTCCTGACGCTTTCAGGCGACTCCGCCATGGGTTTTTCGAGCAGGACGTGTTTGCCAGCGGAGAGGGCAACATCAAGCTGTTCTGCATGGAGGTAGGGAGGTGTGGCGATGACTACCGCGTCCACGGCCGGGTCGGAGAGGATGTCGCGGTAGTCCAGAGTCCATTTCTTGACGCCGAATTCCTCCGCTGCGGATCGTGTGGTGGTTTCGCTGGCGCTGTTCACCCAGAGAATGTTGGCGCGGTCATCCTGTTGGAAGCAGCGCATCAACATCTTCCCATACATCCCCGCGCCGATGATACCGAGATTATGCGTCTTCATGCAAGCCTCAACCCTTTCAATTATCCAACAGGATGGACGATTTCGCTCAACGGACGCCGGGGGCGTTTACGAGGGGTCTCGTTCGGGTATCCGATGGGCAGCATGGCGATAGGCCGGTGCCCGGAATCGGCATGGATGATTTCAGCAACAGCCTGCTCGTTGAAAGCACCCACCCAAACGGACCCCAGTCCCAGCGCGGAGGCAGCCAGCATGGCATAGGTGCAGGCGATGGTCGTATCCTGGATACAGTAGAGAGTTTCCCCGCGTTCGCCGTATCGCTCTGCAGACCGTGCAGGCGTGGCGCAGAAAACAAGTACCACAGGTGCTTGATAAAGAAACTCTTGATCATAGGCAGCCTTTTTGAGCGCCTGCTTATACTTCGGCGCTGTCACCTGATAAATGTCAAAAGCCTGGCGGTTTCCTGCGGAAGGAGCGCGATTGACTGATTCAAGGATTTTTTCAAGATCTTCACCGGGGATAGGCTGATCTGTAAATGCGCGTATGGAATATCTGCTCGAGAAAACTTCAAAGATGTCCATGGTTCCTCCTCAATGAAAATCCCTCGTTGCAAACATAGCACGGATTTACACCATTGAAAAGTGTTATTCATCCTTGGCGTGAAATCCGCAAACTTTGTTATCCGTCCATTGAGGATTCTTTGACCTGAATTTCTTGGCCATCAGAATGTACGGGAGATATCCATCAACCTGCTATGGAATGTTGAGTACTTTGTGATTCCTTTTTACCTTATTCATGTTCATCCATGCAGCCCGACCTCCAGATGTGCCCATCGCGCGCGAGCAGTTGATCGGCCTCGTCGGGTCCCCAATCCCCCGAGCTGTAGGTGGCAAGCGGCGGGTTGTTTTGCTCCGTCCAACCCTGCAAAATGGGATCCACTAATCCCCAGGCGGCTTCCAATTCGTCAGAGCGGGTGAACAGTGATGCGTCCCCCTGAAGAGCTTCGAGAAGGAGGCGTTCATAGGCTTCGGGTAACAAAGTACCGTTAAATGATGAGTGGTAATGAAAGTCCATATCCACCGAGCGCATTTCCTGGTCTGAATCGGGGACCTTGGCTTCGAAGCGCAGGTGGATGCCTTCATCCGGCTGGATGCACAGGGAGAGAATATTGGGAGTGAAATCGCTGGCTTCGGGCAGGTGGAACATCATGTGGGGCGGACGCTGGAATTCTATAATGATTTCGGATGTCTTTCGTTTAAGCGCCTTGCCAGAGCGCAGATAAAACGGCACGCCTTTCCAGCGCCAATTGTCCACAAACAACTTGAGTGCGGCATAGGTGGGTGTTTGTGAGCCGGGCGCCACGCCTCCCGCCTTGAGATAGCCTTCGTACTGAGCGCGGACAGCGTCAGCCATCGCAATGGGGCGGATGCTTTGCAGGACTTTCACCTTTTCGTTGCGGATGGCATCTGCGCTGAAAGAACTGGGCGGCTCCATGGCCACCAGCGCCAAGAGTTGGAGAAGGTGGTTTTGAAACATGTCCCGCAGCACACCGGCTGTATCGTAATACCCGGCACGGTGCCCAATATCGTCACTTTCAGCAACGCTGATCTGCACATTGCTCACATATCGTCGATTCCAGACAGGCTCAAAGATGGTGTTGGCGAAACGAAAGAATAGGATGTTCTGCGCAGTTTCCTTGCCAAGATAATGGTCAATGCGGTAAACCTGACGCTCCTCGAATGAGGAATGCACGGAATGGTTGAGTTCCAGCGCTGAAGAGAGGTCACGCCCGAACGGTTTCTCTATGATGATGCGCCGCCATGTACCGTAGTCTTCATCATCCTTCGTCATATCCGCCGCTCCAAGAAAACCCGCAACAGGCATATAAAACTCTGGCGCAGTGGCCAGGTAATAGAGGCGGTTGGATGGGCCGTTTTCAAGTGAACGCAGGAATAAATCCAGTTCAGGAAAATCGTCAAAGTTGTCAAGATTTCCATTGAAGTAGTGAATTTTTTCGGCAAACATGTCCCACGTGGTGGTGTCAAAACTTTCAGGGCTGAATTTCTCCACCCCTTTGCGCAAATAATCACGGAAAGTCTCGCTGCTGTAAGGACGTCGGGCAAATCCGATAATGTTGGCGCACGTTGACAGCCGTTCTTTCTTAAAATTGTTATACAAAGCGGGGACGAGTTTGCGCCAGGTCAGGTCGCCCGATGCGCCAAAAATGATGATGCTGGTGGATTCGCAATCAGTTGTCATTGTTCGGCCTTTTCAACGCTGGAGGTAAATCGCAAGGTAATCATCCTGGGACTCTCCAACTATAACACTACCAGGTAGCGTGGAGATAATCATCCTCAGGGTTATTGATAAGTTCAAATCCCCCAATCGTGCAAGCCCTTTTTACTTCAGATACCGGTCGAAGAATTCAATCGTACGGTTCATGGCAGTAGAAAAATACATGGAAATATTATGGTTATCGTCGGGATATGTATACAGCTCGACCATTTTGCCTTCTTCGAGAAGCTGCGTAAACAGCGTGTCCGAAAACGCCACCGGCACGCTTTCATCGGCAGTGCCGTGATGCAGCTGTACAGGACCAGATATGTCGTCGAGGTAACTATTGGACGAAACAGATTCCCAAAAGACAGGATTCTGCGCAGGCGAACCATAGGTCTCGACCCAGTTGATCCGCCAGCTTCGGCCATCCGGTCTGGGGGTGGGAGTGAACGCGTCGCGGCGTCGCCAGTTGTAGAGTAAATCTTCGTAGGATCCGACAACGCCTGCCCAAATCACGCCTACTTTGATATCCGGAGAAACAACCATCGACCTCAGCGTCAGGTAGCCGCCCATGGAGTGTCCCCACATGCCGATACGATTTGGGTCAACGAGGGGATATCGCTTGAGCGAAGAAACAGCATTGAGCACATCGACCAAATATCCAGTATCGCTGTACGCACCAGTCGCCTCGCCCTCTGATTGATCATGCCCCCGATAATCAATGCGAAAAATAATGTATCCGCTTTGTGCGAGCCGGTCCACGTAGGCGATGTACCGTTCAGTGGTCTTGTAAACATCCGGTGGGATGTAGCCGTGGTTGAAAACGATTGCCGGCCAGCCGGTGGAGGGTACCTCTCCGCGCGGCACGGTCAACAACCCGTAGATTTTCAAACCCTCTGAGAGATAGGATGCATAAAAGCGGTCGTAATTAACTCCCGGTTCGAGTTCCCTTTCAATTACGATGTCGCTGCCGGGATAGTCCAACTGACGCAAGGCAGGGATAGCCATTGGGTGGTAAGTAGGTGTGGGAGTCGGAGCAGGTGCGGCCGTTGCTGTCAGCGTTGGAGTTGCTGAGGGCTCGATGGATGGAACGATGTCAGTGGCCGAAACCGAAGGGAGGACGACGGGCTGCGAGATTTCCCCTGTAGCCCGGTTACACGCGGTGACCAGGAGAATCAGTGGGAATATCAAAAGGGCAGCAGGTGTAAATGTTTTTATTGATCGCATTGTGTATTTCCGATAAAGAATATCCTAATTATAAAGGCTGCCGTTGAGTAATTATTTAATAAGTTGGTTAGAGTTCGATTAATGCTTATTAGAAAGTGCCAAAGTGTACAAACTTTTTGATCTCCTGCTTGTATTTCAATGCCAAACGGTCTACAATGTCAGATAAATATAGTCTAATTTAGGAGAATAACATGGGAGATAAGATTAGTTTATCGGGTGATTTCCGAGGAGCGGTCGTAAATATAAAATCCACGCTGACCAATGTGCAGCAGAGCGTGGGCGAAATTCGGAGCGATGACGAGTCAACCCGCAAAGAACTGGAAAAATTGATAGGTGAGTTAAGCGAAGCCTTGCAGAAAACGCCTGAAGAAAGCCAGGAGCAGGCTGAAGCGGTTGCTGCAACGGCCAAATCGCTGGTGGATGTTGCCAAGGTCGAGAAGCCGAACAAAGCTCTGGTTCAAATCAGCGGCGAAGGGTTGAAGCAAGCTGCGCAAAACCTGGCCGGGGTAATGCCGGTTGTCGTGCAAATTGCCACCCAGATTGTGATGGCTGTGACCAAGTTGACAGGGGTTGGATAAAGTGTAAATGGCTGAAAAAACAGGCTCAAAAAAGAAAACTTCTCCTGCACGAGATGATGCCGCCGGCGATGAATACAGCCTCTCGGGGGATTTTCGCGGTGCGGTGATCAACATCAAGTCCACCATTGTCAGCAATGACGAGGTGAAGGACTTCGAGAACCTGCCGCCGGAACCGGGTGAGCCTCCTTTCCAGGGTTTGCAATATTTCGACGAAAAGGATGCCGACCGTTTCTTTGGTCGCGAGATGCTGGTCGCCAAAATCGTGGCGCGTATGGCGGGGACGCGCTTTCTGGCCGTCATCGGCGCTTCGGGCAGCGGCAAGTCCTCGGTGGTGAGGGCGGGGATGATCCCGGCTTTGCGGCGCAGCGCGCGTCTCGTGGATGGCGGGATGCCGCCGACAGACAGCGGACAGTGGGATATCCGTGTTTTTACACCTTCCGGTCATCCGTTGGAAGCCTTGTCTGCAAGTCTGACTCGTGATTTGGAATCAGTCACGGCTGCAGCGACTTTGCGTGCCGACATGGAACAGGATGCTCATTCGCTGGTGCTGGCTTCCCGGCGCTTGCTTTCGCAAAATGGACGCAAACACCTGCTCCTGGTCATTGATCAGTTTGAAGAGATATTCACTCAATGCAAGCAGGAAAGCGAAAGGCAGGCATTTCTTGAGAATTTGTTGTTAGCCGTTGACCCGGCGGACCCGCAGCCGGTCAGCGTTTTGCTCACATTGCGCGCTGATTTTTACGCCCAACTTTCCCGCTCCGAACACCTGCGCGAACTCGTCTCGCAGAACCAGGAGTTCATCGGCGCGATGAACAGCGACGAGCTGACTCGAGCCATCCTCCAGCCCGCGGCAATTGGCAATTGGAAAGTACAGGCTGGACTTGTGGAGGTGCTGCTCGACGACCTGGGCAGCGAGCCCGGTGAATTACCGCTGCTCTCGCACGCCCTGCTGGAAACATGGAAACGCCGCCGCGGACGCGTGATGACCGTTTCAGGGTATACCGAAACGGGAGGTGTGCAGGGCGCCATCGCCCAGACAGCGGAGACCGTTTTCAGACAGAGACTCACGGCGTCTCAGCAGCCCATCGCCCGTATGATTTTCATTAAGCTGGCAGAAATGGGGGAAAGTTCTCTCGATACTCGCCGCCGTGCGCCGTTTTCGGAATTGATCACCCGCGCCACCGACGAAGCTGCCATCGACTCTGTGTTGGGAATCCTAACCGATGCGCGCCTGGTCACCACCGGAACACAGGACCCGGGCGAGGAGCGCGTGGTCGAAGTGGCGCACGAAGCGCTCATCCGCGAGTGGCCCACCCTGCGCGACTGGCTCAACCAGAACCGGGAGGGACTGATCCTTCACCGCCAGTTGACGGAGGATGTCAACGACTGGCTCAAATTGGATCGCGATGCCGGCGCATTGTATCGTGGCGCGCGCCTTCAGCAAACATTGGAATGGGCTAAAGCGAATACGGATTTAATCAGCATCACTGAACAGGAATTCCTGGATGCCAGCCAGAAGGTGGCCAGGGAAGAACAAAACCAGGTCAGCAAATTGGCGCGTGCGCGCTGGATCCAGGTCAGCCTGGGAGGGCTGGCTCTCCTGCTGGTCGTCGCTATCATCGTAGTTGTATCAGCGGCTTATGGATACTTCGCGCCCGCGAAGATGAATGGCATCTACAATATTGCTGTGGCAGAGTTCGGAGAGATGGATAAATCTTGGCAGATTCAACCATTAGAGTCTGGTCAGCAAATAAGTGGCTGGGTTGTCAACTATTTGCGCGATGAGGTAAACGATGACCCAAATATTTTAGTATGGCCATTCGACGGCAACTTGTTCAACCGCACTAAGGTCGCGATGGCCACATCGGAAACTGCTGAATCAATTGCGAAGGATATCAACGCCAGCCTGCTTTTATATGGCTACGTAGATACTCGTGAGAATCCGGCACAACTGGTGCTGAGGTTTTGGGTTGCTCCACAGTCCAATTACAAATTCGAGGAAATCCAAGGAGATTTTTTCATTGGGGATCCCATCCGTATCGTCGATCCAAATAAGCTGGGAATAGACGTAAAGAATGAACTGGAACGGCAGGCCAGTGCCCTGGCTTGGGTCGCCATGGGTATGGCGCAGGAACAATTTGGAGACTCGAAGGATGCGCTTCAATCCTTCCAGCGGGCTGTTGAAATTGCACCTCAATCTGCAGCACTACACTTCTTCCTTGGACGTGAGAATTTATTTCTATTTGACAAAGAGCCCAAAAATGAAGATTACTTACAGGCCGCTGAAGAAGCTTTTAAGAAATCAATCAGCCTGAACGATCGTTATGCCCGTGCTTATATTGGACTGGGCAGTGTTTATTCCAGACGCGCGCAAAACATGGTGGAAGACGCTATATTGGGAAATCAACAGTTGGATCCGCAGACCGCTCAATTAGTTCAGAATTCCATGGATGCTTATCAAACTGCGCTTGATCTAAGTCCGGATCCTGGAGAATTAGGAAATCCCCGGGATGTTGCGCGGCTCGGCCTTGGAAGCGCTTATCGTCTGCAAGGTGCAGTTTTCTATTTAACAAATGATTACACTTCTGCGCTGGTTTCTCTAGATCAAGCGATACAAATCCTCGAGGATGTTCAACCCGTATTTGAAGAGTCGACTAAATTGCATGAATCCCATCGACGTTATCTTGCCCAGACCTATGAGTATCTTGGCGACGCCTATGATTGGCAAGGATATGTTCGTGCGGCAAATTTGGATTTTGAGAGTGCGGTGGAAAGTTTCAACAACTCGTTGAATTATTACACTAAATGCATTGCCCAGGGGAGCAACACCTCAGATAAGATCATTAAAGATGAAATTGTTGGAAAATATTGTCAGCCGTATTACGAAATTACTAAAGCACTCTTAGACGATATTAGCGGAGATCAATGATGACCAAGCGCTTTAATCTCTATCGGTTCTCTTTTCTGTTAATGCTAGCTGGAATTGTTGTGGCGTGCAGCCCTTCCCCGACACCTGTTTCCGCCACTGAACCCCCGCAACCGGTCACACCTCAGCCTGAGCAACCCAGCCCGGAGCCCCCCCTTGAATCCACCGCCACTCATTCTTTGGATGTTACTCTGCAGCCGACCCCCGAATTTACTCCGGGACTCGAATGCACCGTGCTTCAGGATCTAAACCTTCGGAAAGGTCCAGGTGTTGCTTATACCCCTCCGATATCGGTGCTTCCCAAGGACGCCAGCGTAGTGCCACTTGGTTATGAAGTGAAAGGGATTCCCCGTGGAAGCTGGGTCATGGTCCTTGATCCGTCGACCCAGCAAATCGGATGGGTCAATGCAGCTAACGTATATGTTTCATGCAATTCAGATATCACGACTCTTCCGCAGGTGGCTGTGGAGCCGCCTCCGCCGCCTGAACTCCCCTCTGTTCTAAGCTCCAGCGTGGAAGGTGCCTGCGGCGAAGGTGGCATTCTCGGCAAGAATGGAAATCTCTTCGATTGCGCCGTGGAGTTAATGGAAGAAGGCAGTTTGCCGATGAAGTTCATTGTGATCAAGGATGGCCATGAAATCGGTGAACCTGAAGGTGTCGAGCAGGTCGAGTTCAGGGTTAAGAAAGACGGCCAGGAAATTTACTCCCGGACTGAAACCAACAAAGACTACTGTTTCTTTGGCGGCGACGATCCCTGTGACTCATGGGTGTTGGAAGATTACGTCTATAAATGGGAACCAGGCGGCGCCGTGGTGGAACCGGGTGAGTATTTAGTGCTCATCGATACAACCCTGAAAAATGAACCCGATGTTGTTCTCCACTGGGAAGCGGTTGTAACGATAGCGAAGCAGCAATAAAATTTTGGCGCACTGCTTTAGTGCTGAAAAAAATAAAGTCCCCGATAAATTGGGGACTTTTCGCTTTTAATAAAATCGTCGTTTTTTAGTTGGCCGCAACGGCTGGTCTGAATTTATACCCATAAACCAGCACACCGCGTTCGTCGCCGTCTGAGCGCAGGCGGCGGGTTACCATTTCGACCGGCATGCCGATCTCGACCGGCTGGTTCCCCAGGTCGGTCAATTGGGCAGTGACCATCGGGCCTTCGTTGAGCTTGACCAGCGCCACGGTGTAGGGTGCGGTGTGGTCATATCCGGTGGGGGCTTCGTAGATGGTCGTATAGGAAAAAACTTCACCTTTTCCACTGAAGCTGTAAAGGGTCTTGGCTTCGCCTCCGCAGGACGGGCAAACGTCGCGGGGAGGGAAAATTTTATAATCGCAATGAGGGCAGACTTCACCGACCAGACCGTATCTTTGCTGCTTGAGACGCCAATGGCGTGGGATTTCCATTCGTTTTACTCCTTGTACCAATTCTGTATTGATTTCTGCAAACCTAATTTTATCCCGCCCGCCTATCAGGAACTATCAGGCTGGCTGGAATCAGATTTTTTGACGCTGAAAAACTATCAAATCCTCTCAAGGATATGGGTCACAGCCGTGGAGGCCGGCCCGCCCAGGGATTGAATCATCCCTGCTTTTAACCTGCCAAGTTGTATGGACGGATCCGCGCTGCCCCGAAGCTGGATGACCGCTTCGACAGCCTGGTACACGCCGGTTGCGCCGCCGGGAAACCCTCTCGCTTTGAGTCCGCCCATGGTCGCACATGGAATCCTGCCCGATCGGGTGATGGATCCATCGGCTGCCAATTTCCAGCCGTCACCCGGAGGGGCAAAGCCGGCCGCTTCGAGGGAGAGCGCGGCAAAGATGCTGAAGGCGTCGTGGTATTCGAATAACCCGATGTCCTCGATCTTCATGTTGGCTTTTTTCAGGGCCTGTTCCGCTGAAAGCCGTGCCGCGTCAAACGCCAACAGGTCGTGACGGTCATGCAGAGCCAGTGTGTCTGTCGATGTGGCGGAGGCTGCGATCCTGACCAAGGAAGTCGGCGACTTGTCGGGTAGAAGTTCGCGGCGGGTGAGCAGGACTGCTGCGGCACCGTCCGCATTGGGTGCGATGTCGAACATGTTGAGTGGTTCGCAGACCATTTCTGATTTCGTATAGGTTTCGGGTTTGATCGCCTTACGAAACATGGCATTTGGGTTCCCTTCACCGTTGGCATGCGCTGTTAGAGCAAAGCCTGCGAACCCATCAGCCGGGACTTTGAACTCGTGCATGTAGCGCCGCATGAGCAGGGCAGCTTGGGCGGATAGGGTCATGCCATGCACAGCTTCGAAATCCGAGTCGCTGGCAGTGGCGAGCGCTTCCTCGATGCCCGTGCCTATCTTGTCGGTGAATTTTTCCACGCCGACCACAAGTGCCACGTCCACCATCCCGCTCGCCACGGCCAGGTAACCCTGGCGTAATGCAGCGCCGCCGGAAGCTCCTGCCGCTTCGACTGTAACGGCTTCGATGCCGGACAGCCCTGAAAAGTCCGCCAGCAGCACGCCGAGGTGTGCCTGGTTGGACAGGTTGGGAGCAAGCATATTACCGGCGAAAAGAGCTTGCGGTTTGAGCCCGCCGGAATCTTTGATGGCCTCCCGCATCGCGAGATAGGCCAGGTCGCGCAGGGAAATTTCCCAGTGTTCGCCAACTTCAGTTTGTCCGATTCCTGCGATAACGACTTCTGTCATGAGGGGTACCTTTTACTTCAGCGCCAGCTTGCCGCGATATCGAACGTAGGTGGCGTAATCGATTTCAGTCCGCCTGGACACATAGTCCTGCGTCTTATTGGCAAGGTCACGGCGTTCATTGAGTTTTTCAGTGACGCGAATATCGAACGCATCCGACCCCGCGCCGGATCCGAAGGAAACGACGAGGACCCGCTCCCCTGGCTGGGCGATATCGAGGACAGCTGTCAACCCGATCATGGCAGCACCGGCATACGTGTTGCCGATCACGGGGACCAGCAGACCCGGCGCGATTTGGTCCATGCTGAATCCAAGCTGTGAGGCGACCTTCTGCGGAAACTTCGTGTTGGGCTGGTGGAAGACGGCCCACTTGTAATCCTTGGGGGTCGTGCCTGCAGCCTGCATTAAAGCGGACGCCGCTTCGGTGATGTGCTTGAAGTAAGCCGGTTCGCCGGTGAAGCGCATGCCGTGCTCGGGATATTTCTGGTATTCACGCCGCCAGAAATCCGGCGTGTCGGTGACATAGGAATAAGACGAGTCGATGACCGCCAGCGATTCCTCGGCAGGCCCAACAATGTAGGCAGCGCCGCCGGCACCGGCGGTATATTCAAGGGCGTCGCCTGGCTTTCCCTGAGCGGTATCCATGCCGATGGCCATGGCGTAATGTCCCATCCCAGAGCCGACTAAACCCATCGCCGCGACCAGCGCTTCGGTGCCGGCTTTACAGGCGAATTCCCAATCCGCGGCCTGCGTGTTGGGGACTGCGCCGATCGCTTCGGCGACCACCGTGGAGGTGGGTTTCACCGCATACGGGTGCGATTCCGAACCAACCCAGACCGCGCGCAGTTCCGCCGGGTCGATCTTTGCGCGCAGCATGGCATTGCGCGCCGCTTCGATGGACATGGTGATGACGTCTTCATCCAAACCGGGGACGGCTTTCTCTTTGATGGGCAGCCCGCCTTTGCCGCCCGTCCAGACGCGGGCAACTTCCTTGGCGGGCAGTCGGTAGCGTGGCACATAGGCGCCGTAGCCCACGATGCCGACGGGCTTGACAGGTTTGAGGAGGGTGGGGGATGGTTGAGTGTGAGGAGTTGTCATTTATACCTTCTCTTGGATCGAGTATTTCTGACTTTCTTCAATTGTAAACCGGATGAAATCCATTGTGAGGCGGTTGTCCTCAGGTTCAATTTCATTTCCAGGGTGTTTCCTGCCAGACCAGGCACGGTCTATTAGTGGATGCCATTGCTTATCCATGTTTTCTTTTGTCCATCGATATGCCTCCGGCTTGGAGGCAACGGAACAATTACGGAATGAGTAATTTATTCTGCAGAGTGTCAGGACGATATACGATTGATATCCCCGGCTGCTGATTCTTGTTGGATCATTTAGAATACCAAGTCCCCATCCATTCAAAATCAATATAGCTGATTTTTGGATTTCAGCCGGAGAGACAGGTTCGATAAACCTGGCAGGCTCAGGGCCGGATAGGGTTATACCAGATTTCAGCAAGCCGGCGCGCAACAGGACCCAACCTCCCCACCATGAGCGGCTGATTTTTTCATCGTCGATGTGCATCCTCTGCAGTTTTTCACCCCTGCCGCGGTCGATGTGCACATACAGAGCATGGACAGGATCAAATCGTTTGAGAGCGGCAAGAGGAATGTAGGATCCTTCCAACTGGTCGGAGCACCAGAATTTCATGGTTGAAATTTTCGTGTGCATATCCTGTAATCCGATAAATTCCTTATCCCTTACTTTTGTCCTGGTGACAACGATATAGTCTATATCGCTGAATGTGTCGAAACCACCGGCTGCCAACGAGCCGTATAAATACATCCCGAGGAAATTTCTTTCCAGAATCGATGTTGTATGTCTCAAAACATCATTCAGAATATCTATAACTTCAGGATAAATTGTCGAAAATTGATGATGGGTATAAGTTATATCTTCCAAGATTTAATGATTTCTTCTGCCCTGTCAATTCTAACCGTCTTCTCAGCCACCATCTGCGCTGCCACCTTTTCAACCTGCTCACCCGAAGCGCCCGCCGCAATGGCGACCTGGCGCGCATGCAGGGACATGTGTCCGCGCTGGATGCCCTCGGTGGCGAGCGCCCGAAGAGCAGCGAGATTTTGAGCCAGCCCCACCGAGACGATGATCTCCGCCAGTTCCGAAGCAGTCTTGACTCCCATGAGTTTCACCGCAGCCTGAGCGGCAGGGTGGACCTTGGTCGCCCCGCCGATGATTCCGACCGCCATGGGCATCTCGAGCGTGCCAACCAGATTTCCATCAGTGTCGCTGCCCCAGGTGGACAGGCTGGTGTATTTCCCGGAGCGCGCTGCATAAGCGTGGGCACCCGCCTCGATGGCGCGCCAGTCGTTGCCGGTTGCGATGACGACAGCGTCCACGCCGTTCATGATGCCCTTGTTGTGGGTGGCTGCCCGGTACGGGTCGGCGGCGGCGAAGGCATAAGCAGCGATGATCCCATCGCGCACTTCCTCGCCGGAGAAACGGTCAAAGGCCAGCTCATTGAGCGGGACGGTGCATTGGGCGCGCGCGAGCCGTTTGTCCGCCAGGTTGGATAAAATCCTTAAATGAACCTTGCCGCCTGTGATCGACTCCACATGGGGGGCGAGCCTCTCGCAGGCGGTGTTGACCGCGTTGGCGCCCATGGCATCGCGCACATCGTAGATCAGGTGGACAACGAGAAAACTGCCGATGGGGGAGTCCTCAATGGTGCGGACTTCCAAATCCCGCGCGCCGCCGCCAAATTTTTTCAGCACCGGGTCGATATCATCCGCTTCAGCCAGTAACTCGGATTTCTTGTTCAAGCAGTTTGAGTTTCGCCTCCTCCAGGTTCTGGACATTGATTACCTGCATTTGACCAATCATCAAAGGAGCGGTGGTCGTTGCTTGGAATCCGCCGCCAGCCCGGGCAAGTTTTGCCATAAATGAAGCGCCCGCCACTACAGAAGGCTCTTCAATAGCCATGGGCACCAGCACATCCTTCCCGTTGACCTGGAAGTTGAGTCCGATCCCCAAAGGCAGGGAGTGAGTTCCGATGACGTTTTCGACCATGTGGTCGGCTGCCTCGGGGGATAACCCACCCTGGGATTGGAAGACTGCCAGTTGATCAATGCTCAACCCGCTGGCAGCGGAAAGGTCCGCCAGTCTTTCATCTAATGATTTGTTGTAAAACCCCGGGATTCGGGACGATGTCATATTTTAATGACTCCTGAGGATGTGTTGGGTTTGACGCGAGGATTTCCTGCATTATTTTATCTTTCCCTTCTGGCAAAACCTATCAACTTGTCTGATTTACTCTATCACAGTAAAATAACTCTGGAGGTGTCAGAATGCTTCTGACGCGACAACAGCTGGAGGAGCGACTTGTTGCGCTTCATCGCGCCAGCCTCGAACTCATCAAGGATGTTTCGCTGGATACCCTGTTGGAGCGCATTGCCACCGTCGCGCTGGAACAGGTTAATGCTCGTTATGCTGCTTTGGGGGTCATTGACGAAGCGGGGAATCTGACACGATTTATCCATATCGGGATGACTCATGAAGATGTTCGAAAAATCCCGCACCCTCCGGAAGGCCGCGGCCTGTTGGGCGAGGTGATCCAATCCGAATTTCCCCTGCGCATAGCTGAGATATCCGAACACCCTCACTCGGTGGGATTCCCGGTCAATCACCCTCGTATGCATTCCTTCCTGGGTGTTCCGATTAAAGCGGGTGACAAGACCCTTGGGCAGATCTATCTGACCGACAAGATCGGCTCCCCTGAGTTCACGCCGGATGACGAAGGCATCATCGAGATGCTCAGCACTTACGCTGCTGTGGCCATCCAGAACGCCAGATTGTACGATGACCTTCGTCAACACGATCTTGCGCTAACGCGCCGCAACGAAGACCTTTTCCTTCTTAACAATATCGCGGAGGTCCTCACTGCCTCTCTCGATTTGGATAACATCCTGTCTAAAACTTTGGACCTTGTAATTGAGTACCTGAATGTTGAGGCAGGTGAGATTTTCCTGCTGCAGGACGACCGGAAAACGCTCAGGCTGGTGCTGCAGCGAGGTGAATCGGCTGAAGCTTTCTTGACACGAAATAAATTTTCCGTTGGGGAGGGGATCATCGGTCTGGCGGCGCAGGACGGCGAAACGATCGTTTCCAACGACCTTTCCCACGATCAGCGTTTTCTGCGGGACGCAGTCACCAAGGCGGGATTCCGTCAACTGGCGTGTTTCCCACTGACCAGTGGAGGACACGTTGTAGGAGTCCTGAGCGCTGCCACCCGAAGCCTGACTCCGTTCGGTGAGCATGAAGTCCAGCTCCTTACAGCGGTGTGCGGATGGGCAGGCCTGGCCATTGAGAACGCCCGTCTTCACAGTAATGCCCGCCGCCTGGCCGTGCTCGAAGAACGCGAGCGCATCGGCATGGACCTGCACGACGGCATCATCCAATCCATTTACGGGGTCGGATTGGTGCTGGAACATGCCAAGCTTCTTGCCGATGAAGACCCTCGTCATGCGCAGGTGAGGATCCAGCAGGCGATCAAGGACCTCAACCAGACCATTCGCGATATCCGCTCCTACATTCTGGACCTCCGTCCGCGTCAATTGGGCAATGAGAACCTGATGATGGGGTTGAAGCGTCTTGTCACGGAGTACCGTGCCAATACCTTGAGCGAGGCGACCCTGAGCGGAAATCCTGATGATTTGAACGACCTTCACCAGGAGCAGGCACTGGCCCTCTTTCATATTTGCCAGGAATCACTTGCGAATGTTGCCAAGCACGCAGCTGCCCGAAAGGTGGACATCTTTATCTGGAAGACGGACGAACGCGTGCTGATGGAGATCCGCGATGACGGGAACGGCTTTGACATCGAAAAAATGTCCATGACACTGGGTCACGGACTCTCCAACATTCATACCCGCGCACACAATGTGGGTGGCGATGTTGAAATCACATCCACCATTGGCGAGGGAACAAGCCTCTTGGCTTGGGTGCCGAGAACTGGAAAATAATCTTTCACACCATTAAATGAAAGCGGCGATAGGCCGTTTTTTGTTTAATCAGCCAATTGAGTTAGAATCATCATCCCATGCCGCCCTTTGCAATCGCATTGTTGTTCTTCTCTGCCATCCTTCACACAACCTGGAATCTACTTTTAAAACAATCCGACGACAAGTACATAGCCACCTGGTGGGGAGTATTCGCCGGCTCGGTTATTTTTCTTCCGGTACTTTTCTTTACAGGTCTGCCTGCCCGCGAAACATGGATTCTCCTGGCCGCAAGCGTAATCGTGGAAGTGGTCTATTATGGGTTGCTATCTCATGCTTACAACGATTCGGATTTTTCGCTGGTGTATCCCCTCGCCCGCGGATCAGCGCCGGCGCTGATCGCCTTGTGGTCCATCCTGTTCCTGGGTGAGACACCGACAACTGGTGGGTTTGCGGGTCTCATCATAATCATCCTGGGTCTCATCATCATCGGCAGCAGCGGATTACTATCCTCGCAAGATAAACCACATCTCAAGGGTATAGCATTCGCACTTGCAATTGCATTCTTGATCTCCATTTATTCGGTAATCGATGGCGCAGCAGTAAAAATAACGGCGGCTTTTCCATATGCAATTTTGGTCTTCTTTCTTGCTCCTGTGATCACATCGCCTCTCGTGATGAAGCGTTATGGATGGAAGCAAATGCGGTCAGCATGGAAAGTGGACCGAAGAAGACTATTCGCAATTGGTTTATTGACAGTATTTGCCTATCTCCTCGCTCTTGCGGCTTATTCAATCGCACCTGTCAGCTACTCAGGCGCGATCAGAGAGGTCAGCGTCGTGTTAGGTGCAGTCGCTGGCTGGAAAATTCTGGGAGAGACAATGGGAAAGCAGCGTTTGATCGGTTCAGTGGTGATATTCATTGGGATTTTGGTGGTCGCACTGCTTGGTTAATTGATCAAAAAGCAATAAAGAATCCAAAGTAAAACAAGAGATGTTCACCCATTTTATGAATCAGTATACTTTTTGAAAAAATCTGCTCTTTGAATCACCAGAAATTGTGTTTCACAATCCAGCGCATGTTGATGGTGCCACTAAGATTTATTTAAGGTAGATATACGATATCTAAGCTGAAGTGCCAATTGAACACCACATGTGGGGGCATGAATTCGTTCCGGTGGTGAGTGTGGCTGAAACGTCTGTTCTGAAAGATCGGTATTATTACGCCTTGTTCTTTAACATTATGTTAACTTAAAAAACGTGAAGTTTTTAAGTAAGCGTAGGTTTCGCGTGTGGCAAACTTCAATGAGATTGATTAGAATAGGCAAGTAAATATTGAATGGATTTCCATCTCCATTCTTGGTTGAACCCCTTTCTGGGTGATCAATCCCAGAGTGACAGTTTGAAGATATGGCTATATAAAAACTCGTTGCTGGTGCAACGAGCTAGGATCAAATCATCCCACCCAACCCCCTGTGTCCGGGTACACAGAGGGATATCGGAGCCTCATCATGAAAGCAGAACAAGCCTGGCAATCGGTTCTCGGACAGCTTCAGACGGAAATGCCTAAAGCGTCCTATGATACCTGGGTGCGCGATACCCAGGTGCTTTCTTATGAGGATGGGCTGCTTACCATCGGCGTGGACAATGCGTATGCGCGCGATTGGCTCGAGTCGCGGCTCGCCAGTACAGTCAATCGCTTGTTGGTGGGCGTGATGAATCGTTCGGTTGAAGTGAAGTTTACCGTGGGCTCGGAAATGGAATCGCCGGAATTGGTCGATGATCAACTGCAAAGTGATATGACCCATGAGAGCGATCTCCCATCTCCCATATTGATGACGTTGGACCGGCATCCGGTTTTGAATCCGCGCTACACATTCGACAATTTCGTGGTCGGCTCGAACAACCGGCTTGCGCATGCGGCGTCATTGGCAGTTGCCGAAAATCCGGCTCACTCCTACAATCCACTTTTCCTTTATGGGGGCGTGGGATTGGGCAAGACCCACCTGCTGCACGCCATCGGCAATGCCTGCCACGAACGCGGATTGAACGTGCTGTATGTCTCCTCTGAAGAATTTACCAACGACATGATCAACTCCATCCGCATGCACACCAC
This sequence comes from uncultured Chloroflexia bacterium, assembly GCA_963774975.1. GTDB lineage: Bacteria > Chloroflexota > Anaerolineae > Anaerolineales > Villigracilaceae > JBGPQJ01. Next base: position 84,569 of record CAVZGY010000006.1, read on the forward strand.
TCAAGCTTTTCGCGATAAGTATCGCTCGGCGGATGTGCTGCTGGTGGACGACATTCAGTTCATCGCCGGCAAGGAAAGCACGCAGGAGGAGTTCTTCCATACCTTCAACACCCTGCACGGACAGGATAAACAGATCATCGTCTCCTCGGACCGTCCGCCGAAGGCGATGGTCACCCTCGAGGAACGTCTACGCTCGCGGTTTGAATGGGGACTGGCTGCAGACATCCAACCGCCTGACCTTGAGACTCGCCTCGCGATTCTCCGTTCCAAGTCTGAACGCGCCGGCCGGACCGTCCCCGATGAAATTCTGGAGACGATCGCCCGCCGAGTGCAGTCGAACATCCGTGAATTGGAGGGTGCGCTCAACCGGATTGTTGCCTTCGCTGACCTGAGCGGCTCACCGTTGACGCCTCAGTTGGCTGAAGTGGCTTTGGCGGATTTGCTGCCGCAGCGGCGAGACTTGACCACCGAGCAGGTGGTAGCCCTGGTTGCGGATAAATTCAAGGTCACGGTGGATCAATTGATCGGGCGCGACCGTTCGCGCGATATTGCCCTGCCTCGACAGGTGGCGATGTACCTGTTGCGGCGCGAAGTGAATGTGTCTCTCCCGCAAATTGGAGTGGCGCTGGGTGGACGAGACCACACCACGGTTATGTATGCCATCGATCAGATTGCCAATAAGATTGAAACGGATTCCGGGTTGCGCAGGGATGTGATCGACATCAAGCAGCAAATGTACGGGCAGGCCGTCGTTTAGCAATTATCTTCCCCCAGTGACGCTGGCGCAGACTAACCCTCTGCGTCAGTTGTCTTTAATCCATTTCGTTATTTTTCCATATTCTTGAGCAGTAAATCCAGCGCGCCGATGGAAATTTGCAGTTCACGGATGGAAATCCCCAGAGAGATCATCATCAGGATCAGGGCAGCGGCAAATATTCAGGCGCCCAGGACTATATAGCCGGTAAACAACGCAAACATGCTGAACGTGCAGAACAGGAGACTGACTACGCCAAAAATCTGCATGTTTCGAATGAGATATATCCGGTGGCGCAGGTTGGCAATCTGCCCGAGCAGGTCTTCGTGAGGACGGTCGAGGTACCGGTCATGCAGATTGCGAATGATGGTCGCCAGGGTGAGAAAGCGGTTGGTGAATGCCAGAAGCAACAGGGAGATTGCCGGGAAGAGCAGGGCAGGGGTGGAAAGGGTGAATTCCATACATTCCTCCTGATTTCGTGTGCGCCGTGAGAACAGCATCTCTATTATAGCTGTCGTACGAGGATATTCTAAAAACACCTTTGCCAAGTAGGAATTAATGGTATACTATGCGCCGCTCTCATAAGGGAGCGACATCTTGCCCGGGACGGGCATCAAGCGTCCCTGAGCGGGTTTTTTGTAAGATTATCCCCGCTAAACTCACACCATCCCGCGCCAGCAAGTGCTGCGCGCCGGAGGATGGACATGAAGGAGAAAAAATGGCTGTTATTTCAATGAAAGCCCTCTTGGAGAGCGGCGTCCATTTTGGGCACCGTACCAACAAGTGGGATCCCCGTATGAAACCGTTCATCTTCACCGAGCGCAACGGCATTCATATTATCGATCTGCAGCAAACCGTAAAATCCATCAACAACGCCTATGGCATCATCCGAGATTGTGTGGCCAATGGCGGCGCGGTGCTGTTTGTCGGAACCAAGCGACAGGCGCAGGATACCGTCCGCGAAGAAGCTGTGCGCGCCGGCATGCCTTATGTCACCGAGCGCTGGCTGGGCGGTATGCTCACCAACTGGAACACCATGCGTGCCCGTATCGTCGAAATGGAACGCCTTGAGCAATTGCGTGACAGCGGTGAGATCAACCGTCTGACCAAGAAGGAAGGCTTGCTCATCGAACGCGAGATCACCCGCCTTAACACCCGGCTGGATGGCGTCCGCGCGATGAAGGGTCTGCCGGACCTGGTCTTTATCGTGGATGTCGGCCGGGAAGATGCCGCTGTACATGAATGCAATATCCTCAATATTCCCATCGTCGCATTGGTGGATACCAACTGCAACCCTGAAGGTGTGGATTACGTCATCCCGTCCAACGATGATGCGATTCGCGCCATCAAGCTGCTGGTCGGCAAAATGGCTGATGCCGCGTTGGAAGGAAAGGCAATGCGCAAGGATATCGAGCCTGAGATGGAAATGTCCCAGGAGGTCGAGACCGGCGCACCCTCTGCCGCGCCCGTTAAACGACAGGCTCATCCTGCCGTTGAGATGGAACCTGAACTGGGTGATGATGCCCTGCTCGGAAAATCCACGCTCGCCAAGCTGACCACGAAACCCGAAGTAAAACCGGAACCTGTGGAAATTGTTGAAGAGGTCGTGTTTGAAGAGGTTGTGATAGAAGAAGAGGATGTGTCTGAGGCACTCTCAGAGATTACCGCTGAACCGGTCGAGCCGGATGTCTTTGAAGAACCTGTCGAGGAACCGGAACAAGAACTGGGCGAAGAATCCGTTGAGGAACCCGTGGTTGCTGCAGTCGAACCCGAGGTCGTAAAAACCGAAGAACCTGTCGCAGCTGCACCCGTCAAGGAAGAACCCGCTCCTGCCAAGAAGCGAGCTACTGCAGCGGCAAAGCATGAAGAGCCCGCCAAGGCCGCAAAGAAGCCCGCAGCTTCCAAGCCTGAAGCGAAAAAACCGGCCAAGAAACCGGCGGCCACCAAAACGGCCTCGAAATCAAAAACGACAAAGAAATAGTCAATACTGAAAGCACAGGAAATAATCGATGGAAATCACTACTGAAATGATCAAAGAATTGCGCTCGGCGACCAATGCCGGCGTGCTGGACTGCCGGAAGGCCCTGACGGAATCCGATGGGGATTTCCAGAAGGCAGTGGACTGGTTGCGGGAAAAGGGCATGGCCACCGCTGCGAAACGCGCCGACCGGATGGCCTCGAACGGCGTGGTCGAGCTGTACGCGCATGGCGGCGGAAGGGTGGGCGTGATGGTCGAAGTCAATTGCGAGACAGACTTCGTCGCCCGTTCCGAAGCCTTCCGTGCTTTTGCCCATGAGCTTGCACTGCAGATCGCTGCATCCGCGCCTCATTATGTCACCGAGGCTGAAATACCTGCGGATGTGCTTGCACACGAATCTGAGATCGCCAAGAATCGCGCAATGGAAGAAGGCAAGCCCGAGGCCGTGGCGGAGAAAATTGTCGAAGGCCGCCTCAACAAGTTCAAGGACGAAGTCTGCCTGATGCGCCAGGTTTATATCCGCGATGAGAACCTGACTGTGGAAAAGCTGTTGCACCAGGTCATCTCAAGCACGGGTGAGAATGTGGTCATTCGCCGATTCCAGCGATGGGAGCTGGGCGAAGGACTCGCTGAATAATATAAAAAGCCAACCGAGAGGTTGGCTTTTTATTCGGCTTTGATTAGTGTAGAATCGTTTGCGAAGGTGCAAGCCCATTTTGAGGGTGAAAGGACTCCCGATGCCTGCTCTTGTTTATAAACGTATCCTGCTCAAGTTCTCCGGTGAAGCGCTGGGTGGAGAAAGCGGTTTCGGAATTAACGTCGATGAAGCCGAGAATATCGCCGGCCGCGTGAAGGAAATCTATCAGATGGGTGTGCAGGTGGCCATCGTCATTGGCGCGGGCAACCTGTGGCGCGGTAAGCAGGGACTCGACCACGGTATGGATCGCGCCACGGCGGATTACATGGGCATGCTTGGAACGATGATGAATGCCCTGGCTTTGATGGATGCGCTCGAACGTATAAACGTGCTCACACGCGTTCAATCCGCCATCGAAATGCGCACCATCGCAGAACCTTACATCCGCCGCCGGGCCATCCGTCACCTCGAAAAAAACCGGGTCGTGATCTTCGGTGCGGGGACGGGGAATCCTTTCTTCTCCACGGACACGGCAGCAGCCCTTCGCGCCACCGAGATCGATGCCGAAGTGTTGATCAAGGCCACAAAAGTGGATGGCGTGTATGACTCGGATCCCAAAAAGAATTCCAATGCAGTAAAACTCGATGAGCTGAGTTACATAGATGTGTTGAACCGAAGGCTTGCTGTCATGGACAGCACGGCCATCACCCACTGCATGGAGAATAAAATACCGATCCTGGTGCTCAATCTCTGGGATCCGCATGCCTTGATGAAAGCCCTCAATGGGGAAAAAGTCGGGACAATGGTCAGGTCATAGCCTGCGCGTTTTTAGGGAATAGGAAAACCCTCAAAGGATGATAGTCTTTGAGGGTTTTTGATACCGGAGGGCTGGTAATATTTTATTGGAAATTCAAACCATTCTGCGGCGACAGCCTCCGTTTCGCCTACAAAAGCTCAGTAGAGCCTGTATGGATTGCCAAAGTAGCGCATTTTGTATTTTTAAGGTATCCTTATGATAATCTATAGTTTAAATCCGAGGAGGCTGCCGTGATTAAGGACATACTCAAGGACGCGGAATCACGCATGCACAACACCGTTGAAGTCTTAAAGGTGGACTTGGCTGGCATTCGAACAGGCCGCGCCAACCCTGCACTGGTCGAGAAACTGCATGTGGAATACTATGGAGCGGAGACCCCTCTTATGCAGCTGGCTTCCATCAGTGTTCCTGAACCACGCCAGTTGTTGATTAAACCCTTTGATCCTGCTTCCCTGAAAGCCATCGAGAAAGCCATTTTATCCTCCGATTTGGGTTTGAATCCCAACAACGACGGGAAACAGATTCGGTTGAACCTGCCGCCTCTTAACGAGGAACGCAGACGGGAATTGGTCAAACACGTTCACAGCCGACTTGAGGAAAGCCGGGTGGCGGTGCGGAACGTCCGCCGTGATGCCATGAAGGATATGAAGGATGCCGTAAACGAAAAGTTATGTTCTGAAGATGAACATAAGCGCGGGGAAATCGATCTTGAAAAAATCGTCGAGAAGCAAATTCAAGATATTGAAAAAGCCGGGCTGCTCAAAGAAGCCGAGATCATGGAGGTCTGATAGGATCGATGGCTAAGAAAACCGCAAGCAGCCCCAATTTGGCGCAAGTCCCCCGGCACGTTGCCATTATCATGGACGGCAATGGACGCTGGGCGATCAAACGCGGATTGCCACGGCTGGCCGGTCACAAAGCCGGCACGGATAACCTGCGGCGAATCATCGAAGCCTCGGTGGAATTCGGGGTCAAATATTTGACCATCTATGCATTTTCCACCGAAAACTGGGGTCGCCCTTCCGAAGAAGTGGAAGGACTGCTGCGCATCCTTGAAGATGTTATTGACCGGGAACTCAATGAACTGAACAAGCAAGGGGTTCAGATCAAGCATATCGGCCGGCTGGAACGGCTTTCCCCGAATCTCCAGGAAAAAGTATTGGATGCGATGGAAGTCACCCGCCACAATGACCGGCTGATTTTATGCGTAGCCTGGAACTACGGTGGGCGCGATGAAATTGTTTTTGCCATCCAGCATATGCTCAAGGATGGCATCAATCCTGATGATGTTTCTCCGGAGCTGGTCAGCAAATATCTTTTCACTGCGGGAGTCCCCGACCCGGACCTGATCATTCGCACCTCCGGGGAGCTGCGAATCAGCAACTTCCTGATCTGGCAGACGGCTTATTCCGAATGGTACATTACACCCACCTTCTGGCCTGATTTTGGGAAGGAAGAATACCACAAGGCGCTTGAGGCTTTTGCCCAGCGCGACCGTCGATACGGGACAGTCCATTCCAAGGAATCCGAAGAATCCCATGAAAATTAATCGTGAGTTGGCTGCCCTGATCCTGGCAGCGATCGGAATCCCGGCGATATACTATGGCGGATTCTTTTTCTTCATTGTTTTCTCTGGGATGGTCGCCATCGCAGCCTGGGAATTCGGCCGCCTGTTCCGCCCATTGGATATACAGCCTTTTACAGTGCTGACGGCAGGGGGACTCTGGTGGTCCTTATAACGAGGGCATACTTTCCCTCCTTTGTTGTTCCAGTTCTAACCTTTTTAATTCTGGTCGTGATGGCGGTCTATCTTGTCACCTATGAGCGTGGCCGGGATAGGGCGGCGACGGATTTTGCCGTCACCGTGGCGGCCATCTTCTATTTGGGATGGATCGGCAGCTTCTTTTTCGACCTACGCTCCCTGCCCGATGGACTGGGCTGGTTCATTCTGGTCATGGTCCCCCTGTGGGCATCCGATTCGGCAGCCTATTACATTGGGTCCCGTTTTGGAAAACACAAGATGACTCCGCGCCTCAGCCCTAAAAAATCATGGGAGGGGTATGCGGCCAGTGTCGTCGGGGGCGGATTGGCCGGGGTGATCGTGGGATTATTCCTGTCCAATGTGGGGCTGCTCACTGTCTCCATTCCCGCCAGCTTCGCGATCGGCTTGCTGATGGGTGCGATGCCGACCTTGGGCGACCTGGGCGAGAGCATGATCAAACGCCAGGCTGGGATCAAAGACTCGGGAGGGCTTATCCCCGGGCACGGAGGCGCCTTCGACCGGATAGACTCGTGGCTGTGGGCAGCCGCAGTCGGATATTATTTCATCGTTTGGTTCGCAATCTAAAGGGTAATAAGCGACGGCGCGCAAAGCGCCGTTATCATTTCAATGGAGAATATGACGATGCTTCATAGCGAGCACATTGGAAGTGAACCCACCCGCAACCTGGGATTGGACATTGTTCGGGTGACCGAAGCTGCAGCTCTGGCGGCCGGTCGTTTCATGGGACGCGGCGACAAGAATGCTGCTGATAAAGCCGCGGTGGACGCCATGCGGCTGGTCCTGAACAGCATCGACATCAACGGAGTCATTGTCATCGGCGAAGGGGAAAAAGATGAAGCGCCGATGCTTTTCAACGGTGAGCATGTTGGTTCCGCCGGACCCAATTCGATGGAACTGGATATTGCTGTAGACCCCATCGACGGAACCCGTCCTGTTGCCCTCGGGCGGTCCAATTCCATTACAACGGTTGCCATTGCTCCACGCGGCACGATGTATAATCCCGGTCCTTTCCTTTACATGAACAAGATTGCGGTTGGACCCGAAGCCCGGGGTAAGATCGATATCGAAGCCCCCATTGCGGATAATCTAAGGGCGGTCGCTCGTGCAAAGGGAAAGGACCTCGACGACCTGACTTGCATCATTCTCGACCGGCCGCGGCACGATGAAATGGTGGCCGAGATGCGCAAAGCTGGCGTGCGTATTCGTCTGATTCCCGATGGCGATATCAATGCCGCTTTGATGACCGCCTGGCCGGAATCGGGCATCGATGTCTTGCTCGGAATTGGAGGCACCCCCGAGGGGGTGATCGCCACCTGCGGGTTGCGCGCGATGGGAGGTGAAATCCAGGGCAAGTTGATCGCGCGAAACGAGGACGAGATCCAACGCGGTCGTGAGATGGGTTTCGACTTTACAAAAGTCCTGCGCATGGACGACCTTGTTTCGTCCGAAGATGTCTTTTTTGCGGCCACCGGCATCACGGACGGCGAGCTGCTGGATGGGGTCAAGTATTTTGGCAACGGCGCGCGAACGGACTCTCTGGTTGTGCGTGGCTTGACGGGCACTGTCCGACAGATCATCGCCACTCACCGCTGGGACAAGTTGAACCGCCTGAGCATCATCCATTATTAGGCTGGAGCAGCCTGACTTGACAGGACTGTCCCTTAAACATATAATCCTGCCTTGCTTTCCTGGCTAGCTCAATCGGCAGAGCGCGCGGCTGTTAACCGCTAGGTTCGAGGTTCGAGTCCTCGGCCAGGAGCCTTTGGTAAAAGAATTCCGCCCTTACTTATAATTGTAAGAGCGGATTTTGCTTTAAATCTTTGCTGGGTTACAAACTCACGTCCTGCGAATATCTTCACATGTATAATACCACCATGAGAAGAATCCACTTTGCTGCTATCCTGATGTTTCTTTTCACTGCCTGCAATCCAGCAACAACCCTCGTACCAACTTCCATCCCCACACTTGTTCCATTACCGCCTACCTCCACAAACACGCTGATTCAGACAGAAACCAATACCCCAATCCCCTCAATTACATCTACCACCACGGCCACCAAGACGTCCAGTACGACCCTTCCTGTTATTTCGGCCACGACGGTCTCTGAGATGACGAAGTTGTTATCCGAAGCGCAGCTGCCTGTCATCAACGACTGCGACTGGTCTCCCGATTCCACCCAGGTTGCAGTCGCGACAGGCAATGGCACTTTTCTCTACTGGCTGGACGGCCATGAGCCTATCCGATTAGCGCAAGGCTACAATCATAGCCTCGCCTTCAGCCCCGATGGACGATTTCTGGCAACCGATATGGAGCCTGGCGCCACCATCTTCGATCCAGCGACTCAAAAGCTTGTTGCTACGCTCGACACTAAGTCTTATCCGCCCGGCCCAATTCTTTGGACACCTACTGGAGACACCCTCCTCTTGTCAATACCTATATTCCCGATGACAGATCCGTATATTTATCTGAGCAGTTGGGAAGCTCTCCACTGGTCTGAGAATACGACCATCGAAACTAATCAAGGGGGATTACCCAACCAAATGGTCCTAAGTCCTGATGGAGCTATTCTTGGCACCAGCAGCTATGAAGACCTTAGAGTCCATTTCTGGGAATTTCCCAACCTCTATCCGCTTGCTGAATTTGATGGCACATCAGTGGCTTATAGCCCTGAGGGCAGCCTTGCCGCAGCTTCTAATGAAAACGTTATCTTAATTCTAGAGCCACCCACGTTCAGGACTCGTCACACGCTTCTCGGTTTATGGTACGATAAGTATTCGGAAGTTGAACTTTCTTTTAGTCCCGATGGGCGAATTTTGGCGTCGGGGGGAAAAGCTCTCCAACTGTGGGATACTTCGACTGGCAAGCTTCTTCGCACTTTTGAGCCGTTTCAGTCTCCGATATCTTGCCTACGATTTAGCCCGAACGGTCGCTTTCTTCTTTCAACGACTGAAGCTAGCCAAACAGATGAGCACGATGCAGCCCTAATAGTATGGGCTGTGAAGTAGGGCAAGGCTTGTTGCACCAGCCAAGCGATCCAGCAACCACGTGCAGACAACTCACTTCGCTAGTGTTCGTGAGCACCTAACGCGGGCTTTTGTTACAATTGGATACATAAAAATATTTCTTTACAGGACTTGAACTTTGAACTGGCAGGTTCGAGGTTCATATCATAAGCTAGAAGCCTTTACGTTCTCACAAGGCGAACTTTACAAAAGGCGCTTTTGCTTGTTCTCCTTCCGTTCTCAAATGAACGAAAATTCTTCCATCTCATCTCAGCCACGGCCTCACCCGTTTGACCTCGCCCTCGTGGTCGTCGGTCCGACCCTGTTTGGGGCAGGCTTGGGTATGTTCAATGGGATATTGTGGTATGCCATACTGGGATTCGTGGTCGGATGTGCACTTGGAGCCATGGCATGGTGGTGGCCTGGAGCTGCCGGGATAGTCATTCTAGTCCTGTCCATCCCAGCCATGTTCTACGGTCTCGTCTTTACGCTCTATACACTTGGCATGCCGCAGGCACTGGTCTCACTTTTTGGTTCTGCGGCATTCCTGGCCGGTGGGATTGGCATCTTGCGCTGTCGCACAGCTGCTCGACGACAATGGAGGCACATTTTCATCGTCTCACTGGCTGCAGTCTTCCTGCTCTACTTCGTCATCTTGTGGCCGCCACAAGGCAGGGCAATTCTCCTCAGCCTGCCGATCCTCGAGCAGGGGGACCCTCCGCCAGTTCAAGCAGATGCCGGCGGGATTTGGGCTGCATCCTGGAGCGCTCCGCAGATGACCATTGCGGAGGCTCTTGAGAACGTCACACAATTGCTCGAGTCCGACGGCTGGACGATCGTGGACACGACATTCTTTGGTCCAGGCACGGTTCTGATTTCTGCCCAACGTGGCGCGTACTCTCTTGAAGTCATCTACGAACCCGAACCGCCAGGTTCTTACTGGCCTGATGCCTACATGGCAGCTTATGTTCGAAGAGGCCAGGCGAGGCAGTTCGACGAGGTCGGGACTGAAATCTATACTGTACCGGCTGTCGCTGTAAGGGAACGTGACGGTCCAACCAACAGCCATTCGAGTTCGAGCCGCTGATGCACCCGGAATTGAAAAAAGATTATATTAAATAAAAAATCGGGACAACAAAAAGGTTGTCCCGATTGATGTTTATTAATTCAAACTAATTTGTTGACTCGCTGGTGCTTTTGGCAGGGGTGCTTTCTGTTGAAGTACTTTCAGTTTTTGTTTCAGATTTCTCAGCCGCTTCCTTGTGTTTCTCGTTCTTCTTGTGCGATGAATGTTTTTGCCCGGAGGGGGATTGGTGATCCGTGGAGTAAAAACCGGAACCTTTAAAAACCACACGCACCGGGGAAATCACTTTCTTGAGTGTATTCTTGGAGCATTCCGGGCATCGCTTTAATGGCTTGTCGCTGAAATTCCGATGACGTTCGATCTCTACACCGCAGTTTTCGCAACGATAAACATAAACAGGCATTCGTTCCTCTTCCTTCTTTAGCCCGAGGATTATAGTACAGTCGATAGGGGATGGCAAGCCTCCACATCCGTATAAAGACGGTTGAGAGAATGAAGATTTATATAATGAAATTGCCCTCTTGCATTATCTGAAAATTTGGCTATAATTAGAACATAAGTTCTAAATTAGTTTATTGTTAGATAGGATGGTAACTTATGTCTCTTACTGCTGAATTTCTCCGTTCGACGCATCAACTCCGGGAGGTTGAATCTGAAATCCGGGGTGCGGACACTACCCCTCGGGTCCCAGCCTACCCGACGCTTGAGGTCGTTCTGGCGAAGCTAATGCCACTCCCAAAGGATGGTCTATTTTTAGGAGTGGCCAGCGACGGACTCCCGGTCCTGCTTAATTTGTCGGATCCACGCCCGGGGGCAATGCTGCTTCTGGGTGACAGCCATTCCGGTAAAACGGATTTCCTGCAGGGGGTGGCGCGGGCGGCATCCATGATCCATTCTGCCGGGGACCTGCGCTACGCTGTCGTTACTTCCCGCCTTGAGGAGTGGGAAAACTGGGATAGCCTGCCGCAATGCCTGGGTGTATGGGAAGCAGATGATGCAAGTCTCAAAGATCTGCTTTTCGATCTTTCAGAACGGGTGCAGCTGAGCGGTTCTCATGAGACCTTCTTGTTATTGGTGGATGACCTTCAGAGTTTGGCAAATTTGGATTCGGAAACCCAGGAAAATCTTCGCTGGCTGCTGGCGAATGGAGCCTCGGGCCGGGTGTGGACATTAGCGACCCTCAACGCCGACCAGGCTTCCGACCTGCCGTTGTGGGTTCGCGCCTTTGGGACACGCATTTACGGTCGTATCGGCAGACCCGGCGCTGGCAGACAGGCTGACTTCCATGCCCGGCGCCAACCTTAGAACATTGCTCAGCGGTGCCCAATTCTGTATCCGCGAAAAATCTCATTGGCTGCGATTCTGGCTGCCATTATCGAAATAGGAGGAAAAATGAATTCAGGAATGATGTGGTTTGACAATGATCCCAAGACGACATTAAATCAAAAAGTAACCTTGGCGGCTGAGTATTACCGTTCAAAATACGGCCGCGCTCCCGACACCTGCCTGGTCAACCCGGGCATGCTCCCGGAACCGGAAGTCCAGGCTGGGAAGATTCAAATCCGCGCGATGAAGACGGTCCTGCCGGGGCACTTGTGGATCGGCGTTGACGAAAAATCACCGCTTGGGGCGGATTAATCGGGGATGCCTTTACGCGGGCGGCGGTACGATGGGGTATTGGCTGCCGCTCCCAAGGAATCCATCAGCAACAAAAAGAAGACACCGGATGACGCATCCGGTGTCTTCTGATTTTCTCGAAATTACAGTTACTCTCCTACCGCCGCCACCATGGCAATGGCCATGGTATGACTGTGGCTGAGGCTGAGCGACCAGGTCGTCAACCCCAACAAATCAGCTTTGATTGCAGCCTTGCCATGCAGGTGAAGAATAGGAGCTCCCTGCTCGTCCTGCAGGATTTCGACATCCTGAAAGGTTACTTCTCCGATACCGCTGCCCAGCGCCTTGGCCACGGCCTCCTTCGCCGCGAACCGCACAGCCAGCGATTCCATGCGCGTCCCGCACAAATCCCGTTCGGCCGGGGTGAACACGCGCTCCAGGTAATGCTTCCCGTGTCTTGAAACAACGGCCAGCACGCGATCAATTTCAATGACATCGACACCGGTGGCAAGTTTCATTCTCTCTCACTCATGAGCCGGCTGTTGCAATGGCAAGCTTATCGGGATTGAGATACTTGCGCGCGGCCTCCGCCACCTGCTCGGGGGTCACACTCCGCACCAGTTTGTCATAACGCCTGTAGTAATCCAGCCCGAGGTCGTAGCGTTCGATATTGATCAGTGCATTCGCGACGCCCATGTTGGATTCCAGCGAAAGAGGCAGCCGTCCGATGAAATTCGCCTGGCTGTCTGCCAGTTCCTCATCTGTGACCCCTTCTTTCACAAAACGCTGGATTTCTTTTCGAATCAGCGATATGGCTTTCTCCACATTGGTGTTGTTCACACCCGCGCTGACCTCCCAGGACCCCGGTCCGACGCCCGCCGTCAGGCTGGAATAAGCGTAATACGCCAGGCCGGATTGCTCGCGCACCACATCGCCGATGCGGCCCATCATCCCGAATTGACCAAGCACGGAGTTTCCCAGTGAAGCGGCCATATATTCGGGTACTTTACGCATCGGACCGGATGCGCCTAGGTAGATATCCGTTTGTGACTTGCCGGGGATTTGGACATGCCGGCGGATGGTCTCCGCCAAAGGTTGTAAAGCCGGCAGGGTTGGCTGCTCCGGCTGGGATGGATTCTTCCACGATCCCAGCACAACCGCCACCTGCTCCACCGCCGACTGAGGATCAACGGCACCCACAATGGCGATGGCCATGCCCTTTGGCCCGAAATTTTTGCGATGATATTCTCTAAGGTCTTTCAGCGTGATGGCGCGGACCGTTTCAGGGTGCCCGTCATCAGGGCGGGCATAGGGATGACCGGCAAACACGATCTGGTCAAATGCCATGGATGCCATGTCGCTGGTGTCCTGTGCGCGGATGGCCAGCGCGGTCAGAAGCTGCGCCCTCAATTTTTCCACTTGTTCCGTTGGAAAGGCTGGGTGTCGCAACGATTCAGCCAGCAAATCGAGCAGGAGCGGCAGGTCTTCCTCCAGAGCGCGACCACTGAAACTGGTGGTGTGCGTCCCGCCGTTGAAACCCAGGCTCGCACCTACGGATTCGATGGCGTCGTAGATTTTCTGAAACGACCGCTTACGGGTGCCGCGCATCAGGGCGGATGCCGTGAAATCCGCCAGCCCCATTTTTTCATCCGGCTCGAAGATGCTGCCCGTGTTGACGTAGCCGCTAAAGACGATCGACGGGCTGTCGAAGTTCGATCGCACCAGGACGACGATCCCGTTCGGCAGGACGGCACGGGTGATGTCGTCCGGTCCGGGCAGCGAATTAACCTTGCGTGAAGCAGGCTTTGAAGGGCGGCTGGGAGGTGTTTTCCTAGTCATCTTCACCCTCCGCGCTGGTGGGGATGTAGGTACCCACCACCCTGTTCTGTGTTCGTAGATATTTTTGCGCCACTCTTTGCACGTCCTGAGGGGTGACGGCGGACAGCTTGTCCAGGAAAGTCTGAAACCAGCTGTATGTGGCGAACATCTCGGCATACCCCAGCCAGAAAGCCTGGTTTGTAATGTTCTCGGAGCCATAGGCAAAGATGGCGCGGGCTTGTTTGATGGCGCGCGCGATCTCTTTGGTCGGTACCGGTTTATCCTGTACTCGCTTGATTACATCATCAAATGCAGCAAGCGCTTCCTCAGGTTTACGGCTCGGATGGACGGTGATGGTGAAGGCGTCCAGGAACGGGTCGATCGTTGCCATCGAACCGCCATGGACATTGATCGCGAGTTCCTTCTCCACCAGGGCGCGGTAGAGGCGGGAGGTCTTGTTGGAAATGCCTCCGCCGAACATGTTCAAGTTGGCAGGGCCGGATAGCAGGCTGTCCAGCACGGACATGGCGTGAAAATCGGGATCGGACGCAGATGAGGTGTGATAGGCAGCTTGAATGTAGGTCGTCTCGCCTGGTCCCTCGACCGTCACTCGTTTCTCGCCGCTGCTTGCTGGCTCCGGCCGATTCAAGCGCGGCGGAGTGGGTCCCATAGGGATCTTCTCGTAAAGCTCCTTGATCCGGGCGAGCATCGGTTTGATTTTGAAATCACCAGCCACAGCCATGACTGCATTGTTGGGAACATAAAAAGCTCGATAATGCCCGTACAGGTCATCGCGGGTCATGGTCATCAAATCCGCCTTGTCCCCAATGATCTCATGCTGGTAGGGGTGTACGCGGAATGAGGCCGCCTGGACCGCCTCGCCCAGTTGGAACAGGGGCTCGTTCTCATCGCCCTCGCGCTCCGAGATGACGACGGTCCTTTCCGATTCGAGCTCCCTCGGGTCGTAATTGCAATTGACCATGCGGTCTGCTTCGAGGCGAAGCGCCAGGTCGATCTTGTCCACCGGCATGGTTTCGAAATAGGTTGTCCAATCGAGGAATGTGAAGGCATTCCACACGCCGCCTTCGCGCGATATGGCTTTGTCCAGCAGGCTGGCGGGGAACTGCGGTGTGCCTTTAAATTGCATGTGCTCGCACCAGTGGGAGATGCCGGTTTTCCCTGTGGGTTCATCCTTTGAACCGACGCGATACCAGACCCAGCTGCTGATCAGCGGCGCCGTGTGAATCTCTTTGAGCAGGATTTTCAGCCCGTTGGCGAGTGTGACCTGAGTAAATGGGGGCAATTTTTCTCCAGTTTGTCTTCCCCCCTTCCTGGTTTGGAAGGGGGGAGCGGTTTTTTGATTTATTTTGGATCCTTAAAAATCAGCGTACAGACAGGACCCAAAGCTCCCATCACGGGCACATCTTTGCAGGAGGTCCATTCCGGTTTGAGCAGCCAGAATAAGGGTGAGACAACCTGCTGGAGACCGGTAAATGGTTCATGCAGCTCAGTCTGGTTAAGGGGGATATCCACCGGGACAGTCAATGTGATGGGGATGGTTTGTTGGACCGGCACTGTCAATTCGAGGTGAACGGGCAGGGTAGTACCAGCCGGGAGGACGATGTCCGCAGGCGCATTATTGATGGAAAGCCCGCCCGTATTGACCGTGACTCGCGCGCCGCTGATAGAGGATGGCTGTGTCAGCGTGACAACGGTATCCTGGCTGATGGGCAGGTTGAAGTTGATCGGAATCTGGTCGTTTACTGTAATGGTGGTTTTGATGCTGGCTTCGTCCATCTTGACGAAATTGGCATAGAGTCCGCCGACCAAATCAATCCCTACCATCTTTTTAATGGTGAAGAGCTGGTTGCCCAGTGCAATCAATACTACTATTAATATACAATTCAACAGGATGGACAGAATGCTTCCAACCGTCCATAAGGTGCGCAATCCGCGTTCGCGTTTCAGCTCGGGGTCTTCTTCCACTGGGGGAGGGGATGTTTGCACAACTCCTTCAGTCGATGCCTCTTCTTCATCGGCAAAATACGCTGCTTGCGGGGCGGGATCGAATGCCTCATCGTCGACCTTTCCCGCAGACGGAAAATCATCGGGCTCCAGGTGAGCCGATTCGACTGGGGACTGTGTATCGTCGACAGGTGTGAACACCTCGGACGACATGCTCCATCCTGCGTGCATGTGAGGGATCGAATCGTCTTCCTCGTCTTCTTTTTTACGGGAGTTTTTCGTGTTCATAATTCCTCCTGTACGATAAATATAGCACAGACTTTGTGATTTGGCGCAAGGCTGAAAGGCGCTCTGAAGCCCCCTGCCAGCGCCGGGAAGTATGGTATTTCCCGCTGATTGTGCAAAACCCCACTTTTGGTTATTGTGAAGAGGCTATAATAAGTGTCGCCAACGCAAGGAGGACGAATGTCAACGAAACCTTTTCATCGTAAGATTGCTGTGCTGCTGAGTAGTATTGCGATCCTGACAGCAATGCTTGCCTGCAGCATGCCAGGCGTATCCGCTCCCACGCCCACCGATCCCGTTTCCGCAGCGGGGACTTCTGCAGCGCAGACGGCCATTTTCCAGATTACTCAATCTGCGGTCGCGCCCACCCAGTCTCCTCTCGCCACAATTACCCCGTTGGCGAGCAACACACCCTTGCCGCCCACCCTGACGCCTTCCATTACGCCTGTCCCTTGCAACCGGGCGGAATTTGTCAGCGATGTCAATTACCCTGATAAGACCAATGTCCTGCCGGGGACTTCATTCACAAAAACCTGGAGACTGCAGAACACCGGCTCATGCACATGGACGTCCGGTTATTCGGTGGTGTATGTTCAGGGCGATCGGATGAGCGCGCCGGATTTCAATCCGGTGACGAGCGGGTCCGTGGCTTCGGGTGCCCAGGTGGATGCCTCCATGCCCCTGGTTGCGCCTGGCGTACCCGGCACGTATCGCGGCGATTTCATGCTGCGGGCGCCGGATGGGACCCGGTTTGGAATTGGTCCCGGAGGCAGCGGCGTCTTTTGGGTGGAGATCGTTGTCCCAACGCCCACATCCACACCTACGCCGACGAAGACACCTACCTTCCTATTGATTCCATCGCTGATTATCACCTTCGGACCGATATTCCCGTGACCCTAAACTCACCAAGGAGGGATGTTTGACCACTGAAACTTACTACGTTGCAGTTGTAGGAGCAGGGCCGGCGGGGATGTTTGCTGCCCGTGAACTTGCCCGAAACGGGGTGAGAGTCATTGTCTTCAACAGGGATATCAAGCCAGGCGGGCTGGCAGAATACGGGATTTACCCGGATAAACTGGCCATGAAGCAGGGATTGCGCACGCAATTTCAGCAAGTCCTGGAGACCCCCGGCCTGACCTATTACGGAAACATCAACATTGGTTCACAAGGTGACCTGACAATAGACGACCTTCGAGCATTAGGCTTTCAGGCCATCCTGGTTACAGCCGGCGCGCAGGGGACCAAATGGCTCAGCCTGCCGGGTGAGTATCTGAAGGGGGTCTACCACGCCAAAGGACTGGTCTACCATTACAACCAGCTGCCGCCGTACAGCAAGGAAAAGTATCGTTTTGGCAAACAGGTGGCGGTAGTGGGTGCGGGTAATGTCATGTTGGACATTGCACGTTACATGATCCAAAGAGTAAAGGTCGACGAGGTCATTGCTGTCGTCCGGCGCGGTCCGGCGGAGGTCAAGTTCGACAAAAAGGAGATGGAATACATCATCGCCAACCTTGACATGCGCGCATTCGACGAAGAAATCGCGCGTGTGGCCCCCGCCATGCAATCCATTGGGCAGGATGTCGAGGCAGCGAAGGCCGTGATCCTGGAAGCGCTGCCCAAATCCCAACCCACTTCCAGCCTGACGCGCTTTCGATTTGAGTTCCTCACCTCCCCGGTGGAAATTCTCAGCGACGAGAACGACCATGTAATTGGCATTGAGGTGGAGGACAACACCCTGGCACTCAAAGATGGCGAGGTCAAAGCTCGCGGGACGGGTAACCGGCGCACGCTCAAAGTCGATTCTGTGGTGTTTGCCATCGGCGACAAGGTGGATGATTCCATTGGGCTTCCGACTGCCGGTTCGGAATTTGTGAAAAACCTTCACCCCCGATATCCTGTGGAGGGGATCTCATACGAGGCATTTGATCCGGATACCAGCCGCTTAATCGAAGATGTCTTTTATGCAGGGTGGTCTCGTCAGGCCAGCACGGGGTTGGTGGGTTATGCGCGGAAGGATGGGACGAACGGCTCCAAGGCGGTTTACCAGTATCTCCAGACCCTGACGCCTTATGTCCCGGATGAAGCGGCCTTGACCGCACGATTGAAGAAGCTTGGAAAACCTGTTGTGACCCAGCGGGACGTCCGCAAGTTAGTGGAAATTGAAGCCGAAGAGGCCAAGAAGCGAGGCCTGGAATGGTTCAAATTCGGTTCCAACGAGGAAATGCTGGAAAGTATCATGTCAGTGGGGTAATTCAAAATGCGCTAGTCTGAATATTATGACGATAGGTGGTGAGCAGCACCACCTATCGTTTTTGTATAGATGATGTTAAGCAACCGAGAACCGGTTTTGGTGTTTTATTAAACAAACGGGAACCAAATCGTGCCCTTCCTCGTATATAGAGTGTAGATTTGATTTTGGAAGGAGGTCGAAAATGTCGCTTTACCCTCTCGTGATTTCAGTGTTAGTGCTCGGGCTGTTTATTACGATCAGCCTGATACCGGTGATGTTCTCCGATAAAGACATGGAATCACTGGTGATCCTACCCCAATAAGATCTTTTGGTTGACCCATTTCAAAAGCGGGGACGTCTTTTCACGTCCTCGCTTTTAATTTAATTTCACGTTGAATTTGTACGACCAGCTGTCTCGCCCTTTCGGGCGCATCCCCCAGGTGGGATTCAAATTTCATCAACTCGAGCAATTGTTCCTTCGTGAGGAAATTTGCCAGTTCTGCGTCCTTTGACAACAAATCCTCAAGGGGATTTACCTCCCCTGTTCGAATGGCTTCCCAGGCTCTCAGGGAGTGACCGCGAATCAACTCGTGCATTTGCTGCCGATCCGCTTCCGATTTGACCGCAGCCATCAATACCCGTTCCGTGGCGGCAAAAGGACCGTAGGTCTTCAAGTTTCGCTGCATTGCCGTTTCGTCCACCCCCAGGTCGGAATAGATTTCAGAGGCAGTCTTGAGCATCTCGTCGATGGCTAGAAAGGCCTCGGGGAGAATGATCCGACGGTTGGCAGAGTCGTCCAGCGTGCGCTCCAGGAGGGAATGTGCGGCATTATCCCAGGCGATTCGCGGAAGGCCGGCAAGGTATCGTCCCAAGAGAGTCGATTTTTTCAGCCTTGATCGGATTCCTCTTGAACGGCATGGCTGACGAACCGACCTGCCGGCTGCCAAATGGTTCCGACAATTCGCCAATTGGAGGGGATTGCAATATCCTCAAGTCGAAGGCCATTTTGTGGAGCGATTGCCCCAGGCCAGCCAGCGCGGATAGGATGGCGTAATCCTGTTTGCGTGGGTAAGTCTGAGCGGTAATGGGATAAAAGGATAGGCTTAATTTTTCTCCTAGCTTGATTTCAAATTCGGCAAGGTGCTCCTTGCCAATCAACTCCGCATAAGAAGCGCCTGTCCCCACTGCTCCTTTAAAACCCTTGCCTCGAATTGCGTCGTGTTGACTTTTGATTTGCTTGAAATCTTCGAGCAGGTCCTGAGCATACAGCGCAATTCTGTACCCCAGCGTGGACGGCTCAGCGGGCTGAAGGTGAGTGTAGGCGATCAGGGGCAACTCGGCATATTGACCGATCAGCTTGATCAAGATTTCCAGGAGCGAAGCAAGTCGTGCGAGAGTCAGATCGAGTGACTGGCGAAGGCGCAGCGCGTCGGCATTGTCTTCCACATCCATCGACGTGGCGCCCAGGTGAAGAATTGCACCACCGAGTTTGGCTTGTTCGGCAAAAATCCGGATCTCCGCCATCAAGTCGTGGTTGATTTCCTGCTCGATGGCGAGAGACCGTTCCATGTCCACACCTTTCATGTGCGCTCGCAGGTCGGCAGATTGCTCGGGCGTCACGAGTCCATAGGTCTCCTGAACTTCCGCGAGAGCCACCCAAATCTCACGCCAAAGCAGGCGTTTGTGGTGCTCGGACCACAATAACCGCATCGGCTCGGTTCCGTAACGCCAGGAGAAAGGGGATTGGTAATTCTTATAGTCGGTCATGATTCATGATTTCAGGACGATGGTTGTATAATCATTTTATCATTCCTGAACGAAGCGTGACCGGAAATGTTGTGATGCCGAAACAGGACCTATATTTTTCCAAGCCGATGATGAATGCCGCCGGGATTCTGGGATTCACACCCAATTTCAGGGATACTCTCCCATGGGATGAATTCGGCGCCTTCGTGACAAATCCGATCAGCCTCCGTCCGCGCCTGCCCGCCGCTACCCCGGAAGTGATCAACTACCCTGGCGGGATTCTCCTGCACACGGGTCTGCCCAACCCGGGTTTTAAATCCGCACTGAAAAAATTTTCACACCAATGGGCTCGCTCCGACTTGCCAGTGATGGTTCATCTCATGGCGGATCGTCCGGAAGAGACTGTCGGCATGGTGCGTGCGCTGGAAGGGCTGGAAAATGTTATCGCAGTCGAGCTGGGATTTGCCCCTAAACTTGCAGATGACATCCTTTTACTGGCGACTGAAATGTGTATGGGTGAATTACCACTCGTTGTTAATCTGCCTGGTGAACAAGCCTTGAACCTCGGTCCGCGGTTGATGGATGCGGGTGCGGCCGCGATAAGCATAGCAGCGCCACGGGGTACATTGCCCGGCCGGGATGGAACGCTAGTGTCGGGACGATTGTACGGTCCATCGTTGTATCCCAAATCCCTTGAGATGGTTCAAACATTGACCAAGCTCGGTCTGCCGGTCATTGCATCCGGTGGAATTCTTTCGAAGGAAAATTTATCACCCATGCTTGCTGCCGGTGCTTTGGCGTGCCAATTGGATATCCAATTATGGAGCAGTACGATTGGTAAGAGTGAAATCCAATAAAAAAAGACCCCGCCGGAGGCGGGGTCTTTTCATGGTCTGCGATGTTAAACAGCTTTGACGTTGGCTGCCTGCAAACCTTTGGGGCCTTGTTCGATGGTGAATTCCACCTTCTGGCCTTCTTCAAGGTTGCGGAAACCTTCGGCTTGAATGGCAGAGAAGTGGACGAAAACATCCGGGCCGCCATCGCGGGAGATGAAGCCGTAGCCCTTGCTGCCATTGAACCATTTGACCGTACCGATTACACGTTCAGACATTTTTTGCCTCCTAAGCAAAAGAAAAAAAGGATATTCCGGAGCAGTATGTCTTCAATCGGGCGGTCAACAAAAAACGACCCAAAGGCATTGCTTTGAGCCGTCGTCCTGTACTTCCAACGAAAACCTACTTGCATCCTACCCGAATACTATACCAGAGAGCAGTGGAGGTGTCAAGATTTTGGGACTGGTTTTATCAGGATTGGTAGCCCTAAAAATCGATTTTTAAAACCAGAATCGCTCATCACGGTTGAACTTCGAAGCGTATTCACGGGCAATGTAGGGTACTCGTTGAGTCAACGCCTCCTGCGCCTCTGGATTGTCCAACCAAAACGAAAAGGTTACAGCATAACTGGCTATGAAAAATCCTTCTATCAACCGCTCGAAGTTCTTTGGGAGTGGGAAGAACCGGTTGTAGTTTGACAGGAATATTGGATGTAAAGACGGTTGGATATTGGAGAGACAGGTCCCCAGATCATACATGAAATGACCGAAGGCACACAAGGAGAAATCGATCAGGCTGATCTCACCCTCATGATAAAGAAAATTCCCGCGATGCAGGTCGCCGTGAATCAGGCCAAAGGATTTGCGGTTTTTTCGGATCGGCTGCAGAATTCGCGAAAGTTCCTGGATGGAAGTGTTAAAGGTCTTAAAGTCATAATAGTCAATGCGTCCATCATCGACCGCAGGTTTTAATGAGTCGACAACTCTTGTGAAATAATTAGCATTATGTGCAGGGCGTTCGAATACCGTTGGTAACCGCCACCGGCTGGAATGACTGTGTAATTTTCCAGCCAGCATGCCGATTCGCGCGACGGTGTCCTCGGTTTCTAAATCCCGTGTGTATATCTCACCTTCCAGCCACTCCAGCACTGTGGCGTTGACTGGTTTACGATCAGCATTGGTTACCCTTGTGACAAATTCGCCTGCCCTGTTGCGAATCGGGTGAGGCACCGGAAGCCTGTTCCGCCTCAAGGAATTCAGCCAGATCATTTCAGAACGTACAACCTCCGGCCTCGCGCCATGGGACCCCATACCCGACGTCAATGGCAGATGCAGGCGCAGCAGATAGGACTTTCCGGGAGTGGTCACTCGAAAAGTGATGTTTTCGCTATGCTGGATGAAGGTAACATTCTCGACATCCAGGTCGTATTTCTCGAGGGTTTTACTTACAATCTTTGCGAAACGGGGGTTGATTTCTTGAGTGACATTTTCCATGGCTGGCTTTAATTTTCTACCCTGATCTCAACCTTCGCTGGGAAGTGAAAAATAGAAAGTCGCGCCCTTATCCGGTTCTGCTTCAGCCCAAATGGTCCCCCCATGCCTGTGGATGATTCGCTGGCAGGTGGCCAGCCCGATTCCATGGCCGGGAAATTCTTCATCCGTGTGTAATCGCTGAAAGGCACCAAACAGTTTATCAGCATTTGCCATATTGAAACCGACGCCATTATCTTTTATATAGAAAATATTTCGATCCCCTTTTGTGTTCGAACCCATTTCAATCAATGGACTTTCCTTTTTTGATGAGTACTTCCACGCGTTGCCCAATAAGTTCTCAAGAGTAGTGCGGATCAGTTTTTCATCAGCTTTAGCTTGTAATCCATCGGCAATGTCCCAGGTCACTTTGTGTGTTGGCTCTTGTGATTGCATTTTCTTTAGAATATCCACCGCGAGCGAAGACAGGTCGATATTCTCGCGGTTTAGTTCTCCACGAGTCAGCCTTGATAGTGAAAGCAGACTCTCGATAAGTTCGCTCATCTGGCTGGCCGCTTGTGAGATTCGCTGGAGAAAGTCCTTGCCTTCTTCGTTCAAATTCGCTGAAAAGTCCATTAATAATATCTGGCTGAAACCCTTGATGGCGCGGAGAGGCGCTCGCAAGTCATGGGATACTGAGTATGAAAAGGCTTCCAATTCCTTGTTGGCGGCTTCCAACTGAATACTTCTCTCCCTCAGTGATTGCTCGCTTACGGTTAGAGCAACGGTGCGTTCCAGGACACGTTGTTCGAGTTCTGTATTGAGTTTTCGAACCTCCTCCTCGGCCAGTTTACGGTCGATGAGTTCCCGTTTGAGTTTTTCCAGCAGGTCCGCTTTTTCGAGCGCCGTGGCGAGTTGGGCAGCAAAGGTTTCTAGCAGACGAATTTGGCGTTCGTTGTAAGCGTTGGGCTGCTGGCTTTGAACAGAAATAAGTCCGATCGCATTTCCTTGCGACATTAAAGGTATGCCCAGGAATGAACGAATATGCGTTTTGCCAACCGTGACAGGCGTATGAGCTTTTTGAGCAGATGGTGCATCAATATCAGGAATATAAAGCGTGCGCCTTTTAAATATTACCTCTCCTGACATGCCGGGGACTTCATGCAAATTTCTGGCAGCCACATTTAAATTCTCATTCAAATTAACATACAGTGGATAACTTATCATTCCAGTATCCTTGCTGTAAATACCCACAAAAATTGTATCCAGCACAATCAAGTGCCGAATGTGATCCAGTAATTTTAGCAAGGTTTGATACATATCCTGCCCGGTCGATAGGACAAGACTCATCTGGTAAAGAATATACATCTCCTCCGCGTGTTGCTCCAGTTCCTCGTCCGCCTGTTTTTTTAATGTGATTTCCTGAACCGCGCCAAAAATTCCTGCCAACTGGTTATTTTCGTCATCCCAAACAGGGTGGCCGTAGACCCTCACCCAGCGGACATCTCCGTTCTTGTGAATGGTCCGAATTTCCGATGTGACAGGTTGATTTTTTTGCAGCGTGGCTAAATCGCGCGCATCTTGTTCCCGGTCATCCGGGTGAAGTGCTGCTGTCCAGCCGCCCCTAGCGACATATTCTTCAAAGGTGTAACCTGTGATTTGTTCGAACGCTCCCGCAACCCAATTCAGATGCAAACTGCCTTCTTCACCCGGTTGGGAGGAGAACATGTAATCTGAACTGATGGAGGAAATCAGCCGGTAGCGCTCCTCGCTCAGGCGAAGTGCTTGTTCGGTTCTCTGCCGTTCTGCAAGTTCGGATTGGGATTTTTTCAGCGCGTCGCGAATGGTTCTGGTGGAATAACGCTGAAAGATAACCATTAAGAAGATATAAAAGGAAAGGGCTAATAGTTTATCAAGACTTCTCGCTGATGACGAGGCTGGAATTTGACCTGCGGAATCTGCAGCAACCATCAAAACTCCCGCAACTATTGAAACAACCGCAGTGATGATTGCAACGTTTTCCCCGAGCAGCAAGCCGGCAACAACAATCAGGACAAATACACCGGCAAAAATTGATGAAGGAATCCCCCCATCAGTTACACTGCCTGCCATTATGACCGTCCACAGTGTTATCAGCAAAATCAAACTTGCCAGTTTCACACGACCTTTTCGCGCCACTATCATGGACAAGATGGAGGATGCAATCACGACGGAAGACATCATGAAATAGCGAACGAAGTTTCCCGGGGAAAGGAAATAAAACGGCAGGAGAAATATGAGGCAAATGGAAATGTTGACAGCCAAAATAAAAAACAACAGCCTGGCTGTCGTGGTTTTTTCGATATCCTCAAAAACCGGTGGAGTAAAAAATTTTTTGATCATGATGATTGCCGAATTAATTCGATTCATAAGACAATTCTACATCCAAGGTCCCGGGTCAGGCATTCGAACAGATTGTTGTTACCGTTTGGTTGCTACTGCTCAAGGAGGATCGTTACAGGCCCGTCATTGTCAATTTCAACCAGCATGTGCGCGCCAAATTCACCTTTTTGCGTGGGCACTCCAAGCGTTACCAGGCGATCGGCAAATCGGTCTACAAGCGGACTGGCAATCTCCGGCAAGGCTGCATCGGTGAATGACGGCCGTCGGCCTTTACGGGTATCAGCATAAAGCGTAAATTGCGAAACCACCAGGGCTGCACCTTCAATATCAAGCAACGACAAATTCATCTTCCCTTGGGAGTCCTCGAAAATCCTTAGGGTGGTAATTTTTTCCGCCAGATAATCGACCTGCGCCTCTCCATCGGCATGTCCGATCCCGAGCAGGATAACCACCCCTCGACCTATCTCCGAGATTGAACGGTTGTCCACCGTGACTCTTCCGCGTTTAACCCTCTGTACGACAGCCCGCATCCTCGCTCCATGTCAATAACACAAGGGACAGGAATTTCCTGTCCCTTGTGAAGCGTCCTACCTTGGGAGTTGTACCGCCTCGCGAACTTCCTCCATGGTTTTTTGGGCAATGGCGCGTGCCCGTTTGGCTCCATCGTGCAGCACATCCATGACGTAATTCGGATCTGCGGCCAACTGGGTGCGTTTGTCGCGGAAGGGCTGCAGTGCCTTGTTCAGGTTTTCCGCATAGCGCTTCTTGCAATCCACGCAACCAATTCCCGCCCTTCGGCATTCCACGTCGATCATCGCCACATCCGCCTCGGGGGTGAAGATCTTGTGCATCGAGAATACATTACATATGTCCGGGTTACCGGGGTCGGTGCGTTTCATCCTGTTCGGGTCAGTGACCATCATCATGACTCGCTGCTGGGTTTCTTCGGGCGAGGAGGCGAGTTCAATATGGTTATTAAGGCTTTTTCCCATTTTATCCTTGCCGTCGATTCCGAGCACCTTTGGGATTTCGGTGTTTTTCATTTGCGGCTCAACAAGGACGCTTGTGTTATAGCGATAATTGAACGAACGGACTACTTCGCGCGCAAACTCAAGGTGAGGTGCCTGGTCAATACCTACCGGAACAACATCCGATTTATAGAGTACGATATCGGCGGTCATCAGAACAGGGTAACCCACGAGACCGTAGTTTATATTATCCGGTTGCTGGCGTATTTTTTCCTTGAACGTGGGCAGGTCTGTCAGCTTTCCCAGTGGCGTCACCATTGAAAGTATGGTGTGAAGTTCCGTGACCTCGGGTACATGCGATTGGACGAAAAGGATAGTCTCATCGGGGCGGATCCCGGCTGCCAGTAAATCCAAGGCAATTTCGGTGGTGTTCTGCCTCAGGTTCTCGGTGTCCTCCACGGTGGTCAAGGCATGCAGATCCACGATACAGTAAACACACTCGTAGGATTCCTGAAGGGCAACATAATTCTTAATTGCACCCAGGTAGTTACCCAGGTGTGCACGACCAGTGGGGCGAATTCCCGAAAAAACCCTTCCAATCTTTGCCATTTCAGCCTCGTTCCTTGTATTTAGCAATTAATTGGGCAACTTCACCCTGCTCTGCATGCCTTTTTGTCTCAAGTTTTGAATATAGTAAGTTGCCGTTGACTTCAATTTCAAATTTCCCACCATCAGAAGGAAATAATGTAATGGTTTCAATCTCAGGTTCGTAAAGTTTTAACAATTCTGCCGCCAGACCGGTGGCTCTATCGGTGTAATGTCAGACTGCGCAATACGTGATGGATATTTTCAACATGGTCAGCTCCATTGTGGGTGGCGGATGATGGAAAATTATAACATACCCGCTTTTTTGGCGACTGACACTTGACTCTGCCCTCGAATCCTGATAGACTAACCCGCCGCACAGACCACCCCGGGCTTTTTGACCGTCAAATCAAGTGCGGATTACCCTGGGGATGGTCTGGTTAACCTTGTATGAGCGGGGAGCCTTTGGTATAATTCCCCCGCTTAATCGGCAGGGTAAGGCTCGCCGACGTAGCTCAATCGGCAGAGCACCCGCCTTGTAAGCGGGCGGTTATGGGTTCGATTCCCATCGTCGGCTTGGTACCTTTGCAATTCGCTTAGTCTCTTGGTCGGTTCGTCTCATCGCATGATGAGACTAAGCGACGAGTAGGCTAACTACTTGACCCAGCACTGGGCGGTTACCCAAGTGGCCAAAGGGGACTGACTGTAAATCAGTTGGCAGAAGCCTTCGGAGGTTCGAATCCTTCACCGCCCACTCCCGGCATGGTCCGGGCGGCAAGTCAGGCCCTCATAGCTCAGTCGGTAGAGCACGTTCTTGGTAAGAACGGGGTCATGGGTTCAAATCCCATTGAGGGCTCTGTGGCTGACAACGAAATTGTTATAATTAATGGAAGGAGATACGACATGGCGAAGCAGAAATTTGACCGAAGCAAGCCGCATTTGAATGTAGGGACGATGGGGCACATCGACCATGGTAAGACGACCTTGACGGCGGCGATCACGAAATACAGCCAGTTTCTGGGCAAGGCGGATTATCGGGCGTATGACTCGATCGACAATGCGCCGGAAGAAAAGGCGCGCGGCATCACGATCAACATTGCGCACGTGGAATACGAGACGGAGAAGCGTCACTATGCCCACGTGGATATGCCGGGGCACCGTGACTACATCAAGAACATGATCACGGGCGCGGCGCAGGTGGACGGCGCGATCCTGGTGGTGGCGGCGCCGGACGGGCCGATGCCTCAGACGCGGGAACACGTGCTGCTGGCACGGCAGGTGGAAGTGCCGAGCATCGTGGTGTTCCTGAACAAAGTGGACATGATGGACGATCCGGAACTGTTGGAGCTGGTGGAGCTGGAGCTGCGCGAGCTTTTGACGGGCTACGGATTTCCTGGCGACACCACGCCGATCGTGCGCGGAAGCGCGTTGAAGGCGCTGGAGAGCACCAGCACGGACCCGAACGCACCGGAATACGCGTGCATCAAGGAGCTGCTGCGGGTGGTGGACGAGTATATCCCCGAGCCGAAGCGTGAGATGG
The DNA here is from genome assembly GCA_963774975.1 of uncultured Chloroflexia bacterium. GTDB lineage: Bacteria > Chloroflexota > Anaerolineae > Anaerolineales > Villigracilaceae > JBGPQJ01. Next base: position 112,062 of record CAVZGY010000006.1, read on the forward strand.
AAAAGCCGTTCATGATGCCGGTGGAGGATGTGTTCTCGATCAAAGGCCGCGGGACGGTGGTGACGGGACGTGTGGACCGCGGTCATGTCAAGGTGGGCGAGCCGGTGGAACTGGTGGGCTTGCGCGAGACACGCGCCTCGGTGGTGACGGGCGTGGAGATGTTCCACAAGCTGCTGGACGAGGGCATGGCGGGCGACAACCTGGGGTTGCTGCTGCGCGGCATCGAGCGGACGGACGTGGAGCGCGGGCAGGTGATCGCGAAGCCTGGGAGCATCACGCCGCACAAGAAATTCCTGGCGCAGGTGTACGTGCTGAAGAAGGAAGAGGGCGGACGTCACAAGGCGTTCTTCACGGGGTACCGGCCGCAGTTCTACATCCGGACGATGGACGTGACGGGGAACATCGCTCTGCCGGAGGGTGTGGAGATGGTGATGCCCGGGGACGATGTGAACCTGACGGTGGAGTTGATCGTGCCGGTGGCGCTGGAGCAGGGTTCGAAGTTTGCCATTCGCGAAGGCGGCTTGACCGTTGGCGCGGGTGTCATCACCAAGATCATTGAGTAGGATTGGCAGGTAACAAGCAATGGCATCCAAAAAGAAAGATGCACGACCTGTAATTACACTGGCTTGCAATGATTGCAAGGAGCGCAATTACACCACAGAAAAAAATCGGCGTAACGACCCGAACCGCTTGGAATTCAACAAGTTCTGCCCGCGGTGTCGGAAACACACGGTCCATCGCGAGACGAAATAGGTTCGCCACAGGGGCGGATCGACGCATCCGCCCCTGTTTTTACCTAGGCCAGTAGCTCAATTTGGTAGAGCTCTCGTCTCCAAAACGAGTGGTTGTGGGTTCAAGTCCTGCCTGGCCTGCCAGCTGTGACAACGCCGTCCTCGAGGCGGCGTTTTAGCCGTAAAGAAAGTTGAGGATTTCGACTTGACCAACAAGAAGGAAGCCAACGCCCCGCTTCAGAAGAAGGATTCGAAGCCGGTGGAAAAAAAGGAACGCAAGGAACCGAACTTCGTCACCCGCTATTACAAGGAGACGGCTGGTGAATTGCGCAAGGTGAACTGGCCCACCCGCCAGGAAGCCACCAACATGACCATCCTGGTGGTTATCGTTTTGATCATTATGACGATTTTCCTTGGGACCGTGGATGGTCTCGCGGCCATGTTTATCACCTGGATTATCGGTCTGTAGCACCCTGTCCCTAGAAAGAGGCAGTTAATGTTCGATCTTGAACCGGATGAAGTAGAGAACACCCCGCCTGTAGAAGAGGAACGCCGTGAGGAAGAATCACCGGCGCCTGAACCGCTTAAGCAGGATGCCGTGGAAGTCAACTCCGGGCAGGAAGTAGGCGAGCATGAGGTCCCTGAAGGGCAGGCAGCCTGGTATGTGGTCCATTGTTACTCGGGCTATGAAAACAAGGTGCGTCACAACCTCGAACAGCGTATCGAAACCATGGGTATGAAGGACAAGATCTTTGATGTGGTCATCCCGACCCAGGAGGAGATCGAAGTTCGGGATGGAAAACGCCGCACGGTTGAGCGCCATATCTTCCCGGGCTACGTCCTGGTTAATTTGGTCCTGTCTGAGGAATCCTGGTACGTTGTCCGCAACACGCCTGGCGTGACCGGTTTCGTCGGGATGGGGACCAGCCCCACACCTCTGCGCCCGGAAGAAGTCAATCAGATCATCAAACGCATGGAAGCCGAAGCGCCGAGAGTCAAGGTTACTTTCAAGGTCGGCGAACGTATCCGGATCATCGATGGACCGTTCAACGATTTCCGCGGGACGGTGGCAGAGATCGACATGGAACGCACCAAGGTCCGGGTGATGGTCAGTTTCTTCGGACGGGAAACGCCCGTGGAATTGGATTTTCTACAGGTGGAAAAAGCTTAAATTTGACGGTAACAGGCCGCTGGCCTGATGCAGTGGGAGGGTGTCCCTAATCACCCGCTAAAACCACAACGCAAGGAGAAAAGATGGCAAAGAAACTTAAAGCAGTTGTACGTCTCCAGCTTGAGGCTGGAAAAGCCAACCCGGCTCCCCCGGTTGGACCAGCGCTGGCAGGTCATGGCATCAACATCATGGCCTTCTGCAAGGAATACAATGCCCGGACGTCGAATCGTCCGGGTGAGGTGCTGCCTGCAGAGATCAGCGTTTACACGGATGGTTCCTTCACCTTCGTCCTGAAGACACAGCCCGCGGCTGTCCTGATCCGCAAGGCTGCCGGTATTGAGAAAGGTTCGAGTGTGCCGAACAAGGACAAGGTTGGACAGATCACCCGCAAGCAGGTCAAGGAAATCGCCGAAGTGAAGATGAAGGACCTGAACGCCATTGATCTCGATGGCGCGATGAAACAAGTGGAAGGCACAGCCCGCAGTATGGGTGTGACTATCGTTGACTAGACTTATGTGGGAGGGCTTTCCAGCCCGATTGAACCACGGAGGAATAAATGACAAAACACGGTAAAAAATATCTGGCTGCCGCAGCCAAAGTTGATGTGGATAAGTTCTACCAACCTCGGGAAGCGATGGATTTAATTCGCGAAACGAGTACCACCAAGTTCGATTCGACCGTTGAAGTCCACATGCGCATGGGTCTCGACCCTCGCCAGGCTGACCAACAGGTGCGTGACGTGGTCGTTCTTCCCCATGGGCTTGGGAAGACTGTCCGCGTGTTGGTCTTTGCCCAGGGTGATGGAGCGACCAACGCCCGCAATGCCGGCGCTGACACAGTCGCCGATGATGATGAAACGCTGAACAAGATCCAGGCTGGATGGACAGATTTCGATGTGGCCATCGCCACGCCCGACATGATGGGCAAGGTTGGTAAACTGGGCCGCGTACTCGGCCCACGCGGGTTAATGCCCAATCCGAAGGCAGGCACCGTTGTGCCCCCGGATGACATGGCTCGTGCAGTGAAGGAAGCAAAGGCCGGCCGCGTTGAGTTCCGCTTGGACAAGACTGCCAATATCCATGTCCAGATCGGCAAGGCATCCTTCTCGGCTGACAATCTTTATGAGAATTTTTCTGCATTGATGGAAGCCATCCGCAAGGCGCGCCCGGCGGCTGCCAAGGGAAACTACATCAAGCATATTTCCGTGGCGACCACGATGGGTCCTGGTATCAAAATTGACCCGGCTGCGGTACAATCATTGGAGGTTAGTCGAGTAATTCTGCTCGCATAAACCGTCTGACAGGTTACCTTCGCCATAGACGGCAGGTGTCCGCAAGTATGCGGGCTTAATTCCCTGCTCAGGTGAAGACTCGGAAGTCATTTCCCGGCTGATGTTCAGCCGTCCCCATCGGGGAAAAAGTCTTTGCCTGGAATTCTGTCAGGCAAAGACTTTTTAAGGAAGGAGGTGAATACATTGGCTATTTCAAAACAGCGCAAAGAGGAAGTTATTAACCGGTACGTCGAATGGCTTGATAAAAGCCAGGCCGTGATCCTGGTGGAGTATACCGGTATCAGCATGAAGCAATTCGACACGATTCGCGCCAAGGTTCGTGAAAATGGCGGCGAATTCCATGTCCTTAAGAACACGCTGGCCAAAAAGGCTTTTGAAGCAAGGGAGATTTCCCTTCCCGAAGGTACTTTTGAGAAAAGCACGGCTGCCGCGTTCGCGTTCGGCGACGTGGCCGGTACTGCCAAGGCGCTCAGTGACGTGACCAAATCGATTGAGTTCGTCAAGGTCAAGGGCGGCTTCATGGACAAACAGGCTTTGAATGCGGCTCAGGTGAAATCCCTGGCCAGCCTGCCGCCACTGCCCGTCGTACGAGCGCAACTGCTGGGTATGCTGCAAGCTCCCGCAGGCAAACTCGTCCGCACTTTGGCCGAACCCGCCCGCCAGGTGGCTGCTGTCATCAAGGCATATTCCGACAAGAATCCTGCCTCCACTGCTGCGTAACTGTTCCCGCGTTGCGCGTTGATCATTCAAAACTCGATATTTTCTAGGAAAGAAGGAGTTTCTATACAATGGCTGCAAAAGTTGAAAAGTTGGTTGAAGAATTAGGCAAGCTCTCCGTTCTGGAAGCTGCCGAGCTGGTCAAGGCTCTCGAAGAAGCCTGGGGTGTTTCCGCTGCTGCCCCCGTCGCGATGGCTGCCGCTGCCGGTGCTCCGGCTGCCGCTGCAGAACCGGTTGAAGAGAAGACTGAGTTCGATGTCGTTATCAAGGATACCGGCCCGAAGAAGATCGAGGTCATCAAGGTCATCCGCCAGCTCACCAGCCTCGGGCTGGGCGAGGCCAAGACTCTGGCTGAAACCGCCGGAAGCAAGGTCCTCTCCGCTGTGGGCAAGGAAGCCGCGATGGACGCCAAGAAGAAGCTGGAAGAAGCCGGCGCTGTCGTCGAAGTCGCCTAGTCTGACTTACAGTACCAATCAAAAAGAGACGGTTTTAAAAACCGTCTCTTTTGTTTTTGATCCAAGACTTTCTATATTGCCCGGACCTGCCTGACGACCATCACGACCTTGCCTTTAATCTCAACCTTGTCGCTCTTCTTTCTGCGAATGGGTTCGTAGTTGGGATTGGCCGGTTGGAAGCGGTAACCATCCTTTTCCTTGTAGAAATACTTAAGCGTGGTCTCTTCCTCTTCTGGAAACCAGATCGCGACCATCTCGCCGTTCTGGGCTGTTTCGGTAGGGCGCAGAATGACGTAATCTCCATCGTTGACCATGGCATCGATCATGGAATCGCCTTTGACCTCGAGGGCGTAGAGGTTACCAGTATCGCGGGTCGGAAGCATGCTGCGGGCGATGTCCACGCTGGCTTCGGCTTCCACCTCCCTGGGGTCGCGTGGAAAAACGGGGATGGGCTCGCCGGCCGCAATGCGCCCGAGAACGGGGATGCGAAGCAGGTCTTCGACAGCCGAATGCAGGGAGGCAGCTGTTCCCTTGGCAGTGGATGATGCGCCGTGGATCGCTTCTGCGAGCTTGTCTTTGAGTCGGACACCCCGCGAGATGCGTCGGTCGCGTTCGATGTAATCCATTTTTTCCAACTGGTCCAGGTAATAATTCACCACCGAGGTTGATGAGATCCCGGTTTTCTCACCAATTTCCCGGATGGAAGGGGGATAACCTAACTTATTCTGGTGTGATTCGAGATACTCCAAAATTTTCCTGTGTCGTTCGCTGAGACCCTTGCTTTTTCGCACCATCATGGACATACTCCTGTGTTTGTTTGAGAGGCGATCATTACTCGCTCATTTGTGCTATTTATGATTACATAATACACGAACAACTGTTCGATGTCAAGTGCGAATTTTAGGGGTTTTAGTATACGAAATTCCCTCCTGTGTAAGAAGGGAATTTCGTTGAAGGATTTTATATCCAGGTGCGGCGGCGCATCCAGGTGAACATAGCCAGGGGAGTACCGGTAATGATCAGCATGGCAGCGATGAAGGCGATGGACCCCGTCCATTTTGCCAGGGACGGTTCGACGGGAGCAAAAAAATTCATTCCGAAGAAACCCGTCACAAAAGAAATCGGCATGAAGAGGGTGGTGATGATGGCAAGGATCTTCATAACCTCGTTCATCCGATTGTTGATAACGGACAAATAAGCGTCCATGGTACCGCTGAGCAGGTCGCGCATGGATTCAGTCAGTTCGTGCAGGCGGACCAGGTGGTCGTAGATGTCTCGGAAGAAAATCCTGTCCTTGCTGTCCACCACTTCGAAGTCGTCGCGGGCTAGGCGGTTGAGCACTTCCCGTTGGGGGGTGATGATGCGCCGGAGGGACACCAGGGCTCGTTTGAGGGCGAACATCCTTTCCATCATTTCAGGTTTCGCGTTGGTGAACACCTGGTCTTCGATCCAGTCGATTTCAGCATCAAGTGTTCCGATCAGGGGCCAGTAATCGGCAACAAGATCATCGATGATTTTGTACAATAGGTGATCCGGGCCATGACTGGTGTAGCGCTTGTCTGAGTTGATACTGTTCCAGGCCTTTTCGAGTGCAGGGATCGGCGTATCGTGGTGGGTGACAACGTAATTCCGACCCAGAAAGACGTCCAGTTCGTTGACTTTAATGTCCAGACCGTCCTCGCGATTTATAGCAATGGCATTCAGCACGATATAGAGATACTCCCCCCAGTCATCCACTTTCGGGGTATGGGTTTCTTGAAGGGCGTCGTCCACAGCCAGAGGGTGAAACCGGAAAATACCGGTAAGGATGGAGTCGGCTGACGGGTCCGGTTCTCCGATGAAGTCCACCCAGAAAAGCGCATCAGGGTTGCCAAGGCAGTTTGAGAATTCCTTTATGGGGAGGTCTGTTCGAGGCTCTTCGCCTGGCAGGAAATAAAAGGTTCGAATCATAAGGGCTCCTGAAAGGGGATGATTATCTTATTTTACGACAAAAATCGCGTTGGGGCGAAAGTCGAATATGCGAAAAGAGCAACCGTAAAGTTGATAATGTTCAAGTTGATATTAATATTATTAAACTAATACTTGACTTTTCTAAATAATGTCATATAATATGTTTAGAAAAATGAATATTTCTCATGATTAATCTGGAGGTAAACATGGACAGGCTTATGGGATCAGAATCTTTGATGACGTTTGGTACCTTGGTTCGGATGGCTCATGATCGCGAGAGCGAGATGCAAGATATCGCTCGAACGGAGCATTTCCTAACCATCATCAGTGATGAACAGCCTTCCTTGTATGCACGTGTAATGACCAGGTTGGGAGACAAGCTGGTGGTCTACGGTACATGGCTCAAGACTCATTACTCAGTACAACAAGCTTATCGTGCGAATTAATTTGGAGGAATCATGAAAACATCATTAACCCGCTGCCCGGTCTGCGATGGTGAACTGGTCACTACCCGTTTGAATTGCCCGTCCTGCGATACGACCCTGGAGGGGCGATTCACGGGCGGCACGTTTGCCCACCTGTCCACAGAGCAACTTGATTTTGTCGAGACGTTCATCAGGTGCGAGGGGAAAATCAACCGTATGGAAATGGAATTGGGGCTTTCCTATCCGACCATCCGTAACCGATTGCATGAGGTCATTCGAGCCCTCGGCTATGAACCCGGCAAGGATGAGCCGGTGGAGGTCACCGAAGACAAGCGCCGCCAGGTTCTTGAGGACCTGGATGCAGGACGAATTAAGGCTGAGGATGCCATGCGCATTTTACAAGGGGATGAAGCATGAAACAACAGACCATTCAAGTCGGTGCCAGGTCCAAAATAAATGTCGCCAACGTTCCGGGTGATCTGCAAGTGGTCGGCTGGGAGCGTAATGAGCTCATGGCCAAAACGGACGGAGGCCAGCTTGATATCACCAGCAGCGGTGAAGCGAGTTCCGTGGTTTGCGATGCGGATTTAATTCTCTATGCCCCTCGCGAAGCGAGTCTGAATGTTGAATCGATAGGGGGTGATGCGGATTTACGAGCGCTTGTCGGCACCACCGAAATCGAAAATGTAGGCGGTGACTTGAGCCTGCGTAACGTGGGTCCCATGGAGGTCTTAAATGTGGGCGGTGACCTGAGCCTGCGCGGTTGCTCGGGCGACTTCCTTGTGAAAAATATTGGTTCTGATGCGTCCCTCCGGGATGTCCAAGGTTCGGTTGGTATCGACCGGGTCGGTTCCGACCTCTACTTGCGGGGTGCGCGCGGAGATGTGGCTATCAATGCCGGCTCGGATGCCGTGCTCTATCTTCAGCCCAAGTCGGCGGTCAAATATGTGATCAATGCCGGCAGCGATGTGCTTCTGCGCTTGCCGGCTCAAATGGATGCTGAACTCCTACTGCAGGGCGGCTCGTCCGAGTCGATTCGGGTGGACCTGCCGGACGTCGAGGCTTTTCAAGAGGGAGAATCCGTACTCTGAAACTTGGATCCGGCTTGGCGAAAATCAACGTGACCGCCGGGGATGATGTGGTGGTCACCAGCCGCGCCGATGAATGGGAATCGATGGCGGAGTTTGACGGGAATGCCCGGGACGAGAGTATATTTTCCGGTGAGGTCCCTGGTTTTTCCTCCGAGTTGCATGAACGGATCAATCAAAAAGTGCAGGAAGCCACCTTGCGTGCCATGGAAAAATCGACACGCGCCCAGACACGCGCCCAGTCTCGTGCCGATGCAGCCATCCGGCGGGCGGAAGGAAAAATGCGTGCCCATGATCGACGTATGAAAGCCGGCGGCGTTTTTATCGGACGCTGGAAATCCAGCCCTGATCGGCCTGCCAACCCCGTCGCACCCACTGACCAACCGGTCAGCGATGAAGAGCGTTTGACCATCCTGCGCATGCTTCAGGATAAAAAAATCTCCATGGAAGATGCGGAGAAACTTTTAGCTGCCCTGGAAGGCAAGTAGGAGGCGCGCATGTCTCAAGATGAACGTGAACAAATCCTGAAGATGGTATCGGATGGAAAGATTACCGCCGAGGAAGCGCTGAAGCTCATGCAGGCGCTCGACGAGTCTCCCGTTGAAGAAGCGGTTGAGATCGTTTCGGTATCGACTCAAGAAGAAGGTGCAAAAGAAGAAAAAGCGGAATCCAGATTGCAACCGGACCCCGAATTTACAAAGAAGGTCAACCGTTTTCGCCGACTGTGGATCATCCCTCTGACTGTTGGAATTTTGTTCACTGTTTTGGGGGCGTGGTGGATGTATACCGCGATGCTCAGTTCCGGGTACGGTTTCTGGTTCCTGTGCGCCTGGTTCCCATTTTTATTGGGTGTGTTGATCGTTACTTTGGGAGCCATCAGCAAGACATCCCGCTGGATCTACGTCAATGTGGAACAGAAACCGGGGGAAAGTCCGCACCGTATCGTGTTTGCGTTTCCGATCCCTTCACCGCTCCTGCGTTGGGGTATTCGTAATTTCGGGCACAACATCCCGCCCGAACACCGCGACACGGCGGATATCGCGATGAAAGCAATTTTTGAAGAAGATGGCGCCTTTAACGAACCGTTGTTTGTGGATGTTCACGACGAAGACGGTGAGCACGTGCAAGTCTATATAGGGTAGGAGGCACACCATGATGGCAACCACCGAAGAACGAATGAAAATCCTCAAGATGATCGACGAGGGGAAGATCTCTGCAGAGGAGGGTGCGAAGCTTCTCTCGGCTTTGAGTGACAGCCGCAGCCGGGCAATGTCCGCTGGAGGACTCAGCCGCGGTACTGGTAATGCCCGCTGGCTGCGTGTCAAGGTTACAGATGTAGCTTCCGGGCGGTCCAAGGCGACCGTTCAGATCCCGATCGGGCTGCTGGATGCCGGCTTGAAGATCGGTGCGCATTTCGCCCCCGAGGTCGAAGGCGTGGATTTAACCCAGATCATGGAGGCGGTCCGCTCCGGCGTGACCGGAAAGCTGGTGGATGTGATCGACGACGAGGACGGGGAGCACGTCGAAATATTCGTGGAATAATCAAGATTATTTTTCATTATTTTTCCAATGACTTTGATAGTGGAACTGTTCCACTTCAGTTTTTTTATTCCTAGGAGAAGGCATGACAACTGAAAAACATCGTCTGGGTGGGATGGCTGGATTTCTCATCGTCTGGTTGGGACAGATCATTTCGGTTCTTGCGTCTGGAATGACCCAATTCGCGCTGACCATTTGGATGTATCAGCAGACCTCCAGCGCGACCGCACTTGGCCTGATGCAGGTCTTCTACATTGTTCCATTCCTGGTGATCTCACCCATCGCCGGTGTGATGGTGGACCGTTACAACCGTAAATTGATGATGATGATCAGCGACCTGGCTGCGGGACTCGGCACAGTGGCGATTTTGGTGCTCCAGTCCCAGGGCAGGCTTGAGTTCTGGATGCTTTATTTTGTCTCTGCGTTGATCGGTCTGGGTGGCGCCTTCCAGTGGCCGGCCTATTCAGCGGCCATCTCTACCATGGTCCCAAAGGAACAATACGGGCGCGCGAATGGCCTAATGACCCTGATGGAAGCCGGACCCGGCGTGGTCGCTCCACTTCTCGCTGGTGCGATGCTTCCCCTAATCGGTCTGACTGGTATTCTTGCCTTTGATATCATCACTTTTGTGCTGGCCATTGGTGCGCTGTTGGTGGTCCATATCCCGCAGCCCCCGAAGACCGTGGAAGGACAAAAGGAATCCGGCAATTTCTTCAAGGAGGCGCTTTACGGATTTACCTACATCTTCGCCCGTCCCAGCCTGCTCGGGCTGCAGCTCGTTTTCATGTTCGGCAACCTTTTTACTGGGATTGGTTTCACAGTTCTCGCTCCGATGGTTCTGGAGCGTACCTCGAACAACCCGGCCGCACTAGGCGCAGTGATGACTGCCGGCGCCGTGGGAGCGGTCGTTGGCGGCATTGGTATGAGCGCCTGGGGTGGCTTCAAGCGCCGGGTGCATGGCGTGCTCGGCGGTTGGATTGTGACCGGACTTGGTTTTGCCATGTTCGGCCTTGGCCAAACCCTTCCGGTCTGGATCTTATTCGCAATGCTCACTTCCCTGGTCGGACCCCTTATCAATGCCTCCAACCAGTCCATTTGGATGGCCAAGGTCGCGCCGGATGTACAGGGACGCGTCTTCTCCTCCCGCCGCTTGATTGCCTGGTCCACCCAGCCCATTTCGCCGATCATCGCCGGGACGCTGGCGGACTTTGTGCTGGAACCTGCCATGATGGGCACGGGAAGACTGCCGACGTTGTTCGGTCCGCTGGTGGGGACGACTTCCGGTTCAGGGATGAGTCTCTTGATTTTGTTTTGCGGGATCGGAGCCGCATTGGTGGGAACAGTGGGGTATTACGTTGGCTCCATCCGTAACGCGGAGGACATTCTGCCGGACCATGATACGATGGAAAAAATGGAAGTCGCACCTGCGGCTGCCTAGTAAAATAAATCGGGAGCATCCGCTCCCGATTTTCTTTATCAAACTCAAAACCATTCGGATCAGAGTTGCGAGGACTTTTGTCCTCGAAACCAATGGATGGCATCCGCAATTGACTCCTGCAATGCGCGCGGGTGATACCCAAGTTCGCGAGTGGCCTTGGCGTGGCTGATGTGTGAGTTGCTCTGAAGCACCTCGAGGGAGTAGGGGGTGAATCGCGGTATGGCATGCGCCATTCGGTAATACAGTGGAGTGAAAATTGACGCAAACCGCGCCAACTTGAATGGAATTTTAATGGCAGGGAAGTTAAAGCCGGTAATTTCACGCACGGTCTCCAACAGGTAGCGCACCGACATGCGTTGCCCGGACAGGATATAACTCTCACTGCGTGTTCCCTTTTCGGAAGCAGCAATCAACCCATCCGCCACATCGCGCACATCCACGAAGTCGTACGCACCGTCCACATAGAGCGTGGGTTGATTTTCCGCGGCGGTGCGGATGACGGATCCCATCATCGACCCGCGGTAGTCATGGGGACCGATGACCCCTGTTGGGCAGGCGATGACCGCGTCCAATTCCTCCCGGCTTGCCTGCTGGACCTCGAGGGTGGCTTGAGCCTTGGAGCGGTCGTACTCACCGTAGGGGTTGCCCGGATCATAGGGCAGTCTCTCATCGATGACGCCCGATTCGACGCGCTGGATGGCGTGGATGGAACTGGTGTACACCAACCGCCGCACCCCGCTCTGAATGGCGGCTTTGAGTACATTGCGGGTCCCTTCCACATTGACCCGCCAGACGATCGGGTCGGGGCCCGGCATGATGGAGATCACCCCTGCGAGATGGAATATGCCGCTCACGCCTTCAAATGGCTTCCACAGCGAATCAAGGTTGAGCACATCCCCTTCGACTCGCTCGACGTCGACGTCCTGCAGTGAAGTCGTGTCCTCCCCGGGCAGGATCAAAGCCCGGACTTTTTTTCCGCGTTCGAGCAATTTTCGGACCAGTACATTTCCGATGTGTCCGGTCGCGCCGGTAACGAGATACATATTTATTTTGCCAGTCCTTTCATGAGAATTTTCATGCTTTGTTCAGCGGTCTTTTGCCAGTCGGTGTCGCTGGGGGCGATGAGACCTTGTAATAGCATCCCGACAGCCAGGGAGACGATCACCTGCGCGGCGCTGTGTGGATCCACCTGTCTGAACGTGCCTTCTGCAATACCCTGCTTCACCAGCCCGGCAAAAAACTCCTGGTAACGCCGGTAGGGAGCGGCCATGGCCTTCCAGACCGTCTCATCGCGACTGGCTTGCAGCCAGAATTCTAGGTACATGGGCAGCCGCCCGTCCGCCTGGGCGAAGATGAACGGCAGCATGCGCGCCATGTTGGTCAGCGTCTCGGGGACAGTGGATTTTCGGGCTGCTTCGAGTCCGGCATCCACGGTGGCAAGCCAGTCTTCGAAAAGCGCGAGAAAGACTGCCTGCTTGGAGGGGAAGTGATGATAAAAAGCACCCTTGCTGACCCCGGCTTCTGCGCAAATCTCATCCACGCTGGCAGCCTCATAACCGCTTTCAGAGAATTTCTTCTGGGCAGCCTGAAGGAGACGTGCGCGGGTTTCTTCGCTTCGTTGTTGCATCGTGTCACCTTTGAAAAAGAAAAAATACCGACTGGTCGGTATTTTTATACATCATTTGGATGACTGTGTCAATTGTGAGGACCCCCACAAAATAGCAAGGTAGATACCTGTATGGATATTATTTACCTTCGCGTATTACTCCCGAGTCTTTAGGCGTATAATAATTTATGTTCGTAATGGATGATAAAAATCTTCAAATCATCTCGTTACGAACCAAACTTCGGGGAGGGACATATGAAAAACAATGGCGTTTTCACTAAAATCCTTGCCATCGTGGGAACAGTGTTGATGTGGTTCCCAATCCTTGCGCCGATAATTTTTTCCTTAGCGCTTTTTACCCGAGCGCAAGTATTCCATTTTGATTACCTCATGCCGGCGGAATTATTCCCGTTCGCGTTGGCTGGCGGTCTCCTGCTGCTCTGGGCAGCGATCCGGGCACGCACTCGTTTGAAAATTATCGCATGGGGACTCGGCATATCTGTGGGTATGCTGGTCGGAGGTCAGGCGTTGGCGGTGGCAACCGGGTTGGCTTCGGGTGAGACCGAGCCTACAGGTTGGCCGTGGGCGCTCGTCATCGGCTCACTCATCGCTTTTATACTGGCGCTCATTGCAGTCGGCGTTGGCGGAGTCTTGTTGCTGAAGGATTTATTCAAGCCGAAACAGGAGTCATAAATGCAAAACGAATTCACACAACCCGGTCCGCTGCTGGATGGCCGGGGGCGATTAGCTCAAATTGGCTGGTCACGCCAGCCCCTGCTCGAGTGCAACCTTGAAAATGCCCGCTTTTACAGTATCCGCTTTCTGCAGCGTTTTCGCATCAAGCGTTGGGATTATTACGCGGTGTTTACGCCTAGGCGATTTTTCTCCGCCACCATCGCCGACCTGGGATATGCGGGTAACATTTTCGTTTACTCGATGGATTTCACCAGCGGTGACCTTCACGAGGAGGGGGCTGTGATTCCCCTCGGGAGAGGGATCGTTCTTCCGCGGGACAGCACATCCGGGGTGACTTCTTTTGAGAACAAGCAAATGTCCCTGCGCTTTCAAGCAAACTCGGGTGCGAGGCATGTCTTTGTCGATTGGCCGGGTTTCCATGGCGGGCGGGGAATCAAGGCTGCGATTTCTTTGCTTTGCCCCTCAGACCACGAATCGATGACCATTGTCATCCCCATCGGGCAAAAGCGTTTTTATTACAATCGCAAGATCAACAACATGCCAGCCAGTGGAACGATCGATTATGGTGACTGGCACAACGAGTTGGATCCCGCTCATTGCCTGGGTTCACTGGATTGGGGTCGTGGTGTGTGGGAATACAAAAGCTTCTGGAACTGGGCCAGCGCCTCAGGATATATGCCGGACGGACGCAGGATTGGGCTAAATCTTGGATGCGGGTTTGGCGATCTCACCCGCGCCACTGAGAATTGTGTCGTCCTCGATGGATGCGTCCACAAGTTGGGAGTAGTGAAGTTCGGTTACAAATCCGGGGATTTCATGCGTCCCTGGCATTTCACCGACGACGAGGACCGTCTCGACTTGACCTTCACTCCCTTTAAAGACCGCCCCGCCCGTACCAACCTGGGCGTGATTTTCAGCGAGGTGCACCAGATGTTTGGTCGCTATGCCGGTCGCGTGAAACTGGATGATGGCGAGGAGTTGTTTATCTCCGACTTGGTCGGATTTGCCGAGGAACACCAGGCGCGTTGGTAAGGAAATTCATTAGCAGACACCCCGAACCATGGTTCGGGGTGTCTGTTTTCTAGGGAGTGCTATCCTCAGAAACGCGGTGGAAAATTAATGTGCCGATTTCCGGCATGGTGGTGTAGAGCAGGGTATCCTCGCTGCACTCATAACGGACCGGAGATGAGAGGAAGATGGACGTATTGCTGCCACCAGTCGGTATTGTTGTTAAGGGGCGATCCATAAAGGTGACCTGATTGGAGATATCGAATTCGCCATTGTTGAAGAATATCCATTTTTCTTCTTCCGGTGTTTCCTGTAAGGTGTAATTGGCCGTGCCGCCGCCGTTGAAGGTGCTGACCATGGAGATTGGTCTATCAGGGTGTTCGTAATCGATACCAGTAACCGTCCATGAATAGTCCGACTGGGTCCCGCTGGCAACATTATCCTCGCTGAATGAGATGAGCATCTGCCCTGAGACGTTATCCAACCATGTATATCCGCCGGACGTGTCGAGGCCATAAGATGGCAGCATATTAATTATTGTGCCGACCAGTGTATACATGTAGTAATAATCGCTGTTAATGTCCAGTTCCCAGGTGCCGTGGAGGCATTCGTCGCAGACATCGGTTTCCTGGTGTTGGCCGGTGGCGTTGACGGTAACCTGATAGGGATCGGCGCTAATGGGCAGGGTGCTGGTGACGGCCATCACGTATTCAGTCGGGTCACAAACAGTGTTGATGCGCGGCGGCACAGGCTGCCAGGCGCCCACAAATTCTCTTGGGCGGATGGCGTATCTCCCGGCGTCGCCCTCCTCAAATGCAGAGTTGGTGAATTTCGTCTGATCTTCGAAGGTGACGTAGTATAGACCTAAGAAGAAAGAAGATGGGTCGAAAAGTTCTTCATTAGGTCCTTCAACAAGGGATCGAAATAATTCCACCTGCGGTTCAATGGACACTGATCCGCCTCCCCAATCGGTCAGCCGGCGGTCCATGTAGGCACGCGCGAAGTTATGAAATATTTCATCGACTCCGCCCACAGCAGCCAGCGCATCCTGCTGGTCTTCGAAGTCACCGGATTCGGGCATGTTGCGCAGGATATCCACAACGCCATTAAGTCCGAATCCACCTTCGCGCGCCAGGAATTGAAAAAATAAATAATTCTCATACGACATTTCAAACAGGGTCGATCCTGGGACGGCTGATTGAAAATCGTCGTTGAATATGAACTCATCGTTGTTGGTGGGATACACAGTAGCCCCATAGAACTCGGCGGTTCCTTCGATCCACCAGAGATTGAACGCACGGTTTACGACCAGGGTCTCCGGTTGCAGATTCTTGTACTGGTAACAGTGAAACATCTCATGAGCGATGGTCTGTTGCAGGCTTTCAGAGCTTCCTTCAATGCCGTACGGGAAGATGCCTATCCGGCAGGTGGTGGGTCTCGAAGAATCACCGGGATCAAAATTATAAGCTGCTGCAAATACTTCCGGATCAAAACGGCTGTCGTTGGTATCGAAAAATGCCAGGTCGGTAAAGACCATGTAGACGG
This sequence comes from uncultured Chloroflexia bacterium, assembly GCA_963774975.1. Classification (GTDB taxonomy): domain Bacteria; phylum Chloroflexota; class Anaerolineae; order Anaerolineales; family Villigracilaceae; genus JBGPQJ01. The sequence continues at coordinate 127,722 of CAVZGY010000006.1, forward strand.
TGTTGATTGGTTCAGGCCCGTATCCGTTGTATTGTTCAACGGACCTTTCAGCAGCGTCCATGATGACTTCCATGCTGTCCAGCCGGGGGTCATCTGCGCCCCAATATTCCGGATAGTACAGGCGGATGTTGGTACCGCGGATGGTTCGTTCTACCAGGAGCAGGCAATCGATCGGGGCAATGTTGGTGAAGGATCTTGCCCACATATCCTGGCAGACGATCTGGTCACTGTCCGGGTGCTTCACGGCACGCGCCAGGTGCGATGTTGAATCGGCTTGGGCTGCGGGACGGGAGATTTGATCCAGAATTTCGGGCGATGGCATGAGCATGTCTAGGTAATGCTGAATCTCCACTTTCGCCGCCTCGTCAGCCCCTTCATAAATATATCGCTGGGCAGAGTAGATCACTCCCGTACCCTCGGTGCTCATCAGCGGTGTATCGCCGAAGGCTTCATCGGAGGAGACTTCACCGGCGAGGAAACGCAAGCCGGTGAGGATACTTTCCTCGATAGTCCATGTTCCATTCTCCACGCCATCGTACAATGCCTGATCGAGCGAACGGGATTGCACTGGCTCAGCAGGGGTGGGACTGGAAAGAGGCACGGCAGCTGTGGGAATGATTGATGCGGTGGGTGTTACCGATGAAGAGGGCAGGTTGCATCCGGTGACGAGTAGTACCAGGGCAATCATGGCTCCAGCCAGATGGTGGAGAGTCGTCTGCAATGATGGTTTCAGGGATGGTGAGTTCATCAAGACTCCTAATTAGACATTAATAGTCATGATTATACCCGACGGTTCTCCTTCAGGATGGGCGGAGGATGCCAGGGTAAAAATTGGCGTGAGATTATTCCGATGCCTTCCAGGCGCACCGGTGAATATTTGACAACACCCCCGAAACTGGGTTCGGGGGTGTTGTTTTTTATTATGGGGTTTCCGATGGCGGCGGTACCCGATGGAAGATCAACGTCCCAATATCCGGCAAGGTGGTGTAGAGCAGAGTATCCTCGCTGCATTCATACCGCGCTGGGGCTGAAAGGAAGATGGAGGTATTGCTGCCGCCGGTAAGTAATGTTGTTAAGGGACGATCATTTAAGATGATCTCTGAGGAGATGTCAAATTCGCCGTCGGTGAAATAGATCCACTTTCCCACTTCCGGCGTCTCCTGGATCGTATAATTGGCCGAACCGCCGCCGTTGAAGGTGCTGGTAATGGATCCTGTATCTTCTTCGCCAACAAATTCAATGGTCCAGGAGTAGTCCGTCTGAGTGCCACTGGCCTCACCATCTTCGGTAAAGTTGATGCGCATTTGCCCGGAGAGGCTTTTTAGATAGGCGTATGCGCCGGATGTGTCGAGCCCATAAGATGGCAGTGCTTCATATGTCTTGCCGACCAGTGTATACATATAGAAATAATCACTGTCATTGTCCAGCTCCCAGGAGCCGTAGAGGCATTCGCATTCTTCAGTTTCCTGTTCCTCGCCGTTGGCGTTGACTGTGACCTCGTAGGGGTCAGCGCTGGACGATAGTGTGCTGGTGACGGCCATCAAATATTCGGTGGGATCGCAGTTAGTGTTGATGCGTGGGGGCACAGGCTGCCAGGCGCCTACGAATTCCCTCGGGCGAATCGCATACTTTCCAATGCTGTCTTCTTCGGTGGTGTTCGCAAACTTCATTTGATCTTCGTAGGTGACAAGGTAAATACCAAGCTTGAAAGAATCAGGAGTAAATATTTCCGGGTGGTCTCCTTCCCCGTAGTGTCGTAAATCATCGACATAGGGATTGATGCTCAATGATGTTCCACTCCAATCTATCAGCCGGCGGTCAATGTAAGCGCGGGTAAAACTGTGGAACGCCTCATCAATTCCACCCACGGCGGCTAGCGCATCCTGTTGCTGAACCAAATCGCCGGAGGTCGGCATCCCTCTTAGGATGTCGATCACTCCTTCCAGGTCAAGACCACCCTGGCGGGCAAGATACTGGAAAAACAGATAGTTCTCATAGGACATCTGAAACAGGAGCTGGTCTGGAGCGTTGGCTTGGAAATCGTCATTAAAGATGAACTCATCGTTGTTCGTGGGATACACTGTAGCCCCAAAGAATTCGGCGGTTCCTTCGACCCACCAGTCGTTTATTGCATTCGGCAGGTTGATCGTCTGCGGGCGAAGATTCGTGTACTGGTAGCAATGGAACATCTCATGCGCAATGGTTTGCTGCAAGCTCTCGGGGCTTCCTTCGAGACCGTAAGGGAAAATACCAATATGGCAGGTGGTAGGTCGCCTGTAATCTTGCGCGGCGGCATAAACGTCAGGCTCGAAGCGACCACGGGTTGAGCTGTAGGCTGCCAGGTCGGTTATTACCATGTAGACTGTGGTTAAGGGATCGGGTCCATACCCATTGTATTGTTCAACAGAGCGTGATGCGGCATCCATAATCACATCCATGCTGTCCAGCCGGGGGTCGTCCTCGCCCCAGTATTCAGGATAATACAGACGGACCATCGTTCCCGCGACATTCCTTTCCGCGATTAGCAGACACGTAATTGGAGTGGGGGTAGCCCAGGAATTGGCCCACAGATTCTGGCAGGTGGTTATGTCTTGGGGATGGACATTACTTGCCAAATGCGCAACCGCATTTGATTGAGGCGCCGGGCGGGAATACTTATCCAGGACTTCGGGGGAGGGCATCAGCAATTCGAGATAGTGCTGGACATCAGCTTTCGTCTGCTCATCCGGACCTTGTTTGAGGTAACGTTGCGATTCCATGATCAGCCCCGTGCCCTCGGTGCTGATCAACTCCACGTCGCCGAACGCCTCCTCCGAGGAGATTTCGCCGGCCATGAAGCGCAAGCCTTTGATCAAGCCTTCTTCGACTGTCCATGATCCGGTCTCCACGCCGCTTGATAGGGCGCTGGTCATTGTGACCGCCTGCGGAGGTTCAACAGGGGTCGGGCTGGGAATGGGTGAGGTGGTATCGCTTGGTTGGTCAGATTGCCGGGTGGGAAATTCGGATTTGCCGGGGAGGTTGCAGCCGGTGATCAATAATACAAGAATAAGTGCCAGGGTAGACGCGCGACGGAACGATGACTTCTTCATGTACATCGGGACTCCTTATTATGACAATAATAGTCCCGATTATACTATTCGATGTTTGTTTAAGCGGTTTTTATGCCAAGTCTATATGGCCAGTTGAGCCAGCGCGATTGCCCCGAGCACCCCCGCTTTACCCCCTAAACCGGTCGGGACAATGTAGTCCTCGATACGATCCAATACCTGAGGCGATTGGACATACCCATTGAGCAGGGTTTTAACTTCACGGTGAATTTTGGGGAACAATTGAGGTTGTTGCATCACTCCACCGCCCAGAACGATGCGCTGTGGTGAAAGGATGCAAATGTAATCCGCCAGCGCGAGTGAGATGTAATGCGCCTCAAGAGCCCATCCGGGATGATCAATGGGCAGGGTCTCCGCCTTTTGCCCCCAGCGTTTTTCCATGGCAGGACCGGTGGCCAGCCCTTCGAAACAATCTCCGTGGAAGGGGCAGCTGCCGGGGAAGGGGTCGGCTTCCCGGTCGTGAGGCAGGAGCACGTGGCCCATCTCGGGGTGAAGCAGTCCATGCACCAACGATCCGTTGATCAAGATTCCACCGCCGATGCCCGTGCCGATAGTCAGATAAACCACAGGATCACAGCCTTGTGCTGCTCCCCACTGCCACTCAGCCAGCACTGCGCCGTTCACGTCGGTGTCGAAACCGATGGGGATGTCGAATGCTGCTCTCAACGCAGAGACAATGTCCGCGCCGGTCCAGCCGGGTTTAGGCGTGGGAAGGACTTTCCCATAGGTGGGAGAATCAAGCCGCGGATCGATGGGTCCGAAGGTTGCCACTCCAAGCGCAGAGAGGCTGCCGAAGCTTCGTTCCTGTTCTTTGAAGAAGGCAATCGCGTGGCTGAGAGTTTCCTGTGGCGTTGTGGTCGGAAAGCGTGTTTCAGCACGGATGTCATTCGGGCCTGTGCCTACAGCGCACACGAATTTGGTACCGCCGCCCTCGATGCCTCCGAAGAGAGTCATGGTGTTGCCCCTCCTGCCACCTTCAGAACACTGAATAACCTGAAGAAGAAATAACCGACAGCAATTGCCAGGAATAAACAGGCTAACCAACGACGTTTCAATAATTGGAATATTTCCGAAAGAGAGGGGAAGTGATACAGCTCTGCCATCTCATGAAAAATGAGGTAGGCTCCGATTGAGCCCAACCCGAAGGTGATTGGATCAAGGATGAACCAGAACACTATCGTTTGTGGATCCACAGCAAGTCCTCCGCAACGTTGGAGCTGGAAATGAATCTTGTGTAGATTTTAGCACGAGCAAGGAAAAAGAATGGAGCCACCAGGCACAGAAACAGGCTGCTCCCAGGATTGAGGAAATTTTACGATCAGGCGGCCAACAGCAGGGGTTTTTGTGAGCGGAGGTCGAAGAAAGCTTCCACCACACGCGGGTCGAACAGTTGACCCGATTCCTCGCGGATATACTTGACGACCTTTTTCTCAGGGATGGCTTTTCGATAAGGGCGGTCGGAGCGCATCGCGTCCCACACATCGATGATGGTGAAAATGCGCGCCCAGAAGGGGATGTCATCGCCGGCGAGTCCCTGGACGTAACCCTTCCCGTCCCAATGTTCGTGATGGCAGTAGGGGATGTCCACAGCAGGTTTGAGGTATTCGATGGCGGAAAGCCAGGTATGAGCGGTTTTGGGATGCTGCTTCATCACCTTCCACTCCTCGGGCGAGAGCGGACCCGGCTTGCGCAGGATGTTGTCGGGGATGGCCATCTTGCCGATGTCGTGCAGCAGCGCTCCACGGCGGATGTGCGGGATATCCACTTCGCGGACGCCCATGAAGCGCGCAAGGTGCACGGTCATGTTGGCGGCGCGGACGGTGTGCCCTTCGGTTTCGTTGTCACGCAGGTCGAGGGCTTTGACCCAGCCTTCAAGGGTCATCTGGTAAGCCCTGTCCAGGGCTTCATTGGCATTCTGTAATTTTCGGACGAGGCGTGCGTTGTCCAGAGCGACCGAGATCTGGTTGGCAAAAACCTGCAGGGTGGGAATGTCCAGTTCGGTAAGTTCAGGCCCAACAATGTTCAGCATGCCCTTGATCTTGCGGTCAAACACCAGTGGGGCGTAGATGCCTGGTGCATCGCCCCATGTCGGTTTGACCGGTTTCCTTCCCCGGCGCGGGAAGATCTGCTCTGTGATCCTTTCGGAATCTGGTACGTAAACGGACTGCCCTTCCTGGGTGACGTTCTGGTAGACGTCTACCTGCTCCACTGGAACAGAAAAACCTTCCGGTGTTACCTTCGGCTTTTTTCCAGTGCGTGAAAGGTCTTTTTTTAAGGAGTCCGGCAGGGCAGCGGTCTTGAAAACAAGTACATTCTCGTCTTCATCAAGCAGGCTGATATCGCCGCGCAAACCGAGCGCGACAATCTGGTTATGGAAGACCTCGTAGACGTTTTCCTCGCTTTGAATCGACTCCTGAAGCGTGGTGGCGATCGCATTTAGCGCATAGATGAGCTTCAGCGATCCTGCCTGTGGGTTTCCCTTGTTTTCTCCGATGCGCTTTTTTGCTGCCATGCAGACATCCTATTAGGACGACGATGCGCCAGTGCCAAAATCACCCTGGCGATACTTTCCACCTTGAGTATAGCAAAAATCCAAAATACAGGAGGGGAACTAAATTTCCAAACACTTAACAGTTTTTTCGGTCTTTAATGCCTGAAAATCCCCCAGGCTACTGGTCAAAAATAAGCGTGCTCATCCGGCGATGGAATCACAAACGCTTGACAAAGTCATCACTTTATCGTAAAATTACGATATGGCTAAGGATCTTAAACTTCCCCCAGAAAAGCAACGTCTGGCGAAAATGCTCAAGGCACTCGGCAACCCTCAACGTTTTCAGATCGTTGAATTTCTGGCGCAGAATTCCACCTGCATTACCGGCGACATCGTGCGCAATACCCCTCTGGCGCAATCCACTGTCAGCCAGCATCTGAAAGTGCTGCGCGAGGCCGGGCTGATTCACGGCGAGATCGAGGGTCCAGCCACCTGTTACTGTCTCAATCCAGAGGGCTTTACCTGGCTAAAGGAACAGATAGACACCTGGCTGGCTGAGTCAGCCATTTGCTGCGAACCTGTCATCAAGTTGAAATAGGGAACGACTCCGCTGGCCGGTTCAGGTGCGGACTTATTTTTGACCCTAATTATCGTATTTTTACGATGTATATCCTAAGGAGAAAAAATGAACACATCCAACCCTTCCGCTTCTTATTTTGACAAGGTTGCCCCGCAATGGGATAACCTCCGCGCGGGGTACTTCACCGAGGCAGTGCGCGAAGCCGCTTTCCGCAAAGCATATCTCCACCCCGGCATGACCATCGCCGACGTAGGCGCAGGCACGGGCTTCATTTCCCTTGGCCTCGCACCGATGGTAAAGCATGTGCATGTGCTGGATGGCTCAGCAGCCATGCTGGACGAGGCACGCCGCAATCTGGCTCAATTCGATAATGTGGAATTCCATGAGGCCGATGGTTTGTCCCTGCCCTTGCCGGACGCCAGCGTGGATGCCGTCTTCGCCAACATGTATCTGCATCATTGCCCCGATCCTCTGGCTGCCATACGCGAGATGGTGCGCATCCTTCGCCCGGCCGGACGATTGGTCCTCACCGATATGGATGCTCATACTCATGAATGGCTCAAGACAGAGATGGCCGACCTGTGGCTGGGCTTTGAGCGAGATCAGATCCGCGATTGGTTCGATAAGGCTGAATTGGTCAATGTGATCGTGGACTGCACTGGCGAATCCTGCCAGGCAGAGTGCAAAAGCGAGGAGGGGGGGAGCGCCGACGTCAGCATCTTCGTCGCTGCAGGAACCAAACGGGTACACATGCGCGAATCAGTGCAGGATAGCTATGCGGCAAGAGCGCTCTCTGGGGACTGTGGCTGCGGGGACTCGAGCTGTTGCTCTCCCGGTGTGATAAAGCTCGACGATATCAATACCGTCGAATGGAACACCAACTACTCTGTCACCGAGTTAAAAGAAGTTCCCAGCGAGGCAGCCGAAATTTCGCTCGGCTGCGGCAATCCCATCGCCATGGCAGAACTACAGCCTGGTGAGACGGTGCTCGACATCGGCTCGGGCGGTGGCATCGATGTGTTCCTGGCTGCAAAACGGGTCGGCCCGACCGGCTTCGTGTACGGCATCGACATGACTCCTGCGATGTTGCGGCGCGCGCGCCGCACTGCCAAGAAGGGCGGTTACACCAATGTCAAGTTCCGTCATGGGTATGCCGATAAGCTTCCGGTCAAGGACAGCGAGATCGACGTGATCATCTCCAACTGTGTCATCAACCTGACCGAGGACAAGGCGAAAGTGTTCGCAGACGCCTATCGCGCGCTCAAGGTCGGTGGGCGGTTGGAAGTCAACGACGTGGTCTTCGGCGGTCCGGTCTTGCCCGAAGTGCGCACCTCAGCTCTCGGTTGGTCGGAGTGTGTCTCCGGCGCACTGCCTGAGGCCGAATACGTGGACCTGGTGGAGCAAGCCGGCTTCAAAGACATCCGCGTTAGGCGATCAACCAGCGAAGGTGTCTCGGGAGGTGTGGCAGTTTATTCGGTGCAGGTTTCAGCACGAAAATAAACCATCTAAATTTACATTTAGGTGAAAAATACACTCCAGACATGTGATATTCGTCATATTCTTTTTTATGAATATGACGAATATAATATATTCATGATAACGAATACGATTAAATCCCCTTATCAGACCATCAGTAACGTTTTTGAAGCTGCCAGTTCGCCAATCCGCATTCAAATACTGCTGGCACTTGGCACCGGGGAAGCCTGTGTCTGCCATCTGGAGAATTTGCTCAAACTTCGGCAGGCTTACATCTCCCAGCATCTGATGGTCCTGCGTGAGGCAGGCTTGGTCATAGATCGCCGCAAAGGGCGTTTTATTTTCTACAGCCTGCGCGACCCTGCCCTGCTCGACCTGGTGCAAGCCGCAGCCCGCTTTCAGAACATTGAAGTGCCCGTAATGACCTCATCGTCGGAATGTGATTGCCCGAATTGCCGAAACAAGAGGTAAGGAAGATGAAAAAATCTTTGCAGGTTGTCTTGGAAGATACCGATGTCATTGAGCTGATGCGTATACTTCTGGACGAGGATGCTGAAGGCGCATTGGCTTTCCTGAAAACCCATTTCAAGGGAAAAGCCCGGGATTTGCTGGAAGGCGGCTGAAAGGTTCAGATTCACATCCCCGGTACGGGTGATGTTCAGGTGACAGGAAATCTGTTCAAGAAATGACTTACCTTGATTCCATCACGTTGGTGCGCACGATCCCCTGCCTGGCGGAGCCGGGGAAGATCATCGTGGTTGGCAGGCCCAATCGAACCCTTGAAGAAGCCCTGCCTTACCTTGCCACCCTGCCCGGAGTTATTGCTTGGAATCCACGCGCTATTGCGCTCACATTTCGACGCCAGCCCGGCTTCCTTACCATACAACGCGACCAGATATTCATTATTCAGGTCAAGGACGTTGAAGAAGGGCTTACGCTTTTAAATTCACTAAAAGATGCGATCAATACTGTTTGGGAAAAACGTGAGGACCTTGTAGCTGTCACCAGCTTCAAACGCGCTCCAAGCCACCTGGATATCTGGGAACTTCTACCGCGTACCAATTGCGGCCATTGCGGAGAAGCCACCTGCCTGGCATTTGCGGTGGCTCTGATACAGCAAAAACGGACGCTGGAAGAATGCATCGCGATTCAAACAGATGTGGATTATGCCGATCGCCGTGCTTCGCTATTGGCGCTGATGCCAACTCTATGAAGGGGTAATAAGAAATGGGTATTATTGCTTTTTTAATGGAATTACTTCGAGGTGGTTTTGCAAACCTTGCTGCTTACCTTGCCGCGCACGTGCTGCTCTGCCTTCTTCCTGCATTTTTCATCGCGGGTGCCATGACCGCCCTAATTCCAAAAGAGACCATCACTCGATTTTTGGGACGAAAAACACCGAAATATATTTCCTATCCTGCTGCTGCGTTGGCCGGCTCGGTACTGGCAGTGTGCTCCTGCACCATCGTGCCCCTCTTTGCAGGAATCCATAAAAAAGGCGCGGGGATTGGCCCGGCCATCACTTTTCTGTTTTTCGCACCGGCTGCCAATATTCTAGCCTTGGTCTATACGGGTGGAGTCATCGGTGTGGATCTCGCGTTTGCCCGTTTCTTTCTTTCTCTAGCCTTTGGTATAGGCATTGGCATGATCATGGCGTTGATTTTTCGAGGGGATGACGCAGAGCATGACAAAGCCACCGAGGATCTCTTTTCAGGTATGGGAAAAATGCGCCGTGTCGCACTCATTTTCCTGCTTATTCTTGTTATTTTGCTCCTCTCGGGCACTTTGAAAGTGGCTTTCTTGACCAATAGTTTTGCGACACTCACACTTCCCATAGCCAGTGTGGATACCTTCCAGGATTTTCTGTACAGCCTCATCCCCTATGATGCCAGCAGGGGGGAGGAAGGCGTCACTGCGCAAGGCGCAATCCTTATCGGTTTGCTTATTTTGATCGGGATCACGTCATGGAAGGGGTTTGAGAACATTCATGAGGGTTCCAATCTCTGGACGTGGATTGCATTGGGGCTTGTGGCGATAACGCTTCTGGCAGCCTCTGTGGGCATGTCGCCTCATTCAGGCGGATTGGACATCCTGCTCACCGGAAAGTTCCTGGCTGTTTTGATATCGGTCACTGGGCTGGGCTGGATACTCAAAACTCAACTGACCGAAGATGAAGCGCGGGATTTTCTGTGGGAGTCCTGGAAATTTGTAAAACAGATCTTTCCGCTGCTGATCATTGGTGTGTTTGCCGTCGGTATGATTCGAGTCATCATCCAGCCTGAATGGATACAGGCGGTAGCTGGCGAAAACACCTTGCTTGGCAATATGGCGGGAGTGGCTTTCGGAGTTTTTATGTATTTTCCCACGCTCGTCGAAGTCCCCATCGCGCAGATGTTCCTCAGCCTTGGCATGCATCGGGGTCCTCTGCTGGCTTACCTGATGGCTGACCCGGAACTTAGCCTGCAAAGCATTCTGATTATCGCTGCGATCATCGGGCGCTTCAAAGCATGGACCTATGTGGCATGGGTTGCGCTTTTCAGCACCCTTGCCGGTTTCATGTATGGCACATGGGTTGATGGAGCAAGTCTGGAAATGGTCATTTTGTATCTGGCTCTATTCCTGGGACTTTTGTCACTAGCATTGTGGTTGGCAAGCCGGAAAAATTCAACTGCGGTGCTTGCTCATAAATGATGGTTTCCGGTTGATTCAGGTGATCCGGAAAAAGGTGGCTGACACGATAAAACCAATAGCCACTGCGAGTTGGCATCGGATTGATTTTGATCAGAGTTCAGCTCAGTAAAATAAACATCTTTACTATCATGGAGGAAATCATGCTTACCATCAAAATTCTCGGTTCAGGGTGCGCCAATTGTAAAAGGCTGGAGCAGATTGCGCGTAAAGTTGTGGAGGACATGGCTCTTGAAGCACAAGTTGTCAAGGTCACCGATTACAAGGAAATCATGTCGTACAACATAATCTCCACGCCCGGCCTGGTAATAAACGAAAATGTTGTTTCGTCAGGTCGCATTCCATCGAATGCGGAGGTCACCACCTTCATTACCAATGCGCTCGAGGCAGCTTGACATGACCCAGCGCAAAGTGCTGTTCCTTTGCACTGGAAACTCATGCCGCTCGCAAATGGCCGAGGCGATCGTCAACACACGCCTGTCGGGTGAGTGGCAGGCGGTCAGCGCCGGGACCAAGCCGGCAGGGACCGTCCACCCCAAGGCGCTGCAGGTGCTGGAGGAGATCGGCATCCAGCATGAGGGTCGTTCGAAGCTGGCGGATGAATTCCGTGGGCAGGATTTCGACCTCGTGGTGACTGTCTGCGATTCCGCCGCCGAGGAATGTCCCGTCTGGCTTGGAAAAGGAAAACGTGTCCATCACAGCTTCCCCGACCCGGCGAAGACGGACAATATCGAAGACTTCCGCTCTGTTCGCGATGACATCGAGCGCATACTCATCCCTTTGCTGCATAATTTTCCATCATAGGAGAATGAACATGGCTGAACAATCCACTGCAAAAAAACTGTCCACGCTGGACCGCTACCTGACCTTATGGATATTTCTTGCGATGGGTGCTGGCGTGGCGCTGGGGTATTTCTACCCCGAGCAGGTGGCTCAATTCAATGCGCGATTTACGGTTGGTACCACCAACATCCTGATCGCCATCGGGTTGATCCTGATGATGTACCCTCCGTTTGCCAAGGTACGGTATGAGGAGCTGGGCAAGGTCTTCCGGGATTGGAAGATCCTCGGGTTGTCGCTAATCCAGAACTGGGTGATCGGGCCCATCCTGATGTTCATCCTGGCGGTGATCTTCCTGGGCGATTATCCCTCCTACATGACCGGTCTGATCATGATCGGGCTGGCACGCTGCATCGCGATGGTCATCGTGTGGAACGACCTTGCCAAGGGCGATACCGAGTATGCGGCAGGGCTTGTGGCTTTCAACAGCATCTTCCAGGTGCTCTTCTACAGTGTCTATGCATACATCTTCATCACCGTCCTGCCGACCCGGCTCGGGATGACAGGGAACGTGGTGGAAATTTCCATACAAGAGATTGCATACAGCGTTTTCATTTACCTGGGAATCCCGTTCATCGCCGGATTCCTGACCCGCTTCTTCCTGGTCCGCGCCAAAGGGAAGGAGTGGTACCACCGGGAATTCGTGCCGCGCATCAGCCCCATCACGCTGGTCGCGCTGCTCTTCACCATCGTGGTGATGTTCAGCCTGCAGGGGAATCTCATCCTGACCATCCCGCTGGATGTGGTCCGCATTGCCATCCCGCTGTTGATCTACTTCGTCGTCATGTTCTTCCTGAGTTTCTTCATGAGCAAGGGAGTCGGCGCGACCTACCCGCAAGCCGCGACGCTCTCCTTCACGGCGGCCAGCAACAACTTCGAGCTGGCGATTGCCGTCTCGGTGGCAGTCTTTGGAATCGCCTCCGGGGAGGCGTTTACAGCGGTGATCGGTCCGCTTGTAGAAGTGCCGGTGATGATCGGTCTGGTCAACGTGGCATTCTGGCTGCGGAAGAAGTATTACCCCGAAGCAGTCGATACCTTTCAGAAGGAGTGTTGACCCTTCATGGACGGAAGCAAACGCGAGAACATTAAACCCGGCATGAGGGTGAAGATTGTCCTTAAGCAGGATCAAGCTACCGGAAAATTGACGGAAGGCATCATTAAGGATATCCTGACCAGTTCATCCACCCACCCGCATGGGATCAAGGTCCGTTTGACGAGCGGTGCGGTGGGGAGAGTGAAAGAGATTGTGGAATAAAAACAGGCTCGCGGGAAACCGCGAGCCTGTACCTACAGCCCAGCGTATTAATTTGGAACGCAGTAGGCTCCTTGGGGCACGCATCGATCTTGAGGACAATTATTCGGACCGTAGCTGGAGCACGGCGGCAGACTGGGCGGATTTTCCTCTGGCTCGGTCGTGGGAGTGGGTGGCGGGTCAGGGTTGATGATCGAGACCTGGGTTATATCTCCGGAAAAATCCACCAAATTCCCCGCTATCCAACACGGTCTTCCATTGGTAGGATTCTCCACGACCCAGGATGTCCCTTGTTGGTTCTTACCAACGATGTTCAAAACCTCTCCCACATTAAAGTAAGCGAGGATTGGGTATTCCTTGGTCGGACCATCACGGCAGACGGCATTTTGCCTGACATTTGCCGTGGCGACCTCGCTCGAGCAATCTGGAACCAGAACAGACCAGGAGGTGCAGGGTTCACCCTCGAAGCACACAGTACCGCTCGCGGTCGAGCCCGCTGCGCCGGGCAGCACGAGGCAATTCAGCGTTCCGCGCTCCGGCATGTGGCAGAGGGAGAAGATCCCGTCCACGACATGGACTCTGGGCGGCTCCAAGGTGATTGGCGTGTAGGCGACCTGCACCGCAGCGAAATCCATATCGCAGATCGGCGCCACCTCAACTTCTGCCTGCGGAGAGCAGTCGGGTACGGTGACCGGCCAAGTGTCACAGGGTTCGCCCGGGAGGCAGGTAACAATGGTGCTGGCCGAGCCCGCCTCGCCAACGAGCGGAAGGCACTCTCTCACACCGCGAGCTGGAGCGTGGCAAAGTGAGAAGGGCAAGGAGCTCCTGGTTATCCGTACCTCATCGATGGAGGCCGGCGCCCCGCTGACCTGTACTGCCGGCACGCCTTCGATGACGCGACTGCAGACCGGAACCACCTCGGTTATGCTCGGCTCCGGGCAGGCCGGCTTGGTCACTGTCCAATTCTCGCACGCTTCACCACGATAGCATGTCCTGACCGTGTGGGCGGAACCCACAACGCCGTTGAGTGGCAGGCACTCCTTCACACCGGTTTCCGGGGCGTGACAAAGTCCGAAGGCCGCGCCGTCCACGGTGACCGTTGGATCGTCGGAGACAGCCGGCGTACGGCTAACTCGCACCGCGGCTTGGTCTGACAGGACGGCGCTGCACACCACCTCCACCTCGACGGGACTCCTGTACGGCATGTCGATGAAGCCTTGGGCTTGGAGCAGGCCAAGTGGGATCGGGAGAACCGGTACCTGGTCCAGATCGCCGCTCAGTTCAACGCTGTCGCCCGGAACCCAGCATCGCAGGAGCATCTCCGGCTGTGGGAATGATTCGTCGAGCGGCTGATGTGGAGGATCGGGATCGACGACTGCGGTCGGATCGATCTGGACCCAGGTGACATCATCATCGATCTGGACCCAGGTGACATCGTCGTCGATCTGGGTCCAGGTGACATCGTCGTCGATCTGGATCCAGGTGACATCATCGTCGATACGGACGCGATTGTCGCTGACGCCCAACACGTGGAAGGCCGTGCCTGCTTCCAGGGTGAGCTCGATATTGCCCTGCTCCTCCTCGGCGTCCCCATGAAGGCAAGGGGTGGATCCGAGGAACTCGACAACCGGCATCTCGACGACGGGCACGCTGCTCAGATCGCCGCTGAGATCCACCTCGGAGCCCGGGATCCAGCAGCGCAAACTCCTGACCGAACCGGGCGGGTCGGGCTGAGGAGAGAGCTCGTTCACCGGGGAGTCCGGCGGACTGGGGTCGATGATGGCCGCAAGGTCGATCTGCAACCAGGTGACATCGTCATCAATCCAGGTGACGTCATCATCGATGCCCACGATCTGATAGGATATATCGGGAGCCAACTCCCCAAGCAGACCGTAGCCGGTTCCCGGACCGGTGTAGCACGCGGTCTCTGACTTGGTGGTGGCAGCGGGCTTGAGTGGTGGGTCTGGATTGATGATTCCCACCAGGCTCAAATCCCCGGCCACGTCCACCCATATGGCTTCCACCCAACAGTTTCCCCCCAGGTCGGGGTCGAAGACCACCCAGGCAGCGCCGTCCTGGTCGCGGCCCTGGATCTCCAAAATCTCCCCTGCCTTGAGTGTATCCTGAACAGGGTATTCCGTTGACGGTCCCGCGCGGCAGGCAATATCTGCCTTGACGGTTGCCAAGGGTGCATGGGGAGGTTCCGGATCAACAAGCTCATCTACCCCGGATGAGGTCGGAATTGCCGGTGCACAAGCCCCCAGTAGCAACAGGACAGCAGTGAAGACAGATAAGCCTTTCCGATGAAGAAAACGGAGCTGGCACGACATAGATATTCTCCTTCCCTTACTCAGGAGATATCACGCCAGCCATGCTATTGTGAGGTAAGGCGTGCAGTAAAGAAGAGCGCGATGTCCTTAATATATTACAACAACAAGAGCGTTGATTCAATCACCTGAATTGGCCTCTTGAAATGGGGTGAAATTGGATCCACCATCCCTGGAAAAAACGCCGGTCGGTGTTCGCCTGACCAGCGGGGTGGTGGGTAGGGTTAAAACGATCGTGGAATAATTAAAAGCTCGCGGGAACCGCGAGCTTTTAATATTGACATTTCCACTAGAGCATCGGTGAAGCCAGCCGCGTAATTGAGTTCAACAAACGGCGCCAAAACGGGTACGTCTGGTATTCTTCCCAGGTAAACAACTCGCAGGATTTCAGGTCGTTCTCGAAATCAGCCGCCAGTTCGCGGGCCTTTTCTGAATCATATAGGACCGCCATCGCTTCGTAATTAATGGAAAAACTGCGAATGTCGAAGTTTGCGGTGCCGATCGCGCACACCTCGGAATCGATGTTAATCGTTTTACAGTGGAAGTATCCCTTGTTATACATATAGACTTTTGCGCCTGAACGCGCCACATCCGCCAGGTAGGTAAACGACGCGCGGTGGGCCAGTTCAAGTGCTGTTCCGTGCTTGGAACACATGATCTCGACCTCAACACCTGACAGGGCAGCGGCTTTGATCGCTTCGAGAAGGCTTTCATCAGGTATGAAAAAGGGTGATTGAATCTGAACTTTCTTTTCGGCAGTCATGATCATGAAGAAGTACAACTGCTGCATCGCCTTCCACTGCGAATCGGGTCCGCCTAACGTGATTTGCACGGGAGTGATCGGCAGTGGGCTTTTATCCACCGTGGGGAAATATGTTTCAGCGTCAAATATCTCCTGGGTTGTGTTGTACCAACTTACAGCAAAGGCTGCCTGGAGCACCAGCGCGGTTTCACCCTCGATCCGCAGGTGAGTGTCGCGCCATGAACCCAGCCGATTGCCGCCGGGTAATTGTTCTTTATCCAGGTTCATGCCGCCGATGTAACCGATCCTTCCATCGATGACAACGATTTTACGGTGACTGCGATAATTGGCAGTATGTAAACGGCCAAGCTGTTTGACTGGCATGTAAGGGAAAATCTTTACCCCCGCATCCCGAAGGTCCTTGAGATATTGCTCGCTGACATTGAGGCAGGTTGCGTCGTTAAGCGCATGCACTTTGACGCCTGCTTTTGCCCGCTCGATCAATGCATCCTTGAGTTGGATGGTAAATTCGTCTTCAGACCAGATGTAATACAAAAGATGAATCGATGATTTTGCATTGCGGACATCCTCCAGCAAACGCGGATATTTTTCCGCGGCATCCTGCAGGATTTCCACCCGATTGTATGCAGTCAATAATGACGGCGAGTTTCGGGTTACAAGCGACAACAATTTATGACGATAGGATTCGGGTTTTTCGCGCTTAATTATTTCAATATAATCATTCTGAACATCCCGCAATGGTTTGATCGCCATTTCATAAAGTGAAGACAGTTTACCGATGCGCGCAAGTTTGGTCTCGTTACTGAAAGCCTTATGGTTTCGCCCGAATAATATATATATGAGAAATCCCAAAATTGGAAATGTCAACATCAAAAACAGCCAGGCAAATGTCGATTGCGGGGCGCGATTATCCAATAGAATGAACACAATAATGCTTATGACATAGACGGCAAAAACGATCCATGCTAAAACTTGAAGGAGTTGTGGCAAACTCGTGATCATGAGATTTCTCCATTGGTGAGGTAATTAATAACCGCGTGAATTATAAATCAATCCTGAATCCCAGCTACCTTGCTTGATAAAACCCTGGATTAAAGCAACTCACTTGTAGCGCCGCGTTGACCAGCTCCTAACTGTTCCTTGACCCTCCTCAGCATCCTGCTCTTGGGGAAGTATGCCAGTCTATACACCTTTGAACTGTGGACGGGTTGACCTCCATTCTTCACAATATAATCAAAGCCGCACCCCGGATCGTCTCCGAGGTGCGGCTTCTTCGTGGAAAACCACTTACTTTGGAAATATTAACTCTGGCGGGTATTCGCCCTTGAGATATTCATAAATGCCGATCGCAGGGTTGGCGCAGTCACCGGTGGGTGTGCAGCTCAGGCTGCCAGTGATACCCGGGAAATCACGCGTGGCATAAAGGGCATCGCGCAGTGCCTGCCGGCCAATATGTAGCGTACCATCCAAATCCACCAATGCCACTTTTTCTACAGCAGCTTTAAGCAGCTTGAAGGCGTCGTAGGCATGGGCATGAAAGATACCGATCGGTTGGGTGTTGAATTTAGCCTTGTATTTCTGCACGAATTTATCATACTCAGCACCGCTGAGTACAGGACTGGACACCAGAAAACCTTCGACTGCTTCTCCAGCAATAGTCACAACATCCGGTGAGAACAAACCGTCCGCGCCCATCAGGATGACTTTCTCAAGCCCTGGCGTGGTTCTGGCCTGCTTGACGATGTTCGGTCCGACTGGCAGGAAAACCGGCAGATAGATCATGTCGGGTTTACCTTGAGCGATTTTCGCCAAGACAGGGGTCATATCGGTCTGGTCAGGTTTCACGGAGACCTGACCGGTGATCTTGCCCCCAAGCTTCTTAAAATTGTCTGCAAAAATTTGTTGTAATTGTGTGGCATATAGAGAACCATCATTGACAGTGGCTGCCGTCCTCACGCCCAGGATATTGTAGGCAAAATCAGCAGCCGCAGCGCCCTGAATCAAATCATTGTGGGAAGTGCGCAAGTATCCGGGATGGTTGTTGGGATTGCCGGGTTCGGTCAAATCGGGGGCGGTGGTGGATGGAGAGATGACCGTGAGACCGGCTTTCGACAGAATCAGCATGCCTGTCCTCGCTTCGCTCGAGCAGGAAGGACCGATCACGCCAACAATGCTTGGGTCCGAAGCTAATTCGGCAGCGGCCATCTTGCCTTCCTCAGCGGTGCAGCCGGAATTCAAGCCGTCAAAACGGATTTCGTGTCCGAGGATCTGTCCTCCCGCTTCAGAGATTGCAATTTCCACGCCATTGCGAGTGTCTATGCCCAGGGTTTGGTTGGGTCCCTCAACAACCAGCGCATATGCGATGTGGATCGGTTCGCCGGGTTTGAGGGTAATACAGCCAAGCGGATCCTCATCACAACTACTGGGAGCTGCCAGGTTGGTCGTGATTGCTCCAGTCTTCAAGCCGTTTAGCACATCCTCCATCCAAACCTTTAATTCAGGCGGCACTTCTTTTTCGAGGTCGTGATAAGGTGCGAAGGCAGCACCACCCAGACGGTAGCCGCTTCTAAATGTCCCATTTCTGGCGGACTCGATCAGCTTGAATACACCGGGGGTGATATCTTTCATGGCACTGGACAGCAAGCGAGGTGCGACTTCGGGGAGTGTGAAATACTGGTCAACGTCCACACCGATGGCATACCGCCCTGCCTGGGCGGCTGCAACCAACGCCCCGTTGCCGGTTTCCCCTCCACAGCCAAAGATCACATCCGCGCCCTTGTCGATGAACGCCTTTGCAATCTCTGCGCCCCATTCGGGATCGGTGAAGGCTGCGTCGTCACTGGGATGGTAGATCACATCAACAATGGTTTTCCTGCCGGTCTCCTGATCTGCAAATGCAGCCCCAGCGCGATAACCTTCTCCAAAGCGTATGACGGGAGGTATTTCCATTCCGCACACGGCTGCGATATATCCACTCTGACTCATCCGTGCCGCCAGTGCACCAACGAGGAAGCCTGCCTGGTCTTCGGGGAAATTCAGTCCCACGTGGTTTTCCGGCCAGGAAAGCGACGGATCGATTATTTGATCCACACCAATGAATTGGATGCCGGGGTACCTTAAGGCTGCGTCACGTGTGGGCTCGATTATGGACCAGCCGACAGTGACGATGGCATCATAACCTTTGTCAGCAAAGGCACTGATATTTCTGTCATAATCGCCAATATCCTTTGTCTCAATCATTTGAGCAATTTGCACCAACCCCTTTTCCTTGGCAAGTTTGACCCCCTCCCAGGCGGCCTGGTTGAAACCCATGTCATTGACATTGCCCATGTCAGTAACCAAGCCGACACAGAAAACTTCCGGTTTAGGGCAATCCTGCGTGGTAAAGACAGGAAGAGCTGTCGCAGAGACAGGTTTGGGAGTATCCTGCTTTTTCACAAGAAGTGTCGGAGGAATCGTTGCTTTGGCGGATGGTGAGATAATCCCGGGGAGAACTGCCATTAGGCCAATCACAATCAGCCCGATCGCGACCACCCCGACAAATGCCCACAACCACCCGCGCTGACCTTTCCTGGCGGATTTCTCCGCTGGGATTGATTTTGTTTTTTTCACAACTTCCTGAGCAGCGATCACTGTCTCTGCGGCTGGAGCTTTTCCCTCCCCTGCGGCCATTGTCTTCAGGTCGGTGGCCTGCTCAGGTTTCGAAGTCGCTGCTGCTCCAGCACTGGCCACAGCAGCTGCCACAGAGGGAGGCTGGGCAACGACTGTCGGTTCGCTAGCCAACGCTTCGAGTGAGGCGGCAAATTCACCCATATTGGCAAAGCGGTCCTCCGGTTTTTTTGCCAGCGCCCTGAGCAGCACATGCTCCGCCTGGTAAGGTAAATCAGGCACATAGTCGCGAGGATTGGGAAGCGGGTCACTGGCCTGTTTAAGCAGCACAGCCGCTGGGGTGTCAGCTTCATAGGGCTTTCGACCGGTCAGCATTTCATAGAAGACAACACCCAGAGAGTAAATATCGGATGAAGGACCTGCCTGTCCCGTCCACTGTTCAGGAGCCATATATTCCGGGGTGCCGATGCCTACGCCGGTGCCGGTCAGGGTGGCACCCTCCGGGGCCTCCAGAATCTTGGCAATGCCGAAGTCGGTCAGCATCGGGTCACCGTCGGCGGTGATTAGGATGTTCGAAGGCTTGACATCGCGGTGCGCCATACCTTTGCGGTGGGCGAAGTCCAGCGCACGGGCGATCGGCAGTAGAATCCTGGCTGCCTCCCGGCACGACATGGGTTGCCCCAGTTTCTGTTTGAGGGTGCCGCCTGGCAGGTATTCCATCACCAGATAGGGAGCGCCTTCGTAATCGCCATAATCGATCACGCCGACGATATTGGCGTGCGAGAGCTTGGCCAGCGATTTGGCCTCACGCTCGAAGCGCTTCAGCACCATTTCCAGCTGGTCTGGGGCAAAGGCACTGCGACGAATCACCTTGACGGCCACGTCGGCATCCAGGCGGGTATCGTAGGCTTTATATACTGTAGCCATGCCACCCTCGCCAAGCTGCTCGAGGATGTGGTAACGGCCGAAGGACTGACCGATGAGATTCATGTCGCCTCTTTCTGTGGGTTGACTAACTTATTATGGCACGACTATTCATGACTTTCAATCAGGAATGGCTGAAAATCGGCCCATGTAAAAAATAATCGCCCTTATTTGGGGCGATTATTCATCAACCAGTCCTGGATATCCATGACCTTGTCTTCCTTTTGCGGCTCCAGCCTGCGATAGCTGCTGTCGCCCTGCATGACTCGCGCCCGCACATTATCTTTGAGGTACGACTGCAGCACCTCATCCCTCAGATAGCGGACATATTTTGGGCTTTCTACAGGGAAAACGACCTCCACCCTGTGATTGAGATTGCGCTGCATCAGGTCCGCGGACCCGAGGTAGATCTCCTCCTTGCCGCCATTCAGGAAATAAAAAATGCGACTGTGTTCCAAATAACGACCGACAATCGAAATTACTTTAATGTGGTCGCTCACCCCTTTCACTCCCGGGCGCAGGGAACTCATCCCACGCACCAGCAAGTCCACTTTCACTCCCGCCTGGGAGGCCTCATAGAGTAACTGAATCATGCGCGGGTCGATCAGCGAATTCATCTTGAAGATCAGGCGTGCATCACGCTTAGCCTTGGCATGTTCGATCTCGCGGCGAATTAAGGCTTCCAACCGCTGGCGCAAATTGGCGGGAGCGACAAGCAGCTTTTTATAGTCCTGCTTGGTGGAGTAACCGGTCAGGTAATTGAACAAGTCGGTGGCGTCGGCGCCTATCGCGTCGTCGCAGGTGAAGAGACCCATGTCTTCGTAAATTTTGGCCGTTACCGTGTTGTAGTTTCCCGTGGCGAGATGCACGTAACGGCGGATGCCATCTCCCTCCTTGCGGATGACGAGGGCGATCTTGCTGTGAGTTTTTAATCCCACCAATCCGTACACCACATGCACTCCCGCCTGCTCCAGCGTTCGCGCCCAGCCGATGTTGCTCTCCTCATCGAAGCGGGCTTTCAGCTCAAGCAACACCGCCACTTGCTTGCCGCGCTCCGAGGCTTCCAGAAGCGCTTCCACGACTGGTGCATTTTGCCCGACCCGGTAGAGAGTTCTGTTTGATGGCGAGGACGTTCGGGTCACGAGCGGCTGCAAAGAGAAAATCAACCACCGGGTTGAAAGAGTCGTAGGGATGGTGAAGCAGGACATTCTCCTGCCGGATGACCTCGAAGAAATCTCCGGCGAGTTCGACAGCCTTGAATACTTTCGGGACGTGCGGCGAATAATGCGGGTACTTGAGATCGTGCCGCTCAACGTTGTTGTAGAGCTGCCAAAGGCACGACAAATCCAGCGGACTCTGCAGCACATACAGGTCGTTGTGGTTGACTTCGAGATTTTCAGTGAGCAGGTCCCTCAATTCGGAAGGCATCGTGTCATAGGTGGCCACTTGCACGACTGAACCAAACTTTCGCCGGCGGATGCTCTGCTGCATGGTCTCAAGGAGGTCGTCTGCTTCAAGCTCCTGGATTTCGATATCCGCGTCGCGAACAATTCTGAAAAGATGCGCTGAAACAACTTCCATGCCCGGGAATAGGGCTTGTAGATTCGCCATGATCAACTGGTCGAGCCAGACAAAGTAATGATGGAATGGAATAGTGCCGTCCTTGCGGACATTTCCTGATGAGCGTTTGATGGGCACAAGGCGGGGCAGCGTATCGGGCACTTTCAACCGCGCGAACTTCTCGTTCCCTTTTTTGTCGCGGATGACGATGGCCAGATTCAGGCTCAGGTTCGAGATGTGCGGAAAGGGATGACCAGGATCGAGTGCCAGGGGAGTCAGGATCGGAAAAACAACTTCCTTGAAGTAGTCGTCCACCTTGCCTTTTTGCGTTTTGGACAATTTTGCGTAATCCACTAAGTGGATGCCGGCTTTATCGAGTTTTGGCCGGAGTTTCTTTAAAAAACATTGATGGGCATCCGCAAAAAGCTCCAGCGCAGATTTTCGGATGGCGGCCAATTCGTCGGGAGGGGTCATGCCATCGGGCGAGGCGCCCATGAAGCGTGCTTCCACCTGTTTGAGAATGCCTGAAACACGCACCATGAAGAACTCATCCATGTTGGAACCGACGATGGCGAGGAACTTCAAACGTTCGAGCAGGGGATTGCTTTCATCAATGGCTTCGTCCAGCACTCGACGCTGGAATTCCAGCAGGCTGAGTTCACGATTGACCAACAGGGTTGGATTATTTACAAGTTCGTTTTCGTGCATGGGAGACACCCATTCCAGTATTTGTGATTTTTTGAAGCCCTAAAGGTGTTACTTCGATCCCTCGCCGGAAAGAAAACCACAGTCATTATAGACGAAAGAATGGATGTCTCGCAAGGATTATTATGAATAAACCGACTAATTACAGGCCGTAAAGAAAAAATGACATAGCGTAATAATAATTAGTGAAAATGTGCACAATCGTAATGAATGTCATGCGTTTCCCGTGATGCTGGATACTGTAAGGTGATTGTTTAATTTGTTATTATTTTCACAATCGAATATATGAATATAAGTATGGAAGGCGAAGAGATGACTAATCCAAACCTTGAAGCTGAAGTTACCCAATTGCACGCCGAAATTTGCGGCGGCTTGGCGGATCCCAACCGGATCTTAATCCTTTACGCTTTGTCGCAGAGTCCGAGGAATGTCACGGAATTATGCAATGAATTGAATACAGCCCAACCTCTGGTATCACGCCACCTCAAGGTCCTGAGAGAAAGGGGAATGGTCACGACAGAACGGCGCGGGACGGTGATCATTTACAGCCTCGGCGATGCGCGGTTGGTGGAAGCATTGGATTTGCTGCGAGCAGCAATGCGCGACATCCTGGCAAAGCGCGCCACATTGGTTGAGGCGATTCCCTAAACCTGATGTACGGAGAAGAACCATGAAAACATTCCTAATCCTAGGCGCCGGGACTGGCGGTACGATGGTCGCCAATAAAATGGCAAAGGCGCTTGACCCGAGCGATTGGCGCATCGTCATTGTCGATAAAGATGATTTCCATTATTACCAGCCGGGATTTTTGTTTATTCCATTTGGCATATACCAACCAGAAGACGTGGTCAAACCCAAAAGAAAGTTATTACCCTCGTCTGTAGAGGTGGTCTTTTCCGATATTGAATTGATTGAGCCGGAGAAAAACAAAGTCACCCTCAAGGATAAGAAGACCATCACGTACGATTACCTGGTGGTTGCCACTGGTAGTGTGATCGACCCGGACGAGACTCCCGGTCTACGGGAAAGCTGGCACAAGAATATTTTTGATTTTTACACGCCCAATGGTGCGGCGAAACTGCATCAATTTTTGGAGACATGGCAGGGCGGGAAGTTCGTGTTGAACGTCGCTGAGATGCCCATCAAATGCCCCGTCGCACCGCTGGAATTTATGATGCTGGCGGATTGGTATTTTCAAAAGCGCGGGATACGAAACAAAGTGGAATTGATTTA
The DNA here is from genome assembly GCA_963774975.1 of uncultured Chloroflexia bacterium. Taxonomy (GTDB): domain Bacteria; phylum Chloroflexota; class Anaerolineae; order Anaerolineales; family Villigracilaceae; genus JBGPQJ01. Next base: position 151,277 of record CAVZGY010000006.1, read on the forward strand.
TGCCACACCGTTGCCCGGAGCGTTCACCAAGCCGGTTTGCTCGACCATGCTGGCGGGTGTCTTGAAGACTAAAAATATCACTGTTTTCCCTGAATTCAATATCATGGAAGTGGACAACGCCAAACAGGTCATCCGTTCTTATGATGAAACCGAGGTGCCGTACGACGTCCTGGTCAGCATTCCGATAAACAAGGGGTCGGAAGTCATCAAAAATTCCGGTATGGGCGATGCGCTGGATTTCATCCCCACGAACAAGCACACGCTTCAATCAGACAAATGGCAGAACATTTTCATCATCGGCGATGCCGGGAATGTCCCCACATCCAAGGCGGGATCGGTGGCGCACTTCATGCTCGATATCGTTGTGGAGAATATGTTGAGCCATATGAAGGGGCAGGAGATGCGTGCCAGTTTTGACGGGCATGCCAACTGTTACATCGAGACGGGCTTCAATAAAGCGGTATTGATCGATTTTAACTACGATGTCGAACCGCTGCCGGGTAAATTCCCACTTCCCGGTGTGGGACCGTTCACGCTGCTGGGTGAGAGTGTCATCAATCACTGGGGCAAGCTGGCTTTCAAATGGATCTACTGGAACCTGCTGCTCAAGGGATTGGATATTCCCACTGTGCATTCACACATGTCCATGAGCGGGAAGAAACCCGTCCCCGCAGAAAAACTTTAAATACACTCAATTTTTCAAAGACAAGGAGAACACAATGGTCGCACCTGTTTTAGCCACGGTCAAATTCGATGCTGAAGGTTTCATGGTTGACAAGTCCCAATGGACGCGGGAAATTGCCATGGAAATCGCCCGCCAGGAGGGAATTGAATCCCTGACAGACGAACACTGGAAAATAATCGATTACTGCCGCCAGGTCAGTGTCCAATCTGGCAACGCGCCTACGCTGCGCCAGATCACCACCGGCACAGGCATCTCCACGAAAGACTTGTTTGCTTTATATCCCAAAGGACCGGCGAAAAAGGTGGCCAAGATTTCCGGTCTCGGCAAGCCGGAAGGTTGTGTTTAATTCATCGCATTTAATCAAAAGAGGAGAGACTGAAATGGCTGACCAAAACCGAAAAATGTTCTTTATATGTTCCAAAGGCGACCTCGATATGGTCTACCCCGCCCTCATCATGGGTTGGGCGGCTCTGGGGAATGGTGTCGATGTGTCCATTTTCTTCACCTTCTGGGGGCTGGACATGGTCACCAAATCGCGCGTCGATCATCTGGAAATTGCGCCTTTGGCTAACACGAGCTTCAAGGTTAAGTTGATGGGTCTGCCCACCGGAAACCTTGGCATCCCAAGTATTATGGGCATCATCCCCGGCATGACCTGGTTTGCAAGCTGGTTCATGAAAAAGAAGATGAAGGGACTGCAAGTCCCGCCGGTGAAAGAATACATTGAGATGCTTCACGATGCAGGCGCTAAGATGTACGGTTGCAAGATGACCGTGGATATGTTCGGCCTGAAGAAGGAAGATTTCCTGCCCCAGGTCGATTCTGTGGTCACCGCTGCCGACTTCATCGACATGTCTGAAGGCGCTCAGATCATCTTCATTTAGCGCCCAAGTAAAGTTTAATATCAGGAGCCAGACAGGTAAGAACCTGTCTGGCTCCTTTTTTTATTTGATCACCAATTTATGGTGCGGCGATGTAATCCACAAGTAAAGCCCCACCGGCGTCGCGCAGCTCAAGGGTTCCCTTGCCCAACGAGTATGTCGCAGCCTCTGCCAGCGCGTTGAGATAGTTGGTTTCCTGATCCATGACTGCCTGTTCGCAGGCCATGCGGGTTGTCGCGAGCGGACCGATAGTGATCTTATCGCCGTCGGTGGTATAGGTGCTGTTATAGGTGTTGCAGCCAGCATTTCCGGACAATTTCCCGTCCGCGCCGAAGATGGCTGTAACGGTCGTCCCGGTCTGCACGCTGACCACGGCCTCTTTACCATTGTTGATGGCAAGCGCCTGCCATTCACCCACCAAGGAGGCGGGCTGGAAGGGTGCGAACACTGCCAGGGCATTCCCGGAGGCATCCTTCAAGGTGAGTTTGTCCGCTGAAGATTCATAAGACTTGACGTCGCCGAGAGCTTTCAGGTAGGCTTGCTCCTGGTCATTAATCGAGGGTTCGCAGGCCATCATGGTGGACATCATCTGCTCAAAGGTGAGACTACTTCCGGTCACCTTGTATTTCCCAGAGTAAGTGTTGCAGCTGGCATCGCCGCCGGCCATGTCATCTTCACCAAAGAACAGGGTCACCGACGTCCCCTCAACCGGTGCATAGCCGTTCAGGGTAACCAGCTCCCATTTGGTTCCTGGAAGGACGGATGTGTTTCCCGTGGGGGCCGCGCAAGCGCTCATCAGGATTGCGGAAATCGAAATGACTAAAAGAAAAATTGTGGTTTTCATTTTTGCTCCTTCTATTTGATATTATAACCTTAGGATTTATCGATACACAAGAAACGCCTTCCACGACCTGATTGTTCCTGAACGAGGATAAAATTAATCTAACTCTCACAAAGTAGTTTGAAAGGATTCCATGCCCCTGCCTCCCACCCCTGTTTTTGACCCTGCCGCATTACCGGATTCTATCGTCACATCGGGAAATGTCCGATTCGCCGTTCTGACCTCGCGTCTCGTTCGCCTGGAATACGGCCGGGATGGGTATTTCGAGGACCATCCCTCGCAGGCGTTCTGGTTTCGGAAACAGCCTGTGCCTTCTTTCAGAAAGACCATCTCGAAAGATTTTATCGAGATCGAAACGGATGACCTGCATCTCAAGTACCGCCCCACCCGGTTTGGATTCACCCGCTGGACACTGTCCATCACCCTGAAGCGCACCGGAGTCACTTGGCGTTATGGCGACTCATCCCGTCGAGCCGGGAATCTAAAAGGCACAGCCCGCACCCTCGACGGCGACTTCGGAAATACCCATCTCGAAGATGGCTTGCTCTCCCGCGCCGGTTGGTCCGTGGTGGATGATTCCCGATCTTTGGTATTTAATGAAAAAGGTTGGCTCGAACCTCGTCCCCGCAAACAAAAGGACCTGTACTTCTTCGGTTACGGCAACGACGTAGCAGGTTGCTTGCAGGACTTCACCCGAATCGCCGGACCCATCCCGATGATTCCGCGCTACATCCTCGGCAACTGGTGGAGCCGCTACTGGGAATATTCGCAGGATGAGCTGCAATCATTGATGCAGGAATTTCGTGAGCGGGAGATTCCGCTCTCAATCTGCATCGTGGATATGGACTGGCACATCACCAAAACCGGCAACACCTCCGATGGCTGGACCGGGTACACCTGGAATCGGGAGTTGTTTCCCGACTCGTCCGGGTTTATCCGCTGGCTGCACGAGCAGGGTCTGCGGACAGCGCTCAATCTGCACCCGGCACGGGGAGTCCATCCTCACGAGGATCAGTATGAAGCCATGGCCAAATGGATGGGTGTCGATCCTGCCAGTCGCGAGCCCATCCCCTTTGACATCACCGATCCGCGTTTTGTGGAGGGCTACATCGAAATTTTGCATCATCCTTACGAGGAAATGGGAGTTGACTTCTGGTGGATGGACTGGCAGCAGGGGCGCAAGAGTCGCGTTCCGGGTCTCGACCCGTTATGGTGGATCAACCATCTTCACTTTTATGACCTGGGGCGTGACGGTCGCAAGCGTCCATTCGTCTTCTCACGCTGGGGAGGCCTCGGTAACCACCGCTATCCGATCGGCTTCTCCGGCGACACCTTTGTTCGTTGGCGCACGCTGGCCTACCAGCCTTATTTCACCGCCTCGGCTGCCAACGTCGGTTATGGCTGGTGGAGTCATGACATCGGCGGGCACATGTTCAAGGACGGCACTCCTGAGCTCTACTTGCGCTGGGTGCAATTCGGTGTGTTCAGTCCCATCTTTCGGGTGCACTCAACCAAGAAAGCAGCGCTCGACCGCCGTCCGTGGAGCAACCCCGAGCGTGTTTATGCGGCTGCGAAAGATGCCATGCAGCTTAGGCATGCGCTGATCCCATACATCTACACCATGGCCTGGCGTGCCCACCAGACGGGGATTTCCCTCGTTACGCCGATGTATTACGGGAATATGGAGGACGAGGCAGCTTATGTTGCGAAGGACCAGTATTTCTTTGGCTCTGAGTTACTCGTTGCGCCGATCCTGAATCCCGCCGACCCAAAAACTGGTTTGGCAAAACGGAAGGTCTGGTTCCCGGCTGGGACATGGTTCAACTTCTTCACGGGTGAATCGATCTCAGGCAGCGGGTGGCGAGAGACTACTGCTGCATTGGAGGACATCCCGGTCTTTGCCAAAGCCGGCGCGATTATCCCCCTTGCGCCTAAGGTGGGGTGGGGTGGAATTGAAAACCCGAACGAGATCGATTTAACCATCTTCCCCGGTGCGGACAATGAATTCGCACTCTACGAAGATGACGGCGAAACGACAGACTACCTGCGGGGGAAGGTCGCTATCACGCGCTTTACGATTGAAAACGGCATGTTCACGATTCACCCCGTGGAAGGTGATCAGCGCTTAGTCCCTGCCAAACGTACCTACCGCATCCACCTTCGAGGCGTCGTCGAGACGACAACGACCTCGCTGCCTGGACACTATGAAAGCCTCACGCGAACACTGTCGTTGGAACCGCAGACATTAAAGCCAGGCCGGACACTCGTTGTCACCATTGATGCTGCATGAATGCGACCCTGCCCGTGATAAAATCGACCCGTGTTGGTCCAAATTAAACTTATCGCCACCTATCAGAAATTACTCCCGCCGGGCACGAAGGGAAATGTCATCTCGATGGATGTTCCCGAAGGGACGACGGTCGAGCAGGTGATGACACGCTTCGAGGTGCCGCTTGATGATACAAGCGTCATCCTGCTCAACGGTTTGACTGTCCCGCTCGACACACCTCTCTCCGATGGCGACACAGCAGCGGCTTTTTCAGCCATCGCCGGCGGTTAAAACACTCAAGGAGAAAACATGTACGGTTGGCATGGAAGACTGTTACGCATCAATCTGACACAACGCAAGGTAACCATCGAAACGATTGACCCGAAAATTCTGCGCGATTACATCGGCGGGCGCGGATTGGCCATCCAATACCTTTACAAGGAAATGGACCCAATGGTGGATCCCTTATCACCGGAGAACAAGCTCATCTTTGCCACCGGCCCCCTCACTGCCACGACCGCCCCGACCGGCAACCGCTATATGGTCGTGACCAAGTCTCCGCTGACGGGCGCGCTGGCGCATTCCAACTCGGGCGGCGACTTCCCCACCTGGATGAAACGTACAGGTTTCGACTTGTACATCTTCGAAGGCAAGGCAGACCAACCGGTGTATGTGTGGGTGAACGAGGATCAAGTTGAGATTCGTCCAGCTGATCATTTGTGGGGCAAGGATGTCCACGAAACGACGGACCTCCTTCTCACAGAGACGAATCCCGAGGCGAAGGTCGCCTGCATCGGCCCCGCAGGTGAGAACCTTGTACTGATGGCAGCCATCATGAACGACAAGCATCGCGCGGCAGCCCGCTCGGGTGTGGGAGCGGTGATGGGCAGCAAGAACCTCAAGGCTGTAGTGGCGATGGGGAAGAAGAACCCCGCCTTCTTCGACGATGCCGGCATGAGGGCCTTGAGCGTGGAGCTTTCGAAGGAAGTTGGCGTGGATATCAAGAAGGGATCCAATCTGCGCATCTATGGCACGGCCTACGTTCCGCAGGTGACCAACACGCTGGGAATCCTGCCCACGCGCAACTTCCAGAGCGGTGTTTTCGAAGGCGTGGATAAAATTGATGGCGTGGCATTGAAGGAGAAATACCTCGTCACACACAAGCCGTGCTACCGCTGCCCCATCTCGTGCGGACGCCTGACCGCTGTGGACGATGAAAAATATGCCGGTAAGGGTGAAGGCCCCGAGTATGAGACCATCGCCTCGCTGGGTTCCTCCTGCGGCGTGGACAATCTCGCCGCGCTGACCAAGGCCAATTACCTGTGCAACGAACTCGGTCTCGATACCATCTCCGCCGGTCTGACGATCTCGGCCGCGATGGAAATGTTCGAGAAGGGAATTCTGACCGAGACGCAGACTGGCATACCGCTGCGGTTCGGTGACGGCGATGCGGTCATCGAGATGGTCAAAAAGATCGCCTACCGCGAAGGGTTTGGGGATGAACTCGCCGATGGCAGCTTCCGCCTGGCGGAAAATTACGACCACCCCGAGATGTCGGTCACGGCGCGTAAACAGGAACTGCCGGGTTACGATCCGCGCGGCTCACAGGGCATGGGCTTGCTTTACGCCACTTCGAACAAGGGCGCCTCGCACATGGAAGGGGATGTGGCTTACGAAGAAGTCTTTGGAGTTCCGGTAAAGGCTGACCCGTTGAGCACGGATGGCAAGGCGGAACTTGTGAAGCGCTTCCAGGATGCGTTCGTGCTCATTGATTCGGGAGGCGTATGTGTCTTCTTTGCAGTTCGCTATGTCTTCACCAGGGAGATGATGATTTGGCCCGATCGCCTCGCGGCGCTGCTCAACCTGACCACTGGCGCGGGATACAGCCCCGAGGAAGCCCTGCAGGCGGCTGAACGGGTCTACAACCTGGAGCGCCTGTTCCTGATCAAGGCAGGGTCCGGACCGGAATTCGATACGCTTTCGCCTCGCCTGCTCAACGAACCCCTGCCTGAAGGTCCCGCCAAAGGCCGCGTGGTCGATCTTCATAAAATGCTGCCGGACTATTACAAGGCGCGCGGCTGGGACGAAAAAGGTTACCCAACTAAATCAAAATTGGCTGAACTCGGGCTGACTTAAGAAACCTTATCCATTACCTCAAATCCCTGCCAGCATGAGCTGACAGGGATGCTTTTTAACCGGCGTCCCCTTCAAAGATATATCAAGTCAAATATGGTAAGATTAATAGGGAATTTTCCACACGGGATTGCAAGTCTGCATGAAAACCAGCACCGGTAAATTAAATCCATTGGTTACTCTTCGACAGACTAAACTTCACCGCCCGCGTCCCACGCGGTACCTGGTCGTACGTCACCGTTTGTGGGAGCAGCTCGATAAAGGAAAAACCCACCCGCTGATTCTGGTCTGCGCGCCGGCCGGCTATGGAAAAACCACCTTGATCAGCTCTTGGATCGAGAACATGCAGGCAGGGGATAAGTTGGGATCAGCCTCCATGCCTGCAGCCTGGTTATCGTTGGATACATATGACAGCGATGTGGGATTATTTTTGGAATATCTGATTGGTGCCCTGCGGAAGATCTTTGAAGGCGCTTACGAGAAAACCCTCGCTCTCATCCTTTCGCCGCAACGACCACCGCTGAATGTGATCACAACTTCCCTGCTAAATGAAATCGATCAGCTCCCCAAAAGCTTCATCCTGGTACTGGACGATTATCAAAATATCCAAGGGCAGGCTGTGCACAACCTGCTCGATGAATTGCTGCAACACTCCTCTCATCTCCTTCATCTGGTGCTGATCTCACGCGTTGATCCTCCATTGACCCTGGCAAGACTGCGAGCCAATGACATGCTCACCGAGATTCGCAGCCGGGATTTACGTTTCGCAAAAGATGAGGCGACTTCGTATTTGAGTAATACTCTGGAAATAACTCTCAACGATTCCGCAATGACAAGGTTGCAGGACCGCCTGGAAGGTTGGGTTGCCGGGCTAAGGCTGGCATCGCTATCGTTTCGTACGACAGGCGACGCAACCACCGCTCTCACAGACCTGTCAGGCATGGATACCAATATTGCGGACTATCTGACAGATGAGGTTATTTCGCGCCAGTTGCCTGTCATCCAGTCGTTTTTACTAAAGACATCCATCCTCGATCAATTCAACGTTGAACTCTGCGAGGCCGTCGTCGGGGAGAGCGACCCGGCATGGAGCGTGGCCACCTGTATCGAATGGTTGGACCGGATGGAACTGTTCATTATCCCTCTGGATGACCGTAAACAATGGTTCCGTTATCATCACTTATTCCAGGATTTGCTCCAGCAAAGAATGAGGACCGGGTCAAGAGAGGAAACCGAGAAAATTCTGCATCAGAGAGCTTCTGCCTGGTTTGAGAAACAGGGAATGATGGATGAAGCCATACATCACGCCAGGGAATCCGGTGACCTGGAGATGGCTGCCCGCCTGATGGAAAATGGGTTGAAGGATGTTCTCAACCGCGAGGATCATCTCACACTCGATCAATGGATTCACTTGCTGCCCGATGAATATCTGCACTCCCGTCCATCGCTCTTGATGATAAAGGTCTGGGCTTTTGCGGTTTCCTGGCACCTGGGCGCCATGATAAAGGTACTCGATCAGGTGGAAGCATTAATTGAGGCAAGTAAAGCGAATTTGGACGCGGATACTGCGCAGGATCTACATGGACAGATCGCGACGATTCACTCTATAGACGCTTATTTCCACAACCAGCCAGAGCGAGCGTTGGAGTATTGCCGGGAAGGGTTGGCACTCCTGCCCCAATCCTGGACGTATGCGCGCGGTGTGCTCATGATATTCCTAGGTTTGAGCATGCAGGCATCCGGTCAGAGTCAGGCTGCCGAGCGACTGCTTTTCGATCAGTATGAGTCGTGTGACGATAAAACTGATAGTTTTGCCATGAGACTCGTGTTGCCATTATGTTTTAACTACCTGACCAATGGCAATTTCGAGCAATCCAGGCAGGTTGCGAATATCATGATTGAGCAGGCTGCCCGCAGCAAACTTCCCGTCATGAAAGGTTGGGGTCATTATTTTATCGGTCTGGTGAAATTTCAGTGGAATGAATTGGACGCCGCCGAAGAGCATTTAGCTGAGGTCATGGAGAGCCGATTCAACGTCACTGCGATCACCGCCCAGCATGCCATGGCAGCCTTGGCGCGTTTGTACCAGATTAAGGGCAAAAGCGAAGATGCCCGGAAGGTGCTGGAGACCCTCTCCCAGTTCGATATGGAACGGGTTGGGTATGAATCGTATGAGACTCTCTCCTTACGAGCCAGGTTGAACTTGATGCAGGAAAAATTGGATGACGCTTACCGGTGGGCAGATTCGTTTATTGTTCCGCCGCCGGAAGCACCCCTTCTATGGTTTGAAATCCCCCATGCAACGCGGGCGCAGATCCTCATCGCGAGAAGCTACGAAGACGATGCGCAAGTGGCGCTCAAAATCCTGGACAGTCTCTACGAAATGGCTGACCGGACTTTCAACACGCGATTTAAAATAGAAGTCCTGGCTCTACGCGCCATGGCGTTGGATGCACAGGGGAAAACCCGTAAGGCTGAGACCGTGCTGCAGCAGGCGCTGGACCTTGCGCAACCGGGTGGATTTATCAGGTTCTTCGTCGATCTCGGTTCTCAACTGCAGGCAGTCTTGAAACGACTTGACAAGCGCAGTTCCAACAACGAATATATTCAGCGCATCCTGACGGCTTTTGCGGATGAGCAACGTAAAAAGGTCGGCAGCCATATCCAACTGCCGGCTGCCCCCGGTTCTGCCCAGAGTTTTCCTGCGGCCAATGACCTGTTGACCGCTCGAGAGATGGATGTCCTCATCCTCCTGCGTGAGCCCTTAAGCAACAAGGAAATTGCCAGCAAACTGTACCTATCCCCGTCAACCGTGAAACGGCATACGATTAATCTTTACGGCAAGCTGGGAGTTCATTCACGCAGGGAAGCCGTCGCGACGGCAATTAATCTGGGAATCATTACTTCCACCTGACATCGCTCTCCTCCTCCTCTTGTCTTCATAATCTGTGCCAAACCACACCCTGATTACACCCCAGGGTGGTTCTACTTATCAACCTCAAATCCTATACTGAAGTCACCCAGGCAAGGGTTTTTATTATTCAGGTGCAGGGAGTTCGAAATCCAAAAAGGAGAAAGAAATGAAGCTAAATAATTCGGGTTGTTTGACAAGTTTTGTTGCAGGTTTATCAAGGATCTTCCTCGTTATGGCGTGGATTGCCCGTCCGGGGACATTTGATGCCGTTTTCGGGTCATGGATCGTCCCTTGTTTGGGATTCCTCTTCCTGCCGTTTACCACCCTGATGTATATCATCATCTACACTCCAGGTGTCGGCCTCTCCGGTCTTGACTGGGTGTGGATAATCCTTGCAGTGGTCCTCGATTTAGGGAGCGTTGGCTTCGCCGCGGCCTCCAATCGCGACAAGATTCCTCAGGGGTATCCAGGCGCTGTACCTCCGGCAAGCACTCCGCCGACCCCTTAATAGTCGTAATGGAGGCGTTAAGAGTTCGCCTTCCCGTTGGTAATTCATCAAGAATTCAAAATTAAAAAGGAGAATGAAAATGAGACAACAAAATAGTTCGGGTTGTTTGACAGGGTTTGTAGCGGGTTTCTCGAGGTTTTTCCTCCTCTTTGCGTGGTTCGCTCGACCGATTGCCTTTGAACGTGTCTTCGGCGGTTCGTGGATCATCCCCTGCCTGGGAATAATGATCCTGCCCTTCACTACATTGATGTATGTTTTCCTTGTGACCAATGGCGTTGGCACAATCGGAGGCATCTCCGGTATCGACTGGCTTTGGATATTTCTAGCCTTGGTCGTCGATTTTGCCACCATCGGCGCCGCCGGCGCAGCCAACCGCAACCAGATCCCGCAGGGTTACCCAGGCGCTTTGCCTACGGAACCCCCCGCGACTCCGCCGGCTACTCCCACCAACACCCCTCCTGCTCCCAAGCCTTAATATAACTGGACCAGGAAAAAAATCCACCAGAATCCCCGACAGTTTTCCAGAGTTAAAATCTGGCGGAATGACACGAAAAAATTACCCCTCTCCAGCCGCACGGACAAAACTGTGCGGCTGGAGAGGGATTCCAGAACGATTTCTCTAGCGCTCACTTGGTACCAGATATGGGATCGCCTATCCATGCTTCATCAGCGCGATTCGCGACCGTCCGGGCGACTTGGAAGGAGCCGAGCTTTGCTATATGGTTCCCTGTTTGCATGCGCAAAGGCTCCAGGCACGAGGAAGCTCGTTAACTGCCGCTTGAGCCAACGCGTCTACCTACTACGCAACACACATCTTGCGCCCAATCACACCCCGATTACACCCCCGGGGTGGTTTTTATTATCACGACCTGCCACTATACTGGAAATACCATGGCTGCGAATTCAAATATTCAAGTGCCCTTTGATTCACGTGTATCGTACCGTATTCAGGTCCAAGGCTCGATAAGTCCCAGTTGGTCCAACCGACTGCAGGGCATGGATATCAGCCATGTTACCTCCGAAAGCGGGCTGATTGTGACCACATTGACCGGAGAGCTGCCCGACCAGACCGCCCTGGCAGGCGTGTTCAACACGCTCCACGAACTGCATCTATCGGTGCTGTCAGTGGAATGTTTGGATTTCATGTAAAATTATTGGGTTAGGCAAATAGGTAAATCCCAAGTAAAAGGAGTATCTCACTATGACTACTGAACAAGGAAAGAAGAAATTCAAGTTTCCAACCGCTTTCACCATCCTGGTGCTCATCACGTTCGTGGTGGCCGTCCTGACCCGGATTATTCCGGCGGGGCAGTACGACTATGATGAGAATGGCTCGCCCCTCCCGGGCACGTATCACCCGGTCGAGGCGAATCCTCAATATTGGCGCGCCGCGATTGCAGCGCCCATCAACGGCATGTACGGCGTCCAGGATGACACCGGATTCATTAACATCTACAACAGCGGTGACCTGTACGGCGCCATCGACGTGGCGTTGTTCATCCTGCTCATCGGCGGTTTCCTGGGCGTGACCATGAAAACAGGCGCCATCGACGCTGGCATTAATGCGGTCGTGAAGAAGCTTGGCCAGAAAGGCCGGGTGCTGATCACGGTACTGATGCTCATCTTCGCCGCCGGTGGGACCAGCTACGGCATGGCGGAGGAATTGCTCGCCTTTTATCCCCTGATCATTGCCGCGATGATTGCGCTGGGTTATGACGCCCTTTCCGCAGTGGCGGTGATCATGCTGGGCGCTGGCATCGGAACATTGGGGTCGACCATCAACCCATTCTCCGTTGGCATTGCCACCGGCATCGCCGGCATCCCGCTCGCGGAAGGCATTATTTATCGCATCATCATCCTGATTGTTGGGGTGATTCTGGGTATCTGGTATGTCATGCGATATGCGGAGAAAGTGCGGAAGGACCCCTCCAAGTCGGCGGTTGCCGATATGAAGGAGGCAAATGAGAAGCACTTCCTTGGGAGCCGGGTTTCGGGCGAGGCTCCCGAGCTGACCGGGAACCGAAAGATCGTCCTGTCTCTCTTCCTGCTTTCATTTGTGGCGATGATCGTCGGCGTCATCCCATGGTCGGACCTCGGAATCTCAGCCATCGCCACCCGCTGGTGGTGGTTCGGCGAGCTCTCCGTGCTGTTCATGGTCATGGGTGTCGTAATCGGTTTCGTTGGGAAGTTGGGCGAGGAGGGCACGGTCAACGCCTTTATCGATGGCGCGCGCGACATGCTGGGCGTGGCGCTGGTCGTGGCGGTGGCGCGAGGCATTTCGGTGGTCATGACCAACGGTCTGATCATCGATACCGTCCTTTATTGGTGTGAGCAGGCGCTAGCGGGGCTTACCTCGGTGGCGTTCGTCAATACGATCTATCTGCTCTACATCCCCTTGTCCTTCCTGATACCCTCGTCTTCAGGGTTGGCAACGGTGACCATGCCCATCATGGCTCCTTTAGGGAGCTTTGCCGGAATACCAGAGCATCTCATTGTCACTGCCTATTCATCCGCATCCGGCCTGGTGGCTCTCATCACACCGACCTTTGCCGTGGTGACAGGCGGTCTGGCGATCGGCCGCATCAGCTTTGCGGTTTGGTGGAAATGGGTGGCGTTGTTGGTGCTCCTTCTGGCCGTACTGAGTATGGTCGTGCTGTCCATTGGGGCAGTGGTAGGCTAGCACATAGACTTATCGCTCAGGGGTAAGGCCAGATTTCAGGCCTCACCCCTGAGATTTTCGCTACATCGCAGTCCCTGTTAAAGATCGATCATTTACAACTCGTTTGGGTTTACAGCTCACCTGGAAAGGCAACTGGTATGGACAAACAAAAGAGGACGGCTGCACTGCTCGTTGGGGCACTGGCGCTTTTCCTAATCGTACTTGTGGTTTTCATATTGTTATCTGCAAGGCGCGCCGACAATGAAACAGAGCCTTCTTCCATCGAGAACATAATCTGGCAATGGACTCAGTTGACTGATAAAGCGAATGGTGGCGAGGTCACAGCGGTGCCCAGCCCGGAAAATTACACGTTGATCTTTTACCCGGATGGGACCTTCACCGGCACGGCGGATTGCAACAGTCTTTCCGGCACTTACTCCACTGAAAACGGTTTTTTTGTAGATGTCCAGACTTCCACGATGGCTTATTGCGGTGAAAACTCTTTGGACACTTTATATCTCTCGACGCTGGCAGAGGTCGCCGCTGGAGGTCCGGATGGTGCTGGAGGGTTCGCCCTGGAGACCGCTGGAGCTGCGCAGCGCATGGAATTTAAGAATGGCGGTACGGCACCTTAATAGCGATATACGATGATGTTATTCAATCCACAATATCACTGGATAAATAAATAAAGAAAATACAAAAAAAGGAGATTCAAAATGGCATACAACTTACGCAATCGCAACTTTCTCAAGGAGCTCGATTTCACCCCAGATGAGCTCAAGTTCCTGCTCAAATTATCCGCTGACCTAAAGGCAGCCAAGTATGGCGGCTATGAGCAGCAGAAGTTGAAGGGCAAGAATATCGCCCTGATCTTCGAAAAGACCTCCACTCGCACGCGCTGCGCCTTCGAAGTGGCTGCCTACGACCAGGGCGCTCACGTAACCTACCTGGGACCGTCTGGCTCGCAGATCGGGCACAAGGAATCCATGAAAGACACCGCCCGGGTGTTGGGACGCATGTACGATGGCATCGAGTACCGTGGTTTTGGCCAGGATCTGGTTGAGATTCTGGGTGAATTTGCCGGCGTGCCGGTCTGGAACGGCTTGACCGACCAGTTCCATCCAACCCAGATGCTTTGCGACATCCTGACCATGATGGAGCACAGCGACAAGCATCTTAATGAGATCGCCTACTGCTATCTGGGCGATGCGCGCAACAACATGGGCAATTCACTGATGGTGACGGGCTGCAAGCTGGGCATGGATGTGCGCCTGTGCTCTCCCAAGGCGCTGTGGCCGGAAGAGAGCCTGGTAAAAACCTGCCGGGAAATCGCCAAAGAAACCGGCGCCCGCCTGACCCTGACCGAGAAAGTGGAAGAGGGTGTCAAGGGTGTTGACTATTTGTATACCGACGTATGGGTGTCAATGGGCGAGGCCAAAGAAGTATGGGACGAGCGCATCAAGCTGCTCAAGCCTTATCAGATCAACATGGACGTGGTCAAGAAAACCGGCAACTCCAAGGTGAAATTCATGCACTGCCTGCCCGCCTTCCATAACCGCGAGACAAAGGTCGGCGAAGAGATGTTCCAGCACAGCGGCATGGAAAGCTTGGAAGTGACCGATGAAGTGTTCGAATCGGACCTTTCGATCGTCTTCGCCCAGGCCGAGAACCGTATGCACACCATCAAGGCTATCATGGTCGCCACGTTGGGTGACTGAGAATTCTGAACGACTGTCCAGGCGGATTCATTATCGCCTGGACAGTTTATCGTCTGGAATGCAGGTCCATCCAACAATTTCCTAGAGCATACCGCATGATACCAACACTGGAGATCACCACCTACCAGTTCCCTTACTTTCTTGAAGTCCTCGCGACCATAGCTTGGGCTACGAGCGGTGCCCTCGTGGCGCGCGCCTGCGGTTTTGATTTCATGGGTGTGTTTATCATCGCATTGGTCTCCACCACTGCGGGCGGACTAATCCGCGATGGGATTTTCCTTCAACGTATCCCGGTCATGCTGACCAATCCACTTTACCTTGTGCTGGCTTTTTTTGCCTCGGTGGTGATCAGTATTTTCGGAAGATATTGGGAAAAGGTCAGGCGGGGGGATGTTGTGATCAGCATGATCGATGCACTCGGTACACCGGCATTCGCCTTGATCGGGTTTCAACTGGCATATTTGGCTGGCATTCCCCTCATCGGTTCTTTGTTTGTGGGATTGGTGAACGGTGTGGCTGGAGGTATCGCGCGCGATCTGTTTGTTGGGAATGTCCCCAGTTTCTTTCGCCCCGGTCAGTATTTCAGTTACATTCTGGTGGCCTGCCTGTTGTTATATGTCGCGTTGGTTGCCAGTCAAAGTGTGGGCAGCAACCCGGCTGCCTGGATCGCAATCCTGTTTGCAACCATCACGCGCGGATTGGTGATCCGCTATGATTGGAAGACCCGGCCGGTCAGCGAATGGACGGTTGACGAAACCATCACCGGATTGCCGGCTTACTTCAGCCGTTCGGGCCGCTTTCCAGGACGAAGGATGTCGTCTGCACCTAAAGACTCACAAGACTCTCAAGAGAAGGCTGAATGATACTTACTTATGTATTGTATTTTATCCTGGCTGTTTTAATTATCACCACTTTGTTTGTGGTGGTGCGTACCATTATTTTCCAGTGGACGCAGCGGGCTGTGCCGGCAGTGGAAGGAATACAGGTGGACGACCAGAAAGTCGCCGAGCATCTGGCAGCCTCCATCCGCTGCAAGACGGTCCCTCTGGATGACAAGGGCACGCCTGAGCCGGAGGCATTTCAACAACTTCACAAAATGCTGGAGGAGACTTATCCCCTGGTGCATGAGAAATTGAAGCGTGAAGTGGTCAACGGTTACAGCCTTCTCTACACCTGGCAGGGAAGCCGCGCCGACCTGGAACCGGTCATGGTGATGGCGCACCAGGACGTGGTCTTTGCCGACCCGGACAGGTGGACTCACCCGCCGTTTGAAGGAAAGATTGTCGATGGCTTTATCTGGGGCCGCGGCACGCTGGATATCAAGAACCAGTTGATCGGCATCATGGACGCGGCGGAGACGCTGCTCCAGCAGGGATACCGCCCGGAACGCACCATCCTGTTCGGCATGGGTCATGACGAAGAAACCGGCGGAGTGAACGGCTCCAAGGTGATGGGGCAGCTGCTCAAGGAACGCGGAGTCCAATTGGCAGGGATCGTCGACGAGGGCGGCGGGATCAGCGCCGGCCTGGCACCCGGTGTGCGGGGCAATATCGGGCTGATCGGCATCAGCGAGAAGGGTTATCTTACGGTTGAGTTCACGGTTAAAAGCCAGCCGGGGCATTCCTCCACGCCGCCTCCGCAGACAGCCATCGGCATTCTATCGCGCGCGCTGGCTCGTCTGGAAGCTCATCCCATGCCGACTCATTTGCGCAAGCTTCGTCCGCTCTATCGCGGTATCGGCAAGGCGGCTCCGATCTACATCCAGGTCGCTTTCGCAAACGTGTGGCTGTTCGGTCCATTGCTGAAGCGCTGGTTGGTGCCCAACCCGGAGATGAATGCCAGCATTCGCACGACCACCGCTTTGACCATCATCAATGGAGGCGTGGAGGACAACACCATCCCTGCGGAAGCCAAGGCGATTGTTAATTTTCGCCTGCTGCCCGGCGATACCATCGCGGATGTTCTCTGGCATGCCAAGAAAGTCATCAAGGATGAGCGGGTAAAGTTCAAGCCGATTGAAGGGAAGTTCAACGAGGCTCTGCCCATCTCCCCGCAAAATTGCGAGGCGTATAAAGGTCTAAAGACTGTGATCCGCCAGGTCTTTGACAATCCGCCCGTGGCGCCATTTGTCATGTTGGGAGGCACCGATTGCATGCATTTTGTGCCGGTATGCGACCATATTTACCGCTTTACTTCGGTGGTCATGGACGAGAGTTTCCGCGGTCTGGAGCACGGCATCGATGAGCGCATCCCGATTGAGGCGATGGGGAAGATGGTCAAGTTTTACGCCCAGCTTATGAAGGTCTGGGGAACGCGAGAAATGTCAGTTTAGAAAGAAAGGAGAAAATTAATGAGGATTGTAGTTGCTTTAGGAGGAAATGCCCTGCTTAAACGGGGCGAACCGATGACGCATGAAGCCCAGCGAGCCAATATCCAGGTAGCTGCGCGCTCCCTGGCGCCGGTGGCGGAAAAACACCAGCTGGTAATGGCGCATGGCAATGGTCCGCAGGTGGGATTGCTGGCACTCCAGGCTTCTGCCTACAAGGATGTTGAAGCCTATCCGCTGGACGTGCTCGGTGCTCAAACCGAGGGCATGATCGGATACATGATCGAACAGGAACTGGGTAACCTGCTGCCCTTCGAGGTGCCGTTTGCCACCCTCCTGACCATGGTGGAGGTCGACCCGGCAGACCCGGCATTTACGAACCCAACCAAGTTCGTCGGCCCTATTTACGAGGAGGCTGAAGCGAACAAACTGAAGCAAGAAAAGGGTTGGGTGTTCAAGCTGGATGGGGCTAAATGGCGCCGGGTGGTGCCCTCTCCGCTGCCCAAACGGATTTTCGAGATCCGGCCGATCAAGTGGCTGCTGGAGAAGAAGACGGTCGTGATCTGCGCCGGCGGTGGCGGAATCCCGACCATGTACGATAAAACCAAAAAACGCTGGTTGACCGGCATCGAAGCGGTGATCGACAAGGACCTGGCCAGCGAGCTGTTGGCGGAAGAAGTCGAAGCAGATCTGTTCGTCATTGCCACGGATGTCAAAGGTGTATTCCTGGATTGGGGCAAGCCGGAGCAGCGCATGCTGGAAAAAATCACTCCCGGTGATTTGAAAGCGCATCCCTTCCCGGCCGGTTCCATGGGGCCGAAGGTGGCGGCCGCCGTTCAGTTTGTGGAAAAGACTGGCAAACGCGCGGCGATTGGTTCATTGGAAGATATCGAAAAGATAGTAGCAGGCGAAGCCGGCACCAATGTAGTGCCCGATTGACCCGTCAATCAAATTCATTCAAGAAGAGAGGAAAAATAACATGGCAAATTTTGGAGTAAATTCAGAAGTTGGAAAACTACGCAAGGTAATGGTCCATCGGCCGGATCTCAGCATGAAGCGTCTTACACCGGCCAATCACGATGAACTGTTATACGACGATGTGATCTGGGTGGAACGCGCCCAGTGGGAACACGACCAATTCGTCAAGGCCATGCGCGACCGGGGTGTCGAGGTGTTCTACCATCTCGACCTGCTGGGAGAAGCGCTGGCGGCGTCCGAAGCAGCTAGGAAAAACATCATCAATCTGGTGGCTTCGGAGTACACCGTGGGCTGGTCCTTGATGGATGAAGTGCGCGAATTTCTTTCCAAGCTAAAACCGGAAGTACTCGCGAAGCACCTGGTGGGCGGCTTGACCGTCAGCGAAATGGTGGAAGGCGGCTTCGACCTGGCGAAGTTCAAGGAAATTTCGCTGGGTGCCGCAGCGGTGGTAGATGATCTGGGTTACTTTGTCCTGCCCCCCGTGCCGAACTCCCTCTTCCAGCGCGATCCCTCCTGCTGGATCTACAACGGCGTGACGGTCAACCCGATGTACTGGCCAGCCCGCCGGCGCGAAGCACTCAATATGCTGACCATTTACAAATACCACCCCATGTTCAAGGATGGCGGTTTCGAATACTGGTATCCGGATCAAGGCGCGGATGGTGGATTCAACATCCAGGATTTCGGCCGTGCTTCCCTGGAAGGCGGCGATGTCCAGCCGATCGGCAACGGGACAGTAGCTATTGGCATGAGCGAACGCACCTCGGGACGCATGATCGAAATGGTCGCCAAAAAGCTCTTTGAGAAGGGCGCTGCGGAACGGGTGATCGTTGCCGTCATGACCAAGGACCGCGCCCACATGCACCTCGACACGGTCTTCACCCTGCTTGACCGTGACAAGGCGACAGCCTTCCCGAAAGTGGTCAACAATATCCGCGCCATCAGCCTGCGCCCGGGTAAAAAAGCCGGTGATTTCCACGTCACCGAAGAAAAGAACTTCCCCTCAGCAGTTGCCGATGCGCTCAAAGTGGATAAACTGACCGTTGTTGAAACAGGCGGCGATGAATATCAAGCTCAGCGCGAACAATGGGACGACGCCAATAACACGGTCGCCATCGAGCCGGGTGTGGTGGTCTCGTACGAACGCAATACTTTCACCATCAACAAGATGCGCGAAGCGGGCGTGGAAGTGGTCGCGATTGCCGGCTTTGAGCTGGGCAAGGGACGCGGCGGCGGTCACTGCATGACCTGCCCGATCCTGCGCGACGGCATTTAGGAGAGAGAAATAAACACTACGGTAAATGCCTTCCTGTGGGGCGGTTTGGCAGCCAGTTCGCTGTTGATCGGGTATTTCCTGGCCAACCGTGGGCTATCAAACCGCCACGTGGGCATCGTCATGGGGATTGGCGCCGGTGCGCTCATCAGTGCCATTGCCTACGAGCTCGTGCCCTCATCGGAGATAAGCAGTAATGGCTTTGGCATGGCACTGGCATTTGGATTGGGCGCTGTTGCCTTTTTCCTGGGCGATTGGTACATCGACCGCAGAGGCGGCAAAGACCGAAAGGACATTTCCGGAAATCAACCCGGCGGTTCAGGTGCGGCCATTTTCATCGGCACACTGCTCGACAATGTACCCGAATCGATCATTCTGGGCATGTCCATGGCGATAGGAGGTGTGATCAATATTGCCTTCCTTGCAGCCGTGTTCATCTCCAATCTGCCGGAGGGCGTGGCAGGGACTATCAACCTGGAGTCTTCAGGATATTCCCGAAGAAAGGTCTTCAGGATGTGGATGGGATTGGTAGCCGTCTCGGCTTTATGTGCAGGCTTGGGTTTCTTCACCATCCAAATGGTACCCTCTATTGATGGGCTGATGGCCCAGGCTTTTGCTGCCGGCGCCATGCTCACCATGCTGGCTGATGTAATGATGCCTGAAGCTCACCAAAAAGGTGGTATGTCCGTGGGAATATTTACAGTGATGGGTTTTTTAACGGCGGCTATTTTGTCAGTAATGCAGTGAGTTTAAAAGATCTTTGTCAGCCGCCGAAATAGTGACGATAAATTCGATATTCAGCAATTCAATTCGAAAGGAGTGAGAGCATGGGAAAGAAAAAGGATAAGAAAAAAGAAAAGAAAGAGCTGGAAGCTGCCGATGTGAAAGGTAAGAACGGCAACAAGGATAAAAAAGCAAATGACAAATTGAGCCGCAAGGATTACGAAAAGGAATTGAAATCCTTGCAGGTTGAGTTGGTCAAGTTGCAGGAATGGGTGAAATACACCGGCGCAAAAATCGTCGTAGTCTTCGAAGGGCGCGACACTGCCGGCAAGGGAGGCGTCATCAAGGCCATCACTGAACGCACCAGTCCGCGCGTTATTAGAACCGTTGCTCTCTCTGCGCCGACCGAGCGGGAAAAATCACAGATGTACTTCCAACGTTACATGCCGCACCTGCCGGCAGCGGGTGAGGTGGTGTTGTTTGACCGCAGCTGGTACAACCGGGCGGGAGTCGAGCGAGTGATGGGATTTGCCACCAAGGAACAAGTCAGCGGCTTCCTGAAAATGGCTCCAACAGTTGAGCGGTCCATGGTTGATTCCGGTATCATCCTGGTGAAGTACTGGCTGGAAGTGAGCAAGGAGAACCAGGCCAAACGATTCGAGGAACGCATCGACGATTACATCAAGATCTGGAAGCTCAGCCCGATGGACGTGGAAGCTCAGGCGCGCTGGTACGATTACTCCCGCGCACGCGATGCGATGTTCGAAGCGACCGACACGCCGGAATGCCCCTGGTATGTGGTGGATTCCAACGACCAGCGCAAAGCGCGCCTGAACTGCATCGCGCACCTGCTTAGCGTGATCCCTTATGAGGATGTCCCGCACAAGAAGGTCAAGCTGCCACCGGCTCAGAAAAAAGGGAAATATGTTGAGTCCAAGCATCCCTATAACTATGTTCCCGAAAAATATTAAAAAGGAGGATAACCATGGCAGAAACAACTAAAACTCAACCCAAATGGTATGCGCTGACGGTGGAAGCCGCAGCGAAAGAACTGCAGGTTGATCCTGCTAAAGGCTTAAGCGCGAGCGAAGCCCAGCAGCGCTTGCAGAAGTACGGTCCCAACGAACTGGCCGCCAAGAAAAAGGAAGCAGGCTGGCAGGCTTTCCTGCGCCAGTATCGGGATTTTATGCAGATCATCCTGCTGGGCGCTGCCGTGCTCAACCTGGTGTTCACGCAGTCATGGAGCACGACAATTGTGCTGGTGGTTCTGACGGTTTTCAACGCGGTGTTGGGCTTGCGCGGCGAATCCAAGGCCGAGGCCAGTCTGGCTGCGCTGACCAAGATGATGAAAAACATCGCCCGCGTTCGCCGCGACGGTCAAGCCATTGAAATCGAAGCGGAACAATTGGTCCCGGGCGACATCGTGCTGATGGAAGCGGGCAATCGCGTTCCAGCCGACGGCCGCCTGTTCGTGACAGCGACCCTCGAGATCGAGGAAGCCGCCCTGACCGGCGAAAGCGTCGCTTCGTCCAAAGACTCTGAGACCATAGACAAGCCCGACGTTCCCCTGGGCGATCGCCATTGCATGGCTTACATGAATACTTCCGTCACCCGCGGCCGTGGTGAGATGATTGTCACCACCACCGGTATGGGCACGGAAATGGGTAATATCGCCGATCTCTTGAATAAGACCGAAGCTGACAAGACACCTTTGCAGAAACAGCTCGATAAGCTGACCATCATCATCGCCGGATTAGCAGGCCTAGCTTTCGTCCTCATGGTCATAATGGGGCTGAACAACGGGCAGGCTCTAGAAACCATCTTCATCGCTGGCATTGCCCTGGCTGTCTCTGCCATTCCTACCGGTCTGCCGGCCGTGGTTACCACCATCTATTCCATGGGCACGCGCGCACTTGCCGCCCAGAACGCGATCGTCAAGCGGCTGCCCTCGGTGGAGACGCTGGGCTCGGTGTCCGCGATCTGCTCGGATAAGACTGGCACGCTGACCCTCAACAAGATGACGGCGCGTGAGTTCATCATTCCCGGCCAAAACCAATACAAAGTGACAGGCGAGGGATACAGCACCAAGGGCGAGTTGCTTCATTCCGGTGGCACCAAGATCGATCTGGACACCGTCATGCTGCCGATGGCGCTGTGCGCCGATGCCCGGTTAGACGGCGAGGCGTTGATCGGCGACCCCACCGAAGGCGCACTGATCGTGCTGGCCGCCAAGGGCGGAATTGATCTGGACGGCGCGCGGCAGACCTACCCTCGTGTAGCCGAGGTGCCGTTCGATTCTGATTACAAGTTCATGGCGACCTTCCACAAGATGAAAGATGAGAAGGGCAAGGAAGTGGTGCGCTGCTTCGTCAAGGGCGGTCCCGACGTTGTGATCGCGCGCAGCGGCTCGTACTGGACGCCTGATGGCGAACTCCACCCCATCACAGACGACAACCGAAAGCTCGCACTCGATGCTAATGAGCGCATGGCAAAGACCGGTGAGCGCGTCATGGTGGTTGCACGCCGTGACTTTGATCCGCAAACCTTTGACCCTAAGGGTAAATTGCTCGACCTGGTGAAGGATCTGACGCTTTTAGCCATGGTGGGCATAGTGGATCCTCCGCGTACCGAAGCCAAAGACGCCATTGCCAAATGCCACAGCGCCGGCATTCAGGTGCGCATGATCACAGGCGACCATGCCGTGACCGCGGCAGCCATTGGGCACGAGCTGGGAATCGAGGGCAAGGCACTCACCGGTGCGGAGTTCAAAGCCATGAGCGATGAAGAGTTGATGAAGGATCTGGACAATATCGGCGTGGTGGCGCGTGTCGCCCCCGAAGATAAGATCCGGCTGGTGGACCTTCTGCAACGAAAGAATAACGTCGTCGCCATGACTGGTGATGGTGTCAACGATGCGCCGGCTCTAAAGAAAGCCGATATCGGCGTGGCCATGGGCATCACCGGCACCGAGGTCTCGAAGGGTGCCGCGGTCATGATCCTGACCGACGACAATTTTGCCACTATCGTCAAAGCGGTCGAGTTCGGGCGGTCCATCTATAACAACCTGTTCAACTTCATCCGCTTCCAGATGCTCCAGTTGATAGGGTTCATAACATCATACCTGCTGGCGGCGTTTTTTATCGTTCTCGGCGGTGTGCCGTTTACGCCGGCATTGGTCTTGTTCCTGAACTTCCTGGTGACGGTACCGGTTGCGATCGCGTTAGGCTTCGATAAGCCGGCCTCTGATTTGATGGAACGCAAACCCCGGCCTTTAAAGCAGCCCATCCTTTCAGGGTCTCAATGGTTCCGCATTGCCTTGTTTGGCATTTTGCTGGGTTTTGTGACGGTCCAATTGGAGGGGATGTATCAGGCAGGCAGCGTTGCCACTGCAGCCACCATGGGCTTTGTCGCCTTCTCATTAATCAGCATTATCATGGGCCTCAGCTCGCGCAGTGAGACGGCCAGCGCCTTCAACCGGGATATCCTGAGCGATCGTAACCAGTTGATGCTTTACGGTCTTGCAATCCTGTTCACATTCCTGCCGACCGTTTTGGACTTCCTGCAGCGCATGCTGGGTACGACCTCACTCACTGGCGATCAGTGGCTGATCTGCATCGGGTATGCCTTTGCTTTCCTGCTCGTGGACGAATTGGTCAAGTTTTTCATGCGCAGGCGCAAGAAGTAAATAGTAAGGCGCAGTATTACAGCGGTTATCAAGAATAAGGAAATGGTAAAAGGTCGCTTCGATAAGGAGCGACTTTTTACCATCACACAGACTTAAAAAAACGCAGGACAGATCAAGCATCTGTCCTGCGTTTGCATACTTTAGATTATCGACTTTACTTGCTTTTCTTTTTTGCCGTCTTCTTGGACGCAGACTTGGCAGGTTTACTCTTGCCGGTAGTCTTCTTGGCAGGCTTTCCCTTTTTCGCTGTCTTTTTGGGTGCCGGCTTTACAGGCTTCTTGCTGGCTGCCTTCTTGGGAGTGGATTTCTTCTTCGCAGCTGGTTTGGCCGCTGGCTTGGCTGCCTTCTTGGCAGAAGTGGCCTTCTTTGCGGCTGGTTTGGGCGCGGGCTTGGCTGCCTTCTTGGCGGGAGCGGCTTTCTTAGCGGCTGGTTTAGGTGCTGGCTTGGCGGGGGCTGCCTTCGCCACAGCCGGTTTGGGAGCTGGTTCGACAGGCTTCGGTTGTTCGAGCGTTTTCTGGACTGTTCCTTCGGGCAATATAGCTGTAGCCACAACTACTTCGCCTTCGCGTGTGATCACGTCGTCCACGATCAATGCGCCTTCCTTGGTGGCCACCCCGGTTTCTGATGCCACCATATCCGATGTGGCAATCACCATCCCGTACTCTACCTTGTCCTCGGTCACGGTGGCGGCGGCTGCAACTACAGCTTCGTCAGTGATCGCCATGTTGATCACCTCGGCTGATTTCTCGTTCGCGGCCACTTCCTTGTACACCAGCCCCTCCTCAGAAAGCAGGATTCCCAGGGCGACGTTCTTGCCCTCGCTGAGTCTATCGGAGATTTTGGCAGCCAGCTTATCAACGAACGGATTGACATTCTCCTCTTTGACTTTTTTCTGATATTCCTTCAGGAAAGCTTCGCTGGTAATAGCCGCCACCGCAGACGTACCCGGTTTCATGGCTTTACCGACCGTCTTCAAACTTTCATCTTTGAACCCGGAGTCTTCGTGAGCTGCAGCAGCGCCGACAGCCGCGCCTGTCCCCGCTCCAAGGGCTACACCCGCGGGTCCACCCAGAATGCCGACGACTCCCCCGATCAGTGCGCCAATACTGGCGCCCATCCCGGTCTTCAAGTCGCCGGTCTCGGAATAGTGCACTTTGCCGGAGGCGTCCTGGCGGATCACGGCAGCATTTTCAAAGTAAAACTTCTTCTGCTTCTTGGCCTCCTTCATAGCCTTTAAAGCTTCATCTCCAGCTTTCTCGTCGGTAAAGGCCATGACCAGGAATCCCACTGCCTGGATTTGTTTTTGTGTGTCGTTCATGATGATTCTCCTTTTCTTTCCTTTCTGATATTGTTTTCCAAAGCGAGTGTCTCTTCTTTACCGACCATTGGACTTGCGACACCGACTATGGATGGCTAAATCCTGCTTGATAAACAAGCGATAATTCTGCATGCAAAATTATACTTTGGATTGGCGAGAATTCAATATCTTAAAAAACAGGTTAGCCAGAAGTCTCAATAAATCGAGTAATCCATCCATCTTCTATGGTGAAGTGCCATATTCAGCTTCCTCAAAAGGAATTGCCTCCGCCCATTTCGCCTCGAACAGAGCCTGGTATTCCGCAATAGCCTCCGGATTGTCGGTGGCAAGGCTGTATTCGTTCAAGCCTGTGTCTCCCCACGCGCTGTAGTGCAGGTTGTGGCTGCCGATAAATAGCAACTCTCCGTCCATCAGGATGGACTTGGCGTGAATCTTGCCGTTGTAAAAACGCAATTCGACCTGATCCTCCAGACCAAGACGTGCCAGCTCTTCCATCAATACCTGCCCGGAAACACGGTTCTCAAGTCCATTACTATTGGTGTTTTCCATGATCACACGCACGAGGGTGTTGTTTTTCTTGATTCCTTCCACCATCGCCTCCATCCAGGGCAGGGCGTTGTCGAAGGTGCAGAAATCCGGATAGATGATATTGAGCATGCAAACCAGTTCAAGTGAGAAATTGGTCTCCATCATATCGATCGTCTCGGTTGAAGAAGCCAAGCCGACAGCAATAAAATTATCCGCCTCCTTGAATACGCTGTTACGGTAGAGTGAGAACGTATTATCGCTGCCTTCCGGGGGCAGGTAATAGCGCATCACTTCCGGGACATGTTCGGCAACCCCTTTTTTCTCCACACACGTTTTTTGCCAGTCCGAGCCGTCTTCGGGATAAAAATCCTCACAATGGATCTGATCCGCTCCATCCCACATGTCATCGTACACACTGACGGCTTCCTGGGCTATCGGACCGAACACGGCCAATCCCAGGTCGAGCAGGTCATACCCTTTTCCTGAGGGATGGTCGATTGGGAAGTGCAGGTAGCCGTAATTGAACCCGACGCTCGTGACCCGTTCGCCGTCGATCACCACAAACTTGGTGTGGCTGTGTGGATAGGCGCCGGGGAAGTTGGCGAACTCCAATCGCCAGCCAATCTCCGGTTCGACCATCTGCTCCACTCCTGCCGCACGAAATTCTGCTATGGCATTCTCGATTTGCGATCCATACTCCAGGGTGGCTACCACCGGGTAATTCCCCAACAGGATGCGCACCGTCATCCCCTTGGGGTAGTTTTCCGGGTGGGCTTTCACTTCTTTGTACAAAGCAGCTATGCCTTCGGCAAGGATGTTACCCGGGCTGGGCGGTGACGTGTTGGGCTCATACTGCATTGTCGCAAACAAAACCTCGTATTGAGCCTGGCTGATAATGGCTGCTGAAACTTTATCGAAGGCGCTGTTGGGGGTGGCAGGCTCTTCGCTGTAATCCGGCTCGGGGTTAGGTGTATACAGGATGTGGCTGAATTGATTGCGACAGTAGGGAATCTTCCGTCCCGGCAGGCCTTGTACCGCCCGTTAATAGCGTCTGCAAGCCAATCAATTCCAGATCAGAAAGCTGCTGTTCATCACAGGTGTATACCTCTTGAAAAACGGAATACATGCTCTGGTCAGCTTCCTGCCAGGCAAGCGTTAGATTCCCTTCTTCATCAGACGTCATGGATGGGATTACCTGGGATGCGGTACGCGAAATGATGGCGGGTTCGCTCCAGCCGGATGTCAAGACGGATACTTTCCACCAGAATGCTGTTGGCGCGGGTCACACCGGTCGTGTCGCGAATCTCCGTGGCATACCATACCAGGTGCGGCAGGCCGTCAGCGCCCAATGCCAGTGTGGGAGCACCACTGCAGGCGGGAAAGGCGATCTCCTCTACAGGTTCGCTTCCGTGTTGATATTGGATGACGCCCTCCGGGCTGCACCAGGCGGAGTGAATTACCTGATCCGGTCCTGTAATGCTCACAGGTTCTGTTGGAATCTGACGGCAGGCTGAAAAATACTGACATCACCATTGAAAGCTTCAGGCTCAGTCCACCGTACGCCAACCGTCTCCGATGAAATTTGCGTGTTCGTATTTCCATCATAGATGGTCAGGAATTCAGCGATGTGGTCCACGATGCCGAAAAACCAGAACGTCACGAGCAGGCCGATGACTGCCATAATGCCGGTCTGCCATGCGGAGGGTTGCAGTCCTTCGACTGGTTCACCTTTCCCGGCTGCCCGGTTGGCGAGTCTCCCGTAGGTATAACCCATCGCGCCTCCGCCCAAAGCAAATGGCGCGACCAGAGCCAGTAGAAGGACGATCCCGGTTAGGATGGGGTGGGTTTGGAATCCCGAGGTCGGGTTGACCAGGCGCACCAGGAATCCCATCACGATGCCACCGAGGGTGAATCCGATTGTCGATGCCAGAATCAACCGCCAGGTGTCTTTTAATCTCAGGCTCACGAGCGATTGGATGATTCCAGTTAACAAGCCGAAGATCAGTCCAAATAATCCGAAGACCAACAAATAGTGGTCTATTTGATTGGCTGTGAAGTTGTTGTAGATGCCGATAAAACCAATAAGAAGCAAATATAAAAAAGTCAATGCGCTGACGGTGATGGCAAATGCCACGCCGCTGCCGATCACCTGTCGGCGCTTGCGGGAAATGCCAAGGATGGAAGCCAGGAACCAACCGCCCACTCCGCCCAGAACAGCACCTCCCAGCGCGAGCATCAGCCCGGCAAAAACGGGAACGCCCAGGACTTTCACCAGGACTTGGTTTTCATCAATGAGGCTGAACAGCCAGCTCACCAAACCCAGCCGGGCGGTGACAAAAATGAACAGGACACATGCCGCTGCACCTGCCGAATAGCCAAGCGCTCCTTTTAGGAAATTGCGCAGATCGGGATTTAGTTTAGACATTTTCTCAACTCCTGTATTTACTCCTATTTCTCATTAAAAAATCAATTCGGTTCTCAATCATTGGTATTTTACTACTTGGGGTCGATCGCGATTTCCGCCCACACTGGAAAATGGTCGCTGGCATCGGTTTCGTGGACTCCCCCTGCAGTATAGTCCTGAGCTTCGTTGCTGAAAATGTGATCCAGAATGAAATGGGAGCCAAGATACTCAAAACTATACCCCGTTTTGCGAGTCAACCTTTCCATCCCGACAGCCTGTAGAAGGGATTCCAATTCAGTGATGCTTGATGGCTGCCACGTGTTGAAGTCGCCGCCGAGGATGGTCAGCCCTTCGGGAGACGCCAACTCCTCACCCAGAAATTCTCCCTGGTGCCTCATCCATGCAACATCCAGGTGCGTGTTGTAAATAGTGATGTTTTTACCGTTCACAGAAGTTATTGCCTTGATCACAAAACGATTTTCCACCCATCCCGGCAGCCAATTGGGGAGCAGAATCCTTTCGGCTTTCTCGAGAGGCCACTTTGAAAGGATCGCAAGGCCGTATTCATCTCCCCGCTGGCGCGAAAAGACAGTGGGATAGTAAATATAATTGTAACGAAGTTGCCTGGCAATCTTTTTTGCGCCCTCTCCATTAATCTCCTGCAGAAGTAAAAGTTCCTTACCTTGAAATTCGCTGGAATTTTCGAGTGTTAAGATGATTTCATCCAGTTTTTCACCAAAATGAAGATTCCATGTCACCACTCCCAGTGTTCCATCGCTTACATTGGTCGAATTTGCGTAACCACCCTTCAACAATTGACCCCTTGGATCTGTATAATTTATGTAGTGATTTCTCCAAACCAGCAATAAAATTGCGACCAAAAGCAATAAAGATACAATTACCAGGATGATCATTTTACTCATGCTCGTCTTCATAATGAAAAAATTCTTGTGTCCCGTACTCTTTCCAGGAATTTTGTCACAATCATATCATCACGCCACTGAGCTTGGAGGAAGTGTGTTATTGACTTGACTCCTGAATGTGGGAAAACTATACTGGTAAAATATTCAATCTGCTGCCAATAATGGCACAAATCGAGCATTCCAACGATGAGGACGGTGCCCCATGGGTTTCGCAGTTAAGTTAAAGGTGATATCACCAAAACAGGTTCTGAGCGTCACAACGCATGTAAAAGTCGGGAAACTGAGCCAGACAATCGAAGAAACTTTAGGTGTTCTAAATGACATGGTCAAGGAACAAAAAGCGGAGTCGGCCGGTCCGCCCTTCGGCATTTATCACGGTGCGATAAATGAGAAGGATGACGGTCCGATTGAGATCTGTCTGCCTGTAAGGGGCCACGTTAATGGAAATAAAAAAGTCGTCCTAAAGCAATTGTATGGCGGTAATGCAGCTAGTGTGACCCTTCTGGGAGAACAGTGCGAATTCCCTGCCATCCTGAATGGATATGATGCTGTCGCAGAATGGATCCCGGCGAATGGGTATCAGAAACATGGTGCTCCACGCGAGGTCTGGCATTCCGGTCCTGGGCCGGAAGCGAAAATGGAAATCGTATGGTTTGTCAGGTAATTCAGGGAAGCTGCTCAGAGAAGCAGCTTCCTTTTTTATGGAAAACCTTTGAATTATCTTGTCAATTGCTTTAAATTTTCTTTATGGAGAGTTGTTATTATAAGCTCAGAGTTGTAAATAACAACCGTAAAAATACCATTTTTAGGAGAAACCTTATGTTTAAGAAAATTATGATTAGTACACTTTCTGCAGTCATGCTCGTTGCAGCAGGCATGACCGCCTGCACCGCCCAGGCGGCTCCTGTCGTGGAGAATGAGCCAGTCGAATCCATCCCAGCTGCAGGTTTGGAGGATGCCGCGGAGGCAATACCGACGGTGTCTCAGCCGTTAATTTCCACTTCATTAACGACAGAGGAGATATCGGGGCTTTTGTACATGTACGAGGAAGAAAAACTGGCGCGGGATGTCTATAATGCCTTGTATGCCCAGTGGGGCCATTCAGTTTTTCAAAACATTGCCTCCAGCGAACAGGCACACATGGATGCCGTCCAAACCCTGCTTATTCGATATGGCATCCCGGTACCTGAAACGGCTTCAGGATCCTTCACTGACCCCGCACTCCAATCTCTTTACACCAAATTGATGGCGACAGGCGGCAATTCCCTGGCGGATGCGCTGAAAGTCGGCGCAACGATTGAAGAGGTCGATATCGTCGACCTGCAGACACGAATAGCCCAAACTGAAAAGACGGATATCCAGCAGGTTTACAATAGCCTGATGACTGGATCCTACAATCATCTGCGAGCATATGTCCGCGTAATTGAACGACAAACGGGAGTGACATATCAGCCTCAATATCTCACTGATGATCTTTACCAGGCCATCCTTGCTGGATCCCAAGGGAACGGCCGGAGTTGGGGAGGCAATGGCTCCATTACTGGTGATACCTCTGATCGAGGAAATGGTTTTCGCGGAGGAAAATAACTAAAAACCTGATAGGACATTAAACCTTTTAAAAAGGCGTTAAAGACTTAAAAAGAAACCACCTTTCAAAAAGGTGGTTTTTCTGTGCCCCCAAGGGGATACTGTATATAGGGATAATACAAAGTCGAGAGGGGGAGTAGACTATCGTGACTCGATCTTTGGATCTCAAACCGCCCTAAAGCTTATTCTTGGGCTAGGAAGGCCAGATCTCAGCTCTGGTTTCAATCACTCCGAAGACATTTGAGCCAGCAGATACCGTACGCGCTGCACCAGGTCACCGGGTTTAAGAACCGTAATTGATTCAACACCTGGTTGAAAATGCCGAATATTGTACGTTGTCAGGAAGACACAACTTTCGCGCACCGCAGCAGCTAAAATGGGGACATCCTTGGCATCAGCAGACTTTGACATTGCCTTGATTTCGGCCATGGTCGGATCTGGCACCACATGAAGACAACGGCTCACCAACATCTGAAATGCCGGCATAGCGGCATGCATCTTTTCTCCCAAGTTGCGTTCAACTTCAGTGATAACTTGCTCGCTGACCACAGCTTCGATTAACGTAATCTCTGCCATTCGGAGGATCACCAGACTGGCACTATGCTCGTTGGGTGAAGCTGCACCCGCAAAAAGCACATCCGCATCTATAAAGATGCGCGGTTTAGGTGGTTTATTTGCCATACTTTTCCTTGTTGTACCGTTCACGTTGTTTGCGCAGATCATCCAGAAGCTCGTCAACGCTCAGTCCTGATTCCAGACGAATACGTTCGATCTCATTCGCCAGTTCCGGAACTATAGGAACCATCGGTACAAACACAAAGATACCTTCCAGATCCACCAAGTGAAAGATTTTCCCGTTTTCGATATTGTACTTTTCACGCAGCTCGGCAGGGAGTGTGACCACACCACGTTCTCGGACTTGAATTGTGAGTTCCATAGCTCTCCTTTGCGCGTATATCTGCCTATGCAGAAATACTGTAATTGCAGTATATCAGATTTCTGCCCGAAAATCAAGTTTTAAGTTTCAGCTTCCATTTCTCTACGATTGTCGAAGAAGATAATGGTATAGTCGGGGCATCTCACTTCGAGGTGTTTCGATGAGCGAATACCAATATTACGAGTGGCAAACCATTGACCGCCCTCTCAGCCCCATTGAAAAGGATGCTGTTTCCGGGCTTTCCAGCCACATGGAGACGGTCACATCCACCCAGGCGATTGTGACTTACTCGTGGGGAGATTTCAAGCACAACCCCCGCCAAGTGCTGCTGGAGTACTTCGATGCGCATCTCTATATGGCGAACTGGGGTACGCGCAAACTCATGTTTCGCTTCCCAAAATCGGTGCTCGATCCACAGGCCATCCAGTCTTACTGCCGGGAAGATATTCTCACGCTTGAGTTGGAAGGCAACTACTACATTCTTGAGTTTTCGTTGGATGACGAAGAGCCAGATTACGAGTGGCTTGAAGGCGAAGGCATGCTCGGCAAATTGATACCCATCCGTGAACAAATTATGCAAGGTGATTACCGCGCCCTTTATCTGAGCTGGCTGAAAGCCGTCTCTATCGAAGACCCGGAGGAAGACAACCCGGAAATGGAACCGCCCATCCCGGCTGGATTGGGAAAACTAAACAGCAGTCATCAGGCCTTTATCGAATTCTTCGAACTGGATGAGCACCTGGTCAAAGCTGCTGCCAAAGCCAGCCCCTCGCTTCAGCCCGCATCCGTTGCTCATCTGGAAAAAACGCTGGCGCATCTCAGCCGCGAGGAATGTGAAAACTTCCTGCGTCAGGTGCTGAACAACGAACCGCAGGTGCGCATCGTACTGCAAAAACGGCTGGAGCAACTGGCAGGAACCAAACCTGGGAGCGCTGGAAAGGGCCAACGTCAAGC
The DNA here is from genome assembly GCA_963774975.1 of uncultured Chloroflexia bacterium. Lineage (GTDB taxonomy): Bacteria > Chloroflexota > Anaerolineae > Anaerolineales > Villigracilaceae > JBGPQJ01. The sequence goes on from CAVZGY010000006.1 coordinate 183,521, forward strand.
AGGCAATTTGTTCAAAGAAGCCGAGCGATTGGAACAGGAAGCCTTACGCCAAAAGAAGGCCGAAGCCGAGCGGAAGCGCATCCAGGATTTGCTTGATCTGGCCGGGCGTGAAGAAGCTACCTGGCGCTGGGTTGAAAGCCTGATCGGGCAAAAACAGGCCAGTCTCTATGATGAAGCCACACAACTGCTGGTCGACCTGCGTGATCTGGCAATATACCAGAACCAGCTACTTAAATTTCAGGAACGTTTTTTGGTAATCAGGGAGAAGTACAGCAACCGTCCGACCTTGATGGGAAGATTCAGTCGCGCCGGGCTCTAAAATCAAATCATGGGGCATCCTTACTAATACATGATGGGATACTGCTTGACGCAGCTTTGTGAATTACACGTCGCGAATAACTTTACTCGCTCTTTTAAAAACAACTTTATGAAAACCTTGGATGAAATTAATCACTTGATCGCTTCAACTGAAGCAGAATTGGCAGAACTGGAAAGCAGCCGTTCAAAATTGTTGTCGCGTTTTGCAGATTTGCAGCGTGATAAAGCAGCTTTGCTCCAATCGCCAGGCGCCTCCGATGTTAATCACCATCAAACTGTTACCAATCAATCGTCCCAGGACGAGAAGATTACCTTCTTTCAAAGCTTGTTTCGTGGACGTGATGATGTTTATCCCCGGCGTTTCGAAAGCATGAAAACCGGTAAGCAAGGCTACCAGCCTGTTTGTCAAAATGAGTGGATCCGTGGGGTTTGCGAAAAACCGAAAATTCGCTGTGAGGATTGCGGACAGCGCACATTCCTTCCAGTGACAGACCAGGTGATGCGCAATCACTTACAAGGTTTCGATCCACAGGACAGAAAAGGGCGTAGCTTTACGATTGGCGTTTATCCTATGTTACCTGATGAGACCTGCTGGTTTTTGGCAGCAGACTTCGATAAGGCCACCTGGCAGGATGATGCCCGCGCTTTCTTGGAAACTTGTTCGATGTTTCATGTTCCTGCTGCTCTTGAGCGGTCGCGCTCTGGTAACGGAGGGCATGTTTGGATGTTCTTTACCGAGCCTGTTCCAGCGACCCAGGCGCGCCAGATGGGTACTTTCCTGCTTTCTCAAACAATGGAGCACCGGCCAGAGATTGGGTTGGACTCTTATGATCGCTTTTTCCCCAGTCAGGATACGCTACCGAGAGGTGGCTTTGGCAACCTGATTGCATTGCCACTTCAAAAGAAACCACGAGAGAACAGCAACAGCGTCTTTGTAAATGAGCAATTCATTCCTTATGATGATCAATGGGCCTTTCTTGCATCCCTACACAGGATGACACGCGCAGAAGTGCAGGCTGTCGCCAGGCATGCTGAGAAGCAGGGTGAATTTCTGGGTATTCGGCTCCCCGTAACAGATGAAGAGAGTGATCGTCCCTGGGCTGCGCCGCCCTCCAGAAAACATAAAGAACCGCCAGTAATCGGGCCGCTGCCTGAGCGGCTTGATCTGGTTGTTGGGAACCAAATCTATATACAAAAAGCAGAATTGACGCCTCCTTTGCGGAATCGCCTGATCCATCTGGCCGCTTTTCAAAATCCAGATTTTTACCAGGCGCAAGGTATGAGGCTGTCCACTTATGGCAAGCCGCGCATTATCAGTTGTTGCGAGGATTTTCCCCAACACCTGGGAATGCCACGCGGCTGTATAGATGAACTCACCGCCTTGCTCGAATCGCTGCAGATCAAGATAAACCTGATTGACGAACGCTTCGCAGGTACCCGATTGAATGTTCAATTTCAAGGCACTTTACGCGGCGAACAGCAGCAAGCTGCCGACAGTTTGCTGCAACATGAAACGGGTGTGCTAGCAGCCTCGACAGCCTTCGGGAAAACCGTCGTGGCTGCTTATTTGATTGCGCAACGTCAGGTGAATGCGCTGGTGGTTGTGCACCGCCGGCAGCTGCTCGATCAATGGGTGCAGGCTTTGAGCCAGTTTCTTGGCATCTCCTCAAAAGACATCGGTCAGTTTGGTGGCGGTAAACACAAATCAAATGGGAATCTCGATGTCGCTATGATTCAAAGCCTGATCCAGAAAGGAGTTGTTAGTGACATCGTTGGCAATTACGGCTACTTGATTGTTGACGAGTGCCATCATATTTCTGCAGTCAGCTTTGAGCAAGTGGTTCGCCAGAGCAAGGCCAAATATCTTACCGGCTTGTCTGCGACCGTGACACGCAAGGATGGGCACCAGCCGATTATTTTCATGCAGTGCGGGCCAGTTCGTTACATGGTGAAAGATCGAGATCAGGCAAATAAACGGCCGTTTAGCCACAAGGTTATCGTGCGTCCAACTAAGTTCCAGTTGCCTTCCCACCTTCAAAATATTGCTGCCCAATCAATTCAAGAAGTGTACTCTTCATTGGAAAAAGATGATGACCGGAACCAGATGATCGTTGATGATGTGGTAGCTGCTATTCACGCCAAGCGTTTTCCGGTACTGCTAACTGAGCGAAGGGAACATTTGGAAATTTTGGCAGAATTATTGAACAAACGAGTTGCTCATCTCTTTGTGATGAAAGGGGGAATGGGCAAGAAGCAACGCCAAGAGCTGATAGCTCGAATTGCCGATCTTCCAGCTGATCAGTCGCGTGCGATTTTAGCAACAGGGCGTTATTTGGGCGAAGGTTTTGATGACGAACGGTTGGATACATTATTTCTGGCTTTACCTATTTCCTGGCGCGGCACTTTAACTCAGTATGCCGGTCGTTTGCACCGCTTGAACGCAGCCAAGAAAGAAGTGATTATCTACGACTATGTGGATTTTGATGTGCCTGTGTTAGCCAGGATGCATAGTAAGAGGCGAGCCGGTTATAAGGCGCTTGGGTATGATATCGAGTTGCCACAGGACAATAAAACGGTGCAACTTACCTTAGTAGACATGTAGATAAGGCGTTCTTTTCTTCTTTACAAGTGCACCATCGTACAAATTCCCCACATCTGATCTCGGTAAGAAAAACTATCCGACAATTCCCGGAAAATCTTCTTTTTTCACCACTATGCGCAGGTAGGTTTGCAGATGCCTTGGATTAATTGCTGCGTAGCTTGGATGGGAGCGGTTTTTCTTTGGAGCGATCTCATAGATCGACAAAATGCGGTCCATGATACGGAAACCGTAATAGAAGTAAAAGTAATACGCCCTGTTTCCTGAGCGTATTAGAAAAATCCATATGGAAAATATGGACTATATATACCAGTGCCCCCAAGCGGACTCGAACCGCTGTTTGGGCCTTGAGAGGGCCCCGTCCTGGGCCACTAGACGATGGGGGCGTGTCCTTGCGGTGTAGCAAGCGGCGGCGGGACGCAGCCCTTGCTAAGCGGGCTGTATTTTATCACCCGGTTTAAGAGTCGTCAACGAGGAACACGTGCAATTCCTTCGGTCCATGCACGCCGATGGTCAGGGTCATTTCGATATCTGCGGTGCGGCTCGGACCGGTGATCAAAACGGTTGCAGGGGAATCCTTGACTTCTGGCAGACTCAGCGCCTCGGGCAGCGACGACTTTAACCGGGAAACCGGCAATACTGCGATGTGTATCTCGGGCAGCAGGGATGCTGTGAGCGGTTGCCCATGTCGCGAAGGGACAACCAGCGTTCCGGTGTCCGCAATGCCCACCAGTGCGGAGGTGAGTCCTGCCTTGATAACTGGATCAGCGTTGCGTTCGACCCGGATGCCGGCTTCCGTCAATCGAGCCTGATCGAGCCCGGGAATTACATCCCAGGCCTGAACCCGATCTACTTCGCGCTCTTTTAGGAAATTTATTATTGTCGAAGCGGTTTCTTGTGGTTGGACCAAACTCGCATGACCGCCCAGCGCAGAGAGCTCTTCCATAAATTGAATTTGCAAAGGCTTCTGCGCGACCGGAATTTCTGAGCCGCTGGATTCCACGGGATTGTCCTCGGTCGGAAAGATGTCTTTCTTTACCTGAGAGGTGATGTTCTTCCACCGGGCACTGAATGGTTTGACCGGTCGCGGGAAATCCTTGCTGAAACCCCAGCCGGTAAACGATGGGATGCGGAAATAAGCCGGCAGGATGGATGCCATCCAGCCGAGTACACGCTGACCGAAGCCGAACAAGCCGGGGAGTGTGGCAGCTAATCGGAATCCGCACAGCCCAGCTTTAACGGGGGTGGGCACACCGACGCCCTCAGCTTTTTTCTCCGGTCCGAGTCCAGCCCTGATACGGGACAACATTCCCGGCAGGTCGATGTCCACCGGGCAGGCATCCTTGCAGGCGCCACAAAGTGTGGAGGCTTGCGCGAGGTGACCGAATTGATCCAACCCGAAAAGTCCCGGTGACACGACAGACCCGATCGGGCCTGGGTAAGGCGCGATGCTGCCGTCCATGCCGAGGTAGGCGTGCCCGCCGATCTCGCGGAAGATGGGGCAGGCGTTGAGGCATGCGCCGCAGCGGATGCAGTAGAGTGCCTCCCGCAATGGAGAGGTGCGCAGCCGGCTCCGGCCATTATCCAGAATGATGAGGTGCTTCTCCTGGCGTGAGGACCGGAATGATTCGGATGGGGCTTCGGGTCCGTGGATCAGTTGAGTGTACACGCTCAGTTTTTGTCCGGTCGCTGAGCGCGGCAGCAAGCTAAGGAACAACGCCAGGTCGTCGAGAGTCGGCAGCAAGCGTTCCATGCCCATCAATGCCACATGGACCGGAGGCAGGGTGGTGCACATCCGTCCATTGCCTTCGTTGGTGACCACTGTCAGTGTGCCGGTCTCAACCACGCCGAAGTTCACGCCGGAGAGCCCGATATCGGCACTTAGAAAAATTTCCCGCATAACTCCACGTGCGGTGGCTGTCAGCGTGGGGATGTCTTCTGTATAAGGGATGCCCAGTTTCTCGGTGAAAAGCTGACCCACTTCATGGCGGCGCAGATGCACGGCAGGTGTGATGATGTGCGCAGGTCGCTCTCCCCGTAACTGGACGATGTATTCGCCCAGGTCTGTTTCCACCGCTTGGATGCCAGCCGCTTCGAGCACATGGTTCAGGTTGATCTCCTCCGAGACCATCGACTTTGATTTTGCCACCAGCTTCGCATACTTCTGTTTGGCAATGTCCAGAATTAGCTGGGCTGCTTCATTTCCAGTCGAAACACGATGGACAATGAATCCGTTTTCCTGAACCTTCGCTATGAATTGATCGAGATACTCGTCGAGGTGCTCGATGACATCCGCGCGGATTCGATGGGCGCGCTGCCGCCGTTCACGCCAATCCGGGATGGAGGCGAAGGCATCGATTCGTCCCTTAACACGCCGCTCGGCATTGTTGTCGAGGGCAATCTGCAGAGCGCTATCGGTGACTTTCTCGTGGATTTTTTCCTTGAAGAGGGTCATGGGCTCGGTAAAACCTCGGCGGGTAAAGGTGTCTGTTCATGCAGGATACGGCGTTTGACGGAGCGATACGCCAGCCAAAGCAGGAACAGAAAGATAGGATTGCTGAAATACATGACAGGATATTGCCCGTTCGTGGTGAGCGGACCCAGCACTAGGAAGAAGCTCAACGCGCCGATGATCAGCGCCATGCGGTGGCGGTCGTCCCAAGAGGCGCCGTTTCCGCTCATACGCAGGAGCAGCCAGAGCATGAACAGATCGAAGATGAGCAGGCCGAGCATGATCACCGGGAACGGGGTGGTCTGCCTTTCAGCAGAAGAATACACGATGACGAACTGGATGAAAAACCCGAGAAATCCTGCCAGGAAGAACTTCCAGGGTGCCGGGGATTTTTGTTCGCGTGGCGCTAAGGGGTGGGCAGGTACATACCGGGCGATGACACCCAATACGATGACGGCGATCCACGAAAGCAGCCACCAGCCTCCCGAATCATACTTCACTAAAATTTTCCAGGGGATGACCAGGCTCAGCACCCCGACCCAGTTGGCGATCCACCAACCACGGCTGTGCACCCAGCGTTCCATTCGGAGATGTGGATAAAGCGCTTCGACGAAAGCGATGCTGGCGGCGATGCTGATCAGCATGTGGAAGATTGTTAGGTGTTCGGTCCATACCCAGTTGACGCCAGCGACGCGTCCATAAACTGCCAGGTCGCCAAGATCCATCCAGCCGGGATCGAAGAAGGACTGGACGAGAATCCCTTCCTCGTAGATGCCATAGGCGGCACCCAGTATGAAAATGCTCAGCCAGCCTTTTTGCCAGCGGACTGTCAGCTCGCGGACGATGATCGCGCCGCATCCGTAAAGCAGGGACAGGGTGATAAACGTCACCGGATTGATGTACTCGTTCAGCGGTGATGAGCCGGAGAAAAGTTCACCAAAGATTGGGGCAATGAAGAAAAGAGCCAGTGCAGGTGGGATGCGTTTTTTCACAGTTCGTCTTTTCTTTTCCTACAGCGGTTTAAGTCCAAGATACAAGCCGCGGGCGTTCAACCACCAGGGGTCATGGATGACTTCCAGTTCACTGTCGCGAAAAGCCAGTTTATATTCGTCAACCGTAAAGAGACCCAGCTCATGTCTTTCTTCGAAGTAGTCAATTCCTTGCGGTGTGCCCACCAGGTAATGGAAAACAAAAAATGACAGAGTACCCTCCACTCCGCTCCGGTTGATGCGGGCGATTTTCAATTCAGGCTCGTCTACGAAGGTGGCATGGACTTTGCCAGGATGCCAGTCTTCGGGCGAGAACCAGGGTTCGATGACCAGTACGCCGCCCGGTTTGAGATGCCGGTTCATGTTTACTACAGCCTGTTTCAAATTTGGTACTGTTTTTACGTACCCAATCGAGCTGAAAAGACAGGTCACGACGTCGAACTGCCGACCGAGGTCAAAATCCAGCATGTTACCTTGATGAAATTTCATCTCCGGTAATTTTTCCTTTGCCGCCTCAAGCATCTTTTCGTCCAGGTCCAGACCCTCACAGTCAAAATAATCTTTCAAATAATTGAGATGGATACCTGTTCCGCAGGCGACGTCCAACAGCGTATTGCCTCCGGATTTTAGATTTGCTTTGACCAGTTCATGGACGGACTGGGCATCCGCTTCATAATCTTTTCCGCGGGTGAGATAAATTTTGTCATATAGGTGTGCGGACAATGTGAACATATTATCTCCTTACCGAGAGTTAAGAACTTCAGCGATGTGAACGACCTTCTGGGGTTTTCCCTGGCGATGCAACCCGCCGGCGATGTGCATCCGGCAGCCGGTGTCTGCCAGAACCAGGGTGGGGGAGCCGCTCGATTCAAGGTTGGTAATTTTACGCTTAAGCATTTCCGCTGAGAGCTCGGGGTGTTCCACCGAGAAAACACCGCCAAACCCGCAGCAGTCGTCGCTGGCGGGCAGTTCCACGATCTCAGCCCCTTTCACGGCGGCCAGAAGGGCCCGCGGTTGTCGGTCGATTCCGAGGTGGCGATTCAGGTGGCAGGAGGCGTGGTAAGCCAGCTTACCGTCCCAGCGCGCGCCTACGTCGGTGACCTTGAGCACGTCCACGAGGTATTCCGTGAATTCATAGGTGCGCGAAGCCAGGGCTTTGGCGCGCGGATACCAGACCGGATCGCCTTCGAAAAGCTCGAGGTAGCTGTGCCGGACCATTGTGGCACACGAGCCGGAAGGGATAACGATGTCCCCCGGCGCATTCTCAAACACCCGAAGGGTATGTTCCGCCATTGACCGGGCATCAGACCGCAATCCGGCATTGAAAGGCGGCTGCCCGCAGCAAGTCTGGCCGGAGGGGAAGTCCACGGTGACCCCGCAGCGTTGCAGCACGCTGACCAAGGCCTCGCCAGTGGCTGGGAAAAAGGTGTCAACAAGACAGGTAACGAAGAGTTGTACGTTGGGCATACCGTTCATTGTATAACAGAATTGATTTGCGATTTACCCATCCTTGGAATTCTTGCCACTTGCTGGAAAGATATTGACAGCAAGTGTTGGATTAAAAACATATACAGGAAAACAGGCTTTTATGTTACAGGCATCAGAAACAGGCTTTGACGGAAAAAACGAGAAATAACTTATAACGGTCATTTAATCGGGCTCCCGGGTTCCTTTTCAAAGTCTTTAGGCGGCTGATATTCTCCGATGCGCTGTGGTATGATTGTGCCGCCTTAAATAAAAACGCATACAGGAAAAATATGGCTGCCTTTAAAACCAAATATAACAACCATCTCGATTTACCCAGACGGATTTCCAGACTTGGCGAGTTATCCTACAACCTGTGGTGGACATGGAATCCTTTCGCCCAACGCCTTTTCAATCGAATTGACAATGCCTTGTGGGAAAGGGTCAATCACAATCCCTTTCGTTTCTTGCGTCAGCTTGAACGTCCCGTTCTAAATGAGGCTGCCCAAAACCCGGCTTATCTTGAAATCTATGACAAAGTCTTCGAAGATTTCGATTCCTATCTGGACCGCAAAGATAACTGGTTCTCAACGACTTATCGCAATCATAAAAGCGATTCCATCGCTTACTTCTCAATGGAATTTGGGTTGCACGAAATGCTGCCCATTTACTCAGGCGGCTTGGGTGTGCTGGCCGGCGATCACCTGAAGGAATCGTCGGATCTTGGTTTGCCGTTGGTCGGCCTGGGACTGCTCTACACCGAGGGGTATTTTACCCAACATATCTCGGAAGATGGCTGGCAGGATGCAGTCAATAACCCGATCAAATTCGAAGAACTACCCATGCTCCCTGTGCTAAAAGAAGACGGGAAGGAATTGACCATCAGTGTGGAATTTCCAGATGGTCCGGTGCAGGCCAGAATTTGGGAGTTGCGCATCGGGCGGACTCCCCTTTACCTGCTCGACTCAAACATTGAGGCTAACAACCCGACCGGACGCCAGCTTACTACACGTCTGTATTGGAGCGACATCAACCTGCGGATTATGCAGGAAATGCTTCTGGGGATTGGCGGTGTGCGCGCATTGAGGGCAATGGGATACAACCCGACCGTCTGGCACATGAATGAAGGCCACGCCGCCTTCCTGACGATGGAGCGCATGCGCGAATATATTACGCAAGGCATGAAATTCAAAGACGCCGCGGATCAAGTCCGCAAAACGAATATTTTCACCACGCACACTCCAGTCCCGGCGGGGAATGATGAGTTTCCGCTTTGGCTTACGGACAAGTACCTGTCGAATGTTTGGGGCGAACTTGGAATCACCCGTGACGAGTTCATTGATCTTGCCCGCCATAAATTAAATTGGGGCGAGACCTTCAGTATGCCCATCCTGGCATTGAAGTTCTCGGATGGCCGCAACGGGGTCTCCGAATTGCACGGACGGGTCTCGCGCCGCATGTGGCATGAATTATGGCCCGACCTCGATGAAGATGAAGTGCCAATCACCTATATCACCAACGGCGTTCACACGAAAACCTGGATGGCGCGCCGCGTGCGCCAGATGTTTCTCAAGCATTTGGGCGAAAACTGGTTGGAAAACCTGGACGATCCGGCGGCTTGGGAGAAGATGGACCACATCCCGCCTCAGGAGCTGTGGTCGGTCCGTAACCATCTCAAGCGTAAGTTGGTGCTCTATATCATGCAACGCGCCCGCGACCGATGGATGAAGGGTGGTTTTCATCCAGTCCAGGTGATCGGATCGGGAGCATTACTTGACCCTTACGCGTTGACGATTTGTTTTGCCCGTCGTTTCGCCACCTATAAACGAGCAGACCTTGTTCTGAGCGATATTGAACGACTGCATCAGATTATCAACCAACCCAACCGCCCCGTGCAGATCATTTTTGCGGGCAAATCTCATCCTGCAGATGAGCCCGGGAAAATGCTGATCCAGGAAGTCTACCGCGCGGTCAAGAAAGCTGAAAATGGCGGGCGGCTTGTCTTTCTTGAAGATTACGATATGAACCTTGCCCGGTATCTCGTCCAAGGTGTGGATGTGTGGATGAATACTCCTCGCCGCCCCAACGAAGCCAGTGGAACCTCCGGGATGAAGGCGGCAGCCAATGGCGCGCTCAATTTCTCGGTGCTGGATGGCTGGTGGCGTGAAGCTTACAATGGCCGCAACGGGTGGGCCATAGGCGATGATGCTGATCTTGATGTCGAAGTCCAGGATAAGTCGGATGCCGATTCGCTGTACGATACCTTGGAAAACAAGATCATCCCGCTTTATTATGGTGAACGCAACGGTGATGATGTGCCTCGCAAGTGGATTGAGATGGTAAAGGAATCGCTGCGGACTGTCACGCCGCAATTTTCCACCCGCCGCATGGTCAAGGAATATACCGACCGCCTGTACCTGCCGGCGATGTCGAAGAAAAAATAAACATTAGTAAGTGTCATGAGCATCCCAGGCATCTCCCCCCGTGATCTGGCAGTAAAGCTCAACTCTGAGAGCAGCTTTGTCCTGCTGGATGTGCGTGAACTTTGGGAGGTGAGTTATGCCCGAATCGACGACCCGCGGCTCGTCATCCTTCCCATCTCACAGCTTGCTCATGCACGCGAAGCTGCCCTGCCTGATTCATTGAATGCAAATCACGATACTGAGATAATCGTCATGTGCCATCACGGCATCCGCAGCTCGGACGTCACTCGTTGGTTGATCAAGCAGGGGTGGAAGAATACCTTCTCTTTGGAAGGCGGAATCGCGGCCTATGCTTCTGAAGTCGATAAATCGGTGGGGTGGTATTAGACTTAGTGATCAGAAGAATAGAGATTAGAATAAAAAAGGGCGGCCATTTGGCCGCCCTGATGTTTATTACACCATTGCCCCGTTTTTGTAAATCACATCGCCATCCACTTCGATTTCGGAGTCGTCACGAAGGTCGCAGATCATATCCCAGTGGATGACACTTTTGTTCTTCGAACCAGTCTCGGGGTATCCTGCACCGAGCGCCATATGGAAAGTCCCGCCGATCTTCTCGTCGAAGAGAATATTGCGCGTAAAGCGGTTAATCTCGAAGTTCGTCCCAATGGCGAACTCGCCAAGGTAGCGCGAACCAGCGTCGCTATCCAGCATTTCAAGGAGATAGGTTTCGTTCTTCAAGGCTTTGGCGGAAGTCACCTTGCCGCTGGAGAAATTCAGTTCAATGCCTTCCACTGCAACGCCGTTGTAAATGGCAGGGTAGGTAAATTTAACCCATCCGTTGACCGAGTCTTCCACAGGTCCGGTGAAAATCTCACCGTCCGGCATGTTGTGAGTGCCGCAGGAGTTGACAAACTTTCGGCCTTTGATCGACAGGGTCAGGTCCACGTTCGGTCCGCGCAAGCTGACCTGGTGCTTGCCGGCGATACGCGAGATCATCTTCGCCTGTTCATCTTCAACCAATTTCCAATACGCGACCGGGTCTTCCTGGTCGGCATGGCAGGCGCGGTAGACGAAGTTTTCGTAGTCCTTCAGGCTCATTTCCGCTTCCTTGGCATAGCCGGCGGTGGGGAAGAGCGTGGTCACCCATTTGAATTCGCCGGTCGCCCCGCGGCGCATCTGCGTTTCGATGACCTGAGAAACCGCCTTCTGCCGGCGCGCGAGTTTCTTCGGTTCGACTCCGGACAGCGCGCGGGTGTTCAGCAGGGATGCCACCCGGATGCGCGATTCGAATTGGTCGTAGGCCGTCTTCCTGAACGTGGGAGGGTAATCAAGCTGGGTGTCGTTCGCTTTTGCATAGAAAATTTCATCCTGGTCGGGCAGCTCAAGCAGGGGAACGGGGTGACCTCCGACCTCCATGATTCGACTGTACAACGCACGGACTAGGGGTTCAGCAGCAGTGGTGGCTTCGATCAGTACGCGGTCACCTGGCTTTATTCGGGCGGAATAATCCACCAGGATTCGCGCAAATTTTTCGATACGTGCATCAGACACAGCAAACTCCTTACCAAAAGGGATTTAAGCGCGTGAATTATATCACGAGCGGTTTCGGGTTCAATTACGCGCAACCCAGTGCCCGATAACGGTTTTGCAAGGTCTTATCCAACTGCGGTATACTTTCATCCTCAGTTTGGATTTTTAAAGGCAGTCTCACACTACCAAAAGCGACCAAATTATGAAACAACTCATTCAAAACATGCGAAGCGGGGACACGCTTATCAGCGAAGTGCCGGTTCCCACACCACTTGCAGGCCAGGCACTGGTTAAAGTCTCGGCATCTCTAGTATCCGCCGGAACCGAACGGATGCTGGTCGAGTTTGCTGAAAAATCGTTGCTTGGCAAGGCAAGGTCCCGGCCGGACCAGTTCAAACAGCTATTGGACAAAGTAAAAAGTGACGGCGTGGTCCCTGCGATTCAATATGCGTTCAACCGCTTGGACCAGCCCATGCCCTTGGGGTATTCTTCTGCAGGGACAATCGTTGAGCTTGGGGAGGGTATGGATGGATTTACGGTTGGTCAGCGTGTGGCCTGCGCCGGGGGAGGGTACGCCGTTCATGCCGAGTTCAACGTGGTGCCGCGGAATTTGCTCACCCCGCTACCCGACCCAGTCGACTTCGAGTCAGGAGCCTTTACCACGCTGGGAGCAATCGCGCTGCATGGATTCCGCTTGGCAGAACCTAAAGTTGGAGAGCGTGTAGCCGTTATCGGGATGGGGCTGCTGGGATTGCTTACCGCCCAGATCGCCGCCGCTGCCGGATGCCGTGTCTTTGGCATCGACACCAATTCTGAGCGGGTAAACTTAGCTGGTCAAATGGGTATCCCGGCATGCATTCGCGAATCTGCGGTGGACCAGGGCTTGGCGTTCACATCCCAACGTGGATTCGACAGCGTCATCATTTGCGCGGACACATCCTCCTCGGACCCGGTGGAATTGGCAGGAGCGATTGCGCGTGATCGAGCGAAAGTCGTGGCAACCGGTGCCGTCGGTCTTACCCTTCCCCGAAAAGTTTATTATGAAAAAGAATTGAGCTTCATCAATTCCCGGTCTTACGGCCCCGGTCGTTATGATCCATCTTACGAAGAAAACGGCAAGGATTACCCGATAGGCTACGTCCGCTGGACGGAGGGGCGCAACTTCGAAGCGGTGGTGGAACTGCTGGCGGATGGCAAGTTGAACGTAAAACCGCTCATCACGCACCGATTTCCCATAGAGCAGGCTCCTGATGCTTACGAGATCATCACGGGCAAGAAGAAGGTTCCTTTCCTGGGAGTGGTACTTACTTACGACGATAAATCAGCTTTGGTTGCCAGACAAGTTAATTTCCACCCAGTAAACTCCCAGCCTGCGGACGTCCGCTTGGGGGTGATCGGGGCAGGTTTATTCGCCAATGCAACGTTGCTCCCCTCTTTGAAGAAGGTGAAGGATATTGAGCTGGTGGGAATCGCGTCCGCGGGCGGGCTGCATGCGCAGCATTCCGGTAAGAAATTCGGATTTGCATATGCCACCTCGAATGAAAATCAAATTCTGGAAGATTCTCGCATCAACACGGTGGCAATACTCACCCGGCACGGTTCCCATGCCGACCTGACCGTTCGTGCGCTTCAGGCAGGAAAGCATGTATTCGTTGAAAAGCCCATGGCAGTGGATCAGGCTCAACTTGACGCAGTAGTGGGCCAGCTTGAGAAATCCAATGGACAATTGTTCATGGTCGGTTTCAACAGACGCTTTGCCCCGTTAGCGGTTGAATTATCCAGCTTTCTGGCTGACCGCACAGAACCGCTGTATGTTCATTACCGCGTCAATGCTGGTTTCATCCCGGCGAAACACTGGGTGCACGATCCTGTCCAAGGCGGCGGACGCATCATCGGGGAGGCTTGCCACTTCGTGGATTTCATCACCTTCCTCGCCGGGGCTGTGCCGGTTTCAGTCACAGCTACATGCCATGCCGGATGCCGGCAAATACCACGGGGACAACGTCTCGATGACTTTTACTTTCCCCGACGGTTCCATCGGCGTGGTCGATTATCTTTCCAACGGCGATAAATCCTTCCCCAAGGAACGGGTGGAAGTCTTCTGTGGTGAGCGTGTGGCAGTGTTGGATGATTTCAGATCGCTTGAGACGGTCAAGGCAGGCAGGAAGTCGGTGAAAAAATCCAGTCAGGATAAAGGTCATCTGGCTGAAATGCAGGCGTTTACACAGGCTATTCGATCCGGTGGTCAGCCTCCTATTCCGTATGATCAATTGTTTGGGGTGACGAGGATTACACTTTCGGCTGTCCTTACTTTACGGGATAGGTAAAGCACCTCCCCATTTTTCCTCACACCGTATGAATCGATCCTCCCACTACTTCAAGGCGCTGCGCGAGCTGGGACTCAAATCCATCAGCCTGTATGCGCTTTATAAACTTGGTTTAGCCACCGGCCATTACCGCCGGCTGACAAACATACCTCCCCAAGAAGACAGTTGGATTTTGAATCCCATACTGCCGCTTCCATCTAGAAATGAATTGCTCAAGGTTCTCGGGCAGGATGGCCAGGCTCAACTCCTTGCTGAGGCGGATGAAATTGTCGAAGGCAAGGTCCGTCTGTTTCGGGAGTGATGCGGTACCCTTGCAGCTCTCCAGTGAGGGGAAGTTGGCTCATTGGACAGATTATGAAACGCGGGAAGGTCCCTTTCCCTCCGACTGAATTCAATGATGTCAAATTCATCTGGGAGCCTGCCCGCTTTGGCTGGGCATTCACTCTGGGACGAGCATATCTGGTCAGCGGGGATGAGCGTTATTCACAATCATTCTGGAAGCACACTGAAACTTTTTTAGAGTCCAATCCTCCTTACCTCGGTCCCCAGTGGACTGTCGGGGCAGGAGGTTGCGATTCGACTCATGGCGCTGGTTTGGGCGGGGCAGGTTTTTGCCGAATCCCCTGAATCCACGCCTGAGCGAAAGGATAAATTATCCGCGGCGATCGCTGCGCATGCGGAAAGGATTCCCCCAACGCTGGTCTACGCACGCTCCCAGAACAATAACCACCTTGTTAGCGAAGCGGCAGGATTATACACGGCCGGAATGGCGCTCCCGGATCACCCACGATCCGAAGCTTGGAGAAACGAGGGATGGAAATGGCTCGAGTGGGCTTTCAAGAAACAGATCTCCAAGGATGGTTCCTACGTTCAGCACAGCACGAACTATCACCGGCTGATGCTTCAGGTTGCGCTATGGGTGTGGACGCTTGCCAACCTCTCCCCGGCACGGCGAGGCGGGATGCCGCAGAAGATTGAAGCCCAGTTGGCATTGGCTGCCAAATGGCTTTCCTCGCTTACAGACAGGGAATCCGGGCAGGCAGTTAACTTGGGGGCGAACGACAGTGCCTATATTTTTCCTCTGACCATTTGCCCTTTTATAGATTTCAGACCAGTGGTGCAGGCAGCTTCTTTGGCCTTCACCGGAGAAAAGCCGTTCAAGGATGGCCCATGGAATGAAATGGCGTTGTGGTTTGGGCAAAAACTGTCCCTGATTGAAAGGTATCCTCACTCAAAACGCCCATTGCAAAAACTTTTACTGGAAACCCAAAATAGTTGGGCTTATTTCCGCGCGGTGAAGTTCAGTTCCCGTCCTTCTCATGCTGATCAGCTTCACCTCGATTTGTGGTGGCGTGGGATGAACATCGCCTGTGACGCTGGGACATATCTGTATAATTCTGCACCGCCCTGGGATAATTCATTAACCATCACCCAGGTTCATAATGCGATCACTGTAGATGGTCGTGAGCAGATGACCCGCGTGGGGAGGTTCCTTTATCTTGATTGGGCGCTGGCGGGATTCATTGCGGACGAAAGAACGGGTGAAATTCAACGCTTGACAGCACGCATGCATGGATATAAATCCCTGGGTATCATCCATGATCGGAAAGTTACTTCTGGCCCGGGAGATCAGTGGTTAATCGAAGATGAGCTTGCTGCGAAAACAGCTGACCAAAGAATCCGCACTTTCAGGCTGCATTGGCTGCTCCCGGACTGGGAATGGCGATTGAACCAGGAGGGGGTCAAAACAGCATTGTCGATAAAATCCCCTCAAGGCTGGATCAACCTCGATGTGACGGCTTCTCTTGAAAATGCGAAGGTGACCCTGGCGCGTGCAGGCGAATGCTTGACCGGGGAGAGGCTCGTTTTACCCCAGGCTGGATGGATTTCCCCGACCTATGGGCGGAAGGAACCTGCGTTGTCATTTGCTGTCGAAGTGACGGGAACGGGCACGGTTTCCTTTAAATCTGAGTTTATTTTTCCAAAACCATAACGATGCACATCCTGCTCATCCATCAAGCTTTCGCATCTCTCGATGAACCGGGCGGGACCAGGCATCATGAACTGGCGCGTTTCCTTTCCGGGGAGGAACATCGTGTGACGGTCATTGCAAGCCCTGTCAGCTATTTGACCGGGGAAGCTGGTATACCGGAGGGCAAGAAATCTTCCCCTGACATGCTTGAAGAGAACATCACCATTTTGCGCGCTTACACATACCAGGCATTGCATAAATCGTTTGTTCACCGTGTGGCTGCTTTCTTTTCGTTCATGGTCTCATCATTTTTCCTGGGACTGAGGGTCAAAAATGTAGACCTGGTCTGGGGAACATCGCCGCCGATCTTCCAGGGTTGGACAGCTTGGATGCTCGCAAGGCTGAAACGTGTGCCTTTCCTTTTCGAGGTGCGCGATTTATGGCCTGAGTTTGCCATTGCCATTGGAGTATTGAAAAATCCCACGCTGATCAAAATGTCGCTCTGGCTGGAGAGATTCCTCTACCGGCATGCAGACAGAGTGGTGGTCAACAGTCCCGGGTTCGTTGATCACGTCAAAGCTCGAGGAGCACGCTCAGTGGAGCTTATTCCAAATGGCGCTGACCCGGCCATGTTTGTCGGGTTTAATTCCGGGGAATCCTTCCGCAAGGAACATCAGCTCGAAGGCTCCTTTGTGGCACTTTATGCCGGCGCGCATGGGATATCCAATGACCTGGGCGTGGTACTCGAAGCGGCCAGGATCCTGGGATCCAAACCGGGAATTAAGTTTGTATTTATTGGAGACGGCAAGGAAAAAACGAATTTAATGACACAGGCTGATAGGATGAACTTGAAAAATGTATTATTTCTGCCACCTGTGCCAAAATCGGCGATGCCGGCTGCGCTGGCAGGCGCGGATGCCTGTATTGCCATCCTTAAGCCGTTGGAGGCCTACAAGACAACCTACCCGAATAAAGTATTTGATTACATGGCTGCGGCTCGGCCGGTCGTTTTGGCGATAGACGGGGTCATTCGAGAAGTGGTGGAATCAGCTGGCTGCGGGATTTTTGTCTCACCGGGGGATTCGGACAAATTGGCAGAGGCGATCATTTCTCTCGCAGAAGATAGAAACCAGTGTCGAAAAATGGGGCTGGCTGGGAGAAGTTATCTCGAGCAGAATTTCAACCGGACAGCTATTGCTGGGAAACTGCTTGAGTTGATGGAAGAGATGACAAAATAGGTAATTATCAGAAAAACTAAAAGACCGGGATGCAAACATCTCGGTCTTTGTTGTTAAAGTTTGGAAAAATTTTACCCCATTCGTCCTGTGATATAGGCTTCTGTCAATTCCGCTTTAGGGTGGATAAACAATTCGGAGGTGGGGGAGAACTCTACAAGTTCGCCCAACCAGAACAAGCCGGTGGAATCCGAAACACGTGCAGCCTGTTGCATGTTATGCGTCACGATGACGATCGTATATTTTTGTTTTAATTCAGCGATAAGCTCTTCGATCTTCAAGGTGGCGATCGGGTCAAGCGCGGAGGTGGATTCATCCATCAGGATGACTTCCGGCTCGACCGCCAGCACGCGTGCGATGCATAATCTCTGTTGCTGCCCCAGCGAAAGGCTTAGGGCGTCCTGGTCCAGATTGTCCTTTACGTCGTCCCACAAGGCTGCGGCGATCAGGCTTTTTTCAACGGTGGCATCCATCTCGGCTTTACTGGCGCGGATGCCCAATACTCGCGGGCCGAAGACAACGTTATCATAAATGGATTGCGGAAATGGGTTCGGCTTCTGAAAAACCATCCCCACTCGTTGACGCAATTCGACGACATCCACTTCAGGGGAGTAGATATTCTGACCGTCCAGCAGGATCTGCCCTTCAATCCGTGTATCTGCAATGGTGTCGTTCATCCGGTTAAGACACCGCAGGAATGTTGATTTTCCGCATCCTGATGGGCCGATCAGCGCGGTAACCACCCTGGGCTGGATATCCATACTTATCTTCGCGAGGGCGATCTTTTCCCCGTAGTAAAAATCCAGATCGCGCACAGTGAAAACGTTCGATTCAGGCATGTGTGAATTTTATCATTGGTTGGAACGGAGTTGTCTTTTTCCGGCTATAATTCAGGCGATGAAACGCGTGATTTTTCTCCCATTATTGGTCACAATTAGTTTGGTGGTTGTCCTTGGTGGGTGCGGTCCGCTCGGGCCAAATGAATCTGGAACTCCGGTGGAGTCCATTGATAATAAGGGATCAGATACGATGGTCAATCTCGCCCTGGGCTGGGCGGAAGCTTATCAAGTAGACCATCCGGAGGTTGAATTGGCTGTGACCGGAGGCGGGTCTGGAACAGGCATCGCTGCGCTAATAAATAATAGTGTGGACATTGCCAATGCATCACGCCGGATCAAACCGGAAGAGATTGCCGACGCGGAATCAAAGGGTGTTTCTCCGGTTGAATTTATTGTGGCTGGTGACGCCATCGGGATCATCGTTCACCCATCCAACCCGGTTTCCGAACTGACCCTCGAACAGCTCTCGGACATTTATAGCGGAAAAATTTCCAACTGGAAGGAGTTGGGCGGCGAAGACCGGCCGATCGTGCGGCTCTCGCGCGAATCAAACTCCGGGACGCATGTTTATTTTCTTGAGGAAGTCGTCCGCCTGGGTGATAAAGAAAACAAAACTCTCTTCTCAGCAAATACGCTTCTTCTTCCCTCATCGGAAGTCATCGTCAATGAAGTGCGGCAAAATCCCAACGCCATCGGTTACGACGGTCTCGGTTATATCCCTGACGATCTGAAAATTATCGCTGTCTCGGAAAATCCAGGTGACCCGTACGTCCTGCCTTCGATTGCGACAGTAAATGATAAAACTTACCCGATTGCCCGGGACCTTTACATCTACACACCGGGTGAGCCGACGGGAGCGGTGAAAGCGTATATCGAGTGGATTCTAGGCCCTCAAGCCCAGGCGATTGTTGCCGAGCAGGGATTTGTCCCCGTTCGATTTACTCCATAACGTGCTGAATTCTTATAAATTTGGGAGCATCCATGGAAAAGAATACCGGTTGGCGTGAATTTGCTATCACCCTGACCATCAAGGTGGCAGGATTCTCCGCCATCTTTATTGTGTTGCTGATCTTCTTCTTCCTTATCAGGGAGGGATTACCGGCGCTTCGGGAAGTCTCCTTCATCGCCATGCTCTCCACCCGCTGGTACCCCACCGAAGCTTATTACGGCATCCTGCCTCTGCTTACCGGCTCGCTTATCGTGACGCTGGGAGCAGCCATGGTTGCTGTCCCATTTGGTATCGGAACGGCCATCTTCATTGCCGAAATCTCTCCACGCTGGCTGCGCGAGATGCTAAAGCCCATCGTCGAATTACTGGGTGGGTTGCCTTCCGTCATGCTGGGTTTTCTGGGCATCGTCATTTTCGCCCCCTACATCCGGGTATGGCTTGAATTGCCGACCGGACTCTCTGCGTTGACCGGTTCACTCCTCCTCGGGGCGATTGCCATCCCCACTGTGGTTTCGGTGGCTGAAGATGCGTTGGATACCGTCCCACGCGCCTATCGGGAGGGAGCCTGGGCGCTGGGCGCCACGCAATGGCAGACCATCTGGCGGGTCACCTTGCCGGCAGCGCGCTCCGGCGTCTTGACAGCGATCATGCTCGGTATTGGGCGCGCCATTGGCGAAACCATGACCGTGATGATGGTCACGGGGAATGCTCCGATCATGGCGGTTTACCTTGGCGCATTGATAGCTCCAGTCCGCACCATGACTGCCACCATTGCCGCTGAAATGGGTGAGGTCGCCACAGGCAGCACGCATTACCATGTGTTGTTCTTCATCGGTATCGTATTGTTCCTGGTCTCGCTGGTAGTCAACATTACTGCCTCTGCGATTATCTTCCGTCAGCGCAAGCGGTCCGAACGGATTTTGTCATGACAGGTGGCGGATGAAACGACGATCCAACCGCAATACCACCCAGCGATTCGGCTTTGCCATTTTGGGAGTCGTGGCTTTCCTCACCATCCTTCCGATTGTATTGGTCATAGCTTATATAGTTTATAAGGGGTTGCCTGCCATTTCATGGGAATTCCTGACGCAGTTTCCGACCGATGGGATGCGTTCGGGGGGAATTATGCCGGCCATTCTTGGCACGGTTTACCTGACCCTCGTCACCACCATCCTTTGTGTTCCTCTTGGGATTGCCGCGGCGATTTATCTCGCGGAATATGCCACGGAGAATAAATTTACCCGAATGATCCGTCTGGCATTAATCACATTGGCAGGGATCCCCTCCGTGGTTTATGGGTTGTTCGGGCTGGGAATGTTTGTGCTCTTTTTCCAACTGGGAACAAGTATTCTCGCCGCCTCGTTGACATTGTCCATCATGACCCTGCCGGTGGTCATCTCCACATCTGAGGAGGCGCTGCGTTCAGTGCCTCAAGCCTTCCGTACGGTCAGTATTTCATTGGGCGCCACGCGCTGGCAGACCATTCGCAGAATTATTTTGCCCGAAGGCTTGCCGGGGATCATGACCGGGGTCATCCTTGGTCTGGAGCGCGCCATCGGAGAAACCGCACCCATCCTGTTTACCGGCGCAGTGTTCTCGCTGCCGAGCCTTCCCTCCTCGATCCTCAGCCCGACCATGGCACTGCCCTATCATCTCTATGTCATCTCAACCCAGGTCCCCGAGATGCCGTTGGAAGTCCAATATGGGACCGCGCTTGTCTTGATGATGTTCGTCCTGGTGCTCAACGTGATTGCAACGATCATCCGTTCGCGTGCCCGGGCGAAACGTCAGTGGTGATCAACGTTATGGATAAGATTGTTGTAGAGAATCTGAATCTCCAATATTCCGATGGGACGGAATCCCTGCGTAACATCAACCTGGGAATTCGCGCCAACGCAATCACCGTTCTGTTTCGGTCCTGCCGGTGGCGGAAAATCATCCCTTCTTCGGTGCTTGAACAGGCTGAACGACCTGACCGAAATCAGGACGGTCAGCGGGCGTATTCTACTTGATAATAATGACATCCTCGACTCCAAGACCGACGTCATTGCTCTTCGCCGCAAGGTGGGGATGGTGTTCGCGCGTCCTGTGGTGTTACCCATGTCAATACGGGAAAACCTGACCTATGGTTTGGAAGTCATGGGTGAGAAGAAAAAGTCGCGCCTGGATGATGCTGTTGAGCGTTCGCTTAAGCAGGCGGCTCTTTGGGATGAAGTCAAGGATCGGCTCGATGACCAGGCGATCGCCTTGTCTGGCGGGCAGCAACAGCGGCTATGTCTCGCACGCTCACTCGCGCTTGAGCCGGAGGTGATCCTGCTGGACGAACCAACCTCCGGGCTCGACCCTCTTTCGACCGCAAAGGTGGAATCCAGTTTGCAGGAACTTAAGAAAAACTATACCGTTGTTCTCGTCCCTCATTCCGTGCAGCAGGCGGCACGTACCGCGGACTGGGCTGCATTCTTCCTGCAGGGTGAGTTGGTGGAGTATGGCGACGGCAAGGAACTGTTCACATCTCCCACCGAAAAGCGGACAGAAGATTATATTACCGGCAGATTCGGCTGATCCCTTTGGCTGTTACCTCAGCGAGAAAACCCATGGCAGAAAAAATTTTAGTAGTTGAAGATGAACCGTCTTTGCAGGAGACACTGGTCTATAATCTCGAAAAACTGGGCTACATTGTCAAGGCAGTAGGGGATGGCCGCCAGGCAGTGGAAATGGCTCGCAGCTTCCTGCCTGACCTGATCCTGCTGGATATTATGCTGCCGGGACTCGACGGTTTCGAAGTCTGCAAGATCCTTCGGCACGAAATGAACGTCTCTATCCTGATGTTAACCGCCCGCGATGACGAAATTGATCGGGTGGTCGGCCTGGAGGTCGGCGCAGACGATTACATTTCCAAACCATTCTCGATGCGGGAGTTGATGGCCAGGGTCAAAGCGCAACTTCGACGCACGCAGGTGATCCGTGATGAAATGGAGAAAATCCACACCTCCGAAAAAACACCAAAGTCGCTCACATTCGATGACCTTGTGATTAATCTCTCCCGTCGTGAGGTCTCATTAAATGATGAAATCCTGGCGATGAAGCCTCAGGAATACGATTTGCTGGTCTTCTTTGCCGAACACAAGGGGCAGATGCTATCACGCGAATTCATCCTTGAGCGGGTATGGGGTTGGGAGTATATCGGAGACAGCCGGACGGTAGACGTTCATGTTCGCTGGCTGAGACAGAAAATCGAATCAGACCCCTCCAAGCCTGCCCGAATAGTCACCGTGCGCGGCGGTGGATATCGATTCGAAGGTTGATTATTTTGGACAACATGATCACTCCATTGCTTGTTGCCGGTTTATGTATCGCTCTTGCGATTCTGGGTTGGGTTGCCTATCGCCTTTCCAGCTTGAAGAAAAGCGTGAAAAATTATTCGGTGGCTATTCGGAACGCCTCCGAGCAGGAAACACCGCCTGCCACGCTTCCGCTCGACGTGTCTCAGCTTGGAGGACCTCTCCAATGCAGTGCATGACCTAAGTGATAAATTACTTGAGCAGAACTCGGTCTTGGAAGATGAACGGGCGCGACTCGCTGCTGTGCTTGAGCAGATCACCGATGGAGTTCTGCTTGCTGACCCGCGGGGTTTCATTCAATTCGCGAACCCGGCAGCCGAGAAACTGTTTGATTTTCAAAGGGCAGCGGGGCATACGGTTGCCGAGGTGGTACGTCATCACCAGCTGGTTGCGGCCTGGCAGCGCTGCCAACAACAAGATGGAACGCAGACCGAATCCGTTGAAATTCCTCAACGTGGACAATTCCTTCAATTAATCGTTACACCTGATACGCATCGCGCGGGAAGCATCCTGTTGGTACAGGACCTGACCCGTGTGCGGCGTCTTGAAACCGTCCGGCGTGATTTCATCTCCAATGTTTCTCACGAATTACGGACACCCCTCGCATCTCTCCGGGCGTTGACTGAAACACTTCAGGATGGAGCGTTGGACGACCCGCAGGCTGCTCACAGGTTCGTGGGCAGGATTCAAACCGAGGTGGATGCCCTGTCGCAGATGGCAGCCGAATTGCTTGAATTGACCCGTATCGAGTCCGGACAGCTTCCGCTTGAATTCACAGCTTCTCGTCCCGAGTCTCTACTGAACATCGCTGCTGATCGGATGCGGGCTCAGGCTGAACGGGCTGGAGTGTCCATGCACGTCGAATGCCCGCCTGATTTACCGGATGTCCGCGCAGATGCCCCGCGCCTTGAACAGGTACTGGTGAATTTGATCCATAATTCGATTAAATTCACGTCGCCTGGAGGCAACATTACATTGACCGCCAGGGACGATGGGAATTCTGTCCGTTTTTCTGTCCATGATACAGGCGTAGGTATCCCGGCGGAGGATTTGCTGCGAATTTTTGAGCGATTTTTTCGGGTGGATCGCTCTCGAGCTGGAGGGGGTACTGGTCTAGGGCTGTCCATCGCGCGGCATATTGTGGAAGCCCATGGGGGCAAGATTTGGGCTGAAAGTGAAGAAGGTCGAGGCAGTACTTTCTATTTCACAATACCTCAAGGTTAACCCTCTGTAATCGTTGTTTACCATTTATTAACGCCCCGTTGCAGGGGCGTTAATTATTTATGGATAAACTATGTGTGAATTAGAAGGAGAAAGAATGGGAATTGCAGATTTGCACATGCACACAATTTTCAGCTACGACGGAACTGCTTCGGTGAAAGCGGTGCTCGGACGTGCGCGGGCAATCGGCTTGGATGTGATCGCCATCACCGACCACGACGAAATTCGAGGTGCGTTATTAGCCGAACAACTCGCTCCGCTGTATGGAATACAGGTCATCCCTGCATCTGAGGTGACAACGGGTGAGGGGGATTTGCTTGCGTTGGGAATCCGGAAACTGATTCCCGCGGGAATGTCCCTGGTTGAAACCTTGTTGCGCGTAGGCGATCAGGGAGGCTTTTGTATTATTCCTCACCTGATGGCAGGCGGCGTTGGGATGAAAAGCCTGAGCTACCGCGCAGTTCGCAAGGCTACCCGCCATCCTCAAGCTAGGCAATTTATCCTGGGTATTGAGACGATCAATGCCACCGCACTGGAACGGGAAAGTGGAGTGTTTGCAGACCTCCTTGCTCATCGAACGGGCATATCGCGGGTCGGAAACAGCGACGCGCACGTGCTGGATGCCATAGGCATGGGAGCAACCGAATTTCCGGGTCGGTCTATCGAAGACCTGATAATTGCCCTTCAGCAAGGAACCACCACTGTTCGAAAAACGGCGATGTGGAGCCCAACTCGGATCATGGCGATCTGGCTGACGGAGTATCTCAAAAGTGCTCCTATTCGCTTGCGACCAGCAATGGCTCAATAATTGAAATCTACGGATTGGGCAATCCCCAACCCGGGATTTATAAAAATCAAGGAGATAAGGAAATTATGAACCAAGTTAAGCATATATTAGTGACAAATGATGATGGCGTGATGGCACCCGGACTGTTGGCGCTGGCACAGGAGATGCGAAAAATTGCCAATGTGCTCATTTTAGCGCCAGATCGAAACTGGTCTGGAAGCGGCCATGTGAAAACTCTCGAAAGACCGCTGCGGGTCAAAGAAGTGATCCTGGCTGATGGAACATCTGCCTTTGCCAGTGATGGGGCGCCTTCGGATTGTGTGGCGCTGGCGCTGCTAGGTTTTTTTGATGAGAAGATTGATCTGGTAGTCTCTGGTATTAATCCCATGCCCAATTTTGGGCATGATGTGACCTATTCAGGCACAGTTACTGCTGCCATGGAAGCCCTTATCTGGGAAACGCCCGGTATCGCTTTTTCATTAGGTACGAACGAAACCCATCGGGAACCATTGAGCTACTTTGCTGCTGCAAGAATTGCAAATCAGATCGTAGAAAAAGCACTTGATCGACACCTCCAATCGGATTATCTGCTCAATGTAAATATTCCCTACCTGCCCCCTGAAGAAATCAAAGGGATTCGCATTACCCGACAGGGATTGAGGGTATACCGTGACCGCCTTGACCGGCGCATGGATCCACGCGGGAGGCCGTATTTTTGGATAGGTGGTGATGCTCCAACCGGTGTCGCCGAAGTCGGCACAGATATTGGCGCGCTTTCCGAAGGCTATGTGTCCATCAACCCCATTCAATTGGATTTGACCATGTACACTGCGATCCCAGCATTGGGAAATTGGGACTGGAAGATGCCCGGAGACGATCCGGTTGGAATAAATGTTAACCTGATGTTAACCAAGCCTTCCCTCGACCTTAACAGTCAGGTGGGAAAATAATTCCAGAATAAAAATCTACAAATTCAAATATAACAGGAGAAGAAATAAATGCGTAATAAACTGATCGTTCTATTTCGCCGCTCTTATCGTCGCCAGCATGGTGCTGGCTGCCTGCGGCACCCCGGCGACTGAAGTCCCCACTGAGCCCCCTGCTCCCGAAGCAACAGAAGCTCCCGCGGCGACTGAAGTCCCTACCGAAGTTCCCACTGTTGATCCCGTGGCGATGTATATGCCGGATGTTGTGACGGGTGATATTGTCACAGCTGGGTCTTCGACGGTCTTTCCGCTTTCTGAGCGGATGGCGGAAGTCTTCAAGAATGAGGGCTTTGCCGGCAACATCACGATCGACAGCATAGGAAGCGGCGCTGGTTTTGAGCGTTTCTGCAAGACAGGCGAGACCGATGTTGCCAATGCTTCACGTGCCATCAAGGACTTCGGAGAAAGAATCCTGCGCGGCCCTGGCGACCCCCCGCACTCCGCTTGAATTCCGTGTTGGGACTGATGCGCTTGCGATTGCAGTGAGCAAGGACAACACCTTCCTGACTGACATCACCCTTGAGCAGTTGGCATTGGTCTTCTCGACTGCCGAGAAATGGTCCGATGTCGACCCGTCCTGGCCTGCCGAGACGATCCTGCGCTACAGCCCGGGCACTGACTCTGGCACCTTTGATTACTTCGTCGAAGCAGTGATGGCGCCTGCGAACAAGAACGCGGACGGCAAGGCGGATGTTGCCCTTGGTGAAGAAGCCATTCTATCATCCACAAACATCCAGTTCTCAGAGGACGACAACGTCCTTGTGCAGGGTGTGGAAGGCTCGCCCTATGCCATCGGTTACTTTGGCTATGCTTATTTCCAGGAGAATGAGGACAAACTGAACGCCCTTTCTGTTGAGGGAGTTGAGCCTACAGGTGAAACGGCTGAGAATGGCGAATACAAGCTTGCCCGACCGCTGTTCATCTACTCGGATGCCAACATCATGCTGAGCAAGCCTCAGGTGGCAGCCTTCATCAAGTTCTATCTGGAAAACGTGAACAACGAAATTCTGGATGTGGGTTACTTCCCTGCCAGCGAAGACGCCTTACAGACAGCCATGGATACATGGTACCAGGCAGTCGGTAAATAGTTATTTCTCCAGTGGTGGTGGTTTTCCCCTCTCGGCCTTCCCTCTCCTATATGGGGAGGGAAGGCACATGTCTGAATAAACCCTCGGAAACTTCTATGACAGATTTACAAAATGATTCATCAAATTCATATCCTCGCGCCTCGTCCCCCAATAAATCTTCTTCGAAGGAGAAGGCCAAAAGAGACCGTTATAAAAGCGCTCCTTTTCTTTAGCGGCTTTTTTTCGATTTTCATCACGGCGGCTATCGTTTATGAGCTTGCCAAGGAAGCATTGTTGTTTTTCCAGGATCCCAACGTGACGCTATGGGAATTCCTGACAGGGGTGACCTGGCAGCCAAAGCTGGGCGAATTTGGTGTGATTCCGCTGGTAACTGCAACATTGGTGACAACTGCCATTGCCATGATGGTCGCCATTCCTCTTGGGATGGCTGTTGCGATTTACCTCAGTGAATATGCATCCACCCGTACTCGAAACACGGTAAAACCCATCATGGAAGTGTTGGCGGGCATCCCAACAGTGGTATATGGTTTTTTTGCATTGACATTTATCACTCCCATACTGCGCTCAATTTTCGGCATGGAAGTGGTCCAGATCTACAACACCGCCTCAGCCGGACTGGCGATGGGCATCCTTATTTTGCCTCTGATTGCCTCGATGACAGAAGATGCGCTCAGTGCGGTTCCCCGTTCCCTTCGAGAAGGGGGATATAGTCTTGGCGCAACCAAACTGGAGGTGGCCCTCAGGATCGTGGTGCCTGCAGCAATCTCTGGAATCTCAGCAGCCATCATCCTGGGAATCTCTCGTGCCATTGGTGAAACCATGATTGTTGCCATTGCAGCAGGAGCCGGTCCAAACCTGACCCTCAATCCGTTTGAATCCGCCGAGACGATGACCGGGTACATGGTGCGCATCAGCGGCGGTGACCTGAGTTATGACAGCATCGACTACAACAGTATTTTTGCGATTGGACTTTTACTGTTTGTTTTGACCTTTATTCTGAATATCATCAGCCAGCGCATCGTTCGTCACTTCCGCGAGGAGTATGAATGAAACAGAATCCTCTTGAATCCAAGTTTAGTGAGAACCTGCCTGCCCGATACCGCACCGGGGGAATTTGGCGCAGCGTATTTATCATTTCTACTCTGACGGGTATTTTCTTTCTTTCCATTCTTCTCCTGAAAATCGTCAATGACAGCTTTGGATATATTGCAGTCGAATATGGAATATCTCCTGAATCTCTTGCGGTCGATGGCGTTCCCATTTGGGAACTGCCGAAAGAGGACCTGGTGCTCCTTCTTCAGAAGAATGTCACCCCGGGGCGGTTCAAGACCCTGGTAAAAGAACTACCCATGGAAGCAGCGCAATCGTGATGACGTTTTAGCCATCATCGTCCGGGAAGTGGTCGAACCAAAGGTTGCCCAAACCTGGACGCTGTCCGAATCGATCTTCAAAAAGCAGGAAATTATCAGCCTCTGTTGGAGGAGAATTACCCGGACGCGGAATTGGTTTTCAAAGCCTGGTTGAGTTGGGATTTCATCACTTCACCGCAATCCTCCGATCCGCTTTATGCCGGTATCCGTACTGCAATTCTGGGTTCACTGTGGCTGATGGGTGTGGCGATTCTGTTTGCATTACCTATCGGCACCGGCGCGGCAATATACCTCGAAGAATTTGCTGGTAAAAGTTGGCTGAACGGTCTTATTCGTACGAATATCAATAATCTGGCAGGAGTCCCGTCCATCATCTATGGCATTCTTGGTTTAGCTGTCTTTGTCCGCGCATTGGAACCCATCACCAGCGGTGGGATATTCGGTTACGGCGATGCATCC
The DNA here is from genome assembly GCA_963774975.1 of uncultured Chloroflexia bacterium. Taxonomy (GTDB): domain Bacteria; phylum Chloroflexota; class Anaerolineae; order Anaerolineales; family Villigracilaceae; genus JBGPQJ01. The sequence continues at coordinate 211,873 of CAVZGY010000006.1, forward strand.
GCCACTCTTAATGGCCGTACCATTCTCTCTGGCGGTTTAACCCTGGGATTGTTGATCCTGCCCATCATTATCATCAATGCTCAGGAGGCGCTGAGAGCCGTGCCCAATTCCCTGCGAGAAGCCAGTTATGGTGTGGGAGCCACAAAGTGGCAGACCGTCTGGTCGCACGTTCTTCCGAACGCCATCCCTGGGATTATGACAGGTTCGATACTTGCATTTTCCCGGGCTTTTGGCGAAACAGCGCCTCTGGTGGTGATCGGAGCTTCCACTTATATTGTTTACGATCCCACATCAGTATTTTCAAAATTTACCGCCTTGCCCATCCAGATTTACCAGTGGACGTCTCGCCCGCAGGATGAGTTCCGCAATTTGGCTGCAGCAGCGATACTTGTTCTATTAGCGCTGCTCTTGACGATGAATGCGGTGGCAATCATCATCCGTAATCGATACAGCAGGAGATATTAATAATGGCATTACTTCAAACCAGCAGCAGCAACATACTTGAATCGAAAAACCTGAACATCTACTACGGAAATTTTCGTGCGGTCAGAGATGTTAATTTGTCCATTGAGCGGAACAAGGTCACAGCGATTATCGGGCCTTCAGGATGCGGCAAATCCACGTTATTGCGGGCTTTCAATCGAATGAATGAGCTTGTGCCGGATACACACATTGAAGGAAATGTGATTTTTGAAGGGCAGGATTTATACGACAAGTCCATCGATCCGGTGGAAGTGCGTTATCGCATCGGAATGGTCTTCCAGAAACCGAATCCTTTCCCCAAAAGTATCTATGAAAATGTCGCTTGGGCGGCGCGCATCCATGGGTATAAAGGAAACATGGATGAGCTGGTGGAATTTTCCCTCCGGCAGGCGGCACTTTGGGAAGAAGTCAAGGACAAGCTGAAGCAGAGTGGATTATCCCTTTCAGGCGGCCAGCAGCAGCGGTTGTGCATTGCGCGGACGATCGCCGTCCGGCCGGAAGTCATTCTGATGGATGAACCCGCCTCGGCGCTAGACCCAATAGCAACTCTAAAAATTGAAGAGTTAATGCAGGAGCTCAAGAAAAATTACACTATCGTGATCGTCACCCACAACATGCAGCAGGCCGCGCGCGCCTCGGACTATACGGCTATGATGATGCTTTCGAAGGAAGGGGAGCGCTCGGGCACGGTGATCGAATACGACGAAACGAATTCCATTTTCACCCGTCCCAAAAATAAGCAAACTGAAGACTATGTCACAGGCCGGTTTGGATAATTCCATTGATAAGAATAGCATTACAATGGAAGAGATGATCTCAATTTCTGACGATACAGGATTGACTGGACTGGATGAGCAGCCTGCTTTGGAGGGATTGCCGCATGCAACCCGTCTTTTACGGGATGGATTGTTCCAGCGAAGGGGAAAATTTACTCTCCGCCTTGAACGATGCCAGGCTGACCTCAGTGAAGAAAATGTCCACGATTTGCGTGTGTCCATGCGCCGTCTATTGGCGATGCTGGTCATGTGCCGGGCAGTCATGCCTGAATTGAAGACAAAGGGATTGCGGCGCGAAATCAAATCCCACCTGGATAATCTAGACGCTCTCCGCGATACGCAGGTAATGCAGCTTTATTTGAGGAAATATTTACGAAAAAACGAGTCGGCTGTTCCGCTTGAAACATTTCTTGCGATGCAGGAAACACATCTGCTCAGACAGCTTGGATACGAAATTAAAAGGATCTTCCCTGGGCAAATGTCAGAGAATATTGACGTACTCGGTTTGTCTTTGGAAAATACCCTTACCGGTACAGGTGTTGCCGGACAGATACTGGCCGTCGTGGATGAGGCATACACCAATGTTTTATGGAGACAGGTGAACATCGACCCGGCAAACCTGGCATCCGTTCATGCCATGCGAATTGCATTCAAGAAATTTCGATACATGCTTGAAGTAGCCAGTCCCCTGATCCCGCCGATGCCGCCCAGCCGCCCCCGGGTACTTCATCACTACCAGGGGATGATGGGTGACATCCAGGATGTCGTGGTCATGCTCGCTTTTATTGATCGATTCGCCGCTGAAAACCCCCAGTTTGATGTGTCGCCTGTCCGAACCATTGTCGTTCAAAAATTGGATGAGCGGATGGTTTATTTCCTGAGTCGGATCAACCGGCTGAAGCAATTCTGGCGCAAATCACCGACGACACGCTTCCCCTGGCGTGCAGCTGGGGTGGAATCATCCGTAGTCAATCAGGAGGAAGAAGACGAATGAACCTATATTTGCTCCGCCATGCAATTGCGGTTGAGAGAGGAATGCCAGGTGCGGAGGATGATTCCCTGCGAGAACTAACGCCCAAGGGAGCTGTTAAAATGAGGCGTATAGCTCGAGGGATGCTCGCCCTCGAGTTGGAATTTGATCTGATCTTGTCGAGCCCCTACCTGCGAACCCGGCAAACTGCGGATATTGTCGCTGATGTATTCGATGCCCGGCAGGTTCTGAGATTCACCGACAACCTTATCCCTGGTGTCAGCGGGGAGCAGGTCGTTGCTGAAATTAATAAACAATATCGTAAACGGGAAAATATCCTGTTGGTCGGTCATGAGCCTACTTTGAGTTCGCTCATCGCCACGCTGCTCTCGGGGGATGCGTCTCTGGCCATCACCATGAAAAAGGGAGGACTTTGCTGTCTATCGGTCCCGGTTCTATCCTATGGCCGCTGTGCCGTGCTGGAATGGATGATGTATCCTTCACAACTTGCACAATTGGAAAAAGGGTAATTTCAATATTGCGTTATAATTTTTTTTAACGGATAGAGGTGGTCTATGCTTAGGAAAACATTCGAACAGGAAATCCAACAACTCAAGGATGATATTCTAATTCTGGGCAGCATGGTCGAGCAGTCCCTGTTGGAGGCTGTTGAGGCACTCAAGAAACGGGATTTGGTATCCGCTCAAAAAACAGTGGACCGTGACAAGGAAATCAACCAGAAGCGTTACGCCATAGAAAACCAGGTGATGATCTCCATTGCCACCCAACAACCCATGGCGCGTGACCTGAGGTTGCTGGCTTCCATCCTTGAAGTGGCAAGTGAAATCGAGCGTATGGGTGATTACGCAAAGGGAATTGCGATCATTAACCAACGTATGGGAAACGAGGCGCTGCTCAAGCCGCTGGTGGATGTGCCGCGTATGGCGCAAATCTGTGCGGATACGCTTCATCGTGCTTTAACAGCTTTTGTGAATGAGGATGTCGATGCTGCGCGAGAGATTCCCAAGGAAGATGACCGGGTGGATGAACTCTATACCCAGGTCTATCGAGAGTTGATCACTTACATCATTCAGGAACCGAAGAATATCGAACGCGCAAACTGGCTGCTCTGGGTGGCGCACAACCTGGAACGCTTCTCCGACCGTGTAGCCAATATCTGTGAACGGACCATTTTCGTTGCCACAGGTGAACTTCGCGAGTTGTCCTCTTCGACAGATGAGATAGAACTTCACGACGGTTGATTGAGAAACTAATTAAACGACAAGGTCCTCGCATTTTGCGAGGACCTTGTTTTTTAATCATCCATATTGATTTATTTATAGCAACCTGTCACCGGTTTCGACAGCATCCGTGCGGAAATGACACCCGCGGCTTTGGCGGTTGTGGCGCGCTGCCTGCGCGATGACCAGCGCCACCTCCATTGAGTTCCGCAATCCGATCAGGCCATCGCTCAGCTTGGTGACACGGTAGAATGTCTCGATTTCGTTCTGCAGGTGCCGCAATTCGCGGATGGCGCGCGAAAGCCGGTCGCCGGAACGGATCAATCCGACGTAATGCCACATGATGTTCTGGATGGTCTGCATATCTCCCTGGATCAACGCTGGGTCCGAGTCCTGCGTCAACCCTGATTCATCCCAGGCAGGGACGCTTTCCATACCCGGGATGCCGGGTGAATTTGTTTTCAGGATTTCCTCGATATGCCTCGCAGCGCGATCTCCCCATACCAGACCCTCCAGCAGGGAGGTGGATGCCAGCCGGTTGGCGCCATGCAGGCCCGTGCAGGAGACTTCCCCAATGGCATACAGGTTGTCGATACTTGTTTTTCCCCATTCATCCACTGCCACTCCGCCCACAAAATAGTGCGCTGCGGGAACAACGGGGATCGGTTCGCGGGTGATATCAAGGCCGGCTTTAAGGCATTTTGCGTAAATATTTGGAAAACGTGTTTTGATATTTTCAGCTGACATCTGAGAAGCGATATCCAGCAGAACATAAGAATAGTCGTTTGCTTCCATCTCCGTGTGAATGGCGCGCGCGACCACATCGCGCGGAGCGAGGTCCTTCCACTCGGGAGCATACTTCTCCATGAAGGGATTTCCTTCAGGCGTGAGCAGTTTCCCACCCTCCCCGCGCACAGCTTCGCTGATAAGGAATCCCTCCGCGCCGGGCACTGCCAGAGCCGTCGGGTGAAATTGGACATACTCGGCATTGATGATGCGCGCTCCAGCCCGTGATGCCAAGGCCAGCCCGTCGCCACGCGCTCCCGGAGGATTGGTCGTGTTGCGGTAGATGCGACCCAGCCCGCCGGTGGCAAGTACCGTTACTGCAGAAATTGTACGATGAATCGCCTTTCCATTCCGGTCAAAGACATAAGCCCCATGGCAGCTCACAGGCTGATAGGTGTCCAAGGGATCGCGGGAATGATGGGGGTACGTGATCAGGTCCACGGCGGTGGCATTGGACAAAAGCTCGATATTCGGCATCCGCCTGAGAGCAGCGACCAACCCTTGGCTGATGGCGGCTCCCGTACCGTCCCCGACATGCAGGATACGGCGTTTGGAGTGAGCCGCCTCCTTGCCATAATCCAATTCGCCGTCCGATGTGTGGTCGAACTCCACTTTGGCTGTATCGATAAGGATTTTTTGCAGGAGCCTGGGACCTTCGTCCGCTAGAATTCTTGCAGCAGACGGCAGAGAGGCGCCAGCCCCGGCGGAGAGAATATCCGCAACGAGCTGGTCAGCGCTGTCGTCCGGTCCGCGATGGATAATTCCTCCCTGGGCATAACGTGTGTTCGATTCCTCGGGGTCGGGTTCACGTGTGATGAGGATGATTCGGCGTTTTGGATTTTCCGCGAGCTTGAGGGCTGCTGCTGCTCCTGCAATGCCGGTTCCTATGATCAAAACATCAGTGGTCTTCAATCGTTGCTCCCTGAAAAAGCGATTTTGTTATCCGATTCGAATCATGCGTTCCACAGCCTGGTAGGCACGCTGACGGATATCTTCGGGCACATCGATCACATAGCGGTTGAACTTGAGTGCGTCACGCGTATCTTCCATGGTGATCATATTCATATGCGGACATCGTACCATGCACAGGCGCAGGAGCTCCTTATCCGGGTTGGCGGCTGCGATATTGTCGCCCATGGAGCATTCTGTCAGTACAAGGAAGTGAGGAGCCTTGGTCTGTTGAACATAGCGGATCATGGCATTCGTGCTTCCGGAATAGTCGGACGCTTGCACGACTTCTGGTGAGCATTCTGGATGTGTCAGCACCACTACATCCGGGAATTGCTCCCGTACCGCGCGGATATCCTCCACGGTGAATTTCTCGTGTACTTCGCATTTTCCATGCCAGCCGATTAATTGCACATCGAGCAAGTTCCCCTCGCTCTCTCCCTGAGGAAGAAGGGACGGGAAGATTATATGCTTGCCTGTCTCACGAGCTACATTTCCCGCCAAATATTGATCGGGCAGAAAGATTACCGTGTCACTTTTGAGTGAATCCACAACAGCGATGGCGTTGCCTGACGTGCAGCAGATGTCGCTTTCAGCCTTCACATCCGCGTATGTGTTGACGTAGGTCACCACCGGCACACCGGGATACTTGCGTTTGAGGGCGCGGACATCTTCTGCGGTGATGCTCTCCGCCAGGGAACAACCGGCTTTTTCGGCGGGCAATAAAACGGTCTTGGTGGGATTCAGGATTTTCGCCGTCTCTGCCATGAATTTGACCCCGCAGAAGATGATGACGTCCTTGTCGGTCTGAGCGGCTTTTCGGCTCAAGTCAAGCGAATCGCCCTTGAAATCCGGAATGGAATAGAAAAGCACCGGCTCCATGTAATTGTGCCCGAGGATGACGGCGTTCTTTTCTTTCTTAAGAGCATTAATTTCAACTGCGATCTCAGCCTTGTATGCCAGTTCAAAATCAGGCACGACCTTGCCCAACTTGGATTTCATTTCTTCGTAAAGTTTTTGAGCTTCAGGATCCATATGAACTCCTTAACCATTAAGATAATCGAAGCTGACATCAAATACCTTTGCCGAGTGAGTCAGCGCGCCGATGGAAATATAATCCACGCCGGTCTCAGCGATTCGACGGACGGTCTCGAGGTTGACATTTCCAGAAGCCTCGAGTTTTGCACGTCCATGGGTCATGCGGACAGCTTCGGTCATTGTTTCGAGGGACATGTTGTCCAGCAGGATGCGTTCCACCCCCAGCTTGAGCGCTGTTTCGACATGTTCCAGCGTGCGCGCCTCGACCTCGATTTCAAGTCCGTTGTGAGCAGCGCGCGCGCGCTGTACGGCTTCCTCGAGCGACCCGGCGAAGTCAATGTGGTTGTCCTTGATCAGAATCATATCGAACAACCCGATACGATGGTTCTGTCCGCCGCCGCGCAAAACTGCCAGCTTGTCCACCATGCGCAAGCCGGGAGCCGTTTTACGCGTGTCGAGGATGACCGCTTTGGTCCCGGCGACGGCGTCCACGAAGGAGCGGGTCAGTGTCGCGATGCCGGACATGCGACCCAGGAAGTTGAGCGCTGTCCGTTCGGCGGTCAACAGGCTGCGGGCGGCCCCGGTTACTTTTGCCACTACCTGACGGTTGGTCACTCGGGCACCCTCATCTGCCAGGGTTTGGAATCCAACCTGCGGGTCGAAGGTCAGGTAGACGGCTTCCGCCACGTCCAGCCCGGCGATGACGCCGTCCTGCTTGGCAATGATTTGGCCTCGCATTTTCGCCTCAGCGGGGAGGATGCTGTTGCTGGTGGCGTCACCAGAACCGATGTCCTCGGCCAGTGCGCGCCGAATGCCCTCCATGATCTCAGGATGCAGCGATTTCAATTGTCCTCCACATAGTGTATATTATACACTAATTAAGCCGAGAAATGAAAGCGGATTCACCCGCCCATCGTGTGGCAATTTTAGTTTGTGCTGGGAATTTGTCAAGGTGGATAGTAGCAAAATATACAGCCTCCGAATTTGGTACCGGAGGCTGTTGAGGTCACGCTTGGAGCTGGGCAGTGATCGATTCTGCTTTTTGAGCGCGCCTGTTTGATGCGCGTAGTCCAATAGCCACTGCGATCAGATAGCCGAAATAAGCGAGCATTTCCGTAAGGGATGGATTGGCATTATAGCCAAATAATGTTTTCAAAAGAGTGCCAATAAAGGTCGCTTCCGGGAGAGTAGCGCTGATATCCCAGATGGGATCGATGATCGCCGGGAGAGTTCCTGCTTCAGTGAGTTCGTGCACACCGTGTGCCACCAATCCGGCAGCGAAGAGAATCAGCAGAATCCCCGTGACCTGGAAAAAACGGCGCAGATCCAGACGAATGGTCGTGGTGAACAACGCCCAGCCAAGCAGGATGGCAGTTCCCAATCCAAGTAATGTTCCCGCAAGCGTTGACTGCGCTGACGTCGCAAAAGTGGCAGCGGCAAGGAAGAGTGCCAGTTCAATACCTTCACGTACGACGGCGAGGAAAGCCAGCCAGAAAAGTCCGCGCTTGTCAGATGCTGATACCGAACGGGTGACTCCAGCCTCCAGATCGCTCTTGATTTCTCTTGCCTGGCGGTTCATCCAGAAGATCATCCAGGTCAACACTCCAGCGGCTAAGAGCATGGTCAGACCTTCGAATATTTCCTCTGCCTGCCCTTCGAGTTCGATCCCTATTACATAAAGCCCCATGCCTGCAGCCAGGCTGACCACGATGGCAGAGGCAACCCCTGCCCACACCGTGGAAGAGAGATCCTGCCGGTTTAATTTTCTCAATGCTCCGAGAACGATACTAATAATAAGTGCGGCTTCCAGCCCTTCGCGCAATGACAGTAAATAACTTGCAAGCATGTTCTTCCTCCAGGTGGATTGAAACGTGATTTCTGTTCGACCTTCTTGACAATCGTGGCAGTCATGTTAGAATGATTTTAGAGCACCGCAATAGACATATTTAGTATATACTAATAATATTAGTTAGTCAATATTAATATCAGGGTGATCCATGACTCGGCAAACAACTTCAACAACTGATACCCGCCCCACGCATACCGTAGAAAACTACCTCATGACCATGTACGCCCTAGAGCGAGATCACGGCGAAATCATCGCAGCACGCCTTGCTGAAATGCTGGATGTCGCACCTGCGACGGTGACCATGACCTTCAAACGCATGGCGCGCGACCAGTGGATCACTGGCAAAGGCCACGGCGGTGTTCGCCTTACCGAAACAGGACGGGCGGCGGCTTCGTCGGTCATCCGGCGGCATATGCTGGTGGAATGGCTGCTGGTGAAGATTCTAAAAACTCCAGTCGACCAGACTCACGACGAGGCGCACAACCTCGAACATGCCATCTCGCCTCAACTGGAACAGCGCCTGCAGGAGATTTTGGGCAACCCCAGAGTCTGCCCGCATGGGAATCCCTTCCCGGGCTATGAACATGTCGTCAGCAAATGGGTTCCGCTAACGGAAGTCAGTATCGGAGCGGAAGTCAGGGTGCGGCGCATCCATGAGTTTGCCGAGGACAACCACGAGCTGCTGGAATTTCTTATTGAGAACGGGTTAACCCCTGGCGCAAAAGTGACTTTGACGGAAATTCTTCCGTTCAACCAGACCCTGACCCTCCGCGTGGACCGCAAAACGGTGACGCTTGGTTTTTCAGCGGCGCGCCTGGTCTTTGTTGAGCGATAGCCCCCGAAACGAAAAAATCCGCCTGACTTATGGCGGATTCTGTTTTAAAAACGTGTGTGGAATTACAAGCGTTCAATAAATGCACTTGGATCTTGCAGAAAATCACGGGTAATCCTGACATGTTCGAGCTGTTCATACTTCACCGTTCGGATTTTTCCCCCGTCGAATGAAAGCAACTCGGCGTCAGGAAAAGCCATCAGGATGGGGGAGTGGGTGGCGATGATAAATTGGGCATCCTGGGTGATCATCTCTTTCAGGGCGGAGATCAAGGCCAACTGCCTCAAGGGTGAGAGCGGCGCCTCAGGTTCGTCCAGCAGGTAAAGGCCACCTGGTACGAATCGACTCTGGAAGAGAGCGAGGAAGCTCTCGCCATGTGAACGCGCGTCCAAGCCTTCGCCATAGCGCCGCTGAATGTCGGTAAGTTGACCCGAAGTGCTCATCTTCGCCAGTGACCGGGCATATTCTGAGCGGTTTTCAAACTCCCAGTCTAATTCGCGCAAGTCGTCCTCCATTTCAGCCCGCATCTGGTTGAGACGTTTCGCGTAACCGAAAAAATCTTCTGCGCGTAAGAAGAAGCCTTTTTTTGTGCGCTTTACCCAGGCAAGCCGAAGGTATTTTGCCAATTCACGTTGAGCAGAAAGTGATTTGTCTGTTTTGACGTTTTCGCTTCCGACCGTGACCATTTCCGCTGCGCAGGCGATGGATTCCATCAGGGTCGATTTTCCGGTCCCATTTTCACCGACAAAAAAAGTGACCGGTTTTGCGAAGGTTAATTCCATATCGTTCAGGATGGGCAATGAAAATGGAAAACCTGCCTCTTTGAATGGGCGAAGCGTTATGGATTTTAAGTGGATCATGGTGGGATTATACCTGTGAAAAAATACTTATTTTTAAATGTGCCGATTCGCACAAGTTGTGGTTGGTCGTAGGACTTTCGGGTATTGACCTAGGAATGACGATTGTGTATAGTAATGTTTATTTGATAAATTTCATGTATATAGGAGAAAAATTATGAAAAGAGCAATGATCATTCTCATCGTGCTGGTTCTCGCCAGTCTGGCATGTGCGTTGCCCGGTCTGGGATCCTCTTCTCCCAAAGTTATCTTCTCTGATGATTTTTCGAACGAGAATAGCGGGTGGCCGACCATCAACGAAGCCGACGGCACCGCCAACTACAAGGATGGAGGCTACGAGCTCACCGTCCCGGATCCCGACAGCGGATATTGGGCATCGCCTGAGCTGGAGGACCAGACGAACACGACCATCGAAGTGGACGCCACCGTGACCGGTTCCGCCCGGGACAGCGACTTTGGCATCCTGTGCCGTGGAATTGACAGCGACAATCAGGTCCTTTTACTGATTTCTGCCGATGGTTATGCAGCGATTGGGAAGTTCACAGGCGGCGAATTCGTTTTGCTCTCGGGCGAGGAATGGGTCGAAATCTTCCGCCATCAACCAGGGGACCACGCTCAACCACATTCGAGGCGATTGTGTGGGCAACACTTACGCCTTGTACGCCAATGGGCAATTGGTCGCCTCCGCCACGGATGACGAATTCACAACCGGGATGGTGGGCTTGACCATCGGCTCCTACCAGGATCCCAACGGGGCTGTCCTGTTCGATAATTTTGTGGTGACCGAGAACAAGGGGAGCGAGGAATAAACTTCCCCCAAGGTTAAATCAAAAGAGAGGCGGTTTTTCAAAACCGCCTCTCTTTTGTTGTTATTTCCTTTTCTTTTGTTTTGCCCCTCGATACGCTGGCGCGGTGATGGCGTGAATCGTGCAAGTGCGCTCATCCAACAATCTCGTGCGCAGGCGCTCGTCGATATCCTTCATCATCTCCGCCGCCACGGTGATTACCGTGGGCAGCTCGGCATTGTTACGGTAGTTGAATAACTGGTGAAGTTTTTCCTTCGCCCATGGCGTTGTGGATTGAGCGCCTAGGTCGTCGATCACCAGCAGCGGGGCGGTGCGGATCTCGTCAAAGCGGCGGTCGTAAGTCGTTCCGCTGGACGGATTGAACGCGGAACGCAAATGGTCGAGCAGATCGGGGGTCGTCACCAGCATGGGCGGGTCACCCAACTCTGCGCGGTAGTTGGCAATTGCTGCAGCAAGGTGAGTCTTGCCGCAGCCGTAGGTCCCGGTAAAGAGAATCCACCCTCGAGGTTTTGCGGCGTAATCATGGGCAGCCTTGAGGGCTTTCTCTAGCGACTTGATCTCATCGGCAGCCAGCCCTTCATCGCGCCGGTCGGTGAAAGTGGCAAACGTTTTTCCGGCAAGCAGGTCGAGGGAGGAGAGTTCCGAGCCGCCCAAATCGGTGGCAGGACGCCGGTAGTCCGGGGCGGCGATCCGGACGCTGGAGACCAACTCCGGATCCTGCAGGCGGGAGCGGATGCGCGCCTCGATTTGTTCCAGTGACAGGTTGGTCGTCACGACCAACGGAAGTCGGTTGATGTAGCGGTAGTTGATGATCTGGAAGAGTTTTTCCTGTGCCCAGGGGGTGGCGTTTTGCGTGCCAAAATCGTCCAGAACCAGAAGTTCGGCAGTCCGGATTTGGTCAAAGCGCTGTTCGAAGGTGACGTCGTCACTGTCGTAGGCAAAGCGCAAGGTGTCAAGCAGGTCGGGGACGGTTAGAAAGAGGGTGGGTACACCCATCTCCACGGCATAATTGGCGATGGCGGCGGCCAGGTGGGTTTTACCACAGCCATAACCGCCCATCAACAGCAGCCAGCCATTGAGCTTGCCTGCAAAATGCTTTGCCTGATTAAAGGCGCGTTCCAGTGAGGCGGATTGAAGCTCTCCCATCCCCTTGCGTCCGCGCGGACTGAACGACTCAAAGGTCAGGTCACTTAGTTCGTCGAGGTGGCTGAGGGAGAAGAGTTTCTCACGCACCTGGTGCGCCACGTCGCGTCGTCGGCAGTCGCATACTTCAATACGCCCGAAATCGGGGTGGCCAAGCGGAAGATCGCGGCGCAGGTAGCCCAATCCGCCGCACAGCGGACAGTTCGGGTCGCCAGGCAGATCACTTGCCGGAGCGCTTGCGGAACTCGTCGACGAGTTTTTCGACATCCCGTCCGTGAAGTTCTTCAGCGTTTTGTCTATTTTGCTCTTTGCCACGTCCTTCTTCCTTCCAGCCGCGTAAAATGGCTTCCACATATTTCCAATTGCGCTTGTTGCGCTTCACGGCTTCGTTTATCGCGTCCTCGATCCACTCGGGCGGATACTCTGTTTCTGCATCCTTGAGCGCGTCGGCGATAAGCGGGGTCAGCGGCCCAATGTTCTGCTCATAGAGCTTGTAGATATTCGAGCGCTCGGGTGGGGGTGCGGAAACGCTGTGATCGGACGTCCCCCAGCCGCCTTTATTCATGGCCTCGGCATTTGCCCTGCCGCGAGGCGAGTTCAGAAAATAGAAAACGCCTTCGGGTCTTTCCACCCGCAGCAGGCTTTTGCGCTGAACGGCTTTACTCAGCCCTGAGTTCGAGCTCGTCGGGTGAGATTCCATCCATGAACTTTTTATCCTCCCCGATATCGACTCGACTCAGGCAGCGAAATGAGCTTTCCATATGGTAGATACGCCAGAGCAGGTAAAGAGTCACCTTCAACTCATCCAAGCTGTCGATTTCTGGAAGCAGACGGCGGAAAAATGACTCAGGCACCTGGGTGAAGGTCTCCGCGTCGGTGAAACCCTTGAAAGGGGATTTTTTTTCAGAAGAAGATTTACTCATTCAAATCCACCCTTCTAGTGGCGGCGTTCTCGAACTTGGTCAAGTTGCTGCGGAAGATGAGGTCCACCTGCCCGACGGGTCCATTGCGGTGCTTGGCGATCTTGAGGTGGGTCACGCTCTGCATGGCGGGGTCCTTCTCGTCAGGACGGTGGATGAACATGACGATATCGGCATCCTGTTCGAGTGACCCCGATTCTCTCAGGTCGGAGAGCACCGGTTCCTTGTCGGCGCGCTGTTCGACCGCGCGGGAGAGCTGGGCGGCTGAGAGCAGGGGAATGTTGAGCTCGCGCGCCAATGCCTTGAGAGAACGGGAGATGTATGACACTTCCTGTACTCGGTTGTCGGTGCGCGTCTCGCCCGACATGAGCTGCAGGTAATCGAGGATGATCAGGTCGATGCCGTACTCCATGTGAAGGCGGCGGCACTTGGTGCGAAGTTGGAGCGGCGTCAATGCGGGGGTGTCGTCCAGATGGATCTTCGTATCCGAGAGCACTTCGATGGCGTGGGTGAACACGGACCAATCGTCCTCGTTCAGCTTGCCGGTGCGCAGCCTGTGCGAGTCGATGCCGGTCTCCTGGGAGATCATGCGTTGGACGACCTGCTCGTTGGACATTTCTAATGAGAAGATGGCGACGCGCTTCTTATGGATGAGCGCTGCGTTGTGGGCAATGGTCAGCAGCATGGCCGTCTTACCTGTGCCCGGCCGCCCGGCAAGGATCAGAAGATCGGAGTTCTGCAATCCGCCCAACATTCGGTCGAGGTCGATGAACCCGGTCGGGACGCCGAAGATCTCCTCGTCAGTCCGTCCTGCGAGCTCGCCCATGCGGTCATAATATTCGCTCAACACCGTTCGGATGGGCAGCACGTCGTGCCGCAGCTTGCGTTCCGAAACGTTGAAGATGGCCTTCTCAGCATCACCCATGACTGTGTCGATCTTTTCGCTTTCGTCATAAGCAAGCGTGGCGATCTGGTTGGCGGCCGCCAGCATCTTGCGGCGAATGGAGGCGGCTTCGATCATCCGCCCGTAAGCCTCGGCATGGAGCGTGGTCGGCACCTGGTTGAGCAGGGCTGTCAAATAGGATGCCCCGCCTACTTCATTCAGTTGTCCATTCCGTTCCAAATCCTCAGAGACGGTCAGGATGTCGATGGGAGTGCGGGTTTCATGCAGCCGGGTGAACGATTCCCACACCCAGCGCAGTCGGTGGATGAAAAAGTCTTCGGGCTGGAGGAACTGAGCCAGGTCGTAATAGACCTCGGGGTTGATCAGAACCGCACCCAGCACGGCCTCTTCGGCTTCGCGGCTGTGGGGCTGTCCGGCGCTGGCGGCGACAGGGGTTTCTTCAGGGGGAATGAATTCAGTCATTTTGTTTTTTGGATGCTAGGAGTTGAGAAAAAAAGGACACTCTGCTATTTTACATCGTGTCCTTGATTGCTGGTAAGAGATTCCTCTTATTCCTTTGGTTTTGCCTTGGGCTTTTTTGGCTTATTGTCGTCCCCATCTTTTTTAGGCGGTTTCTTGGCCGGCGGTTTGGTCTTTTTGGCCGGAGGTTCATCCTTTTTGGTTGCAGGTGTTGAACCTTTCGTTGGAGGCAAATCGGCAGGAGGGGGAGCGGCTGCCTTGGGTGCCGATTTGGATTTCTTTGAAGGATCCATCTCAAGATTGGAAAGGTATTTCTCAAAAACGGACAGCCGGTCGTCAGCGGGCTCAACAGGTTTGGATGAGAAGGATTGAATCAGCGGAGTAGAGGCATCCGTCGAGGCCCTGGCAGGCGACTGGGCTTGCGTAGTGATGTCCTTCTCCGGGATGATGCCCGCCGTGGTCATCACATCCTGTGATACAAGGATCGGCACATGCGCCCGAACGGCAAGGGCAATGGCATCCGATGGGCGCGAGTCGATGCTGATGCGCTGCCCCGTGTCGGATTCAGCAACGATGTTCCCGTAATAGATGTCCTCGCGCAGGGAGACGATCTCGACGCGCGTGATGCGGGTGTTGAACGTGGTAAAGATGTTCTTGAGCAGGTCGTGCGTCAGGGGGCGGATCATCTCGATCTCCTGCAGCGCAACCGTGATGGCTTCCGCTTCGTAGGGACCGACCCAGATGGGCAGGAATCGGTCGGCGTCCAACTGGCGCAGGACGACCAGCCGCTGGGGGGACATCAAACTCACGCGCACGCTGTCTATGACGACTTCAACCATATCCGACATCGATTTCTCCGTGCCGCAATTCTATCATGAGGGTAGAGGGGATGCAACCGCGAGGTTGTCAGAATCGTCAAAGAATACTATAATACCGCCTCGCTGTACATAATATCGGGGCGTGGCGCAGTCCGGCTAGCGCGCTTGCATGGGGTGCAAGAGGTCGGAGGTTCAAATCCTCTCGCCCCGACTTCATATACTAAGAATAGTCGGAGTTTTCCCCATTGATGGGACAGGCAAATCCTCTCGCCCCGACCATAGAATGATAATCGCCGCCTCCAAAGGCGGCGGATGATTTTAACTCTAATGGAGGCCAGCATGAAAAACCGATCGTTTTATATATTCTCCATGGTTTTTTTGTTACTTGCAGCATCCATCGCCTGCTCATTATTTGTTCCCAAAGGCGACCCGACTGAATCACCCGATGATTATGATTTCGGCCCCACCGGAGGGCCGCTAAAATTCACGCCCGACACTCTTCCTGAAGCTCAAGTGGGGAGTGAATATGAAGCAACTCTCCAAGTTACTCTCAACAACACGCCTGTGGGTGATTTTTTCATCTCCGAAGGTGCTCTGCCTGAAGGACTGGAATTCACCTTCCTCGATGGGGAAGATGCCGCCACCATCACCGGAGCACCCACTGAAGCAGGGGAGTTCAAATTCACGGTTACAGTCTGGTGTTTTGGTACTCAGGTCAGCGGGCAGACTGGAGAAATGACGTATACCCTGACGGTGAATCCATAGAGAAGAAGATTTCCCTCCCATTTTTTGTTATGATGTAGTTATGAGCGTTCGTCAGACAATCATCGGTTTGAATAGTCGTGTCCTGGTGGAACTCGTCGAGTCCTCGGGTGAATCGGAGCAGCGTGAGTTCACCCTCGTGACTGCTAAACAGGCTGATTTCCAATCTGGGCTGCTGGATGAAAATACGCCTCTTGCACATGAGCTGATGGGACACCTGGCTGGGGATATTGTCCCTTATTCGATGG
Organism: uncultured Chloroflexia bacterium; assembly: GCA_963774975.1. GTDB lineage: Bacteria > Chloroflexota > Anaerolineae > Anaerolineales > Villigracilaceae > JBGPQJ01. Next base: position 227,713 of record CAVZGY010000006.1, read on the forward strand.
GCGATCTGAAAGAAATTCGTATCCTGAAGGTCATCCAGATTGAGGAAAAAGTATCCACCGATAAAGCTGAGAAACGCCGGAAAGCAGTGCGGAAAGCGGCAGCCCAATCCGAGATCACCAACCAGATGATCTTTTCCACTGCCAGCGGAAGCAAATGGGGAGATTACGACGTGAATATGGAAAAATTATTGGATGACGCTCAGAACGAAGATTTGCCCGAGGGCAATCCCGAAAATTCCCCCTGACCGGTTCTGATAGCTATCAGAAAGTCTCTGGAAGCTGTAGGCGGGTAAAAAGGAACCAAGACAATATTCAATGTCTTGGTTTTTATTTTCCACTTGGAGGTTCAGCCTGTGGTCAGTCCATCGAAGGTAAGCTTTGTGATTTACTTGCCAGTACTCGCCGCTTATATCATTCCGGCGTTATTCCTACTTCCCGTCGGTGTGACATTCAGTCTGCTGGCCATTTTTGATCCAACAGTCACCATCACCCAGGCCTTATCCTATGACCTGTGGATCATTGTTCCGATCGCTGCTGCCGCTTTCGTTTTCTTCGCTGGCCGGGGATTAGTTTCATTAAGTCAGCGTGGTTTTTCACCTCGAGTAATCGTGATTACCATCTGGGGATTATTCACGATTACTTTATTTTCAGCATTGTGGATTGGCGTGATTATTCTGACCAGTATCGGTGCTTCCGAGAACTCCGCTACACATTTTTCTGCGTATAACCGGATTTGGGGCAGCTGGCTTGACTCTGGCCGGGCAGGTATTCGTGATCCCTTGGCTTATTTTCACCTGTCGAAAATTTCTACCGATGAAAACGGAGGTAGGTGATGCGAACCAATAAGGTTTTCCGCGTTGTGCTTGGAATTTGCCTGGTGCAATCGCTGCTTTGCATCTTGCTTTGGTATTTCCTGCAACCCTTCACTGCCAGTTTTCCTGAACTATTGCTGGGGCAGATCTCACTGTCAGCGGAAACTAAATCCCTGATGCCAAGGAAATATCTCAGCGCAGAATTTGTTCTCGGTCAGGTCGATCCCTTGGACATTAAGCAAGCTGCATTCATCGATATTCAAAAAGATGTGTTGTTCTGGGATCCTCATTATGTCGGTTTTCCTCGTTCCGAATTGTCCGTTGATGAAATCCAAGAACTCCAGCAGTTGCTTTCGACAGGGAACTTGTTTTACCCTTCACCGGAAGGAGATGTTTATCAATGTGTGGATAAGAATGGAGGCGGAGATCCCAGGCTGGAGTCTTGTCTGCAAGGGGAGAGGTTCATGGAGCAATATACTTCTGTCAAATGGGAAGCTGACCGATCCGAGTCCGTTGGGGTCTTGCAGTTCTTTCTTTCCGATGGAAAGCTGGCGGAAATCCGAGTCTACCGGACTCCCTCCGGGCTTGCATTTGATCCTTATGAAAAATCAGGAGATTGGTGGCTGAATGGAATTACATCGCCGTCTCCTTTGCTGGACAATGTTGCTGACCGCGCGTCAGTGCATCCGGTAGACATTCTTTGGCCATGGATGAGTGCTTCGACGGCCAATGTCCGCGCCGCCCGTGTCATCGGGGATCAATATTGGAAAGCTTTGGAATTTGTTAAAAAATCCTCTGCGATTGTTCGTGTCTTTGGAGAAATCCAGGATATCCGCCCGGCAGTTGGTTTGAATAACTATGCTTCGTGGATGGATTCAACCTCAATATTCCTGACGTTTCGTGTGATTGGTTCCCGAGGGGAAGGTGCTGTGATTGTCCAGGGATACGATTGTTTGGATTTGCGGATGGTTTTCGATGGTGAACCTTTGGATGATGGAGAATATTATGTGTGTCCATGAAGAAATTGAGAATGGGTTATGTAGCCTGAAACCCACCCTCATTTATTAACATTCCTAAATGGAATTTCGTCATCAACTCGTTTTGATCATTGGGGGGAGAGGATCGCTATGAATGGGTTTTGTGGGGACTGACTGCAGATCGATGCTTATCGCTGATAAGAGAATTTGCATTCCCAGCATGAGCGAAAGGACTGGCAGCATAACTGTTCCGGTTGGCGTTGGTATACCCAGCTGGCCGTATTTGATCCATTTACTGATTCCGAAAATTAGTCCGAATAGCAACAGAGGAATGCTGGTCATAATGTAGATGGAGATGATCGAAAAGTCAAAGATAAAGTATTTAATCAGGAGGCGTCGAAATAACACTCGGCCAAGCTTTGGAGGAAATTCCAATAATACTTTTCCGATCGAAAGGCTTGATTGCTCCCCAGCATATCTGGACGGCATTGGGATTTCACGGATGTACGCACCCAACAGATATAAATGAGAGAGCATGGAAATCTCGAAGAAATACGATTTATCAATTTGGTCAAGTGGTAACTGCGCCAACGTCTCAATTCTAATTGCGATGAAACCATTGGTGGGGTCGAAACAATTCCAATACCCGGTTGCAGCTTTTGAGAAGAAACTCAATCCCACGTTCCCGAGGCGACGTATTAACGGCATTTTTTGAAGGCTAGGGAGGTCGCGGAAGCGATTTCCTTTGGTGTAATCAGCTTGTCCCAAGATCAGAGGAGTAAGCAGTTCGGGAAGGTATGCAGGGGACATCTGACCGTCGCCGTCCATTTTGATGACAATTTGTGCCCCCAATTCCATTGCTTTCCTGAAGCCTGAGATCATCGCACCGCCAACGCCCATGTTTTGATCATGGTTAACTAATACTATACGCGTATCGCATTGCATCACCATTTCTACTCGTTGCATAGTGTCATCAGGCGAAGCATCATTGACCACGATGATGTGGCGAATGTATTCCGGTATTTTGAGTAGAACATCTTCTATATGATCATCGACGCGGTAAGCGGGAATGACCACGTCGATGGCAAAATCTTGAAATACTAGACTATTGGCACCCATATCAATCCATTTCGGAATATTGAGGTCTGATACGTGTAATGTTACCAAAAAGAAGCAGATTCTTGGTATAAATACTCAAAAAGGGGAAAAGCAAACCAAGCTAAAGGATTTTACACAATGGGAAAATTTAAGTTCAACAATGTTCAGTGCTCAAAAATTGTGGAGATAGTTATCCTGGTTTTGGCTTTCAGTGCTTTATATTTTGTCCTGGTTTTTCTAGCCCCTGGAGGTCCAATATCAACCGATGTTACCTGGTATATGAATGCTGGGATGAACGGAATTAAGGATACTTTTATCCTGAATCGCTATTTTCATGTATTTCTGCAAACTGTATTTTTGAACATCGCCTCCAAGCCATTGATTGGGCTTCAAAATTATTGGGCATTCTTGATCACAGGTATCAGCCTGCTCATCTATCTGGGGGCACGTAATCTAACACCTCTCAACAGACCTTTGCATGCTGTTCTAGCTGTTTCCTTGTTCTTTTCTACCGGGGTTGTTGCGGATACGGCTGGCTTACCCTTGGTGGACATCACCGTCATGTTCATGGTTCTATTATTCGCAATTATTTACATCGCGTCGACACGCAAAATGCACAAATCGAATGTCCTGATAGCCCTTCTTGGTTTCCTGTTTTATATTGCATTTAAAACAAAAGAAACAACCCTGCCCATAGGGATACTTTTTATAGGCCTTTTCATTGTTAACGATCATGGTTTTCAATGGAAGGTCTACATACAAAGACTTGGTTATTTGCTCATTGGTGTATCTATAGCAATAGTATTCTTTGCATTATTGAGTTGGTTCTTTCTAGGAGATCCATTGTTTGGAATGCGTCCTTACGAATTTGCCAAATTCATGGCTACTTATATTCCCGCTACGCTACAACAAGATAAGTATTCTGGAAAAGGCAATTGGTTCACTTCTCATATGTTAAATGACCTCTGGATACCTTTTACTCTTTATTTGATCAGTGGAGCCAGGTCTGTTATTCCGCCAAGCATCAATCGTGGAATTCGTCTTTTATGGTTAGTACCGCTACTGGTGGTGATCTTAGTGATAATGTCGGTAGGAAACCTGTATGGGTACATGCAGAGATTCATTTATCCTGCAATTCCGGTTATTTGTATTCTCGCACCGCAATTTTTGAACCTGGATTTTAGAAGTGTTCATGATCGGCGGCAGCGTAATACTGCCATAGTGATATTCATTGTTGGGTTGCTAACGATGATTGCTATCCGCATAATCATGAAGCAAATATTTCTAAGTAAGGGGTGGGATGTTGCCATCGTTATGACAGCCGTTTTTGTGCCGGTATTGTTTTCGGCCATTTTAGCGTTAGTGTTTCTATGGAAAAGAACACCATTATTTGTATCCTATTTGGCAGCAGTCTTGATTATCGCAATAACTATAATACCCATCTCCCATAATATTAAGCAAATTGTCATCGCTCAACCGAATCGACAATTTTCTGAAAAACTCTTTTACCCGTTTTCAGCATTTTCGGATCATATTAATTTCTCTTCCGATATGGAATTCTATATCTCTCCCGATGTGTGGCGGGAAATGGAAACCAGTTATTTCCTTAAAGATAGAATTGAAATATCCTCGCTTTTTAATGTATTCTTTGATGCTAGCTCCACAAAACAAAACTTTTCTGTTCCTGAAGAGTCATCAGATATCCCCGGCGACCTGATAAATTCCGATTTCACTCACGTTTTACTCAGCGCCGGCGATTGGCAGACAATTTCAGCCAAGCCTGAAATAAGAGACCAGTTGGAAAATAAGTATGAGTTATATTTTGATGATAAAAATATATTGGTATTATTGAAGTCAATGCCGTAGAAACACCGGCATCATGAATTTCGAGGATTGATTGAAATTATTGATATTTCATATTTGCCATGCCTCCTTATAATAAGCTCGCCATTGCCAGCTTTTCCATATCCTTTTTTACTCTTTGTACGCTGCCCCTTCCCTTGATCCCCAGCAGCCTGCTTGGCATTCTCGGGTTTGTGTTGGGGGGAATTGCCCTGTATAGGATCCAGCGATTTGGAGGGGTGAACCGAGACCGTTTATTTGCCTTTGGGGGAATGGTTTTGGGAATCGTTCCCATTATTTCATTCTGTATCACGACGATTTTACTAGCGCGTGAAATTCCTCGTTGGGTCGCCCTTTTGTCTAGTGAAGTCCCCCAAATGTGGCACTCCTTGTCTGATGCAATCCCTCGGTGGGGGGCTCTCTTGTCAAACCTGTTTCGATAAGGTATCCTTACCCCGGGAGTGATTGAGTCCCGGTGGGCTCCCTGGTCTTCAACACCAGTGTTGGGTCGCGTTGCGGTCCTGGGTGGGTTCGACCCCCATTCACTCCCGCCTTTTTCTTAATATTAGAGGTGATGCTTGTCCCTTCCAGAACCCGATGTTTTAAATCAACTGGTATCCCGCGTCTTCCACATCGATGACATTACGATGGGGGACCCTCTCAAGGAAAAATTCCTATTCCGTTACCGCGGTAAACTCCTGCGAGAGGATTCTGCGGAGGCTTACGATACTCTTCTTTCTGAAATGAAACCCTTTGGGATCATGCCACTTTTCAGGATGGAGGAAGAGCGGCAGGTGATTTACCTGGTCAACAGCCTGAACGCTTCTCCTCCAGCGAAAACCTGGGTGAATGCAATTCTACTGGTGTTGACAATCTTGAGCGTCTGGCTGGCTGGCGCGATGTATGCTTATTCCTACAACCATCCAAATGCCGAGATTAATTCCCTGGTGGAACTTTATCGGGTGACATTGATGAATTTCTGGGATGGATTTCCTTTTGCCCTGAGCCTCATGGCGATCCTTTTAGCCCACGAGTTTGGACACTACCTGATGGGACGCAGGCACAACGAAAACGTGACTCTGCCGTTCTTCATTCCGCTCCCGATACCGGGAGGAATAGGCACCATGGGCGCGGTCATCCAAATGAAATCGCCTGTAAAAAACAGGCGCTTGCTATTGGATATTGGAATTGCCGGTCCCATCGCTGGATTGGTGGTGGCCATCCCAGTCCTACTGCTGGGTCTCTCCCTCTCGAAACTCGGACCGGTGCAACCCGCCAGCCAGCTGGAAGGCAATTCCATCCTTTACCTCTTGCTGAAATATTCTGTCTTTGGAAAACTGCTCCCTGCACCTGTGGACTACAACGGAGTGGCGCCTCTTATTTACTGGGTGAAATATGTCATCACCGGCACCCCTTCTCCAATTGGAGGAATGGATGTCCAACTCAATCCAATTGCGTGGGCGGGGTGGGTGGGGCTGCTGGTGACATCTCTCAATTTAATCCCTGCCGGGCAGCTGGATGGCGGCCATGTCATGTTTGCGCTCTTTGGAAAACGCGTCCGCAGAATGCTGATCCCTATCATGGTCACGCTGGCTGTGTTGGGTTTTTTCTGGTCGGGCTGGTGGTTATGGGTATTCCTTTTGTATATTTTTGGAAGGGTTTCCGATGAGCCACTCGACCAAATCACCCAGCTCGACAAACGGCGGAAGGTGATTGCAGTTCTTGTTGTATTGCTTTTCATTCTGGTATTCATACCCATTCCTCTTGTGGTGATTTAATCAGCCATGCGTTCACGCAACCTCCATTTCATTTTTGTGGTCCTTATTCTGGCGATTTCAGGTTGCGAACGCATCTCCATTCCATCCATGCCGGCAGCCGTGCCGACGCACACGCTTGAAACCGAGTCGACTTCATCGCCAACATCTACACCGAAATTCACTCCCACGCCTCAGGATGTGATCGGTATCGACGCTTCCGCCCTTGCAGGTTTGGAGATCGAGGTCTGGCATGCATGGGGAAGCCCTCAGAAGGAACTCCTCGAGGCTCAAATTGCCGATTTCAACCGACGAAATCTCTGGAACATCACGGTCAACTCGCGTCCATTTGCAGACTGGATTTCCTTGTACGAAGCGGTCAATCAAGCCGCAGGAATCTGATGAATTACCTGAACTGGTGGTTGCGTTGCCCGAATACGCGCTTGCATGGGATGCCCAGGGAATTGTCGTCGATCTGACGGATTACACCGACCACCCCAAGTGGGGACTGACAGCCGAGGAAATTGCAGACATCCCCGATGTTTTTTGGGAACAGGATCAGGTCGGAGAGAAAAGGCTGGGACTGCCCGCCGAGCGTTCCACCCGCTTGTTGTTCTACAATGCCAGATGGGGGCGTGAGCTTGGTTTCGAGTCCAGCCCGGAAAATGAACTCGAGTTCCAGGCGCAGGCTTGCGCGGCAAACATGCAATTCCGCAGCGATTCAGCCCTTAGCAATGATGGTTACGGCGGGTGGATCGTGGATTCGGATCCGCAGTCCGCGTTGAGCTGGCTGCATGCCTTTGGTGGGAGTGCAGTCGATGGGAATTCTTATAATTTTGCGACAGATGAAAATACCGCGGCGATGAGTTACCTGAAAAAATTATATGATGACAGCTGTGCCTGGATTTACACGGAACTCGATCCCTATGTCCCTCTCGCGGAGCGCACCGCGTTGTTCGTCTCCGGCGACCTCTCCGAATTGGCAGACCAGGAGTATGCATTTACATTAGCCTGAAAACAGTGATGATTGGGAAGTAATTCCATTCCCCGGTGGTGAGAGAAGAACCATTATGGTTTATGGTCCATCTTTTACAGTAATGAAGGGATCGCCTGAGAAACAACTGGCAGCTTGGTTGTTCGCGCGCTCGATGCTCAATCCGCAAATCCAAACTCAATGGACCAAGGCCACCGGCATGCTTCCACTCAGGAATTCATCAATGAATTTGCTGAAGAGCTATGCTATTTCACACCCACAGTGGGCTCAGGCAGTTGGGCTGTTGGATCTGGCAGAACTACAACCGAAAATGGCATCCTGGCGAACCGTCAAATACACACTGGGTGATGGACTTTACTCGCTCTTTCGATTAAATATACCCGCGAGTGAGGTTCCCTCTGTGCTTGAGGAAATCCAGGAGACTGCAGAAGATTTGGATAAAAAATAATTGTGGCTGCGTAGTAAAATTGATTTATCACTGGCCCGGAGCTTGGTATGCCCATTTACGAATATATTTGCCTTGATTGTAAAAATGATTTTGAACTCATTCGCCCAATGAGCAAATCGGATGCACCTTTGGCCTGCGAATCCTGCGGGGGCAAACGCGTCAAACGTAAACTGGCAGTGGTGGTGGCCATGAGCGGAGGACACGCTGTTTCCGGCAATTCCAGCGGAGGTTCATGCGGATCCTGTTCAGGCGGTAACTGCGCCGGTTGCTCTCACTAAACCTTTCCTTATTCATTTAGTAAGAGGAGGAAATTATGGACTATACCCAACTTGGACGTACTGGTCTCAAGGTTTCGAAATTGTGCCTCGGCACGATGAACTTTGGTCCGCACACTACCCAGGCGGATTCCTTTGCCATCATGGATAAAGCCCTCGACCTGGGAATCAACTTCTTCGATACAGCGAATGTCTATGGCTGGAAGCTCGGAGAGGGAGTCACGGAACAAATCATCGGTCGCTGGTTCGCGCAAGGCGGCGGGCGGCGGGAGAAGGCCGTCATCGCAACCAAAGTGTTTGGGCGGATGGGCAATTGGTCGAACGAGTCGCGCCTTTCTGCGCTCCACATCCGCCAGGCATGCGAAGCATCGCTCAAACGGCTGCAGACGGATCACATCGACCTGTACCAATTCCATCACGTGGACCGCTTCACGCCCTGGGATGAAATCTGGCAGGCGTGTGAGGTGCTTGTCCAGCAAGGGAAGGTGCTTTACGTCGGCTCATCCAATTTTGCAGGCTGGCATATCGCCAAGGCACAGGAAGCTGCCAAGGCGCGTCATTTTGTGGGGCTGGTGAGCGAACAAAGCTTGTATAATCTCGATGCGCGTATGGTCGAATTGGAAGTCATCCCGGCCTGCAAGGACTATGGCTTAGGCCTCATCCCGTGGAGCCCCTTGGCGGGTGGCATGCTCGGAGGCGTGTTGGCAAAGATTGAGAAAGGCCGGCGTGCGTCTGCGGATATGAAAAAGGAAATTGCGAAAAAGCGCTCAAAACTTGTAGCCTGGGAGAAATTCTGCAAGGAAAAGAAGGACCACCCTGCAGATGTTGCTTTGGCCTGGCTGCTAAACAACCCGGTCGTGACTGCACCGATCATTGGTCCGCGCACCATAGAACAACTTGAAGGCAGCCTGCGCGCACTCAAGGTCAGGTTTACCAAGGCTGAATTGAAGAAGCTGGACGAGATCTTCCCGGGTCCCGGAGGCGAGGCCCCCGAAGCGTACGCATGGTAATACACGAATTTTGCCAACTAAAAAAGTGTAGAATGGGAGGGTGGAATCGCCCTCCCATTCTTATTTTCCCAGTTACTCATACCCTGCCTATTTGTTAACTGAATTGGCAGGCGATGTGTTGTTTGGAGGGCATCGTTCCTTCCGCTCAGACGCAATGGCTTGTATCGCAAAGACTCGTGCCACCCCTGCAGGTTTTCGGAAAGGAGAATATTCCGCCCTGCGGTCCATGCCTGCTGACGTTCAACCATTATTCCCGTCCCGATTTCAATGCCTGGTGGATAGCCCTGGCGGTCGCTTCACAACTCCCTATGGACGCTCATTTCGTGATGACAGATGAGTTGACCTCTCCAGGCAAACGATATACCCCTGGAGGGATGCCTTTCAGCCGCTGGTTACTGAGACGTGTCGCAAAGGTCTATGGCTTCACCAGTATGCCGCCCATGCCGCCGCGCGAAAAAGACGTGGTCGCGCGTGCCCATTCCGTCCGCGCAGTTTTATCCTTTGCGGGACGGACCAAAAATCCCGTTATCTGTCTGGCGCCTGAGGGCGCGGACATGCCTGGAGGCCGGTTGACCTATCCACCTTCGGGGGCGGGGCGCTTCATGTTGCAGCTGGCAGGCAAAGGGTTGAAGGTAATCCCGGTCGGAGTCTGGGAGCAGGATGGCAGCTTGTGCGTGAATTTCGGACCGGCATATGAATTATCCATTTCGAGACAATTGTCGTCTGATGAAAAAGACCAGGCAGCGGCAAAGGTGGTCATGGACAATATTGCCAGATTGTTGCCATCGCATTTGCGGGGAAAATTCCAGTGAAGAAAATCCACACCACCGGGCGGATGATCATCCTGAATACGTACTGGCTCGGGCTGTCCTTCAAGTGGAATGCTATTCATCCCATCATCCTCCCGGCTGTGATGCTCAATTACGTCCCGGAAACGCTCAAAAACACTTACCTTGGTATGTTGACATTTGCCGGTTTGATTCTGGCAGCTCTCCTTCAACCGGTGGCTGGCGCGATAAGTGATGACTGGCATTCACGCTGGGGACGCCGGCGTCCGCTTATGGTCGTGTCCGCATTGTTGGATCTGGTATTTCTTGCGATTATCGGTTGGGCGGGCGGGCTTCAATGGTTGATTATTGGTTACATTGGATTGCAGTTCAGTTCCAACTTGGGGCAGGGGCCGGCACAGGGTTTGATGCCTGACCGGGTTGCGCCGGAAAAATTAGGCGCGGCGAGCGGCATAAAAACATTCATGGACATGACCGCCCTCATTATCGCATCCCTCGCTGCCGGGCGATTGCTTGACCCTGAAGGTAAGGACCCCACTCTCATTATTCTGGCGCTGATGGGTGTCATGGTTGCGTCCACCGCAATCACAGTTTTGGGCACTCAGGAGGAACCGACAAATTTACCAGCAGGAACAAAAATAAGTGAATCCTGGTGGCGATATTTGCGCAGGCAATTGCATGTGGATTTCAGAGAAAATTCCGCTTACTGGTTGTTGATCGGGCAGCGATTGGTCTTTATGCTGGGGATATTCGCGGTGCAGGGGTTTGCCCAATATTATCTGCAGGACGTATTGAAGGTGGAAAATCCGGTCAAGACGACCGGTGATTTGCTGGCAGCACTCACGGTGGCGTTGATCATTCTCGCGGTCGCAGGCGGCTGGCTGGCAGACCGGTTCGGGGCGAAACGCATCCTGGCTATAGCCAGTGTATTAACTGCTATTGGGATGATCCTGCTGCGGCTGGCGCCAACTCCTGGATTACTTATTGTTTACGGCAGTGTCGTAGGAGCGGGAATCGGGCTTTTTCTAACCGCGAGCTGGGCATTGTCCAACCGGCTGGCTCCGTCCGACCAGGCAGGAAAATTCCTCGGCCTGACCAATCTTGCCACTGCCGGCGCTGGAGCCCTTTCGCACCTGGAAGGCCCGCTGATCGATATGACCAATAACGCTTTCCCTGGAATGTGGATGGGATATACAGGAATGTTTGTTTTTGGTTCGATTTGTGCAATCCTCAGCCTGGTTATGCTCAGCCGGATCAAGATCCCGGAAGTAGGCCATTAACCCCGCAACTATTTACTCTTTAATGCGTAAAACATATAGAACGACCCAACAGGAGCGAACGTGACCGAAGAAATGGACTGGGTTATCCAGTCCCAACGAGGCAGTGACGAAGCCTTCGCAAAGCTGGTAGAGGCATATCAGACACCGGTTTACAACCTGTGCTACCGCATGCTGGGCGAAGCGGAGGCCGCTGAGGATGCCGCCCAGGAGAGTTTTTTCAGGGCGTATCAAAACGTCCTCCGTTACGACCCTCAGCGTTCCTTTGCCACGTGGCTGCTTTCCATCGCCGCACATTATTGCATCGACTGCCTGCGTCGTAGGCGATTTACCACCTTGTCGATCGATGACGATGATGAAGAGCATCCCATGGAGTTGCCGGACCAGTTCGCGCTCAACCCTGAATCTGAAGCAGTGCGTCGAGAGGAGCAGGAACAAATGCAAAAAGCCCTCCGTTCACTCAACCCCACAGACCGGGCTGCAATCATTTTGCGCTACTGGTACGATTTCTCGGAGGTGGAAATAGCCGAGAACCTGTCGCTGACGGTCAGCGCGGTCAAAAGCCGGCTGCACCGCTCACGGCGCGAACTGGCAAAACGCTGGCAGGACGAACAGCCTCGCACCCACCTTGAAAGGAGATCCAATAAATCACCGGCCTTTTGAAGATTGGCTGCTCGCTGAAGACCCCCTCACTACCGACCAGAAGGCGGATCTGCAAGATCATCTTAAAACCTGCCCATCCTGCTTGGCCATGGCTGAAGTTAACCTGGCACTGCGGACGAAAAAAGTAGTCGCTCCTGCACCCGGTTTCACATCGCGGTTTCAAACCAGGCTTGTGGTGCGCCGGGCTGGACAACGACGCCGCAACATGGCGGGTATCCTGATCCTGGTGGTCAGTGCCGTGGCGCTGGTCGTCTGGCTGCTTTTTCCTTATTTGGTGTGGGTGGTAAGCTCGCCATTGGAAGTGTTTGTCACCTGGATCACAACAATCAGCCTTGTCGTTTCGTCGCTCCTGGCTTATGGCAAGGCAGGCTCGGTGATGCTCCGTGTCGCTTCGGGTTTCATCCCGGTTTATTTATGGGTGGCGGTTTTCGCCATGACCGGACTTGCTGGTCTCCTGTGGGTCGCTTCCATTCGCAAGTTCGCACCTAATTTTGAAGGAGTTGAAAAATGAAAAACATAACTAAGTTTCTTACTATACTGGTCCTGGCAGCTTTGCTCGTTATCCCGGGCAGCTCCGTACTCGCCAAAGGTCTCGACGACGGGAAAGTGGTCTTCGGTGACAGCTATACCCTCGAAAGTGGCGAGACCCTCACTGGTGACCTGGTGGTCATCGGGGGGGCAGTTGAAGTCCAAACCGATGCCACGGTGGAAGGCAGCGTGGTGGTTATGGGCGGAAGTATAAAAATTGACGGCACTGTGGAACAGGAAGTCGTCATGATCGGTGGGACGGTATCTCTCGGCTCGACCGCAGTGGTTGAAGGAGATGTCGTTATGGTCGGTGGCTCGCTTCAGCAGGTCGATGGTGCTGAAATCAAAGGTGAAATCATTAACACCACATCGCCTGCGGTCAACATCGAAACCGGAACGGCCATGCTTCCCATGTTCAACGTGCCTGATGCTCCGGAACCGCCGAATTTTGACTTCAATTTCAATCCTATCCACGCGGCGCTCAATGTCTTTGGGCAGGCTTTCCTGATGGCTTTGCTTGCCGCGCTGGTCGTGGCATTCATCCCGGTACCGACTCAAAGAGTGGGACAGGCTGTCTCATCCCAACCTGTGGTCGCCGGCGGTTTGGGCTGCCTGACTGCCTTGGTCGCGCCGATAGCGTTCATCTTTCTTGTTCTGCTCACATTCACAGTGATTCTTGCGCCGTTGACCATTTCACTAATTGGAATTGGCGCCATCCTGCTGGCAGTAGCCCTGATCTTTGGCGAGATGGCCATCGGCCTCGAAGTCGGCCAGCGGTTGGTTAAATCCTTCCGTTCCGAATGGCCGCTCCCGTTGTCCGCAGCCATGGGCACCTTCCTGCTCGTCCTCGTTGTTCAGGCGATCGGAAGCCTGCTGTGGTGCTTCGGTTGGTGGGCGCCGATTCTCCTGGCAATTGCTTCTGTGGGTGGCGTGCTCATGACGCGTTTTGGAACCCGCACCGCATTACCGCCAATGGTTCCTGCTGTACCTTCGGACCCGAACAACCAGCCCGAACCTCCTCTGCCTCCTGCCAACTAGCCCTGTTGGATTTGCCTCTACCAAACCCCTCTCCGGAAACGAAGAGGGGTTCTTTTTCATGTTTGATATAATGATTATGTCTTCTTTGTCTGAGTTGAAAATGACCAAATCGAACAGTCAACCACCCAAAATTCCGCTGCATCCCAACCCGCCTCCGTTAATCAAGGTCTCAGGGTCACACCGGGACATTGGACGCCAGCTCGGGCAGGCAGTCCCGCATCAGATCCGCCACAGCATTGACAACGCGCACAAGCTATTGGCGGATGCCTATGAGACCCTCGGATTAACTTGGGAGGGAGCCCAAATCCAGGCGCGGAAATATCTCCCGTTTGCCCAGGAGCGATACCCGCAGTATGTTGACGAGATCATGGGGATGGCCGAAGGATCGAGCGTATCCTTCGAGGACCTTGTGGTTCTCAATGCGATGGAGGCGGTGACGACGGATGCCCTGCATCTGACACGATGTACATCTTTCGCGGTGAATGGAATTCGAACCGCCGATGGTCATGTGCTGATCGGTCACAACGAAGATTGGGTGCCCGAAGACGAAGACGACGTCTATGTTGTTCATGCCATACCGGATGATGAACCGCCGTTTTTGGCGATGAGTTACGGCGGGCTGCTTCCGAATATCGGATTCAACTCCAAGGGAATCGCCCAATTTTGCGACTCGGTCTATCCCAATGACTCGCGCATCGGAATTCCTCGAGTGTTGGTTTCGCGTGCGGTGCTGGCAGCGGAGACTCCGGCAGATGCCATCCGTTTTATGCTGGCCCCTCACCGCGCAGCAGGATACAACCATCTGCTTGCGCATGAGAGCGGGGAGTTATACAACGTTGAAGTGTCGGCACGGCGCTTTGCAATCATCTACGGCAACGAAGGCTGCGTTGTCCACACCAATCATTACCTTTCTGAGACCATGCAGGAAGTTGAGGATTCTCCTGACGAACTGATATCCTCCCGCGTGCGTTACTTTCGAGCAAAACGGTTGTTGAAACAGGTGCCCAAACATTCGATAAAAACCCTTCAGTCCATTCTGAAGGATCATGTTAATTTCTCCAATTCGATCTGCAATCATGCGATTGAGATGGAAGACCCCCTGGATCGTGAGAAGACGATCAATTCGATGGTGCTGGATCTAACGGCGCGCGAGCTTCACATTGCCTGGGGAAATCCATGCGAAAATCCCTATCACACCTACCACCTTGACGTTTGACAAAAAAAAGAGCGCAGTGAAATGCACTCCTTTTTTCAGGCTGAAAATAATATTAATCTGCTACTACCGGCAGGGTACCCGATTCTTGTTCTCGCAGTAACAGGGTGGAAAGTGATGCTGCAAGTGTAAGCAGGGCAGTGAATGCAAAGACAGCAGGGATTCCATAGGCGTCTGCCAAGGGTCCGCAGAGCAGCGAGCCGATTGCCCCGGCTGAGAACATAAATCCCAGAGTTAAGCCTGAAGCCGTTGCCATCCCGGTGGGAAGGGCGCGTTGTGCCAGAACGACCACGATGCTGTGGACGGCTCCGGTCAATGCCCCTGAAAGCGGCACCAGGATGTACAACCACGGCGACCAGCCGATTTGCGAAATCGCATAGATCGGAAAGGTTGCCAGCATCAGCGCCATCATGGCCACGCGCTGTTTTCCAAGCCGGTCAGCAAGATTGCCTCCGATCACGTTCCCGACGGCCGAACCTCCACTGAATAGACCGATAAACAGACCGTACACGGCAGCCGTTTCTCCCATGTCGCTGATGTATTTAGGGATAAATGTGGCCATGTTCGATTGCGCCCAAGCTTGAAGACCACCGACGACTGCCAGCGCGACGATAAAGCGATGACTGCCTGCAAGGTGGAATTTTTCTGCGCTGTAACTGGTTTTGGGATGAGGTAATGAATTCACGAAGCTGCCAGACTGCATTCAAGCCGATGGGCACGGCAACGATAGGGAGAACGATCAACCCGATCGGGCCGTAGATGTCCAGTAGTGGACCGCCGATGATCGGGCCTAAGAAGTATCCTCCCTGCCCAAAAAGGAAGAACCAGGAAGCGGCTGTCGTTTCACGGTGGGACAGTTTCGTGCGTCCGCGCATCGTGGCGTGCATGGTGCCGGCAGGGTGGAATGCAGCCGAGCCCAGGCTGGCAAGGATAAGGCAGGGGATGGCGAGGTGAACCGGCAGAAAAAGCGCCAGGGCAAAAAATCCAGACATCCAGAGTATTCCCCCTGCGGCCATCAGGCGGGACCGGCCGTATTGGTCGCTGATCCATCCAAAAAGAGGCTGGGACAGGGAGGCTACGCAGACGTAAAGAGTGGTGATGGCTGCGTAGGTGGTGTTGGTCAGCCCCAGTTCAGCGCTCCAATAAGTGAGAAGCACTGCGCGTTGACCGTTCATCACGTCCACGATCATGTGACCGAGAGCGACAGAAGAAAATAATGCATCCAGTAAAAGTTTCATCCGACTGTTTTACCTGTAGAGTTTCTTTTCTTGTATGTAGTCGAAAACCGCAGAGACGAGAAAATGCCGAAAAGCCCGCCCTTCTCTGGCGCGGCTGCGAATGTCGCGGGAGGATATTTCAAGGAGAGGGGAATCAACGAAAAGGACTTTATTTGAAATACCTGGAAGAATCCCCTCGAGTTCGGTTAAATCAATAGTCTCAAAAGGGCGACGCATTACTCCCAGGCCATGGCAAACGTCCAAAAGCTCCGCAGGGCGATGCCAGGTTCGCAGTTCCCGCAGGGAATCGCCGCCTATCAGTAACAAAAGCTCGGCGTCAGGGAACTGGGTTTTTATCACCTGCACAGTATCCAGCATGTAATGGGGTCCCGGGCGGTCGATCTCAGCCCGGGATAGTTCGAAATGGGGATAATCGTCCAGCATGAGCTGGGTCATGGCAAGACGGTGTTCCAGGGCTGTGATGGCCTGATCCAATTTATGCGGTGGAACAGGCGTGAGCACCCATAAAACCCTCGATAACTCAAGCTGGTCCAACGCTTCAGCAGCCAAAATCAAATGTCCAAGATGAGGTGGATCGAAAGTGCCGCCAAAAATCCCTATTTTTTCCGCCATGTCTAAAGTATAACCGGATGGCGTTCTTTATAAAAGATTCATCCTGCATTCACAATTTCTACACAAATGGTAATTATGATTAAGAAAATTTACTGATTTAGATAAAGGAGTATCTATGAGCAAGACATGGAAATGGATTATTGGAATACTGATCGGTCTTTTGGTGTTGGCAGTTATCGTCGCCATCCCGTTTGGAATGCACCAATTGGCAGGGAACTATACTCAGCAATTTCCCGCGCGTGGCTTTGAACGCGGCTTTGATCAAAACCTTGGCCCAGGGATGATGGGACGCGGGGGTGGGTCAGATAATTTTTACTGGCATCACAGCATGATGAATCGGAATCCTGGTTTCATGGGACCGATGATGTATGGACCTGGTTTCTTCTTCCTTGGGATATTGAGATTAATCATCCCACTGGCAGTTGTCGGACTGGCAATTTACGGAGTGGTCGCTCTCTTTAGAAGGAAGCCGTCTCCAGCAGTTGCCGCGGAGGTTGCCTCTGTTGCCTCCACCCGAACCTGTGCAAGCTGCGGAAAACCCGCTCAGGACGATTGGAAAAACTGTCCATATTGCGGAAGCGCATTGTAAGCCAATAATTCTATTGCGAGAAAATGGCTTTCCGATCAGGCGATGCTCCCACGAACGTTTGCCGCGGGTCATCTCCCAGGCTTTGCGTTCCAGTCCTTCCGCACTCACCAGGCGGTAGTGTTTGGGCCAGCGCATTACAAAACGAACGGCATACACATAGGCCAGAGTGAGCCACGGATTGCCCGCAAAACCGCGATCCCAGACGTGCAAAGCCCGGGAGCCCCAGCGGCGGGCCACTTCCGCCAGGGTTTGGCGCTCCACTTCCCGTCGTTCCGTGGCCTGTTCACCCCGTGTGCTCCACCAACGTGTGTGAGCCATGTGGATCGGCCCTTCCATTCCCATCACCAGTACCTGAAGCCAGTGGTATCCCGGGACACAGATGGGCCTCCCCCCAGGGGGATTGAAATAGCCTGGCTTGATCCGCTTTAGACGTTTGGCCTTGCCGGAACGCACCGCACACAACCCCTCCAGGTGCAGGCTTTCTGGTTTCTCGATCACGCTCTCGTCCCACACCACCAGTACAGGCTGCCCTGCCGAGGCCAGGTCGTCCACCTGTTCGTCCGCCTGCGTCCACAAATACGTCTCGATCATCTCCGCCGACCACCTCGGCGAGTGCAGCAGGCGGCTGATGCGCTTCGTCCCTGCTGGAGCCTGGTCCGCCCGCTTCAAATAACCTCCAGTTCACTCAACACCAGACCCTGGTTGCGGTGCCGGTGCATAATCACCACCAGCACCAATCCCAGAAAGGTCTCCACCAGCCGACGGTCCAGGCAGCTGTCCAGTGCGGCCAGCAACCCGTATAAATAGCGATAACAATTCCTCTCCAACCAGGCGGATTTCTCCTCTTGCGCGCGAACGGTTTCTTCCTTATCCTTATTCATGTAGGCCCCCTTTTGTATCTTCGGCTTAGTCACCTAAAGAATACATCAGGAGGCCTACTTTGTTAACTAAAAACATGACCCATCCTTAAATTCGGGATGAGTCATGTTTCTCGCAACTTACTGATTTAAATTGCGAACCCTTCCGGTTTTATAACAGAAGGGTCCGCTTTGGGAGGGGAGGATGGTAGATGATGGCCACTTTGCTGTTTTCATAATAAATGATGACCGGAAGCCAGTCAATGGCTTTCCGGTCGTTGTAAAGAACCTGCAAAGTTATTGGATTTTTGCCCATAATTCGGGCTAGGTCTTCATTTCCTGTTTGACCGTGTGGTATAGACTTTCAGCTTTCAATTCGCCGAGTGCATAGCAAGGGGCTTTAAGATGATTCGCCAACTGTTGGGCAAGTCCCTGGTCAAATGCCGCGTGTTCCATGTTGATCACGACCGACTTGACCTCCTCGGTGGCAATAATCTCCGCAAAATGCCTGGCTTCATCCTGGGGTGGGAGCGGCCCGATGGAGACGTTTCCCGCCCCGTCCGTCAGGACGATCAGCAGCGGTTCCACGTCCGGGTGTAGATACTTTTCGTGGCGCAGAATATCACTCGCCATGAGTAATCCAGCCGAGAGGGGGGTTTTACCTCCCACAGGGATTTCTGCCAGGGCGCGCTGCGCGAGCTGAAATCGAATTGGTGGGTGAGAGAACCAGGGTGGCGCGGTCTTTTTGAAAGACGATCAACCCGACCCGGTCGCGTCGCTGGTAGGCGTCGGTCAGAAGGGAAAGGATCGCACCTTTGGTGGCGTTCATTCTTTCAGCGACAGCCATCGACCAGGATGCATCGACCAGAAACAGCACGAGATTCGCGGTCTTTTTTACCCTGACCTTGCGCTGCAGGTCCGCTCTTTCGATGGCGAAAGCCATTTTCTTGCGTTTCTCCACCCGTCGTTTTTGGTAGGGTGCCGCCGCGCGGATGGTGGCGTCGAAAGCGATGTCGCTGGTCTTCCCGTTGGCAGGGCGCGCCTTGATGTAACGCCCGCGTTTGCGTTCCGTGTGGGTGCGCGACCGGCGGCCGGCATTCTTCCTTGAAAGTTTATCGAGCGGGGTATCCAGTCTGCGGGGAATAAAAGTCTCGCCCGTGCGGACCTTTTGCCCGCCGTCCCACCAATTGGCATTATGGGACGCAAATACGTCCTGCCGGGATGGGTCAGGCGTTCCCTGAGGTTGGTCAGGGCTTTCCTCAGACGTTTCGTCTAGGACCGACTTTTTTTTTCAGCGGAATCTTCGGGCGTTGGCCGTTCTTCCGGCGTGCCCTCGGTGGACTGCCCGACCAGCTGCTCGATCCGTTCCTGGAGCTGTTCGGCATTTACTTCAGCCTGGTGGAAGGGACCGCGCTTGATGCGGTGGGGGAGGGTCAGCTCGGCAGCCAGGGCGATGTCATGGTCGGTAATGGCCGAGCGCCCATCGAAGGCAGCCTGGGCGCGTGCCGCTTTCAGGATGACCAGGTCAGAGCGGTGACCGTCCACGTTGAGCGAGGAAGTGAGGGCAGCAATGGAAAGCAAGTCACGGCGGGTGTAGTTTACCTTGCCGACCAGTTTCCGTCCCTGCTCGATTTGGTTCGAGAGAGACTGTTCCTTCGAAAGCCACTCCTCGCGGAAGGCCTCCTGATCGGTCTCGTAGGCGATGTTCCGCTCCATGATCAGTACCCGTTCACGGGCATCGCGAATTCCGGTGATGTCCACCGAAAGGGCAAAGCGGTCGAGGAGCTGCGGGCGAAGGTCGCCTTCCTCCGGATTCATGGTCCCCACGAGGATGAACCGGGCTGGGTGGGAGAACGAAATCCCCTCGCGCTCCACGATGTTCATGCCCATCGCCGCAGAATCCAGCAGCAGGTCGACCACGTGGTCGTCGAGCAGGTTGACCTCGTCGATGTAGAGCAAACCCCGATTGGCGGAGGCCAGCACGCCCGGCTCAAAGTGACGCTCACCCTTCTGGATGGCCTGCTCGATATCCAGCGTGCCGACGACACGGTCTTCCGTCGCCGAAACGGGCAGGTTTACAAATGAGGTGGGACGCAACTCGAAGGGTAAATCCCCTTTGATTTCAGCGGCGCGTTCACGGCACTCCGTGCACCAGGTGTTGGGCTGGTCGGGATCGCACCCGAAGCGGCAGTCGCTCACCACGTGGACTTGCGGCAGCAGGGCTGCCAGCGCTCGAGCAGCAGTGGATTTGGCCGTGCCGCGTTCTCCGCGGATAAGCACCCCTCCAATGCGGGGATCCACGGCGTTCAAGACCAGGGCGCGGCGCATCCGTTCCTGGCCAACAATGGCGGTAAATGGGTAAATGGAAGGCATAGGAGCCTTATTATAATCCGTAAATCCAATAATGTAAAAAAACAATCGTAAAAACGCCTGATGACAGATAAATTTTTTAGTAATTTTATGCAGGGTTGCCAAGTTGTTGATTAACCTTTATAATCCTTGCATTATTTCAAATTGGAGCTAATCATAACCATGACGGACCAAAACAACACCCTGGTTGGGCAGGATAACCCCTCGCACAACGAAGGCAACAATGAATCAATGGAATCCTTAATGAAAGGCCAGGATTCCGGGCTGGAATTCCCCAGTCAGGGTGAGATCCGTAAAGGGTTCATCGCCGGCATTTCTTCAACCCAGATTCTGGTCAGTGTCGGAGCCAAGTCCGAAGGCGTCATCACTGGCCGCGAATTGGAGCAGATTTCCCCAGCCGACCGCGAAGCGCTGCAGGTAGGGCAGGAAATCCCTGTCTACGTGGTCAACCCTGAAGACCAAAATGGGAATGTCGTCCTCTCATTTGTCCGCGCCCAGGAGTTTATCGGGTGGGACGTCGTTGAAAAGATGGTCGAAACGGGCGAAGACTTCGAAGGAAAAATCGAAGGCTACAACAAGGGCGGCGTGATCGTCCCGGTGCATGGACTGCGCGGATTTGTACCTGCGTCGCAGATCAGTATGAATCGCCGGAATGCCGTCCAGGGCGATACCCCCGACGCCCGTTGGGCGAAAATGATCGGCCAGCCGATCACCATCCGTGTCATCGAAGTGGACCGCCAGCGCCGGCGCCTGATCCTTTCGGAACGGGCTGCCAATCCTGAGTCACGCCAGTCGCTCAAGGAACGCATCATCGAAGAACTGCAGGAAGGCGAGATTCGAACCGGGCGCGTCACCAGCCTGGCTGATTTTGGCGCGTTTGTCAACATCAATGGCGCTGACGGGCTTGTGCATCTCTCGGAAATTTCCTGGGAACGCATACAACACCCCAGCGAAGCGCTAGAGGTCGGGCAGGAAGTCAAAGTCAAGATCATCAGCATCGACCGCGAAAAGAAACGCATTGGGCTCTCGATCCGCGCCTTGCAAGACGATCCCTGGCAGGATAAGGTCGGCAATTTCAAGGTTGGCATGTTAGTGGAAGGGGTTGTCACCCGCCTGACCAAGTTTGGCGCATTTGCCCGGCTGGAAGGCGACGTCGAAGGCCTCATCCATATTTCGGAGATCAGCGAGAATCGCATTGAGCACCCGAAGGAAGTTTTACATGAAGGGGATGTCGTCAACCTGCGAGTTATCCGTATCGATCCCGAGCAGCGGCGGATCGGGTTGAGTTTGCGCAAAGTCGAACTCGGCGCAGTTCGCAGACCTCGACATGAAATCCCTCACGGCTGACCTCGATAAGCCAGAGGAATAATTATTACCGGAGATTCAAGAGAGCGCACCGGAAGGTGCGCTCTCTTCATGACTAAAAGCAATGAAACACCTCATCGTCGATGCTCACCAGGACCTAGCCTGGAATATACTCACCTTCGGCAGGGACTACACTCTCTCCGCTGCGGACACACGCCAGCGTGAAGCCGGTGGGATTGCTCCCCAAGCCAATGGGGACACGCTGTTGGGGTATCCCGACTATCTGCGTGGAAAAATTGCGCTCATTTTTGCCACCCTATTTGCAGCCCCAGTCCGTGCCAAGTCAGGGGATTGGGATAGGCAGACCTACGTGGATGCAAATCAAGCGAGGCAGCTTTACAGCGAGCAATTGGATGCCTATAAATATCTGGTGGATCGGGCGCCGGAAAAATTTTCTCTGGTTCTCTCCACCCGCGACATGGATTCCATTCTCTCAGCCTGGGATGCAGCTGAGGAAGAATCCCCCAACCTGCCCGTCGGCTTGGTTCCGCTGATGGAAGGCGCGGAGGCTATCCGCAGCCTGGATGAACTCCCTGAGTGGTGGGAGCGAGGAGTTCGGATTATCGGCCCTGCATGGATGTCGAATCGATTTTGCGGAGGGACGCGCGAGCCCGGTCCCCTTTCAAAGGAAGGCCGAGCCCTGCTTGATGCCATGGCTGAGATGGGCTTCATGCTCGACCTGAGTCACATGGATTGGGCTGCGGCGCGTGAAGCGCTGGATTTTTATGAAGGCTCAATTATGGCCTCCCACGCAAACGCTTTACGCCAGGTAAAAAATGGAGACAGCAACCGTTTCCTTACTGATGATATTATCGAGCGCATTGTGGACCGCCAGGGTGTAATTGGTGTTGTTCTGTTCAATCGCTTTCTTATTCAGTCATGGACGAGTTCCGATCCCCGCGAAGCCTGCCCGCTTGAAATGGTCGCCGCACAGATCGATTACATCTGCCAATTAGCTGGAGACTCCCGGCACGTTGGATTTGGTACTGATTTTGATGGAGGATTTGGTCTCCAGCAGGTTCCGGCAGGCATCGACACGATCGCCGACCTGCACAAACTCGTTCCCATGTTGGCTTCTCAAGGATATAATGAAGATGACATCGACGCAATTTATGGCGGGAATTGGATTAACTTTCTAAGGAAAAGTCTGCCGACATCATGAGTGAACTGCCTTCTACGAAAAGCCCTGTTCAAAACGGGGTCTCTCCGCAGGAGATCCGTGAAAGCACGCGCGTGCGTCTGGCCCTGGTTTTGACTGTGGTGGGCTTTATTGTGTTTATCATCGGCACAAAACCGGAATGGTTTAATCTCGACCGCAGCCCGGTGGTCGGGTTTGTCCAGATCGCGGTATTTCTGATCGGATTGGCAATTATCGCAATCGGCGGGTATATGGGATTAAACGCATTGTGGGGGACCACGGAGAGGACGATCATCGCGGATATTGGCCAGAGATTGATCGCCACCGGTTATGTGATTGTGGTTTTCTCGGGCATGGCGGATGTTTTTGGCATGGGCAGTCAACCTCGCCCGGATATCCCTTTCTTTGGTCCAATTCAAGCTGTAGGGGTTGCCATCGGAGAATTTGTCATTGCTGTTGGGTTCCTAATGCTGGTTCCCTACCATAAACATACACCCTGAGGATTGGTATTTCCATCCCAGGATTGAAAAATCCAAATACCGGAAATTTTTCTCTCGGAAATCACAGGTTCATGGAAAATCTCACTCTAAAAAAACGGATAGCACTGGTCTCCATTCCAATCCTTTTACAACTTCTGTATCTTCCCACCAGCCGTTACCTGACGGGAGGCATTGAGCCGAAGATAGCCTGGGATATTATCCCAATCTGGCCGATCTGGGTTATCCCTTATATGCTGGTCTGGCCGATTTGGATTGCCGCTTACGCCTGGGCCGCTTTTAATATGCAGGGGCGTCTCTTCAGAATCGCAGTGGTCTCGGCGACTTTCACCATCGGTGTGGGGATGACCATCTTTATGCTTTACCCGACCTACGTTACCCGCCCAATCCTCGTTGGTGACGATTTCTTCACGAATGCCTTGCGCACCGTCTATGCAAACGATGGGAGTTACGATGCCGCTCCCAGCGGTCATGTTTATATGACCACCTTGCTTGCCCTCTTTTATTCTCTCTGGTATCCCCGGCAAAAATGGATCTGGATGAGCATCCTGGTCATTGTTTGCTTGTCCACGCTTTTCACCGGGCAGCATTACATATTGGATGTCGTGACCGGATTAGCCCTCGGCATCGTTGGATATTATTCTGGTTTCTGGATTGTCGACAAATGGGATAAGAAAGAAGTCCAGACAGAACGCGAAAAAGAGCCCGAACAAGAACCAACCCCAAAAACAGTGTCAACAAAATAATTCAAAGCCAAGTGGTAAAGCTGGAGTGGTTAGATCCGGTGGATTTCGATCACCCGGTAAACTCCTCCTGCCAGGCTTGGCTCATTGCTTATAACGATGCAGGGAAGCCCTTTTGAAATTTCCCCAAATTGGCGAGTGATGTCCGTTCCAAAAAATGTGCTGAAAACATTGACGAGCTTGCGAGTGAAGCTCGTTTTTTGTCCCTCAGGTTGAAACTTATCGAATATGATCACCCTCCCTCCCGGTTTTACAGCCTTGAGTGTCTCTCGCAGGCAGGCCGTTCCATCTGGCACAACGCTCAGGATCAGGTTTAGGATGGCAGCATCAAAATGGTTCTCCGGGTAACCTGGCTCCTGGGCATCCCTTTGAATAAGTTGGATATCCGCGCGGCAGTAGGGAAGTTTTTGTCTTGCCTTGTTGAGCATTTCAGCGCTGATATCGATGCCGATTGCTTTGACGCCTTCAGGCAGCAGCGGTAGATCTGCACCAGTCCCGACACCGACAATAAGCACGTTCTCGCCAGGCTGCAAGGCCAATACTTCCAGTGCCCGTTGTACGTCCCGGTTTGAAGAAGTGCTCTACTGTGGAATTGTAAACTGGTGCCCACAGTCGGTAGATAAACAGATTCCAGCGGTTGGTCATTTTCATTTTTCAACACTCATCGGTAACGGTAAATCCCAGCGTGTCCTATCGCTGCTTCTTAATTCGAGGGATGAATGCGGGGACGACCTTGCAGTAATCCTGCCATTTTTCACCAAACTCGGCAGCGAGTGCCACTTCTTCGCGCCGGGCACGGACAAGCATGAACGGGGCGAAGCAGGCGAAGTACAAAGTCGTCCAGGTGAAGTAAATCAGCAGACTGCGCCAAGAGCCGCGAGGATCAGCCCGGCATACATCGGATGACGCACAAGCGCATACGGCCCGCTCGTAATCAACTGGTGTTCCTTGAATAATTGTGCGCCGAAACCGGTCGATACAAAGTAATTTTTTCCGAGTGTCAACCGTGCCCACAGTAGAAAACACATGCCAGGAAAATACAGCATGGATCCCAATACCAGCATCCAATTGCGGACAAACGGAGGAATCACCATTGGCAGGGGTTTCCAACCGAAGTAAGCTATGGCAAAGAAGAAGGCCGACGAAACAAGGTAAAACCAGGGAGAACGCAACCAACTTCCTTTAAGACCTGTCGCTCGTCCTGCTTCGACGTTGGGTGCCTCGCCAGATCCCATAAAGGACCACGGCTAACGTAAATAAAGCGAGTAATCCTCCCAACCACTTAATCACAGTTACAAAAGTCATTGTGATACCCTCTTTTTTGATATGACTGTTACCCTTCGCGTCTCATGGATCGGTGACCGTGCCCAATGGCCTGCAATTCGTGCTTATTTTCATTCCGCTGCTATTGGCTAGTGTTCACGGAAATCGTCGCTGTCATGTTCCACATAAAACGGGGATCCGCATCGTCGAGTGTGACAGTCACCATATAGGTCAAATCACCAAGGTATTCTTTGCCAACCGGGTCAATGTCAGTCACCTTTCCGGTGAATTCTTCACCGGGGAATGCATCTAAACTGACAGTAACGTCCTGCCCGATATCGACCTGGGCAATGTCAATTTCCGCAAGATCCTTGGTTTCAACGATCCAGGCGGTTGTGTCAGCAAGGTGGACAACGGGAATGCCAGGGACGGTGGCTTCGCCAGTGTTCAAATCGAGGCTGAGGATGGTTCCAGGAAAAGGGGCACTCAGTTCGTAAAACTTGAGGGCGGCTTTAGCCGCAGCAAGATGGGCTTGAGCCAGCGTCAGACGGGCTTGGGCTGTGGCAACATCCTCCGCATTCGGTCCGTCCTTGACTTTTTCCCAGAGATGGCGTGCATCATCGAGCTGCGCTTGAGTTACAGCCAGTTTACCGTCTAAAATCGCCTGGTCTACATCTGTTGGCTTGCCCTTATACCAGTTCAGGCTTCGAAGGGCGGAGTCCCGATTTCGTTTAGCCTGTGTCAGTTGTATCAAGGCCATTGCCTTGGCTGAATCCCCCGAAGCACTATTGTAGATACCCTGCCAGTGATTCACTTCATCCTCAGCAAGTTTGAGTTTTGCTTCCGCTTCACGGATGGTCTCAGGCGACGCGCGGTTGCCTGCCTGCTGGACCCTCCAGCGGTACTCCTCATCTTTCAATGCCTTTTCGGCATTGGCCAGCGTCCATTCAGCCTGCGCCGTTACCATGGGTGCGTTCTCATTCAACGCATCCAGTGCTTGTTTGGCGTTGATCAGTTCAAGTTCCGCGGCCGCAAGCTCAGCCTTGACAGCCTCTATACCCTCCATACGGGCAAGCACATCCCCGGCTGCCACCTTGCCGCCGGGTTTGACCAGCACTTGGTCGATGATTCCCCCTTGAGCGAAGGCCAGTTCCACCGCAAGGGCAGGGATCAGTTTACCCTCCGCTGAGATGCTGTTTGAGACAGGTACGGCTTCCCTGATTGGCTGCGTTGTCGGCAGAAGGAGTGGCCGTCCCCGTACAGGCAGTCAACAGGAGGGAGAGAAGGATTAGGGTGTAAATAGTTTTTTTCATACAATACTCCGATCTAGTAATGGACCATAACTTTCTAGTAGGTAATTTTTATTCATAAGCCAATACTTCTGTAACAGTCAGGCGAACGGCATGCAGCGCCGGGATCAAGCTGGCAATTATTGAGATGATGATGACCAGTGCTGCCCAAGCCAGGATTCCGCCTATGGAGGTGACGGCAGCCATGGGGTAGTTCATAAAGGATTCGCCAATATTGCGGGCCAGCAAGGTACTCAAGGGCAACGACAAAGGGATGGCCAGGATCCAGCTCATCATCCCAATCAAAAGACCTTCGATGATGACGATGCGGGAAATTGCCGTACTGGAAGCGCCAAAGGCGCGCATGACGCCGATTTCTCGAACACGATCAATGACATTCAAGCTCATCGTGCCCATCAGCCCCAGGCTTCCAACCGTGGCAAGGATAAGGGTCATGACCATCAACAATGCGACGAGGATGCCAAAGGCAGCATCGATTTCCTCGCGTTCATCATTAACCAGAAATGTGTTGACCACTTCGATGTCCGCGCGATCAAATTGCTTCTCAATGGCGCTGGTGATTGCGCGCTGTTCCTCGAGTGAGTCGGAGTCCAGGGTAAGGACGATGCTGTTAGCCCGGTTGGGTTCACGTACATGGCGTGCAAAGGCGTAATAATCCAATAGGGTCATATATCCTATCGTTTCATTGCCAATCATGTTTATCAGGCCTACAATCGTGTAGGTCTTCTCGCGGCCTTCGATTTTAATTTTTATAGGACCGCCAACCCGCAACGTCGGTTCGGAGGCCAGAAAGGCAGGGCTGACCAGAATCGCATCTGTGTCACCCGGCTGGAGACCGCGGCCTTCGATGATCGGCGGATCAAGAAACCGTGTGCCGGCAGGCGGCGCGAGCAGGTACAAATTTTTGCTCTCCGAATTATCCGGGCGGACATAACGCGCCAGCGAAAAGTTCCATACTTCAGCCTGTTCCACGCCGGGGACAGTTTTCGGCCTCGTTCAACAATCGCTCTGCCGGTATATATTCATCGATAATCAGCCAGGTGTCATAGTTCCAGAAACTAAACATCTCGTTTAGAGCCACATTAAGCGAGCTTCGCAGGTTGACGATAGCCATAAAAACTGAACCTGCAAAGGTCAGGGTAATGAGAGAGAGGATCAGCCGACCTCGCTTACGGAAAGGATTGCGCAGAGCCAGCAATAGGTCCCGGGTGAGCATGGGAAAGCGCCGAAGGAGAGCGTCCATGAGACCGGCGCCTCCCCAGACCTGGCTGATGCCATACTCGCTGAGCACTTTCGCCGGGGAGAGTTTGGTTCCGTTTAGGATGGCAGGCGCGGCTGCGATGAGAGGAACCATCAACCCGACTCCGAGTTGGAACAGCAGAGATTCAAGGGTGAAGCCTACTTCAGGAGGGTCGAAGTTAATTAATCCGGCGACAAAGGCCGCCAGGGCATTCGCTCCGATCATGCTAAGGGGAATGGCGATGAGGCAGGCAATCAAGCCTAGTGATAGTACCATCCCGAAATACAATCCAGTGATCTGCCAGGAACGGGCACCGATGGCTTTCATGATGGCAATCTGACGTTCCTGTTGGGTTATTAACGCTGAAATGACATTAACTACGAGCAAGGCGCTCAGGACCATTGAAAGCACGGCCACCAGCCCGAGGAGAAGCGAAACCGTGGTGATGATGTAGTTGAGTGGATGCTCGCCACGATTGGGCAGTGTTTTTTGGTAGACAGGTAATCCTTGACCTTCAATGTGATTCGCTGCTTTATCAGAAATGGCCAGGGTGAGGGATGAATCGCTGGCACTGACGTAGAGTTCGTTGTAGCCTTCAGGTTCACCCATCCAGCGGATGGTATCCATGCTGACATAGCCGTAGACCCAGCCTTCAAGAAATGGCGGGATCCTGTAAAGGTCGTGGACACGGCCTGTGACGGTCAGGTGAAATTTCCGTCCATCTGGAGTTTTGACCAGGATCTGCTGGCCGGGTGTTAATCCAAGGTAGGTCAAAGATGCGCGTTCCAATAAAACATCGCCTTTTTGAGGGGGCCAGGTGCCGTCCTGTTCCCAAATGCGAAACAGACGCTGATCGTTATAATCTTGCATGGCGTAGAGACTCAGATCTCGCCAGACTTCGCCTTCTCCATCCAGCGAAATGCGCAACATAAGGAAACGGCGGCCTTCGGCGTCGGCTACACCGCGCATATGACGAATGCTCTCAACAAAATCATCGTCCAAATTCGGTTCAGTCTGGAGAATTACATCAGCTGGACGCAGATCAGCATACTGTTGACTAAGCGATTCAGTGAGAGCCTGTTGCGAAATACCTGTGACGCCAATTGCAAAGACACCTGCCGCAATTGAGAGGATGATCAGGATGGTCCGAGAGCGATTGTTCCACAGGTCGCGGTAGACTTTAACCCAGCGGGTCATTTATGCCCTCCGGTGCGTATTGACATCATCCACGATAACTCCATCTGCGATGTGGAGTTGTCTCCCGGCCCGTCGGGCTAGATCGGGATCGTGGGTGACCATCAGGATGGTTTTTCCCAGGTTTGTGAGACGCTCAAAGAGGGCAAAGACGGCAGCTGAAGTCTTGGAGTCGAGGTTGCCGGTTGGCTCGTCCGCGGCCAGGATGGGAGGATCGGTGGCCAAGGCGCGGGCGATGGCGACGCGCTGTTGCTGTCCCCCCGACAATTTAGAGGGGAGTTTGTTGGCCTGGTCCTCGATTTCCATTAATGCCAGCAATTCCCTGGCGCGAGCGCGGCGTTCGATGAAGGATGGCGTGCCACAGAAATCCATTGGCAGCATGACGTTTTCAAGCGAAGTCAGGGTGGGAAGCAGCTGAAAGAATTGAAACACCACGCCGATGGTGCGTCCACGCCAGATGGCAAGTTGGTTCTCTCCCAATTTCTCAATAGCTTCGCCGCCGACCAGGATTTCGCCTTCCGTGGGGCGGTCAAGTCCGGTGATCATGTTGATCAACGTGGTTTTTCCGCTGCCCGATTTTCCGATGATTGCGACGAACTCTCCCGCTTCGACATGCAGGTCAATGCCTTTCAATGCCATGAATAGCCCGGCGTCGGTTTGGTAGGCTTTGGTGACAACATTCAGGTCAATCAGATGGGGCATGTGATTCCTTTCACAAAGAGCTGCCTAGTTTATAAATGCTGCGCGCTCTTTCGCTCCCGCCGGACAGTTGCCAGGAGGAAGTTGATCACGATCCGGTCCAACAGCCCCGGAGAAAGAAGTTTGATCCAGGTGATCAAATAACCGAAACCCATCATCACCTCGCGTTTTCTTCTATACGCCGCCTGCAATGTGATCTCGGCGCAACGTTCAGCGGTCATCATTTTCTTCGAATAGATCGCCCGGCCTTGCGGACCTTTTGGTATGCCATTTTTGTTCATTTGCGCTTCGTGGAAACCAGTCACCACCCAGGAAGGACAGATGATAGTGACACTCACCCCATGCCTCGACAATTCTATGCGCAGAGAGTCAAAGAAGCCATGCATGGCAAATTTACTGGCGACGTATTGCGAGTTGTAGGGAAGAGGCGCCTTTCCACCCAAGCTGGAGATCGCCACTATGCGCCCGCGGCTCTGTATCAAGTGAGGCAAGGCATGGTAGGTGCAATAGACCGCGCCGTAGAAATTCACATCCATGGTGTGCCGGAACAAGCGAAGGTCGGAGAAATCCTCAAGCCGTGCGATTACTGCCAATCCAGCATTGTTGACCAGCATATCCAGCCGCCCGAACCGGTCGATTGTTTTATCTATCATCGCCTTGCACTGCGCCTCATCAGCAACGTCAGTCTGGATTACCAGCGCCTCACCTCCGAGCGAGCGGCACTCGGTTGCCGTCTGTTCCAGCAGGTCGGTGCGTCGGGCGGCGAGTACCACCTTTGCACCCTGGCTTGCCAGAATCAGAGCCAGCGATCTGCCAATTCCCGAAGAAGCTCCCGTTACAATCACTACTTGGTCGCGATAGGCTTCTGTTCTCATGAATACTCCTGAGGCTTTCGAAACTCGATACAGTACATCCAGCCTTTCCAAACATCAAAGACGCGAATCTCAAGCATATCTTTGGGTACAAGATCGACAGGTGGAACAATCGTTTCCCTCACCTTGCCAAAGGAACCTTTAAAGCCAGGAATGTACTTTTCGTAGCCTTGGGCTCCTTTTTCGGTTTCATCGGCAATCAGGATGCGGGTTCCCGGTTTGGCAACGCGGATCATATCGTCGATGGCGGCCTTCTTGTCGCTGAAGAAGTTGATACCGCCCACATGGAAGACGCCCGCGAACGAATCATCCCTGAAAGGCAGCTGCTCACCATCGCCGAGGAAGAGATCCACGTCCCAGCTGTTCTTGGCTGCATAGCGCTGACAATTTTTCAGTTGCCCCAGAGAGATATCCAATCCGTAAACCTCACCCACATCCTGGCGTTTGATCAGATAGGGGAGGTTGACGCCCGGCCCGATGGAGACTTCCAGCACCTTGCCTCCCTGCGGTTCCAAACGGTCCGTGATCTCGCGACGACCGGTTTCCTCGTTCATCCCAATATACGCAAAAGCCATGCTCGAGAAGGCACGGTAGAACCACGAGAAAAGATCATACATACGGGCGAAACGCCGGTTGTAGCCGTTTAAGGGATTCCGGGTCGATGAAATGAGGAATACTATTTAGAATGGGAAATTTTGTTAAACAACTAGAACAGATTAATGTTCCGCTACGAATGTTGCTGTTTTCTTCTCCAACATACTTCAAATCTAAATGACATTTCGGACAGACAAGCAGGTCGAGAGAAGTAGGTTTCATGATCAGCTCCTTTTGTGGTCTTTGAAAAAATGAGCGCTGACCATTCTGCGCTGCCATTGATATGGCAACTGGTGATTATTCTCCTTTGGTTATATGTTCTATTCCCTGCTGGAGCAGGGCAATAATATGGGGATCAATGAGACTGTAAAAAACTTCCTTTCCTTCCCTTCGAGAATGGACCAGCCGCATCTGCCTTAACCCTCGCATGTGGTGGGAAACTGCTGATTCGCTGATGCCGACCATCTCTGCCAGTTCCGAGACATTAACTTCTCTTGTCATTAAGGCTGACATAATCCGCACGCGGCTGGTGTCACTGAACGAGCGAAAGAGTTCCGCGACATGGGCTGCGCTGTGTTCATCCAGGGCAATTCTATTATTATTGGCCATATTATCTCAACATATGAACATATATTCAGGTGTTATATATATATTATACAACAAAATTCTTGATTTACAACCCTGCAATTTGCCTTGAGCATTGACATCCCTCTCAAGCGTCCATACAATAGATAAACCAGTCGCGAAGCCATGACTAAAGAGATCAAAGAGCTTTACTTTTCCCCTCAGTCGATTGAATCCAAGGCGTTGGAGATGTTACAGTCTGCTAAGGGAGGACAGCGAAGTGGAAAATACACCTATCATCCAGACAGGTCTGCATTGCTTGTTCTTGATATGCAATCCTATTTTTTGGATGAATCGTCCCATGCATTCGTCCCGAGCGGCAAAACGATTATCCCGAGAATCAACGGTCTGATTGACGCCTTTACTAAACTTCAACGCCCGATAATTTTCACGCGACACATCAATACCGAAGAAAATTCACAACTCATGACTTCGTGGTGGCGGCAAATCATTTCCTCGGATCATCCATTGAGCCGCATTGCGCCTGAATTGGATCCATTGAGCGGAATTGTTGTAGAGAAGAGCCAGTATGATGCGTTTTTCAACACGAATTTGGAAGACTCCCTGCGGGATAAGGGAGTGAAACAGGTCGTGATCAGCGGGGTGATGACCCACCTGTGCTGTGAGACCACCGCGCGATCCGCGTTCATGCGTGGATTTGAAGTCTTCTTCCTGGTGGACGGAACCGCCACCTATAACGAGACTTTTCATCAGGCGAGCCTGACCAATCTTTCACATGGATTCGCGGAGCTAAAGCTGGTGCATGACATCCTGTCTGCTCTTCAGGGAAGCCCACATGCCTGATGTTCTGATTATCGGCGCGGGACCTGCCGGCTTGGCCGCTGCCTTGCAGCTAAAACGTTATGGAATCGATGCCACCTTGATCGAGCGGGGGCGGGTTGGAGGTTTGCTTAACAATGCCAATCTTGTTGAAAATTATCCTGGTTTTCCAGGCGGCATCTCAGGGGTGAATCTCATCGAATTGTTCTCCGAGCAGGTAACCCGGATTGGAGTCGAAATAACCTGCGATGAAGTGGTATCTCTGGATTACTCAAATGGTAGTTTTCTAGCCTCGGGGAGGCAAGAGCAATATTCGGCTCCAGTTGCGATCATCGCCTCAGGGACGAGAGGGAAATTGCCCGAGGAAATTAAAATCCCCGAAGCGATTAAGAGTATGGTGATGACAGAAATTCTCCCAATAATAACTGCAGAGAATAAAAGGATCATGATCGTTGGGGCGGGGGACCTGGCTTTCGATTATGCCTTGAACCTGGGGCGTAGGAATAAGGTGGAAATCCTAAATCGTACTAAAGAAGTCAAAAGCCTCCCATTGCTTTGGGACCGAGTTCAAAACATTTCCAGTGTAAAATATCGGGACCAAACACAACTGGAGGATGTGCAACCTGGATTAAATGGAGAAATTATCCTTACCACGGTCTCACCTTCAGGCAGCCAGGAATTCTCTTGTGATTATTTGGTTTTCGCCATTGGTCGTGAACCTTGTCTGGATTTTATTGCAACAGAATTACACAAAAAAAGGACAGTCCTTGAGCAGGAGGGAAAGCTATCTTTTATCGGTGATGTCGGAAATGGAATATACAGGCAGGCTGCAATTGCCGTGGGTGATGGAATAACAGGTGCCATGAAAGTGTACGGAACTTTAGAGGAGATGAAGCAATGAAAGTTGTCGCCAATGCCGGACGGGAAGACATCGCCGTTGTGTATGTCGTTGAATTCGAAAACGGAAAACTTGCCGAATGTGTTGAGTCCTTGCAGCCGCCTCTACCGCGCGATCAGAAGTGGGTCCTGCTGGTTTCCACCATGTTTGGTTGCCCGGTCAAGTGCAAGATGTGCGATGCGGGCGGATACTTCGAGGGGAAGCTAGACAAGAAGGATATACTCGATCAAATCGATTTCCTGGTCAAAAAACGGTATCCGGGAGGCGTTATTCTTGCAGGTAACTTCAAGATCCAGTTTGCCCGGATGGGGGAACCTGCCCTGAACATGCATGTGCTCGATGTCTTGGAGGCGCTTCCTGGCCGATACCAGGCTCCAGGTTTGATGCCTTCCCTGTCCACCATTGCGCCTCACGGAACGGACCAATTCTTTGAACGACTGCTGACGATCAAGCAGAAACTTTATTCGGGCGGCAGGTTCCAATTCCAGATATCACTGCATACCACCGATGAAAAAATACGGGACGAGATCATCCCAGTCCGAAAATGGAATTTCACCGACCTCGCCCGCTATGGCGAACGGTTTTACCGACCTGGAGACCGTAAGATCACCCTGAACTTTGCCCTGGCGAAAGGGAATCCGCTGGAACCTGATGTGCTGCTTCGGTATTTCGATCCAGCCCGTTACCTGGTCAAGATCACGCCTCTTAATCCCACGCACAATGCGGAAAAACATGGCTTGGATTCGCATCTCGTCCTTCAGAACATCGACGGAGAAGTTCCGGATGATACAGTCCGTCGACTGGACCAAGCCGGTTATCAGGTGATTGTCAGCATTGGCGAATTGGAGGAGAATGCCATCGGAAGCAATTGCGGACAATATGTCCTTCGACATTTACAAACTCAAGAGTCCCTCCAGGATGCATATTCCTATGACCTTCAAGATTTCGCTGGATGAAATTTCTTCGCCATTGTTTATGGATTCTGTGCCCCTAGCTTTCACTCTGTGGGCACGGAGATTCGAATAAAATCCCCTCGATGGATATACAAATAACCACAAAGGAACGAAAGACACAAAGAAAAATATCGTATTTAAGAGACCAGCTAAGTGCTGGTCTCTTTGATGAAGATGGGGTGGGAGTAGGTTTCCCTATAGCGAGGTGCCCCTACGGAGATTTGAATATCAACTCCTAAATGGGGGCTCCGGCTTAAAAATAAAACCGCCTGATGGCGGTCTCTTCTGTGCCCCCACGGAGATTCGAACTCCGGTCTTAACCTTGAAAGGGTTGCGTCCTGGTCCACTAGACGATGGGGGCTCTTATTTTACAGCGGGCAGGATTTTATCATCCCACTTAAGAACGGTCAAGCATTAAACGGGATTAATCCTCGATTTTTTGGGTCTTAAGAGCAAGCAGGTCCACCTGGCTGCGGTTGAATAGGACCGCCTCGCTTTCGATTTTAAATGACGGGATCAAAATCGCATTGACCAGGGCACTGTATAACGGAACAAATTCCCGCGTACCCTCCACCATGATCGTGGAAAAATCAAAGCGTCCAGCCCACTCCAGAATCCCATTCAATTCGTACACCTGGGTCACCACGCGGACGGGATACTCTACCAGGCGGACGTAACCTCCGCGCGCCAACGCTTGGGGACCAATGTCCTCCCGTTTCGACATGCATACTGTGATCACCTGGGACTTGACCAGGCGTACCACCTCGAAATGATCAACCAGCTTGGTGGGCATATGCAAACGTGCAAGCCTAGCATCCAATACTTCCATGAAGGAATTGGTGCCGTCGTTCATCAAGCCCATCAGCCCGGTATTGGGTACCATGATTTTTCCAACCACCCTGTAGCTCGAAGTGAGGAAATCGGCATTGATCAAGCGTTGGGTACCGGAAACAGGTGCTTCAGTGGGCATGGCATCCCCCAGGATTATTGTTCGGAAGTAACACCGGTCGAATCGTGCTTTGTCGGAGGTCTTTTTCCGCCCCGTCGTTTCGGTGAAGTCGAATGACCGGCGTCGGGATTGAGCAGGGTTGACAGCCAATTTACCGATTTTTCATCGTATTCTCGCCGCCCGCACACATCACAAACCCATGCCGGGAAGTTTGGCACCGTGATCACTTCTTCATCCAGCCAGGTGAAATAGGTGACATGGTGAAGGCGCATCATACCAGCCTGGCATTCGCGGCAGGGAAAGGGTTCATTGCGATGGGTCGAACTCGCTCATTCGCGGGTTTCCTTGTTATGGCGCTGCGTTAACGACATTGGTATGGTCGATCATGTTCCAATCCGGGGGAGGCCAGTAGATCAGAATCGCTTTCCCGATCACATTATTCATCGGCAGCATACCCCAGGCATGAGAATCCGACGAATCGTTGCGGTTGTCTCCCAGTACGAATAATTGCCCCGGAGGGACGATCCAGGTTCCTTGATAATCAGGCGTTGCCGCAATATAGGGTTCGGTGATTTCCCGATCGTTGACGATAACCACACCATTTTCAACCTGGACCACATCACCGGGAAGGCCGATCACTCGCTTGATCAGATCCTGCGTGGGGTCAAGCGGAAAGCGGAACACGACAATATCGCCGCGCTGCGGCTCGTTGAACTGGTAGGCAAGTTTGTATACGAGCACATACTCACCGTTCTCGAGGGTGGGGCGCATGCTGAATCCATCCACTCGGACACGAGCGGAGACTGCGTTGATCACCACGAACAAGACAACAGCCAGCAGGATGGTTTCAAGCGAATCCCGGAGCACCTGCCCCCAGGATGCGGATTTCTTTTCCACCGTCTCGACGGGGGTTATTTCAGGGTCAAAATTTTCCAAACAGCTCCTCCAAAACCTGAAAAGATTATAAGTCCCTCTTGGTCACCCTGCAAGAGGAGCTTTCACTTTCGCAGGTTTCAAACTCGGCCCCAGGCATAAAATGTCGGGACGAACAACACACGCTCACCACTCGCCCAGGCTTTTTCATCCGCGGATATAATCTTCTGGATATCGGCAGGTGGAATAGTTCCATCCAGGTCGGATTTAATCACCGCCCATTCCATCTCCTGCTCCTTCGGAGATGGAATTCCCAGCCAACCTCCCGCCATGATTCCGCTTTCGATGGGGGCAATCCCAGCTGACACGAACCAACCTTTCAGCTTTCGACCGGCATCCGGGTCTGCACCCTGCTTGAGAAGCGACTCTGCCTGCCATCTTCCCAGCGGCACCAGCTCAGGCGGGTAATCGATCCTTCCGGCGTAATCCGGTTCCGCCATTGCGAGAAGTGCACCGCCCGGACGTGTGATCCGTTTCATTTCATTCAACACGGCTATTGGAGATTCCACCCACAACAATAGAAAATGGCAAAAGACTATGTCGAAGCAGCCATCCGGCAAGGGGAGGTGATGCCCGTCGCCGCAGGTAATTCTGGCAGCGGTGGCGTTCTGGTGAGCCAACAGGGTGTTTTCGAGGCTAATGTCCAGCCCATGGATTTCCGCTTTAGAGAGGGAAGGGAATTCTGTGAGTAATGCACCGGTCCCACATCCGACCTCAAGAATATGATGGGCTTTGGCAATTTCCGCCTTTTCGTATAGGTATTTTCTTGTTTTAGCCGTCCAACTCGCTTGCTGCAAATAGCGGGCATGCCAATCCACTTGAGGAGCCATTATTGCCCGGCCATCCAACCGAGGATGAATTTCACCTGTTCATCCGTTTCAGGTGAGCGGGGGTGGAGGTTGTGCTTGGGAACATGCTGCCACCATTCTGCCAGTTGGGCAAGAGATTCCGCACCTGTTTTTCCATGACGTACGAGATAACAACCCACAGTCGTTCCCGTGCGTCCCACGCCCCCCCAGCAATGAACATAAACCTTCCGTGAATCCTGAAGTGCCGCGTCCAGGGTGTCGAGCGTCTTTTTCATCTGCTCAACGGAGGGAATGCCAAAGTCGCCGATTGAGAATCTTTGATGTGAAACGGAAAGGTTGTAGTGAGCAGCCCGTTCGGTGAGAATTGGAGCATAAGGCAGGAGTTCACCCTCGGCAGTAAGGTCGATGAAGGTATCAAATCCAGCCTCGAGAAAGAGATCCATGCGCTGAATAGTACGTTCATGATCCCATGAGCCGGGGTATTCTCCAGCGAGGAATCTGCCGGGTGTGACCCAGTATGATTCGGGAATTGGACGGGGAGGGTTGGTAATCATCTTCTCGATTGGGGATAAAAAGGCTCGGGCTGCCGAAGGGTCGGTTTCCGAGCCAGGTGAACTTGTTAATTGTTATGCATGATTATATGCGGTTGCGGTCCTGCAACTCCGACACCGACGGAGGATATTTCCCGGTTTCCCGGCGGAACTCATAGAGCTCGATCATACGTTCAATGATTTTTTCATCGCCGGGAGTTAATTCCCCAAATTCAAAGCCTGTGTTGAAGAATACGGGGTCGATATCCGGTTTGGACCACACCGATTTGGCGTTGATATCCAGATGATCCTTGTTAAATTCATTGGATTCGGGCAGGTCGATGCGAAGCTGGTATTGATCGCCCAGCTCCAGGTGATGTTCGCCGATGACCATCGCGCCTTTGATGGTCAAGTCGGAAAGGTATCCGATGACCTTGCCGGACTTCCGGTCGAAAACCCGCGAATAAACCACGAGGAACTTTCGTTCAAGCTTTCTTCTTTCATCACCCATGGCATTCTCCAATTCACTACTCATTATTAAATCGAATGCTGTTTTATGAGTCTACAGAGAAAAAGTGCCCTTGTCAACAGTCGGCAACCAATCGCGCCGTCAATTTTGACGGTTGGATTACATTACAGTGCGAATTGAGACAGGCATGTGCCCGGTATCATTATGGGACACAAGAACCACTTCACCACTGGGATGAACAGAAAATTCACTGATCCCGCAGTTGTTGATATCGGTATTGATCCAGGTTTCAAGAGGCGCCTTCAAAGCGCGCACCATGAAATATCGCAGGATGTTCCCGTGGCAGACAAGGATCTCATGCCTTTCTTCGCGGGACGGTCGGAAGAAATGCCCCCACGCTTGTTGGGCTTGAGTAAATCCATCTTCAATAATCTCCCAGGGAGTTTCCGGGGACCACAAACCCAGCCAGGGTGCCATCTGGAGCGGGGTTGTGATGCTGTCGCTCGAAATTCTTCCCTTATTGGCTGTATACCAGGTGATGAAATCACCGGGTAAATAGGGGATGCATTCCCATAAGAGCTTCGAGCCCTGCATGCGAACATTCGGGATGCTCTGGGCGATGATCTTTGCTGTCTCAGATGCCCGTCTTAGTGTGCTGTAATGGATGGTATTAATCTTTAATTTCTTAAATCGATCCCCGGTGAAATCTGCCTGAATTTTGCCGGTTTCAGTGATGCCCAAGCCCAGCCGGTCTTTGGCATTGCCAGGCAGACGCTGCCCGTGGCGGACCACGTAAATATGTCGCTGGCTCATACGCTGTCCTGGATGATCAAAAATGTGAATAGATTCATTATGCTTTGTCTAATCTTCTTCTTTCAGTGTGATCACGTCCCGCGGCCAACCCTGGCGGGATGAACCGGATACGATTTGCGCGACTTCGCGAGGCACGACATTTTCCTTCAAGAGATTGGCCATCGGCATCCATACCGGACGATAGCTGCCTCTTTCAGGCGGGTAAAGACCTTGCATTTCGGGGCCGACGCCTGTGCCGAATTTACCACCCGTGACGTGAGTCAGAAAATAGTATTGCAATTTTCCCCGATGGCTAATTTTCACCATTAGCCGATCCACATCCACCTTCAGGCCCAACTCCTCCTCGATTTCCCGGACCACTGCCTGCTCGGGCGATTCCTTCTCCTCCACCTGTCCCCCGGGAAAAACATAATACAACCGCCCCTCACGTTGACGTTTGATGAGGGCAATTTCATTTCCGTGAATGATGAATCCTGCAGCGCGGGGCATGAATTGATTATACAGGAGACCAAAAAAAGAGGGACGGACAGCGCCGTCCCTCGTCGGTTACTTGTAAAGTACGCTCCATTCGTCAGTAAGAATGTTCCCCAGAACCTGGTCAGCCTTCCCCTGGGCAGGCAGCACGTCCCCGTCGGGTTCGACATACAGCCAGGCTTTACCCGCGCCACTCGGGGTGGTTTCATCCTCGAGGAGTTCAAATGCGACCGGGTTATTTTCCGAATAGGGAACGGGCAGGTCCCAGACAAGGTTAATCCCCAGATCAACCATTGCCTGCCGATTCTGAAGAACTGCATCCCGGTGGGCTGGATCAGCGGTCAGCGAAAGGCTTTTCACACCCATCTTCACCAGTTTTTCGAGCAGAGTCTTGAAATTGGCTGCGTCCGATTCCTTGATGGTCAAATGCACCGTGACAAAAATATCCGCTTTGAGACAGGCTTCCAGCGCCTGCCAGGAAGCGGGGTTTTCGGGAGCAAGGATGAAAAGCAGATGATCCAATCCGGTTTGCAGCAGTGATTGCAGGTAAGCTTCACTCGAGAGTTTCAATCCATCGGTCATCAGCCCGGTGACCTGACCATTGGCTTCTGCGTGGGCGATGAGCGCAGGCAGGTCCTCTCGCATGGTCGGCTCGCCGCCGGTGAAGGTGACGTGCGGAATTCCAAACGACCAGGCTTTGTCCAGCACAATTATCCATTCCTCGGTGGAAAGTTCGCGAGTGACCCGTTTGGACGGCGACGAGATCGGGTCAGCACCAGGGGGCAGGCGGTAGGTGAGGGCGCAATCCAGCCTGAGGGGAGCGGTGAGTGCGGTATCGTAGGGTCGAACACGCTCGAAATCCAGCATGGTGACAGGGTCGAGGTCCGGCGTGGAAATGAGTGCCTGCACCCGGTCGATGAAATATTGATAGTCTTCCAACGCCTGCTTCCGGCTCACGCGATACCGCTTGGAAATGGCTTTGGAGGTCTCTTCCTCGCTGTTGCCCTGAATGAAATGATAGGCATA
Source organism: uncultured Chloroflexia bacterium (assembly GCA_963774975.1). Lineage (GTDB taxonomy): Bacteria > Chloroflexota > Anaerolineae > Anaerolineales > Villigracilaceae > JBGPQJ01. Next base: position 268,269 of record CAVZGY010000006.1, read on the forward strand.
TTCCGTGGCGGTGGGGTTGAGGTGCAGGACAGTGGACGCATTGACGATGAGCATCCCCGACCCATCCGAATGCATGCGCAGGTGCAATCGGTAGGGAGGGGCATCTTCTGGAGCCACCTGCTTTTGAACAGTCCCGGCAGAAAGCGGTTGAACAGGGATGAAAATCTTGCGAAGGTCTCCAAAAATGGGCATGGCAATCTCCTTTACACTTTCATTGCACGAAAGGACACTGGCTTACTTGACAAGTCCTGCGTCCATGAAGAAAAGAACAAAATAGCCGATCAAGAGCAGTATCCACCCCACCAGCTGGACATTTTCCATCAAACCGGCGACAGAGAGTGAGAAATTCTCCTGGATGGTGGTGATGATCACCTGCAGGTTGTCGAGTTTGGCGCGCACGGCGGATTTCCATTCATCAAGATAAAACTCATTTCGAATGATGGCAAAGAGTTTGGCGGTATACCAGTCGCCGATCAGAAGCAGGTTTTGGTCGGTGTGCTCGAAATCGAGAGCAATTTCCAGCCTGTGCGCGACAATACGGCGCAGGGACGAGCGGGTGGGTTTGAAGCGCGATTTGGTGCCCTGAATAAACTCCTGATTGATGTCCCGTAAAGTTCCCTCAATCGATTTGTCCAGGATACGATACCGCAGGAGCTGGTAATTCCCGATTTTCAGCAATTCGATATCGGATTGAAAATCTCCCTGAGGGGCGATGATCACGGCAGCTTCCCAATCGACGAGGGTCATATCCTCCTGTGAATATCGCACACGGCTGATCAGAATTTCTTCGATCTCGGACGGGTCAAGCAATTCCCGCTGTGATCGGATGAAACGGGCCAACGTCCCGGCATTGGTCATGATAAATTCATCAGGCGTGCCATTGATTTGAGTGAGGCACAGCACTCCATATTCCTCGTACAATCCGCTCTCCCGTAAATCCTGGGGGATGAGCTGATTGCGAAGGGTGGTCTGGATGCGGTCCCGTTCCTGGATGCCCACCGTGGACAAAGGATCGGGCAGCACATATCGGCATTCGACCACCTGAACGCGATCGTCGTAGCGTTGCCGGGCGACCAGGATGGTCGTTTCCCCAACCTTCAATTCCATTCCCTGCAGGGTCTGTACCGATATGTCCACCGGTTGAAAGTAGGGAGCATCCTTCAGGCCTGTGATTTTCTCGGCAGGTGCAGGGGACGCCTGGACAATGTCCGGGAAGGAAAGCAGGTAGTAGAGCGTAACAACACTCATGGTATACGTGTGTTTATTGGAAGATCAGCTTCTTAAAAAATGGGGTATCTCGAATGGAATTTCAAGCGAGATTTCGACAATGCCCGCATAGTGACCGCCTTTGAACCAGGGTGACTGGTAGATCAATTTCTTGATGCTGTTCTTTTCGATGGTATACACGTTCTTTTCGCGGTCAGCCAGCAGCTTTTCTGTTTTGATACGAGCCTGTTCGGGGTGGCAATCCAGCATGTTCCTGCCGATCAGGTCATAACCGCCATCTTTTTCATAGGTCAACGCAGCTTTATCATTCATCGCCAGGATGACCCCTTGCGGGTCGCACACGGTCACCGCGGCTGGAAATTCCTTGATCCAATCGTGTTCGTTCATGCCTCTGCCTCCATGGAGATGGACTCTTCGAATTGGAGTGGACATCCGCCCCCGCACTCACTGACCAATGCGCAGCCGCTGCATTTCTGCGGGAGTTCCTGCCTTTCGCGCAGTCTCACGGAAAGTTTGTGATTCCATATCGAATCCCACGGATCGTTCAAAATATTTCCCAGCGACTGGTAATAGGATTGGCACGGCAGTACCGAGCCATCCGGTTCCACGCACATGTTGTAGAGAGCCGCAGTGCACCCTTTAACCCCCAGGTCCAGCGACATGGGGTCGAATCCGCAGTATTCCGTCGGGGTGTACCAGATAAGCCGCTGCCCCCTCATTTCGGTTTTCGTCCGGGCGATTTCCAGGAGCGGATGAAGCTCCCTGTCGATCAATCCCGTTCCGACCGTGGCTCCCTTACCCGAGTAAATGAGGGCATTCAACCCGATGGTCGGGACTCCCAACCCGGCTAGAAAATCCAGCGTGTCCGGGATGGTCTTTACATTGGTTTTCAGCATGGTGGTATTGGTCATGACGAACAGAGGCGAGGCGAGTGCATTCTTCAAGCCGGCGATGGTTTGAGGGAACGCACCCTTGCATCCCACCATCTTATCGTGGATCTCCTCGTCGCTCGATTCAACCGTGACTTGGACGTGGTCAAGTCCCGCCTCGACCAGCGCTTCTAGAAACCGCGCATCGGACAAACGCCTGGCGTTGGTGTTGAGCCCAGTGATCTGCCCGTTCCGCTCGGCGTGAGCGATGAGCTCAGGCAGGTCGTTTCGCAGGGTAGGCTCTCCGCCGGTGAAGACCACATGAGGGATTCCCAGTTCCCAAACTTTGTCGAGCACCCGCTTCCATTGGTCGGTGTCCAGCTCGGGGAAGGAACGAGCCCGGGCGTTGTAGCAGTGGGCGCAGTCGTTGTTGCAGCGGTAGGTGACCGCCAGGTCCATGCGATAAGGCGCGGTGGGTCGGGCGCTGAACGGCGCGATGGATTCCAATTCCAGGTCATGGACTGGGCAGGCGCCATCGGGGCGGGTCAACTCCGACAATTGGAATTGGATGGACTGCAGGTCGGCGCGCGCCTGCGAGGACTTCACCCGGTACTGCTTGCGGACAATTTGTACGGCTTCCCGCTCGGGAATTTTTTCGAGGACGAGGTAAGCCATCAGAGCCGCGGTGGGATTCAGGTGCATGATCCGGTTGGCGTTGACGATCAGCGTCCCATGCCCGTCGGGGTCAAGCCGCAGGTGAACACGGCTTTTTTCATCCTGGCCCTCGATGCGGTAATGGAACAAACCGATATTTTAAAGCCTGGTTTGGTTGACTTCGTGAAAACAGTTTATTTATGATGCTCATGGACTACCTGTAAATTCGGAAGCGATCGAACTTGAATTACCGTCCGCCGCCGGCACAGGCGCATGCGCATCCGGCGCAGGCACAGGCACACGCACAGCCGCCTCCGCTTCGACCTCCGCCACCGCTGCTGCGCGAGGGCGGGGGAGGCGGGTTGGTGACTTTGGTTACGCCGCTGGTAAAGGTGTTCAGGTTGCCCATCACACCGCTGGAAAAGGTTTGCACGCCAGAAACCATCGACGCGGCAAAGGCTGAGCCGGGTAATCCACCGCGTCCGCCTGACGCGCTTGGGATGCTGGGTGAAGCCAGCCCACCGCCAGACCCTCCCGTGTGTCCCCAGGTTGGATCATATCGTCCCCACCACATCGGTGCGTAGATCGGACCGGTGAAGGTGCGCCGGGTGCGGTCGTCGAAGTCCTTGTCGAGCATCGTCCACTCGAGCGCTTCGTCGAACTTCTGGCTCTTTACCTCGGGGGTATCGGCTGATTCGACCTGCTGCCAGGCGCGCTCCATGATGCTCTTGTAATATTCCATGGTTTCCCGGCGGCTGAATCCTTTCATCTTGTCGCCCACCGAGCGGATGAGTTTCACGGTCAAGTCCTGCAGCTCCTTGCGCTGGGTGCGCTTGTCCTCAGCCTCGAATGCTTTAATGAAGTCACGTTCGTAATCGCGCAGATCGTCCGGCAGGGGCGATGCGACCTTGAGCGCCAATGGGTCACGGGTAGTTACTTCGGCAGCTTCCTTTTTGATCACTCCGAACAGGATCATGGTCATGACCTTGTCCAGCGGCTCCTGCATCAGGATGGCGGCTTCCACAGCCGTCAGCCCACGCTTGATGCCATGCCCTTCAATCGCGATTTTAGGCGGCAGGTATTGCAGTTTGCGCCGCTGACCTCCGATAATACTCAGGACGGGTATTCCGAACATGAAGAAAGCAAAACCGCAACAGACCAAAGAGGAAATGATGCTCCCAAAATCGATGTTCAATGAATCGAGGAACGACTGCCTGACAATGACCGCCGCCGGGATGTAGCTGGCCGGGAAGGAAGCGCCGAATGTGTATTGCGTGGAACCGTCCGCATTGGGGGAGTTCCAGGTGTAGGTCACACGTCCCTGGGCGTCGATGCCCGTGGTGGGTGCTTCCGCGCCGACCCAATTGCGGGGGAGGTGGTAGCGCGGTTCTTCAGGCTTGACGCCGGGCGGAAGGTGCAGGGTTACCGTGAGGTCGGTGCTGCCATGCACATATTGCGACCCGAACCAGGTCGGCGAGAATTCCGAACTGGCGTAGTTGGAGTCATCGCTATCCGGATAAAACATGTTGTCGATGCTGCCCACGACGACGTGCACCTGCCCGGTCTGCCCGGGCGGTATGGCGTACGAACCCATGTCCACGGCAAACCCATATCCACCACTCCCCTGATAATCGGAGGAGATCGTGACCGGGTTGCCGTTTACGTCCGCGCTGATGCTGTTCCAGTCGTAATCGCCGTTGGGCATGCCCACGTCCACGAAGTCGATCACGTGCCCGCCGGAATCATTCTGGAACACAAATAAATAATCGAGGCTGATCGAGCCATCCTCATTAAGGTAAACATGCACAGTTAGTTTTGGGATGCTGAAGGAATAATCCTGTGCAGCCACGTTGGTGGTGATTAAAGCCACCAACAGGAGAACAACAACTAGGACTGCGAGACGACGTTTCATGGCGCCCCTCCTTGTCAAATCACCACTTGGGTTCTTCAGTAAGCTGGTAAACGGTCTTGCAATACGGGCAGTTGACTACGGGTGCGCCGTTGACCATCTTGACATTATCGGTGGAAAGCGACCCGCCGCAGGATTTGCATTTCATCTGCTCAACTTTGGTGTCTCCGGGCAGGTCCACCTGCATAGTCACCTGTTGGATGACCTCGGTCTTTTGTCCACGCATGGCCAGCCAGACCATCACGCCGCCGCCCGCCAGCAGGAGAAGGCCAAAAGCGCCGAATCCCATTCCCTGCGCCACCCAGCTCGAACTGCCCGACGGATCTGTGGAGCCGAGCAGCGCCAGCACTCCGTAACCGACCAGGCAGAGGCCGAAAAGGAAAAGAAAGCCTGCGCCAATATATGCAAATGTGCGTCCCATACTACCTCCGTGGTTGAATTTGCGTTATTAGTGTAGCACTTCCCTTTTTGAGGCACAAATGACTTTCGTCTCTTTTTTTCTACGGGAAAGGATGCCAAAAGTTTCCGGTGAATCACTCTTCCTGCGGATTTCCTCATGCCATGGATGGCTGTTGTCGGCAGAACGGCCAGGATGCCTCGCTTGGGTTCATGCAGGTCACCCACCACACTTTCGGTGGCACGAATGATCTTCTCGACCAGGCTTTCGTCGTCGGTTATGGTAAAAATCGTGCGTCCGAGGTTCTCGGGCGAAGGGTAAAAATCATCCAGCGAAGGCATAATCGGCAGGTCTTCTCGCAGCGCCTCACTTTCGCGTATGCGTCCGATGCCTGTGCTGAACAATACAGTCGCTCCGCTGATGCCGGTTTCCTCCCAGGCATTTAGAACCTCCTGTAGTTTTTCGGCGTCATGGAGAACAAACAGGATCATGCTCATGGTGTCTCCTTTTTAATTTCGAATAACGACCGCAGCATCGGCGGTGTGATCAGGGTGGTGACGATCACCATTCCGACGATCGAGGCAAAGACCGAATCGGACACGAGCCCTGCGCTCAGTCCCACCGCGGCGATGATCAGCCCGACTTCTCCCCGTGAGACCATCGCCGCGCCAAGCTGCATGGACTCCCGCCAGGAGAATCCTGCCCACCTTGCGCCAAGCCCAGCACCAAGCAACTTGGATGCCACCGCAACCAGGATCACAATCAGGGTGAAACCGAGGGTTGGAAATACTGCCTTGATATCCACGGATAAACCAATATCCACGAAAAAGATGGGGACGAAGAATCCATAGGCGAGGGCGGAGATGCGCGGTTCCAGGTTTTCACGTTCAGGTGACCGGGCGAACATTAAACCTGCAAGAAAGGCGCCTGTGATGGCTGCCATCCCTCCGATCAGTTCGGCGGCGATCGAAAAGACTAGCATTGTGATTATGGATAAGACTGAGAATATTCTGACTGATGGGGAGTTCGCGCACCCATCGCACCAGTTTGGGCAGCAACCACCACCCGAACAGGACCGCCAGGGCAAAGAAAATGACCATCCGCCCAAACACCCACAGGATACTTTCCCAGACCTCCTGCGCCACTGTTCAACGCGAAGAAAATGGACAACAGAAGGATGACCAGGATATCATCGAAGACCGCCGCCCCCAACACGCCAAGTCCCACACGAGAGCGGAGCTGTTTGAGCTCCATCAAGGTGCGCGCGGAAATGCTGACGGACGTCGCACCGAGGGTCAACCCCAGGAAGATGGACTGATCTGTATGTCAGACCGGCCAGCATACCCGGTCGCATATCCCAGCAGCACAGGCAAGATGACGCCCATCACCCCGGATATGGCGGAAACCTTTCCGCTGTGCCGCAATTCGTTCACATGCAGTTCCAGCCCGGCCAGAAACATCAACAGCAAAACACCGATCTCCCCGATCAGCCTTCAAGATTTCCGTCATGAGTTCTTCGTCGAAGACAGGCAGGTGGAGCAGGTTGAGCAGCGACGGTCCAAGACAGAATCCCAACGACCAGCTCTCCCAGAACCGAAGGCTGTCCCAGCCGTGATGGCAAGATAACCTGCCATTTTGGCGGTAAGAAGGATGATGACGAGCAGGATGGCGAGTTGAAGAAACGGGGACATATGCCTCTATTTTATAGCAGCTTGGCTTTAGCGGTCAGTCGATTCCGCCCTGATGAACGAAACGGGCCAATTAGCTGTTCAGTCTTTCAGTTCGCGCCAATCCAAATTACAGGCTTGATGCTGATGCAAAGATCTTATTTTCCCTTTCTACCTGCCACTTGAGTCTCCACGGGGAAATACTCCACTTTCAGCCAGGCGGACTTCCTCGACCGAGAAAAACGCTTTCGGGTTACTGGTGTGGATAATTCCAGCCACCTCTTCCATATCCCGCCGCTTGATCACGGTGTAAAGCAGTTTCACTGCACCGGCAGAACCTTCCCCATTGACGATGGTCACGCCGTAACCTGCCGAGCGGAGACTTTGCGCCATTTCATCCCCGCCCTGGGGAAGGATTATGCGAAGAACGAGGGTGCCCAGCGCGAGCCGCTCCTCGATCTTCATACCGACGAATGTACCTGTGGCAAATCCGGCGGCGTAAGCGATATAGGCAGGGAGGCTGTGCACGTTTCCGACGATTTGAGACACAACTACAATCCAGATAAATACCTCCACAAACCCCAGCACGGAGGCGATGTTGCGCTTTCCTCGTGAGGTGTAAATAATCCTAAGTGTTCCAAGGCTGACATCCACCACGCGAGCAATGAACACAAGGAGTGGTAAAACAACCCAGGCGTAGAATTCAATAGAGTCCAAGAGATTCCTCCAACTTACAAACTTCGGCTATGTCCCATGGTGGGAAATATCCATTTGTCTTCGTAATGTTGTCGTAGAAGGCGATAGTAATAGAGACTTTCTTTATTGGGAAGGCGATAGTTCCATTGGTACAGAAGGCGTGCGCGCTCAGAGTGTAATTCCTCCGTCGGGATGTCATTTTCCATCACATCTGCGATAACCTCCGAGGAACCTGCTCCTTTTGAAAACTTCTGCTTTGGACGGTTGACAATTTCATCAGGTAAATCCGCGCTAAAAGCACGCCTCAGCAGTTGTTTGGCAGGCCGATTTCGATGAACTTTCCATTCAGCAGGCAGTCCCAGCCCGAGCCGGATTGAGCGCAGATCAAGAAAGGGCACACGCGCTTCAAGCCCAAAAGCCATCGCCACCCGGTCTGCGCGTTGCAGGTTGGTATTATGAAGGGATGATGTAATCCCCACCATTTCCTGCTGCAGCAAGTCCGGACTGTCGATAGAACGCAAGTAATCGTAACCGGCGTAAATTTCATCTGCTCCTTCGCCAGTTAAAATAACCTTGACATATTGCGACGCCATCTCTGCCAAAAAGTAGTTGGGAATGGCTGAACGAACCAGTGCAGGGTCAAAGGATTCGAGATGATAGATCACCCGAGGGAGTACCGAAAGAATTTCCTCCCTGGAATAAATCCTTTCATGGTGGTTTGTCCCCAAAAACTCCGCCATTTTACGTGCAGCTTTTAGATCTTCACTCCCTTCCATGCCAACAGCGAAAGAATGTAAATGATCGCTATTTTGATTGGCAAGCATGGCAATAATGCTGCTGTCCAGGCCGCCGCTCAAACTGATTCCCACGGGAACATCAGCGATTAGGCGCAGGCGCACCGCATCTGCCAGTGTTTCACGGATGGCTACCAGGGCTTGCTGCTCATCGTGGATATTCAACGGTGGAACATCCACTTCGTAAAAAGAATGCCATCCCTTTTTTGAGTGATACCAGTGACCGGCGGGAAATTCCCGGATTTCATCTGTCACCTGAGCGAGCGCCTTGATTTCGGACGCAAAATAAAAGGCATCGTCCTTCCCGCCGCAGTAGAGCGGTTTGATGCCCAGTGGATCCCGCGCCAGAAAAAGCTCCTCTCCCTGCACGATCGCCAACGCAAACATTCCCTGCAACAACTCTACGCACTTTTCGCCGAGTTTACGATAAAGATGCACGAGAATTTCAGTGTCACTATGGGATTGCAAATTAACTCCAGCGAGATGATCCCGGGCCAGTTCGCGGAAATTGTAAATTTCTCCATTGAATACGATCCAGGTATCCTCATACCCCATGGGCTGATGACCGCCTTCCACGTCAATGATGGCAAGGCGAGTATGCCCGAGGGTGGCCCGAGGTAGATTGATAATGCCCTGACCATCGGGTCCTCGATGTTTAACTATGTCCAGCATCTTCTGGATATCTTCAGGCGCCTGGCATTGAAAAACTCCTGCGATTCCACACATCAGTCGATCACACCTTCCTGAACGAAGCGGGTCAATTCGCTCACGCTCCACTGTTCCAGACCGAGCCGTTCCACGGTGCGCCCTCGCCGCCAGTAATCGGTCTTGTGGATGATACTGCCCAGGCGGATGATGCTTTCCATGCCGCGCACACTAACGCCATAGCGCATGCCCAGGGACGCCATCGGGACAAGGCTCATCGGCACATCTTCGAAAATATAACGGTGATTGAGAGTGGTGGGCGCCTTGATACCATAGTATCCAGGCTGGTTCTGGATGGCTTCATGCAAATCTTCGCCAACGGTATCATAGGCCAGTTTGAGCCATTCCAGCGCAGTCCGGGCGCGGATGCCGACGGAGGAGGCCACTGTCACCCGTTCGCGGTCGAGCACTTCCAGCACGCGCGCCACCGACGGGGTCACGCCATCAATGTAGAACTGGTAATCGCCGTGTGTGTGCTCGATCCAGCCGGCGTTGAGCAAGGTCAGGGCCGGGTGGAAAATCGCGCCCATGTTGTTCAGGCCGGTATGCAACACATCCACGCCGTCGATGAATTGGGGGAACGCATGCAGGATGGCATTCAACACCATTTCATTGTGTTTGGATGGCAGGGCTGCCAGCGGCACGGCTTCCTTGATGCGGAAGATGCGCGCCTGCGCCGGGCCATCGGAGCGGCTGGCATAGATGAACGTTTCTGCTTCAGCAACCGTCACATCCGCGGTACAGCCGTTGTCGCGCATCACTTTCACAAATTCAATCGCGCCCAGTGTGCGCCCCGGGTGCAGGATGACGATCTGACCATCCTTGAGGTGCGGCGCAGCGGCTTTGGCGATATCGGCATGCGCCGATGAAGGCAGCACGACCATGATGACCTGCGCATGAGCAATGGCCTCCGCCATATCCGAGGTGACCAAGTTTAAGTTTGCCAAATCCATGCGGGCCGCCTTCCGCGCTTTCGAGTTCGATACCGCCGCGTTTTTGGATGACCGAAATATGGTCGAAGGTGCGGTTCCACAGGGCGACATCCGCGCCCATGATCGCCAGGTGGGCGGCCATGGCTTTGCCGCCATGTCCGGCGCCGATCACTGTAAATTTTTCAGCTGTATTCATTTTTTACCTCCTGATAATTTTTGCCAATTCGCTCCTGCTGGGAGAGCGGAATTCCGTTTTCATCCACTTCGACACTGGCGCCGTTGATGATGCGGGTGCGAACCAATCCACGCCCAAACTTGTTGTTGCGCAATTGAGGCGCATCCATCAACCCCATCGTGACTGACTTCGCCAGGGTGGCCGGGTCTGCCCAGGGATCGTCCACGCCGGGCGGGGCAATCATGCGGATATGCTCCAGCAGCACGTTTGGCCTCCGCGATAAGAATTTCCTTGCGCTCCTGCACTTCCGGCGCCTTTGTCATATCCGGCGCACCGAGGGCATTGGTGATGGCGCGGCGCACGATCTTGCTGGCTTCGATGATGTCCTCGGCGGTGGCGGCATGGTGGGCTTCGGTGTGCCCGACGATATGGTAAATGTGCGGTTTGAGCGCCATTTGCAGGTAGGTGCTGGCAGCCAGGTGTCCGCGCGCGGCATCCGGGTCGAGCGGATGGGAGAGCAGGCCGATGCGGGTTTGCTTCCAGATGCGGAAATGGGCTCCCTCTGTCCCCGGAGGATGATGGGGCGATATCAATTCCAAAACCGCCAGCATCTTTGCCAGGTCCATCGCGTCACTCAGCGCCGGGCGGGCTGTTGAACATCATCTGGGCGATGTAATCTTTCACGCCAAACTTTTTGGCATTGTAGGCAGCCAGAGAAACGCGGAAACCACGTAGACCACATCCGATGAATCGCGCATGCCCCAGTGATGCGGTTCGTTGAGTTCCACGGGGATGTCCCGTTCGCCGTACCAGGCCATCACCTTTTGATGCTCACGGATGGAACCTTCCAGATCCCAGGGTCCGCGCCCATCCATCTGGTTGAACCAGAAAAGCGGGATGGCGCACCAGGCGTTGTGGATGGTCTCGGTCAGCACTTCGGCGTAGCGGATGAAATCGTCGGTGCCGGAATAGGCCCGCAGCATGGGAAAGTTCCCACAGCGGCTGGCCTCATAAAGCGCGCGAAAGTCATCCGGGGTGCGGACGGGCACTCCGCCTGCGCCGGTGCGGCGCGGGTCCTGCCGTTCGGGGTGGAAGAAATTCTCCTGCGCGTCCTGGTCGGTGCCGAGCGAGATCAGGTCGAGCGCTTCGGCTTCGGCGATCTTGCGGATGCCCTCGATGGTGGCTTCCATGGTCGGCAGACCGAAGTGGTGGCGCAGGATCGGATAGGGTGCGCGCCACTTGATTCGGTCGATAGTCCGTTGGGGGAAATCCGTCTCGGAAGCGTCACTGGGCGGCCTGTCCTTTCAGGTAGGCCAGCACCTGTTCGGGGCTTTCGCTCCCGTCGAATATTTGTTCAAAGAACATGAGCTTTTGCAGCGCGCTCGGCGACCGGAGGCGTTCCGCCAAAGGCAAAGCGCACACCGCTTTCGTGCAGTTCGGAGGCCTCTTCGGCGAATTGTCCGAGCAGCCGTTCGCCAGTCTCAGGGGTGAGACGATAGGACACGCCGATGAGCAGTTCATCGCCCGGTTGCAGGTCTTGCGGTTTCGCGTCTGGCAGCATCCAGCAATGCTTCGACGGGCACAGCCGGACCAAGAAACACGGTTTTCCAGCCTGCGGTTTCAGCCAGTCGCAGGAAATTGGAGACTCCTGCCACATGAACGCATTCGCCCAGGGCAGCAGCAATGACGGTCTTGGTCATGGATCGCTCCTTTACTTCAAATAATATGGATAAGCCACTACGTATAAAACCGTCGTTACCAATAACGTGACCAGCATGACCGGCAGGCCGCGCTTGTTCCACAGGGAGGATGTGATGGGGGATCGCGTACGTTCGGACAGCGACGCGACAACAACATTGGCGGTGGAGCCGATGATGGTTCCGTTGCCGCCCAGGCCTGCCCCAAATGCCAGCGCCCACCACAGAGGTGCAATATTAATGCCTTTTGCTCCCAGTTCCATAATGACAGGAATAAACGCAATGGTGATGGGGACGTTATCCACCACGGCGGAGAGCAAGGCGACCAGCCAGAGAAGCCCCACGCCCAGGGCGATTGGATTTGCATTGCTGATGCTCAAAATCGAATTGGTAATCGAATGAAGAACGCCGGCTGCTTCCAACCCACCCACCAGTATGAACAGTGCCGTGAAGAAGACCAGTACGCTCCACTCGACGCGTTCGAAGGTCTTCCTCACATCCGGTCGGATCCAGACCAGTGCCACGGTTGCGGCACCCAGGGCGATGAAAGCGGGGCTGATCTGCAGGAATTTTTCAAGGAAAAAGAACATGATGGCAACGCCAAGTACCAATCAGGATCTTGCGGGCGGTGTTCCAATCTTCAAGCGCCGACCTGGGATCAAGACTTAATATGGCAGTCAGGGTCGGCAGGCGCCTCCGACATTTCCCGCCGGAATAGGAAGCGGAGCATCAGTAATGCCACCAGCCAGGCCACCAGCACAATTGGCAGGGCATGGGTGAGAAAGTCGTTGAAGGTCAAGCCCGAGGCGGAGGCGATCAATACATTGGGAGGATCTCCAATCAGTGTGGCGGTACCGCCCGTATCCGAAAGCAGGGCTTCAGCCACCAGGAAGGGTGCTGCGCTTATACCCAGGATTTCACTGATGAGGATGGTAACAGGCGCGATCAGGACAACTGTCGTGACGTTATCAAGGAACATCGAAAGGACCGTTGTGATCGTCCCCAGCAGGATCAGCAGGCGCAGCGGTTTACCCTTGGAGAATCGCGCAGCTTGAACGGCAAGGTATTGGAAAAAACCAGTCGGTTCGAGCAAGGACACAAGGATCATCATGCCCAACAGAAGCCCGATCGTTTCCATATCCACCGATGCGATGGCCTGTTCTTCGGTGTAGAAGTCCAAAATCATGCCCGCCACCACCATGGTGACTGCCCCCGCGATAGAAGCGATGGTGCGATTGAGCTTCTCCGAGAAGACAAAATAAAGTGTTGCCGCAAAGATGATGAACGCAACGATGCCCGCCAGCATATCAGCCTCCCTGCGTTATATTCCAGTTGGAGAGAAATGCCGCGCCTACATCCACACGCGAGATGATCCCCACGAGCTTGCCCTTCACATCCACCACGGGAAGATCATGAAGCTGGTGCTGATATAGCAGCGAGAAGGCGCGGATCAATCCGCTGGTTTCCTCCACTGCTTCGGGAGGAAGCATGATTTCGCCTACCCGGCGTAAGAGCAGTGCCTGGTCGGGTTTTCGCTCTTCAGCGGCCCCGAAATCAACCACGAAGTCGAAATCCTCCATAAGATGCACAAAATCAGGCATGACCGTCAGTAAAAGGCTTTGCATCGTCAGCAGACCCACAAGCCTGTCATTGGAATCCACAACCGGCAGGCTGCCGATGTGCTTTTCAGCCAGGATGCGGGCTGCATCAGCGATGGTGGTTGCCTCTGTGGTTGAAAATACGTCCCGTTTCATACAATCCTTGATTTTCATATCAATCTCCACTGCGTACAGGATCGATCATCCAGGAATAAAAACACTTGTCTGAAGGGATTCATTTCACTTCAGGCCACTGCAATCCAAATTTATTGGTAGGTTCGATGAGAATAAATAGATATTACTAGTTTGAAGTCAGGATCAAGGCAAAAAAGGTCAATCCAAATAACGATATTGAAAATCAGTCTACCATTAAAATTAAACCCTTGGATTAATTCTCATAAATTGGGCTATGGTCGTTATTTTCTCTTGAGTGCGTTGGGAAATGATGATTTTGTTCTCTAAAATGTCATGTCACTTGTCCTGTAGGTTTATTCCTGTTGGATTTATACTTGAGGAAATCCAAATTAACCACAAAGGAACGACACTTGCACCTGGCGCACACCTGCCCTGGAGGGCTGTGCCAGGGAGTGCAGGTGAGAAACACAAAGGTTTAATTTCCTTCGTGACCCTTTGTGACCCTTTGTGACCCATAATGGTGAGAATATGACAATCAACGAGCAATACAAAAGATGGAAAGAAACCACTCTCAAGAAATCCCTTGATAAATTCAAGGAAAGGAAGGAGCGCTTCGAGACCTCGGCGGGAGTCGAAATCCCGCGGCTGGCGCTGCCTGAAGAGGGGATTAATTACGAGCAGAAACTCGGTTTCCCGGGCGAGTATCCGTTCACGCGCGGAATCCAGCCTACGATGTACCGCGGGCGTTTCTGGACCATGCGGCAGTATGCGGGGTTCTCCACAGCCGAGGAGTCCAACAAACGCTATCGCTACCTGCTCGAACAGGGACAGACCGGGCTGAGCGTCGCGTTCGACTTGCCGACCCAGATCGGATACGATGCGGACGACCCGATCGCGCAGGGCGAGGTGGGGAAGGTGGGGGTCTCGATTTCATCCATTCGCGACATGCAGCAGTTGTTCGACCAGATTCCCCTCGACAAAGTATCCACATCGATGACCATCAACGCCCCGGCGGCGGTTCTGCTGGCGATGTACATCGCGGTGGCAAAACGCCAGGGCGCGGACACGCGTCAACTGCGCGGCACCATCCAGAATGACATCCTCAAGGAATACGTTGCGCGCGGAACATACATTTTCCCGCCAGCGCCGTCCATGAGGCTGATTACCGACATTTTCCAGTTTTGCGCGGCTGAAGTGCCGAACTGGAATACCATCTCGATTTCGGGTTACCACATCCGCGAAGCCGGCTCGACCGCTGTGCAGGAAGTGGCGTTCACCCTCGCCAACGGAATTGCCTACGTGGAGGCGGCGCTCAAGGCGGGACTAAAATTGGACGACTTTGCCGGTCAGCTGTCCTTCTTCTTCAACGCGCACAACAACCTGCTCGAAGAGGTCGCCAAGTTCCGCGCCGCGCGCCGCCTGTGGGCAGGCATCATGCGGGAACGGTTCAAGGCGGAAAAACCATCCAGTTGGCAGCTGCGATTCCATACGCAGACCGCCGGCTCGACGCTCACCGCGCAGCAGCCGGAAAACAACGTGGTGCGCGTCACGCTGCAGGCGCTCTCCGCAGTGATGGGCGGGACTCAGTCGCTGCACACCAACAGCATGGACGAGGCCTTGTGGCTGCCCACGGAGAAATCCGTGCGCGTGGCGCTGCGCACCCAGCAGATCATCGCCTCACGAATCCGGCGTGGCGGATTCCATCGACCCGTTGGCAGGCTCGTACCTGGTCGAATACCTGACGGATGAAATCGAGAAAGGCGCGCAGGATTACATTGCCAAAATCGACGAGATGGGCGGCGCATTGACCGCCATCGAACGCGGTTACATGCAGAACGAGATCCAGAATGCCGCCTATGCCGCGCAACTGGCGATTGAGAAGAAAGAAGAGATCGTTGTGGGGATAAACGCCTTCGAGGTGAAAGAAGAAAGATCCTTGGAGCGAATGTCGGTTGACCCGGCGATTGAGGCGGGACAGCGAAAAAGGTTGGAGGAGTTAAGAGAGAGTAGAGATCAGAGAGTAGTCGAGCAGTTGCTTGCCAAATTGGAATCCGCTGCGGGTGGGACCGATAATCTGATGCCGCTGATCATCAAATGCGTCGAGCACGACATCACGCTGGGTGAGATCTGCAATACCTTGAGAAAAGTTTGGGGAGAATATGTAGCGGAAGGATTTTAAATTTTGCTAAGTTGGGATTCGACCCAGCACTTGTGCTCTTCGGGGGTGGGGTGAGTACGCGGCAGAGAAATTTCCATACCAACTAAACAGATGTAAAAACCATTTCACAAAAAAGGAGAGAATCAAAAATGAGCACCGCTGTCATCGTCATCAATCTTGCATTAGTTTTCTATTCCATCGGAGTCTGGAGTGAGAGGATCCAGGGCAGGCTCAAAATCTGGCATACTGTGTTTTTTTGGCTTGGCCTGGTCTGCGATACCTGGGGGACGGGCATGATGTTCGAGTGGGCTGGCGGTCTGACCTATGACCTGCATGGACTTTCAGGTTTGCTTGCCATCCTCCTGATGTTTGTTCACGCCATCTGGGCGACGATTGTGCTGGTAAAGAAAGATGAAAAAATGATCGTGAATTTCCATAAATTCAGTATTTTTGTATGGCTGATCTGGTTGATCCCATATTTCAGTCCGATGGGATTGAGGTTATTTGAGTCCGCGAAATAGAATTGGCACAGATGGAGGGGTTTCACTTTTTCCATAAATATCATATCAATAAAAAAACACCACAAAGTGTTTTTTTATTGAGTTGGTTCATTACAACGATTAGCTGTGCTAGCTGTTAGGAACCTTCATCGACTTATTGTGAGCGGGATGGTAAGGTATAATCAAGGAAATGGGAGAAATTATATGAAATCAATCAAATTTGCTCTTTTCTTAGGCTTCCTACTCCTGTTCTCCTTATCATGTGCTGCCCTCTCCCAGTCTGTCACAAATGGCTTTGGTTTTGGCGGCGCAACGACAGGGTTCTTTGCCGAAGCGCCTCCCTACGGCAGCGTAAAATTAAAATGGGATGCCGTGGAAGGTGCTGATATATACCTCCTCGAGCATCGGCTGGATGGACAAAAAACCTTTTTCCCCGTTATGGCATTAAATGCGGCTCAAACAGATTACGAAGACTTCATGGCTCCGAAAGACAGCAAGCTGACGTATCGCCTGCAAACCTTTACGGATGGCAAACCGGGAGGGTACAGTACAGTAAGTGTGACCACAGCGGATGTCCTGCCGAATCCGCTGACGGTGCAGGCGACCTTCGCAGAAGATCAAATGGTGACCCAATCCATCGGCCCCGATGGTGGAAGCATCAGCCTGACAGATCAGAAGGGGGTGCTCTATGAGTTATTGGTCCCTGCCGGCGCCGTGCAGGCAGCCACGGACTTTACTCTGACACCGGTCACGGATGTCCAGGGCTGGCCGCTGGATGGCGCAAACCTGGGTTCGGTGCGCATCGGACCGGAAGGCCTTGATCTTTATGATAATCTCACTTTAACCATCACCCTGCCGGATGGATTTCCAAAGGATGGCACCCTCCCGGTTGGGTACGGTTTCGATGGAACCGGGGATGAATTCCACATTTTCCCCGCAGGCGTTACTGAGGTTGGAACGAGCACGCAGTCTGTGAAAAAAGCCGGGACGCAGGGAGTGGGGACTGGCAGCAAAATAAAGATCATTGAATTCGCAGTTAAACATTGGGTGACACAATTCGGCGTGAATCTAAGTCAACTGCTGGTTAGCCCAGCAGCTGGCGGATGCCGATTTGCCTCCTCTGCCAGCGGACTTCCCCTCCACTGCAAATGCAATTTTCCAAAATACCGATGCTTTGTACATACAACGGGAAATGGATAACCTTTCAGCACAGATAACAAATGATGAAAAGGAAAATATAACGGACTGTGAAAGCGCAATGATTTGGTACGATAATACAAGTGATTTACTTGATCGGGCTGACAATCCTGCGACCATCGATTATTTTCAATCAACCAATACTCAGGAATTAATGGATTCTTTGAATGATGCTTTGACGAACGTCATTACAACCGGAATTTCTGAATGCGAAAACTCCGAGCCGGGGAAGCCGCCAGCCGGGCGCAACTGCCTGCAAAAATTAGTGACAAAGCTCCAGATCGATTCGAATAAAACAAATGGATTATTTACGGTTCCAAATGGCGATTTCGATCCTTCCGACCTGCAAGAGTTTCAGGAAACAATGAAAAATAGCTGCAGTAATCCCGCTTACCGATTACCGGAAGGAGCAGTATTCGGAGGAACACTTATCTCCTGATCCAATTTGCGATCTCACAAAGCCCTTTTCCTTTACAACAAATATTGAGTGGGGTTGACATGATCATGACGTGGACTCCGCCGGGAACTTTCCAGCAGCATGTATCAGTAGAGGGTTGCACAGGAGATTGGAACGGAACTTACACTTCCCAGGTATCTGAAGATGGTTCCATGGTAACGATTGACTTGTCAATCCCGGAAGTGACCGTATCTTGTCCGGATACTCCCAGCTATGTCGTTTCCGATCCCCCCCAGTCCTACTACAATAGACACTCGTAGCAGACCCATCCGCTTCATGTCCGTAGAAATTAATAACAAATCGCCCTCCCTCAGATTATCTCGGGAGAGGGCGATTTATTTTAATTAAGTTGATGAAAAAGGTTCGTTTACACTTTTGGGAGAGATGAGTTCTTCTCAGCGGCCAGCGGCAGACTCACGGTAAACCGCGTGCCTGTCCCCGGATTGCTATGGACAGAGATCCAACCGCCCAGCCGAGTGACCAGATCCTTGACGATGGTCAATCCCAGACCGGTCCCTTCGCGCTCGAACTCTTTGGCATTTGGCGCGCGGTAGAACTCTTCAAAGAGATGTACCATCGCTTCGTCAGGAATACCAATTCCAGTGTCTTCCACCGCAATTCTTGCATCCTCCCCGATTTGTGAGAGGGTGACTGTCACCTTGCCCCACTGCGGGGTATATTTCACTGCATTCGCCAGTAAATTATTGAAAATGCGGTCCAGCGAGTTGGGAGAAGCCATGACCTTGCAGGGAACATTTTCTTGATGTTTCCACTCGAGCGTAAGGTCTTTCTCACTGGCTGGTGCAGTGAAGCGATCCACCACCCGCTGTAAGACCTCATGAACGGGAGTGGCTTCGGTGGCTTCATGGGAATTCAAGTTAGCCTTGCCAGAGGCGAGGTCCAGCAGGTCATCGATCAATTTTTGGAGAAAGTCGACACGTCGGATTGCCCGGTCGATGAGGTCTTTTTGTTTTTCATTTACCTCACCGGTATACCCGGCTGTGATCGTACGCAAAAGGCTGCGCGCCACACTGACAGGGGAACGCAGCTCGTGGGTTATCGTCCGGATGAAGTTGCTTTTTGTAGCATCCAGGTCTTCCATAGCCCGATAGGCAAGTGCGTTCTCAATTGCGATGCTGCCCTGGGCGGCGATGGCCGTCAGGAAGACCTCATCGTCCTGCGTGAACCGGTCCCGCTCGTGAGAATAGGCGCGCAGAATCCCCAACGGTCCATTCTTGCCCATCAGTGGCGCTGACAGCAAGGAAAGAATCCCCTCCTGCACAGTCCATTCCGGATATTGCAGCAGGGAGGTGCTGGTCACATCCGGGATATTGACCACCTTTCCTGAGAGCACTTCACGAGCGAGTACATTGCTCTCCAGCTCGATGGGACCTTTGTCCAGGTAGGCCTGGCTGAGACCGAATACCGCTACAGGCTCGAGCCGTTCGCTGCCATCGGCGAGTAGACGGATGGAACAGGCGCGGACTTGCATGACCTCGGATGTGGTTCTGACCAACCTGTCCAGGACCTGCTGCAGGTCAAGCGAAGAACTGATGGTTTGGGCGCTGTCGTTTAACGCCTGGAGCCGCGTGGTGGCCACTTGCAGGCTTTCCGTCAACAGAACGACTTCCTCTTCATGCTGCCTGAGCCGTTTTTGGATGGTGGATACCACAAAGACGGTGATTAAACATGTGAACCCAAAAAAGACAAGGATGCCAATGACGAAAAGGTTATTTTGATACAGAGGATAATTGAGATATCCCTCGATAAAATAATGGGGCAGAATGGAGAAATACTCCAATCCGGCCACAAGCGACACCAACACGATGGCGAGGATGGTGAAGCCAAAAGCGGTCACCTGGGTGAAGAAGATGGATGCAATGATGATATGGAAAATAAAAAAGAAAATGACCGGGCTTTCAATCCCTCCCGAGAAATGGATCAGGAGGATCATGGCCACCCAGTCAAAACCCACCTGAACGAAAGCCAGCTTGCGGTAGGATTCGACCGATGCGTTTGTTTTCTTAAAATGCCGATTGATCAGGTAAAAAACGATGTTGTAAAGAAAGACGATGCCGCCGATGACCATCAGCGGCACAAAAGGAAATTCGAGATGGAAACTCAAGGAGACAAACCAGACCGCAGCAATGACCCCTATGCTCGCGATCCAGCGCAATCGGATCAGCCATGCTACGCTGTCCACCAGTTCTTCATCGATCAGCACACGACGTCCAGCCACAGATCCATTTGGACCGGGAGGCAGTCCTGCTGTTCGGCGAAGAAACACCCTGAACAGGTGTGCCCATTACTCGTTAATCGCCCAATAATTCTCGTACCGTCTTCAGAAGCACATCCGGATCTACAGGTTTTTCCAGGAACACCTGCACCGGAAGATATTCCGAGTCAGGTGAAAACCGCATCGGCGTGGTGGAATGGATGGCAGTAAGCATGATGATGGGGATATCTTTGAAATCTTTGAATTCAGAATTCGGGTCTGGGGTTATGAAGGTCCAGGGCAAATTGAAAGCCGGCAGTCGTGGTATCCATCATGACATCGAGAACGATCAAATCCGGTTTTACCTTTTTCACCGCGGCCTGACCATCTGCAAAATTGACTGCTTCGGAGACCTGATAACCGGCAGATTCAAGCGGCAGCCTGGACGCCAGTCGAATATCCGGATCGTCGTCAACAAGAAGAATGCGTTTAGGGTTCATGGTGCTCTCTTTTCTCAGCTACATGGCGTACTTGTTTAGTATGTTTTTTACCAGGTCGGGGAGGTTTGCGCTGACCGCCGGGCTCAATATCATGCCATGGTCTGTGGTTTCAGGTTCAATTCCATAAAAGGTGAGTTGGGGTGGAAGCAGGTCCAATGCCTCGGCGAGCGCCAGTCCGCTGGCGAGGTCAGCATCATGTAGTGAGATTGCTCCTTCGCTGGAAGTGAAACGGACATCGCAGGCATCGAAACATTGCCATTCGCCGGGTTTTAATCCCATCTGCATCGCATCCACGATCACCACCGCCGGCCAGTCCTTGATCCATTCGACCAATGTCCAGCCTGGTGTGGCGGCGTCCTTGACGGTGATGTTCGGATGCAGTTTTTCTTCAGCGAGCATCCGCACCGCTTCGATTCCGGCGCCATCATCCCCCATCAGGGGATTGCCAACCCCAAGAATGAGTGTCCGCTCAGGTGCCATGGTCAGGATTTCTTTTCAACCTTCATGACGTGAACCGAACAGGAAATGCAGGGATCATACGCCCGTACCAGCATCTCCAGGTCGAGCTGCATGGCCTCCACGGGTTTTTCCATTATCTGAGGAACCAGCGCCTTCATGTCCGCTTCAAGGTTGCCAACGTTCTGATTGGTGGGTATGATGCAGTTGGCGCCGGTCACTTTGCCATCCTGCCCCAACTTGTAGTCGTGGATCAGGATTCCGCGCGGTACCTCGCACGCCCCCACACCACTGCATCCTTCCGTCTTGATCTTCCCAAGGTCTACCGGGGCGGGTTTTTCGGATTTTATCCCCCGGGCAAGAAGTTGATCGATGAGCGAGATGGCGTCCTCGACGCAGTGGACCACCTCCACGACCTGCGCTGCAGTATTGAGGTAGGTATTCGTGACCTTGGGTTTGATCCCCAATTTTTCCGCCGCTTCCTTAGCTCGCGGATGGAGTTGATTGTAATTATTATTGAACCTGGCCAATGCGCCGACCATCAGAGATTCGCGCTTGTGTTTTGTCAGTTTGGCGCTGGAATGAGGCACAAGGTATTCGTTGGTGACTTCTTTATATTTATTTATTGGAAATTTGTAGCCGTCACTGGTCATAATTTCGCCGTCGATGAAGGCGTACTCGTCCGGTTTTGTCAGGGAGACGTATTCAGTGTCCCGCTCGAATTTTGGCCAGGGCAGAGTCGCGCACAAATCCACGGTGGCATTAACATCCGCACGGCAGGCAATCAATTGAGCCTGCAGGTCTTTTAATTCGGCAGCCGTCGGGAAATGAGTGAAACCGCCGACGGTCATGGCGATGGGGTGCGTGTGGCGGCCTGCCACCACCGCGCATATATCCCCGGCTAGTTTTTTCATGCGCAGCGCCCGCAGGACGACATCGCGATGGGTGGTCGCCAGCGGGATGACGCTCCCGACACCAAGAAAATCAGGCGCGACCAGCATGTAAATATGCAGAAGGTGGCTGTCGAGAATTTCGCCGTGGAAGACCAGTTTCCGGAGCAGGATGGTCTGTTCGCTCAGTTCCACGCCCAGAGCGGTCTCTGAAGCACGCAGGGATGCCGTGGTATGTCCGGTGGAGCAGATTCCGCAGATCCGGCTGGTGATATGCGAGGCTTCAAGATAGGGTCTGCCGCGCAGCATGGCTTCGAAGAAGCGCGGGGTCTCTATGACGTCAAACCGGCAGTCCTTGATCACGCCATTGTCAATATTGACGACAATGTTTCCGTGCCCTTCAACCCGGGTCACATGATGAACATCAATTCTCTTGGTCATGGTTTTCGCCTCATCAACCGGCTATTTGCTTTTCTCAGATTCCGCCATCATTTTCTGACGGACCTGGTAGGTGGTAAACATCGTATAAAGGGAGGTCACATCGTCGACCGTCAGGCCGTGTTCAGCCAGGACATTCCGCATCGAACTGTCATTCGGGTCGGAGATGAATCCCCGGCAGGCTTCACAAGGTTGCCCATACGTGGGGCAGATGGCCTTGCAGCCGGCGCGCGTGACGGGACCTAGGCAGACTTTTCCCAGAGTGTAAAGGCAGGCATTCTCCCTGAGCTTGCAATCCACGCAGACGGGGTAATCGGGAATGGGTGGTTTTTTACCGATGAGCAGAGCATTCACACAAGCAACGAATTCATCCCGGTCAATGGGGCAGCCCGGGATGGCAAAGTCCACTTTGATGACTGCATCGATCGGCCGGACATCATAGGTTTCGTACCAGTCCGCTTTGTCGCCGTAAACATACTGCCGCACATCCTCAAGCGGATGCAGATACTTGAGCGAGTTGACGCCTCCCAGGTGGGCGCAGGTGCCGAGGGCAACCACCACCGCAGCCTGTTCGCGAATTTGTTTCAAACGCGCTTCGTCGCTTTGCCGGGTGCATGAGCCTTCAATGAAAGCCACAGCGTAGTCTTCACCCTTTTCCGTCATCGCCTCCCGGAATTGAACAATTTCAACGGCATTGAGCAGTTCGGGATGGGTTTGCAGCGAATCGACAACGGTTAATTGGCAGCCCTCACAGCAGGTAAAGTCGAAGAATGCGACTTTGGGTTTGTTGGCTTGGCTCATAGCGCCTCCTCCAACCCTTTTAAATCTCGATAGGAAAATACCGGTCCGGATTGGCAGGCATACACGCTGTTGATCTGGCAGTGGCCGCATTTCCCGATTCCGCACTTCATTCGCCTCTCGAGCGAAAGGTAGATATTCCCTTCGAGGATGCCTTTTCCGAACAACTCCATCAGCACGAATTTGTACATGACCGGCGGGCCGCAGGTGATGGCAATCGTGTTGCGCGGGTTGACGGACACATCCTTGAAGAGTGTGGTGATGACGCCGGTATGACCCTTCCAGGTTTCATCGCCCCGATCCACGGTCACCATCAATTCAACATCCTCCCGTTTGCGCCAGGTTTCGAGTTCATCCTTGAAGAGTAACTCGGAAGGATTTCGGGCGCCATAAAGAATGACAACCTTGCCGTACAAGGCGCGTTCATCAAGCACTTGATTGATCAAAGATCGAAGTGGAGCCAATCCCAGACCGCCGGGCGCGAAGAGGATATCTTTTCCCCTGAATTTCTCGTATGGAAAACCATGCCCGAACGGTCCCCGCACCCCCAGCTTGTCGCCAGGTCCAAGATTGTGGATGGCCTGAGTGACATCGCCTACTTTTCGCACACACAACTCAAAGGAGCCGTTACTTCGGCTGGGGGAACTGCTGATGCTGATGGGGGCTTCGCCGGTTCCCAGCATGGACACTTCCACGAACTGGCCAGGGCGGTGGTCCAGGGACATTCCCCTGGGTAACTCGATGGTAAATACTTTTTCCAGCGCGGTCAATTGGACCACGTTTTTAATCTTTGCAACCACAGGCATGAAGAGGCGGTTTTCTGTTTCGCCATATTGCTCCAATGATTTTTCCTTGGTTTCAATCATGGCTGCCCTCCTACCTCTTTTCGATGGTATAGCTCATTGAAAACTCCCACAGGCGTGATATTCACCAAACACGCCCTGGCGCACCGTCCGCAGCCCACGCAGCCTAGAAAATGATGTGTCTCCAGGATATATTTTCCCTTGCGCATGAAGCGGTGCCGCTGGCGTAACGCCTTGCTTTTTCTAAAATTGTGCCCTCCTGCGACCGTGGCAAAATCATCAAGCTGGCAGGAATCCCAGTTCCTCACCCGTTGGCCGTGCTGCATATCCAGACCGATTTCATCCCTGACATCAAAGCAAAAACATGTCGGGCATACGTTGGTGCACGAGGCACAAGCCAGGCAACGTTCGCCCAGTTCATTCCATAGCGGGCTCTGCATGCTCATATTGAGCAGGGAAGGCAGATCGCTGACATCGAAATCGAGGCGGTAGGGAAACCGCGGCCATTTCTCGCTCAAGGTTGAGTTTAATTTTTGAATTTCCCCGGGAGAGGCTTCCTTAACTGGAGCATGCTCGAGTAATTTCTGCCCTGCGTCAGTTCCGATGTCGACGGCATACCCGTCGCCGATATCGGTAAGATGCAGATCGTATCCTTCATCCGCGCTGAGAGTCCCCATGCTCTTGCAAAATGAGTGTTCATCGCAGGGAGTAAGGCATTCGATACTGATGACCAGTGTCTTCCTACGACGGTTGGTGTAGTAAGGATCGGTATGACCGGTTTCGAAGACCTGATCAAGCAATTGAATGGCATGCAAGTCGCATGTATGCACGCCAAAGATGACGGAGCGAGGCTCCAGGCGCGGCGGCTTGATTTGGAATTCCTGGGCGTTTTCGAATTCGAAAAGCGTCTCTACGGGGGGCAGGAGAAACTTCTTTGGCGGCAGGATGGTCGTTGGGTATTCCAGTCGTAGTTCTGCAGGATCGCGGATGGTCTTAAAGGCGAAATGCCCGTCTGTTGCCACCGGTCCGCCGACATTGTAGACCTTCAACAAGTTCCGCACAAATGTTGGGACGTCTTGCTTGCTTAGTATTGCGAGGCTCACTTTCACCTCCTCAGGATGGAAGATCAATTTCCGATGCTATCTGCACCGGTTCAAAGCGAATTAATTGGATTGAAAAATGTGTGAAAGTAATATAATTTTCACACTATGATTGTACCAGTTATCACTATCTCTTGAAACGATGTAAGTCATAATAAAATAGGCGTTAATGTCATATTTTTATTTGGCTGCCAACCGCGTTTTCCGACCAACTCCCTCCCCATTTTCACAAGGAAATCTATGTACAGTGACTTTTGTCTTAAGCGGATTGGCACCTCCTCGCCTAACCGATGTAATAATGTTATATTTCACTATCTCTCAAAAAAGAAGGATCCTATGTCAAAAGTAGAACTCTCTCGTTCAGGATTTTCTAGCTCAAAAAAGAATTGCCATAGTCGGCGTCTCCGACAAACGTGAAACGGGCTGCAACGAAGCCTACAATCGTTTCAAGGAGTCGGGTTATACAGTCTATGGCGTCAATCCGAGAATTACCACATTTAAAGGAGACCCCTGTTACCCGGACTTGAAATCCATCCCGGAAAAACCGGACGCGGTCTTCATCCTTTCCAATCCCAAGGTAACCGATCAAATTGTCCAGCAGTGTGTGGACCTGGGAGTCAAGCATGTCTGGATGCATTGCATGATGGGCACCAAACCCGGTCTTGCGGCTGGTATGACCAGCGTCTCGCAGGATGCGGTAAAGATGTGCCGCGACAACGGGATCAGCGTCATCCCCGGTAGCTGCCCGAACCAGTACCTGAAACCGGATTTTGGTCACAAGATGATGCGGGGCATGTGGAGTTTGTTTGGTTTCATGAAGGTGGACTGAATCTTCTTCCATTGCAATGTTCAGCCCGGTTTGATTGTCTGACTGATGGGAGGCACGATGTCAAATAATCTTGACCCGGAACAGGAACGATTGATCCGGTTGAGGGAAAAGCAGTTATCAACCCGCGACCCCGGTATCAAGAAAAAGAAATTCACCAATATGATATCGGAGAAGGAGCGCAGGACGAAGAATTCGCTCTCGATCGGACGGGTATGGCGCGCCATTCCGCATATCTGGCGCTGGGCTTTCTACGGAGTTGTGCTGGGTTTGATTACCATGGCCGTTCTGCCCACTCTCTGGATTTCAGATATTGCCTGGATCATTTCCATCCTCGCCGCAGTTGTATTGGTTATCCTCGGGATTATGATCGGCAGCGCAATTGATTACCGGGAAAACCTGAAGGACTTGTCCAACTAAATGGATTGAGTTTGACCGTAGCTCGCGGGAGTCATTTCGAAAAAATTTATTCTGTGGTAAAGTCCTAACTGGAATTAACATAAGCCGGTTACCGGGAAAACTGGTTGGTAGGATTAACTATCCCGGTTACTAAGAGAATCAACCTTGGATTCCTTTATTTTCTTTACCGATAATGTGATTACTGTACGTCCCTTTCAAGCGGAAGACGCGCCTGAAATTCATGCGGCCGTCAGTGAGTCACAAAATGAGACTTCATTTTGGCTCGTTGACCTGAAGGGCTTTTCCCTGTCAGATGTGCAGGATTACATCGATTCCCAGCCTGAGATCTGGAATGAAGATCAAGCCTATAATTTCGTAATTCTTGAATCCAGCACAAACAGGATCCTGGGCGGGTGTGGTTTGAACCAAATCAACAGACGCCATCGAGGCTGTGACCTTTATTTTTGGATTCGCACAAGCGCAACCGGGCATGGATTTGCCACTCGGGCAGTGGTTCTGATGGCGCGCTTTGCGTTTGATTCACTCGGGATGCAGCGCATGGAGATGGTCATCGATCCTGAAAATCTTGGCGGCCTGAGGGTTGCAGAAAAGGCAGGCGCGATCAGTGAAGGATACCTGCGCGGCCGGTTCTTTCACCACGGAGAACCAAAAGACGGCGTCGTATTTTCATTAGTCCCGGAGGACATCCCAGCCTGATGCCTGCCAATATCGAGATTAAAGCCCGGGTGAAGGATATGACTCACTTGAAGAATCGGGCGGAGTCCCTCAGCGACACACCCATGCAGGTCATCCCGCAGGAGGATACGTTCTTTAATATTCCCAAAGGCAGACTCAAACTGAGGGTTCTGGCACCAGATTACGCCCAGCTTGTCTGGTATTCCCGGGCGGATGATACAGGCCCCAAGCGGTCGGATTATCAAATCCATGAAACCAGCGACCCCGAGTCGTTGAAGTCCATCCTTGCACTTGCCCTCGGGGTGCGAGGGGTTGTACGAAAAACCCGCTATTTATACCTGGTCGGACAGACCCGCATTCATCTGGATGACGTTGAGGGATTGGGGCATTTCATGGAATTGGAAGTGGTCATGCAACCGGGTCAGTCGGACACGGAAGGTCAGGCTATTGCGGAAAGCTTGATGAAGAAACTGGGCATCGATTCCACCGATTTGTTGGACGGTGCTTACATGGATATGATCGAATCAGCCAACGGGAAGTAAATCAGGATATGTCGCAGTACAACGACTCGAATTCAGATCAAATCTTCAGCAGGGAACCGCTTAAAAAGAGGGCGGCTCCCATCTGGCGCGATTTAAGGTTGCTTGTTGCAGTCCAGCTTTACATGCTGGGTCGCATCTCGTCCGACCGGGCATCCAAGTTGGCGGATGTCCCGCATGTGGAATTCCTGCTCAGTCTCGGTTTCTACAAGGTTTTCCCCTTGCTGGCCGAGTTGGTCGAATTGGAGCGCGCGGTTCATCAGGCCAAGAACAAACCCAAGGACACTCCCATCGCCCATGAGGTGACCCCGAAAATTGCTGAAAAGGGGATCCGCAAAGTGGTGCCTGCAGAAACCACGCCGGAGAAATCTGAAAAAACTCCAGCAAATAATCCACCTCATCAGGAAACGCAGGAAAAGCCATGAGCAATGGAGTTTGCAGCGTCTCTCCTGTGATCTACCTGTACCGGATCGGCATCCTGGATTGGCTTCCGAAAATGTTTGATGAAGTCTACATGCCTTCCATCGTCCTGGATGACCTGCTCGAAGGACGCTTCATTGGCTATGATGTCCCCAGTCCTTTTGACCTGCCCTGGATGCAATACAAGGATCCGCAGCTGACGGTACCCTCTGCCTGGCTGTCCCTCGACCTGAGCTCGGGTGAAGTGGCAGCCATGTCGCTGGCCTTTGAGACTCCTCATTGTGTCGTCCTGCTGGATGACCCTTTGGCACGAAGGGCAGCCAAGAATGTTGGCCTCAATATCTGGGGCACATTGAAATTCATGCTGGAAGCCAAATCCCGCGGCCTGACAAAGAATGTGGAGCCTTATATTGACCGGTTGGGAAATGCAGGTATCTGGCTGTCGGATGACATTCGCGAACGTGTCCTGACTCTCGCCGGCGAGGAATGAATCAAGTTCAACGGAGAAATGATATGCCCACCATCAGGAAAATCAATCATGTCGCTATTGTTGTGGAAGATATGGACGATGCACTTTCATTCTGGCGAGATTCCCTTGGATTGGATTTGCACGAAGTAAGAGATGTACCTGCAGAAAAATCCCAAGTGGCTTTTATACCGGTGGCGGACGGAGAAATCGAGTTGGTGTTTCCCACAACCGATGATTCCGGCATCGCCAAGTATCTGGCAAAACGCGGGCAGGGTATGCATCATATCTGCCTCGAAGTGGATGATATTGAAGGGATGCTTGAGCAGCTGAAGGCAAGGGATGTTCGTTTGATCAATGAGCAACCTCGCACATCCGCTGATGGAAAGAAATATGCCTTTATCCACCCGGAATCCGCCTGTGGAGTTCTGGTGGAGCTGTATCAACTCTAACCTTCGTCCTTTTCTCAAAGGCACACAGATTCATCAGCTTTGAGTCTGTGTGCCTTTGTGGTTTAATTCAAGTATGCCCGTTAATTTGAATCCGGCGTTTGAAAAGTTCGATCGTTCCCAACCGATTATAGTGGGATTATCCGGTGGGGCAGACAGTGTTTGCCTATTGGGCTTGTTCCACGACGCGGGCTTTCGCGTGGAAGCTGCTCACCTTAATCATCACCTTCGACCCGAAGCTGATTCCGACGCGGCCCATGCAGGGAAAATAGCTGAAAAACTTGGGATTCCTATATTTGTCCAATCTGTAGATGTGGGCGGCTTTGCCAAAGAAAATGGACTGTCCATCGAAGAAGCAGCCCGAAAATGCAGGTACCAATTCCTTTTTGAAACAGCCCGATCGCGAAAAGCCTATTGTGTCGCTGTGGCACATACTGCGGACGACCAGGTCGAAACGATTCTGATGCACCTCGTCCGCGGGGCAGGTCTTGGCGGATTAAAAGGCATGACTCCCGTCACCCGCCTGCCTGAATTCGATGCGGAAATTCCGCTCATCCGACCCATCCTGCACCTTTGGCGAAGTGATACGGAGAGTTATTGCCGCCAGAAAAATCTGGAATTTGTCCTCGATGCTTCCAACACCGATCAAACTTATTTTCGTAACCGACTCCGTCATAGCCTGATCCCTGATCTCGAGACCTATAATCCTCAGTTTAAAAAAGCTCTGCTTCGAATGTCCCATTCGTTGCAGGACGATCATGAGATGCTGAACAGCTTCATTGATCAGGCATGGGATGATTTGGTTGTTGAAAAAGGCGAGGGTTATTTTATTTTCAACCTGCCTGCGCTTGAGGCGTCAAAGCCGGGGATGCGGAGACATTTATGTAAACGGGCGATGCACCTGCTTCGACCTGGCCTGCGCGATGTTGATCACGATGTGTTATCTCTGGCGGCGCAGTTTGTGGATGACATGTCTGGCACATCGGATGCTTCGCCCAGCCGTAAAGTAGATTTAACCGGAGGGTTATATATTTACAAAGAGAATGATCGCCTTTACCTCGCCCAATATGAAGCCGATTTACCCTCTGGAGATTGGCCACAGGTCGATAGCCAGCGACCATTGCAAGCTGGGATCACTGATTTGGATAATGGCTGGCAGCTTGTCGTCGAGAAAGTAATTGACGATGACCTGCTATCTGCTGCTCAATCCAATGAGGATCCCTTTGTAGCGTGGATGGATGCCGGTAAGGCGGCAGGGAAACAGTCCATCCGTCCGGCCAAACTTGGCGATGCATTTCAGCCGCTTGGCATGAACGGGCAAACAATGAAGTTGTCTGATTTTTTTATCAACATCAAATTACCTCACCGCGCCCGAGCCAGATGGCCGGTCCTTATGGTGGGAGATCAGGTTGCCTGGGTCATGGGCTTGCGCCTGGCCTACCCATTTCGAGTTGAAAGAGAAACCCGGCAGGCGCTGAGGCTGCAACTAAAAAGGCTCCCTTGATGGGAGCCTTTTGATTAGCTGATTTTTCCAGCCAGCTGGCGGAGTTTCATATGGACTTCCCGCCACTGAATTTTTGATACACCAAGATTCTGTCGGATCTTGTCCAGTTCGACGCCGCGCATGTAATCATTCAGCGCATAAGTCCAGCGGCACATATCGAAGGATAAATGCTTGGTGAGGCCGGCATCCTCGCCGATGTCCTCCAGCAGATATTCGAGGCGCCGCGGAGACCATGGGAAGAGCTGGTCCACCGGCGCATATTGGTTAAGATACTCCTGATAGGCGGGTATCCAATCTTCCGCCAGCGCAAGCTTGCGTTCCTTGTAGCGGTTTGCCGGGCTGGCATATCGGATGAACACCAGCGGACCTCCCTGAGCATCCAGGTCAATGTGGTTGATATGGATTCCCAGGCATTCACTTTTCTTGATCCCAGTCGTCAGGATGAGATACAGCAACGCATAAGGCCGGGCATCCGGTTTGGCTTTTCTGCGATATCGGTCGGCTGCCAGAAGGATGGCCTCCTGCTCGGCATGACTGAGCACCTCGGGAAGCGGACTGAGCACCGACTTTTGCACCACCTTCTCAGCCGGGTCGACAAGAATGACACCGAACTGGTGCAACCAGCGAAAAAAGGATTTGATCGAGGTGATTCGGCGAGCGAGTGTTTTCGGGGAACAGGGTACCCCGCGGTCGTTTTCCATCCATTTCAAAAAGTTGTTCAGGTCATTGGTCGAGATGGCACCCAGCGACCGGTCGGGTGGAAAGAACTGTGTCATCAACCGCACATCAGACAGGAATGCCTTGACCGTGTAGGGCGAACGTCCCTGATCGTTTAGATAGATTTCCCAGGCATTGATGGCCGGGATCAATGGGGTCTGAGAGGTGATATGTGCTGTGCTTGAATTGCTTGGAGTCATGAAGCCTCCTGATGGATTGTTCGTATACTCTTCGTATAGTTTAGTGCAAAAAAAACAAGACGTCAAACGGTTTATGCGGTTTGTTAAGACTTTGCAATGCGCTGATCGAACGAAAAAAAAGCCATTTGAAGAATTAACAATATTCGGAGATATTCAGCTTCTGATTACTTCAGGGAGTCAAAGCGCCGGGGTCGAAACAAGGGGCGTAGTCGGAACCCAACAGGAGAATATATGGGGCGGAGCTGTCCGGGTTGGGAGCAGAAATGAGATTAAATTCTGTAAGCCCCATGACGGCCAATATTCTGGATGTAATACTGCGGTCTTGTATGCTCGTACGATCATAGAGGTAAGTGACAGACTGGTCGCGGTGATCTGCCGGCGCAGTCGTCGATTTAAACCCGGCGTAGTTTAATCTCTGTGCTGCCAATGCATCCCAGCCGTCAAACGGGGAGGCATTGCGCACCTCTACTTTTACGGCCTCCTGCTCTGCTTCCTTCGGATGCGAGGTCATGGCTTGTTGGACCAAGGCTGCGATAGCCGCATCGTTTGGTATCAGGACATATGCTCCTTCAGGCGTGATCCACGAAGCGACCGTGCCGTTCTTTTCGTTGATGTAGTATCCCCTGATATCCGCATTGCCCAGATGCAGACTGATGGGTGCCAGAGAGAGCAGGTCCGTGAAGGTCAAGTCGGTCCTGACAGTTGAACTGACCTGGCTGTAAAGGTCCGGCAGGCGGCGGATGAGGTCGGCGCTCAAGGCTTTTGAATAGATGGCGCGCAGGACTTCCTGCTGCCGGCGCCCGCGGTCAAAATCGTTGGATCGTTTTCGAGAGCGGGCATACCACAAGGCGAGATCGCCGTCCATGTTCACCACCCCCGGGCCGACAGTGAAGAGCTGCCAGTTAAATTCATTCTCCGGATCCAATTCGGGGCTGATCAAGCGCCAATCGGTGTAGGGACAAAAGACCGGCACCTCCACGCCACCGATGGTATTCACAACCTGACGAAAGCCGTCGAAGTCCACCATGGCCATGTGATCAATGGGGATTCCCAGATTGTACTGAATCGAGTCTCGTAGGAGAGCGGAGCCTCCGCCGGGATAATGGTAGAGTTCACCATACTGGTAGGCGGTGTTCAATCGCTGCATCCCGACGGTGGGGATGTTCACCCACATGTCCCTGGGCAGCGAAATCATCGAGACTTCACCGCTGCTGGGGCGGACAATGGCAATCACCATTGTATCTGTTCTGAAGTATGTACTTCCTCTTGTATCGGAGCCGAGCAGGATGAAGTTGATGGTATCACGCCCGGCGACCAGGGGCATGGCGGTCGGAATTTGCGAGAGATCGATGATCTGACCGGGTGTGGGGAGTTGCTGCGGCGGCGTGGGTGTTGGAGATTCCGCGGGGGAAGGGAATGGATTTACAGGCGACGGCAGGACTTCTTCGGTCACCGTAGGAAAGAGGGTTGTGTTTTCCGTAGGATTTCCGATAAGGACAGGTTGGAATGGGGTGGGGGTGGGGGTGGCGCGTGGATTGGCGGTGATAAGGTACCAGCCTGTCTCAACCGGTTGAGTCTGAGCGGGAGGCATCCCGCATCCAAACATCAACAGAGAGATAGTGATGGCCACCCCCCAGGCGAACAGTCGTAATAACCGGCTCAACGATGTCCGGCGTAAACTTGAAAACATAAATGCAGGCAGCCCCCTGTTTCACGCATTCTCAAGGGGTGGGCGGAAATATCGGGAATGGGATTCCGGTCGGAAGGTATGGGACCTCCGGGGTCAACAGTCCAGGTATGGTAATCCACGGGGTGGCCGAGGGGATAATCGGTTGTGGAAATCCAAAATTCGGCGGCACGAACAACCGCTGCCCGACGAATATAGTAGTCGTTCTGAGGCAGTTGGCATTTATCAATTGGTTGACCGATGTCCCGAACATGGCAGCGATCCTGGTAAGCGTATCTCCCGGTTGGACGAAATAGATCACCCAGCCGGCAGGTGGTCCACATTGGACGGATGTCTCTCTACCTCGTGCTGGCAAAGGCACGAACACAACCGTTACGCCTGTGATATCCGTGCTCTCCAGGCAGTTTTGCTGCTGCAGCGTTTCCATGGATGTGTTGTATTGATTTGCGATCTGTTCGAGGGTTTGACCTTCCCTGACAATAATGGGCATCCAACCCTGGGGCATCTCGCATGCCAGGATGACAGGTGTCGCCTCTGGAAGTGGGGTTGAATCGGATGTATCAATACTTGCGGTCGGTTTGTTTGAACCGCTTGACCCGCCAGAGACCGACCCATCGGAGGGAGCAATCGTCGGTGTCGCAGCGGCGCCGTCCCTACCGGGGAGGATGTTAATGCCGCCCTGAACCATGGCAAGCGATGCAATGCCGATGACGATCACTAGTGAGGCGAGTGCGATCAGGATGGCGGAGAATGTCTTCTTAAGGGCAGGTTTCATCTAGTCCACCTTCTGCTCAATTTCGGCTTTGGCTTCCGTATCCGCCTGGCTGACGGGTAGTAATACACTGAATGTTGCGCCGACCCCAATTTCTGAATCGACCCAGATTCGCCCACCCTGGGCTTCGGTCAACGTTTTGGCAATGGACAAGCCCACGCCTGTATCCCCGACACCCTGGATCAGAACGTTGTCCGCCCTGTAAAGTCGCGAGAAGACACGAGATATGTCTTCGGTGGGAATACCCCCGCCGGTGTCTGCAACCTGGATAAGGACGAAATCGTTTTCATCCTGTTTTTCAGTGCGCACGCGCAGGGTGACAGTACCCTCCACAGGAGATGCCGCACCGGCGTTTTGAAGCAAGTGGATTAAAATCTGCTGGAGAGCTTCCCGGTCGGCAAAAATATGCTCGGTGGATTTAGGCAGGTCGATGCGCAGTGTTATGTTGCGCTCGCGAAGCTGCGAGCTAGTGTACGCCATCGCGTTATCGATGATCAAGTTAAGATCGATAGCTTCCGGCTTGAGCGCCATCAATCCGGTGCCGATGGTGGTGATCTGGATCAAGTCTTCGATCAGGCTGCCGATTCGCTCGGTCGATGCCTTGATGCGCTCGATGAACTTCCGTTGGAGAGCGCCGAGGATGCCGACCGATTCGCCGAGCAGCAGGTCTGTATAGCCAATGATGGACGACATGGGCTGTCGTAATTCCTGGGAGATGGACGCGATCACTTCCGCCTGGTCGCTGCTCATGGAACCGCTTGAACGTTTTTCGAGCTCGAGGACTTTCATGTTTGCTTCGGCGAGAGTATTCTGCAACCGTGCAACTTCCCCCAGGGTCAGTTTGAGTTCAGCTTCAAGATGTCCATCTTCGGTTGCAGGCATTACCGGCTCGACCGCCGTTGCGCCGGTTCGAAGCGCGTCGTTTTCCCTTTCAACTTCAGCCAATTGCTGCGCATACTCTTCGGCTTCCTGCTCGAGTGTTGCAATCCTGCGCTGGGCTTCTTCATGGACCATTGCCAGAGCAATGAGCTGCTCTGCGCTTCCACGGCTTCTATCGTTTTCCATGCGGAGTTCTGCAATTTGCGCCTGGAGATCGTCAATGATGGCTTGATCGAGTACAGGCAATGGAGCCGGAGCAACCTGTTCTGATTGCAGCGGGTGACCCAGATTGGCAATCATCTGTCCGCGTTCGACAATGGACAGAAAAGATACCGCAATATTGGAAAGGAAGGCTTGATCGTCCGCGCTCCACAACCGGTTTGAATACGGCGAAAGCAGCAGGATGCTTCCGATAGGCTCATGTTCATTGGCGATCGGCACGTTCAGCAGGTGGCCGGGGCTGGCAAGTCCCAGCAAATCGCCTAAACCGCGCAGGTCCGAGGAGGTGCTGCTCGCAGGCAGGCGCAGAGGGCGTCCACGCTGGATGGCGTTCGCCAGCAGAGGGATGGTCTCCTTATTGAGCGGAATGCCGTCCAATTTTTCCTCGCGGATCAAGTCATAACCGCTGGCGATGACCATTTGTTTATGCTCGTTCAAGTAAATCAGGAAGGATAGATCCGCCAGCATGGACTGCGCGACCGCCCGGGTGATGTCGTCGTTAATTTTATTGGGGTCTGTTTCACCCGCCAGGTCAAGCAGCGCGTGCAGCGTTTTGGCATCCGTGCTATAGCGCCGCCGTTCGCGGAGGGGTCTCCCTTCACCATCCGTGGGCTGCGCTTCCTTAATATCTTCGTCTGTCAGAACGGAAGACTGCCGCGGCAGGGCTTGTGTGGGGCTGGGAAAACGCTGCGGGAGGGTGAGCAGGATGGGGAAGGCTGCCATGAGCATCAGCCGGCCGAATCCCGAGTAATTTCCTCCGCTGGCGGGAAAAATCAGGTCAAGCGCAAATCCGGCAAAGATCAAAATCAGCATCGCCAGGCCGTTTTCAAAATTATTAGGACGGCGGTAATAGATGATTCCAATTCCAAAAGCCGTCAACGCCAGGATGGCAGCGGACCAGACCGTGCTTTGGATGGTGTCATTAAATGGGACACTGGCATACTGCTGCGAGCGGATGATCACGCTCGCCACCAGCGCAATTCCGTCCACCATGCTTAAAATGATGGCACCCATGTCTGCTTTTCCTGCAGGTTCGGGGAAAGCCCACAGCCAGACGATCCAGATCACGCTGAAAAAGACCACTGCCCGGTCCAGTACCGGCAGGAGCACGTTTGGGTCAACAAGTCCGGTCCAGGCCAGACCCCCCATGATGAACATGGTAACCTGGGCTGCAAAGATCAGTCCAAGGCCAATGACCGTTCGTTTTGCTTGCGGGAATTCGGTGGATTTCCACTGAGCGTACGACCACCAGAAGGCACTTACTGTGCAAAACACCAGCACCATGAAATATACCAGGCTGCCGGAGGGAGAGGTCAGTAGGTCGAATAATTGCGTCAGAAATTCCATATTCGCGTCGTTGCGATTATAGCACGGCGTAGTCCCATCAACAATTATACATCCGCCTGTACAGATGACAATTCACTAAAGAAGCAAAGGGACTGGTCAAAAACTGGATGATTTTCCCTGAAATCCGCCTGTAACCGCCGCATCCTATATTACAATGTCTAAGGATGAATGACAAACGCCGGTTCGTAACCTTTTCTTCAATAATAATTCTCCTCATCACCTTGGTGCTTGTCCCTCCAATGCTGACGGGTTATTTGAACCTTTCAAAGGCGGAGGAATTGGCGTTAACAAACCCTGGTCTTGCCGCCTTGAAGTATGAAACAGCTGCGAAGCTGCTTTTATGGCGGGAAGACCTTTGGGAACAGGCTGGATTGATGGCGCTCTCGGACGAGAACCCGGAATTGGCTCGATATTACCTGGAGCGATCTCCAAGTTTGAGTTCAACCGGGCGGCTTGCCTTGGGGGATGCCTATTACAGGTTGGGGGAAGTCGAATCCGCGCTCGAGCAATGGGAAGGACTTCGCAACGACGGCCTCGGTTCGGCGCAACTGTATAACCGCCTGGGGCATGTCTATTACCAGCAGGGCATGTATGAGCAGGCTGGTGAGGCCTTCTTGATAGCGACCAGTTTGGACGACCTGGATTCGGATTCATTCTACATGCTGGGGTTATTGCTTTCAGCTCAATCCCCACAGGATGCCTTATCCCCTCTGATCCGCGCAGGTCAGCTCGACCCGGCGCTTGATCCCGTTATTCAGGCGTTACGCCGCGGATTGAACATCGCACTGCTGTCTCCGGACAGGGCTGCCCAGCTAACAGGTGCCGGCCGGACGCTCATCGCTGTAGGAGCCTGGTCCCTGGCGCGGGAAGCCTTCATGAACGCAACAGAGGCAGACCCCCGATATGCCCCGGCCTGGGCGTGGCTGGGACAGGTCAAGCAGGTGTTTCAGGAAGGCGGCCTCCCGGAACTGGACCAGGCGCTCGAGCTCGACAGGAATTCAGCCGAGATTCGCGGTCTGCGCGCAGTGTATTTTATGCGAGAGAATCGCTTTGATGAAGCCAAGGTTGAGTTTGAAGAGGCCGCCAGACTCGAACCTTTGAATCCGGATTGGCAGGTTGCATTAGGCGATGTGATTGCCCGGACAGGGGATGTTCCTTCTGGATTGGAACATTATCAAGCTGCCATCGACCTTTCGCCTCGCAAAGCAGAATATTGGCGTGCATTAGCAATTTTTACTGTGGACTACAATTACAACGTGAAGGATATTGGCTTTCCGGCTGCCCTGCAGGCCCGCGCCTTGACACCTGACGATCTTAAAAACGATATAACTTTGGGCAGAGTCTATTTTGCCCTTGGTGACCTCGAAGCTGCGCAGGATATCTGGGAAATTGCGCTCCAAACAGATCCTGAGAATCCTGCCATTCTTCTTTACCTTGGCGTTCTGTTCCTCCAGCAGGGAAATTCCAAGTCGGCCTATGATCATCTGGTCCAGGCAGTAAACCTTGACCCGGGTGGTCCCTATGGTGCTCAGGCTGGCCGAATGCTGGATCAGTATTTCCCATGAATCAATCAGACCTGCTGAATTTGTTGATAGAATTTGGTACCCGAGAGTTGAGTGAAAGATTGGAGTCCACAAGATGAAACGCTACCGCCTGCTGCTTCTTTCCGTTATCCTAATATCAGCGTCCTTAGCCTGCCAATTGGCTGTCCAATTGACAGACCAGTTCAGCGATCCGGGTGAGGCGATATTCCGGGATGACTTTTCTCAACCCTTCAACGGTTGGCTGCGCGGCACTGAACTACCCAATGGTGGAATTTCCGACTATGCGGACGGTGGGTTTCGCATCTATGTCAATGAACCTAATTTCGATTATTGGAGTGTTCCAGACCTCGATTTTACGAATACCCGCATTGAGGTGGACGCGGTCAAGCAGGCAGGCCCCGAGATCAATCGTTTTGGCTTGATCTGCCGATATCAGGACGAACTGAATTATTACTTTTTTATTGCCAGCAGCGATGGCTATTATGCAATTGGCAAGGTCAAGGATGATCAACTTTCCTTGATTGGGATGGACGAGATGCTTCCTTCAAGCGCCATCCTTTCGGGCGCCGGGCTGAATCATCTTCGCGCAGATTGCATCGACAGCCAGCTGACTTTTTTCGTGAACGGACAGTTGGCTGCCCAGGTCTTTGACACCGATTTTGCCACTGGGGATGTAGGCATCCTTGCCGGGACATTTAATGAACCCGGGGTCGATGTGGTTTTCGATAATTTTGTGGTCGTGAAGCCTTGATTTTATTGGTTCGGTTTTTGGATGTGATCCGATGAAGGTTTTTCTGGATATGGTCGGTTGCCGTCTTAATCAAGCGGAAATCGAGCGGATGGCCGGCCAGTTTCGTTCCCAGGGGCACGCCATCGTCCCTGAGGCTGGTGAGGCGGACCTGGTCATAGTCAACACTTGCACAGTCACCAGCCAGGCTGCATCCGATTCTCGACAAAAGATTCGGCAGGCAGCCAGGGCGGGCGCGAAGGATGTCATTGTCACTGGATGCTGGTCCACTCTGCAGCCAGCCCAAGCATCAGGGCTTTCCGGTGTGACCCGGGTCATTCCCAACAACCAAAAAGATCATCTTGTTTCCGAGCTTC
The DNA here is from genome assembly GCA_963774975.1 of uncultured Chloroflexia bacterium. Taxonomy (GTDB): domain Bacteria; phylum Chloroflexota; class Anaerolineae; order Anaerolineales; family Villigracilaceae; genus JBGPQJ01. The sequence goes on from CAVZGY010000006.1 coordinate 307,004, forward strand.
TTCAGCGACCCGAACATGATTTCGATGTGGAGCCGCTCGCCCGTGCACCACTGCCCGGTCTTCGCCACCGCACTCGTGCATTCATAAAAGCCCAGGACGGCTGCGACAATCAGTGTACATTTTGCATCACCACCCTCGCGCGCGGGGGGAGTTTATCCCGCCCTCTTGACGACGTGCTAGCTGATATTCAACTAGCCATTCAGGGCGGCGCTCATGAAATCGTATTAACCGGTGTTCATCTGGGTGCGTGGGGCCTTGATTTCAATTCCCGCTTGAGCACCCTGATCAAGCGAATTCTCGCAGAGGTTAATATTCCCCGGCTGCGACTTTCTTCTCTCGAACCCTGGGATCTCGACGAGGAATTTTTCATATTGTGGGAAGATTCGCGACTGTGCCCGCACTTGCACTTGCCGATTCAATCCGGCAGCGCCTCAACGCTGAAGCGCATGCTGCGCAAGACTTCGCCGGAGTCTTTCCGTGAGTTGATCGCAGCTGCCCGGAAGGTTATTCCCGACGTTGCCATCACCACCGACGTGATGACCGGTTTTCCGGGTGAGACTGAAGTTGAATTTGACGAAACGCTTGATTTCATCCGCGAGATGGACTTTGCCGGAGGGCACGTCTTCACCTACTCCGCCCGACCCGGTACACCTGCTGCAAGGATGAAGGATCAAGTGCCGCATGATATTCGTAAACATCGCAATCATATCTTGCGCGAATTAATTTCAGAAAGAGCAACGGTTTATCGGCAAAAATTCATCGGCCGGACACTTCCTGTCCTGTGGGAATCGTTCACTCAGGTTTCTGATTCTGGCTGGCAGTTGGAGGGCTGGACAGCGAACTACATCCGAGTTTCCACTGTTGCGTCTGAGCCGCGCTGGAACAAAGTGGATGATGTGAAATTAATCAACCTGACCAGCGAAGTGATGGAAGGTAAGATCGTTTACGATTGAAATGATTTGATATCACCGTCACTAGATTGGACTATGATTTAGACATGCAAGCCGCACGACTTTACTCCCCTTCCGTCATTGAATCCAAACCACTCCTGTTTGAAGACCTCCCGCTTCCTCAACCTAGTCTGGGACAGGTGCGCATCAAAGTGTCTGTGTGCGGAGTGTGCCACACGGATTTGCACATTGTGGAGGGGGAGATCCGCCCTCCACATCTCCCTATCACGCCGGGGCACCAGGTCGTTGGGGTAGTCGACGCCATTAGCAATTCACATGAAGGTATGCCAGCCCTCAAACTCGGACAAAAGGTGGGAATCCCCTGGCTGCATTCCACCTGCGGCAACTGTGAATTTTGCTTGCGCGGCGAAGAAAACCTGTGCGCAACTGCTCAGTTCACCGGATTTCATGTCAATGGCGGTTTCGCGGAGTATGTGCTTGCAGATGCACGATTTGTCCTCCCGCTCCCTGACATGGTGAGCGACGAACAGGCTGCTCCGCTTTTATGCGCAGGTATTGTTGGCTATCGTTCTTTGAAAAAAGCCGATATCCAATCCGGGGAGAAGGTCGGTCTGTTCGGCTTCGGCGCAAGTGCCCATTTGTGCATCCAGGTGCTGCGATATTGGGATTGCCCCGTGTACGTGTTCACCCGATCGAAAGCTCATCAGGACCATGCCTGGGAATTAGGTGCAGTCTGGGCTGGGGAGGCAGGCTCTAGTGGAGTCAGCACATTGGACCGGGCAGTGATCTTTGCCCCTGTTGGCGAACTGGTACCTCTCGCGTTGGAAAAAATCCGCCCAGGCGGGACGGTCGCCATCAATGCCATCCACATGAGCGATATCCCATCTTTTCCTTACAAGACTATTTATGGTGAGCGAACACTTCGGTCAGTGGCCAACGCCACCTACCGGGATGGAGTCGAATTTCTGGATCTGGCAGTGAAAGCAGGTATCCAATCAACGGTGAATACTTATCCGCTCAAGGATGCAAACCAAGCCTTGAGAGACTTGAAAGCCAGCAAGTTCAACGGCGAGGCTGTGCTGGTGGTTGAGACTTGATGATGATTTTTGTCACTTAGGGGAAAATAGCGCCGGTTGTATAATGGATTTGCGTAATCCTTCACATTTCATACGGGAGAGACACTATGACAGCACAAATCATTGATGGAAAATTAATCGCCCAGCAGGTAAGGGACAATGTCGCCGCGGAAGTGGCCAAACGCACCACTGCAGGCAAGGCCAAACCGACCTTGGCGACGGTGCTTGTGGGGGAGCGGGTGGATTCGGCGACGTACGTCCGTTCGAAAGGCAAGGCTTGCGAGGAACTGGGGATGGATTCCGTAAGCCGTCATGTACCTGAGAACATTTCCCAGGAAGATCTTGAAAAAGTGATCACGGACCTCAATGCCGATAAGACCGTAAACGGCATTCTTGTGCAGCTGCCCCTGCCTTCGCACTTGAACGAAGAGCGCGTTCTGCAGCTCATCAGTATTGAAAAAGACGTGGACGGTTTTTCACCCCTCAACATCGGTCGTCTTGCGCAGAAAGGCCGCGAGCCGCTGTTTGTTCCCTGCACACCTTATGGATGCATTTATCTGCTTGAGCAGGCCGGCGTCAAGATTGAAGGAGCCAATGCCGTGGTGCTCGGGCGTTCGAACATTGTCGGCATGCCGGCTGCGCTGCTTCTTATCGGTAAGAATGCCACGGTGACGGTGTGCCACTCGCGCACAAAGGACCTCCCTGGTGTCGTCCGCCAGGCGGATATCCTGATTGCAGCCATTGGAAAAATGGAAATGGTGCGCGGCGATTGGATCAAACCCGGCGCGGCAGTGATCGATGTGGGCATCAACTCCAAGCCGGATGCCACGAAGAAGAGCGGCTACCGTCTGGTCGGCGATGTGAATTATGACGAGGCTAAAGAAGTCGCCGGGTTCATCACTCCCGTCCCTGGCGGCGTCGGTCCGATGACCATCGCCATGCTGATGAACAACACCCTGCGCGCAGCGAAGATTCAGCAGGACTAATAATCCAGTTCTTTGAAACTCAAATCCCGCCCAGGATATCCGGGGCGGGATCGTCCTTATTTATTTCATCATTTTCGTTGCTCGACCAATTCCACTAAAGCGTTTGCGATTAACTGCAACACTGTATCAGGCACGCCGTCCACCGCCTTCGACTTGGCGCGCAGGTCAATGCTGTCGTTGATGTAATCCACTGCGATATACTTGCCATCGGGGGTAAGGGCTATCTCCGTTGAAAAGAGGTCAAGCCCACTCAACCGGGCAATCACGCTGGTGATTTCCCGTAACTTATCAAGTCCCAGGCGGGCTTCTTCATAAGCAGTAACAGGAGCGGCGATGTGGGTGTCCGTAGCCCACCAGCAGGGGTAAATTTTCCCGCCGCAATAGTAAACTCGAAACCAGGTCTCCCTTTTATTGATTTTTTGTGTTTGAACAAGGGATTGGAGCAGGTAGCGCTGATCTGGTACTTCGATTCGGGCCTGGAGCACCTGATCCCATGTGGTCAGGTTCAGCGAAACACCTGTCCCGCCCCCGGCGTAAGAGGGTTTTGCGACAAATGGGGTGCCTAACGGAGAGAGATCCACGGGGTCGAGCAGTTGTTGGTCTAAAAAAGATGGCAGGATGATAGTCCAAGGGACATTGATACCGTTATCGATCAAGGTGGCGTGGAATTGATCCTTCTGCTCGGCTTTGAAAGCAACCTGCGGAGGGTTGATGTAATAAATGCTGTTGTCCTTTGCCCATTTCCGGATGGGATCGAATCGCAAGTCATCGTTTGCCCTGTCGAACAGCACTTCTGGTCTTATTTCCTGCGTCTGTAATTTCCGGATGGTCTGCAGCAGGGAATCTGGCTTGACCTGACAGAGGGTAATTCCACGAGATTTGCAGGCGTCTTCCACCATCCGCACAAAATCACTGTCATATTCCCAATACCATGAAAGACACAGATCGATCTGCTTCATGTTGTGATTATAAGGTTCAAGTGAGACCAAAGTCAACAAATATGGAACTCGAAATGTGAATATCCAAAAAATACCCGGGGACGGTGAAATCCGTCCCCGGGTGGCAGGCCTAACACCGTCCGAGAAGTTGGACTTGAAGAATTGGACGGTCCTTCGGTGTCAGGAGGTCGATGTTATCTTGTTTGAGCAAGGATCCATCAATCGATTTCCTGCTGCATGAAGTCTCAAAGACTTCTAGAAGAAACTCAGCGTTGTCGTCAGAAGCGATCCTGTTGATGGATATTTTTCCGCAGCCCTCACACTGGTGAACCAGCATGATTTCCCCCCGGTGTTCTCTGGAGTATTTTTTGGAAGTCCTTTTTAGAGTGAGCGCCACGGGCTGCATCCTGGCTTTGCAGGCGGACAACCTATCTCCGGCTTTGAACAAATCAAGATGCCGGGAGGACAGGCAATACGGGCAGTGATTGCGGTGATGAACGCCGGAGACCAGTTCTTCTGACGAAACGAAATTTCGGCAGGTCATGCAGATGAAATCGCCAAAAGAATTGAGCCTTTGGATTTCATGCTTGTGTAGGGTCCGCGTTCTCATGGCGATACCCTCAGTTTAATATAGCTCTGATATCGATAGGGGCTAATTTTCCCATCGACGACCGCCTTACGGACGGCGCATCCGGGTTCCTCATCGTGACTGCAATCGAGTCCGAATTTACATTTTCCGATAAATGAACGCATTTCGGGGAAAAGCTGGTCAAGGCTGTCGCTGTCGGCATCCCACAGACCGAACTCACGGATACCCGGTGTATCGACAATCGCGCCACCACCGTCGAGCGGAAACATCTCCAGGTGGGTGGTGGTATGCATTCCCTTGCCCTGTTCGCCCCTGCTGACTTCCTTGACTATCAATCCGAGTCCCGGTTGGATGGCATTGAGCAGTGATGTTTTTCCTACACCGGACTTACCAACCATTACGGAAATTTTCCCTTGAAGAGCTTGCTTTATTTCTTCGAGTCCATCTCTGGTCACAGAACTGACGCAAAGAACACGGTAGCCGATCTTTTGATAGGAATCGACAACTTCATCAATTTCCCGTCGGTCATTAAATAGATCGACCTTTGTGATGCAAATCAGCGATGGCAACTCGGAGGCTTCCGCCGAGACCAGATATCGGTCAAGGAGATGCCATTTAGGCGTCGGGCTGGCGGCGGCGAATACTGGTACCACCTGGTCAGCGTTCGAGACGATGACCTGTTCGAAAACGCGTTGCCCCGGAGTGGTTGCGGGACGCGATAGTTTATTCCGCCTTGGCAGGATTTCGGTGATCATGCCGCTGCCGTCGCCTGCATCTGTGAAAATCACCGAATCGCCGATGGCGACCGGGTCCACATGCTCGATTTCACGGACCTGTTGTACCCTATGCCTGAGCGAACTGGGATCCGCGGTGGGGTAAATGAGTTCCTTGCGGAGACGAGATGATAGGACGCAATCGATATCGCGCTCTTCGGTGTGGACGGCGTAATGTCCAAGATTTTTTCGGAAGACGACTCCCTGGCCGCTTCCATCGTATGTATTCATTGTATAGAGTTCCTGTAAACGAGCCTCGCCGCAGCCGTGAAAAGACTGGATAAGGCGCGCGAAAATGTTGTAAAGAAGTAAACGACGAGTGTCCTTTTTTACTCATTTGGACGTATACGTTCATCATTTGTTGTTTGGTTGATAAGACTTGGCCTGACATGCAATGCTCCTTTCAGGGATAAAAAACCAGCCTTGGAAAAGTCCGTGGCTGGTGAAAATTCTCAAGCGGCTGCGTTGGTCATCCCCCAGATTATTACAGGGTGCAGGGATCACCGGGCAGGCTATTCACGATGGAATCAAAAAAGCCACGGGGCATGCGCACCCGTGGCCGTTATTCAGGAAACGAAAATCTATCCTTCTGACTCAAGGCGTGCGCATGCAACTTGGATTTGAACAAGCACCGATGCTAAGTTATTGAACATGAACACGCCTCCTTTCCTTACTATTTGATTAATACCCCGCGAGTGTACCAGTCTGAGTTTAGGCTGTCAAGGTGATTGTTAATTTTGTTAGCGTTTAATAGTAATGTCCCCTTTGCGCTCGAATTAGAATGTCCCCTTCGAAAGGGACAGAGAAATGGACCTGCTAACCATGAGCAAAGAGGAACTGGGTCGTTTGGAAGTGATGGAACGATTGCAAGAGAAGCGGATGAAACAACAGACTGCGGCTGAGATCCTGGGTATAAGTATCCGGCAGGTGAAGCGGTTATTGAGAGCCTATCGGGAAAAAGGGGCAGCTGGGCTGGTATCGAAGCAGCGGGGGAAGCCCAGTCACCATCAATTGGACAAGGAGACGGAGCGGGCTGCACTCGACCTGCTGAAAGGGCGCTATGCGGACTTTGGGCCGACCTTGGCTCACGAGAAGTTAGTGGAGCGGGAGGGGCTGAAGATGAGTTTGGGGAGTGTGCGCAAGATCATGATCGAGGAGGGGCTGTGGAAGGCCAAGCGAGCCCGGAAGCTGGAAGTGCATCAGATGCGTGAACGGCGTGCCTGTTTTGGAGAACTGGAGCAAATGGACGGGACGGATCATGACTGGTTCGAGGGGCGTTCGGAGCGTTGTACACTGCTGGTGATGATCGACGATGCCACAGGACAGTTGGGAGCATTGTTATTCGTGCCGGAAGAGAGCTTCTTCGGTTACTGTGCCCTGCTGAGGCAGTATCTGGCGGACCATGGCCGCCCTGCCGGGCTGTACACCGACAAACATGGCATCTTTCGGGTCAATATCCCCAATACGGGCTCCGGAGACAACCTGACCCAGTTCGGGCGGGCCATGCAAAGCCTGGAGATCCCGATCCTGTGTGCCAATACGCCCCAGGCCAAGGGAAGGGTGGAGCGGGTCAACCTGACCCTGCAGGATCGCCTGGTAAAAGAGATGCGCTTGCGGGGGATCAACGATATGCAGCAGGGGAATGACTATCTCCCCGAATTCATAGCGGATTTCAATGCCCGCTTTGCGGTCCAACCTCGCAGTTCCCTGGATGCTCACCGCCCTGTGTTGGACCACCAGGACCTTGACCACATTCTCGCCTGGCAGGAGCCCCGCACCATTTCCAAGAACCTCACCGTTCAGTTCAAAAACGTGGTCTACCAGATCCACACCGATCGCCCCAGCTATGCCCTCCTCAAGGCTCCCGTCACCGTGTGCGAGCATGCCGATGGCGGCATCCGTATTCTCTACAAAGCCACGCCACTCTCCTACACCATTTTCCAAAAGCAACCACGTCAGGCAGAAGTGGTCACTGCCAAGCAGATCGATCATGTCCTCGTCAACCGGAGCAAGGCTCACACGCCTGCTCCCAATCATCCTTGGAACATTACCCCGCTTGTCTCCAAATAGGGGACATTCTAATCTGTACGCAATAAGGGGACATTCTTATTAACCCTTGACAGGTGATTGTTAATTTTGTTAATTTGATTGATTTCAGGGTGCCCAGATTGCCTGATATGTCCTGCCTCCCAGGTTTCCCTTAAGCCGAAGATCAAAATCAGGAGCACTGGCAGAATATAACGAACCATCATCCAGAGCGATCAGCAGGGTATCTCCGATGATGGGATCCCAAATCAGTTCTTCAACAAAGCCGTCGAGAATGGTCTGCCAGTCACTGCCGGGTACTCTCACCTCCACCCGCCCCTGCTGGTTTTCGATGACTTCCCAGGCCTGATATCCCAATTTGGAGATTGCAGGCTGATAGGATTTTTCATAAACAGGCGGGTCGTAACGGATGCTCCCGTCGGATGAAAAAAGAGCTTCAGGGTAGGCTTGAAACACTCCACTTTCAGGCAGCCAGTAGATTTCATAGGCTTTTTTATTGGTCAACTGGATGTGATCGGATTGCCCGGCCGGCATGAGAAAGATTCCCTCTCCCGGGGAGCTCGTGCAGCCTTCATCGCCTGAGAAAAGAAGAGCCATATTTTCGGGGGATTGGGCGATCGAATAATAAAAACTCGCTTCCATCACAGGTGTTGTCTTCCCATCAACGACGTTCACGTTGCGCAGGTTGACGGAATAGCAGGTGTCGTCGCTGTCGAAGATCATGTAATGGCTGTCATCCTGCCAGCCGACGAAATTGCCGTGATACCCCTTTGGCTTGGGCTGGTTAATCACTTCTCCGTCCGAGGCACGGACCGCCCACGCCCCGTCGAGACGATTGTAGCCGACAATGGCTCCACCAAAGGGAGGCACCCAGCTGACCCCGTAATGGAGGATGTATTGACCTTCCGGTGACCAGCTTGGTGCAATCGCCTGTGAGGGACCGTCAGTCAATTGGGTGAATTCTCCACTCTGAATATTGTAGAGATACAAATCGCTGGTGGGACCGTTGATTGCGCCGGTGAACGCCAGCAGACTTCCATCGTTCGGCTGCCAGGCCACGTTGGGATAATCCATGATGGCGTAGGATGTGATTGCCTTGGGGCTTGTGGCATCCAGAAGATCCTCCTCGGTCAGTAAAGGCAGTGTCGCAATTTTTTGCGTTTCACCGATTGGAATTTCAACGAGATAGAGACCGATACCAATGTCGTCCCTGGCGACCAGCGCAAGCTGGCTTCCATCTGGAGAAAGTGCTTGGTGCAGGTCGGCGAGACCCATATCCAGGTCGGTGAGTTTTGTGGGGAAGCTGCCATCGGGATTGGAGATCCAGATTCCTGTATTGGCAGAGAAAAGCACGTATGGTCCCGTGGAATTCAAGCTTGTTGGAACGGGAGTGATGGCAGGCAGGGGAGGTTCGGGGGTGACGGAAGGGGAATCGTTCGACGGCGTTGATTCGCCCAAGGTGGGTATTATCTCCGTAATATTTGGAGCAATAGACGGGTTGGGCGTGGTTGTCGCAGTGAGAAAGCTGCAGGCAACAGAAACGGATAGAATCGTAAACAAAGAAAGGATTCGTATTCTTTTCATTCTTTCTCCCGAAGAAGTTTTTATGTATTGTATTGCTTTTAATGTGAAAAGAAAACCCTCATCCCGAATGGGGTGAGGGTGTCGTGATCCGGTAAAACTAAATTTAAGTGTTGGTTGGATTAAGCTTTTTCAACGCGCGGTTTGGCGACATTGACTTTGATCTCGTTGCCAGCCAGTGAATAAGCGTTATACATGCTGATGGCTTTGTCCGCCTCAGCCTGGTCGGTCATGGTGACAAAGGCAAAGCCTTTGGACAGGCCGCTGTCGCGGTCTTTGACCAGATCCACTGTCGTGACGGTCCCAGCTTGTGCGAACAGGGTATTGATTTCTTCGGCTGTGGTTGCCTTGTTCAAGTTTCCTACATAAAGTCTGATGTCCATTCGTTACTGCTTTCTCCGGCTCGGCCGGAATAGAAATGACCGCCACCCCATAAAAGGGTCAGCGGCCAAGGTACAACACGGATCCATTTATTAACGACGGTTTCAGTGTAACACACAATACTTTCCCAGACGCGGCAGTTTGGTTTTGCTTCGAGACTCGAAGCGACCGGAAAATTCGATTCAAGGATGTTGACTTGTCTATCCCTTTCTGCTAAACTATAAGTTGTCAGACAAACTTTCCGATCAAGAGTAAACAATGTCCACTCTTTTGATTAAGCATGCCTTTCTTGTCACCATGGATGACCACCAGTCCGAATTTCCGGATGGTGGTCTTTTTATTCGCCGGGGATTGATCGAAAGCGCCGGCCCAACCAGCGAGCTGCCCGAGACCGCCGATGAAGTGCTCGACCTCTCCGGGCACATCCTCCTGCCGGGGCTGGTCAACACGCATCATCATTTCTACCAGACCTTGACACGCGCCGTCCCCGCCGCCCAAAATGCGAACCTGTTCAACTGGCTCAAGACGCTTTACCCCATTTGGGCGCGACTGACTCCCGATGACATTTTTACATCCACGCAGACGGCTTTATCGGAGTTGGCACTCAGCGGGTGCACAACCGCCTCCGACCATTTATATCTTTTCCCCAACGGATCCAAGCTCGACGATGAAATTGAAGCCGCTCTCCAGGTAGGGTTGCGCCTGCATGCCTCCCGCGGTTCGATGTCGCTCGGTGAGTCGCAGGGCGGACTACCTCCGGACTCGGTCACTGACAGCGAGGACAAGATTCTCGCGGACAGTGAGCGCCTGATCGAGCGCTACCACGATGCCAAAACGGGGTCCATGACTCAGATTGTCCTCGCACCCTGTTCGCCCTTCAGTGTGACCGGCGACCTGATGAGGGAATCCGCTAAACTGGCGCGAAGGCATGGCGTGTACCTTCACACCCACCTCGCAGAGACTGAAGACGAGGAACAATTCTGCCTGCAGAAATTTGGTCACCGCCCGGTGGGATACATGCAGGAAGTGGACTGGGTTGGTGACGATGTCTGGTTTGCCCACTCGGTCTACGTCAATCCGGAGGAGATCGATGTGTTCGCCAAACACCATTGCGGTGTGGCACATTGCCCTAATTCCAACATGCGACTTGCTTCGGGCATCGCTCCGATCAGGGAGTATCTCGCTGCCGGCATCAATGTGGGCATTGGCGTGGACGGTTCCGCATCGAACGATGGCTCGCATCTGCTGGCAGAAGTTCGCCAGGCAATGCTTTTATCCCGGTTGCGGGAAGGGATTACCGGTTTTTCACTCTCCAATGATCCGTCGCGGAAATTAATGACCGCCCGTGAAGCTCTGCGCCTGGGAACGAACGGCGGTGCGGCCGTTTTGGGTCGTAAGGATATCGGCTCGCTCGAACCCGGGAAGTGCGCGGATTTCTTTGCCATCAATCTCAATCGTCTCGAATATGCAGGTGCATTACACGACCCGGTGTCTGCAGTGGTTTTCTGCCAGCCTGTGAGAGTCGATTACACCGCAGTTGGCGGAAAATTCATTGTCAAACAGGGTCAGCTAATAACTGTTGATGAAAAGAAACTCGTTGAGAAACATAATCAGGCAGCCAAACGGTTGGTCCAGGGTTAAGACAGCAATTCCTAAAATAAATGATGCAGCCGACCCTGACCATTTTCTCCGGACTCCCCGGTACAGGCAAGAGCGCTCTGGCTGACCGTCTCGCCCGGGAGCTGCGCTGGCCGTTATTGCGAATTGATGACGTTGCTGGCGAGGTCCCTCCGGGAGCAGATTATCGATTTTGGGATGAGAAAATTCTTGTTTTGTTGAACCTTGTTGAGGCGCAGCTTGAACTGGGAATCAGTGTCATCGCAGACTCCGTGTTCATGGGGAAGGACCGTGTCCATGCGCAGGAGATTGCGTTCCAGCACAAGGCTCTCTTCCGACCGATCTATTGTTTCGTTTCGGATGAAAAACTCTGGGAAAGACGTGTCAACGAACGGGTGCAGGCTCTCCAGAATCCCGACGTCGCCACCTGGGAGCGGATTCAACACCAGCGCCAATGGTTTGTTCCCTGGCAGGAAAATACCGCTCTCTTCGTGGATGCAGTAAAACCCGCTGATGTCAATTATGCGGATGCGCTGCATTTTGTGAATGATCCTTCCTTCGTGTGCCAACCGCTGAAAGTGGACGTACCTCTCGTAAAAGGGCAATACCACAAGTAATTTTTCATCTTTCGGAAGAATTACATACCCAGGAGATTGAATGCTCTCTCAAACACTTGTCAACGTGGCCATGGGACGAACTCCCGCCGACCTGGTGATTCGCAACGGGAAGTGGGTGTGCGTGCAGACGGGTGAGATCCTCCCGAATACAGATATCGCTGTCGCCGATGGGCACATTGCCTATGTCGGGCAGGATGCAAGCCACGCGATCGGGCAGGGAACCCAGGTGTTGGATGCCAAAGGGAGTTATCTCGTCTCCGGCCTGCTGGATGCGCACATGCACGTCGAATCGGGCATGGTGACGGTCAGCGAATTCGTCCGCGCGGTATTGCCGCATGGCACAACCGGCATGTTCATTGACCCGCACGAGATTGCCAACGTGTTTGGCCTGAAGGGTGTCAAGTTGATGGTGGACGAGGCCGCCCGGCAGCCCATGCATGTTTTCGTGCAGATGCCATCGTGCGTCCCATCCGCGCCGGGGCTGGAAACACCGGGGGCCGCCATCAGCCCTGAAGATGTGGCGGAGGCGATGACCTGGCCGGGGATCATCGGGCTGGGCGAGATGATGAACTTCCCGGGCGTCATCAACGCCGATGAAAAGATGCATGCCGAATTACGGGCTACCCGGCTGGCTGACAAGGTCATCGGAGGTCATTATCCTTCTCCGGACCTCGGCATCCCGTTCCATGCCTACGCCGCCGGAGGCATCGAGGACGACCATGAAGGGACTCGCATAGAAGATGCCGTCGCCCGCGCCCGGCAGGGGATGAAAGTGATGCTGCGGCATGGTTCGGCCTGGCATGATGTGGCAGCCCAAGTCGGGGCGGTCACCTCCAGGGGACTTGATTCACGCCACTTCATCCTGTGCACCGATGACAGCCACGCTGAGACCATCTTCACCGGTCACATGGACCGTGTCGTACGTGTGGCGATCGAGGCGGGTGTGCCGCCGGTGACTGCCATCCAGATGGCGACTATAAATTCGGCAGAACATTTTGGTGTATCGCGTGAGATGGGCAGTATCGCCCCGGGGCGTTCCGCGGACATCCTACTGGTGGACGATTTGAAGGATTTCCACGCAAAAATGGTCTTTGCAAGAGGAGTGCTGGCAGCTCAAGATGGAAAAGTCCTCGTTCAAATCCCGCCTTACCCGTACCCTGTCTGGGCGACCAATAGTGTCAGAATACCTCGAAAACTCACATCCAGCGACTTTATCTTGAAAGCACCGGTCGCCAATGGAATGGTTAAAGTCAATGTCATCGGGATCATCGAAAACCAGGCGCCGACCCGCCATCTGCACATGGATGTGCCAGCACAGGAAGGCGAGCTAAAAGTTGAAATTCGGCGCGACCTGGCCAAGATCGCACTTGTGGAACGGCATCACGGGACCGGAAACGTCCAGGTGGCGTTTGTGTCAGGATACGGATTTACAACTCCCTGCGCGGTGGCCTCCACGGTTGCTCATGACTCACATCACCTGATCATTGTCGGCACCGACGAAGCTTGCATGGCAATGGCTGCCAACCGTCTTACGGAAACGGGAGGGGGGCAGGTGGTCGTGCGTGATGGGAAAATCATTGGCGAAGTGCAATTGCCGATTGCCGGTCTGATGTCCAACGAGCGCGCAGAGGTGGTGGCGCACAAAGCAGCCTCCGTGCTGGAGGGATTCAAAGCCTGCGGTTGTGAGTTGAACAACCCCAACATGCAATTGTCCCTGCTGGGACTGGTGGTCATCCCCGAATTGCGAATTTCAGACAAGGGCCTTGTTGATGTAACACGTTTCGAGATTATTCCGGTGGTGGAATAAATTCATCTTCCACCCATATTTGATTGGAGAATCCATGCCACACTTTCCATTCCAACGCTTGCAAGCTGACCTCGCCGATCTGATCGCCAAAGCCCCTCCAGGATTCCGTCTACCCTCCGAACCGGAACTCGCAAAACAAATGGGAGTCAGCCGCGCGACTTTGCGTGAGGCCATGCGCACCTTCGAGACACAAGGGCTGATCCGCCGCCGGCAGGGAGCCGGCACCTTTGTGGTTGGGAAATTCCATGTGATCGACAGCGGACTCGAGGTGCTTGAAAGTTTGCAAACCCTTGCTGCTCGAATCAACCTGGATGTCTCTGCCGGAGAGATATCGATTTCTGAATTCCTGGCGGATGATTCGCTTGCGGTTGCCCTGTCCGTTCCTGCAGGACGCAAATTATTGCGTGTAGCTCGAGTGATGCGTGCGGAATCGCGCCCAGTGGCTTATCTGGAGGATACCCTTCCGGAAGATGTTCTCCACGCTGAAGAGTTGACCGAAAAATTCAGCGGGTCGGTGCTCGACTACCTATTGCAGCGCGGCGATCCCCTGACAACCAGCCGAGCGGACATCGGCGCCATTAACGCGCCAGCGGATGTGGCCAAGATGCTTGAGGTCCAACGGGATGATGTGTTGCTTCAGTTTGTGTCCAAGCTTTATACCAGCTCCGGAAAAGTTGTGGATTACTCGATTAGTTACTTCCTGCCCGGATACTTCAAGTTCCACGTTGTTCGCCGGGTAGGTGCTTTAAATAATAATTCTTCCTACAAGTAAAATTCTTAAAACAGGAGTGTGTATGGACAAAGTAAAAGAAATTCAATCGCTTGTGAGCAAGCATCGTGAAGACATCATCAAGTTCCTGCGGGAGATTTGCGCCATTCCCAGCATGGACGGGCAGCTAAAAGACGTAGGCGACCGCATCATTGCCGAGATGAAAAAACTTGGATACGACGAAGCCCGATTTGACAAGATGGGTAATGTCATTGGTCGAATTGGCAACGGCAAACGGGTCATCGTCTACGATTCGCATATCGATACCGTGGGCGTCGGCGACCCCAGCGAATGGGAGTGGGATCCTTTCGTGGGCAAGGTGGAAGACGGGCTGTTCTATGCACGCGGCGCCTGCGATGAAAAAGGCAGCACTCCGGGCATGGTCTACGGCCTGGCTTTTGCCCGTGACCTGGGCTTGCTCGACGGGTACACCGCTTACTACTTCGGCAATATGGAAGAATGGTGTGACGGCATCGCGCCCAATGCCTTCGTCGAAGCGGATCCCAAGGTGAAACCCGATTTTGTAGTCATCGGCGAGCCGACGAAGATGCAGGTCTATCGCGGGCACAAAGGCCGCATCGAGTTGAAGATCACGGCGCACGGCCGGTCGGCGCATGCCGCCTCGCATTACCTGGGCGACAATGCGGTTTACAAGATGATGGCAATCATTACGCAGATCCGCGAATTGGACCGGCGGATGCGGTGGGGCATGGGCTATCACCCGGTGCAAGGATTTCCCTCCATCGCCGTGACCGATGTCGAAGCGCGTACAGCTTCGCTGAACGCTGTGCCTGATCAGTTCACGATCTATATTGACCGTCGCATTACCTTGAACGAGCCGCGCGATGAAGTGATCTCGGTCATCCAGGGATTGATTCCCGATTATCTGCAGGAAGAAATCCATGTCGAAGAACTTTTCTACGACGCGCCGTCCTATACAGGTTTTGTCTTCCCGGTGTCAAAGTTTTACCCGCCCTGGCTGCTCGAAGAAGAGCATCCATTGACCCAGGCTGGTCAGCACACGATAGAATCCCTTTGGGGTGAGAAACGTGAGCTGGGGACGTGGGACTTCTCGACCAACGGCACTTATTGGGCTGGCAAGGCGGGGATTCCCTCCATCGGTTTTGGTCCCGGTGATGAGAAAACCGCCCACATGCGCCACGAAAACGTTCCCCTGGATGAAGTGGTGCGCGCCACGGAATTCTATGCACTCTTCCCGCAGGAGTTGAAAGAATTGCTCAAATAACGTCCATAAAAAAATGAGGACGATTTTAAAATCTTATAAGGAGAAAAGAAATGAGAAGTTTCAGTGGTCGTGATATTCTGTCTTTGAAAGAGTTCGAGAGAAACGAGTTTTTCCATGTGTTTGATGTTGCTGCGAAGATGGAACCCATCGCGCGGTCGCGCAAGAATGTGGACATGCTCAAGGAGAAGACACTGGTCGCAGCGTTCTACCAGCCATCCACCCGCACCCGGCTGGCGCACGAGGCGGCCATGCACCGTCTGGGCGGGCATGTGGTCGGATTCGCCGACCCCAAGATGACCCGCGCCGGCGACTTCTATCAGGAGTCCATCAAGGACACGGTCAAAATGCTGGAATATTATGGCGACGTGATCGTCATGCGCCACTTCCAGCAAGGCGCGCCGCACGAAGCCGCCAAATGGGCGAGCATCCCGATCATCAACGGCGGCGACGGCTGGGGCGAGCATCCCACCCAGATCCTGACGGACCTGTACACCGTCCTTCGCGAGAAGGGACGCATCGACGGGCTCAAGTGGCTGGCAGTCGGCGACATGCGCATGCGCACCATGCACTCCCTCGGCTACGCCCTCAGCCAGTTCGACTGCCCGATCACTTTCGTCGCTCCCCCGGACATGGGTCTGACGGATGAGTTCAAAGCTGAACTCAAGCAATACAGCGTCAACTTCAAGGAAGCGGACCACGTTGAGAAGGCCATCGCCGAAGCCGATGTGATCCTGGTCGAACCGGTCGTTCAACCGGATTACACCAAGAGCCGCGACGACCGCGGCAAGGATGTGGCATTGACACCCGCCAACTACCGCATCACCCGTGAGCTGCTTGAGAAGAAAGCCAAGTCGGACGCCATCCTGCTGCATTCCCTGCCCCGCATGGACGAAATTCCCACCGACGTGGATATCACCCACTGGTCGCGCTACTGGCAGGAGGCCTTCAACGGCGTTGTCATGCGTATGACACTTCTAGCGCTGGTGTTGGGAGCAATGGAATAAAACAAATTATTGTAAAAGGAGAATATATTATGCAGACGAATTTTCGTGGCCGAGACTTGATAGGTGACCTCGACTTCACCAAAGAAGAAGTCGAAACTGTACTTGGACGTTGCTTGGGACCTGAAGCGCAAACGTGCCCTCGGCGAACCGCATCCGTATTTGCGCGACAAGGTGCTGGCGATGCTGTTCTTCTTCTCGTCCACCCGCACGCGCGGATCGTTCGAAGCGGGTATGGCGCAGCTCGGTGGTCATGGCGCGTTCATCGATTCCAATACCACCCAGATTTCGCATGGCGATACGCCGGTGGAAATCGGTGAGATTTTTGGGCGCTATTTTGACGGAATCGCCATCCGTCACTGCGATTTTGGTGATGGCAACAAGTACTTGAACGACGTCGCCAAGTCCAGTCGCACACCTGTTTTGAACATGCAATGCGACATTTACCACCCATTCCAATGTCTGGCGGATTTGATGACTATCATGGAAAAGAAGGGACGCGACTTGCGCAAGAAGAAGATTGTCGTCTCCTGGGCGTATGCAGCCTCCTACCTGAAGCCCATTTCTGTGCCCCAGTCGCTCATCCTTCAGATGCCCCGCTTCGGTATGGATGTCACCCTGGCTTATCCTCCCGAGTTCAAGCTGATGCCCGAGATCGTGGAACAGGCCAAGGATGAAGCCCGGAAAGCCGGCGCGGGTTTCGAGATCGTCGACACCAAGGATGGCATGACCGAAGCCTGCAAGAATGCCGATGTCATCTATGCAAAATCCTGGGGTCCGTTGCTGACCACGAACGACAAGACCGAGGGAAAGAAGATCCAGGATTCCTATAAGAATTGGATCATGGATGATGCCAAACTCAAGGTAGCCAAAGCCGATGCCATCTACATGCATCCGCTGCCCGCTGACCGCGATATCGAGGTCACAAGTGCGGTGCTCGATGGACCGAACTCGGTTGTCTTCGACGAGGCCGAGAACCGCCTGCACGCTCAGAAAGCCGTCATGGCGCTGACAATGGCTTGAACCGGGATTTTAATTTGGAGCAATCTGCCAGTTCGGAGATTGCTCCAAATATTCCAAAGGATCCTAATTATGCCGGTCCGTCACTTTATAGACACGCAGGATTTTTCGAAAAAGGAACTGCTCGATATTATCGAGTTAACACGCAGAATAAAAGCTGCCGACAAGGATGGTTGCACACCCAAACTCTTGCAGGATGCCTCCCTGGCGATGATCTTTGAAGAACCCTCCACGCGTACCCGGGTGTCCTTCGAGGTCGCCATGACCGAGTTGGGCGGGCACGCACTCTACCTCAAGCCGGGAGAAATTCATCTCGGGGTGCGCGAATCCATGTACGACACGGCCAAGGTGCTTTCGCGGATGTGCGATGTGATCGAGGCGCGCACGCTCAAGCACGCCACGGTGACTGAGTTGGCCAAACATGCCGAAGTGCCGGTCATCAATGGACTGACGGATTACAACCACCCCACCCAGGTGGTTTGCGATTCAATGACGATGATCGAACACATGCCGGCCGGGAAAAAACTCGAGGAATTGAACGTCACATTCATTGGCGATGCCACAAACGTGCTCTCCTCCTTGATGCTGATCTGTACAAAATTGGGTATGAATTTCACCCATGCTGCACCGAAAAAATACCAACCCCCGGAGGAATGGGTGAGTTGGGCAAAAGCCAATTGCGTCTGAATCAGGCGGGACATTGACCATCATAGATGATCCCGTAGCCGCAGTCAAAAATGCGGATTTCATCTACACCGATTTATGGTGGTGGGTGGGGCAGGAAGACCAGATCCCTGAGCGACGCGCTGCTTTCATGCCGGCTTACCAGGTCAATGAAACCCTGTTCGAGAAAGCCCCCTCCCATTGCAAGTTTATGCACTGCCTGCCGGCTTCGAGAGGCGTGGAGGCCACAGATGAGGTGATGGATCATCCACGTTCCATCATTTTCGATCAGTCCGAGAACCGGCTGCACACCGAAAAAGGACTTCTTGTTTATTTCGTTTATCCGCGTTTGAAACATCCGACGCAGGATCTCAGGGACCGGCATCAAGCGCATGTGGAGTCTTTTTTCAAAAAGGAAAATTGATGAGCCGGAATTTGCTTAGGAGCGGCATTGGCTAGGGTTCTTTCTTCCACCCCGCGGGCGGATGGCTTTACGATGCCAGCGGAGTTCGCTCCTCATCGCCAGACTTGGATGCTATGGCCACAGCGACCAGACAATTGGCGTAATGGAGGCAAACCAGCCCAGAAAGCATTTGCATCCGTGACCACAGCCATATCTCAGTTTGAGCCTGTCACAGTGGGCGTCAACCATGACCAGTACGCCAATGCTCGGCAGATGCTTTCGGTTCAGGTCCGGGTTGTGGAGCTTTCGAACAACGATGCCTGGATGCGTGATTGCGGGCCGACCTTTGTAAAGGATGGCAAGGGCAGTGTTCGTGGTGTCGACTGGAAGTTCAACGCCTGGGGCGGACTGGTCACTGGAATATACTTCCCCTGGGATCTGGATAATGCTGTTGCCAGGAAGGTGTTGGAAATCGAGAATGTCGATCGCTATGAAGCACCTTTTGTTCTCGAAGGCGGTTCCATCCATGTGGATGGCGAAGGGTCTTGCATCACGACCGAGGAATGTCTTCTTAGCCCTGGTCGCAATCCGGAATTATCAAAAGACCAGATTGAAGATCATCTTAAAGATTATCTCAATGTTGAAAAGGTGTTGTGGATCCCTCGAGGTGTTTATAATGATGAGACATCCGGCCACGTGGATAATCTGGCCTGTTTCATCAGACCTGGCGTGATTGCCCTCACCTGGACCGACGATAAATCCGATCCACAGTACGAGCGATCAGCCCAGGCATATGATTTTTTAATGTCGAATGAAGATGCCAAAGGCCGTAATTTAATTGTCCACAAGATTTATCAACCGGATCCGATCCTGATCAATGCTGAAGAGGCGGAGGGTGTAGATGCAGTGAATGGAACCCTGCCTCGTCAAGCCGGTGATCGAATGGCTGCATCGTATATCAACTTTTATTTCTGCAATGGAGGTGTCATCGTCCCCATATTCAATGACCCGCATGACGCATCAGCGTTGGAATCACTTCAAGCTCTGGTTCCCGAGAGGAAGGTGGTAGGCGTTCCTGCCAGTGAAATTCTCCTGGGCGGAGGAAATATTCATTGCATCACACAGCAGCAGCCCAAGTAATATAATTATCCTAATGTAAGAATTAGTATACTTGTCCAGACAACTTTAAAAAATTTTGTTATAATAGGAGAACCCATGACTGAGAAAAAACTTGCTGTCGTTGCCATTGGTGGCAACTCATTGATCAAGGACGAGAAACATGTTTCCGTCGAAGACCAATACCTGGCTGCGAAGGAAACCACCCTGCACATCGCTGACATGATCGAAGCTGGATGGGATGTCGCGATCGGCCACGGGAATGGTCCCCAGGTTGGATTCATCCTGCGCCGTTCGGAGATCGCTGCCAAGACGGAAGGCATGCATGAAGTCCCTCTCGATGCCTGCGGCGCTGACAGCCAGGGGGCGATCGGGTACGCCCTCCAGCAGAATTTGCAGAATGAACTCCACAGACGCAAGATTGAAAAATCTGTGGCAACGGTCGTCACCCAGGTCCTTGTGGACAAGGATGACCTGGCTTTTAAGAAACCCTCCAAGCCGATTGGCGGGTTCATGCAGCAAGATGAGGCCAAGCGCCGCGAAAAGGATCAAGGCTGGTCCGTAGTAGAAGATGCCGGCCGCGGATGGCGAAGGGTGGTCGCCTCACCACTTCCCAAGGAGATCGTCGAATTAAGCACGGTCAAGGCATTGATCAGCGCGGGAATCATCGCCATCACTGTGGGCGGCGGCGGCATCCCTGTGATTGATGCAGGGGCAGGAGAGTACAAAGGTGTAGCAGCCGTGATTGACAAGGATTACGCCAGCAGCCTGCTTGCCCAGCAGATCAAAGCCAACCTGTTCGTCATCTCGACCGCTGTGGAGAAAGTAGCCATCAATTTTGGCAAACCTGACCAAAAGTGGCTGGATAAAATAACTGTCTCGGAAGCGAAGAAATACCTTGCTGAGGGAACTCATTTTGCCAAAGGTTCGATGGCGCCCAAGATCCAGGCAATTATCTGGTACCTGGAGAATGGTGGCGAAAAAGCGCTCATAACCAACCCGGAAAATATTGGCCGTGCGCTCAAGGGTGAAACCGGTACCTGGATTGTGCAGGATTAAATCCAGATAGAATAGTTTTTTCAAGAATAACCACTCGCGCTATCTGTCACCCAGGTTTATTGACAATCAGACCTTTTTTTGAATGGTAAAAAATGCTATAGTAACAATGTCAATTGCTCCACTTTTCACAGATCAGCAACATGAAAGTGGATGAAAGGAGGATCTCTTTTCGAAAGATTCGGACTTTTCCACGTTACACTAAATCAACATTCAAAAAGGAGAAGAAAATAATGCGTACAATGTTCTTGCGTCTCGTTGTTCTAATGATGGTCCTCGTGATGGCCTTTACCGCTTGTGCACCGCAAGTTGAGGAGGTTGGAGGCTTTCAAATTCCGGCTACTCAAGACGGCAAATTCAATGTAGCCATGGTGTTGATCGGCCCCCATGACGACGGCGGCTGGTCACAGGCTCACTATGAAGGTTTGGTTTACCTTGAAGAAAACGTGGACAATGTGCACACGGCCTATATTGAGAATGTGCCTGAAGGTGCAGATTCAGAGCAGGTCTTCCGCGCCCTCGCCCGCAAGGGATTTGATTTGATTTTCGGCACATCCTTTGGCTTTGGCGATCCAATGCAAGCTGTTGCAGAAGAGTACCCTGACACAATGTTCGTTCATCTGACAGGCATCAACTCCAATCAAACCAACTTCGGCAACCTGATGGGCGCCATGGAAGATATGAAGTACCTGGCTGGTATGTTGGCCGGTGCCCGCGCCAAAGCCGATGGCAACCCGAAACTCGGCTACATGGCGACCTTCCCGATCCCTGAGGAAATCCGCCTCGGTAACGCCATTGCGTTGGGAATGAAGAAAACCTGCCCCGAGTGCACGATGGACGTCCGCTGGATCAACACCTGGCATGACCCGATCATTGAGAAGGAAGCTGCTGCTTCCCTGTTCGATGCCGGCGCTCAGGTCGTCTTCACTGGTGCAGACACCCCAGCCGTTGCTGATGTTGCCCAGGAAAAAGGTAAGTGGGGCGTGACCTATGACTGGTACGGCTCCTGTAAAGTGGATGCCTGCCTCACCGCACCCTACTGGGTCTGGGGACCGATCTATGCCGGAATCGCTGAGAAGGTGATCGCTGGGACTTATGTTCCAGGTTGGGAATATTTCGATGCCGAAACCGGTGCGCTCGGTCTCTTCGGTTTCATGGAAGGGCAGGAAATGCAGCCCGGTGTGAAGGATCTGGATCCTGAAGTCATCGCAATGGTCGAGGATACACTTGCACAGATGTTGGCTGGTGAATTTGACCGCTTCGATGTGTTCACCGGACCGATCAATGACAATAAGGGCAATGTGGTTTTGCCCGAAGGCCAGAGCCTGCAGCAGGTTGACCTGGACGCCTTCCCGGAATATGGACTTCCATGCTCAATCCCTGTGTGTATGAAGTGGTGGGCTGAAGGCATTACCGCCGAACTTCCCGAATAAAGATTTTTGGTCCTACAAGGCCGGAACTTGAAATTGAGTTCCGGCCTTATTTATCTAAGCAGCGTTATCCTGTCCGGCAAGAATCTGATTTATACTTATTGCAGGAGATCACGATTGACCCAGTCTTTTTCTTCATCTTCTGATACACCGCTGGCTGTTGAAATGCGCGGCATTGTCAAGCGATTCCCTGGCGTGCTGGCCAATGACCATGTCGATTTTGAATTGAAGGCAGGCGAAATTCACGCGCTGCTGGGCGAGAACGGCGCGGGGAAAAGCACACTTATGAACGTCCTGGCTGGGTTATACCGGCAGGAAGCAGGAACTATCCGTGTTCACGGCAAGCAAGTAGTGTTTCATTCTCCACGCGACGCTATCAATGAAGGAATAGGTATGGTGCATCAGCATTTCATGCTGGTGCCTTCACAAACAGTCACAGAGAACATTCTACTAGGGCTCGATACTCCGCGTTTCTTTATGCGCCTACCGGAGTATGATGCGAAAATTGCATCCATGGGCGAACAGTTTGGTTTAATAGTGGATCCTCGGGCGAAGATCTGGCAATTGTCGGTAGGTGAGCAGCAGCGTGTCGAACTTCTCAAGCTGCTTTACCGCGGAGCGAACGTGCTTATCATGGATGAACCGACAGCCGTGCTTGCTCCGCAGGAAATTGAAGGACTCTTCGGCATTTTACGATCGATGGTTGCACAGGGAAAATCTGTCATTTTTATCAGTCATAAATTACAGGAAGTCACCGCCATTGCCGACCGGGTGAGCGTTCTGCGGCGTGGTGTTTCAACTGCTTCCGGTGTACCTTCGAGGGGAGTATCACGGCAGGAACTTGCCCGGCTGATGGTGGGCAGGGATGTGGTTTTTACTGTCGATAAAACACCGGGCAAACCCGGTGATGTGGTTCTGGACGTGAAGGATATCCACGCTGAGAATGACAAAGGTCTGCCTGCTTTGCGTGGATTTTCACTGAATGTTCGGGCAGGCGAAATCGTGGGGGTTGCGGGTGTGGCGGGAAATGGTCAATCGGAATTATCGCAGGTGATCACCGGCCTCCGCCCTTGCAAACAGGGTCAAGTCACACTTGAAGGGTGAACAGGTCAGCAATCGAAATACATTGTTTGGAATTCAACATGGTATGGCCTACGTACCGGAAGACCGCACGCGGGTTGGAAGCGCCCCCAACTTAAGCGTGACCGACAATGTCATTATGAAAAATTACCGCCTGCCGCCGATTTCGCATGGTGGCATGTTGGATATGACGGCAGCCAACAAACTGGCCAATGATCTTAAGATTGCTTATGACATCATCGTCCCGAATGTTGCCACTCCTGTCCGGCTTCTTTCCGGTGGGAATCTTCAGCGAGTGATCCTGGCGCGTGAGATCTCCGGGAAGCCGGATTTTATGGTGGCGGTACAACCCACCCGTGGGCTGGACGTTGGTGCGATCGAAGGCGTTCATCAATTGCTGCTCGCCCAGCGAGAGGCAGGGGCGGGAATCCTGCTCATTTCAGAGGAACTGGAAGAGCTGCTCTCCCTGAGTGACCGGGTGTATGTCATTTATGAGGGAAAGGTCATGGGAGAGATCCAGGTGGGTCATGTGGAATCCGACCAGAGCCTGATCGAAATCATAGGTTTGATGATGACCGGGACTCCGCTGGATCAAATTCGAAAGGAAGAGGTCGGCGCTCATGGCTGAATCGACATCTGCTGAAAAGAAACGCGCTGGATATAGACTTCTCGTAGAACCGCGTCTTAACCCACCTCCGGGATGGTACCCCCTCGTGGTTTCCTTGGGGGCGATTGCCTTCGCGCTTTTCCTGGGCGGAATCCTGATTGCGTTTGCAGGCGGCGATCCATTGAGGTCCTATCAGCATATTGCGAAAGCCTCGTTTGGCGATATCGGGGTGCTTTCGGATACCCTCGTCAAGGCCACCCCCATTATGCTCACTGCGCTGGCCTGTGCGGTGGCGTTCCGCATGAAGCTGTGGAATATCGGCGCGGAGGGGCAATTCATCATGGGGGCGTTTGCCGCGAGTGCCATCGTCCTGACCCCGGTTTTATCCGCAGAAACCCCGCGCTGGTTGTTCATCACAGTCATGATTGTAGCGGGCATGGCGGGAGGCGCATTCTGGGGTTTCATCCCCGGCTATTTGAAGGCAAAGCTGAACGTCAATGAAATCATCACCACTTTGATGATGAATTATATTGCGGTGGCATGGATCAACTTTTGGATATTCGGGGTCTGGTCGGAGGGGGGGTTCCAGATGTCTCCCAAATTCCCCGATGCAGCCTGGCTTCCCCGCCTGCTTGATTACGCCAAGTCTCTTCCGATTCTTCGCGGACTTACGACCCACGGAGGAATTCTCATTGCGATAACAGCAGCCATTATTCTCTGGCTGGTGTTAAATCGAAGCCGGTGGGGATATGAAATTCGATTGATCGGGGACAACCCTCAGGCGGCGAAATATGCCGGGATCAATATCCAGAGAAATATCATCTATGTGATGATGCTTTCAGGCGCCCTTGCCGGGTTGGGCGGCATGTCTGAAGTGACCGGCGTGATTCACCGCTTGCAGACTTCTCCACTCGCGGCAGGATATGGGTTCACCGGCATCATTGTGGCGTGGCTGGCAAAGTTGAATCCTCTGGTCATCATTCCGGTATCCATTCTTTTTGGTGCCTTGATATTGGCAGGACGTGAGATCCAGCCCTCAGGTGTGCCGAAGATGATCCAGGGAATCATCCTGGTTTCACTTATTGCCAGCGATTTCCTGCTGCATTATAAAGTCCGAATTGTGCGCGTCGAGGCCTGATATGGATCCCATCATCATTCTTCAGGCAGGCGTCGCCACAGGAACAGTACTTCTCTTTGCTACCATCGGGGAGATTTTTGCGGAACGCTCGGGGGTCATGAACCTGGGTGTGGAAGGCATGATGCTGGTTGGTGCAATGTCTGCCTTCAGCGTGACCATTGCCACCGGGAATCCCTGGTTGGGGGTGGTTGTCGCGATGCTGGCGGCTGGTCTCCTGAGCCAGATCCATGCATTCATCACCATAACCTTACAGGCCGACCAGGTCGTCAGCGGATTGGCATTGACCTTCCTCGGAATTGGCATCAGCCTGGTATTGGGCGAGGGATTGAGCAAGGCCGGCACTGTGTCCCTGATGCCTTCCTTCTCCATTCCAGTCCTTTCGCAAATCCCGATCCTTGGCCCGATCTTTTTCACAAAACAGAATGTATTGGTTTACATCGGATATGTGTTCATCCCTCTGGCGTGGTTTTACATCAACCGGACACGGCCCGGGATGCATTTACGCTCGGTCGGTGAATATCCCTCCGCGGCGGATGCGCTTGGCATCAATGTGTTCACGCAGCGTTATTTATATGTTTTTGTAGGCGGCTTGCTGGCTGGGTTGGCAGGTGCCACCATCAGCCTCGCGGTTTCCCCCGGTTGGTTTAGTGAGCTGACCACTGCCGGCCAGGGTTGGATTGCGGTCGGTTTGGTCATCTTTGCCCAGTGGGATCCATTCCGGGCGGCTTTCGGTGCGTATGCTTTTGGCGCACTTCGCCGGCTCATCCTGGATATTCAAGGACCCACGATCCTGCTCGGCTTTGCCAATCCGTTTTATTACAATCCCTATTGGGGATTCTTCCTGCAAATGCTCCCGTATGCGTTCACGATCATCGTTCTCGTGATTGGGTCGCGCGAAGCCATTCGCAAGCGGATGGGCGCGCCGGCCGCTCTGGGTATCCCCTACATCCGCGGCGAACGTGGTAAGTGAACCTTCAAATTTAATTCGACAGCTCATTAATTTTGTTGTGAGTTGTGCCGAATAGATTCTCAGGAATTTTTCAAAATCGGGATTTCAAAACATGTCCCAATATGATAATGGGACCCTGATTGTGGACAATTATCATGTGAATTCTATTACAAAATGTCTGACAATTAATTATAATTTCCTGTAAACTGACGTAACAGGAGCAATCATGCTGGCAATAAAGAGACTGCTGCGTAAGGAATGGTTCTCCCGGTTAATTGATGGCCTCCTGCCGGTTTTCGCAACTCTGGCGGCACTCGGTGTTGGCGCGGTAATTTTGCTATTCCTGGGAGTCAATCCCTTGGAAGCCTATAAAGCACTTTTTGAGGGGGCTTTTGGCAGCCCTAATGCCTTGGCAGAGACGATTGTCAAAGCTACTCCATTGCTGTTGGTTGCCATCGGCATTTGTATCTCGTTTCGCGGGGATGTAATCAACATCGGCGGGGAAGGGCAGATGATCTTCGGCGCGCTCCTGGCGACATGGGTGGGTTTGACTTTGACAGGCCTCTATGGTTGGTTGGCCATCCTACTTGCTATGATGGCGGGATTTTTGGGTGGTGCGATCTGGGGTGGAATTCCCGGTTATCTTAAAGCTTATTTCAATGTGAATGAAATCCTGAGCACGGTCATGATGAACGCCATTGCTGTGCAGTTGATGAACTTTCTCCTGCGTGGTCCGATGATCGACCCCTCACAGGCTGAGCTGGCCTCCAAGATTCCTCAAACAGCGCGCTTGTTGGAAATATTCCGTTTGCCTCGCCTGGTTCCCACCCGATTGCACCTCGGCGCGTTGATTGCAGTGGCGCTGGCGATCCTCGTCTATATTTTGTTGTGGCGTACGACGCTGGGCTATCGCATCCGGGCAGTGGGACAAAATCCTCACGCGGCGCGCTATGCAGGGATCAATGTCCAGCACTTTGTTGTACTTGCCTTGCTGTTGAGTGGGGCATTCGCAGGCCTGGCTGGAACAAACCAGGTCTTTGGTGTGAACTACCGCATGATCACGGATGGTTCCTCTTCGGGTTTTACCGGCGGCGCCGGTTTCAACGGGATTGTGGTTGCCTTATTCGGTCAACTGCATCCACTCTGGTCGATCCCGGCTTCGGTCCTGTTTGGGGGACTCCTGGTTGGGGCCAATAGCATGCAAAGAGCGGTGCAGGTCCCTTCAGCGTTCGTGACTGTACTCAACGGGTTGGTGGTGGTCTTCGTGGTCAGTAGTGAACTATGGAGAAGAAGAAGGCAAAAACGAAGGCTGGCTGCAGCGAGGGAAGATGAAGAATCTCCTCCTTCTGCTGGTAATGAAAAATTACAGCCAGGAGAGATAGCATCATGATTCCCGACTTCTTTACTGCGACTGTCCTGGTAGGCATCCTGGCATCCGGAATTCGCCTCGCGACCCCATATTTATATGCTTCCATCGGAGAGACCTTTGGACAGCGCAGCGGTGTTCTCAACCTGGGTGTCGAAGGCCAGATGCTCCTGGGTGCGTTTGCTGCTTTTTACGTTGTTTTAATCACCGAAAATCTTTGGCTGGGCGTTCTGGTTGCCATGCTCGTAGGTGCTGCCATGGGACTTGCCATGGCGTATGTCACTGTCAATTTGAGTGCCGAGCAGGGGATCAGTGGAATTGGCTTTTTTCTCTTCGGCCTCGGAATGAGCGATCTGCTTTTCCAAAAATTAGTCGGGAATGTGGAGACCGTTAAAGGCTTTCCGGAAATTTATATCCCTGTGCTAAGCGATATCCCGTTCATCGGTGAAATTTTCTTCAGCCAGAACATCATGGTCTATGGCGCTTACCTGCTCGTGCCACTTGCTTTGTTTGTCCTGAACAAGACAACGCTTGGATTAAAGATTCGTTCAGTCGGTGAAAACCCTGATGCAGCCGATTCGCTGGGAGTAAGCGTAGCGCGCGTACGTTACTTTACAGTCATCCTGGGCGGGACCCTTTCCGGGTTGGCCGGCGCCTCGCTCTCGATTGCCCTGCTGAATGTCTTTCAACAAAACATGACCAGCGGTCTCGGCTTTATTGCAGTTGCACTGGTATACTTCGGCGCCTGGCGACCATTGGGTGTTTTGGGTGGCGCATTGTTGTTCAGTATGGTCAGCTCGCTGCAGTTGTGGATTCAAGTAAAGGGAGGCGCTATTCCTTCCGATATCGCGGTGATGATGCCTTACGTACTGACCATCCTGGTTCTGGTGGCCACCGCATCGAAACTTCGTGCTCCATCTGCATTGACAAAACCCTTCGAAAGGGAAAACTGATTTTCGGGATAGGAGGTGCCTGCCAGTTTGTAGTATTCAGACTTCAAATCTAATTTTACTGTCACATCGATCTTTCAAACACTATTCAAGGAGAAGAAAAATGAAAAAGTTTGCATGGATTTTGAGCTTGACGTTAGCCTTTACCCTTATCTTGAGCGCCTGTGGTACTCCCGCCGAAGCCCTGCCCCGACCGAAGCACCGGTTGAAGCGACTGAAGCGCCTGCTGCGACAGAAGCGCCTGCAGCCACGGAAGTCCCCATGGAGCCGTTCCGCGTGGCTGTCGTCATGCCCAGCGCCATCAATGACCTGGCTTTCAGCCAGAGCATGTACGACGCACTCGTTCGTGTCCAGGAAGAGATGGGCGCGGATAATTTTGAATTTGTTTATTCAGAAGGCATGTTCGTTGTGGACGATGCCGCTGCAGCCATCCGTGACTATGCTTCACAGGGATTCGACCTGGTGATTGCACACGGTTCGCAGTACGGTTCCTCCCTCCAGGAAATCGCGCCGGACTTCCCGGAGACCAGTTTTGCCTGGGGCACCACCGTGGACACCTTTGGGCTGACAAATGTCTTTGCTTATGAAGCCGCCTCACAGGAGGGCGGATATGTTAACGGTGTGCTGGCAGCCACTCTTTCCGAGAGTAACGTGATCGGCGTGGTGGGACCCATCGAGACGGGTGACGCGAAACTGTACGTGGATGGATTCAAAGCCGGAGCGCTCGCGACCAACGCCTGATGCCCAGGTGAATGTGAACTATATCGGTTCCTTCTCGGACGTTGCACTGGCCTCCGAAGCTGCGACGACCCACATCTCTGCCGGCGCAGATGCCCTGACCGGCACCGCCCAGATGGTTGTTGGCGCGATCGGCAAAGCCGAAGAGAACAACGTATTATGGTTCGGCACGCAGTCCAACCAGTCATCTCTTGCACCCTCTGTTGTCGTTGCCAACCAGGTTTACCACTGGGAGGGGATCCTGAATGAGATGATCACTCTCATCAAGTCCGGGACGCTCGGTGGACAATCCTTCAAAGCCAATCTTTCCAATGGCGGCGAGGTGATTGAATTCAATCCGGACTATGCCCTTTCAGAAGAGGCCAAGGCATTGGCTGAATCAACCATACAGGGAATCGTCGACGGAACAGTGACGATCACTCTGCCGTAATTTGTTCGTGATGGAAAAGCCTTGCGAAGGCTTCATGCCTTCGCAAGGCTCGTCAGTTCCTAATACTATCAGGATGGCACGATGACTGATTCAAACAAACTCCCTTCCGGTCGTTCCCGAATCGACAGTCTGCAGATGCTTGGGATCACAAAGAGATTCCCCGGTGTGCTGGCCAATGACCGCGTCGACTTTGATGTCAACGTCCGGGGAGGTCCACGCGCTTCTGGGTGAGAACGGCGCGGGAAAAAGCACGTTGATGAAAATCCTGTATGGCATGTACCACCCGGATGAAGGGGAAATTCGCATCAATGACAAGCCGGTCACGATCGCGTCGCCGACGGATGCCATCAATCTGGGGATCGGAATGATCCACCAGCATTTCATGCTTGTGCCTACTTTGACTGTCGCTGAAAACGTCGCCCTGGGATTGCCATCCTCCCGTGGGCCGCTCACTGATCTCGACCGAGTATCGAAACGAATTATTGAACTGGCGGATATTTACGGGCTGAAGATCGACCCAGGTGCGTATGTCTGGCAGCTCTCGGTGGGCCAGCAGCAACGCGTTGAAATCATCAAAGCTCTTTATCGCGGTGCAGCCCTGCTTATTCTCGATGAACCTACCGCAGTGCTAACGCCTCAGGAAGTGGATGAATTATTTGTCATCATGCACGGCATGGTCAAGGACGGTCATGCGTTGATCTTTATCTCGCACAAATTACATGAGGTGGTGGAGATCAGCCACCGTGTGACTGTCCTGCGCGATGGACGCAAGATTGGCACACGTCCCACGTCTGAAGTCACCAAGCAAATCCTTGCCAATTGGATGGTGGGACGCGAGATTGGTTTCACCCCGGACCGAGGCAATGTGGAACTTGGCCAATGCCGCCTGCAGCTCGACCAGGTCTCATGCGGCAGTGACCGGGGCACTCCCGGCTTGCGCAATGTTTCTCTGGAAGTGTATTCCGGCGAAATTCTTGGCATTGCCGGCGTTTCCGGCAACGGTCAGCGGGAACTGGCTGAATCGGTTACCGGCCTGCGCAAGATCACTAATGGACGTGTGATCCTTGAAGGTGAGGATGTGACAGGCTTCGCACCGGGTGATTTGACAGCGCGCATGCTTTCTTACATCCCCGAGGAACGCATGCGTGATGGCATGATCAAGAATTTCACTGTTGCTGAGAATATGATCCTGCGCGAACATCACAAACAACCCTTTTCCCGATCAGGATTTTTGAACCTGCATGTCATTGCAGGCCACTCAGATGAGCTTATTAAAAAATTCCAAGTCAAGACCCCTTCCCGGGATACCCTGGTAAAGAATCTGTCCGGCGGCAATATTCAAAAGGTCGTCCTTGCGCGTGAGCTTTCCCGAAATCCACGTGTGATCGTGGCTGCCCAACCAACCCGAGGTCTCGACATTGGCGCGACGGAATACGTGCGGGAGCAATTACTTGTCGAACGACGCAAAGGCGCGGCCATCATGCTCATCTCGGAAGACCTCGATGAGATCCTAGCTCTCTCTGACCGCATCGCAGTCATTTATGAAGGTCAGATCATGGATGTTCTTCCGCGAGAAAGCGCTACTCCTGAAAAGCTTGGCCTTCTCATGGCAGGCGTTCACCCCGAAGATGCCCCATTGAAAACCGTGTAAATTTAATGTCATTTCCTAAGAGTTATTTAAAATACTACCAAGTTTATCAAATTAAGGTTTAGAATATAAATCCATCGGTTTGGTGGTCGCTGGATGTAGCATCGCATCCGCGGCGTTGGGACGCTACGCAGCCCATCGAAAAGTACCGCCGCCTTTTCAGAAGGACACCACCTATGAACCTTTGGCAGGAATACAAACAACCGACCTCCCTTGGCGAGGCCATTCAAGCGCTTTCGACAGCCACTGGTCCGGTCATGCCTATCGCCGGTGGGACAGACCTGCTGCTTGACTTGAAACAAGGCCGCCATTCCCCAGTCCACACTCTAATTGATTTGACTTCTGTTCCCGAGATGACCTCTCTCGAAATGAGAGGGGAGGAGCTCTATATCGGCGCTGCTGTCCCGGTCAATCGCATCGCGCTGGACCCTCTGGTCCGGACGCACGCCCAGGCTTTGGTCGAAGCTTGTAACCTGATCGCGGGTCCCCAGGTGCGGAACACAGCCACCCTCGGAGGCAACGTTGCGCACGCTCTCCCCGCCGCGGATGGGACTATCGCCCTGACCGCCCTCGACGCTCAGGCAGAAATTGCAGATAATTCCGGCTCTCGGCGCATGCACTTCACTTCGCTATTCCTCGGCCCGGGGAAATCGGCCATCAAAAAAGGCGAGGAACTCATCGTTGGTTTCCATCTCCCTCAAATAAAGAAGGGGCAAGCCTCCTGCTTCAAGCGGATCATGCGCCCGCAGGGGGTGGCGCTGCCTATCCTCAACTGCGCTGTCTGGGTGGAACGTGATAAGGATGTCGTAAAGGATATCCATATTGCTGTTGGTCCTGGGGCTGCGACTCCTTTCCGAGCCACACAGGCTGAAGTGGCAATGCGGGGTCAATTATTTAATGACAATTCAATAAACCGGACCATCGAAGCGATGCTAGAGCAAGTTCAGTTCCGAACAAGCGCCCGGCGTGCCTCCGCGGAGTATCGCAGGCATATTGTTACTGGATTATTTAGAGATACACTGGTAACCGCGTGGAACCGCGCAGAATTGGATTAATGGTATGACACTCATCAATCTAATCGTTAACGAAGTTCATTATTCACTTCAATCCATCCCGGGCGAGACCCTTTCAACCCTTCTGCGCGAACGGCTTCGCCTGACGGGGACTAAGATTGGTTGTAACGAAGCCGAATGCGGTGCCTGTACAGTCCTTGTGGACGGCGAGCCGATCATGTCGTGCGTCTACCCCGCTGAACGAGCAAATGGAAAAACGATAGTTACCATCGAAGGATTGGCGCAGCGCGTCCACGACGAGATGAAACTCCACCCACTACAGGAAGCATTTGTGGAGCATGGCGCTGTGCAGTGCGGATTCTGCATCCCCGGGCAGATCATGACCGCTTACGCACTTCTGAAGCGAAATCCCGACGCGGATAGCGCAGACGTTCGGTTTGCACTGAAAGACACCCTCTGCCGCTGCGCAGGTTATCCATCCATTGAAGATGCAATCCTAGCTGCTGCGCAGGCCTTGCGGACAGGCGAACCTGTCTCCAAGCCTCGAATCCCCGATTCGATTTTCGGCCAGAAATCTGTTGGGCGCAGCCACCACCGGCCAGATGCCGTTGAAAAGGTTACCGGGAAAGCCATCTTCACGGATGACCTTGTTTTCCCGGGAATGTTGTATGCCCGGGTACGGCGCGCAATGATTCCGCATGGATTCCTGACCCGGCTGGATATTTCCAAAGCCAAAACCTTACCCGGCGTCGCTGCTGTCCTGACGGCGGAAGACATCCCTGGCGAACACAATCACGGATTGGTCATTTACGACTGGCCGGTGATGGTGGGAATCGGGGAGCGCGTTCGCTACGTGGGGGATGCGCTCGCCATCGTCGCGGCGCACACCCAGGAGATTGCCGACCAGGCCGCCGGGTTGATCGAGGCGGAATTCGACCTCCAGCCTGTCATCACCAATGCCGTCCAGGCGCGGCAGGAGGGAGTCCCGCAGCTCCACGAAAAGGGTAATTTATTGAAGCACATCAAGGTCCGCAAGGGAGATATGGAGGCGGGTTTTGCTGAAGCGGATGTCGTTCTCGAGCATACCTTCCGCACCCAGATCACCGACCATGCCTTCATCGAACCGGAATGCAGTATCGGTGTGCCGCAGCCCGATGGGCGCATGGAAATTTACGTCGGGTCGCAGATTCCCTACCAGGATCGCTCCCAGGTTGCGCGGGTGATGGGTTGGCCGGAGGAACGTGTGCGCATCGTCGGTCAGTTGATGGGCGGCGGATTCGGCGGCAAGGAAGATGTGATGGGACAGATCCATGTGGCGATGCTTGCGGATGCCACCAAACGGCCTGTCAAGCTGCTTTTTGATCGCCATGAAAGCTTGCTTGTCCATCCCAAACGTCATGCCACTCAAATCCGCGTCAAGATCGGCGCAAAGAAAAACGGTCGTATCGTCGCAAGCGAATCGGAACTTTATGGTGACACCGGAGCGTATGCTTCGCTGGGTGAAAAAGTAATGACCCGCGCCACCACGCACTCCGCCGGCCCTTACGACATTCCGCATGTACGTGCGGACTGTTACGCGATGTATACCAACAACCCCCCTGCAGGGGCGTTCCGCGGTTTTGGAGTCACGCAGTCCGCGTTCGCGGTCGAGTCCATGATGGACATGCTGGCCGCGGAATTGAACATCGAGCCGGTGGAACTCCGCCGCATGAATGCGCTTCATGTGGGGAGTATCACCAATACAGGGCAGGAACTGCGCGAGTCCGTCGGTTTGAAGGAGTGTATCGACCGGGTGGATGCAGTAATGCGCAAGCAAAATCCGCAGCCGTTCAAACCGGTCAATGATCCTGCTAATCCGAATCTTGTCCGCGCCTGGGGTTTCGCCGCAGCCTATAAGAACACCGGTCTCGGCGGTGGAGCACCCGATAAATCCGGCGCAGATGTCGAACTCTATGCAGATGGCACCTTCCAGGTCCGCAGCTCTGCGGCTGAGCTGGGGCAGGGACTAGTCACGGTGATGCGCTTGATCGTGGCAGAGGAGATGGCTGTCCCGCCGGAGCAAGTGCGTGTGCTGGTTATGGATACTGACTTGACACCCAATGGCGGTCCTACAACGGCATCACGCCAGACCTTTGTCACCGGCAACGCCTCCCGTTACGCGGCAAAAACCCTGCGACAACAGATCGTTGCTTCGCTGGCTGAAAAATTTGATGTGCGCCCGGAAAAAATCCGCTTCGAAAACGGAACCGTCCACGTCAACGGAAATTCAATGAATTATGCAGATGTTTACAAGGAAATGACCGCAATAGGGCAGCATCCGCGCGTCCGCTTCGAATACGAAGCGCCGAAGACCCAACCCCTTGGCACCGGCGGCGACATGCACTTTGCCTTTTCCTACGGGGTGCAGGCTGCTGAAGTGGAAGTGAACACATTGACGGGCGAGGTGCGTGTGCTGAAGGTCATTTCCGCCAACGATGTCGGGATGGCGGTCAACCCGCTGGGGTTGAAGGGGCAGGTTGAGGGGGGCGTGATGATGGGACTGGGGAATGCGCTCACCGAAGAATTTATTGTCGAGGATGGCAATGTGGTCACCGATTACCTTGCCCGGTACCGCATCCCGGGAATCATGCTTACTCCGGAAATCACGCCTATTATTGTCGAGCATCCCACCGCGGAAGGACCTTTTGGCGCAAAAGGGGTGGGTGAAATCTGCAGCATCCCGACCACGCCAGCCATAACAAACGCGATTTATAACGCGGTCGGTGTGAGGATCGACAAGACGCCTGTGGATCAGGAGATGATTGCGAAGGCACTTTGGGAGCGGGGAAATCACCTGTAGAAAAATAATTCCCAAGCGATAATCTCCAAGATATTTCACCCGAGGGGCTATATCGGGTAAAATCATGCTGGGAAGGTCTCACTATGCAAAAATTCACCGGCTATCGTTGTTCATTGTGCGGGGCAGAGTACCTGCCCGGTCAGGTGACTTACACCTGCCCGTCCGATGGGGGAAATCTGGATGTCATCCTGGATTACGACCATCTCAAAAAGAAATTCGAGCCGAACGACTTCACCTGCCGGGATGACCCATCCCTTTGGCGTTACCTACCTTTGTTGCCAGTGGACGATCCCAAAGCTGAACAGACCCCCTTGGGCATGGCGGGAGGGACGCCTGTATTTGAGTTACCCCGCCTTGCAGAAAAACTTAATCTAAAATTTCTCTGGCTAAAGGATGAATCACGCAACCCGACCGCGTCCTTCAAAGACCGTGCCAGCGCAGTCGTTGTGGCGCGCGCCCGGGAAATCAAAGCTGAAGTGGTGATCACCGCTTCGACCGGGAACGCCGGCGCAGCCCTGGCTGGGATGGCGGCGGCGGTTGGGCAAAAGGCAGTGATCCTTGCTCCGAAGACCGCCCCGCCTGCAAAGGTCGCTCAACTGCTCATTTTTGGGGCTAAAGTCATCCTTGTCGATGGCAGTTATGATGATGCTTTCGATTTGACCGTCAAGGCAGCCGATGAATTCGGGTGGTACTGCCGGAACACTGGCTACAATCCCTTCACAGCTGAAGGAAAGAAAACCGCCGCATTTGAGATTTGGGAATGGTGGTTGTCACAGGGCGAAAAGAATAAAAAGGTCAACCGCCCGCTGACCATTTTTGTCTCCGTTGGGGATGGAAATATAATCTCGGGAATCCACAAAGGGTTCAAGGATTTGTTTGCATTGGGATGGATCAAACAGATTCCACGGATTATCGGTGTGCAGGCGGAAGGTTCAGCTGCCATCGCCAATGCATTCCATGCTGGGACGGAAAAAATCATACCTGTCTCTGCCACCACACTGGCAGACAGTATCTCGGTCGATTTGCCGAGGGATGGCGTCAGAGCTGTCAGGGCGGCCAGGGATACGGGAGGTACGTATATCACCGTCAGCGATGAACAAATTCTTACGGCAATCGCCGAGCTTGGAAAAGTGGGGGTATTCGCTGAACCTGCCGGGGCGACAGCCTATGCAGGTTTGGTAAAGGCTGCAGGTTCGGGAGTCGTTGCCGAGAGTGATCACATTCTTGTCCTTAATACCGGTTCCGGTTTAAAAGATGTTCGGGCAGCAATGCAGGCCGTCCAACCGGCACAAATAATTAAGCCTACTTTGGAGGATCTGAAACGAGCGCTATGAACGAAAGATGGTCTCTGCCTACCCGGTTTTTTGTCGCGGGTTTGCTGATTGTCTTAATTTTGCTTTTCCTTTTTTATATCCGCGATCTATTGCGGCCTATCATCACAGCCGGATTCATCGCCTATCTCGTCAGCCCTATCGTTGGCTATGTCTCTCAAAAAACCAAATGGTCTCGCAAGGTTTCTGGAAATGTGATTTACTTTGTGACTTTGGCATTGATGATAGGACTGATCTCATCGTTCATCCCCATGCTAATTAGCCAGGTGAATGCCATTGGAGAGGCATTCACAATAGTGATCAATCAGATTCAGATCAATCCTTATGTTCAAGGACCATTTGCATGGGGTCCATTTATTCTCAACCTTGAGGAAATTATCCCGACCATTCAAAATTTTATTACTGAAGCCGGCACACCCATGCTTGAGGATGCACTTCAGCTTGTCGAATCTACATCTAGAAATGCAATAAATATCCTGTTGGTAATCGTGGTCACTTATTATTTCATGACCGATTGGGCGGACATTCGTGAGTGGATGTTGCACCTGGCCCCCGAAGGTTCCCGCAATGATGTACGCCGCCTCTATTGGGGTATCCGCTCGGTATGGATGAATTACTTGCGCGGACAAATCGTCTTGATGTTTGTCGTTGGGGTTGTTTTTACTATTATCTATCTGGTCATTGGGCTTCCTGGAGCAATCGTTATTGGCGTGCTCACCGGCTTATTAACCCTCGTGCCTGATGTGGGTCCATTTATAGGGACAGTCGTGGCAATGCTTGTAGCATTACTAGAAGGATCAACCGTCTTGCCAGTCTCCAATTTTGTATTCATGTTATTGGTCGCGGCGATTTATGGTGTGCTTATTCTAATTAAGAATGTCTGGCTGAGACCCTTTATCATGGGGCGCAGCGTAAGTATGCACGAGGGATTGGTCTTTGTGGCCATCTTGGGAGCTGTCATCTATGAAGGAATCCTGGGCGCTTTGATCGTTGTCCCCGTGATCGCATCTCTGGCCGTGATCGGAAAATACGTCCGCAGCCGCATGTTTGGCTTGCAACCATTTCCTGAGGAAAAGAATTCAAGTGAACCGTCAGACGATTCCCTGCCGCCGATTTCCCGTATCCATCCCAAGCTCAAAAGCAAAGAACCCAGGAAGGAAAAACCTGCAAAATGAGCAGTATTACTTATTCGATTATTGCGCCGATCTATAACGAGTTCGAGAATATCCCGGAGCTTTTCAAACGGGTTTCCGAGGTTATGGACTCCACCGGCGAACCCTGGGAATTGGTGCTGGTCGATGACGGATGTACGGACGGCTCCACCGACCGCATCCAGGAATTGGCGATCAAAGACGGACGAGTCCGCCCCGTGATTTTTGCCCGTAATTTCGGCCACCAGATTGCTGTCACCGCAGGGATGGACTACGCGCGGGGCGACGCGGTTGTGATTATCGACGCCGATTTACAGGATCCGCCCGAAGTCATCCTTGAGCTGGCAAAAAAATGGAAGGAAGGATACGAAGTTGTTTATGCGGTGCGTGCAGAGCGGGAGGGGGAGACCAAGTTCAAAATTTGGACGGCCTCGCTTTTCTATCGATTAATTTACCGCATCACGGATGTCAAAATCCCGCTCGACACGGGTGACTTCCGCCTGGTGGACAGAAAAGTCGTGAACGTGATGAACGGCATGCGAGAAAAGCATCGCTTTTTGCGCGGCATGGGGGCATGGGTTGGTTTCAAGCAGATCGGAGTGGAATACAAACGTGCTGCTCGTTATTCGGGAGAGACCAAGTATCCGCTGAAGAAAATGCTCCGATTGGCGATCAATGCCATCACTGGATTTTCTTATTTCCCTTTGCAGCTTGCCACCTATTTTGGATTTATCTCAGCGGGATTGGCCATTCTGGCGATACCCATTATCGTGACGCTCCGCCTCGCCGGAGAAACTCATTTCTTTGAAGGACAGACGACCACTCTGGTGGCTGTCCTGTTCCTGGGTGGGGTCCAACTCATCTCGTTGGGAATCCTTGGGGAATATATCGGCCGAATTTATGATGAGGCCAAGGGCAGACCGCTTTACATCGTTAGGGATGCCCCCAAAAAGGAGTAAAAAATGGACGGCTCGAAAGCCGTCCATTTTTTACTAAGGGGAGGGAATTACTATTTTCAGAATCGTGTATTGATCCCCACGCAAGCGGCTCATCCAGGCAAATAAGTTTTTCTGGATCCCATACTTCTTCCCAAGCAATTGGTCAACTTGTTTATCCATTTCGATGTCGGGGATTTCTTTGCCTTTCGCGGAAATCCATTCGCCGATTACAGTCCCATCGACTTTGCAGGGGGCAAGCTGCACATCAGGGTTATTTCGGATGCGTTTTACTTTGCCCGAGTTGGCTCCTGTACGGATGTAAATCGCTTCGCCATCGTCCACGAACCAAACTGGTGTTCTGACTCCCAGACCGTTCTTGCGAAAGGTTTCAATATTCAAATAATTCTGATTTTCAAATCGGTTTCTGCTTTGATTCATGTTATTCTCTTTCATCCCTTCCGTATGTCCACCATAATAATGCCGTATTCGCCAAACAGATAATTGCCAGTTCAATCCTTGCACCAGTCAAAATTAAAATTCCCAGTAGCGTCAGCATTCCTGCCGCGATAACGCGCCGCTCATTTTCGAATACTTTTTTCCACGCAAACAGGCTCAGGCCGAATACTGTGGGTCCCAGCCAGAGCGTCAATCCCAGCCATATTCCGAAGGTGGTGGACAACCCTTTTCCACCGTGAAATTTCAGGAAGGGTGAGAAGATGTGTCCTAGCATCGGTAACCAGCACGCCTTGATGTAATAAATCCGATACGGGGTCGGTGTTGCGCCATAGGAACTTATTCCGGTCGGTGACCGGTACCTTTCGATTGGCTTCCGGTCCTCCGACAACATACGGATGGAAGCTGGCCATGGGAATCTGAAAGAAATTTCCCACCCGCTCGAAAAGGATTCGCATGGGTGTAAGCAGCGATCGTTCCCTGATAAACGCCTGGAGCACTAATTTACCAGTCTCGGAGTCAATTTTCTGCGGCATCTTATTTCCTGTTGTAAGCCAACATCATTCTTTTTCGGGCAGCGGCATGATCGATGAGCGGTGATACGGGATATCCAGGTACCTTTAGATCTTTTTCCCAAGGTGCGTGAATGGATTCCGCTGGCAGGTGAGCGAGTTCAGGAACCCACTGTCGGATGTAATCCCCATTCGGATCGAATTTTCTGCTTTGCAGAACCGGGTTGAAAATTCGAAAATACGGCGCGGCATCCGTGCCTGTTCCCGCTGTCCATTGCCAGCCGCCGTTATTGGACGCGGGATCGCCGTCGAGCAAGTTGTTCATGAACCATTTTTCGCCCCATCTCCAATCGATGAGGAGATCCTTGACCAAATAAGAGGCTGTGATCATTCTTGCCCGGTTGTGCATCCAGCCGGTGCTGGCGAGTTGTCTCATGCCTGCATCCACGATTGGTACTCCAGTCAAACCTGATTTCCAGGCTTTAAACTCCTTATCGTTGTTACGCCAAGGGATGTCTTCCATGTGCGGTTTAAATTCTTTTCTCGCCACGTGAGGGAAGTGGTACAGGATCTGGATATAGAATTCGCGCCAGATCAATTCGTTCACCCAGGTTCCGATGCTTTTTTGCTGCGATTTGTTGCTCAACTTGGATTCCGCTTGACGCGCAGCATGGAGACAGTTCCGAATGGATAGCATCCCAAATTTAAGATATGGCGATAACGAGGAGGTACCCTCCATGTCCATGCGACTGCGGGCGTCGTTATAATCCATGATTTTATTTTTAATAAATTCAGTTAGCCTTTTTTGGGCTTCCTGCTCACCGCTCGGAAAGTTGTGATCAGTTACCAAATCAGGTATCGGTTCAGATGCAAGATCGGAAATGGATGGTATTTCTTTAGGGATTGGAAGTAGATTAATTTTGGAAGGCAAAAGAGATTTCCAGGTGTTTGAAAAAGGCGTAAAAACCACGAATGGATTGCCATCGGATTTTCGCACCGATGATGGATGGTGTACTGTCTGTCCATCGACCAATTGCAATGGCAGCTGGCGTATAACTTTGGCATCCCGGCTTCGGGCGTAGGGTGTGAAATCTTCTTCAGCAATTATGCACTGCGCTTGAGACTCAACCAGCAGGTTTTTCAGGACGGCTTCCGGCTCTCCGCTGCGGAGTACCAGCCTCGAGCCTTTCAATTTCAATTGTGTATCGAGCTCCCTCAGTCCCGAAAAAAGAAATTCCTGCCGGCGTTTCGGTGTTTTCGAAAGAAGGTGAGGGTCGAGAATGAAAACAGACACCACTGCTCCATGTTGAAGCGCAGCATGCAATGCAGGGTTGTCCTTCAGCCTGATATCGCGGCGAAGCCAGTGTATTGCCGGCATGGGAATTTTCTATTCCTAAGAGTTCGATGAAATTAATATTGAAGATTAATCTGAGAACGGTAGATCCACTGAGACTTGTTCATACAATCTATAGTGTGGCTGCAATAGGGTGGTTATAGATACTCTTATTTACGTAGACACCTACCCCGGCAAGCACGATTGCGCCGAACAACCCCGGAGCCCATGTGCCGAAAGTTACCAACAGAAATCCTCCAAGAGTGGGAGCAATCACACGGGTGAGGCTTTCAATGGATGTGGAAAAGCCGATGATACCACCCACTTCATCCGATGTGACGGCTTTTGTTAGCGTGGAGGTCAGTACAGTATTCAGGAGTCCTCCTGCAATGGCAGTGGGTGCCATGATAATCAAAAGGAAAAGAACAGTCGGTGCCAGAGCCCAGCCAAGTAGCCCGAACGCCATCACGACGACACTGACCATAATTAACAGGTCTTCGCGATAACGTTGTGTTAACCGGCCTATCATAAATCCCTGTGTGATGACAGAAAGTACACCCACATAGGTCAGAATATATCCAGTTTGGACAGCCGTCAAATTGAATCGTTCAAGCGCATAAATCGCAAAGATGGTTTGGAAAAGAGCAAATGCCAGGCCGAAAAAGAATCGGGTGATCAGGATCGAACCCGTAAAGGGGCGCTTTAAGGCAACCCAGAGGGCGCTCGGGGAAACCGAAGGCTGTTTTACCGGCATTGCCGCACGTCGTTCTGGAGTGAGTGATTCGGGCAGCCAGAAGAAAACCAAAAGGAGGTTAATGAACGCAAGTCCTGCTGCAACAAAAGCGGGGATAGCGTATCCCCATTGGCTGAGTACGCCCCCCGTGACAGGACCGATGATGAAACCCAAACCGAACGCCGCACCGATCAATCCAAGTGATTTTGCACGATCCTTGGGATCGGTGACATCCGTTATGTAAGCCTGAGCCACGCTGATGTTTCCCCCGGTCAAACCGTCGATAATGCGGCTGGCAAATAACATCCAGAGAGTTGTGGCAAAACCGAGAAGAAGGAATCCAATAAATGTGCCAAAGATGGAGAGTAAAAGAACAGGCCGGCGGCCAAAACGATCGGAGAGGCGACCGAGAATGGGTGCGCCGAGCAATTGCATGGCAGCATAAGACGAAACGAGCACGCCCTGCAACAAAACCATCTGCACCGAATGTCTTCGCATAGTAGGGGAGCAGAGGCAGGATCAGGCTGAATCCCAGCAAGTCGACGAAAACTACCAGGATTACAG
Source organism: uncultured Chloroflexia bacterium (assembly GCA_963774975.1). Taxonomy (GTDB): domain Bacteria; phylum Chloroflexota; class Anaerolineae; order Anaerolineales; family Villigracilaceae; genus JBGPQJ01. Next base: position 348,803 of record CAVZGY010000006.1, read on the forward strand.
AGATAAGTTTTTTGTTATTCATAACATCCTTTATATTTCCGGTTTATACCCTTGTTCAAAGTGAATTTCGAATTCAGGTGTTTTGCCCGTTTTGGTTAAATTTTCCCATCCAACGAGGATCAGGCTGATTATCGGTGTCCACGGTTTAAGTGCACGATATTCGATGAATTCCTTGTTATTTTTTTCGACTACCTTGACCAGTTTCCGGGCGGATTCCTTCGGGGATTTGCCCAAAAACCGTAGAACAAAACCGAAGCTCTTCATCTTTTCCTTGGCTTTTTCACCAACGACTGTTGTGCTGGTGAGCATATCGGTCAACATCATGCCGGGGCTGAAGGCCACCAGCTTCACGCCGCTCCCTTTGATTTCAACAGCCAGTGTGCGGGTAAAGGATGTCACCCAGGCTTTTGACGCTGCATACAACCCAGTGGGCGAACTGGCATTTCCGTTGGAACCGGCACCGTAAATATTGACCAGCGTCCCCTCCCTCTGGGGTAGCATGAAGTGCAATGCTGCTTGGGTCCCATACAAAGTTCCCATGTCGTTTGCCAGGAACATATCAATGGCATGTTGGGGAGGAAGGTCCAATACCATGCCGGCTGCTGAGGAATATCCTGCATTGTTTATCCAGATATCGATGCAGCCAAATTTATTCACGGTGTTACGGGCAAGGGCATAGACCTGTTTCTCATCCCGTACATCGCACAGCCACCCCAAGATTCTGCCGTGAGACTCCAGCGAACGAACCGCTATCTGCAGGGCTTCTTCTTTGCGGCCTGAGATGATGACCGTTGCCCCGGATTTGAGCATTTCTTCAGCAATGGCGTATCCAAACCCACGGGTGCCGCCTGTGATTACGACTATCTTGTTAAAAAGCTTCGTTGACATGAAAATTCCTTTTAGGTGTTGCCTTATGTCGTTACATCTTCTGCAATTTTCCCGCTGAGAACAAGCTGGATAAGCCAGACCTTGCGAAGAAGATAAGGTAAATTAGAGCAATGATTATGTGATCCAGTGCAGAGAAGCGCAGGATTAATAAATATTATCCTTCGGACTCAGTTAGGGATTTTACCCAGTTGGTAATTATGGCAGAATGACCATTCATTGATTTTTGGATTGATTCTGCATATGTTCTTAAATAAGGACCGAGTTGATCTTTCGGCATGTTCTGTCTTTCAAGATATCCCTTGAGCCAGACCATATCTGATGTGAAGAAATTGATGTCTCCTAATTCGAGAGCGGAAGTAAGTTGGTTTCCAAAGTTCAAATTTGCTGTGGTGACATAATCAACAGGCGCTCCTTTTGCCTTCAAGGTTTCGATCAAATTGGATTCGATTAATCCACGCTTTTCTTTGAACTCCTGGGCAAGTTTCCGGTAAGCGATGGGAGTCGGCTCGGAAATCGGAACTACTTTTGGATTCTGGATTAATTGGTCGATGGCAGAGAGCGATTCTTCAATGGTTTGACCAAGAAAATTTGCTGGAATCCGTTTTCGCAGGTCCGGGACACTGTTGAACACCCGCCCCCCATAGGCAACATGGATATTCTTCAGGGTTAAAATCTGGGCTGCTTTCTGCAGGTTAACGGCACTGGCGAGATGTTGCGAGGCAAGGATGACCAGATCGGGTCTGATAGTGTCCACGGTTTCGTCAAGATGGTCCGTGGGGACGTTGGCCCCCAGAAAAAAGACGTGGTAACCCTTCCGACGCAATAGCAGATTGAGCATGACCAAAGAAAAGGTGTGCCATTCATCGGAAGGGCTTGCGATAAGGATTGTCTCTGACCGAATGGGGGGAGGGGCGGCGGCGATTAATGCTTCCATGCGCCGGAGCACGAGAGCGCTGGTAAAGTGCTCTTGCTGGACCGTCGCTTCTCCTTCAAACCACTTCTCACCCAAATCCCGCATGCCGTGCTGTATGATTTCAAACAGGACGACTTCCAATGGATAAAGTGAAAATGCCTGGTGGAGTAATTGTTCTGCCTTTGGTTCGTTGAACTCAATACAGGCTTCGAGCCAGGCTTTTCTGAGCGCGTCCAGAGATAAATCGGACGTAAAGACCGCCAATTGTGCAGGCGATTCTGCTTTCACCAGCTCTGCCAATGGGTTCTGGGAGGATGCCTCTTTTTCTCTAAAAAGCTGCACGGCACTGCTGATCGAAAGACCTTCGTTTTGCCGGGTTATCAACCATTTTATTGTTGCGATATCTCTCTCGGAATACAGGCGATGACCACCGGGGCTTCGTTGGGGCATGGGAAGACCGTACCGGCGCTCCCATGCACGCAGGACGTCGGCTTTAATGCCTGTTTCTCTTAATACAACCTTGAGGTTGTAGACGGGTTTTTCGCTAAGCATATTGTGTCTTCTTTCTGGTTTTTTGTCTCATCAAGCCATAAAGTATAACATTTGTCTATAAATTGTCAAGTTATTCACTCGATATATTGTCTTCACATTTAAAAATATAGATTTTGGAACTAGCGACCAGACAGGTTCAAGGAGACAAATGCTCGATACGACGGAAGTACATCGTCTGCCCGACCAGAATAGTGCCTTTGGATCAAACTGACAGGTGGCAAGCTTTGGACTTAATTATTGGATTTTTTATTAGGATTAGGTTATTCACCAAGATAGTGACAAATTCCCATTTCAGATGGTATCCAAGCTCGATGGAAAATGAGTTCAATGTAATGAAAAGACTTGCGAAAAGATATCAATTTCGCAAGTCTTTTTTGAGGGCTATAATTCATACGATGCGAATCCTTCGATTGCTTGTGTTTGTTTATCTGACGGGTTGTTCTTTGTCCTTTCCGAGTTTTCCCAATCAGGAGACGAAGTCAATGAAGCCAATAAGCTATCTTGCGCTGGGCGATTCCTACACTATTGGTGAAGGCGTGGAAGAAGAAGAGCGTTTTCCTGAACAACTTGCATTAGGTTTATCCGATCAAGGTTTTGATGTTCAAACGCAAATAATCGCTCGTACGGGATGGACTACTGATGAACTCTGGCAGGGCATCGAGTTCTAATAAACTCACTCCACCTTATGATCTTGTTACTCTGTTAATTGGGGTCAATAACCAGTATCGGGGCAAGAATTTGGACGAATATCGCCTCGAATTTGATAATCTACTTGAAAAAGCAATTTTCCTTGCCGACGGTGACCCTTCAAAAGTCATAGTACTTTCAATTCCAGACTGGGGGGTAACGCCTTTTGCGCGTGGTGCAGCATCATCTACAGATCAAATCGCGACTCGGATTGATGAATTTAATGAGGTAAATAGAAAGGTTACAGAAGAAAATGGTGCCAGCTATATAGACGTGACAGGGATTTCCCGTCAAGCAGCGGGGGACAGGTCACTGCTTGCAAAGGATGGTCTACACCCCTCTGCTAAAATGTATGCCTTATGGATTGAACTAATATTGCCAAGCGCACTTTCAGCCTTGGATATCCCTTAACAATAAATTGAGTCTTCCAGCCTGTACCAGCCTGAAGGTGGATATAATCAAGCGAATACTCCATAAACGAAATAAGAGGTGACCTGTTGAATATTCGCTTCGATCAAATAGCTTCCCGGCGCCAAACCAACTCCATTAAATGGACCCATTATCCTGAGGATACCCTGCCCATGTGGGTGGCGGATATGGATTTCCCAGCCCCTCCCGCCATCCTCGATGCATTACACCAGGCTGTTAATCATGGTGTTTTCGGATATGATGTCCCGACCAAAGCCCTGCAGGAAACGGTTACGGGACGAATGGAAAAATTGTATGGTTGGCAAATCGACCCTTCAGCTGTTGTTGCCATTCCCGGTTTGGTCAGTGGATTCAATGCTGCGGCTAATTTTCTGTGCAAGCCGGGAGAAGGCTACCTCATCCAACCACCCGTCTATATGCCGTTCAATGACCTGCAGCAGAACCATGGCTTTATCCGACAGGAAGCGCCTTTGAAAATGTCCACTGATAATAATGAATTGCATTACAAGGTGGATTGGGATGTGTTCAATTCAGGGTTCAACTCCTTGAATAGTAAAACCCGCATGTTCCTGCTGTGCAGCCCACACAATCCCACTGGGCAGATGTACTCGAAAGAAGAATTGCTCCGAATGGCGGAAACTTGCATCAAAGAGGATGTAGTGATCGTTTCAGACGAAATTCACAGCGAGATCCTCCTTGGAGACCATACCCATATTCCCATCGCTTCGTTATCGACGGAGATCGCAGACCGTACGATAACACTGATCGCGCCTTCCAAGACCTTCAATGTTCCAGGCTTGTTCTGCGGATTTGCCATCATTCCCAATTCTGATCTGCGTGCAAGCTACACAAAAGCAATGGATCGAATGACGCTGCATGTAAATAGCCTTGGTTTGATCGCCGCTCAGACCGCTTTTTCAGGGGCTTGTGATGAATGGCTATTGGATCTTCGGAAGTACCTGACTTCAACAAGGGATTTTATTGTCGGTTATATCAAGGAAAATATTCCTGAAATTTATACTACTGTTCCGGATGCCACGTATCTGGCATGGTTTGATTTCTCAAAACTGGAGATTTCTGATCCATACAAATTCCTTTTGAAACATGCCAAAGTAGCATTGAATGATGGTGCAACCTTTGGAACGGGTGGCAAAGGCTTCGTCCGGTTCAACTTTGGGACGGCGCGCAGTCTGGTGGAGGAAGGACTTGAGCGAATAAAGAAGGCAATCGATGAAAATGAACCTGAATGATGAGGTTGTCCGCCGCAACATGAGGCCAAGACCCTGGGCAGAAGGGGAGAAGATCCCATGGAATGATCCGGGATTCAGCCGCCGCATGCTCAAGGAACATCTTTCCCAGGCTCACGATGCTGCCAGCCGCCGCACGCCAATAATAAAAAAACATGTGAATTGGATTCATCAGTCTGTACTTCGGGAACTTCCTTCCCGCATCCTCGACCTGGGTTGCGGACCGGGTCTTTACTCTTCGCGCCTTGCCGCCCTTGGACATACCTGCCACGGAATCGACTTTTCACCGGCTTCGATAGCCTATGCCAGAAAACATTCTGGCAAGAGATGCCAATTCACCCTGTCTGATGTTCGCTCGGCAACATTCGGGCAGGGATTCGACCTGGCCATGTTCATCTACGGCGAATTCAATGTTTTCACTAAACCGGATGCGCGTGGAATTCTGAAGAAAGCCTATCAAGCGCTTGCGAAAGGCGGGAAGCTGCTTCTGGAAATCTCCACTTACGATAGTATTGAACAGCTGGGGAACCAGCCTGCGACATGGTACTCTTCTCCCAGCGGTCTTTTCTCCGACAAACCGCACCTCTGCCTGATGGAATCGTTTTGGAATGAATTGCAGCATGTGACAACCGAGAGATACATGATCGTGGACGCTGTAACTGGTGAAGTTAGCCGTTTTGCCTCGTCCAGCCAGGCGTATGATGAACGCTCGATCAAGAACTTACTCCGCGGAATTGGATATAAAAGAATCAATTTTCATCCTTCCTTAACGGGCAAGGATGAAACCGGGGCAGACGATTTCCTGGTAATCGTGGCTGAAAAATAACAAGGGCGGATGGGGGTCACCCATCCGCCGGATATCGTGCTGACTGGCTGAAGGAAGAGCGGGAGAGTACCATTGTTCGTGGTGGTGGACGTCTGGGGAGTGGTTTATACCACTCTTCCAGGTTCGAGTCACCCGGTCTTCCCTCTGGTGGATATTACTTCCGTTTTTTCGATAAGCACCTCCTGTGAACGGGGAAGTGAACTTCAAACTCATGATACGTCGAATCAACCCCTTATACATTAAAATCAATGTGCATTTCTGAAAGGGAATGTATGGACAATGTTATTACTGTTCTTGTACGATTAGCTCATTGGTTTGGAGTATTTTTGATGAAACGGTTTAATCAAATTTGTGTCATTCTCTTATGTGGACTGCTGATCCAGGCTTGTACGTTGCCAGGGCGGTCTGTGGCATCGCCTTCCACGCCCTCGGATGGCGTAGCGCCGACGCTGAATTCGCCTTCTCTGGAGACTTTACAGCCGACTGCATCATTCACACTGACGAATATGCCATCTTCGACGCCACCACCACCGACGGCGACCCCATTTGCGCCTTTTTCAGCTTCGGTATGGGCGGACAACGTCAACGTCAGAACGAATCCTGGTTATCTGTTCCCCTCCCTCAGGTTAATTGCTCAAGGGACATCGCTGACCATCCTTGGCAAGTCACCTGGAGGGGAGTGGATGTATGCACGTATTCCCGATGGGACGACAGGGTGGGTATTCACTCAACTTGTTCAAAGCGACGTGGACTTGCAGGCTGTGCCCGTTATTGAGCCTCAAGGCGTCCAACTTATCAAAGGCAGGGTCGTGGATCTCCAAGGGACACCGATACAAGGGGTTGGATTTTCCATTCTTCAGGGTTCGGGGAATCAGCCTCCGACGAACCGGGCTCTGACCGATTCCAATGGTGAATTCTATTCCTTCATGCCTTTATCTGCATCAGGTGGGTGGACGGTGGTCCATGATTCTATTGCCTGCAAAAGTAATGTCTGGACAGACGATTCCTGCAGCAATTATAAAGAGCCTTACAAGGGGATTGTCGAACCGCAATCAGTTGTGGTGACGCTTCCTCAACCTAACATCCTGGAATTCCTCTGGAAATAGCAAGAAAATGTTAAAAACTTGGCGGATGGTGTGAACCATCCGCCATTCTTGCTTTTCTATGTTCAGTTTTTCGGAGAAAGCCTGGGGTGAACCACTTTATCGTTGTGGTGAAC
>CAVZGY010000007.1:0-588310 GCA_963774975.1 uncultured Chloroflexia bacterium
GTCTGGCATTATACAATCCATTGCTGCCAGGATAAAGTCACCCGGTCATTCCCCTGTGGTACTTCGGTTCTAGTTTTATGAAGTTGAACCTCCTTCTGTGACTTGTTTCAGCCACTAAAGATAGCATACATGAAGTGGATGAAAAATACATTAAAACCAACCTACGAAAAACCTACTTGTTAGACTTGGTCAAAGGAGCTAATTCATCCGTCAAGACTGCTTTTAGGATCCTTATTCTGCTGACGATAAACCAACGCCAGGATCAAAATAGCGACCGCCACGATAAAGGATATCGGGATATCGATATCAATTCTCCCTTGAGCAATGAACTCCCCAATAATGTCAAACAGGGCGAGTCCGATCAGCAGATTGATTGTCCACCACTTGTTAGTAAACATCCCCCAAAGCGAAATCATGAAGAGGACAGCTATGCCAGCTCCTGCGATCATAAACACATCGGGGGGAACTGCAACTTGCGATCTTATTCCACCGATATCCCGCCAGAACGCGTAAGTTACAAAAAGATGTTGGATGATTTTTTCGATGTTCAGAATCACCAAGACAATCCAGATCCAATTTCGCATGGCAGGACTCAATAGATATGAAGTTGTATCAACGAGCTATAAGATCAACCGGTTTGACCGAGGAGGTAATTCTGCAAACCCATCTGATTGATTTGATCCAGCTGCGCCTCGAGCCAATCAAGATGGTTCTCCTCGTCTGTCAGATTGGAGTCGATTAATTCGCGTGACCCGTTATCGCCCAGTTCGAGACACAGCTTGATCCCATCATTGTAGGCTTTGATGGCGCCTTCTTCAGCTGCCCAGTCGTTTTTGAGCTGCGCGTCCACGGTTGCCCCAATGTTCATCTTCTTAAGTTCGCTGACAACGGGGAGGCCTTCGAGAAAAAGGATGCGGGCGATCAATTTTTCCGCATGTTTCATCTCGTCGATGGCGCGTTTTTCTGCAGCATTGTGCAACTTCTCGTACCCCCAGTTGGCGCACATCTCGGAGTGGACAATATATTGATTGATGGCGGTCAATTCATCAGACAGGAAGTCGTTTAGTATTGCGATAATCTTGGCATTGCCTTTCATGGGAGTCTCCTATGTTGAAATTGTTGGTAAATTATCTTGTTTTAATTCATCAGGGAATTGTATTTACTGTATCCGTGGTTTTTGACTCAGCGGGTACCAGCTTGGCGCTTTCCCTGTAATATTGGCCAAATATGGTTGCTGACACCATCATCAAATACAAACCAATTGGAAATGCCGCGAGATAAAAGAAACAACACAGGAAGAAAGTGAAATAGGCCAGCATGAAACCGATATAAATCATCGCGACCAATCCCAGATAAACCAGCCAGGCAATGAAGTATCCCCATTTATCTGCCTTTAAAATGGCTCCCCATTCGCGGACATGAAAAGCAGCGCTCAATTTATCATGAGCGATGAAATTGGCAATGGCGACAGGGAGAGGGATTGCTCCGGCGATGAGCAGAAAAGTACCGACAAACATGGATAAGAAGAGCACTCCCATCGCACCCAGCGAGAGCAAGCCGATTAATCCTGATGTTGAGGAGTTGTAAGCTGAATCAGGCGTCAATGCGATGGATGAAACGATCATTACGAAATAGGCGAAAAATCCGACCATGGATACCAGAATCCCAGGTCCCAGGTAAACAGCGCCAACGCCAAAGCAGCGCAATCCATCCTTGAAGAGCTGCCCCCAATTGTCCCAGGCTGGGAGGGTCATTACATCGTCGGTGATTGCCCTGCGCATGACCTCCGCAAAATAACCGTATACGAAGATGATCGGTATGATCGGGATGACCATGCCTGCAAAGATGAGTGCTGTTCCAATCACAAACTGAAGGATCCAATTCTTGGTTTCGAAGGGGAATTTAAAGGCTGCGCGTAAGGATGGGCTTGATACTGAATCAATCATGGATTTTCTCCCGCAACTTGCATCTGATTGGGTTTATTTTATTGACATGCCAAAGCTGAATCATTCTTTCAATAAAATTATAGCATCATCTTCAATTGGCATGCTGTTGGCGAACTGGTTTTTATATGGCTGAAGCAGAGCTGAAACTGAAAGTTATTTGCAGCCATACTGGGATACATCCTCGTCCAAATCGGCCATGGAATAGTACCTAGTGGAAACGAAGCACCTTGAGGCTGAATGTTAACCATTCATTCACTCATCCCTTCCCGAATTTCTCATCTCCCAGCACTGACAGGATTTCACCAAAATAGATGCGGTGATAATCTTTACGCGGGTAATTGGCGTTTATGCCGATGTCAATGAAATGCTCAGGGTGGAAGTCGTCCCAATATATTTTTCGGCATTCGAGGACCAGTTCTGCTTCGACGTAACCTGGAGCTGCGATTAGTGTGGATGCAACTGGTGTCAATCCGGCTTCGGCAATTTTATCCCCGCCACGGCCGGATTTTGTACCGAGCAATTGCAGCGCGGCATGATATTGTTTCGGGAAGGCACACAAAGTGAATGTATCGTATCGTTCCATGAATTCATACGTATAACGGACAGGGCGCACGACCACCTGCACGAACGGACGCCGCCACATGTAACCTATACTGCCCCAACCCACGGTCATGGCATTGATTTGGCCTTCGTTGAAATCCCCGCAGGTGAGCAGCAGCCACTGGATATCCCACAAGTGGATGGGCTGGATGACAAATTCTTCAATGTTAATGGGCTTGAGGATCATTTCCATCTCCTTATGCTGCAGGATGTGATGGTGAATCATAACATCCGTTGACCAACTGGTCATCATGCCGGATTCTTCGCTGGCAAAAGTGCGATGCAGTTGGACTCAAGGTTGCCGAGGTCGTCAGCATAGACCTCTATTATTAAAATCCATGCGGCCTTCCCACCTAACGGCTTGCCCCGCATGGTTTATAGCGGGGTTGCGACTCGCCCCGCGTAAAGTGCGGGGTACCCGCAAGTGGTCGAAGACGAGAGAACGTAATTTTGACGGAATCAACCTCAAGCCACGCAAATGCCTGCCTGCACCTTGCCGCACACCTGCCCTCCCCGCACTTGCGTTCGGGGCAAGTGTGCGGGCGGTGCAAGGGGGCTCAGGTGAAAACGCGCAGACTCCCACCAGTCAAGTGCACGTCGCGAAGCATCCCCGCAGGGGGCTGTGTTAGCCGCCGCCATGTTGTGCAACTCAATAATTACTACGAGACAATCACATCATTATGCAGAATGGCATAGATCTCAACATCTTGATGCTTGCCCTTGTTATACCAGGCTCCGCGGGCTGTGCCTTCGTGCTTGAATCCACATTTCTCTGCCAACCGCCGCGAAGCACGATTCTCGGGATGAATGACTAGCCGTATCCGATTGACACGTTGAGTCTCAAACAGATAACGCACCAGTAAGTTGACAGCTTCGGTCGTCACGCCTTTACCACGATGCTCAGGCGCATAGAGTTGATATGAGAGTTCATACTCATCGAGATAATTGACGGTCTTGAAGAATTCGATGTGCCCGAGGATCTCATCAGCTGGAGAAACGATAACGAGCATACCATCCTCTTTGCTCCAAAAGCCATTCTGCTCAAATTGCTTTCGGAAAGCTGGCTGTGAGAGAATGCCACGTGGAAAATAGTCCCCGCGATTGTCAATATCAATGTGATGGGCGTAGAGTTGATCGATGTCGGTTTCCCGAACAGGGCGGAGAGTAATGAACTTGCCTTTGAGCATAACATTCTCCTCTACAAGTATCTAACGCTACTGATTGAGGCGGCTAACGGTTTGCGACTTGCCCCACGATCTATGTGTGGTACCTGCGTGTGGCCGAGCGTGGACAATGTTTGGGAGCAGGAAAAACCCGAAGCCAGCCTGTCCCGGCGGTTCAGGCCGGGGAAAAATGCTTGTAAATCGCGCAGACCCCCACACATCAGGTGCACGCGGTGTTACTAGAATGTAACAGGTGAGGCGTGGCGGGTGGTATCCTGAGAAGAGCAAGACCGCTCACCGGGGATGCCATCCGGGGCCGGAGCATCAGGGTAGACCGTCGCTGCCCATGAGAGAGATCTAGCCATCTCCACTCGTGTTGTTACTTGGTCGCCCGGTGGATTTTCGTCTGGACTGCGAGTCCGAATCGGTGTGTATCACTCACTGCCCCAAAATCCACGCCCCACCCACTTGCCCCGCGATCTTTGCGGGGTCCAACCTAAGGAGAGTGTAGCATGAGTGAAGAAGCAAATGCAATACTATCCCGCCGCTATGTTGCTCTCGACATCCACAAACACTACTGCGTGGTGGCGGCAGTGAACCGGGACGGGGAAGTGACGCTCGAGCCCGTGCGCGTGGAACACGAAGGTCTCGAGCGCTGGCTGCAAAAGCACCTTCTCAAAAGTGATCAGGTCGTCATCGAATCGACAACCAACGCCTGGCACGTGTATGACCTGCTCGAGCCATGGGTGGAACAGGTGCTGGTGGCCAACCCGATCAAGGTTAAGCAAATCGCCTGCGCGCGGGTCAAGACGGATATTCGCGATACGCTGATCCTGGCGCGCCTGCTGGCTGCCAACCTGGTGCCAACCGTCTGGGTACCGCCGGTACACGTGCGGGAGTTGCGCCAACTGCTCTCGCAGCGCCGCAGCCTGGTTGGGATGCACACCCAGGGCATCAACCGCATGCACAGCACCGCCCATCGCCACCATCTCAACCATCCCAAAGGCAAGCGCTTCCTGCCCAAGAATACCGCCTGGCAGAAGGAGGATGTGCTCTCCACGCTCGAGAAACTCCAACTCGAACTGGAGATGGAGACCCGCGAACACCTGCGTGATCAGATCGACAGGATCACGACCGTGCTGGCGCGTATGAGCCACCAGGCACCCTGGAACGAGGGGATGCAGTACCTGACCCTGGCACCGCCCGCCAGGGCAGGTGTGCAGCTGCCCGGCTTCGGCGTTGTGACCGGGATGACGGTGCTGGCAGCCATTGGTGATGTCTCGCGTTTTGCAGAGTCCCCGGCACCTGGCGAGCTACTCGGGATTGACGCCCGGCGTGGAGCAGAGTGGGGTAAAGCTGCGTGGCAAAGGGATCACGAAGGAAGGACGGCGGGAGTTACGCTGGGCTATGGTGGAAGTGGCCCAGCGTGCAGTGAAGTCCGACCCGCACTGGCAGTACCGCTTCAACGAACTCCAGCGCCGGATGCACAGGAACCAGGCGATTGTCGTGATTGCCCATCGCCTGCTGGAGTTGGTCTGGTTTGTCCTGACTCGCAGACAGTATTACCGGCATTTCTCACACGAACGCATCGCGTACAAGTACCTGACCTGGTCCTGGCAACTCAGCGAAGACGACCGGGATGGGCTGACCCGCCAGCAATTCGCGCGGTATTACCTTATGCGATTGGGGATCGGGCACGATCTAGAGCGAATTGCGCTTGACCCTAAACATCCACGTAGATTGGCGAGCGAAGCAGAAATCCTGACACTTCGGCCTGAATTGATTCAGATCGAATAACTCAATCCGGTTCCCTCCGTTGGACAGCAAAACCCCACTCTGAAAAAAGTAGGGCAGGGGTATGGAAGGCTGTCTCTGGTTGGAGAATCTGAATAGCAAACGTTTCAAAACATTCCCAAAAAGGAAAGACCCAGCGCTCTTTTTCAAAGCGGAGGGTCTTTTTCATTCTTATTTCTATTTCCTCTTGACACTGCTGTTAATCGGTGGGCGGCGGTTGTTGCATGTGTGCTCAGTTTTTTGGCTCATTTCATTAGAATGCTCGATTATTTGTGACCAGCACTTTTACTCGCCGTTGAGTTATTCATATTGCACTACTTGGATTGCATTTCCATCGGCATCGGTGATGATTACGTCTGTTCCATTCCAATCTTCGTGGTAGGTGAGGGGGCGGATGATGGTGACTTTTTGTTGTTGTAACCAAGTATCAGCCTGTTTTACGTCTGTGGTTTCATAGCTAATCCAGATAGGGAAGAAAAATGCAGGTTTTGGGTTGCCTACCCCGACTGTCAGCGAGGTGGCAGTACCGCCTGGTTGAATTCGAAGCCAGGCTTCTCCACTTGGTTGGGTGAGATGAATAGCATGGCCTGTTTTATTATCAATTTTCATGCCGAAGACTCGTGTATAAAAATCTTTTTGCGCATTCAGATTAGCTGCTTTTAACTCTATTCCGCCAATGACAGGATGTGCCCAATCCATTTCGATGTCTGGAGTTTCTACAAGACTCCATCGAATTCCCTCTGGCCCTGTAATTTCGATCTGAGGACCGAATTCGGAGGTTTCGTGGGAAAGTGGGACTCCTTGATCTCGTAATCTTGCTGTGGCTGAGGCAAGATCGTTAACCAAAAGAGCTGGGCGAAATGCCTGCCCGTTGCCCCAATCTGTAACCTTGAAGCGTTCGGAGTGAGCCTTGAATAACTCAAATTTCATGCGACGCGTTTCAAACATTCGCCACATACCAAACTTATCTTCGTCTTGCCAAAAGAATAACCCTAACTTCTTGCTGTAGAATTCGGTTGTGGCGGGTACATCTTGGACAGCCATGCCAAACCAATTAAGTGTAAAAGGCATCATGGTTTGTTCCTATTTATGTTAGTCACCAGCCGCCCAACGGTTTGCGACCTGCCCCACGATCTGTGTGGGGTACCTGCGTGTGGCCGAGCGTGGACTTTGCTTGCCTGCACTGTGCCATAGGCGCACGTGGGAGCAGGACGCGAAGCGGCTCGAAGCCAGCCTGTCCTTGGCTTTCCCAAGGGCTTGTCCCGCAAGCTCTCTGCGGGGTCGGGTGCGAAGTCCCGAGCGACCTTCTCGGGTGCACGTCGTTGATCTCGCAGAGCAGGGCTGTGTTGGGCGTCATCTTAGCCTCCGTGCGCGGCGTTGACCGGTTGGTCGGATGTCGAATCGCTGGCGAATGGAAAAGGAAATTATTCTGATAGGCATTTTAGTTGACGGGTTTGGTGTCCACATTGTGATACGCCTCTATCCACCACCGGTCGCCCCGGCGCACGAAAACCTCCATGAGCTGAGTCCTCACGATCCCGTCTGGGGGCACGACAATCCCAGCAGGCATCATTTTCACTCCTCGCACCTGATTGTCGATGTCCACAATTGCCACGTCTGATGTGACGAACCGGATTCGGCGGATAGCATGGTGTTTGGTGGTACCTTTATAGAATGTCGCAAGGATGTGGTGGTGGCGTTCGGCGAACGCAGCGGCACCGTACATCACCATACCGAACAAATTCGTGAACGATGCGTCTTGTGCAATGTCCTTTGCATAGGCTGCACCGTTGCCCGCATCCCATGACACCACCTGTTCGGCCACGATGGTGCGAATCTGTGCCTCTGCTGCCGTGTCTTGTTCGAATGCTAAAGGTGACATACCGACATCCTCCTATGAATGTGACGCTCAACGTAATTGCCCCAAGTTCTGTGTGGGGTACCTGCGTGTGTGTCTCGACAGGCTCGACAACCAGGCGGGCGTGGACGCTGCTAGGGAGCAGGAAAAACTCGAAGCCAGCCTGCCCTTGCCTTTCCCCCGGCGTCAGGTTGCTCGCCCCGTGAGCGAAGTGAAACGGGGTGCATTATCCCCGCGATCTTCGGGGACGCTTTGTTGGCTCGCTTTTCAGAACGCAAGACACACTGTCATTAAGCTGAGACATAATCTACCAATTGCCACTCACTAAAGTTTCAACGGTGGTCCGACTAATTCCATACCATGAGAACGCCATAATTCAGGGTCTTGGGGAGGCATGGCATTTGCTTTAGTGACTTCTCGAAAGAAAGCTTCCATTTTTCCTGCGGGCATAAAGGCAATTAGCATTCTTCCACGCTTACCACCTGTATAAGCCCAAACATGTGGAATCTTTCTGGGCGCAAGGATAGATTCTCCTGGCTTCATCTTGACCTGCTCATTTCCAACTTCAAGCAAGAATTCACCTTCAAGAGCATAAAACCATTCATCCTGATCGTAATGGAGGTGTTTAGCAGGGCCTCCTTTTTCATGGAAGGTATTCTCGATAATAAAGATTCCGTTGCTGTCATTTGGAGTTACCTTGAAAGTAATTTGACTAACGCCAAGACTGCGATGTTCTCCGAACTGGTCTTCATTTTCTGCAACACGAAGCAGAGATGGAACATTGGACTGAAACTCAATTGAACCCATAAAAGTCTCCTTTTTACCTATAAACTTACTTGTAATTTTACTCGTAATGAAGCCAGCCAACGATGCGCGTTAGTGGCGGGTGGCTGGGCGTGGATTCTGCTTGGGAGCAGGAAAAACTCAAAGCGAGAAAAATGCTCGAAAATGCCGCAGATCGGGCGAGCGAGCCTCCAGCGAGCGCAGTTCGCCCAGCTTGACTGGATCGCCCAGCCAAAGCGCATTGGCGCTTGGCATCCCACACGTCAGGTGCATTATCCCCGTGATTTTCGGGGACGCTTTGTTGGGCGGCGGTTGCTAAGTTCGATGCTTTGACCTATTTGCAAATAATCTTTATGGAAACGGGCGACCTATAGTGAATAGTTGGATAAGTTCAGGTTCAAGTTCTAAATATGCTTCATCAGGTTTTGCATTTACTGCATCTAATGTCTTGCTAAAGAAACTGCGAGCCGTACTTGCTAATACCACATCGAGAATTTCTTCATCGGAGAAGCCATAGGCGCGCAAATCACCGAAGTCACTTTCGCTTACTTGTCCTGCTTTGGTAATAACCTTCTGAGCAAAAGACATCACTGCGACTTCTTCGGGGGGAAGGTCAGCATTGCGGAAATCTTTAACAATTGCCGTTAGTTGATCTACACTAAAGAAATTTTTGCGGAGCAACGCTCCGTGTGCAAGCATTCAATACGTACATTCAAGCGCCATTGCAGATGCAAAGGTCACCAACTCATAACGGCGTAGTCTCATTTTGGATCGAATTGCACTAATAAGTTTTGTCCAAGCGTCATAAACTTCAGGATGCAAACTAAATGCTTTAGCATAGTTTGGCACATAACCGTTATTTTTCTGGGCGGCTTGATATTGGTCTTGGACTAAACCCTCCGCCTGTTCTTCTGATACTGTCTTAATGAATGTCATGACATCTCTCCTTGATTTATCGTACCTATAAAAGTTATTATAGCCGCCTAACGGTTTGCGTTACCCGCAAGTGGGCGGGTGTAGATAAAACTCCCAGAGCAGGATTCTGCCGAGGCGTGATAACTGCCTAAAAACGGCGCAGAATCCCACTTGTCGGGTGCACCCAAGAAGATGGCGGAGCCATCATTTTAGGCGAGAGAAACCGCCGCGCCTGATCTTGCTAAAAGTATACTCAGAATCGGCAGGCATGCAAGCCGTACAAAGCAGTGGAGACGCGCGTAGTCGCAGTCCCGCGGTGCACCGTGGTTTCCGGTCAAATTGATTTGAAAACTGGCGGCGAGGGGGGCGACCCCGATGAGAAAGCTAAATACCTGAAGTGACCGGGCTTGCCAAAAACATCTTGAAAGGAGGAAGGAGGAATGAGCAGAAAAGGCAAGCGCACAGAAGGGATGGAAGAAGCTCATCCCATTCACGGGGATGAGCCAGGTAAATCCGAATGCGGCCGGGGTGGATATTGGGGCAGTGGAGATCGTGGTGTGTGTATCGGGGGATGAGAATACGCAGATCGTGAGAGCATTTGGGAACTACACGGTGGATCTGCAAGCGATCGGCAGGTGGCTGAAAGAATATCAGGTCGAGACAGTTGCAATGGAGAGCACGGGGGTGTATTGGATTCCGTTGTTCGAAGAGTTGGAACGCCAGGGATTCGAGTGCCTGTTGATCAGTTCGCGCTCATTGCGGCGAGTGGCAGGAAGAAAAAGCGACATCACCGATGCGCAATGGATCCAGACCCTGCACAGTTATGGGCTGCTGGAAAGTTCGTTCAGGCCGCAGGCGGAGCTGATCGCACTGCGAACGTTGTTGCGGCATCGCGAGTCAATTGGTGGAGCATCGCTCGCCGCACATCCTGCACATGCAGAAGGCATTGTTGCAGATGAATGTGCAGTTATCGCAGGCGGTGAGTGACATAACGGGTGTGACAGGGCAGACGATCATTCGGGCGATCCTGTCCGGGGAACGCGACCCGCAGAAACTGGCTTCGATGCGCGAGCCGGGGTGCAAGAAGAGTGCAGAAGAGATCGGGAAAGCCTTGACCGGGACCTGGCGGGAGGAACATCTGTTTATTCTGAAGCAATCGATGGAAATGTATGACTTTTATACCGGCAGATCCAGGCGTGTGATGAAGAGATCGAGCGGGTGTATGGTCTGACCCGGCCGGATTGGGAAACGGGGGAAGTCAAACCACTTGAGTGAACGGAAAAGGAACTCGCACAGCAAGAACAGGCCGCAAAATCCTGAGGGTATTCGAAAACACTTGAAACGGATCAGCGGGGTGGATTTGAGTGTGGTGGAC
Organism: uncultured Chloroflexia bacterium; assembly: GCA_963774975.1. Taxonomy (GTDB): domain Bacteria; phylum Chloroflexota; class Anaerolineae; order Anaerolineales; family Villigracilaceae; genus JBGPQJ01. The sequence continues at coordinate 10,435 of CAVZGY010000007.1, forward strand.
GGATTTGGGGTATCGTTGGCGCAGACGGTGATCATGGAAGTGGGGACGGACATGAGCAAGTTTCCGAGCGAGAAGCACTTCTGCTCCTGGCTGGGACTGGCGCCGAAGCATGAGATTTCGGGCGGAAAAGTCTTGAAGAACAAGACGTTGAAGACAAAGAACCGTGCGGGGCAGGCTTTCCGGATGGCGGCGCAGTCCGTGAAGCAGGCGGACTGTGTCTTTGGGGTGATGTATCGGCGTTTGAGAGCCAGACTGGGACCTGCGCAGGCGACCGTGGCCACGGCGCATGCGATTGCCAGAGTGGTGTACCGGATGTTGAAGTACAAGGTGGAGTACGAGACGATCAGCGTGGAAGAGTACGAGAAGAAGTACCGGGATCAGCAATTCAAGTACATGAGGAAGAAGGCAGCCAAACTGGGCTACCAACTCGTCCCGGCTTAAGCGCCGGGATCGGGATAATAAAAGGCGTCCCGCGGGGAGAACGCCTGCTTTGCATTTAATCAATTGTGTAAATTTCTGTTATTTTGGGCAGGACAGTTCCGAATTCATGGTATCGGCCTGCCAGATTGAGCATTTTTTCGCCTTTACAAGTTGGCGGTTTCTGAGAACGTTTTGTTGGGCATGGGACTTGAAGACTCTACTTTCTATTGCTTTAAAACGATCATCCAGATTCGGTTATTTCATTCCCGATCCGAACGACTTCTTTTGCCAGTAAGTCAAAGTCATCCTGTGTACTGCGGTGATTTGCGATTGCAATTCTCAAACAATAGCGTTTATTGAGAGTTGTATAGGATGGTACTGCAATTCCCTGTTCATGCAGCCGGATTAATATCTCTTTGTTGATCATATTGAGGCTGTCATCGTTCAGCCCGCCCGGATTGAAGCGGAAGCAGACAATGTCCATGCCGATTGGGGCTGTTAATTCCATGCTCGGTTCTTTTTCAACCAATTGACCAAAGTAATGTGCCTGCTCAACGTTACGTGCGATCATCCGGCCAAACCGATCCAATCCATGCTCTTTAATTGACATCCATACCTTAAGCGCGCGGAATTGACGCGTGAGTTCCAACCCATAGTCGCTGAACCAGATATGCCCAGCAGCCACCCCACGTGTTTCGTGTGCCAGATATTCCGGGGTAAGTGAAAATGTGCCGCGATGATATTTTTCGGAACGTACAATAATGCAGCCAGCCTCAAAGGGAATGTGCATCCATTTATGAAGATCAAGCCCAACTGAGTCCGCTCGTTCAATGCCTTTGAGTTTGGGTTTTACATTTTCTGCGAGTATTCCCACCGCTCCAATTGCGCCATCCACGTGGAACCAAAGGTCTTCGCGCAGGCATAGATCAGCTAATGCGCTCAAGTCGTCAATTGCGCCTGTATTGGTAGTACCCGCACTGCCAATAACGCAGATTGGACGATATCCTGCTTCACGGTCGGCAATGATGCTTTGTTGTAATAAATCCAGGTTAATCGAGTAATCATCTTTCACTGGAATTTTCCGCAAACTGGCATTACCCAACCCCAGCAATTCAACTGCTTTTTGATTGGAACTATGTTCTTCATTGGAGGCGTAAACGGTCAATTTTTGTGGCGACGCTTGCATCCCCAATTCTCGAACATCGAATCCAGCTTTGACATTTCTAGCCACAGCGATACCCACGAAATTAGCCATAGACCCGCCGCTTACCAGTAATCCGCTGGAGTCTTTTGGAAAGCCGAGCATCTCTTTGATCCAATTAATTACTTGATCTTCGACCAGATTTGCAACGTGATTACCGCCGGCAAGATTTGGATTCATGATAGATGCCAAAAAATCGGCAAGTGCGCCTAAGACAGTTCCGGCTCCCATGTACCATCCCCAGAAGCGTGGGTGGATGTTTCCCATTGGATAGGGAAGGATTGTTTCTGAAAATTCTTTATATGCTGCATCTGCGCCAACAGGCTCATGAGGCGCTGGTTCATTAAATCGGGCGGCTATTTCATCTGGGATTTGTTGCCAGACCGGGCGTTCACGCACTGTTTCAAGATAAGTAATCGCGTCATCCACCATACGGTGCGCGAGCACCCGCATTTCATCCCAGTTTTCAGGGTCAAGAGTTCTCATAACGTTTTTCAGGTTTCATCTGATTCTTCCTTTGTTTACCGATAAAGTCAACATTGAACAAATATACCATGAAAAATTATTATGAAAAAAAGCCACCAATGATTTGACGGGTATTTTTTTATCACTGATTGCTTCTCACTTTTTTACTGTTCACTAACCACGTTCAATATCCGGAGACTTCGACACAGTGAGGAAAAAACGAATCGTCAACTGACTGAATGCCCAACTAGGGGTTATACGGACGGTATAATAGCTTATGGACAGTCCGTATAATGTCCGAAAGGCTTTAGGACGTTATCCCGCCGTAGATTAAAATTCCATGAGAAAATTATAGCATATAGGCATGCCAGATGAATACACAGACCCAACCCGGCAAATTGCTTGACCAGGTGCGAGATGCTATTCGCGTCAAACACTACTCGGCCCGCACTGAAAAAACATATGTGGAATGGATCAGGCGATACATCCTGTTCCACCACAAACGCCATCCAAAAGAAATGGGCGCTTTGGAAGTACAGGCTTTTATCACGTACCTCGCTTCCGAGAAGCATGTTGCAGCATCCACGCAGAATCAGGCATTGAGTGCGATTACTTTTTTGTATCGTCATGTTCTTAAAAAAGATATTGAGCTTCCATCAAATCTACTTCGTGCTGAAAAATCGCAAACTCTGCCGGTCGTTCTCACGCATCAGGAAGCTATGTGCGTGATCGGTAAAATGACCGGGACTCCACAATTAATGGCAAAGATACTCTACGGAAGCGGTTTGCGTTTAATGGAATGCCTGCGCCTGCGTGTTAAAGATATTGATTTTGGTAATTTCCAAATTATTGTTCGTGATGGGAAAGGGGAGAAAGACCGCGCAACTATTCTGCCCGCTTCTCTCATATCTGAATTGCAGACGCATCTCAAAACCGTAAAAGACATTCACCAAAAGGACTTGAAAGACGGTCATGGTGAAGCATCGTTGCCTTATGCTCTGGGAAGGAAATACCCTAATGCCTCATGGGAATGGATGTGGCAGTTTGTTTTCCCTGCGTCGGCTTGTTCTATTGATCCTATCTCCAAAAAAGTAAAACGGCATCATCTCGACCCGAGTGTTTTGCAAAAAGCTGTCGATCAAGCCGCCCAGTGGGCTGGCATTAATAAACCTGTTTCCCCTCACGTTTTTCGTCATTCCTTTGCCACTCAGCTTCTGCAGAATGGTTATGATATTCGCACCATACAAGAATTGCTTGGTCACAAAGATGTGAAGACCACCATGATATATACTCACGTTCTCCAGCGCGGTGGAATGGCTGTAAAGAGTCCGCTGGATGAATGATCCTTTATATTGCGCTTATAATTGATTGTCCGACAACTTTATACTCAAGGAGCCCCCATGACCACCATTGACCTGACCGTCCATAAAGAACGGCGCAAGCGCGCCATCGCGCGCGCCCGCGAGCGTAACATCATCATCCCCACCTACGCCCAGATGAAAGACCCCGCCAAAATACCGGCGAAAGTCAAGGAAGAGTTGGCGAAGATCGGGCTGTGGGATATTCACCCGCGCAACCTGTTCCGCATCAACTGGCACAACGAGCCCAAAGCCAGCGGCGGCGGGTTCGGCGGGGTCAACACGCTCGAGCTGCCCCCCGCGCTGACCGGCGTCCCGGCGCGCATCGTCGCCATCGTCGGCAAGTGGTTCCCGACCGGCGCGCACAAGGTGGGGGCGGCCTTCTCCTGTCTCGTGCCGCGGTTGGTGACCGGTCAGTTCGACCCGACGACGCAGAAGGCGGTCTGGCCCTCCACCGGCAACTACTGCCGGGGCGGGGCGTACAATTCCGCGCTGCTGGGCTGCGAGTCCATCGCCATCCTGCCGGAGGGCATGTCGCGCGAGCGCTTCGAGTGGCTGGCGAAGGTCGCCGGGGAGACGATCAAGACCCCGGGCAGCGAGTCCAACGTCAAGGAGATCTTCGACAAGTGCAAGGAACTGCGCGCCTCGGGACAGGACCTGATGATCTTCAACCAGTTCGATGAATTTCCCAACTACCTGTGGCATTACGAGGTCACCGGGCACGCCATGGAGGAGGCCTTCAAGCGCCTCGCCCGTCCCGGCGACGAGTTTCGCGGCATCACCTCCGCCACCGGTTCGGCGGGGACGATCGCCAGCGGCGATTACATGAAGCAGGTCTTCCCGGGCAGCAAGATCGCCGCCAGCGAAGCCCTGCAATGCCCGACCCTGCTCGAGAACGGCTTCGGGTCGCACCGCATCGAGGGTATCGGCGACAAGCACGTGCCCTGGATCCATAACGTGCGCAACACCGACCTGGTGGTGGCCATCGACGATAACGCCGTGGTCAACGTCGCCCGGCTGTTCAATGAAGAAGATGGTCGCGCCATGCTGGTTGATAAGGGTGTGCCTGAATCGCTGGTCTCCAATCTCGATTTACTGGGCTTCTCCGGCATCTCCAATGTGTTGACCGCGATCAAGATGGCGAAATACTACGAGATGGGCGAGCACGATGTGCTTTTCACCATCGCCACCGATTCGATGGACCTGTATCACTCTCGCATCCACGAGATGCGCGCGGAGATGGGGGAATACTCCGCCCGCGATGCCGCCGCCGATTTCGCGCGCTGGGTCCTGCAGCAGTCCACCGACAACATGCTCGAACTGCGCCACCCTGACCGCCGCCGCGTCCACAACCTCAAGTATTACACCTGGGTCGAGCAGCAGGGCAAGACCTACGAGGAGATCCAGGCGATGTGGAACGAGCATGACTACTGGACGAGTGTCCAGAAGCAGGCGGACGAGATCGACGCGTTGATCGACGAATTCAATGAGGATGGGATGAAGTAAAAGGAGAACAAGATTAAGAATATAAAATGCATGTGTCATTGCGAGGAGGGCTTTGCCCGACGAAGCAATCTCTATTCATTCGTGTCACGCAGCGTTGAGGAATTGCTTGCCACAATGTGGCTCGCAATGACACCCTCCTTTTTCTGAGAGGTTTTTTATACTTATTGGCATGTCCACAATCCTCGCTGCTCTTGCCTTCTGTTTGGTCGGCTACCTGTTCGGCTCGCTGACGTCCCTCCGTCTGGATCACGCGCCTCGTCAAAGGCGTGGACGTGCGCGACAGCGGGTCGGGTCATGCCACCACGACCAACACCGCCCGACAGATCGGCTTTGGATGGGGCGCGCTGGTCATGGTGCTGGACATCGCCAAGGGATCTATCCCCACCTGGCTGGCGCTGACCTACGCTCCCGCCGCCTGGATCGCGCCTCTCACGGCGGCTTGTGCTGTCATCGGTCACTGCTGGCCTGTTTTCGCAGGTTTCCGCGGCGGGATGGGCCTCGCCACCGCGGGCGGGGCGATCATGGCTGGCAACTGGCTTGGCTTTGTACTCGGCTTGGGACTGTTGATTTTATTGACGCTGATCATCCGCACAGCGCCCGCGCCAGCGTTGCCTTTGGAGATTCTCATTGCACCGGTACTCTATCTCTTGGGCCTGCGCGGCGAGGTCATCTGGATTTCGGCGGCAATCGGTATCGTCATCTCCATCCGCTTCCTCATCGACTGGAATCGCCAGTACCGTGAACTCTGGCTCGATAGAGAGAAAAGTCAGGGATAACCATGTTGTCGCCCACGTCCCTTGTCCTGGTCTGCCTGCTCCCAACTCCCCGTGACCTGGAGATCGCCCGCCTGCTCGGCTGGTACCGGATTCCGTTCAAGTCCGCGCCTAAGGTGGTTGCGGTGGATTATTTAGCGCTTTACCAGCCAGGCCGGTTCGGTGACCAAGGTGCGCAAATCCAGTACGGGGGGGAAGTCAAGGGGCACGAGCTCACCACCCGCCTCGAGTTGTTGCGCGATGAACCTGACCACTCGCAGGCGAATGAGGAATATTACAAGATCCAGATTGGCGGTCTCGAAAAACTGGCACATCCGGTCAAAGCCGAAAAGTGGCGGCGGATCACCTTTCTGTACACCACCGGCGAGTATCTCCTGAAAGCAAAGACAATCAACGACCTGGTGGTGCACAGCGACGAGCGTCAATTGCTGTGGCGTTCACTGCGCGAGCGGGCGGTCAATGGTCAGGCTTACCAAACCGAGCTTCCAGCGTTTGACGTGGATCCGCAGGTGCTGATTGATCTCTTGGGCATCAAGGAATTAAAAACGGACTATCACACCGACGCAAGTCTGGATGATAATATTTAATGGTACTTATTTTGGGGACTTCTTGGGAGGATAAGTGATGACACTTTTAATTAAGAACGGCCAACTGATTACTGCCTCTGAATCCTTCCAAGCCGATCTGCTCATTGAAGGTGAGAAAATTATCCAGATCGGGCAGGATCTTTCCGCGCCCTCCGCACAGGTTTTCGACGCCTCTGGCAAATTCATCACACCCGGCGGAGTGGATCCGCATACTCATTTTGACCTGCCCATGTTCGGCACGGTCTCATCGGATGATCATTACACCGGTCACAAGGCGGCGGCCTTTGGTGGAACGACCACCGTGATCGATTTCGTTTCGCTGGATTTCCCGACTTTTCGGGAATCTGTGGATGTCTGGAATATAAAGGCTCAAAAAGCTGCTGTGGACTACAGCTTTCACATGAACCTGACGAGGCTGGATGATTCACTCGCCGCCGAGATCGCATCCCTGCCCGGTATGGGCATCACAACATTGAAAGTCTTTACCGCCTACAACAACCGGCTCAGGCTGGATGATGGTCTTATCTTCCGCGCGATGAGGATTGCCAGGGATAACGGTATGCTGGTGATGCTGCACGCCGAGAATGGCGATGTGATCGAGACGCTGGTTGCCGAGGCGCTCGCTGCGGGGAAGACTTCTCCTGAATGGCATGCGCGCACCCGCCCAACCTGGGGCGCGGTCGAAGCCACCTTGCGCGCTGCAGCCCTGGCCGCTCAGGCGGATGCTGCGTTGTACGTCGTCCACATGAACGCTGCCGGAGAGGTGGATATGCTTCGATATGCACGTGAGCATGGAGTGAAGGTAATGGGTGAGACCTGCCCCCAGTATCTCTTCTTTACCGAGGACCATCTTCGCCGCCCTGACGGAGCAAAATGGATTTGTTCCCCGCCCATGCGCACCGCGTCAGACAATTCCCGCATCTGGGATGGATTAAAAAACGGAACTCTCCAAACCATCGGAACAGACCATTGTCCTTTTTATTTCGATGGTTCCAAACCCATCTTGTATGAGGGTAAAGAAATTGCCATCCCCGGCAAGGAGTTGGGGAAGGATGATTTCACTAAAATCCCCAATGGTCTTCCAGGAGTGCAGGATAGGATGCCGGTTCTTTGGACTTACGGCGTCCGGGCAAGTCGCATCTCGGCGAATCAGTTCGTGGCTCTCACCTCGACCAATCCGGCAAAAATCTTCGGCCTATATCCGCGAAAAGGGTCGTTGCTGCCCGGTTCCGATGCTGATATCGTCATCTGGGATCCAGAGAAGAAGGTCAAATACGGCGTCGCCTTGTCGCACCAGCGCACGGATTACAACTTGTACGAAGACTGGGAACTGGTCGGGTATCCGGAAAAAGTCTTTCTGCGCGGTCAACTGATTGTGGATGGGAGTGAGTGGAAAGGCAAGACCGGTCAAGGTCAGTTCTTAAAACGAAATATTGGAGAAGTCCTTTAGTTTTATCGAAGATGACAAAAAATTCGAAGAGAGAAATCTCCTCGAATTTTTTATTGGTCAAGCAACTCCTTCACACGTGGATGGTCAGCATAGTAACCTCGCTTTTCCTCAGGGAGCAAGGCTGCAATTCGACACATGATCTCTTCAGTGTACTCCTTCAGCTGTTCGTCCCGGTTTTCTTTCCTGAGCGGGGGTAAGACGAAGGATTTGCCGGCTATCGCTTTGAAGTGAGAACGTCGGAGGTGCTTCAGGTTATCCACCACTTCTTTATCACCAGTCCCGCTTAGGGCCACAGGAACGATGGCCAGACCAGCTTTAGCCGCAAAAAAAGCGGTTCCCGGTTTTCCCTCTTGCAATACACCGGTCTTGGAACGGGTGCCTTCTGGCGCGATCACCAGTACGCCACCTTGTTTGATACGGGTCATCATTTCCCGTATGGCTTTGAAATCGGTCGTATACCGGTCCAGCCAGATGACACCCATCATGTACCCGACGAAACGGGTGAAGGGATTATCCTTGTACTTTTCAGCCAATGGCAGGATAAAATCAGTCCGATCCAGCGCACCGAATACCAATTCTGTGTCCAACCTTCCGATGTGGTTGGCAGCAATAGCGAAGGACTTCGAATCCGGCACGTTTTCCAGTCCGAGAATTTCCACGTCCGCGATCAGCCAAAGGATAAACCTAAAAAACTTCTGGAATATTTTAAGTCGCATTATTCGATTTTAATATAAAAAAGCCACCGTCACCGGTGGCTTTCGATGGATTGGGTTAACTCGATTGAGATCCGTATTTTGTCAGGATGCGCTGGAAAATTTCCGTATCCTGCGAACTCATGCTGACAATCTCAAACCCGACATTGAAAACAAATGGGTCAAGTGGGTCCACGCGAGACCAGCGGCTGCGGGCTACGACCGTAATATACGGTTTATCCGCCACTGCGCCGGTCATATCCATCCGCAGGCGAAAATCCCTGCCGGAGGGAATGGCCCGTTTGCTGTCCACGCGAAATCCTTTCGGGCTGATATCCGTCATGTGACCGACCAGCACGAGAGTATCGTCGTCAAGTACCGGCATATAGTATGAAACATTGCGTCGTTTGATGTTGCGCCGTTCTTTCACGACATCCTCCTTGACCTGGATATCTCTAGTATAGAACAAGACAGCAAATCAGGCAACAGGTACTTCTATTTTACCTTAAAACAAAGCCGCCAATGCTGGCGGCCAGAATAGCGAGTGGAATTCTTTCCTGATTATGAACCATATTTTTCCACAATGCGCTGATAGATGGCAGAATCTTCGGTGCTGATTTCCGTTATTTCAAAGCCGACATTCTGAACAAAGGGGTCCAGAGGGTCGACCTGGCACCAACGGCTGATGGCGGAAAAAATGATATAAGCCTTATTTGAGACTTCAGCGGTCAAGTCCATCCTAAGACGGTACTCGATTCCAGGCGCGATAGGATCCTGGCTGTCAATTTTAAATCCTTTGCTGCTGATGTCTGATAGATGCCCAACGAGTTTAAGAGAATCGTCGTCCAGGACCCGCATGTAATAACCGAATTTATGCCTTTTTATATTGCGCCTGTCATTCACAGTAAACTCCTTTCAGACTCTTCTACACAGTATAGGACAAGTCTTCATGAGAATCAAGAACGGATTTTAATTTCAGAGGAATTAATCCGCCTTAAGGATGTGAGTAAGGATTGTTGCTCCGCTCCCGCCGATGTTTTGTGCCATGCCGATGTTTGCGCCGTCCACCTGCGTTTTATCACACTCCCCCCGAAGTTGTTGCGCCACCTCGACAATCTGGTACATCCCCGTCGCGCCGACAGGGTGCCCGCGGGCTTTCAATCCTCCTCGGGTGCAGATGGGGATTTTTCCTTTTGGGGTGATCTCATTATCCAGCCCCAGCCTGACCCCTTTGCCGCGCTCAGCAAAACCGCAAGCCTCCAGGGAAAGTGCGCTCATGATTGAGAAGGCGTCATGCAATTCAAAGACGTCGATGTCTTCGGGATTCACTTCTGCCATGGCGTAGGCCTTTTTGGCAGATTCGTAGGCAGCGGACAGGAAAAGCGGGTCCTTTCGGCTGTGAACAGCGATGGTATCGGTGACGGACGAGGACCCTCTTACCAGCACACGCCGGCGGCTGGGGAGAGAGGTGACTTTGTCTGCAGGGACGATGACCGCGGCAGCAGCGCCGTCTCCGGTGGGGGAGGCGTCCAATAAATTAATGGGAGTGGCGACCATGGATGATTTTTCGAACTGATCCATGGTGATGCGGTCGTGCAGCCGGGCGTAAGGATTGCTCATGGCATTGGCGTGGGCATTGATCGAGAATGAGGCGAAGTCCGCGTGTTTCCAACCGTATTCGTGCATATATCGTCGCATGATGAGGGCGTTCAATCCCACAAACGAAACACCCTGCTCGACTTCATAATCAGCGTCTGCAGCAGTGGCCAATGCGGCAGTCACGTCATGGCCGGCTTTATCGGTCATCTTTTCCACACCGATCACCAGGGCTGATTCGATATCACCCGATGCGACTGCCATCAGCCCGGAGCGGAAGGCTGCTGCGCCTGAGCCGCAGGCTGCTTCAATTTTGACCGCTTCCTGGTGCCACATCCCGATCCAATCGGCAAAGAAAGTCCCCAGTTGGTTCTGCCCGCTTACCAGGGAAGAAAGCATGTTTCCAACGAAGAGGGCATCCACCTTATCGATGCCTGCATCCTGTAGTGCCAAAAAGGCGGCTTCACCGCCAATTTCCCTCAGGGATTTTTCCCAGTGTTCATCGATGCTGGTTTGTCCAATTCCAAGAATTGCCACTTGTCGCATAGTTGCCTCGGTTGTTGTATACTGTAGGAAATTTTACCGTATTACTCTCTCAAGGACTATCAGATATGACATCACCTCATCCACCCGATGCAGAAATTTTAGAATTAGTGTCATATTCACCAGCAGAACTTTCTGGCTGGACAAACCTTGTTCTTGACCACCTGAATACTTCCGGTCAGGAGGGGGCTGCTGCTGTTTCATTCATAAAGAACCGTAATGTTAAGATTGGATTTCGGAAGCAAAAATCCACTGGTGCGATGTGGGCTTTGAATGGAAACATTTATTTGAATGCAAACAGCTTTTCCCTCTCCACGCCCCCAACGAATCCGTTTATGCTGAATCTTGTGGCTCACGAAGCTCTGCACCTCAAACAGGGAATTTTGACCGCATTATCCGTCTATGGTGAATTGGAAGCGTGGCAGTTGGGTTTTCGCATTTTCCAGGCATTGGGAGGCAGGTTCGCCAGCTCAGCCTTGAACGAATTAATGGGGCTGCAGGTGAAATATGACCGTGATATGCTAAAGAAAGTAAGATTCTTAATGCAGGAGTATGCAGGCAAAGGATACCGGATTGACTTGTTGCCCCTCTTCCCTGCATGGAAGGAACTGGGTTATTTCTTTACAAGAAAGACGCCTGAAGAGTAACAGGATTCCCGAAAATTTCGGAAAAATTCATTATCCCAGACTGCTGACAATTAGCAATAATACTCCGCCGGCAATGACCGATCCGAGTTGCCCGGCAGTGTTTGCACCCATGGCATGCATCAAGATGAAGTTATCGTAATCTTCCTCGGAAGCCATTTTGGCTGCCAGGCGTCCGGCCATCGGAAAGGCGGAAATCCCCGATGCGCCAATCAGCGGGTTGATGGTTCCATGGCTGAAAAAAGACATGATCTTTCCGAACGTCAGGCCGGCAACGGTATCCAAAATGAACGCCAACAACCCAAGGACAAGAATGAGAGCTGTGTCCCAATTCAGGAAACTCTGAGCGACCATTGTCGAGCCGATGGTCACCCCCAGGAACAAGGTGGCGATATTGATGATTTCATTCTGAGCCGATTTACTCAGCCTGTCAACAACTCCACTGACCTTCAATAAATTCCCCAGCATCAGGCTGGCAATCAAAGGTAAAGCTGCAGGCACCAATAGTCCAACCGAGATGCTGATGAGCACGGGGAACAAAACCAATGTCCGCCTGGAGATGGGGCGCGGCGCGTACTCCATCCGAATCTGGCGTTCCTGGCGGGTGGTCATCAACCGCATGATCGGCGGCTGGATGATCGGGATCAGGCTCATATAGGAATATGCTGCAACCGCAATAGGCGCCAGCATATGAGGTGCAAGTTTGGAAGCTACGAAGATGGAAGTGGGGCCATCAATAGCGCCGATCACTCCGATCGAAGCAGCTTCGTTGAGGTCAAATCCCAGCATGACTGCCAGAATTAATACGGCAAAAATCCCAAATTGCCCTGCGGCGCCTAATAGGACCATTTTTGGCTGCGCCAGCAGCGGGCTGAAATCAATCATCGCTCCAACGCCAATGAATATTAGCAATGGGAAAAGCTCGGTCGCGATTCCAGCTTCGTAAAGGATACCCAGCAACCCGTCGCTGTCTGTCATGCCGGTCATGGGAATGTTTGCCAGGATGCACCCAAACCCGATGGGCAGCAGAAGAACGGGTTCATATTCCTTGGCGATGGCCAGGTAGATTAATAGCAACCCAACACCAAGCATGAAGGCGTTGCCCCAGTAGAATGCAGCCAATCCGCTTGTCAATTCTTTTAATATCAGGCCAAAATCCATGCTTACTCGCTGAACTCAATTAGGGGTTGTTTGTGAGTGACCGTTTCTCCGGCGTTCACCAGTACCGCTGAGATTTTTCCTGCGCGTGTTGTACGGATGCTGTTCTTCATTTTCATAGCTTCAATGACAAGGGCGACATGCCCCGACTCGACCTGATCGCCTGCTCTTACAAACACCTCGGTCACCGTTCCTGGCAGGGGGGAGGTCATGGTCTTTCCACTCAAGCTTCTGCTGGCTGCACTCGTCTGACTCTTTTCCACCGTCGATGGCACCAGGCGGTCCACCCCGGTTTGTGTTGTTGATTCGCTGCCGGTCGGTGACTGGGTGGGATTCTCCGGCCAGACTTCAAAGCGTTCACCTTCCACCATGGCGACGATTGGCCTGGAACTGGTATTTTCAATATCTACTTCAAATACACGATCGCCAACTTTGACGACAACTTTCATGGAAACCTTCCTTGATCGATCCTTGTAAATTCAGCTTATGACCGCGGATGAGTTATTTTGGTCTTCCCTCATGGTTTATCTGCCGGGTTCGCATCGTGAGCTGCCAGGCGCTCACCAACGCTGTGGGAGGGAGAGGAAATCGCGTCACCCGTGCCTGACTCTGCTCGGCAAGAACTGAGGCCACTGCAATGGCCGCAGCTTGTGCTCGGAGAGCCCGTAGATTATCGGTCTTCTCATCATCTGGATTGAGGGCTTCTTTCTTGCGGGAAGTGGAAGCCGTCAGGGCAAGAATGATCACCCAAATGATGATGATACCCAGAAATACCAAGCCCATCCCAAGTACTGTGATTTGTAATGCCAGAATAAGATTCTCAGACATGGTTTTGCCTATTTCATCTTACCTACACCGGGATATTCCCATGCTTGCGGGGTGGGGTCGGAGCATATTTGTCACGTAAGGCGCCTAAAGCGGCAATGATCTTCGGGCGGGTTTCTTTGGGCTCGATGATATCGTCCACGTAGCCTGTGCTGGCGACCTGGTAGGGATTATTGAACCGCGCCCGGTAATCATCTGCAAGCCGCTTGCGTTCCGCTGCGGGGTCGGCCGCCGATTCGATTTCCTTCTTATAAAGAATGTTGACTGCACCTTCAGCACCCAGGACCGCAATTTCTGCAGACGGCCAGGCGTAGGTCGCATCTGTCCCGAGGTATTTGCTGGACATGACAACATAAGCGCCACCGTAGGCTTTGCGAGTGATGACTGTAACCTTGGGCACTGTCGCCTCGGAATAAGCGTAGAGCAACTTGGCTCCGTGGCGGATAATTCCTCCGTGTTCTTGAGCGACGCCGGGCAGGAACCCGGGAGAGTCCACAAAGGTGACCAGCGGCAAATTAAAACAGTCGCACATCCGAACAAACCGGGTCATCTTATCGGAGGCGTCGATATCGATGACACCTGCCATCACGGCAGGTTCCTGGCCGACGACACCCACACTGTGACCGCCAATTCGGGCAAGCCCCACGATGGCATTGCGGGCCCACATCGGCTGGATCTCAATGAATGAACCATGGTCCACGACACTTTCGATGACCTGGTGCATGATGTAAGGCAGGGTGGGGTCAAGTGGAACGATATGATTCAGGTGTTCGTCCATCCGCAATGGATCGTCATCAGGCTTGATGAAAGGTGGATTTTCCACGTTGTTGGAGGGGAGGTAGGATAAAACCCGGCGGACAAGATTCAATGCATCTGACTCGGATCGGGCTGCCAGGTGTGCGACACCGCTGACAGACATGTGCACGTCCGTTCCTCCGAGCGACTCAGCATCGATCAATTCGCCAGTGACCGCTTTAATAACATCGGGTCCGGTCAGGAACATGAAGGATTGCTTCTCGACCATCACCACCAGATCCTGAAGGGCGGGAGAGTAGGCAGCGCCTCCGGCGCAGGGTCCGAGCATGATGCTGATCTGCGGCACAACTCCGGAAAATTGGGCATTACGCCGGAAAATCTCAGCATAGCCGCCGAGGCTCTTCACGCCTTCCTGGATTCGAGCACCGCCCGAATCGAGCAACCCGATCACCGGAGCGCCGTTACGAACAGCGAGGTCCATCACGCGGCAAATTTTGTGACTTTGCATCTCGGAGAGCGTCCCGCCAAAGATGGTGAAGTCTTGCGCGTAGATATAAACTGTCCTGCCGTCGATTTGTCCGTAGCCGGTCACCACCCCGTCGCCGAGGAATTTTTCAGTCGGTATGCTGTTTTCATCCGTGTGGCTGGTAATGAATGGCTCAATTTCGCTAAAGGTGCCGGGATCCAGCAGGGAGGCGATACGGTCCCTTGGCGTTCCCTTTCCCTTGGCGCGTTGCCTGGCGACTCTATCGGGTCCACCCCCTTCGAGGGATTTGTCCCGCATTTTCCTAAGTTGAATAATTCTGGGATCTTCTTCTGTCATAGTTTACCCTGTCAAAAACCGAGTTTGTGAAAATTTGCACAATAATTCTAATCCACATATCCTTGAAATGATAGTGATAAGCGTCATGGTATGGGAAGCTATTAGTTACAGGTTTTATTCTATAAAAAACATGCCCGAGACGTGTGTTCCCGGGCATGTTTTCAGAAAAATTTTGCAGTGAAATCAGGTGGCTATGGAAGCGTGAAATAAAAGGACGCTCCCTCTCCCGGCTTGGCCTCAGCCCAGATTTTTCCTCCATGCCGGTTGAAGATTCTTTGCACGATGGCCAATCCTATCCCTGTCCCTGGGAATTCCTCCACCGTGTGAAGCCGTTGAAAAGGTCCGAATAATTTATTGGCGTATTCCATGCTGAAACCGACTCCGTTGTCTCTTACGAAGAATATTGGTTCATTGCCGACAACGTCAACGCCAATTTCAATGCACGCTTTCTCTGTTTTACTTGTGAATTTCCAGGCATTGCCGATGAGATTTTCCAGAGCCACTCGCAGCAGGCGTTCATCGGCATTAACCCTCAAGCCGGAGGTGATTTTTATTTCCACGTTCCGATCTGGCTCGGCGGTGTGCATGGTCTCCAAAATTTCACGTACCATGCTGGTTAAGTCCACACGGGTGATCCGTAATTCGGCGCGGGTAATTCTCGATAAGCGCAGCATGTCATCGATGAGCCCTGCCATCTGTTCAGCATTTTGTCTCACCCGCTCAAGGAGATGCCTTCCATCGTCGTCCAACAGGTTCTCGTATTGCCGCGCAAGGATGCGGCTGAAACCGTCCATGGCGCGCAAGGGGGCTCGTAGATCGTGAGAGACTGAATAGCTGAACGCCTCAAGTTCACGATTGGCAGCTTTCAATTCCGCCGTCCGTTCTTCCACCCGTAATTCGAGATCGGCATTGAGATTACGAACTTCCGCTTCCGCCTGTTTGCGGACAACCAGTTCGCGCTGGAGCCGGTCATATAATCGGGCATTGTTGATGGCGTTGGCTAAAAGATCGGACATCGACTGCAGGACCGCGATATCTTCCAGGGTAAATGCAGCCCCCGCGATGCTTTGAAAGGTCAATGCACCGATGCACTCCCCTCGGCTGATCAGCGGAAGGGCAACTTCCGAGCGTGTTTCGGGCAATAGAGGATTGTCGAACCGGATAGCATCGTCGCCTACATCCAGCGCGATGCGGGCTTGACGATTTATGATGCTCCAACCCACCATGGATGTCTCTGCGACAGGCAATGAGTGATGCTGCCTGAGCAACTGACGGCCTGCGCCGCCTGTTCCCGCGTGAAGGACCGCATAATCACCGGTTTCATCGAGCAGGAACAACCCAACATAATATAGGCCAAAACTCTCGCGAACCAGATCGACGACCCTTTGGCTTAATTCGTCCGGTTCAAGAATATCGGTGGCCGTGCGTGAGACCTGCGCACCGACCATAAGCTGTTCAGTCCGCTGCTCCAATTCCTCCGTGTAAATCTGGAGCTTTAGGTTGGCATCGCGAATGGCTTCTTCATAGAGTTTTCTGTTATTGATATCGATGCGCGTTCCGGAGGCTTGGGTGGGATTTCCGTTTGAATCCCGCCGGACGATTCGACCTTTGTCTGACACCCAAACCCATTCGCCCGTTTTCGACCGCATTCGATATTCGATTTGGTAAAAATCCTGGTTGCCTTCAGCATGCTGATTATAGGCATCGGCTACCCGTTCCAAGTCGTCAGGATGGATTAACTCCCTCCAGTTTCCCAACTGTGCACTAAGCTCATCCTGATTGAACCCGAGGATATTTGCCCAGCGGTCATTAACTTTGAGCTGGTCGGATGTCAAATCCCACTCCCATAGACCCAGCTCAGCTCCTTCAAGGATCAGGCTTAATTGAATTTCATTTTGCCTAAGAATTTCCTCGGTATGCTTACGCTCGGCAAGCTCACTTTGCGCTGACTGGTAGAGGATGGCGTTATCCAGCGCGATGGCAGCCAGCTCTGCGAAACGGTTCAGGGCATCGACCACAGCAGGCTTGAAGACTCGACCTGGCTCTGTGTAAATCATTCCGAGGACACCATTCACCTGGCCGTACGCCTTTAGTGGAATTCCAATTACGGCGTGGATGTCTGATGGAGTATAAGCGGGAAGCCTGTCAGACCAGGTCTGGTAATCATCGACAATCAGTGTTTTTTCGGTCTGCCACACGATGCCGGTGATTCCCTCTCCTTTCCGGGCTTGATGGTCGGCATACTTTGCCATGGTCCCATGTCCCACTTCCTGTTGTGAGACGGTTTCACCGGGATCTATCACATCGATGAAGCTGTGTTTGGTTTCTGCCAGTTCTTCGGCATGGACCAGAATCGATTCGAGCAACGGTTTTACCTCAAGCCGATTAACCACGGACAGAGTCATGTCATTCAACGCTTCGAGGTATTGCTTTTGCTCCCTGAGCGTTTCTTCCATATCGCGTCGTTGTTCAATTTCTAGGAGCACCTTGTCAATGGAAGTTCGAGAAATCTCAGCAGCTTGAACGACGAGAAGGGCTGAGAGCAGGAAGACAAGGCTGTTTCCCACCCAATAATTGATAATTTCATTCAGTCCCAAACTATGCTGGTAGACTCCCTTAAAATCAGCAAAAACTAGTAATCCCCCAAATAGAATCCCCAGCCCGGCAACAATAAATGGTGTGCGTTTCTTGCTGATGATCGCTGAAATGATGACGACGATTACCAAAGCACTGTAACTTGCGCTGTTTACGCCTCCGAACAGGTAGGTCGAATAAAACAATCCTGCCAGCGAGAATATTATGAATCCATATTCGACAAGAGATACCCTCCCTAGTCGCAACAATGCGAATAGGATGATCTGGATAAGCAATAGTAAAAATCCCAACCTGAGATACTGGCTGAAGGGATTTATGACCAGCGCTATGACCAGGTAGAAAAAAATTACGCCGATAACAGTGAGAAGAAGCCGGTGCAGCATGACAGCCACCAGATTCTTTTCAGTATCTGGAAAACTCGGTGGTTGAAGTAGTCGTCTCAGCTTCGTCAGCATGGGAGCGATGCCCGGTTATTCCATTTCTCCCCTGAGGGTGGCCTCGCCGTGATTAGCCAAAATAAGCTTTACGCTATTAATCATAGTATAAGGGTGGCCTCAAAACAAGCCTCAAAATCCTCGTTTTTCCCCTAAAAATCGATATCAGTTTAGGCTAAAACGAGCATTACTCTGTACCCTGTTTTGGTGACTTAAGGATTCTTCCCTTGAAAGATCCTTCAAATCATGAAATCCAAGAGTTTTGGTCAGGGAAAATCCGCTAACTTGGATGTTCTTCCTCCTGTAAACTTGGGCTCGCATTCTGGATAGCCTGCTCTTTTGGGAATATTTGAAAAGCAAGCAGGTAGAAAATCAGCAACCCGATGCAAAGGCTAATAAACCCGTATAGGGGGTCGATGACGTTGACGGTAAATATCGACTCGGAGGGTAACGCGCTTACTGTGTAATTCGCCACCAGGGCTGTGTAGAGATTATTGGCCACATGCAGTCCGAGGGCAAGTTCCAAACCACCATCCAGGAGCGTGACCAATGCTGCGAACGAGCCAATCAGCAAGTAGGAGGCTGCCAGGAGCCAGGACCCGTTGGTCTCGGACATCTCAGGATTCCAAAAATGGAGTGCCCCGAAGATGAGTCCGGATATGAGCGGGAGGACGATTAATCCGCGGATCCGCAGCCCCAAGCTTTGCATCAGGTATCCCCGAAAGAAAAGTTCCTCACAGGCAGCCTGAATCGGAATCAGCAGGATGGCAAAGAAAAAGAAAACAAGGAAGGGGACCGGGTCAAAAGATGAGTTGTAACGATTTGGGTAAAGGATGGCTTCGAAAAGGGAAACTAGGCATGCGATGACAAACCAGAAGGTGAATCCAAAGGCTAATCTCTTCCAATTGATTTTTGGCCCCGCCGTCACCAAGGATCGAAAAGGTCTTCCATGAACGAACCGAACAGAAATGAAAATTGCGAGAAAGAACATCAGGAACCCGCTCATGGTGACGAGGAATGCGACCAGCGGGTCAATCCCTGAAAAACCTGTTTCAGAAAAACCAGATTCGGGATTGCCGTCCATCATGAGATAAGCGCTGAAAAGGACAACAGGTATCGAGCCGAGTACCAGCCAGAAGAAAAGGATGACAGCGATGGACAGAAGATACCGCCACCAATTGTTTTTCCCCTGATAAACCGCATCCAGATAGTCCTTCATTAAGATTATGTAGGTGGGATTTTTTTCCATGCAGGCATCCTTATTCGGCAGTGACGAGTTGGGATTTTCTGGGGCGAGGCTCTTTGACAAACCACCACAACACGAAAGCGGTGAGCAGACCGGCAAATACCGAAATCGCAAAGGTGGTCTTGAAACCCATCGTGTCAGCGATCCATCCGCCGAGGATCGGCGCGAGAATGGTGACCGGGGCGACCAGGGTATTCGAAAGTCCGATGTAAACCGGCCTCTCGATCTCCGTTCCAAATTCGACCGTCATGGCCATACCGATGGTCCAAATGGCCACGTTGGCAACTCCCGCCAGGATAAAGACAAGGTAAAACCAATTTAATGAGGGAGCCATCCAGGCCAGGCCTGATGAAAGGGACACGGCGACCAGGCCGAGGATGAGCATGGTACGGTGCCCCCATCGATCCCCCAGCCAGCCCATCCCGGCATTGGCCACAGTCTGGGATATGGTCAATGTCGCAGTCAGGAATCCCGCCGTAACCGCGTCCATGTCAAAATAGCGCAGGCAGTAGATGATGTAAAACGTAAACCCTACGGTGGCAAACATCGACATCAAACGAGCGGTCAGGAACCAGGAGAAATTCTTGTCGCGTTTGAGGATTTCCCCCGCACCTTCCCAAATGGGAGCCTGTTTTTCGGGGATGACCTTCTCGGTGTCCACCGGTTCACGTGAAAGCGCCAGGGCACCCCAGGATATCGCCAGAAAGAGAAACGCAATCAAGAAAGTCAGAGAAAAGTTTACCGGCAGCTGGTATTTTTCGAGCAGAAAACCGGCGCTAATGGCGCAGATGCTGATAAAAATATTGGCGACCGCAGCCTGCCCCCCGAAAAATGTCCCGCGCAGTTCGCCCGGAATGATCTTGGCGATGAAACTTTGCCAGGCATTGGCAGTGAAACCTCCCCCGAATCCCTGCCAGATGAGCAGAAGGAAGGTCAGGATGAGAGCCGTTTGAGGTCCAAGCTCGTACATGAACCAGGCGACCAGGGCGAAACCGATGAATGGGATTCTCTCATGAACGGACATCGCCAGAACGAACGGTTTGTATCTCCTCAACCGGCTGACCTTGTTGGCAGTAAACAATTGGGGAAGCTGCCAGCCCACGGCATGGATGGCGGGAACAAGGCCGATGAGTGTGGCTGATGTGGTCAATTCGCTGACGAACAGGGGAATGATCGTACCAAAGGATCCAAATCCCAGCGCGGCTCCAAAAAACATGGCATCCGCCATGTTGACCGACACGTTGTAGCGTAAATCTTTTCTGGTTTGTTGTTCAACCAGTGACTGATGCATTTGTTAATTCTACCAGAGTGCTGCGAGACTAATAAGCCACGGACCTTTGAGCGCCATTCCATTGGGAGAGGAGGGGGTTGAATATTTAAAATTCGGCGTATAATAATAACGAACGTTCGTTCATAAATATGGATAAGATAATTACTTCTTCAAATAAAAGTGAGCGTACCCGCCAAGCAATCCTTGAGGCGTCCTATTCCCTTTTCCTGGACCAGGGATTCCACGCCACCTCCATGCGGCAGATCGCCAGAAAATCAAAACTCGCTCTGGGTGGAATTTATAATCACTTTAAATCCAAGGACGAAATTTTCGCTGCCATAATCGCTGATAGGCACCCTTACCATCAGATCGTACCTTTGCTTGCCTCCGCAGAGGGAGATACTGTTGACGAATTTCTCAGCAACGCTGCCCGTCTTCTGGTGGATGCGTTGGGAGATAACCCTGATTTCCTGAATATCATGCTGATCGAGATTGTCGAATTTAAAGCCAAACACGTTCCCGATTTATATGAAGCCTTGTTTCCGCAGATATTCCAGATTGGGATGCGGTTGAAAAGTTATGACGATCAAGTCAGACCTATCCCGATCGAGTTAATGATGCGTGCATTCCTCGGCATGTTCTTCTCCTATTACATCACTCAGATCATGCTGGCAGGATTGATGCCGGCAGGCATGCAGAAAGATGCTTTGAATTCATTTGTGGATATATTCTTGAACGGCATCAAACCCAGGAAAGAGATAATGAAACAGGGACTACTCAAAAGTGAATTGAATACACAAGGATAGACTTCCATGAATCATCGACTGGTTTCGATCATCCGAAAAGAATTCATACAGATCTGGCGTGACCCGCGCACCCTGGTCATCATCCTGATCATCCCGATTGTCCAGCTTTTCCTGCTTGGGTACTCTGCGACAAGTGATATCAAGAATATTCAGCTGGCGGTGTTCGATCAGAGCAGGAGCGCGGAATCCAGAGCCCTGCTGGAGTCCTACCAGGCGGCCGATTATTTTGTCGTTTCACACTATCTGGAATCTGAAGATGAAGCGCGTGCATTAATCGAAAAAGGCGATGCGCGAGCCGCTCTGATTATCCCACCCGATTTCAGCCAGAGGCTGGCGGAAGGGGAGGCACAGGTCTCCTTCATCCTCGATGGGTCTGACCCGACGGTGGCGTCCACATCCCTTTCAGCAGCCCGATTAATCGGGCAGGCGTATGCGACTGAAATCCTTGCTGAGACGATTGCCAGTACCGGGCAAAAATTCGAGCTCCAGCCTCCGGTGGATGTACGGACGAACGTCTGGTACAACCCAGACTTGATCTCCGCGTACTTTATGATTCCCGGCGTGATCGGGATGATCCTGTTCGCCATCACAGCGATCCTGACCGCAACGGCGGTCGTCCGCGAAAGGGAACGGGGGACCATCGAGCAATTGATCGTAACCCCCATCCGCTCGTGGGAGTTGATCGTCGGCAAGATCACCCCCTACGTCCTGTTGGCTTTCCTCGACATGATCGAAGTATTAGCCATCGGCCATTGGTGGTTCGGCGTCCCTATTCGAGGCAGTCTTGCCTTGATTCTGCTGACATCCGGGATATTCCTCTTGTCCGGTTTGGGAATCGGCTTGTTCGCTTCCACCGTTGCAAACACCCAGCAGGAGGCCATGCTTATCGTCTGGATGACCCTGCTCCCGGCTATCTTTCTTTCCGGTTTTTTCTTTCCCCTTCAGGCCATGCCGCAGATCCTGCAATGGGTTTCAATGATCATACCGCTGCGATACTACCTTGTGATCATCCGTGCCTTGCTACTTAAAGGCGTTGGCCTCGAGATGATCCTAAATGAGGTCCTGGCGCTGGTCGCTTTTGCCGTGGTGATCATGACGGCGGCTTCCGTCCGTTTCCACAAGAGATTAGATTAAGAGCAAAACACTTCCCATTTTTCGAGGAAGATTGTAAAGGAGATTTCCCATGCATAATAGACGCCCCCCCATTCCGGTAATCATCATCATCGTCCTGTTGTTGGCTGTTGCTGCCTATTTCATCTACACTCAATATAGCCAACCCGATGATGGCCAACTGACCGCCTCCGGCACAATCGAAGCCACGGATATCACTATCTCCTCGGAGATCAGCGGAAGAATCAACGAGGTGCTGGCAGAGGAGGGTGATACCGTTGAAACCGGTCAGCTATTGCTCAAGCTGGATAGTACGCTGCTGGAAGCCCAGAGAGACCAGGCTGCGGCTGCGCTTGAAACTGCCAAAGCCGCGGCTCTAACCGCTAATGCAGCGGTCGCCTCAGCGCAGGCGCAATATGACCTGTTGTTGAATAATGTCCTCGCTCAGTCGCGGACTGCCCGCGAGGATAACTGGAAGACTCCTGCCCCGGGTGATTTTGACCTGCCGATGTGGTATTTCACCCAATCCGAGCAAATCGCCGCAGCGCAGGCGCAGGTGGAATCTGCTCAGAATGCGCTCGAGAGGGCCGAAACGCAAGTCAAGTTCGCCGAGCAGAAATCCGCCAGCGCAGGCTTCCTGAAAGCCGAGGAGGAACTTGCACAAGCCCGGGCACAGTACCAGATCGCCCAGGCTGTCCTGGATCGCGCGCAGACCGCCTCCGACGGGACCGACCTGGAGGATGCCGCCCAAACCAACTTCGACGATGCCAGTCAGCGGCTCGAAGACGCACAGGAAGACTATGACGACGCCCTGACCACCGAGGGCGCGGAAGATGTGTTGATTGCTCGCGCGGAATTAACCATTGCCAGGGAAACGCTTGATTCGGCCAAGGATGCCCTGCGGTCGCTGCAGACGGGTGACCAATCCCTGCAGGTCGCTGCGGCTGAGAAACAGTTGGAGCAGGCTAAAAAAGCCGCTGAACAGGCTCATTCTGCAATAATCCAAGCCCAGGCGAATTTGAACCTGATCGAAGCGCAGCTGGGCAAACTTGAAATCGTATCGCCGGCAGCTGGCGTGATTCTGTCACGCATGGTCCAACCCGGCGAGGTGATCGCTCCTGCCGGCAAGGCGATGACCCTGGGCTTGCTGGACGATTTGACCCTGACGGTGTACGTCCCCGAGGATCGGTACGGTGAAATCAGCCTGGGGGAGAATGCCCAGGTCAGCGTGGATTCGTTCCCCGGAGAGACATTCAAAGGGGTAGTTATCCACATCTCGGATGAGGCGGAGTTTACCCCCCGAAACGTGCAAACTTCGGAAGGGCGTTCGTCCACGTTTTACGCGATCAAGCTCCAGCTTGATGACCCGTCTGGGAAGCTAAAACCCGGAATGCCGGCTGATGTTGTATTTGAAAATTAAATTTGCGCAAAACTTATTAAAGGATATCGATGATGGCAGTAAAGAAGGATAAGCTGGGCGATGTCGTTCTGATACTGACAACAATCGACATCGCATCGCAAAAGCCGATAACCAACCTCGTGGAGTATGAAGAAATGATGGGCGATTTCTACATCATTGCGCCTCGCAGCTCCCCGGCGGAGTGGATAAGGAATATAAATTCCAATCCGTGGGTGGATGCACATGTCAAGGGGAAAAAACTCCATGCCCTTGCGGAGCCAATTTTCGACTCGCCTCGAATCGCAGCCTATTTCGAGAGCCGGTTGGCAAAGGGCTCGTCGATTGTACAATCCTTGATCCGCACACACGGTCTTCCCAAGAAACCGACCCGGGTTCAGCTTGAAGCACTCGCGGGAAGAATCACCTTGTTCATTCTGCGCCCGACCAAAAAATGAGCGGGAAACTTTCCATCCAGGCTGAAAATCTCCATAAGCGGTTTGGCGAGCTGCCGGCTGTAGACGGAGTGTCCCTGCAGGTTATGCCCGGAGAAATCTATGGATTGGTCGGTCCGGACGGGGCCGGAAAAACAACGACCCTTCGCCTCTTGATCGGAGCCCTTAAAGCGGATGAGGGAGAGGTGGTCATTTGCGGATTTTCCATCAACCGGCAGGTGGAGCAGGCGAGGGGAACTGTTGGCTACCTCTCACAGCGATTTTCACTCTACGAGGATTTGACCGTTCTCGAAAATATCCGGTTTTTTGCTGAGGTGCGCGGATTACCCGCCAGCGAATGGCAGCCACGCTGTATGGAGATTTTGGACTTCGTCGGCCTCGCGCCCTACACAGACCGCCGCGCCGGGCAGCTTTCCGGCGGGATGAAGCAGAAGCTGGGGCTGGCCTCCGCGTTGGTCTCGCGTCCGCGTGTACTGCTGCTCGACGAGCCCACCACCGGCGTAGATCCCGTCACGCGGCAGGATTTCTGGCAGTTGTTGATTCATCTGGTCGCCAATTCAACCGGGGATGAAAGCGAAAAAGTAGCCGTGGTGATTTCAACTCCCTACATGGACGAAGCGGCGCGGTGCCACCGGGTCGGCTTCATGCGGAAAGGGAAGATCATCGCTGAAGGACCTCCCAGCGAAATCCGGTCGCTGCTTAACGGGCGGGTGGTCGAGCTGCGCGGCGCGCCACTGCAAAAGATGCGCGAGCTGGCTTCGACCGACGAGGGTGTGGAAGACGTCCACGCCTTTGGCGACAGACTCCATCTGCGTGTGCGGGAAGGGGAGGCGGAAGCGGTCGTCAAACGCATGGAGGCCAGCCTTCCCGCTGGGGGAATCGCGTTGATCGAAGCCCGCGCTGTGCCACCCGTGCTGGAGGATGTTTTTATTTCACTGTCAGGTCAACCGGAGTAGGAGATAGCGATGATCACCTTTGACATTGGAATCTTGATCGACCGCCCTGTAGAAGACGTTTTTGCCTTCATTTCGAATCCCATGAACCTGCCGAAATGGCAGTCGATGGTGGCAAGGGTCGAACCGGCGTCCTCCGGTCCTGTCGGCGTGGGATCGAAGTTCAAAGTACAGTCGGAGTTGATGGGACGCAAGATCGACGGAGTGATGGAGATTATCGATTTCGTACCTGTTGAAAAGTTTGGATTCAAAAACGCGGCAGGTCCGGTACAGGTAAATGCACTCGCAACTTTTAAAACAGTAGGTACCGGCACACGCTTGAACCTGAACGGCCAGGGCGAGCCGGGTGGTTTTTTCAAACTTGCAGAAGGCGTGCTTGCCAAGCAGGTGAAGAGCCAGATGGAAGAAAATCTCAAACGGTTAAAATCCGTGCTTGAATCAGGTGCCAAGTAAAGGATATTCCAGAAACCTCATGACCCTTCCTGCGATTTACGTTGAAAACCTTACAAGGTACTTCGGCGAATTCCTTGCCGTGGATCATGTTTCGTTTGACATCCAGCCGGGCGAGATCGTTGGCTTTGTCGGGCCGAACGGCTCCGGCAAGACCACCACCATCCGAATGCTGCTGGGGCTGCTCGCACCCAGCGAGGGGCAGGCGACCGTGCTCGGCTTCGACAGCTACCGCGAAACGGAGCAGGTGCGCGCGAGATGCGGCTACATGTCGCAGAAGTTTGCCATCTACGATGACCTGACCGTCTGGGAAAATCTACAGTTTTATGGAGGCGTGTACGGAATCACCGACAAGAATCGAATCAGCGATACCCTGGCTCACGCGGGATTGAACGGGCACGAGACAGACCTCACCCGCGGCCTGTCCGCCGGTTGGAGGCAGCGACTGGCGCTGGCGATCGCGCTCGTCCACCAGCCCCAACTGCTATTCCTGGATGAACCGACCTCCGGTGTGGACCCGAACGCCCGCCGCGCTTTCTGGGACTTGATCTATGAATTGGCAGGCGAGGGGGTGACGGTATTCGTCACCACCCATTACATGGACGAAGCCGAGTATTGCGGGCGCATCGGCATGATGCGCGACGGCAAGCTGCTGGCGATGGACACCCCCAGCGAGTTGAAGAAATCCGTGCTGCCCGGTCCTGTCTGGGAGGTGTTTGCCGAGCCGCTGGCGGAGAGCCTTTCCCTGTTGGCTGGAGTAGACGGTGTCCTTCGCGTCGGGCTGGCGGGCGACCACCTGCGCACAATCACAGAAAAGAGGGTGAACGCAGATGGATTGAAGCGAGCGCTAATGGAAAAAGGTGTGTCGGTTCCGAATGTTTTACCCGGTGAACCGACGTTGGAAGATGTGTTCCTCACGTTGGCGAAAGCGTAGGCCCTACCCCAGCCCTCCCCAAATCCAAAATGGATTTGGGGAGGGTGTCCAGAGGACGGGTGGGGTCACTATTTATTCCCCAATGATTTGCACGACCAACTCCCTCGAACGTGGACGATTGTCGAAGTCCACGTAGATGATTTGCTGCCATGTGCCTAGCGTGAGTTTTCCCTTCACAATGGGGATGCTCAGCGATGGACCGAGCAGCGCCGCGCGGACGTGCGCATGTCCGTTACCGTCTCCCCATCTTGCATTGTGCGCGTAATCCCGGTTAGGCGGGATGATTTCATCGAAAAGCCGGCGTAGGTCGCTCAGCGCACCAGATTCATACTCGATGGTGGTCAGGCCGCTCGTGGATGATGGGCAAAAAACAGTCACTGTACCATCCTGTAGCTTGCTTGACCGAACGGCATCTGCCACCTTGTCGGTTATGTCGTGGATGTCCGTATCGCCGCGGGTTTGGAGCGTGAGAGTATGGGTACTGACAGTCATGTATTCTCCATTGATGGGGTCGTAGGTCACGTTTCAAACGTGACCTACTTTATATTTTTTCCACCGGGTGCCGCAGCACGGTCTTGAGCTTGGACGGATCCGCCTTGCGCGGGTCACCAAGGTAAATTTCATGATGTTTCCCACCTAGTCCTATACGGTCACGATAACCATTCTCCTGCATGAAAGCGTGCATACGGTCGACCGTGGCCGGCTCGGTTGCGTACGGACCGACGTGCATGGTCTGGACGCACAATCCCTCCTCGAAGGATTCGAACCTGACCTTGGCCAATGCCGGGCTGTCGCCTTTCTTTTCCACCACCTTGTGCAGCGCGGATTCGAACATCGCTTCGGTGATGTGGTCGGGCTGCATGATCATGACTGTCCAGTGCCAGTTGCCGGGTTTGGCGATGTCGAATGTCCCGTCTTCTATCCACCATAACCCTTCGAGCGCCATCACGGGGTAATCGATGGGATTCTTATTATCCAGCTTGGAAGCAAATTTCAGCGTGTAGGCTATTCCATAAAGCGCTTGAGTCGCCTCTGCGAATGATGGAGAGGTGCCGGGGCTCATTCCCTTTTCGATTTTTCCGTCCACCATGACGAACTTGAATTTGGGTACTTTCACTAGCTCCACTTTTTTGGCGGATGGCTGGTAGAGATATTTCAAGTCTTTTTTTAGGTCGAGTTTTTTCATATGTCTGTCACTCCCAATCTTTTGGTTGCCCTTTGTGCACTGACTTTTCCCCAAATTTATCCTGCAACTCATCGATCACGTCCTGGAATTTCCGCTTCTTCTCACTCTCCAACCCCCACAGCTCAAGCTGCCTTGCCTCTGTGGTCAGTCCACTGACGCCGACGCCGATCAACCGTACCGGCTTGCCCGATAAACGGACATCCTTCATCAGTCTGAGGGCAATCCCTGCGATCTCATCATCCTGGTCGGTGGGGGAGGCGAGGGTCGCCTGGCGGGTCAGCGTGGTGAAATCCGGCCAGCGAATCTTGAGCTTGACCGTCTTCCCGGTCAGGTCCGACCGTCTCATCCGCCTGCCTACCTGCGCGGAAAGTTCCTTCAAGGTCGTTTCGAGCACCTTGTCGTCGCGGACATCGCGGGCGAAGGTCGTTTCCTGGCTGATGGATTTGACCTCGTGCTCGGTTACCAACGTGCTGTCACTGATCCCCCGCGCGTGACGCGCCATCTCACGTCCGTGCTCGCCGAATCGCGCAACGAGGTCTTTTTCATTCCAGGCAGCCAGGTCGCCGATGGTCTTGATGCCGAGGTCCTCCAAATTGGATGCTGTCTTCGGTCCCACACCCCACAGCATCCCGACCGGAAGCGGTGAGAGGAACTCCGCCTCCTTCCCAGCTGGGACAACGGTCACTGCGTTGGGCGGACCGGCTCCCCGCGCGCTGTGCTTGCCCACCTCGGTGGCGATCTTGGCAACCAGTTTGTTCGACGCGACTCCAACCGAACACGGCAGCCCAAGCTCAGTGCGGACCTGCGTCTGAATCCTGCGGGCGGTCACCTCGGACGGGTCGCGGATGTCGGTGATGTCCACGAAGGCCTCGTCGATGGATATCTGCTCTACCAGCGGAGAAAGATTGTCCAATCGCTCCATCACCTTATCGGACATTTCGCCGTAATTACCGTGATGATGCGAGATGATGATCAACTCCGGACACAACGTCAACGCCCGTGCTGTTGGCATCGCCGACCGCACCCCGAACTGGCGCGCGGCATACGAACACGAAGCGACCACTCCGCGTTGGTCGGGTTTACCGCCGACCGCGAAGGCTTTTCCGCGCAGGGACGGGTCACGCAGTTCTTCAACAGCGCAGAAGAAAGCGTCCAGGTCGAGGTGCAGGATGGTGCGTGACATTACTTTGGTCTTAGTCTTTCAAGAATTTTCTTTGCCGTCGCATCATCTGCAGCGATCAGCCGGCTGCGGGGTTCGTCTATCACGAACGGGATGGCATGGAATTCCTGCACGCCATCCAGGCTAATCACAACCATCGCAAGGGCAGACTGGCGTGTGTCGGGCAGGGCATACTGGTCGAACAGGGCATTCCCGAGACTGTAGAGCACCAGCGTTTGCCGGCAGACTTTTGAAGGGTTGCGGGCATCGCAAGGGATGTCGATCCACTCGGTTGGCTGGAGGACATGAGGATGGTGTCCCCAGATCAGTGAGGCACCCGCTTCCGCCATATGCTTGGCATAGTGTCCTTTGGAATTTATTCGGTTGCGCAAAATACTCATCGCCCCAGTGGATGGAAACGACCACTACATTTCCTTGTGACCGGGCTGCTTTAATGGCCTTCAATAATCCTTCACGGTCAAATTTCCAGGTGGCATTGACAGCCAGGAAAGCCAGTTTCACATCCGTTCACTTCGCGATCGACGGTGACGAAATCAGCAGGGATGGCGTCCATGCCATTTTGCTTGATCGTAGCGAGGGTTTCCTTGTAACCGGAAAGGCCGCAATCGATGTAGTGGTTGTTAGCGACCGAGAGGTAAGTCGAAGCCGGCCTCACTCAGGAACTCAGCTTTCTCCGGATCGGTGCAGAGGGCATAAGGCGATTTTGTGGTAACGGTTTTGGTAGTCAGAGGCGATTCGAGATTGGCCATCGCCAGGTCCGCTGATTGAAGAACAGGCTCAAGGTAAGCGAAGGTATTTTCGATTCGGGATACACACCTCGTCCCAGTTGATGTCACCCAGCAGGGCGAGAGTCACCTGTCCGCTCTCAGGGGTAAGAGTCGGCGTGGGAGCAGCAATCTGTCGGTGTGCGGAAACGCGAATCGGCATTGACCCTGCAGCGAGAGCGAGGACCAGGACCAGGGTCGTTAGACACTCGCCGCAAAGTTCCGGTGAGATAAGTCGTGGCGCGTCGGCTGAAAGAGCTTCATGGCGTGATGAACAGATTCGTCCAATCCGGTTGCGGCGGGTTGGTGCCTTCCTCGACCATCTGCTGCCATTGTTCATCGGTCATCCGGTCTGAAACTCCGATCGGAAATTCGTAATAGGTGAAGACCGCGCCGGTGCCGATGCGCCAGGGCTGATCCGGCAGAATGACATACATGAGCGTGGGCTGACCGGTTGCCTCTTCAAGCGCGGCGAGGGTGCCGTTCGGTGCAAGGCCGGTGGCCACGTCGGCAATTAATGCGGATTTCTGGTCGCTCAGGTCGCGGTCCATCGGGTCGGTGGTGTCCGCCGAAGCCAGCACGAACTGTTCCAGCACACCGCCATAATAAGCCATATGCCAGTAATCGTCGTCGGTGACGGGCGTGCCGTTCAATTCGGCTTCAGCCATCTTCTGCAGGAATTGAAGCTCGGAAATCAGATTGTCCAGATTGCCAGCGGTTTGCTCACTGAGCATATTTCGTTCTGAGAGGCCGGCGCGCGTCATCAGCGCCAGCGACAGCAGGCGGGCATACGCCTCCGGAATGGGTTCCACCCAGGAGTGAGGGGGTTCATCCGGACCACCGCCGCCCATCTCAGCCATGACCTGTTTGGCATAAAGGATGGTATCGTGCTTCAATTCCGTCCAGGATGCGAGGGCGGTCTGCAGGTCCTTCCGCGCCCAGGCCTGGGTGCGCATGAAGCTGGGGTAGGATTCCCCCTTGGGTGCGACGATCGGCTGCAGGGCGTACAGCCAGGCCCAATACAAGTTCTGCGTCCAAGAGTTCAACCCCGAGAGCGGCGATCTCGTTCTTGCACCTTTGTCAATTGCTTGTCAAAATTTTCGAAGCCAGTCTCGCCCATTTCATCGAGGATGGTGTAAGCCTCTGCGGAGCCGGTGGCGGCGAAGTAATCGAGACCTTTTGGAAGCCCGCGCGGATTATCTATTGTGCCGACCTTGCGCCAGATCAATTGTCCGAACACATAGGCGTCCAGCGTAAAGCGCTGTCCCATGAAGCGGTAACCCTTGGTAGCCTGCTCCGGGTCTTCCCAGATCCAGACCCACATCGAGTTGACCTGGGGTGGGGGCAGGGTTTCAGCGGCTTTCTTGAAAGCGGCGAATTTTTCCGGGTCGGCAAAGGTGGAAGGATCGGCGTTTTCACCAAAGACCGAATCCATCAGCGCTGCATATTCAAAATAGGACAGGTCATCCGCCTTGCCGACGATGAAGGTGGTCGGCTCATAGATATCCTGCCAGAGCTTCGTGGCGGTTGTACCGTCAGATGCGGTGGCATTTCGCAGGGCTTGCGTGAGCAGCATAGCGCGCTGGGTCTCGAAATCGTCGCGCAGGCGATAAGTGAGGCGACCGTACCACATCATGGTGCGGAAGTATTTCTTAAGTTCCTCTGAGCGCGTGTAATGTCCGCGCGGGATGTACTGGCTGTAATCCTCGATCAGTTTTTTATCGTCGGGCAGGTCCGCGCGATCCCAGAGCGGTGAGATCTGGGGACCTCCTGCGGCGTTGATATAAGCCAGCTCCGCATTGACCAAATCCGCGGCTTCGGAAGGGACCGGGTCAGGCAGCTCGAGCAATTGCGCCGCTACAGCGAAGAATGCGACATTGCGAAGGGCTTGCACCTCGAGCGGGGTTCCGATGAGGGACTGATATTGCTGGTAGGTGGCATCGAGCATGGTGCTGGTCAGCGAATTGAGAGTAGCGATGAAGTAATCCTTCTCAAGATCACGCAGCATTTTGTCGAAGATCAGATGATACACGTGGTAAATGGCATCCGTTGTAACAAACGTCGGGTCGGGACCATATCGAGTCGTCTCGTAGACCTGGTAGAACTCCTGAAACTGTCCCGGTTTGGGAGGCAGGACCACGAATCCGTTCTGCGATAGCATAACTTTTTGGGTGTCAGTCAATTCAAGAGTATCAAGACCTTCCACCTTGTCGAGGTCCACGGGCAGGCTGTAGTCCTCGCCGGCATACACGGGAGGAATATTCACCGGAACGGGATTAAATGTGGAAAACGACGCGGGGTAAACACCGGTTGGGGGAGTCGGAGCAATTTCGCCTGTGCTGGTCGTAGGTGTGACAGGCGAGGGTGTTTCTGTCTGTGCTAGGTTGAGCAGGTTACACGCCATCGAGAATACAATCACGATGGTTAAGATCGCAAAAATATTTCTGTTGGTTTTCATGGTGCGCTCCTGATTATCAAGGCGTTAATAACAAAATATGGTTGTCGGTATTCTGGACGACGAAAAGCTCTTGAAAATTTCCCTCCAGCCTAGAGACGAGGCTGAAGCCAAATCCGTTCCACTCCCAGATATTTAGTGCATTCGCAGGGGAGACGCCTGCGGTTTCGTAGGTGGATTCCAGGGTGATCAATTCGTCAAATCCATCCCGGTTTGTATCAACCAATTTAAAAGTCATAATAGGCTGAGCCAGAGCTGAACCAGCCCAGCGTTCCGTGAATTTTTCCCGATGCCAGCCGATCAGAATGATATGGCAGGAATCCCCCTGTGCATTCATAAACTCATCGATCCGCCCTCCATTCGGCAGCCACCGATCGACCGGCCAGGATTTGAAAGGCCGCCAGACAAGGAGGACAGCCTCCACAGCCCCATCCTGGTTCAGGTCGCTTAGGCCAACCTGTCTCACGTTCCATTCTGAAGGGCTTTGCCAACGGATGGTATCGCCTGACATAATCCGAACCCGCCCGTCGATTATCTCCATCAATTCGGCGATGCCATCACCATCGAAATCCGTTTGCTCAAGTGGAACCAATTGCCGGTTGAAGGACGGTAAAACTGACAGGTTGAATTGAATCCCCAAACGATTCCCATGCGCGAATGGAAACAGGGGAGAGGGAGAATAATGCGAGGAACGATAAAGCAAAGAATAATCTCTTGTGCATAATGACCGCCTGGCAATATCATTGTACATCCTTGTACAAGTCCGCTCAATGGTTGGAGAACCGTCTTCGATAAGTTTACTAGCTGGAAATGTATCCAAGAACTCAATTTTGTTATAAAATAAATTTGAGCGGATTTCGCATAATCCCGCGAAGGAGGAGAGCATCATGCGAATTACACGGATACTTACATTACTCTTGGTCGGATTGGCGGTCATCATCCTTCCAGCATGCCAGCGTTCATCATCAGAAGATGATGCAGCAGCGACGCTCAATCCTCTTTATACACAGCAGGCATTGACCGTGGCGGCCCTGTCCACTCTCTCAGCCAGCACGCCGAAAACCCCCACGCCCATTGCCCTCTTCACTCCCACACCATTGCCGCAGATTCAACCGACACAAGCGTTGTCCACGCCGGTCCCTGGCGGTCTGACAGGATTCTGTGATGCAGCCCAGTATGTGGCTGATGTGACCGTCCCGGATGACACTGTCATGGCGCCCAACTTCGCCTTCACCAAAACATGGCGATTGAAAAATGTGGGCACCTGCACCTGGGCCACCAGCTATCGAGTTGATTTTGACAGCGGGAATCCAATGAGCGCGGTTTTTCCAGTCAACCTGCCCAATTCAGTCGCTCCCGGCCAGACGGTGGATGTTTCTGTGAATATGGTCGCCCCTGCCACTTCTGGAAGTTATCAGGGCAACTGGAAATTGAAGAATGCATCGGGGACTGCCTTCGGCATCGGTTCATCGGCGAGCCAGCCATTTTGGGTGAAAATCGCTGTCGGAGCGCCTGGTTCCTGTACGGACAAGGTGACCTTCGTCTCCGATGTGTCTGTTCCGGACAATACCTCCTTTGCCCCCAACACAAGCTTTACAAAGACCTGGCGTTTGAAAAACAGCGGTACCTGCAACTGGACGCCAGATTATGTCACGACCTTCGTCAGCGGTGATCAGATGAGCGCAGTCTTTCCAGTCAAACTTCCCACCAGTGTTGCGCCCGGCGGGGAAGTGGATGTGTCCGTCAATATGGTGTCACCGTCTGCCAACGGCACTTATAAGGGCAGTTGGATGCTCAAGAATCCGTCCGGAAAGACCTTTGGACTGGGGACGAACGCGGACATCCCCTTCTGGGTGCAGATCACGGTGGGAGGCGGCGGAGCCCAACCCACAGCAGCGCCAGGTTCCTGCTTGAATAAAGCCGCCTTCGTTTCAGATATTTCCATCCCGGATAATACCGTGTTCAATCCCAACATCTCCTTCACTAAGACGTGGAGGTTGAAGAATATCGGTTCGTGCACCTGGACCACAGATTACTCTGCAACTTATTTCAGCGGCGACCCGATGAGCGCGGTCTTCCCGGTCAAATTGACCAGCAGCATTGCGCCCGGTCAGATGGTGGATGTCGCAGCCAACATGGTTGCACCTTCAACAGCCGGCTCCTACAAGGGGAATTGGAAACTGCAAACAGGCACCGGTCAGCAATTTGCCCTGGGGACCAATGCGGATATCCCGTTCTACGTCCAGATCGTGGTTTCGGGCTCTGTACCTTCCTCCAGTGCAGCGCCGAGTTCAACGCCAGCAGGAAGTGGCACTCAACAATAAGATAAACCCCCGCAGTCATTAAAAACTGCGGGGGTGATTTTTCTTAATCTTCCCTTCTGCTTTTCACTACAATTCTTATCGGTGTTCCCAGATAACTGTATTCTTCCCGGATACGGTTCTCAAGGAATCGCAGATAAGAAAAGTGCATCAGTTTCGGATCGTTGACATAAATCATGAACGTCGGTGGGTCGGACCGCACCTGGGTACCGTAGAACATTTTCAATTGGCGCCCAGCATGGGAAGGCGCCGCATGCGCATCCTGTGCGCTCTGCAAGACTGCATTGAGCTTGGATGTGGTGATGCGAGCCAACCGCTCCTCTTGAACGCGCAATGCCAACGGCAGCACCTGGTCCACGCGTTGACCGGTCTTCGCTGAGATAAACAGCAAAGGTACATAATCCATGAAGTTCAATTCCTGCCGGATGCGCTGGGTGTAGGTCTCCATTGTGTAGGAATCCTTTTCCAACGCGTCCCATTTATTCACCAGCACCACCGTGCTTTTCCATTGATCAAGGATGAAACCCGCAATGTGGGCATCCTGGGTCGAGATGCCTTCCACCGCATCGATCATCAGCAGGACAACGTCTGCGCGTTCGATGGCCTTGAATGACCTGAGCACGGAAAATTGCTCGACTCCGCGCTCGATGCGTCCACGCCGGCGGATGCCTGCCGTATCGATTAAGGTGACAGGGAGTCTTTCGAATTCAATTTTGGTATCGACAGCATCGCGCGTCGTTCCAGGGATCGGACTCACGATAGCTCGCTCCTCTCCGACCAGCCGATTCAGCAGCGACGATTTACCCGCGTTGGGTTTTCCAACAATGGCGATTTTGACCGATTCGTCTTCGATTTCCTCCAGCTTTGGGAAGGACGCGACCAAATCATCCAAAAGGTCCCCGGTGCCTGTACCGTGAATGGCGGATACGGGATATGGGTCCCCCAATCCAAGCTCATAGAACTGACTGGCTTCATCCCGTATGGATGCGCTTTCGCTTTTATTGACTACCAGGTAAATGGGAGGCCAGGGTTTTCCATCAACTTTCTTCTGATAGCGCCGCAGGATTTCCGCCACCTCACGATCGGGGGGAGTAACTCCATTAGCTCCGTCGGTGAGGAAAAGCACGGCATCCGCATCTCGTACTGCCACCTGAGCCTGCGCGCGGATCTGGTCGATGAAGTCGGCAGAGCCAATCGATAGGGGGGTCTTGCCGCCGTGCGTCGGGTCAATTCCACCGGTGTCCACAATATCGAACTGAACACCATTCCACTCGGATTCGGCAAAGATCCGGTCCCGGGTGGTCCCGGGCGTATCATCCACGATGGCAAGGCGTTCACCTGCCAGGCGGTTGAACAAGGTGCTTTTTCCGACATTCGGCCGGCCAACGAGTGCAACTACAGGTTTAGGCATTTTCTTTCTTTCTAAATTGAGAATTTAATGCTGGGGACTCAACGAATCCCACTAAGGTTTTCTAGTCGGTGTGAAAGGAGGTCCGATGGTCACTTCGATCGCGAGCGGATTGATCGATTCCACCTGAATATCCGGGATCAGAATTTCGACTTTGGGTTCCAGTTGATGTGTCCCTATTCCAAGGTCAGTCAGATCCAACAGGACGCGAATGTCTGCGGGCGTCAATTTGTCCAGGAGGGGCAGGGGACCGGAGAGGATGACATCCACGGAAGGAGGTGAAATTTGAGCGCTGAAGCGGGAATTGAGCCCAATTAATTCCACTTCCTTGTCAGCGATGGTCACACTGCTCAGGATTGGAGAAACAGCTGCTTGTACCAAAACATTTTGATCGCCGACAACGGAAACACCTTCTGGAAGCACAAGCGCGAGACGGGTTTCAATATTGCTGTCTGCGCTATTTAAGTCAAAGGGGAGGGTTTCCACGAATCCAGGCAGCGAGAGGACCAGATTCGGGTCGGAGGAGTACGTTGTGATCACCGGCGGTGAAACGGAGATATTGGACAGACGGTATCCGCTTGCCACCTGTCCGGTAACTATAACCTTGACAGCCAGATCCCGGTAACCGCCCTGCTGGGCAATCGGTACTCGAACCTGTGCGAATCCCGGGTTGAGATTCACACCCGTCACGGTCTGCTGTTTGCTGTTGACGGGAACAAGTGGAAAAGAGGCGTCGACATCCTGTCTGGCATTGGAGACATTCGTTTGAGTCCGGACTTGAACAACCTCGTCCACCAACGATTGTGGTCCGGAGATGACCACTTCAGAAGGGTTGATGGACGGATCTCCGAGTTGATATCCCACCGCAGGCTCACCGATTAATTGGAGCTGTACGTCCATGATTTTCGTTGTTAGCGGCTCCAGGGTCACGCTGAGAGTTGATGGATTGCTTTCGATCATCTGAACTGGACGTGCGTCGATCTGCACTTGAAGCTGGATTTCATGCGCGCCGGCACCAAGACCGGATAAATCCGCGAAGACACGTATGAGTTCTGGATTCTCCACAAGCTGGTCGAATATGGACTGGGGTGCTTTAAGGGTCAAGTTCATGGAACTTGCCATTTCACCCATTGGCACAAGTCCCGGATCCTGGCCGACGATTTCGATCGGGACCTCGATGGGGAAATTTTTTTCCACATCCGGATCTGAAGCTGTAACAGCGCTGATCCAGACGATCACCGCCAGGGCGAAAGCTATGGCTATGGTACGGATATTGGCCAAAATCCAACGCATGTCACTTGTCCCGTTTCAAGAATGGGAAGGTCCGGTCCAGGAACTTCCGCCGTTCAGTATCCGGCCGGAAAAAGGCGATGAGAATGTTTTCAAGGCGTTCCGGATCGAGGCGGCGTATCATCCTTCCGCCATGAGCGATGGAGATAAAACCTGATTCTTCAGAAACAACCACCGCAATGGCGTCTGTATCCTCAGAAATGCCGAGCGCGGCACGGTGTCTTAATCCCATCTGCCGGTCGGGCGTGCGTACGAGGATCCCACTGGCGGAGAGTGGCAGGACACAAGCAGCTGCCAAAACCTGGTTCCCTTCGATGATGGCAGCTCCATCATGCAGCGGTGTATTGGGGTAAAAAATCTGCAACAGAAGTTCAGGAGTGACCTTAGCCTGCAGCGCCACTCCGGTGCGGACATAATCAGCCAGGCTTTCAGAACGCTGCAGGATGATCAAAGCGCCGTGCTGCCGGGCTGACAGCCGGGACGCCGCACTGACCACAGCCTGGATGGACCCCAGCATTTCGCTTGTTGTTGCGCGAGATTCGTTGGAAGGGAGTATCCTGCCGATTCGCTCCAAACCCCGGCGGATCTCGGGAGAGAAAATGACCGGGATGGCAAGTAACAATGCAGGAAAGGTTGTCCGCAAGAGCCATGAAAATGCGGGCAAATCGATAATGGTTGTTAATAGCGCGGTCAGGACGATCAGAAAGATAATTCCACGCAATAAAACCATGGCCTGTGTATCTCGGATCAAATACAGCAAGCCGAAGAATACGACTGTGACCAGCAGGATATCCAAAGCGCTGAACCAGTCGAACCTCTGGAAGACGAAGTAGATATTATTTAGAATTTCGTTCACGTGAATCCAGAGCTGTCAAGAATTTGACTGACGAAAAAAGCAGGACTGAGTCCTAGAACGGGGGCTTAGTTCCTGCGACCCCCTGCCTGCTGCTCATCTTCCGCAGGTTCAAATGGGGCGAAGGATGCGGTCCATCCTAAGTTGTTTAAAAAATAAGACCGTATTTGGCTGGGATGATTCTTTGGCGGCATCCTGCCACGCCTGCACACCAAGCGTTTGAGCTGTCTGGCGTTCGTACCCCAGCTGTTTCCATGCCTCCTCCATGGAGGCCAGGCTAGAAGGCAGGAATAAAAGTGATGCTTCGCATTGCAGGTCCGTTGACGCCTGCTCCACTTCCGTAATGAGTTTCTTCAGCGCAGGAAGTAGTTCGATCGAGGAGTCAATGTAGAAGTCAGTCGTTCGCGCGACCAGGTTTTCCACCTGCCATCCGGCGATGCCGACCGGGGTTTTATTCAAGCGTAAAATCAAGAATGCTTTTTCTCCGAACGCAGCCATGACGTCACCCTGGTTGAGCGGTTTCGATCCCTGACTGAGACGGGTGATCAATTGCGCGATCGCCGCGGAATCTCGCGGCCGGCCGCGTACCACGGTGAATTTTCCATCTCCGGTTTTCTCGGTCTCAACCTGTGGCGCCTCCGGGATGGGTGTGGCGGTTCTCCATGCGGCAACGACTTGCTTCCAGGTGTCTTCGAAGGAACCAACATTCTCAATGACAATGCTGGCAGCATCTTTTTTATCTTCCTGCGAACCTTGCGCCCGGACCCGCTGCAAGGCTTCGTTACGGGTCATCTTCCTTTTATTTACCAGGCGTTCAACCTGGATATTCTCTGGCGTAGTGGTTACCCAGATGATGTCGCATTTCTTTCTGAGCTTGTCATATTCCAACAGCTTGATCGCTTCCACAACGATCACCGGCTGGGTGGCGCGCTGGACGATGGCGTCCACTGCCTGGGCAACAAGGGGATGCAGGATATTTTCCAGGTCGTTGAGGGCTTCGGGATCGGAAAAAACCAGCTTGCCGAGTTTGTTGCGGTCAATCTGACCATCGGCATCCACAATCCAGCGCCCGAAAACATCCACGATCGGTTTAAAGCCTGGTGCTCCTTTGGCCATTGCCCGATGCGCAAGCGCGTCTGCATCAATGCCATAAGCACCGAGGTGCTCGAGCATTTTTCGCACGACACTCTTTCCTGTGCCGATATTCCCGGTTAAGCCGATGATGAATTTCCCAGGCCAGGTACTCACATATTCTCCTTGGGCGCGATTGAGCTGCGATGAAATGCCAAACCTTAATAAATTTTAGCCGTTAGGACGGATAATGTCAAAGGTATTGGAGTACTCCTGCAATGTCAGACATCCTCTTTCAAGGAAAAACACTTGGTGGAGCTATTGGTCATCGATGCAGGAGAAAACAACCGGCATGAGAAAAATGTTGACTTGGTGAAGATGAATGGGGTATGATGAGAGTGTGTCAGGCTGGTCGGGCGGTCGCGGTCTCGCGAGTCGGGATCGAGGAAAGTCCGCACTCCATAGAGCACGGCGTCGGATAGCACCCGGGGCGGGGACGCCTCCGTTAGGAGCTAACCTGCCGGAAAAGGGCCACAGAAAACAGACCGCCTTGTCCGCAAGGGCAGGGTCAGGGTGAAAAGGTGGTGTAAAAGACCACCGGCGTATGCAGCAATGCGTATGGCCAGGTAACCCCCGCCGGGAGCAAGGCCAAGCAGGGACGAAATCGTCTGCGGACGGTGGGAGACTGCTCGTCTCCATAAAAGCGCTTCCTGACTTTGGGGAAGGAAGCCAGTCCCGGGTAGGCTGCTAGAGCGGAGCGGTGACGCAACGCCAAGAGAGATGATCGCCCAGGTGATCGCCAGGGATGAAGCTTTTAGCGTAAACC
Source organism: uncultured Chloroflexia bacterium (assembly GCA_963774975.1). Lineage (GTDB taxonomy): Bacteria > Chloroflexota > Anaerolineae > Anaerolineales > Villigracilaceae > JBGPQJ01. Next base: position 50,235 of record CAVZGY010000007.1, read on the forward strand.
TGACTCCTTCACTGGACAGAATGCGGCTTACAGACCAGCCTGACGCATTTTTTCCCTAAGGTTGATCCAACGGATGTTCAATTTCCCCCGACAGGAATCGGTCCGGGTCGGCTTTGAACGCCTCGAAGCAGGCGTTGTTGCAGAAGTAGATTTTCCGGCCTTGGTACACCGTGCTGGGATAGCGGGCTGGATCTGTGATACGACCCCCGCATGCGGTGTAATATCCAGGTGGAAGTTTTTCCTCCGATTCATCTCCGTCATAATTAAATTATACCGGGAAATCAAAGTCCCTGCTTCAGCGACTAATTTAATATATTAGGTATTGTTAATTATGACAATTTTCTAAACTCCAAGATTGGAGAATAGTATTCGGTTCGTTGGTAAGGGTATAATGGCACGCATGAAAAATGAATGGCGGAGTCAATTAAATTCCGAATTTGTGCGCGCAGAAAAAGCCAGAGAGGATGGGAATGAAGGTCGGGCTCGCGTCTGTGCCCGGCGCGCAGCGGGAATAGCGATTCGTGAATATTTCAATCGCACGGGAAGACAAGTATCGGGTTCAAGCGCATACGATCTATTGAACAATCTCGTGGAATCACCGGAGATATCAGCCGAGCTAAAGCATAATGTCACTAATTTGACTATGAGAGTATCAGAAGACTTCACACTTCCCGCTAATGTTGATCTGATTGAAGAATCACGCCAATTATGTAGAGCATTACTACCTGATTGGAATCCTTAATTCTTTTTTTACCTTTCAGATAAATATGACCTTAACGGTATCCTATATGGCCAAATGTGTCGTATAGATGTAAAGCGCCAAACAACTATGCAAGGTTGTCACTTACAAGCACCTAACAAGAATCCGTAGAGACCCTGTTAAAAATCGTATGCCAATAAAATGCCACCATCCTTATGGGAAAAGGTGTGGTGGCGATGAAAAATTTTACAAAGATTATTATCTCGGCACTAATTCTGGTGGTTGCATTCTCTTCAACCGCTCTTTCATTTGTACCGGTCACAGGAACTCCGAGCCTGGACATGACCTCGGTACAGGCAACAACAAATGCCAAATCTGCTGCCGCTCAAATTGACCTGGCAGGCGCATTTATCTACGATGTAATTCAGCAGCCCAAGGGAAATGCTGGGTTTGTTTCCACTGAGACAGATAAGCTGACTCAATTTAGTCTGGCGAGCAAATTTGGTTCTCAGGGATTCCTGGCTCATAATTTTCTTGCAGGCGCAACTTTTAAGCACCTTGTGGTTGGCAGCCAGATCACCGTGACCTATGCCGATGGGCAACGAATGATCTACGAAGTGAAGGAGATCAGGCATCTCCAAGCCATTAATCCAACAAGCCCGACGACCAGTTTCCTTGATCTGGATAACGACAACATCAAATTGACCGCCAAACAAGTGTTTATACAGACCTATGGAGTCAGGGACCGTCTCGTGCTTCAAACGTGCATTGCCAAAGACAAGGATCTTTCCTGGGGAAGGTTGTTCATCATTGCCACCCCAGCGGAATAGGTAAGAAAGAATTAAGGAGCGGATGGCGCACTAAACCATCCGCTCCTTGTTTTTATAAACTATCTCACTGGCAAAGCGACGATGATCACACGATAGATGTTGCTCTCCGGTGGCCAGCAGGTGATCAGGGTCAGGCGTTCATCGGTAGAGGGGGAGATCCAACTTGCATTCTCCATACGATTGCTGAGAGTATTGTATTTCTCCCGCAAAAGCAACCGTCTGGCTACGGAATATTCGTAATAGTATTCTCCAGAATAGATCCTTATTCTTTCCCCCTCTTTCACCCTGTAAAGGTCGGCAAACACCTGTCCGAAGGCATTATGATGCCCGTTGAGAACTGTATTTCCGACATCTCCCAGTTTTGCTGATGTAAGATGCCATCCGGTTGCGTACTCGTCAGGAGCCACCCATTGTTGGTATTCCTTTCCATTTTGTTCAATTAATTTGGGCGATACAGGGACAATAGGAGCATCCAACCCGATGGACGGGATAACGATCCGGTCTGGTACCAAGCTGGTGGGAGGCGGGCGATCCGCATCCGATTCAGCCAGGACTTGGGCTTTTTGAACGTTTGCATCTCCCATGCTGGTTGATAAAGTAGGTGCGGAGACTTCCAAGGATGGATGTTCTTGTGCGGGCATGAGGACGTAAGATGAAGGAGAATCCACCTCGTCAAACGGAAGAACCGAATCGCGCAGGTTGGCGATGGTATTCACCATCACAATAGTAAGTAATAGACTACCTGCCAGGAACATCCAATTAGGTTTGGACATAGTTAAAATATGATAATAGTGGCGTTTGATCTTAAGACAACCGCCATTATTCGATCACTAATTTTCCTAGATATCCCAGTTTTTGCGGGTTCTGGCAAATCCGTTCAATACCAGCCCCAGTCCTAAGAACGCCAATCCTAAATTCAACAAAGTCATCTGCCGAGTACCACCACCGCCCAGGTCAACTCCTGTAACTGGGATCAGGATTTCCGGTGTGACGACGGGTGGCACGACAGTAATGATCTTGGGTGGTTTTGGTGGTGGCGGAGTAGGAGTTCTCATCTTTGGGAGGAATACTGCAATCATCGGGATCGATATTGAATTGGAGACTGCCCAACCTGATCTGCATCGTTGACGGATTGTATTCGGTTGTAAATGACCCTGAACTGTTCGCTGCAATATTACCCATTCCGCCCGGCTCGGAAGAAGTACTCCATGTCCAGACGTAAATTACCTCATAGTTGTTATCGTTGTAGAGTGTCCATGTCAATTTTTGCTCAACATACGGATTGCAGGAGACTTCGACACGGGCGGGATCATATTCACAGACATCCTCTGTGCTGGGATCGAATACATGAGTGCCACCTGCTTGTGTCCAGGGTTCTTCACCGGTCAGGCTGGCGTATTTACGCAGAGTGTCGTTATTGCCATTGAGTATGGGGACATCGAACGATTTCGACTGGCCGGCTTCAAAGAATCCCAAGTTGGAGAGGCCAGCTTCTTTGTACACATCATACCCAATGTAATAACCAACAACACCTTTATTAACGACTTTCAATTCGAATAATCCCTTGATCGGATTGTAGCAGCTGCCGAAGGAAACCTTGGGCTTGCAGGCTGCATCAGCCGCCAGAAGTGCGGGATCCCATTCGCATGGAGGCGGGTACACACAACTACTGTCATTGATTGTTGCTTTGGGGTCATAATTGGTTGCGTCTGGATCCGTGCAGCCAGAGAATATGCAACTGCCGTCATCTTCCGTGGCATCAGGTTTGTAATTATCCGCATCTGGATCCATGCATCCAGGAATTGTAGGGGGCAGGGTGCAAAAATGGTCGCCGGCATAATCGCCAGGGTTGTGAAGATTTACTGTTGTCCCGCCAACATCCACGCTGGCATTCGTTACGTTATAGTAGCCTTCGGGTTTGTAGTCAGAGTAATGCCACACGTTACCGGTGTCTTTGGAAGGTGAAATAGTGCCATATGTATATGTGAGAGTCCCAGGGGTTGTACCATCTGGAACATTCAATAGAACAAAATGAATTTCCACCGAACCCTCAATGCATTCTATGTGGGAAAGATTTAACTTATAGTCGGGAGTTGGATAAACACAAGTTCCATCGTCCTTGGTCGCATCTTTGTTGTAGTTGGTGGCAATCTTGTCCATGCAGCCCAGGATCTCGTAGGTACAACTGCCATCGTCCTTGGTCGCATCCTTGTTATAGTTGATGGCAGTCTTGTCCGTGCAGCCCAGGATCTCGTAGGTACAACTGCCGTCGTCCTTGGTCGCATCCTTGTTATAGTTGGTGGCAGTCTTGTCCGTGCAGCCCAGAATCTCGTAGGTACAACTGCCGTCGTCCTTGGTCGCATCCTTGTTATAGTTGGTGGCAGTCTTGTCCGTGCAGCCCAGGATCTCGTAGGTACAACTGCCGTCGTCCTTGGTCGCATCCTTGTTATAGTTGGTGGCTGTCATGTCTGTGCAGCCCAGGATCTCGTAGGTACAACTGCCATCGTCCTTGGTCGCATCCTTGTTATAGTTGGTGGCAGTCTTGTCCGTGCAACCCCACACGTACATGCAACTACCGTCATCCTTTTCTGCACGGGGGTTGTAATTAATGGCAGAAGGATCCATACAACCTAGTATGCATTTCAGAGGGGAAGCCTCAGCAGCTAAGGGGGGGAATGAATTTACGAAGAGCGATGTAATAAGAAATGCTACCCCGATGATATAGCTGGCGTTTCCTAATCCACGCACCCATTTGAATTGGTTTAAATTTGTTTTCATAGCCCCTCCTCTAGAGCATGAATTTTGAAAATGATGCCTGAAATTAAAAAAAGCGAAACCGGCCATAATAAATACTGAGCCGGTTTCGCCATTTGCTCTCCGCGTTTCCACCCTTTCGGGTCTGGCGACCAGGACTTGAAGCGCGGGTCAATGCATCTCATTAATATGAAATTATCAATTCATCCCAATACTCCTAAAATTAAAAAAAGTGAAACAGATTCATTAATAAAATGAGTCGGTTTCGCCTTTTGCTCACCAGAGACTGCCCTTATGGGGTGGCGACCATTATCAGCCGTCTGGATCATTGCATCTCTTTATTCAATTGAATTTAAAAATAAAACAGCGAAAACAGCTCCATTCGGGCCGGTTTCGCCATTCGCTCTCCAATCACCTGCCTCCCCCCAGGATAGGCGACCAAATTCAGGTGGTTGGGTCTTTGCGCATCCAGTATATTGTGATTGCTATGCCAGTGCTAATTACCAAAATCATTATAGCACTTTTGGATTGCGCCATTCCTTAATAACACTTGTAAAATTGTTTATTTTGGTAGCTCTTTGGTACTAGTTCTCCGGTAACGCAACGATTATTACGCGGTGAGTATTGCTCTGGTATGGCCAGCATGTGATTAAGGTCAACCGTTCGTCTTCGGTGGGAAGGATCCAGCGCGCATTCTCGAACCGCACCGTGAGTGATTTAAAGCGTTCAGGCAGCAACATGGCGAGTACTACCCGGTATCTGTAAACATTATTCCCGGAATAAACTTCAATCAAATCACCCTCGTGTACATTGACTAAATCCTTGAAGACTTCCCCATACACATTGTGATGACCATTGAGTACTGTATTTCCATGCGAACCAAGCATGGCTGATGCGTCATGCCAACCGACCGCTGGTTGGTCCGGAGCCAGCCATTGATAATAAGGTTGACCTTGATAATCAATTTTCTTTATTTTTGTGGGAATAATCGGAGCGTCCAGGCTAATGGAGTCGATGACCAATCGATCGGGAACCAGCCCAATGGGCAGGTCAAACTCTTCATACACCTGAGCAGGTTGTAATAACCTATCGGGCGATTCTCCGCTGATAGGTGCTAATAATTCATCCCCCTGCGGGACATCATCAACGGTCTGGTCAATGTTGATTTCTGTTGGTTCATCAACCGGGACTCCGCCGACGACATCAAAAGGGGAAGAAGTCTGACGAATTCCAATGATGGAATTCGCCAGACCTGCCAGTAGAAGCATGGATCCTAGAAGGATCATCCAGCTTGACTTCATGTTTCTTAGATTTCCAAATCCTTACGGTTGCGAGACAGACCATTCAGGACTAATCCCAATCCAAGGAAGCCAAGACCCAGGCTGAAAAGCATGCTCTGGAAGCTGCTTCCACCCGCAAGATCGACGCCTGTAACAGGGATCAAAATTTCCGGCGTTGTATTAGGATCCGGGATGAGAAGTCTTGACGACTTCAGTTGGATTGCGTCGGGTAGGAGTATTGGTCGGGCGTGGCGTACCTGGGGTGGTCGCGGGAGGTGTGGGTGTGTTTTCGTCCTCATCGCAATCGGTTGGAAGGAAGCCGGCGTCCATCAATTGCTGATCAGCATACAGCGTTACAAGTCCCGGATAATAATCCGTGTAGATATCAACGAAACCGAATGCGGGTAAGGTGCCTGTTCCAGATGGGCCTCCATTGATGCTCCAAGCATAAGATGATTCGAAACTGTTCAAACTGATGATACGGAAACCCATGCAGAAAAATTCCAAATTATATGGGTCGTCAACTGATGTGGAAGTGGGAGTGTTGGTCGGCGTATCGGTAGGAGTATTGGTAGGTGTATCAGTAATGGTAGGGGTATATGTAGCAGTAATGGTACCAGTGGATGTGCTGGTAGGCGTATTGGTAATTGTCGGGGTGGAAGTATCAGTAGGCGTATTGGTAGACGTATTTGTGAGCGTGAAAGAGGGTGTATTTGTGGGAGTATTGTCCGGGATGCAATCATACGTGCCTGAATCAGTTCCTGGATTATGAAGGTTAACGGTCGTTCCACCAACATTCACACTTGCACTTGTCACGTTATAGAATCCATCCGATTGATAATCAAAGTAATGCCACACATTTCCAGTGTTCTTGGTAGGGGAGATACTCCCATAAGTATAAGTGAGTGTTCCAGGGGTTATGCCATCGGGCACGTTCAAGAGGACAAAGTGGATCTCCACTTTCCCGTCAACGCAGGCGATGTGGGAGAGATTCAGTTGATAATCGGATACCGGTGTGTTTGTAGGCGTGTTTGCGGGTGTCTCGGGAGTATTGGTCGGAGTATTTACAGGCGTGTCGGTAGGCGTCTCAGGAGTGTTGGTAGCAGTGTTGGCAGGTGTGTTTGTAGGGGGAGGGTAGCAGTTGCCTTTTAATTTAACTGAACCACTATTCGTGGATGTGTTTCCGTTTGTCCAACTCGCGGACACTGTCAGGGTGATGGTCGCTGCCTGATTTGATACTGTCTCTGATCCCGACACGCCGTTTTCGTCAACTTGTGTCCCTTCTCCTACGCCTATAGACCGATTAATTTCCGTGATTGTCAAGGGACCATTGACGTCGTTCCAGTTGCTTATTGACCAATTGATCAAATAGGTCCCGTTAGATTGGCATGTGGCACTTCCAGACACATTTGCATGGTGCGCTGATACAACCGTAGGCGGTATGAGACTGGTGAATAAGGATGCGATCAGGAATGCCACACCAAAGAGGTAGGCGAAATTCCCGGAAGTCCGTAACCATTTGGTTCTAAAATGACTGGTATTCATAATGGTCTCCTTTGAATAGAGTGTTGAAATACAATGAAAATAGCGAAACCGGTTCAGTTCGCTTTGAGTCGGTTTCGCCACTCGCTCTCCGAGTCCTTACCCCTGTGGGGAGGCGACCATTTTTCAGATCTCGGGTCAATGCATCTCTTATTCAATTGGTTGACTGGTGGATTAAAAAATAATGGCAAAACCAGTCAATGTCACTTGAGTCGGTTTCGCCATTTGCTCGCCGGAGTCATATCCCATTGGGAAGGCGACCATTTATTAGACCCCAGGTCAATGCATCTCTTATTCAATTGGTTGACTGGTGGATTTAAAAAATAATGGCAAAACCAGTCAATATTGCTTGAGCCGGTTTCGCCATTTGCTCGCCGGAGTCATATCCTTTTGGGAAGGCGACCATGTATCTGATCTCCGGGTCGAAGCTACTCGTGTTGTATGAAACGACTTTTTATATTTTCTATCTATATAATACAATGTTATAAGTCCTTTGTCAACCAATAAGACCTAAATTATCGCATATATCCCAGTTCTGAGAGCCTTTTTTATCCCCCATCGGTACTATTTATAACTTAATTGACGCCTAAGGCCTTAATTTGCGGAAAGCCCGCAGGCTATTTACTTCTTCCCGACAAGTAAAAGAACAGGCGTGTGAAGGAAATGACTGCTAAAGCTGTACCGATGCAGCTGGCAAGGAGGATGAGAAGGAAGTGCTTATCTGTCACGCGTTGAGCAACAATGGTGGGGGATGCAAAACTAAATTTGTGGCGGGTCGTGGTCACAAATCCTTGAGAAGGCTTGACCGGTTTCAGCGTGGACGCAAGCTGAAGTTCAAGCGGGGAGAGGTTGTTCTGGTTCTCGTTATTTAAATTCATCTTCAAATCCTGATTAATTGGTATAGGCAACAATTCCCACACAGCCAAGCCCGAGTATTGGAAGCCATAGAATTGGATAATTTCGTCATAATGAGTTCATTGATCCTAAAAATATCCTTAACTTACTTTTCTAAAGGTATGCCGATTTATTATCCCAGGCATGTCCGCAGCGCCGTCAATCAAAATCCTGAGCATTTTACTCTCCGGAAAATTGATCAGGATCGCCGATTTGGTCACGCAGGGTTAGCAAAGTCCGGTGATACAAACTCTTTACAGCTCCTTCGCTTCGTCCCATGATCGCGCCAATTTCAGTATTTGAAAGATGGTCCACAAACTTCAAGATCAGCAGCTGCTGTCGTTCAGAAGGGAGACTGCGAATCATGCGCAACAGGGCTTCCTGCTCCTGTGTCCGAACGAGAGTTGATTCCGGGTGGTCGCCCTTTGAAACGAGCTGCACTTCATTGAGGGGAATCTCCTGCTTTCGACTTCTGTCCCGGTGCCAGTTTGCCACCAGGTTATGGGCAATGCGGTACAGCCATGCAGAAAACGGAACTCCACGATCGGTATAGGTCCTGATGTGGTGAAGAGCACGCTGGAAAACCCGCGCGGTCAGGTCTTCCGCATCATTCACGTTTCCCGTTCGATAATAGATGTAGTTAAATATTCGGTCCACATGCTGTTCATACAGCATGCCAAAAGCATCAAGATCGCCCTGTGATGCCTTGGAGAGGACTACATCATCTTTATTCTCTGGATCCGGCATTAATATTCCTACCGGCAGGGCTTATATACAATAACCCCGCGGGATTTTAGAAGTTACAGTTGATTGAGTATAACATGCCCATAATTCCATAAAAATGCATGGCGGGCAGGAGGGCTGATATAATAAAAGTTTCGCTGTGAAGTAAAAACCAATCACAGAACAATTGTGCTATAATTATTCAACAAAACTAATGAAGAATGGGCAGTCTTATGTCTCATAATGTCATACGCGTTGTCGGGGCGCGGGAACACAACCTAAAAAACATCACCGTTGAAATTCCACGCGATAAATTTGTTGTTATCACCGGTCTTTCGGGCTCCGGAAAATCATCGCTCGCCTTCGATACGATATTTGCCGAAGGGCAGCGGAGGTATGTCGAATCGCTTTCCGCGTATGCCCGTCAATTCATTGGGCAAATGGACAAGCCCGATGTGGACTACATCGATGGGTTATCCCCGGCAGTTTCAATTGACCAAAAGAGCACCTCGCACAACCCCAGGTCAACGGTTGGAACCGTAACCGAGATTTACGATTACCTGCGATTATTCTATGCAAGAGTTGGAATTCCACATTGTCCCATCTGTGGCAGGGAAGTGGTCAAGCAGTCCGCCCAGGAAATAGTTGATGCGATAGAGAACCTGCCCACGGGAACCCGCATCATGATTCTTGCGCCTGTGGTTCGAGGGCGCAAAGGCACTTACCAGGCTGTTTTCGAGGAGATTCGAAAGGCAGGTTTTGTGAGAGCCCGGGTGGATGGAAAAGTCCACGCCCTCGATGAAGAGATTCAGCTTGACCGTTACAAACAACACAACATTGATGCCGTTGTGGACAGGCTGGTTGTGGATTTAAACGCCAGCGATGCCGACAAAAAATCCTCCCGAACTCGTCTTACGGATTCAGTCGAAACGGCGCTCAAGTTCGGCGAAGGTTATGTCACCGTCCAGGTGCTGGCAGGAAAAGGCGGCGGGGAGGACCGGGACCTTTTCTTCTCGGAGAATCTCTCCTGCCCGGAGCATGGAATCAGCCTGCCCGAAATTGAACCTCGCACGTTTTCATTTAACACTCCTCATGGAGCTTGCCCGGATTGCCAGGGCTTGGGATCCAAGCTTGAGATCGATCCGGAACGTGTCATTGATCCGGAAAAAGCGCTCTCTGAAGGTGCATTGATCGCCATGGAGTGGAACAATGTCCGGGACGAAAATAACCCGGGATATTACTGGCAAATGCTGGAGGCGATATCGCATCATTACCACATTGACATGAACAAACCCTTCAAGGATTTGTCCGAAAGCCACCAAAAATTGGTTTTACGCGGAACGGGCGGAGAAAAGGTCCGCGTCCATTATCATAACCGCGATGGACGGTCCGCCATTTTTGATGCCGCATTCGAAGGGATAGTCGGCAACCTGGAGCGGCGATATCGGGAGACGCAATCAGAGTATATCCGTTCGAAGATCAGTGAGTATATGACAGACCGGCCTTGCCCGACCTGCCAGGGAAAACGTCTGCGACCAGAAGCGCTAGCCGTCACGATCGATGGACGGAATATTCTTGAGGTTACGGAATGGCCGATCAACCAGTCCTTGGAGTGGGCAAAACAATTAGCGGGTTCGAAATCCCCCCTGACCAAACGGGACCGAACCATCGCGGATCGAATCCTAAAGGAAATCACCTCCCGGCTTGGATTTCTGGTGGATGTTGGCCTGGATTACCTGACTTTGCAGCGGTCCGCGGGATCACTCTCAGGCGGCGAGGCTCAGCGAATTCGGCTGGCCACGCAGGTCGGCTCGCGATTGGTAGGTGTGCTGTATGTGCTGGATGAACCCTCCATTGGACTTCATCCGCGCGACAACGACCGGTTGTTGACAACTCTAAAAGGACTGCGTGATTTGGGAAATACCGTGCTCGTAGTCGAGCATGATGACGAGACCATTCGCACGGCAGACTGGATCGTTGATCTGGGTCCGGCAGCGGGGGCGCATGGCGGAGAGATAATTGCTGAAGGAACCCCCAAGCAGATTTTGGCACACCCTAAATCATTGACCGGGGCATATCTCTCAGGACGCAAGCAGGTCCCGGTTCCGAAAAAACGCCGACAGGGTTCAGGGAAATACTTGACGGTGGTTGGTGCGACAGCCAACAACCTAAAAGGGATTACTGTCCAGATTCCGTTGGGAGAGCTGGTCTGTATCACCGGGGTGTCTGGGTCGGGTAAATCCACATTGATGACGGAGATTGTCTACAACGACCTCGCTGCCAAGCTAAATGGAGCACGTACTCAAGCTGGAGCGCATGAGCGAATTGATGGAATTGAATATCTGGATAAGATCATCGAAATCGACCAATCTCCAATCGGGCGCACACCCCGCTCAAACCCGGGGACGTACACCGGGTTATTCGATGAAATCCGCAAGCTGTTTGCCGAACTTCCTGAAAGCAAAATCCGTGGATACAAGCCCGGTCGTTTTTCGTTCAACGTACACGGCGGGCGTTGCGAAGCATGTCAGGGACAGGGGATGCTGCGCATTGAAATGCAATTCCTGCCGGATATTTATGTCCCATGCGATGTATGTCATGGATCACGTTTCAACCGTGAAACGCTCCAGGTGCATTTTAAGGGTAAATCCATCGCGGATATTTTGGATACCACTGTCGAGGAGGGGGCGGAATTATTTTCCGCGTTTCCTGCCATGGTGGGCAAGCTCAAACTGTTGGAAGAAGTGGGCTTGGGATACGTGAAGATCGGCCAGCCCGCGACCACATTAAGTGGCGGCGAAGCCCAGCGCGTCAAACTGGCAAAGGAATTATCGCGCCGCGCCACCGGCAGGACTCTCTACGTGCTGGATGAGCCGTCAGTTGGCCTGCATGCAGCGGATGTCCATAAACTGATTGAGGTGCTCCAGCGGTTGGTTGATGCCGGAAATTCAGTATTGATCATCGAACATAACCTGGACATTATAAAAATCGCAGATTGGATCATCGACCTTGGCCCTGAGGGAGGAGACCGGGGGGGGCAGTTGATCGCAGAAGGGACGCCTGAGCAAGTCTGTCAAATGAAAAAGACTTATACGGGCGAGTTTCTGAAGGCTCACCTGAAGGTGTTGGAAGCGAGCAAACGTCCTGCATCCAAATAACACAGTTCAGCCCTGCTTTGCGCAAACCATCAAGTTCAGGTACAATCTTTTTGCATTCCAGGAAGCACGGTCAACCCTTGGAATGTAAGGATTGATTATGAACAAGTCGAAATCACCTCAAAATGTCATTAATCAATATAAAAAACGCCAGCGGGTGGGTCCCATGCTGGTTTGGATTATCGCAATCGTACTGGTAGTCGTGGGTTTGATTCTGGTGATTACCTGGTTATTGGGTTCGGGTGGACCGAGCATCACACTATTTGCGTCAGATACCCCCACTCCCACGATGACCTTCACGCCGACCAACACTCCTGTTCCCACTGAGACTCCCACGGTCACGCAAACCCCATCGGTGACGCCAACACCAACCCCAGCATCTCCATTTTCCTATAAAATTCAGGATGCAGACACACTGGTGGGAATCATAGAATCGCAAGGATTGGCTGACAATCCCAATGCGCTGCAACTGATCATCTTCCTAAACCCGAATGTTGACCCCAATAATTTGATAGTGGGCGAGGATATATTGCTCCCAAACCCGAACATGGTATTACCAACCGAAACGCCGATTCCGGTTGATTTACCACGCGGAACGAAGATTGTTTATACGATCCAATCAGGAGACAGTCTTGAATTGATTGCCAGCAAGTTTAATAGCACGGTTGAAGCCATCCTTGCCCTGAAGGAAAATGAGGAAGCCGGGATCACCGACGCCAACACCATTTTCGCCGGCCAAAAGATCGTTGTACCTGTGAATCTCGTGACCCCCACGCCGACCCCGCGACCCTCCGTAACACCGGTGTTCACCGCGACCCCCTGATTAGACTGGACAGAATCGCGTCCTTCGTGTAAAATGATGCGCCGCGATAGTAAGGTTAGAATTTTGGAGGAAGAAATTGGCTAACATAAAATCTCAGATCAAACGCAATAAACAGAACGAAAAGCGCCGAATTAAGAATCGTGTCATGCGAGGTTCCGCCCGGACGGCAGTTAAGAAAGCCCAAACTCAGGTGGCTGCAGGAAATTCCGAGGAATCGAAGAAATCAATGGCAGAGGCGATTTCCAGCCTCGACCGGGCAGCGCAAAAAGGCACGATCCACAAGAATAATGCGGCTCGCCGCAAAAGCCGTCTGATGAAATCCCAGGCAGCTTCAAAATCCAAGTAGCAGTAAATGTAGGTGACCAAAGGACGAGAGTCGATTGATTCTCGTCCTTTTAATTTTTCTCCGCCCAAGTATTTCAAGGATATTCGTCACTCAATTAACGTGACTAACCTTGTTTACGATGTGGTCGTTATCGTGCTTTAATTTGTGTATACAGCACAAGCATACACCTTGATGGGAGATGACAATGTCCAAGACAGAGAAGAACCTTAAAGAGGCATTCGCAGGAGAATCTCAAGCAAACCGCAAGTATTTGGCATTTGCCAAAAAGGCCGACGAAGAAGGTCTTCCGCAAATTGCCAAATTGTTTCGCGCAGCCGCTCAAGCCGAAACAATCCATGCCATGAGCCATTTTAAAGCGCTGGGAGGAGTCAAATCGACCAGGGAAAATTTGATGGCAGCCATCGAAGGCGAAACCTATGAATTCGAGAACATGTACCCTGAATTCATTGCCGATGCCGAAAAAGAGGAAGCCAAAAAGGCACTGACCAGCTTTAAATGGGCAAACGATGTTGAAAAAGTCCATGCGGGTCTTTACAAGAAAGCTTTGGACAACATGGAAACAGGCGGAGTCGAGGTCGACTATTTTATCTGCCCATTCTGTGGATACACCCACGAAGGTCCACTGACTGGAAAATGCCCGGTATGCGGGACGCCAGGAGAGAAATTTGAGAAAATCTCATAAGCTTCGTTTATTGTAATAATTTGCTGCCAGGGACGGATTTCCGTCCCTGGTTGTTTATAATTAGAGGATGAGTGCAGGTAAAGTCATTTTCATCAACGGAACATCCAGCTCGGGTAAGACCAGCATACTACGTGGGCTTCAGGTTGTTTTGGAAGAACCATATCTTGAAGCCGGGATCGATAAATTCATCTGGATGCTGCCTGAGCGATATCTCAATCGTCCGCTCTGGGACGATGTATTGGGATTGGCGGATAAAGCGGGGGAGACGGGACACGTTCTGGTCCGGGGGATGCACCACGCAATCGCTGCATTGTCAGAGCTGGGAATCAATGTCTTAGCTGACCACGTGCTTGTGGACCAGTCCTGGGTCGAACAATGTGCAGAGCTTTTTTCTGTGTTGCCTGCATACTTGATAGGTGTGCAGTGCCCTTTGGAAGTTCTGGAAGAACGGGAAAAAAACCGGAAAAATCGGACATTGGGGCAGGCAAGGTTGCAATTTCCTGTTATTCACAAATATACGGTTTATGACCTGGAAGTGGATACATCCGTACTAACACCTGACCAGTGCGCCCAGGCAATCCTCGCTCGAATCAAAGACCCTCCCGAAGCATTCAAGCGCCTCAAGCGACAAATGATATAATCTTTCAGCTTTTTGGTAGATTAACTGCGAAACGAGATGGCAAATGTTCCAGCATGAAAAGCAGATCGTCGAAAATCAAATCCGCATATTCTTCACCGAAAATGAGATACCTTTCGGTGAGATGAAGTGGTCGCCCATTCCCTTCAGCGGGGAATGGGGTATTTCCACATCCTTTTTCCAGACGGCTGCCAATGAAGCCAAAGCGGGCGGGGGAAGTAAAACACCTGTCCCGCTGCGTGCACAACAAATTGCGGAGCAGATTCTTGGACAATTGGAAAAACTGCCTGGCATCAGTCACGCCGAGGCGGTTACGGGGTATCTCAATCTCTATTTCGACACTTCCACCTACGCCCGCCGGGTGGTGGACACCATCCTGGAACAGAAAACACATTTCGGCTCTGGACCAGCATCCGAGCAGCGGGTGATGGTTGAATTCTCCCATCCGAATACACATAAGGCCTTTCACGTCGGGCATCTGCGCGGCACCATCTTGGGTGATTCCCTTTGCAGAATTTTGGAGTTCTCAGGCCATCAGGTTGTGCGTGCCAATTACCCTGGTGATATGGGACTCCATGTCATTAAATGGCTATGGGGCTATCTCAAATTCCATAATGGTGAGGAACCATCAGCGGATATCACCAAATGGATGGGGGATGTTTACGCTGAGGCTACGCACCGGCTGGAAGAGAATCCTGACCTGGAAGCGGAGGTGCGAGCCGTCTATGCGCGCTGGGACAAGCGCGACCCCGAAGTGGTGGAGTTGTGGGAGCGGACGCGCGAGTGGTCACTGGAAGGCTTCCGGCAAATGTATGCGGCGCTGGATATTCGGTTTGATGTTTATTATTTCAACAGCCAGGAAGAAAAACCCGGCAAGGAAGTCGTTGAGGAATTGGTTAAGAAAGGAATCGCAACCGATGAACGCCCACAAGGTGGGGCGGTGGTGGTTAAAATTGACGAGGTGCTTGGATCCAGTAAGGAACAGTTCCGTACGGCTGTCATTTTGAGATCCGACGGTACCGCTCTATATGCCACCGAAGATTTAGCTCTTGTGCAGCATAAATTCCGGGATTTCCCTGATTTAACCAAGTCCATCTACGTGGTGGATGTTCGGCAGAGTCTTCACTTTACGCAGGTTTATAAAATCCTGGAAATTGCCGGGTATGAAATTGCTAAGAAATGCAGCCACGTCTCCTATGAATTGGTGACATTACCCGGGAATGTGGTTATGTCATCGCGCGAGGGGACGGTTGTCCTTATGGAGGATTTACTGCGGGAGGCAACTCATCGCGCCAGGGAGGAAACCCGCAAGAAAAACCCTTCGCTGAGTGAAGAACAACTAATTGACGTTGCCAAGGCGGTTGGCTTAGGCGCGCTCAAGTACCCGATCCTGGCACGGGAAAATACCCGGTTGGTTACCTTTGACTGGCATTCCGCATTGGATTTTAACGGGCAGGCAGCTCCGTATATTCAATATGCCCATGTTCGGTGTAATTCCATTTTACGAAAAGCCGGCGGACTACCTGAAAATCAGGAGAATACATTCACTTATGAATTGGCTCCGGCTGAAGTGGAATTGATCGACTGGCTTTCGAGATTTCCTTCCGAGGTGCAGCGGGCGGCACTTGAGTATAAACCATTGGTCATAGCGTCAATCGCGTACGATATTGCCAAAGCCTTTGCCAGTTTCTATGATTCATGCCCGGTGATTCAAGCCGAGCCTGAAATCCGGGATTCCCGTCTGAGATTGGTCGAGGCCACTCGACAGACAATCGCCAATGCTTTGTCGCTTCTGGGTATCACCGCACCCGAAGTGATGTGACGTTTCGGGTATATTCCATTGCGAAAACCAACAACGCCACGATTGCTTTCAGGTCCAAAAAGAACAATCGGAAAAAATTGAAGACCAGTTATCAGAAATGATCTGGTCTTCTTTTATTTGACACCATCCTGCCACAGATTTATGTTATCCTCCTGACGATGTCCGCTTGTATTCTTGTCGTTGATGATGAACCAGCTGTTGTGAACCTGTTGGTTTATAACCTGCAGAAAGCCCATTATCGAGTCTTGACTGCAGCCGATGGCATGGAAGCGCTGCGCGTGGCCCATGAATCAAAACCCGACTTGGTTTTACTCGATCTGATGATCCCGGAAGTGGATGGGCTGGACGTTTGCCGTGAACTTCGAAGAGACAGCGCAACACCGATCATCATGATCACCGCCCGGGGTGAGGAGACTGACCGGGTGGTGGGATTGGAACTGGGCGCAGATGACTATGTTTGCAAGCCTTTCAGCGTGCGCGAATTGATGGCGCGCATTAAAGCTGTTCTGCGTCGCGGTCACGCCCATGAAGAGAAAGATCCGGGGGAAATGTTGCATGGGCCGGGCGGATTGACTCTTGATGCCGTACGACGCACCGTCACCGCCGGAGAAATCCCCATTGAATTAACCCGGTTGGAATTCGACCTGCTCTACTGCCTGCTGGTTAATGCCGGGCGTGTATTGACGCGTGAGCGTTTGCTCGAGCAGGTCTGGAACTACGATTACACAGGCGATACGCGCGCCGTGGACAGCGCTGTCAAGCGCCTGAGGGCCAAGCTTCGTTTCGTCGCAACCGAATTGGATGCCATCGAGTCGGTGCGCGGGGTCGGCTACCGGTTAAATCGATAACTCATGTCTGCCTCCTTGCGCTTGCGACTCTCGCTAAGCCACCTTGCTGTCTTACTGACTGGCATGATCCTGGCCGGCTTACTGGCGTGGACTTCGATTGAACAGCTCTACTTGTCCAGCCAGGCTGAGAACTTATTGGCTCAGGCACGCCTAATCGCAACCGGACTGCAGGATGCACCCCTGCCGCTCGAAGCGGTCGATCCCTATTCGCAAGCTTCAAACGTTTTACCGGGAATCCATACCCGTCTGCTTACGGAGGGAGGCGGAGTGGCAATCAGCCTACCGCTCACCCAAGGAAGCCAGTCATTGCAGTTGCCTCTGGCAGAAAATGGACCGATCATCTCCCCGGAAGAACTTCTCGCCCGGCCGGAAATTCAACAGGCCCTTCTGGGTGAGGCAGATTCGGCAGTGCGGAAGGTGGAAGTCATGGGAGGTGGACGTGTGCTGTACGCGGCTGCCCCGATCTACGACTCCAATGGCAATGTGACCGGGATTGTCTACCTGGCAACTCCGTTGCCCACAGGTGGACTTCCATTCAGGAATGTGATTCAACTGGCGGGAGCTGTTCTAGCGGCTGGATTACTGGCTGGAGGGGTGGGATTGATCCTTTCACGTAGGCTGGCTCGCCCGCTGGAGGTTTTATCCAAAGCGGCTTCGGCAGTCGGTGGCGGGAATCTGGGGCAGCAAGCCCCGGTCGAGAGTGGGGTCACCGAGTTGGACAGCCTCGGAAGGGCCTTCAATTCCATGACCACGGACCTCCGGCGTTCCAGGGATAGCAGAGAAGCTTTTCTTGCGGATGTCACCCATGAGCTGCGCACACCGCTAACAGTCATCCAGGGGACCATTGAGACGCTGGAGGACGGCGCCCTGGACGACCGGGAAGGGCGTGGCCCTCTATTGGATGGGATGCAACGAGAATCGGCACGGTTGATCAGGCTGGTAAATGACCTGCTGGTTTTGACTCGCGCGGAAGCCGGAGCGCTCCAGCTCGAAATGAAACTTGTCAACATGGCGGAATTGTCCCGCCAGCGGTGTGGACATTTATCCGGACTGGCTGAAAATCGCCATGTCGAGTTACAGGTCGCAGACGAGACAGGAAATCAATCCCTGCTTCAAGTGTGCGGTGATGCCGATCGACTGGCACAGGTGCTTGACAACTTGCTGGAGAATGCCATCCGCTATTCACCGGAAGGCACCGATGTAACGGTAAAAATTGGGAGGGAGGGGAAGCGGGTGCGGATCTCGGTGTCCGATCATGGACCGGGAATTCCTCCCGAGCATCTTCCGTTTGTCTTTGAACGGTTCTATCGGGTGGAATCCGCCCGGGACCGCCGATCAGGCGGAAGTGGCCTTGGACTGGCTATTGCCCGTTCACTCGTACTGGCGCAGGGCGGGGAAATCCGGGCGCTCAGTGAAATCGGTAATGGTACGGAAATGACCTTCTGGCTGCCGGCTGTCGAATTGCCATCCGATTGACCGGGGTGTGACACGCTTCTGACAAATGAGTGGAATATGCTGGGAGAAAATTCCATTCAACAGGAGACTTCCATGAAACCAATCCCTATTAATCTAAATGCTATTCTGACCGGAGTGCTGGTCTTTCTCGTTATGACCCTCGGGCTTCCACAGCTGGGTGTCAGGGCGGCTGAATCCACTCCCGTGGCGCAGCAGCAGATTGCTGCCTGCGATCACAGCCGTACCGTACAAGTCAGCGGTACGGCTGTCATCAATGTCGAGCCGGACCGTGTGCTTATCCAGCTGGGTGTCCAATCCAACGGGATCTCCCCGGCGGATGTCCAACGTCGCAACGCTGCAACAATCTCAAAGGTTAAGGCTGCCATTCAAGGAAAGGGCGTGGCAGCCAGCGACATCACCAGTGACAATTACATCATCGAGCCCATCTATGAAGATTATGATTCCCTGTTCATCAAAGGTTATCGGATTTATAACGTGCTGGCCATCACCCTGCGGGATGTCAGCAAAGCCAGTGATTTAATCGCGACGGCCTTCGCAGCTGGCGCCAATCAGGTGGTGAACGTGGAATATTACACCAGCGATCTGCGCACTTACCGCGACCAAGCTCGTGACCTCGCAATGAAAGCTGCCCAGGAAAAAGCTCAAGCTCTGACTGGCGCTGTTGGTGCAAAGACTGGCTGTGTTTTAAATATCAGCGAGAATAGCTGGTCCTACTACAGCGGTTGGAGGTATGGCAATAATCCATCCCTGTGGACTCAAAATGTTGTCCAGAATGCCGCGTCGACTGGAGGGGAGGAGGAACTGGCTGATGAGGGACCGGTTAGCCCGGGGCATATCTCGGTCCAGGCTCAAGTGCTGGTCTCCTTTGGTTTGCAAGACTGACGAAGAACTCATCTTTCAAATCAGACTTAATAGCCGGCCAGCAGGTGTCCATTTGACTGCTGACCGGCTATAATTAGCTGTTAGGTTTTCAATATTTTATTCCATATTTTTGAGTGGTGACAGGCAAATGTTTATCGATCAAGCAGAAATCCTGGTGAAATCGGGCAATGGCGGGAATGGTATGGTGCATTTCCACCGTGAGAAATTCGTGCCTCGCGGAGGGCCTGACGGTGGCGACGGTGGGAAAGGCGGGGATGTCATCCTCGAGGTTAAGGTAACCCTCAACACCCTTGCGGCTTTCCACCATGTTTCCCGCCATGTCGCCAAGGACGGTAGCAATGGGGGAAGCAATAATAAATCAGGGAAATCTGCGCCCGATTTGGTGATTCCTGTCCCTCCCGGGACTATTATCTACGATGCGATCTCAGGCGAGTTGATCAGTGACCTAACCAGTCCCGGTCAGCGGTTGACCCTTTGCAAAGGCGGCCGCGGCGGACGTGGCAATCAGCATTTTGCCACCGCCAGTCGCCAGGCACCTCGCACAGCCGAAAAGGGAGAGCCAGCCGAGGAGAAACGTCTGCGACTTGAATTGAAACTTATCGCTGACATCGGGATCATCGGCGTTCCCAATGCGGGAAAATCCACCTTGCTCTCGGTGCTGACGAATGCCAAACCGAAAGTTGCATCATATCCATTCACGACCATTTCTCCAAACTTGGGTGTGGCCATGATTGATGATGACCATTCAGTCGTCTTGGCGGATATCCCGGGATTAATCGAGGGCGCACATCACGGCGCTGGTCTGGGTCATGACTTCTTGCGCCACATCCAGCGGACCCGGGTACTGATTCACCTGCTCAATGGGGAGTTTGAGGATCCCCTGGCTGATTTCAGCCAAATTAATTCTGAGCTTGCCCTGTTCGACCCGCAGCTTGCCAAAAAGCCCCAGATTGTTGCACTCAATAAAATTGATCAGCCTGAAGTGAAGGAATCCTGGCCGAAGATTGAAAAAGCCATGAAAAAGAAGAAAGTGGAAATCTTGGGAATCTCTGCCATGGCACGGACAGGCGTTCGCGAACTGCTGCTCCAGGCCGCTGCGAGGCTGCAGGAGACGCCTGCCCTCGAAGACATTGCACCCGAGCTGCCCGTCTATCGACCCAAGGAAGATGCCCGTGATTTCAAAGTAACCCGCGAGGGTGCGAACGAATGGCGTTTGACAGGAGCTGCCATTGAGCGTGCTGCCAAAATGACCTACTGGGAACATGACGGCGCGGTGAGACGCTTCCAGAAAATCATGGAAACCCTGGGTGTGGATGACGCCTTGCGCAAAGCTGGAGCCAAGGAAGGCGACACCGTTTGCATCGGTGATTTTGAACTGGAGTGGCAGGATTAGTGAAGTGGTGAGGGAAAACCATACGGGGCGGCCAGACGGCCGCCCCGCTTTTTTGTAGGTACATGGATTGTTCGTTAAGTTTACCCGTTCTTCTACCGCCGGTTGCGCAGGAAGGTTGGGATGTCCAAATCGTCGGTGTTCAGCGTGGTCGGGCGGAATTCAGCGCTGCTCTGCTGCTGATGAGCAGGTGCGGAAACACTGACCATTTCCTGCTGGCGGGCGGCAGGGATGCTATTGACGCGCGTATTCTCAACAGCACGCGGCGTGGGAGTGAAGGCGCGGCGCGGAACACCGGTCCGTTCGAAACCTGTCGCGATGACCGTGATGCGGACGTCGTCGCCCATGTTCGGGTCGATGACAGCGCCGAAGATCATGTTGACATCCGGGTGAGAGGTCTCGCGGATGAGGGCCGCGGCCTGGTTGACCTCGAACAGGGTCATGGTTGGGCCGCCGGTGATGTTGAACAGCACGCCGCGAGCGCCGTCGATCGTTATATCCAGCAGCTGGCTGGAGATCGCCTGTTCAGCGGCATTGCGGGCGCGGTCTTCGCCGGAGGCCTTGCCGACCGCCATCAATGCAGCGCCGCCTTCGCTCATGATCGTGCGCACATCGGCAAAGTCGAGGTTGATCAAGCCGGGGACGGTGATCAGCTCGGAGATACCCTGGATGCCCTGGCGCAGGACATCATCGGCGAGTTTGAACGCATCCTGCAGGGTGGCTTTCTTGTCAACGATCTGAAGCAGCCGGTCGTTGGGAATGACGATCAGCGTGTCAGCGTGTTCCTTGAGTTTGGACATGCCCTGCTCGGCAGACGATGAGCGTTTCCCACCTTCGAAGGTGAACGGGCGGGTGACGACGCCGATGGTCAGTGCGCCGACATCCTTGGCGATCTGCGCCACGATTGGCGCGCCGCCGGTGCCGGTGCCGCCACCCAGGCCAGCGGTGACGAAGACCATGTCCGAGCCCTTGAGGACGTTGTACAAGTCCTCAGCGGATTCCTCGGCAGCTTTGCGACCGACTTCCGGGTTGCCACCGGCACCGAGTCCGCGAGTCAGTTTTTCGCCGATGCGTACACGTGTGTTGGCATTGGAGAGGAGGAGGGCTTGCGCGTCCGTATTGATCGCGACAAATTCCACCCCCTGAATTCCTTCGGCGATCATGCGATTGACCGCGTTGGAACCGCCGCCGCCGACGCCGACGACCTTGATCCGGGCAAATGATTCTGAAGTCTTGCTAGTGTCCATGTTTTCCTCCTTGGTTATGATGACGTGGTAAAGTGGTGTTTCTCAAGAGACCTACGGTAACAGGCGTTTGAAAAAGGTCTTGACATTCGACCAATCTCTGCCCCCTTTCCGCCTACGCCGCGATCCCTCGGCGGGATTCAGCATTTCGTGCATGGCTGTTGCCCAATAGAGTAATCCGACGCTGGTGGAGTAGGCAGGTGAATTTAATTTATCCGCCAGACCCACCAGGTTCTCCGGTTGTGCCGTACGGACGGGCATTCCAAGCACCCGGCTGGCCTGGGAACGCATGCCGGGTAAAAGGCTGGAACCGCCTGTCAATATCATACCTGCGGGAAGGAGACCATCGTAACCGGAGCGTTTGATCTCCTGTAGTGCAAGCGTGAAAATTTCATCCACGCGGGCTTCAATAATGTGCGCCAAGTCATGGCGGCTGATCAAAATGGGCTGGTCCTCGCCGAATGGCCGGACGGAAATGGTTTCGTCCAACCCGATCTCGGATTTGACCGCATGCCCATGCTGTTTTTTTACTTCCTCGGCCTGGGTAATGGGGAGGCGCATACCCTGGGCGATATCCTGGGTGATGTGATTCCCGCCCACCGGCAGGACCATCGTGTGCCAGACATCCCCATCCACATAGATGGCCAGGTCGGTCGTTCCGCCGCCCATATCACAGACGATGGAGCCCATCTGCCGCTCCGTCTCGTTGAGGACGACCTCCGCCGACGCAAGTGGATTCAGCACGAACTGTGCGACTTCCACTCCGGAGGCTGCGACAGCCTGTCTCAGGTTTTCCACCGTGGTCGCGCTGGCGGTGATGATGTGCGCTTCCACTTCAAGGCGGTAGCCATGCATGCCGATCGGCTGCTTGATGCCATCCTGACCGTCGACCGTGAATCCGCGCTGGATGATGTGGATGATCTCGCGATCGTGGGGGATGGCCACGGCCCGGGCGGCGTCGACGGCGCGGTCGATATCAACCTCGTCCACCGAGTCACCGCTGATTCCCACCACACCGCGGCTGTTCACCGATGCGACGTGGGCACCCGCCAGGCTGACAAGCGCGGAGGTGATTTCCATGCCGCTGGTTGCCTCGGCGCGTTCAATGGATTTGGCGATGGATTGAGAGGCTGCCACCAGGTCCACGATCACGCCTTTCTTGATCCCCTCTGAAGGCTCGATCCCCACCCCCAGGATGCGCAGGGCTTCTTCTTCCACCCGCGCGACCAGGGTGCAGACCTTGGTTGTACCGACATCAATTCCGACAACAATATCTTCCATAGTTCCTGCTCCAGTTACTGTCCCAGACGATAATATGGAGCGTTGGGATATTCAACGCTGACCATGGTTGGGGTGATTCCCCGTTGAGCCAGGTTATCCACGACCGTCTGGTACATGGTTACTTTCATGGGCATATCCCCGGTGGTCTTTCCGAAATATGCCTTCCATCCGCGTGAATCATTCCAGCCAAAACCGTAATCCGGTTCGTAGATCAGAGTGGTTCCTTCAGGCATATAAGCGATCATGGATTGCATTGCCTGAACCGTTTGGGCAGTTAGCAGCGGTTTTACCATCAGGTTGATGTTCTCGTAATCCGCATCCGACCCGAGAGGGGGAGGATCTCCAAGGGCAAGCACTGGTATCAAACCTTCTGCTGCTCCCCGTGGGGGAAAG
Source organism: uncultured Chloroflexia bacterium (assembly GCA_963774975.1). Taxonomy (GTDB): domain Bacteria; phylum Chloroflexota; class Anaerolineae; order Anaerolineales; family Villigracilaceae; genus JBGPQJ01. The sequence continues at coordinate 73,937 of CAVZGY010000007.1, forward strand.
GCGACGCCTTCGGCATCGATCCATAAAACCTTGCTGTCCTGCTGCCAGGCAATCAATGGTTGACGCTCGATCACTCTCACGGTCACACTTCCGGGAAAGCCCACACTCACTCTCACATCCTTCAGCTCGGGAAAGGCCGCCTGAAGGTTGTATTTAAGTTGCTCCGGCGATGCCTCAACAACGGATTTCCCCATAATTCCCATGACGGCATTGATATCGCCAGCTGACAGACGCTCGTTGCCGATGAGTTTCGCTGAGCCCACAACAAAGGGTTCCATGCTCCACATCAAGAAAAGCATGCCGGCGCAAATCACAGCAATAAGCCCTGATATCCACCGGTTGCCAAGATTCATCTCAAGGGTGGGGAGGCGCAAGCTGGTGGTTTCTCCCAGCCCGAATGGAACCGCAACCTCCATCCTTTCGCGGGATCTTGGTCGGCTGGAAATCTTGGAGGCAGTAAGCTTTCCGCCACTGGACCGGGACACGACGGCGGGCCTTGCCGAGGAACTCTGATAGACAGCCTTCTTGGCTTTGCTTGCCCGGGTTTGGGTGTCACTATTTTTTCGAAGCCGGAGGCGGCCTGCGCGGGAACCGTTGTTTGTATTGTCAGATGTCATGCAGTCCTCCGGAAGTGACGTACGGTATTGTCGCGTTCTGCCTTGCGCTCCAGCGCAAGTTCGATCAGCCTGTCCACCAGGGAGGCGTATGGAAGTCCGCTGGCTTCCCAGAGCTTGGGATACATGCTGATCTTTGTGAATCCCGGTATGGTGTTGATCTCGTTCAAGTAGATTTTTCCTGTTTCCTTCTCCATCAGGAAATCCACGCGCGCCATGCCGGCAGCGTCCACGGCTGCATATGCTTTCACTGCCAGATCACGGAAGGTATGGACCTGATCTGCGGAAAGAGAAGCGGGAATGACGAGCTCTGAATTTTCAAGGACATATTTGGCATCGTAGGAATAAAAATCAGCACCGGGAATGATTTCGCCGGGGACAGAAGCAGTCGGTTGGTTGTTGCCCAGCACTGAGACCTCGATCTCCCGGGGATTGGGGATACCGCGTTCGATTAGTACACGCCGGTCATACTGCGCAGCGTCCATCAATCCCTCGGCCAGGTCCGAGCGTGATCGGCATTTGGCCACACCTACTGATGAACCAAGATTGGCCGGTTTTACGAACAACGGGTATGCGCCGATTTTTTCTGCTTTTTCGATTACTGTATCCATCGTATTCTTGATTTCAGACCTGAGCACAATGATTGATTCAGGCGTCGGAATTCCGGTGGACCGCATCACTTCTTTGAAGAGACCCTTGTCCATGGCGACCGACGAGCCCAGCACGCCAGCGCCGACATAAGCAACGTCCGCCAACTCTAATAGACCCTGCAGCGTGCCATCTTCGCCGAAAGTGCCGTGCAGGACAGGGAAAAAGACATCTACATTGCTCAGCTTGGTAATCTTGACCGATGTTCCACTACCTTCGAGAATGTAAACACCCTTATCCGATGGATCAGGGGAGACCATCACAGGTGACAACCCATCTGTTTTCCCTGATTCGAGAGCTTCGAGTACATTGTTCCCGGTGAGCCAGGTTCCATCATGGGTAATTCCGATTTCGACCACGTTGTATCGACTGCGGTCGAGCACGGACAGCACAGAACGCGCGGACATGAGCGATACTTCATGTTCGCCTGATCGTCCTCCGAAGAGGACAGCCACTGTGAGTTTGCGATCCGTGTTACTCATTACCATTCACCCATTAACTCGATTTCCAATTCAAGATCCACACCACTATTCTCTTTTACTGTCTTTTTAACAAGCTCAATAAGCGCTTTGACATCTGCTGCTTTTGTCTCACCTTTGTTTATAAAGAAATTTCCATGCACCGGGCTTATCTCTGCATTTCCAATACGCGTGCCCTTCAACCCTGCAGCTTCGATAAGTCGGCCTGCGTGATCCCCTTCGGGATTCTTGAACATCGAGCCCATGCTGGCGCCCGGAGGCTGGGTCGCTTTGCGTTTTGCAGAGAACTGCTCAATCTTGGATTGAGCTTCAACCTTGGTGCTGTTGAACAATTTGAATTCTGCAGCCAGGATGACGACTTTTCGATGGTTTTTTTTCAATATGCTGCTGCGATAACCGTATTCCATTTTTTCGACCGGCCACCAGCTTCGTCCAATCTCATCAAGGATATCTGCCCGAATAAGGTCATGGGCGACATCACTTCCGAAGGCGCCTGCGTTTCCGTATACCGCACCGCCAACTGTACCGGGGACATTGGCTGCCCATTCCAGCCCGCCCAATCCAAACGCGGCTGCTCGATGTGCCACGCTGCTCAGCACAGCTCCTGATTCACACCACACCGCAGGCTGCTCACCAAGATTGAAGCGGATTTCCTTTGCCCGGTTGAGCACGACGATCCCTCGAATACCCTTATCGCTGACGAGCACATTCGACCCGCCGCCGAGAATAACAAAATCATTCTTAGATTCCCACAGCTTGGCAACAATGTCAGCAAGTTCGTCCGAGGTCCTCGCCTCTATGAGAATATCAGCAGGACCGCCAATGCGCGCGGATGTATAAGGTGCAAGAGATACATCCTTATGCAGCCTTTCACCGAAGGTCACGCGCAGGAAATCCTGGGGCAGGGCGGTCACGATCATTTCTCCTCGTTACCTGTTCGTACTAGAACCTTTCCTTCAAGTGGTCGATGATGCGGATCACAACATTCTGCTTGTCGAGTATCGGGGACAAATCCTCCCGAAAAGCCATCTCTGATTGGGCAAAATGTCCCTTCGCCTTGGCGTCAACGGTTTTCTTCTTCAGGCTAGGCAGGTGAGTATCGAATTCGTATTTAACTTTATTATCATCAGACATGGTGCACCTCACGCTTTCTTAGCTGGTCGAGCACTTGAGTGCTGACCTGGTCGGCATCACCGGCGGAAAAAACTATCAAGACATCACCGGGTTGAAGGCTCTTTATAAGATAATCTATTACTTCAGAAAGGGCAGCGATAAATTTGACCGAAGATGTGCTTCATCTTTTTGACCACTTCCAGACTGGAGTAATCCTGTGCTGGCTCGCGAGATTTGTAGATCTCTGTCACGATGACTTCGTCAGCTTCGCCAAAGGCATTCGCAAACTGATCCGAAAGCGCCCGGGTGCGGGAGAAGGTATGCGGCTGCCAGACAGCCCAGAGACGTCGCTTCGCATAGCGAGCGCGCGCCCCGGAGAGTGTTGCCGCAATTTCCGTCGGGTGGTGACCGTAATCGTCCACTACGGTCACACCGTCGGCTTCGCCGCGCACCTCGAATCGCCGTCCGGTCCCTGCGAAATTTCCCAGGGCTTCGGCTGCTTTGGCCATCGAGAGAGCCAGCACATGAATTACTGCCATTACTGCAAGGGCGTTGCGCAGGTTGTGCATTCCAGGAATGCTTAGGGCGACCGGATATGCCTGGCCAGCTACCGTGGCGTCGAAGGAGAAGCCGCCTTTATTGTTCGGTTTGAAGTTCTGCGCCAACACCCAATCGCTGCTGGTCCCCAGTTTGTCAGCAGCGCCGTAAAGCAAGATATTCTTTCCCATCCTGTGGGCCTCGGAAGCGATGTCCGCAGCGCCGGGTTCGTCACCACAGGCGATCAGCGTTCCATCAGCAGGGAGGAGCTTGACGAAATCCACGAACGCCGCCCTGAAATCCTGCGGAGTGGGATAACAATCAGGATGGTCGTGTTCCACATACGTCACAATTTCAACTTTCGGTTTGAGTCCAAGAAACATGCGGTCGTATTCGTCCGCTTCGATCACAAAGGTGTTGCCTTTTCCTGCACGGGCATTTACATCCAGGCCGGTGATGTTGCTTCCCACGATGAAGGAGGGGTCTTCCCCAATCGCGGACAAGGTCCATGCCAGCATGGCTGTGGTGGTCGTTTTACCGTGCGTCCCGGCGACTGCGATGCCGGTCTTGTTTTCCATCAACTGCCCGAGGAAGTCCGACCGCTTGTAGACCGGGATTCCCTTTGCGAAGAGCTGCCACTACCTCAGGATTGTCGTCCGGGATGGCTGAAGAGCGCACCACCCAATCCGCGCCGGCGATGTTATGGGCATTGTGCCCTTCGCGGATGTCCACGCCGAGGGATTGCAGATCAAGCGCAAACGAGGACATGACCGTGTCGGACCCCGTGACCGTATAACCGCTATCGACCAGCAGGCGGGCGATCGCGGAGAGTCCGCTTCCTCCAATTCCGATGAAATGCACGTGTGTCATATCACTCATTCAGTCTCAAGATTGTTGGAGCCCCGGTTTCATAACCCGGCTTAGAAACCGGGGCTCCTCTAAATGTCAGATGAAAACCACCAAAACGAAAATGAAGGCAAGGATAACGGCGAAGTAAACCAGTGGTGCACCGAAAAGTTCCGGCGGCAGATAATTGAGCATGGCTATGGCTGCATCACCCTGTGGCGTCCCGGGGACTGGCTCCGAGATAAGGTTGGGGAATGGGTAGCCGGCTTGTGCCATGAAGTACCAGAGCGAACCGAAAATGAACCAGGCATTCAATACTCCAAGGAAGAAACCCAGCAACGAATCGGAGAGGCGCTCACGATGTGCCTTGGGTGCCAGCCGCGGGATGTAAACGGTCTGGTAACCAAAGAAAACAAGCAGACTCAGGATGTATTGTCCTTATCCAGAAGAGCGTGCTGCTGTCTTCCGGCAGAGTGCTGACAAATGGAATGTAGGTCTCTAGCAGCGTGATCAATGCCAGTGCCAGGATTGCGCTGAAGCTGACCAGGAGTTCCTTTGCCCACCCGCGCATTGCACCGATGATTCCGAAGAGGATGACGAACATCCAGAATAGGAAACTGAGGGTAACCATCTTATGCTCCAGCCATTTCCGCCAGTTGTGCTGCAATGGCTTGTGCAGCCTGTGGCCGGGCTAAATCTCGCATGGATTTCCGCATGGCATCCATTTTTCCCGGATTGTCCAATAGTGTGCAGATTGTCGTGTAAAGTTCATCCGCCAGCCGGTTGTCTTCAAGTACCACCGCCGCACCGCGCTGGGCAAGGTAATCGGCGTTGACTTTTTGGTATCGCCAGGCATGGGGATAAGGGATCAGTATCGCAGGAAGACCAAACAAGGGGAACTCTCCCAGTGTCGATGCTCCAGCCCTCGAGACAACCAGGTCTGCTGCTGCCAAGGCAGCTCCCATCTCCTCGTGGAGGTAGGGATAGGCGTGATATCTTTCCGCCTGGGTCGCTGTCAAACTATTGCGCTGAGAAGTAACCATCGGCCAATCGAGTTCGCCGCTGATGTGAACAATCTGCACTCTGGCCAATAATGCAGGGAGATGCGCGAGCATTGCTGCGTTGATGGAGTGTGCGCCTTTGCTCCCACCAAAGACCAGCAGAGTGGGGAGGGAGGAATTGAGTCCAAGTTTGGACTGGGCTTCCTCGCGAGTCCATTTGGCTAGTTCTGGGCGAGTCGGGTAGCCTGTCACAACGATTTTTTTCCTGTCAAAGAATGACTTCGAGGCGTCAGCGGTTACAGTGATCCGGTCTGCAAGGCGTGCAATGGACTTGAGCGCGATGCCTGGTTCTATATCCGGAACATAGAGCAAACTTTGCTTAAACCAGCCCGCCACAGCCATCGGAAATGCCACATAACCGCCGGTGAAGAAGAGCACGTCCGGTTTGAAGTCCCTGAGGATCTTCAAGGATGCACCTATCCCGCGAATCACCTGCAACAGGTTTCGCGGAAGCTGCTTCAAACCGACCCCATGAATGCCGGCAGCAGGGATGGTCTTGAACGGAATGCCTGTCCGTTCAATCAACCCAGCCTCGAGGCCACCTTCACCACCGACCCACAGCGTTTCCAAGTCAGGTCTCTCCTTCAATAAAGCGTTATGAACGGCCAATGCGGGATAGACCCCGCCGCCCGTTCCGCCGGCGCAAATCAGCAGTCGCACTGAATGATCTCCGTTCCTCAACATTGGTTTGAGTTTGTGTCTGCGGTTTTCCATTTCCCTGCCGGGCGATGTTCATTAAAATACCCACCGCAGCCAGGGATACGATCAAATTGGATCCGCCTGCACTGACAAAGGGAAGTGCATTCCCGGCAAAGGGGAACAACCCCACGATGACCGACATGTTCATGAATGCTTCCACACCGATCCATATCGTCAGGCCAGCGCCTATAAGTGTCCCGAGCATATCCGGCGCTTTGTAGGAAATCCGCAACCCGCGCCAGATGAACATTCCAAAAAGGATGACCACGCACAGGGCACCGAACAGACCCAATTCTTCAGCCACAACAGCAAAGATGCTGTCGGTGGGGGGGACGGGTAAACCGGTGAGCTTGGTGCGGGCTTTGCCTATCCCCACGCCGAACCAGCCTCCGTTCACGATGGCTTCCAGCGAGCGGCGAACGTGATAGGATGACTGCATCGGGTCTTCAAGGCCGGACATATAGGCAGCCAGGCGTTCGCGCCCGGTCGAGCTGAATTGGACAACGATCCATCCGGTCGCAAGGGAGATAATGATCAGGAAGACGATCTGCCGCAGGTCGCCTCCTGCCAGGAAGAAAAGCAACCCGCCGAGCAGGAAGATGGTGCCGGTGGCGCTCAGGTCAGGTTGGAGATAGATCAACCCGCCGATGAACCCGAGGATGGTGGCCATGGGGATAAGCCCCAAATTGATGTCATGCAACGAATTCCCGCTTTGTATACAGCCAGACCGACAGGTAAAGTACGGTGACCATTTTTGCCAGTTCGGATGGTTGTATGGAGCCCTGGAAAAGGGTGCGAACAGCACCCAGGCGAACTTCGCGAATGAAAAGAACGATGATGAGGAGGGCAACAGTAACGCCCATGATGGCGAGCAGGACTTTGCTTTCCTTGAAAATGTGATAATCCACACGGGAGAGCACATACGCCACTGCAATCCCGCCTGCCATAAAGAGGATCTGCTTGAAAAAGATGTAGGTCGGCGAGTCGTAAACTGCCTGAGAAAAATCCCAACTGGCCGAGAAAACCATCATCAGACCAAATGCCCCAAGCACGATGAGCACAAGAATGAGAGGCAGGTCTACATGACCGTAGGCGGCCTTGTTCTTCACACCGGATCTCTGTAATGAATTCATGAAAGCTCGAGTACCCATTTTCTAAAGAATTCTCCTCGTTCTTCAAAATCCTTGAATTCGTCATAACTCGTGCCGCCCGGCGAAAAAAGAACGACGTATCCGGGTTGTGTAGCTCTGGAAGCGCTGATGATGGCTTCTCTCAAGTTCTTGCAGGTCGGACGGGTAAACGGACGCTTCCCGGAGATTTGCGGACCGAGCGCGGATGCGATTTTCGACGCTGCTTCACCGAAAATTACAACGTGATCCACGCGTTTATGTATCAGTTGAGCCAGGTCATCCCAGGGGAGATCCTTGTCGCGGCCACCGAGCATCAACACGAGCGGGCTGTTAAACGAATTGATGGCGGCGATCGTCCGCTCGGGAGCGGTGGCGATGGAATCGTTGTACCAAAGCGAGCCATGCCAATCACGGACGAACTCCAGACGATGGGGCACACCTTTGAAGCCTTCTATTCCAGCGCGCATGTCGCTGGGTGTGAAACCTGCCGAGTAGGTGATGGTGCAGGCAGCCATGACATTCAGCCGGTTGTGTTCACCGCGCAATTCAATGGCATCCGCAACGGGGAGTTTTTCCTCGCGTCCCCTCGTGCGGACGTAGAAATCAGTGCCCTGGACGAATGTTCCCTCGCCATTTTTTGAGAGAGGTGTGAAACCGAAAGAAAGCAGGCTCCCTTTGACTTTTTCAGCCAAAGCCCAGGACACCGTGTCATCGCGGTTGAGGATCGCAGTGTCGGTCGGGGATTGGTATTCCAGAATGCGTGCTTTCGCCGCTGTGTAAGCTTCCATGGAACCATGCCGGTCCAGATGGTTGGGTGTGATGTTGAGCACTGCTGCCATGTTGGGAGACACCGTCATCTGTTCCAGTTGAAACGATGAGATTTCAAGGATGGCAAGGTCGTCTGAAGTCATGTCATCCACATAGTTGATGAGAGGGTCGCCGATGTTTCCACCGATCCAAACTTCGCGGAACTTGCCGGACAACCCTGCTTTTGCGATCCTCCCGACCAGCGTGGTGGTGGTTGTTTTGCCTGCTGATCCGGTGATACCGATCGTCTTGCAGGGGACTGTTTCGAGAAAGATTTGTGTATCATTGGTCAATGGGATTCCGCGTTTAGCTGCCTCGACCACCAGTGGGTTGCTCAACGGGACACCGCCGGAAATTGCGAGCAAATCGGTACCATTGAGCAGGTGAAGAGGGTGACCGCCGGTGGCCCATTCAATGTTCATCCCCGCTGTTGATTGGCGGGAGGCATCCAGCTGTTCAGCAGTGCGTTGGTCGTTCAATGTGACCTTGGCGCCGTGCCCGGCCAGGTAGCGTGCCAGAGCAATACCCTGACGGGCTGCTCCGAGAATGACCACACGCTTTCCTCTCCAATTTGCCATTTGTTTATCCCTACCTACACCATCGCAAGACCAATTCCAACCATTGCCGCAAGCAAGCCGATTAGCCAAAAACGCTGAACGACCTGTGTTTCGCTCCAACCGAGCAATTCAAAATGAAGGTGCAGGGGTGCCATTTTGAATATCCGGCGGCCTTTTGTTAATTTGAAATAACCAATCTGCAAAATATCGCTGACAGCTTCACTGACCGGAATAACGGCAATCACAGCCAGGAGCGGCCATTGCCCGGTCATCAATGCGATCACAGCGATGGATGACCCCAATGCCATGGAACCGGTATCTCCCATGATGAGTTCAGCGGGGTGAACGTTGAACCAAAGGAAACCGAAAAGTGCGCCGACAATCGTGAAGCAGTACCGCGCCAGGTAGATTTGGCCCTGGCTGATGGCGATGATGCCGTAGGCGGTCAGAATGGTTGCGGAAATCAATCCAGCCAGCCCGTCCAATCCATCCGTGAAGTTCACGGCATTGGATGTGCCGACAATCAGGAATGCCGCGATAGAGATATAAAGCCATGGTGCAAGTTCGATCTCGAATTGGATGCCGGGAATGAACATATCGGGCACGTCCAGCAGGTAAAACAAGGTGAATGCTGCTCCCACAGCCATGACTACCTGCAACGCAAACTTGGTGCGAATTCGCATGCCTTCGCCTTTGCGCTTGCCGCGGATTCCCTCCCAGTCATCGATCGCGCCGAGCACAGCAAACCCCACCATGACGAGCAGCGGGACGAGTACCGATTTGCCGACCCCGCTCACCCCCAGTAGTGAAGCCGTGTTGAGCAGGAGGGTGAGAAGGATGACCGGGGCGATAAACATGACACCACCCATGGTAGGGGTGCCCATCTTCACGAGGTGCTGGGTCGGTTCGTCCACCCGGATGATCTTGCCCACTTTGAAATGGCGCAGGATTCTCAGAAGCGGTCCGCCCCAAATGACGGTGAGCATGAAGCTCAGAGCAGCAAGACTGATAGCGAGGGAGGATTCTTTCATTCCTGAACCTCCAGCGCTGATGTGATTCGATCCATCCGAAGTCCGTGAGAGCCTTTCAATAGCACTGAATCATGGCTGGTTAGATGAGAGCGAAGCCATTCAATCAACTGTTCGATATCATCAAATTGCAGAATGTTGTCCTTCTTCATGCCTGATTTGCCGGCAGCACTTGCAATCATGTGCGCGCGGGGACCCAAGGTGAGGAGCACATCTGCCACACGGGCAGTGCGCACGCCAACCAATTCATGTCCCTGTTTCTCGTATTGACCCAGCTCGAGCATATCGCCCAGGACGGCAATCTTACGGCCTTCCATTTCATCAAGAAGATTGAGCGCAGCCAGCATGGATTCAGGTGATGCGTTATAGGTATCATCGAGCAGCATCGCGCCGGATTCGGTCCTTACTGCGACCATGCGTAATTGGGTGTGACCGTGATGCAGTCCGTCGAATATTTCCTGCCAGGTCAATCCTTCGACCAGGCCGACCGCTGTTGCGCGCAGGGCTGTGTGAACCGAGTGCTGCCCAATCAAGGGTACGTGTGTATGAAGGACTTCATCCTTGTAATGAAGCCTGAAACGGATACCCTCAAGCCCTTCGCTTTCAACTTCGTCCGCCCACAGATCGGCTTGAGGATCCAATCCGTAGTAAAACACACTAGCCTGCGTCTTGTCCGCCATCCATCGCACCCAGGGGTCGTCATGATTGAGTACAGCAACCCCTTCAGGAGCGGCTGGCAGGCATTGTACAAGTTCGGACTTTCCCCTGGCGATGTCCTCTTGCGTCCCCGCCCGCTCAGCGTGGACAGTTCCAATATTGGTGATGACTCCCACGGAGGGAAGAGCGATGTCGCAAAGGAATTTAATCTCACCGGGAACATAAAATCCCATTTCCAACACGGCGCGTTCGTGCCCGGAGCCAAGCTTAAGCAGGGTGAGGGGGAGACCGATTTCATTGTTCAGGTTTCCCGGATTCTTGAGCGTGTGGTACTTTTGTGAAAGCACCTCGCCAATGACTTCCTTGGTGGTGGATTTGCCCACGCTGCCCGTGATTCCGATCACACGCACACTGAGCTTTTTCCGCCAGAAGGCGGCGATTCTCTGGAGTGCCATCAGGCTGTTGTCCACCAGGAGACAGAGGGGGAGTGCGATGGGTTCTTCCACGGCAGGAACATTTTTCTTGCGGAAATCCAGATTGGAAAAATTGCCGGGCACTTCATGCTCGATCAATGCGAAGATGGCGCCTCGACGAAAGGCTTCAGCGACGAAATCGTGGCCGTCCACCCGTTCACCGGTGAGGGCCACAAACATCCCGCCGGGGATCGCCTGCCGAGAATCAATCACCGCCTCGGTGATGACCAATTCGGTCATATCCGGGCGTGATTGGGTCAGGGCTTCGAAGGCGTCCGCAAGTGTCAACATCATTGACCGGCCAGGACTTCCCTTACGCTGTCGGGCGGTATGTTCATGAGAACTACCAGTCGTTTTGCCACTCTCTCAAATACAGGAGCAGCCACCTGGGATGCCCACTCGGAGGTCTGTGGTTTTTCAAGCCACACATAAATCATGAATTGCGGATCCTCGATCGGTCCCCATCCCACGAAGGAGGCGTTGGTCACACCTTCCAGATATCCACCAGGACCCGGGATTTGAGCCGTGCCGGTCTTACCGACCAACCTGTAGCCCGGTACATCCACCACGCCTTCACCGCGCTCAAGGGATTGGGCAAGCATTTCGGTGAGTGTGCGGGCGGTCTGGGCGCTGATAGGCGTTCCAGCGACCTGGGTGGGCGTGTTGTACTGACGTCCGTTCGTGACAATACTCTTCACCATATGAGGGACGACCATCTTTCCATCGTTGGCAACCGCGGAGACCGCCATCATCATCTGGATGGGGGTGACCGCGACGCCTTGACCGAAGGAATTCGTACCCAGGTCCACCTGGTACCAATCATCATCGCCGGGGAGTTTCAATCGTCCGCTGGCTTCACCGACCAGATCGATGCCGGTGGGATGCCCAAGACCGAATTTTTGCATATAGTTGTAGAAATCAGTGTTGCCGACTTCATCTGCGATCCAGCTGAAACAAACATTCAAGGAGTGTTCGAGGCAGCCCACCATGTCTTGAGCGCCCCAAGCTCCCCCATCCCAGTTGTGAATGTAGGCGCCGCCGATTTCATAATAACCGGGGTCAAAGAACGGGGTGGTAGGGGCGACAGTACCGGTATCCAGTGCGGAGGCCATGGTCATCACCTTGAACACAGAACCCGGTTCATACTGTGTGCTGATGGCGCGGTTGAAAGCCGTCCCATTCGGGTAGGTCTTGTCGAAGTTCCAGTATTCATTCAAGTCCAGGCGTGGGGAGGAGGTCATCGCCAGGATTTCGCCCGTCTTGGGGTCCATGACAATGATGGTTCCGTTTTCCGCCCCTGTGGCTGCCAGGGTGTTATCCAGAATATCCTCCACGGTAGCCTGGATCTCCCGGTCGATGGTCAGGACAAGATTGGAGCCGCCGGGAACATCAGGCATTTGTTCGGCCAGGTTGGGATCTGAAGGGATCCACACCAGCTTGGGCTGCCCTGCGAGCAGGTCATTGTATTTCTCCTCCACGCCGTAGTAGCCGCGGTCTTCCCTGCTGACGAAACCCAGCACATTGGATGCCAGATCGCTCTCCGGGTAGCTGCGAGCCAGGTGAGGCCTGAAATACAATCCGGACAAAGTCGGGGCATTCTCTCCCGGGACATATTGAGCCGCAAATTGCTCCTGTAACTTTTGGAGTTCTTCAACTTTATCCGCTGGGATATGATCTCCGAGATAGACATAAAGCTGGTTGGCAGGTGCTTCATCGAGTTTAATGATCACCTCACCTGCGTCCATCCCGAGTGCGACGTTGAGTGCTAGAGCAATCGTCTGTGCGTTGCGGAGTTCGCCCATGTTAACGCCGACTTCATATACTGTCTTGTTTCCTGCCAGGAGATGACCGTTGCGATCATAGATTTCCCCGCGAGGAGGATAGATCGTCTGGTACTCGCCCTGATACATATCGCCCTGGTCGCGAAGCGCGGCTGCCTGCGGGCTGGATTGAATGCGGAAAATCTGGAAGATGATCGCAATCGAAATCACCGCGAACATCCCGGAAAGTATTAGTGAGCGCCATTGATACTGCTGTTTCATCCATGCTCCTAACGGGTTGCAGCTTTTTGCATTTGATCTTCGAACCAGCCAAACAGCGACTGGGAAAAGCGCGGGTCAAGCGCGGGCGAATGTCTCGAGACATTGGATGCGGACATTACGACAGGTTCCACAGGGAAATAACCCGGGATGGTCATGAACACTACTTCCTCCGGCGAAGCGGGGACAAAGCCCATCTCTTCAGCCCGGGCTAGGAGATTGCCGGTGGAAAGCAGTTCTGCCAATTCAGTCTCCAGATCCGCATTGTTGCGTTGTGTGTTTGAAATGGCAGCTTCCAAGTCTTGAATCTCGCGCCCAGCCAATGCCGCCCTTGATGTGACGTTCAGGTAGATTCCGGCGACCATTCCGACGGCAATCGTGCCGACCAGGAACAGGCCGATCCATTTGCGTTGAGTCCGCCAAGGGGCTTCCTTGTACGCAAGGACCAGGTGGTCCATCTTTGAACGGGTGGCGTGGATGGTGTCGTCCACTTTTTGGTTTTTGAGTTTCATCCTTATAACTTTTCCGCAATCCTTAGTTTTGCACTGCGAGACCGTGGGTTTTCTGCGATTTCGGCCTCGGCAGGGACAATCGGTTTACGCGTAATCTTTTTGAGCGATGCTTTGTGTCCGCAGGTGCATTGAGGTTGTCGGGGCGGGCAAAGGCAATCGGTGCTCTCCAGGTTGATAAAGTCTTTTACGATCCGGTCTTCCAACGAATGAAAACTGATTACTGCTAATCTCCCGCCTTTATTTAATGCTTGTACTGCCTGCGGAAGCGCTGCTTCAATTGATTTCAACTCTTCATTGACCGCAATTCTCAACGCCTGAAATGTGCGTGTGGCCGGGTGGAGGTGGTCCCTCGATCCTCCAGTGCCTGCCACGACTCCCGCGAGCTGTTTGGTCGTTTCCAGCGGTCTTGCCCGCACGATTGCCCGGGCAATCCGCCGCGCGTTGCGGTCCTCTCCGTAGCGGAAGATGATTTCAGCCAGTTCCGCTTCGCTCACCTGGTTGACCAGTTCGGCAGCCGAGATCGGGCTGTCCGGGCTGAACCTCATGTCGAGAGGCGCATCCTGTTGGAAGGAAAATCCTCGTTCGGGTGTATCGAACTGCATCGATGAAACTCCGAGGTCGAACACAATTCCGTCCACACTTGACCAGCCGATCGACTCGAGCAATTTGGCCAGTTCCACGTAGGATGCCCTTTCGATCCTTACCCTTCCTGCAAAGCCGGCGAGTCGCTTTTCGGATATGGCGATTGCCTGAGGATCCAGGTCGAGGCCGAGCAGTTTGCCATCGGGCTGGCTGGCTTCCAAGATTCCCTGGGCATGCCCTCCTGCGCCGAGTGTGCAATCCACGTAGGAGCCTCCGCTCCTGGGCTGCAACGCGTGTATAATGTCTTGGTAAAGTACAGGTATATGCGGCCCGGCAGGCATTGCCACTGCCTATTTATCCGCCGCAAGATTGAAAGCCGAAAAACGGTGGGCATTGGCATCAGTATCTTGAAGATTCTTCACCTGCTGATCCCAATCGGCCGGCAGCCATATTTCAAAGTACTCGCCTTGCCCGACTACTGTCGCTTCGCCCTCGAGATTGAGGAATTGTCGTGAGTGTTGCGGGACAAGGATGCGGCCGGCTTTGTCCACTTCAACCTGATAAGCGTTGGAGAAGATCAACCTGCGAAGGAGACGGGCAGTGGGATCGGTTAAACTAATGGATGTGATTCGCTCGAGAACCTGTTCGAAAGCCTCGGCAGTCATCACCATGAGGTTCTTATCAAAACCCTGAGTGATGTATGCGCCTTCGCTCAATAACTCACGGAAGCGGACTGGAATGGTCAGCCGCCCTTTATCATCTAATGAGTGTTGATACTGGCCCAAGAACATAAGTTCTACTTACTCCTTTAATAGAAGTTCGCCGGTTGATTCCGGCGAACTGGTAAAGATAAATTTTCTACCACTTTCTCCCACAATGTCCCACTTACAGACATATTTTACTTAATTTCAGCCCAAGATGCAAGTAGTACTTTCGGTCATTCCCCTCAAAATAGCGGTTTTTTGGCACTTTGGGATGATTCAAGCCCCACAATTCACCATGGAATTGCCACCGAGACCATGAATACTTCTCCCCACATCACTTTGCTGGAATCAAAACGATGGACCGACTATGAACTTCTGGATAGCGGAAACAGTTTGAAGCTGGAAAGATTCGGCCTTTATCGCTTCGTCCGACCGGAAGCTCAAGCGATATGGAAGCCGGCATTGAATTCCTCTGCCTGGAGTGATGTTCATGCGACCTTCGTGTCCACCGGCGAAGAAAGCGGAGGACATTGGAAGGTGCACAAACAAATGGATGATCACTGGGAGATGAAGTATTCCTTGGAGCGTCCGGTCCACGACCTCCGCTTCAGTGTCATGACCACACCGGGTCGTCACCTCGGGGTCTTCCCCGAGACCGCCGCGCATTGGGATTGGATGGCAGGTTTAATTCAATCAGCCGGCAGGCCGATAAAAGTTCTGAATCTATTCGGGTATACAGGATTGGCGACTTTAGCGGCAGCCGCAGCGGGGGCGTCAGTCACCCATGTTGATGCTTCGAAAAAATCAATCGGGTGGGCGCGTGAAAATCAATCCCTCTCCGGGCTGGATGACCGCCCCATCCGTTGGATCGTGGATGACGCGTTGAAATTTGTTCAAAGAGAAGGACGGCGCGGTATTCGATATGACGGAATCATCCTTGACCCGCCCAAGTTCGGTAGAGGACCCAAGGGGGAGGTGTGGGAGGTCTACAAATCCCTGCCGGAATTATTGGAAAGCTGCCGGCTTGTTTTGAGTGAGGTGCCGTTATTTGTTGCACTGACGGTATACGCCGTGCGCGCCTCCGCGATCCATTTATCCTATGCGCTGCAGGATGCTTTAAAAAACCAGAAGGGGAAAATTGATTCAGGCGAGCTCGTCTTGCGGGAAAAAAGCGCCGGCCGCCTGCTTTCACACGCCGTTTATTCCCGCTGGGAATCCTCTTGATCCGGGTGAAACGATGTATAGCGATGTCATTCTATTTATTGTTCTGGCATTCGTAGTGTATTTCGTTGGACATTACGGGCGCACAGCTGGTTGGTGGAGCTACCGCATATATGTGTTCGGATTCACCTCGATCGCAGGCCTGCTTTTTGCGATGGGTTTGATGAATTTCATGTTCCCGTTTCTATCGTTGTGGGGGAAGGCAGTCATTGCCGCTGGCGCGACGATCGGCGCGGTGGTTTTTTCATTGCTGCTGTTAAAAGTATTATCAAAGAAAATGGAATAATTTTTATAAAAGAGGAGCGGACTCATCTTGAGAGTCCGCTCCTCTTTACTTTAGATACCTAGTCCCAGACAGGGTAGTATTTCTAAAACCCAACAGGTGACTATTATTTCCAGAATTGCGGCAGGAATTCCCGGTGAGTTTCGAGCAAGTCATCCAACACCGCCTGGACTTTGTCCCCTTTCGGGCCGATCGGGTTGACCAGCATTGCCTGGTAGGCTGCATCGCGATCGCCATGGACTGCCGCTTCAACTGTCAGCAATTCATAGGCTTTCACAGCAGCGATCAAACCAAAGCAGGCAGGCGGCAGCGGCTCGGTGGGGATGGGGGTAATCCCGCTCTTCTTGACTTTGGCTGGAAGCTCCAGCACCCAATCTGCTGGCCATTCCTTAACTGCTCCAGAGTTGCGTGTATTCACCACGTGTGTTTCATTTAAGTCGTTGTAATGTGCATTTAAGAGCTGAGTCGCTACCGTCGAGTAGTAAGCGCCGCCTCGTTTCATAAGGTCGGCAGGAGGCTCATACAGGTTGGGGTCTGCATATTCCCGAAGTAAATCCATCTCTATTTCGATCACCTCTTCACCCCGGGAGGGCGGCCATATTTCCTGGGAGGCGAATTTCTTGCCGGTGAAGTAAAAGTATTGAAGGTAATAGTTTGGAATCATGCGCTGAATTTCCACCATGCGCGGATCCCACTCTGGTTGTTCTTCCGACTTTTAATTCTGCGATATACGCTTGGATGACTTGAGGCCAAACATCCTCCCCGTCAATCGTGAACCCACGATGCCAGGACAGGTGATTCAGCCCAAGGGTGTTCAGTTCCGCACGGGATGGGTCCACTTTTTGGCCGGTGGCTTTTTCCCAACCTTCGAGAATTCCCATCTTGGTTGTGATCGGTACATTACACACGCCTACGGATGGGACATCCGCTGCGTACTTGCTCAACGCCTGGGTGACCAGGCCGGCAGGATTGGTGAAATTGACCAGCATGGCGCCGGGAGCCAATTCGCGCATGTCATTGGCAATGCTGAGAATCACAGGGATGGTTCTCATCGCCTTAGCCATACCGCCAATGCCGGTTGTTTCCTGCCCGATCAGGCCATGACGAAGCCCGAGATACTCATCCTTGACCCTGGCTTGCATCTGCCCGACCCGGAGCTGGGTGGTGACATAAGAGGCTCCCTGAACCGCCTGGCGCTGGTCCGTCGTCAAGATAACCTTGAAG
Organism: uncultured Chloroflexia bacterium; assembly: GCA_963774975.1. Lineage (GTDB taxonomy): Bacteria > Chloroflexota > Anaerolineae > Anaerolineales > Villigracilaceae > JBGPQJ01. The sequence continues at coordinate 91,151 of CAVZGY010000007.1, forward strand.
GGAGAGCCTTTGGATTTCACCATGCGTTGGGCGAATCCTCCGACTATATCCAATCGTTGAGCATCGATATCCATCAGCCAAAGTTCATTGATAGGGAAGGAGTTCAGTCTTTCCATGAATCCGTTGACCAGCTCGGGGGTGTAGGTGGAGCCTCCACCAAAAACAGCGACTTTCAACATGGTTTAGTTTCTCCCAGATAAATATTCTTTGCCGGTTGAGATGAAATGAGATCTGTGCCAGTTGCTATTTTAATCCTTTTGTCATGAAGGAGGTAACGCAGACTCGCAGGTTGTGAAAAGCGTATTATGCAAAAAACGCAGGAAATAAATGGAGTGATGTTGACAAGAAAAAATTGCCAACAATGGTTTAGTGAACCATGAAGGCAAATTTATAAAAATCCTTATCACTGTCAACATCGGGAATACTGAAAGGCTAAGGCTTAATATTAAACTTGTGCCACTAATCCCAATACCGACGGAAAAAACTTAAGTCTATCCCATACTATGAACCTGCTTCAGGAAACCGTCTACCATTTCTTCTGCCGGCATGGGAAGGGCTGCCTGCTGAAACATCAGTACGCTCACCAATGGCATATCGTTAAACATTTCCATGATGTCCATGCCGATGGCGCCTTCATTTCCATAACGCTCGTCCCCGCCGCCGAACATTTTACGTGCTTCCGATTCCATCATGCCATATACGGGACCGAAAACCGCATTGCCTCGCGGGTCCGCCAACCACTCACGGATGGTGGATTCCTTGTCGAGAATGCAGGGCAGGCTTAGGGTCGATTCGAGCGTCACTGTCAGTGTGTGTCGAATATCCGCAGCAGAGGCAGCGATCAGGATGTCGAAATCCCCGTCCTCGGTAATCCACTGTTTGTATTCGGGATGGTAGAAGGCAAAAGCGCGGAAGTCGAGCTGGATGGAGACTGATTTAGTCTCTCCCGGTTGCAGTTCCACCTTGGCGAAGCCTTTCAACTCTTTTTCAGGCCGTACCAATCCAGACCTTTGGTCGTGGACGTACACCTGGACAATCTCCTTGCCCGCGATATCACCCGTATTGGTGACATCAACCGAGACTGTCACGCCGTCGATATCTTTAAAGTTTATCGATGATACTTTGGCATTGCTATATGAGTAAGCGGTGTAACTCAACCCGTAACCAAAGGGGAACAGGACGGGCATTTCTTTGGCGTCGTAGTAACGGTAGCCGATGAACAAGCCTTCGCCGTAATGTACTTCGCCTGCTCCACCCGGCCAGTTGAGATGTGCGGGGGTATCGGCAAGCTTGAGAGGGAAGGATTCTGCCAGTTTGCCGCATGGATTGACTTTCCCAAAGAGTACATCGGCAATCGCCACGCCACCCGCCTGCCCCATCATCCAACCTTCGAGCACGGCGGCCACACCGTCAATCCATTCGCTCATCGCCACCGGCGCGCCATTGTTGAGCACCACCACCGTCTTGGGCTGTACTTTGGAGACAGCCTTGATGAGCGCAATTTGCTGCCCGGTCAGGTCAAGGTCAGGACGGTCATAGCCTTCGGATTCCTTGAAGGTCGGCAAAGCGATATACAGCACTGCCACATCAGCAGATTTGGCGAGGCTGACAGCCTGTTCAATCATATCCTGCCTGAAGGAATTGTCGGTCGGGTAGCCTTCGGCGTAGGTCACTTCGGCCTCACCAGCCTGGGATTGCAGTTCCTTGAACGGCACGGCCACCTTTGTCGGGTTAATGTGCGAACTGCCTCCACCCTGGAAGTGGGCTTTTTCCGCCGCACGACCAATCACGGCGATGTGGTGTTGGCCTTTGAGTGGCAGCAGGCCGTTGTTCTTGAGCAGCACCATGCCTTCGTTGGCGATTTGGTGCGCCAGCTCGTGGTGTGCATCCACATCGAAGGCGCCACCTTTGGGAGTGCCCTTGGCTTTGAATACTATCTGCAAAATTCGGCGGGCTGATTCATTGAGAATTGCTTCGTCCAGTTCGCCGGACCGTACCGCTTCGACGACGGCTTTAACGCGCCGTTCCTGCGGACCGGGCATTTCCAGATCGAGGCCGCCCTTGAGCGCAGCCACACGGTTGCGGACCGCGCCCCAATCTGAGACGACCAGCCCTTCAAAACTCCATTCATTTTTTAGAATCTCAGTCAGCAGGTGGTAATGCTCGGACGCAAACGTGCCATTGACCTTGTTGTACGAGCACATCACGGTCCATGGCTTGGCCTGCTTAACGGCTTTTTCGAACGCTGGGAGGTAGATTTCTCTCAAAGTGCGTTCGTCCACATTGGCGCTGATGCTGAAGCGCTGGAATTCCTGGTTGTTGACAGCATAATGTTTGAGCGATGTACCAACACCTTTAGATTGAACCCCATTGATGAAGCTGGCAGCCATTTCCCCGGCCAGGAAGGGATCTTCGGAGAAATACTCGAAGTTGCGGCCACCCAAAGGGGAACGCTTCATATTCACGCCTGGACCAAGCAAGACATCCACGTTAAGGGCAATACATTCTTCGGCTAACGCTTCCCCCATCTTGTGGATCAGGTCCACATCCCAGGTGGAGGCGGTACAAGATGCGGTGGGGAAGCAGGTAGCGGGTAGACTTTCCAAAGCCACCTCATGAACATTGGGCACGCGCCGGACGCCATGCGGACCATCCGATACGATCATTTCTGGAACGTCCAAACGCTCGATAGGCGTCGTCGTCCATGAACTGGCACCAGTACACAATGCAGCCTTTTCTTCAAGGGTCATTTGAGCGACGATGGATTTTATATCCTTCATGAGAGAATCCTTAATGGAATGAAAGCAGATCTGTTTTTAACCAACAAAATAGCTTTCTTGAAATAAATCTGAAGAGGGCTGCATTATACGGTTGAGAGATCCCATTCTTCATAAATCTTTGGGACATCGTTGATCAAACGTTGAGTGTAAGCCGCTTTCGGATGCAGTATCACATCATCGGCGGATCCACTTTCAACGATTTTTCCATGTTCCATAATATAAACGCTATCCGATACATAGTACGCCAGACCAATATCGTGGGTGATAAATATAAGCGTCATCCCGATTTCGTCTCTCAGTTTCATCAGGTAATCCAGAATGGTCGCGCGGGAACAGGCATCGATCATCGAGGTCGGCTCATCTGCCATAAGGATTTTCGGCTTTAATATGAAGATACGGGCAATCATCAAGCGCTGCATCTGTCCGCCGGAGAGCTCAAATGGGTACTTGTTCGTTAATTCCTCGAACTTCAAATTTACAAAGCTGCATGCCTCTCTCATCAACTCTACTTTTTTCGCCTGAGGAAGATTTCCCCCACCGCGCATGCGGATGCAATCCAGGAGCACTGAATCGATCTTATGAAAAATATTGTATGAAGAGAACGGATCCTGGAAGATCGCTTGAATATTCTTCCAGTATTCCTGTTTCTTTTTATTATTACTGATATCGCGCTTAACGCCCTGGAAGTAAATCTCCCCTTCAGTCACGCTGATCAATCCCAATAGCATCTTGGCCAGAGTGGTCTTTCCGCTTCCCGATTCGCCCACGATCGAGATGATCTCGCCCTCGTAAAAATTGAAATCCACATGGTCTACGGCTAAGGTTTTCTGGCGACCGAAACCAAAAACCTTGGTAAGCCCCGAGCCGCTCAGGCATGATTTCTTTTCATCAGGCATTTTGAATAGCCTCCCTCTGGTAAGTCTCTCTTAATTCCTTTTCCGGGATGATACATCGGTAAGAACGACCACCCTCAACATCGCGAGGAGCGACAGAGAATGCCTTACATTCCGGCTTAACGTATTTGCAGCGTTCAGCAAACCGGCAGCCTGACGGTGGGTTCTTAAGATTGGGTGGAACCCCGGGAATGGCAGCCAGTTTAACACCCCGCAGGCCTTGTTCAGGCACAATGATTGATCCCATCAGACCTTTGGAATAGGGGTGGAGAGGATCAAACACCGCTTCCTTCGCGCTTCCCTTCTCAACAATTTGTCCTGCGTACATGACCATGATATCATCGGTCACGTTATAAAGCAGCGGAAGCTCATGGGTGATGAAGATCATCGATTTGATGAATCCCTGATCCATCAAGGTGTTCAGCATCTTGATGACCAATTTCTGTGAAGTGACGTCGAGCGCAGATGAAGGTTCATCAGCAATCAGTACTTTCGGAAAGAGGATCACGGATATCGCAATCACTGTGCGCTGTTTCATTCCGCCTGAAAGTTCAACGGGGTATTTATCCAGCACTTCGGGAGGAAGCCCAATGACATTACAGCATTCATCGGCAATTTCACGGACCTCTTTCTTGGACTTGTCGATTTCGTGTGCTTGATAAACATCTTCAATGATGCTGATGATCTTCTGGGTAGGGTTGAGTGCGTTCATCGCGGCCTGGGGAATATAGGAAATTTCCGTCCCCAATATCGTTTTACGAACTTCATCCGGGTCCATCCCGGTAATATTACGCCCGTCGATGATAATCTCGCCGCTTGTATAATGCAGCGGAGCGAAGTAATAACCCATCAGGCTGAGAGCCAGTGTCGACTTCCCACATCCGGATTCTCCCGCAATTCCCAGTTTTTTTCCTTCCTCGACCTTTAGCGAAACGTGGTCAACCGCGTAAACATCTTCGTTGTAGCGGGTGATATATTTTGTGGTTAAGTCCCTGACCTCTAACATTACTCCTGCCATTTTGGTTACCCTTCCCTCAATGCCGGGTTGTAGACCTGGTCGAGACCCGTATTCATCAAATTCATCGAGAACGAAATCAGGGCGATGGTCAGGAGCACGGGGAAGTATGCCCACCATTTTCCCAGGATCTGTGCCTGGTAGATCATCGCCCAGTTCATCATCAAACCCAAAGTTGGCACTTCAGTAGTTCTGGGTCCCAACCCCAGGATCGACAACCCGGCTTCCGCCAGGATTCCCGATGAAATTTGCAGAATCAGCGCCATGATGACATAAGAAGCGATGTAAGGGAGAACACTCAAAATGATAATACGTGGGATGGAGTGCCCTGATAGCTTAGACAGATTGATATGGTCTCGATTACGCAGCGAGGTTACCTGTGACCGCACTGCCCTGGCAGTCCATACCCAGGAAGTCAGCCCGATCACCACCGCGATCGTAAAGGCACCACGTTTATCCTGTCCGATGCTATAGGAAATCAAGATCAATAAGACGAAGCTGGGGATCACTGTAAAGATATTGGTGAAGAACATGACGACGTCATCCACCCAGCCGCCCATGTAACCCGCCATCAACCCCAGAATAAGACCGATCGTGGTTGCAATGAGACCTGCGACAACACCGATCATCAAAGACGTGCCGGTTGCTGAAACCAATTCCGTAAGTACATCCCGCCCGAAGTTATCGGTTCCAAGCAGTAACACGCGTACGTTCGCAACCTGGTTGATATTCACGAAATCAGATTGGTTGATGATGCTGATCTGCTCCAGGGTGCCCGTTTGCGGGTTTTTTACTGCGATGATCTCCCCCTCTGTGGACAGGAGTCCTTCAAGCGATTTGTCGAGCCTGATGAAGTAATTACGCTTGGCGTTCGTCATCCCGGGAATATTCATTGTGGAGTCATAATTGCTTGCCCACAGAGCCAGGAGTTTTTCGGTATTTGTGAGATCAATTTCGCTTTCAGCATATCCCGGCTGCCACAAGCCATTCCTTCATGGCAAGGCGGTCCTCGTCGCTTAATTTGCTGGCAATTCGCCTGGCAGCGGCATCATCCAGAAGAAGCGTATAGGTAGTAGGGGAATTGGTGCTGTCAAAAACATTCACATAGACCCCGGGTGGGAAGAAAGTGCCCTGGGCGATTATTTCCAATGGTTCATTTGGTACGATCAACGGATAAATGATCAACGTCAGCAGCACGAACATAAGAATTGAAAAACCAACGACAAATTTGGGAGAGCGAAAAACCTGTTTGAGCGTATGTTTCATAACAGCCTCTCTCCTTATTGATCAGATTGGACCGCTTTAATGCGCGGGTCAATGAAGCCGTATAGAATTTCGATGGTAAAGGTCGAGAGCAATACCATTAATGTAATGATCATGGTGGCACCTGAGATCAGCGGATAGTCCTGTCCCATAACTCCATTTAGGAGTGTGGTACCGAGACCGGGGTAACTGAAGACGATCTCCGCCACCAGCGCGCCGCCGACGATGGTACCGATGGCCAATGCCAAACCGGTGATCTGCGGAAGCATGGCATTTCTGAATACATAGCGGACGATCTTCCGGTCTTTGATTCCCAGGAATCGGCTGTATTTTACATAATCTGCATTGAGTTCATAAATAACCATCGAACGCATGCCGATCGCCTGACCGCCGATGATGATCAACACGATCGACCAGAATGGCAATTGATAATGGACGAACACAGATGCAAGATAGGGCAGGGTAAAACTGGGGATCATATCAAACCCATAGCCACCCGAAGTTGGGAGCCATTTTAATTGGACCGCAAAAATGACCAGCAAAATGACGGCCATGCCAAATGCCGGTATACTGCTTGCAAAAAGGCTAATGGGCATGAGGACTTTATCATAGCCCCCCTTAACATAAGCAGCCAATGCGCCGAGTAGGTTCCCGAGTATCCACCCGACGAGGATCGCTGGAAGCTGCAAACCCACCGACCACCAGACGGCAGAGCCGAGAACGTCTGCAACCGTTCTGGGATATTGGCTGAAAGAAAAACCGAAATTGCCCTGTGCTACATTTCTTACATAGATGAAAAACTGCACAAGCATGGGTTTGTTGGTTCCAAACAGTTCCGCGTATTGCTCATAGATCTTTTGAACACCGGTCGCATTGGACATACCTTGGGCCAGCCTTGCTACGATAGCCGACACAGGATCTCCCGGCATCAGGCGGGGTAGGATGAAGTTCAGCATGAAGGCAAAAACAAAAGTAACCGCGAACCAAAGCAGCTTATTAAGGATATATTTTCGGTATCCTTTCATCGCAGCACCTCCTGGCAAGATTTGTTAAAAACATTATACCAATAAGATGAATGTCACTTTTCGCTCAATCTGGAAAATATATGAAATCGCCGATTCGTGCCAAGAACGACCATGTGCCAGTCATCTGCTCATGACTTGGGATGATTATAAAACAGCCATGTTCCGGTTTTCTTGGAACATGGCTGTTTTACTTAAATTAATGGTTACGGGTTGACCAGCTCAAGGTTATAGAGCCCTGCGATAGCCCAACCGTCAGTCATGTTGAGCGGTGGGACGGGCGGGTTGGTGCCGTCACCCTGGTGAGGGAAGTTCGTCCAAACACTCTCGTTCACAGTGTGGAACGACTGCGGGCGGTACATGAGAGTAAAGGAGGGAACATCGGTCAGGTAGATCTTGACGAGCTCAGTATAGGCTGCCTTGATTTCGGCGGGATCAGTCATACCGGGGATCGCTTTGATCAACTCGTCGGCAGCAGGGTTGCTGTATTGACCCCAGTTGCCGTTCCAGTTGCTTGCCATACCAACGTATTCTGAGCTCAGCATATGGCGGATACGTGACCAAGGCTGAGTCGGGCCGGCGCCGTCACTCCACATCATGAAGATGTCGTAGCCCTCGGGGAGGGGTGCATCCGACTTGGTGACAACGGTTTGATAGACGGACCATTCAGGGTAATTGGTCGTGATATCAATACCGATCTCTTTACCGGCGGCAGCAACGATCTCAATGGCAGCCTGCCAATCGGACCAGCCGTTGGGGCAGGTCGCAATATAGCTCAGGTTTTTACCATCGACCTCACGCCAGCCATCGCCATCGGTATCTACGATCCCGGCATCGTCGAGCAGTTTCTTGGCGCCTTCGATATCGTTGCCAGCCCACTGCAGGTCGGCAACAGCCGCCTTGTCATACAAGGCCTGTTCGCCATCGGTCGGGTTCATGAGCGAGCGCGGAACCTGGTCGAAAGTGGCTGATTGGTTGGTCATGGCATTGGCAATGATGGTGGGGTAGTCCACTGCCATGGCAATGGCCTTGCGAACCGCTACATTATCCAAACCAGGTGACTGCAAGTTATAGAATGCAGTCGGGAGGCTGGCGCCAATGCCATAAGGAGCCTCGGGCAGGTAAGTGGAGATGGGCAGGCTATCTTTGAGCCACAGGTCCTGAACATTGGAGTTGAACTGCTGGCTGACATCCACCTCGCCAGCCTGTAAAGCGGTTGTACCGGCAGCGTTATCCTTAAAGATCGTATGTGCCAGGTACTTCGGAGCAGGCAGCTTGCCCCACATGGAGGCATCCTGACCCCAGTAGTTGTCATCACGAACATAGACAACCTTCGAATCGTCAGCGAAGAATCCGTGATAGGGACCGGAGTAAACGACGTCTTCAGCGACATCAGCTTTGAGAGCAGTCGCATCAGCGGAGCGCGCTTCCAATGCCTGGGTCCATGCCTTCTGGAGAATATAGTTGTTGCTCAGGTAGTGAGCGACTTCCAGAGGATTGACTGCTTTGCCATTCTCATCAAGTTTGGCTTTGACCACGACTGTTTGGGCATCGACCGCTTCGATGGTATCGATGAAATCTTTAGCGCCGGTGCCAACACCAGTTTCGTACTTAAGGTTGGTCGCCCAGGTATAAGCAGCATCTTCCGCAGTCACCGGGGTGCCATCGCTCCACTTGGCGGCAGGTTTGATCTTGAAGGTGATCTCGGTCTGCGCATCGTTCCATGTATACGGACCATCTGCAAGCAAAGGATACACCTTGCCGTCGAGCATGTTGTACAGGTACGGGGTTTCGAACATAATGACGCGGGCGCTGTCCTGCTGACCGATTGCCAACGCGTTGTTGCAGCTTTGGGAGTATGGATTCCAGCATACAACCGAACCCCACTGTTGACCATTGAAGTACAGGGTTTCGTTGCGGGGCAGGGTGTTCGCGTCAACAGGCGCTTCTTCGGTGGGAGCGGGCGCTTCGGTTGCTTCCGGAGCGGCGGGTTCTTCGACTGGAGCCTCTTCGGTAGGCGCCGGGGTGCCGCACGCCGCAAGGACCATCGATGCGATGATCAATGCGGTTAATACAAACAGAAACTTTTTCATCGTGATTTTCTCCTCTTTTAGAGTGTGAAATGAAATGTGTTACCGGTTAAATTTACAAGTATGTTTAATTAATTGTAAAAATCTGCACCTCCTTTCTTGTTAAATTACCCGGATTGGCATCCGCACGAATTTCGGATGACCATTTCTGTTGGCAAAAGGGTCAGGGGATCAGCCTGCCTGCCGCGGATGAGATTGAACATTTCTCTGGCAGCCACGCGACCAACTTCTTCTGTGGGAGCGCGGACAGTGGTAAGTGATGGTGTAAGATAAGTCGATGAACGCAAGTCGTCAAATCCCACGACGGAAATATCTTCAGGAACACGTTTTCCCATTTCGCGCAAAGCAGCGAGGACGCCGAAAGCAGCATCGTCATCGCCGGCAAATACAGCGTCAAATTCCACACCGGCGAGAATCAATTCGATCATGGTTGTTTGGGCAACTTCACGTTCGAACTCACCCGGCCAGATCAGTTCTGGATCGTATGGGATGTTGTGAGATTCCAGCGAAGCGCGGTAACCCATCTCGCGCCAGTAGGAATCCTCCTGGTGCTCAGGACCGCGCAGAAAAATGATGCGGCGTCGATTGTGAACCTCGATCAGGTGATTCACAATGGCTTTTGAGGCTGCTTTATTTTCCACAGTCACACATGGAATGGAGATGTTCGGTGGGGAGGAGCGATAGATCAGGACAACAGGAAACTTCGCATGGTAATAGTGGTTCAAATCTGTCTCGGTTAGGCTATCAGCATAGCCGAGGATACCGTCCGTGTTGTTTGGTCCCAGCGCGGGCTTGTGGTTATTCCCGTATCTGGACAGGTTAGACGAAACGAGGAGGTTGAAGCCGGCTTCGGCGACAACTTCCTCTATTCCACGAAGCAATGGTGCAAAAAAAGTCACCGTAGATATTATAGGTAAGCAGTCATCCCGATGGCATTGGTTTTTTGTGTCGCCAGGTTCCGGGCAGCGGAATGTGGAACGTATTTCAAATCCGTCATGACTTCGTCGAGACGGGTTGCCACCTCGGGGGAAACAGTCGCTGTCTGGTTAATATACCTGCTGACAGTGGCAATCGAAACACCAGCCTGTTTGGCGACTTCGCGTATCGTGACGGAGGAGGATCTACGAGTCATGGGGAATTGTAAGAGTTACTGTAACCGGTTACAGTAACCGGTTACATAATAGCACTTCCAAAACCGAGAGTCAAGAGTGATTTTTGTAACAAATCATTCCTGAACGATTTAAGGGATTAAGTTTTGCATTCAATGACGCTGCTCTTTCTGAAACAGTTTCGAAATCTGTTGACTCTTGCATAAATATACACTAAACTAAATTAGCGCCTTGAACTTTCACAACACAAGGAAGAAAAGGCGAAGAAAATTTTATATCAAGCCGTCAATGCGGCCTCCACACAAATTACCGAAAGGAGGTGCCCAGGGGAAATACAATCATTACAAGATATTGTGAAATTGACTCAATCCCATTTGCGAGTCAATGGTGACGTAGTAGATGTTTTCTAACTCAAGGAGAAAAAATGAAAAAGATTGGTTTTACACTAGTTGCGCTGGTGATTATCGCCGCCACAGTGCTGTCTGCATGTGGAACTCCAGCAACCCCCGAAGCTCCTGAACAACCTGCCGCTACGGAAGCTCCTGAACAACCTGCTGCGACGGAAGCTCCTGCTGAAATGTCGCAGGTGGAAGTATTCTCTTGGTGGACGGGTGGTGGTGAAGCTGCCGGCCTTGAAGCCATGATCAAGGTGTTCAACGCCCAGTATCCCGGTATTGAATTCATCAATGCGGCTGTGGCCGGTGGCGCAGGCACCAATGCTCGCGCTGTTCTTGCCACCCGGTTGCAGGCTGGTGATCCGCCCGATTCCTGGCAGGGGCATGCCGGTCAGGAACTGATTGGGACGTACGTCGCCGGTGGCCAGATCGAGCCGCTCAATGATCTTTACGATGCACAGGGCTGGATTGACGTTATGCCAGAGACCCTGATCCCGCTCATCTCGCAGGAAGGCAACATCTATTCTGTGCCGGTAAACATCCACCGAGCTAATGTGTTGTGGTACAACCCTGCCGTTCTCGAAGCGAATGGTGTCGAAGTTCCTAACACCATAGACGAGTGGTTCGCTGCCATGGACACCCTCAAGGCCGCCGGCGTCCAGCCTTTGGCTCTGGGTGAACAATGGACCAAGTTGCACCTGTTGGAAACCGTCATGCTTGGCACACTCGGCCCTGAAGCCTACAATGGCCTGTGGGATGGTTCCACTGATTGGGCAAGCCCTGAGGTCAAGACTGCGCTGGAAAACTACGCCAAGGCATTAACCTATACCAATAGCGATTCCGCTTCCCTCTCCTGGCAGGATGCCGCACAGCTTGTTGTGAATGGCGATGCGGCGTTCAATGTCATGGGTGACTGGGCGGAAGGCTACTTCCGTGAATTGGGCAAGGCACCTAATACCGATTACGGTTGGGCGCCTACCCCTGGTTCCGATGGTGTCTTCCAATTCCTGTCTGACTCCTTCACACTTGCGGTTGGCGCGCCTGATCCTGAAGGCGCGACAGCCTGGTTGACGGTTGCCGGCTCCAAGGAAGGTCAGGAAGCATTCAACCCTGTTAAGGGTTCGATCTGCGCCCGCACCGACTGTGATAAATCCCTCTTCGGAGAATATCTGCAGTCCGCCATGGATGACTGGTCAACTGATACCGTGGTTGGTTCTCTGACCCACGGCGTGGTTGCCAATGACTCCTGGAAGACCGAAATTGACACGGCTCTCGGATTGTTCCTCGCTGACAACAACGTTGACAATTTCCAGAGCGCGCTTACATCGGCTTGCCAGACCTCCGGTCCCTGCCAATAAATTTCGATGCACGAAAGATGAGGCTCCGTGTTCACGGAGCCTCATCCAATTATTGAGAGTCTCAACATGCTCAGAGATAAAGATCGTTACCTGAACATCATTTTGATTTCGCCGTCCATCGTGGCGGTGTTAATTTTTATCTACGGTTTTATAGCCTGGTCGGGGCGTGTATCGCTTAGCAAGTGGAAGGGATTGACTCCTGATTACACCTGGATTGGCATCCAGAACTATCTTGACCTGTTCTCAGATCCGCGCTTTGCCGTGGATATAAGGAATACACTGATCTTTACGGGGGTGTTTGTAGGCGGGAGCCTGGTGTTGGGCTTTCTTCTTGCAGTGATGCTTGACCAGGGCTTGCGCGGAGAAAGTTTTTTTAGAAGTTTATTCTTGTTCCCAATGGCCATCTCTTATATCGTGACAGGTGTGGTCTGGCGCTGGCTTATGAATCCCGCCATGGGTTCACGCATGAGCGGTTTAAATTTATTATTCGCCAACCTCGGACTGGATCCGCTGGTCAATGCATGGCACACGACCCCCAAATGGGGAATGGCTGCCATTGCCCTTGCAGCGATCTGGCAGATGTCCGGTTATACGATGGCTATTTATCTGGCTGGCATGCGTTCAATTCCTCATGAGCTCAGAGAGGCGGCTCGGATCGATGGCGCAAGCGAATATCAAATTTATCGCCGAATTATCCTGCCTCTGCTTGCACCGGTTACCCTGTCCGCGCTGATTATTCTGGGACACATGTCTTTGAAGGTGTTCGACCTGATCATCGCCATTGCCGGCAAGCAGCTTCAACTGGATGTCCCGGCGATTTACATGTGGCAGGCCACCTTTGACGGCCTCTTTTATGCAAGGGGAGCTGCGATCGGAATGATCCTGTTGATCAGTGTAGCGGTGTTGATCATCCCCTATTTAAGGTACACGCTAAAGACGGATTCGCAGTCATGAAAAAACTGGAACTTTCCAAAAACTGGCTGTACATTCCTTTAATCTTGATGGCAATTTTTTATCTGTTGCCGCTCTATGTCATGCTGGTCACAGGCTTTAAAAGTTTCGCAGAGATCGACTTGAAGACAATGTGGAATCTGCCACAGGGGATTGCCTTTGATAATTATGTTGAGGCATTTTCCAAGCTCTCACCGTTCCTGTGGAACAGTTTTAGAATGGTGATCCCTGCCGCACTCATTTCATCCATGATCGGATCGATCAATGGATATATTTTTGCAAAGTGGAAGTTCCCGGGCTCGGATATTATTTACCCCTTCATACTCTTTGGCATGTTTATTCCTTACCAAAGCATTTTGATACCTCTGGTCCGGTTTATGAATGCAATTGGTGTAACGGGATTGGCCGGACTTGCCATGGCGCATATCATTTACGGTATTCCCATCACGACACTGACCTTTCGGAATTATTATGCCGGCATGCCCCAGGAACTGCTCGAGGCTGGAAAATTGGATGGCGCGGATATGCTCGGTATTTATCGCCTTATTCTACTGCCGATCTCCATCCCTGCTTTTGTTGTGGTCCTGATCTGGCAGTTTACTTCGGCATGGAACGACTTTTTGTTCGCTGTTGTGCTGACCGGAAACACCGATTGGCCTATTACAGTGGCGCTTAATAACATGGCAGGCAGCCAGATAATTGCCTGGAATGTCCAGATGGCCGGTTCACTGCTAGCAGCTCTCCCGACCCTTATTGTCTATATCTTTTTAGGCCGTTACTTCCTGCGCGGAATGTTGGCAGGCTCGCTCAAGGGTTAATTAGCCGCTTGGAAACCGACTCGACAGTGGGCATGCCCACATCCCAGGGATCTTGATGGCGAAATTATTAGCGAGATCGACTTTCTGGCTCACCTCTGCAGCCTTCTATTCATTCTTTGTTTTTGGGTTTACTGATAATCTCAAAGGCGCGACTCTCCCGCCGCTGCTTGACGAACTTGGACTGTCCTACACCCTGGGCGGCACGATACTGCTTGGGGCGTACGTCGGTTTTATCATCGCGACACTATTCACCGGTATACTAGCGGACACGGTTGGCAACAAGTTCGTGATCATTCTCGCAGGTGTCCTTCTCGTGACCGGAATCCTGGGATACAGTTCTTCGAAAGCTGCGGTGGGTCTGCTCGTGTCTATGACGGCCATCGGCATGGGACTTGGATCCATCGAACTTGGAGCGAATGCCATCATCGTCGACATACACTCGTCGGACAAAGGTCGTTACCTGAATTTAATGGCCGTTTTCCACGGGCTTGGATCCATGCTGGCTCCATTGTTCGCAGGATGGCTGCTGGTTTCCGGGTCATCATGGCGAATGGTCTATCGCTGGGATCTACTCGTGGCTGGACTCATGATTGTAATCTTCGTCATACTTCCCTATCCTCATATCAGAAAATCGAACGGAGAAAAATTCGATTTGCTCCATTTGGGAAAGACCGCCTTCGCGCGCCCGATGGGTTGGTTTTATTTCGCCATCGCTGTCTATGTTGCCGTTGAATTGGGATTGGCAAGCTGGCTTGTGACCTATCTTCAGGAGATTCGTCAGGTCTCTACTGGCACATCCGCTGTCTATTTATCCGTCTTTTTCGGTCTGGTCATGCTGGGACGCTTCCTCGGCAGTTTTGTGGTCGAGAGAGTGGGATACTTATGGTCCATTCTTTATGCCACAGTTGGGGCGACGGTCTGTATCGGATTGGGATTGCTGGGTCCGGATACCCTCATCGTGATCCTGCCCCTGGCGGGATTTTTCCTCTCAATCATTTTTCCTACCCTCACAGCGGCTGTGTCCGACCTGCATACCGATAATATGGCATCCATTCTCGGGTTGTTGTTCACCTTTGCCGGCGTGGGAGGCATGCTTGGTCCCTGGTTGATCGGGCTTGCCGGGGATGTGCTGGGTCTGAGTATCGGATTTGGAGTGAACTTGCTTTATTGCGGTTTATTGTTGGTCATCACTGTGATTCTTATCAAGGAGACGGGATATGACAGAAAAAGTGCTTAACTGGGGATTCCTCTCCACCGCGAAAATCAACCAAAGGGTGATGCCGGCGTTTCGCGATTCAAAACGCAACCAGCTTTACGCAGTTGCTTCAAGGAATCAGGAAACTGCGGACTCCTATGCCCGTCAGTGGAAAATACCCAAAGCCTTTGGTTCTTATCAAGCCATGCTTGCATCACCGGAAATTGACGTTGTGTACAATCCATTGCCGAACCATCTTCATACTGAATGGAGCATCAAGGCAATGCAGGCTGGAAAACATGTTTTATGCGAGAAGCCGTTAGCTTTAACTGTTGAGGAAGTCGATTTAGTGGAGAAGGCCGCGAAAGATACTGGGAAAATCATTGCAGAGGCGTTTATGTACCGCCATCATCCCCAAACCCTTAAGGTTAAGCAAATGGTGGATGAAGGAATCCTGGGAAAAGTAAAACTGATTCGTGGTTCATTCACGTATCAATTCACCCGTCAGGATAATTACCGGACTGATCCGGCCATGGGGGGCGGTGCGCTATGGGATATCGGCTGTTATCCACTCAGTTACGCTCGAGCAATGCTGGGCATGGAACCGGTCGAGGTGTTCGGCTGGCAGGTTATGGGTGCATCCGGAACTGACGATACTTTCGTCGCGCAAGTTCGTTTCGAGGGAGACGTGTATGCACAATTCGATTGCAGTTTTGTGCTCCCGTATCATACCTTTATGGAACTGGTCGGCGATGAAGCGACATTGATCATCCCCATGCCATTCACGCCACAGTCCAAGGAATATCTTTTCCTCACAAAGGGGGGCAAGACCGAGAAGTTCACGGTCAAGGCACCGGGACTCTACAATGGCGAAGTGGAGGACATGGCGGATGCGATCCTTTTGGGAAAGCCTCCCCGTATTAGTTTGGCGGATACGCGCGCCAACACTCGAGCCATCCTTGCCCTGTTTGAATCAGCCAAAACAGGCAAACCTGTCACATTGTGAATC
The DNA here is from genome assembly GCA_963774975.1 of uncultured Chloroflexia bacterium. Classification (GTDB taxonomy): domain Bacteria; phylum Chloroflexota; class Anaerolineae; order Anaerolineales; family Villigracilaceae; genus JBGPQJ01. The sequence goes on from CAVZGY010000007.1 coordinate 107,049, forward strand.
CTGATCTATTTCTGACGCGGACCCTTCGTTCACACCCCCGCGGCGATTCCATCGCCCGAATTCTGGCAGCCAGTCTGGATGCCGTCGAGCCCGGAGAGGCTGTCCGCCGGCATTTCACCATGGATGAAGGCATTCCGTCGATGGCGGGAATTCCAATTGAAGTGAGGGGGAGAATCTATACTCTCGGCATCGGAAAGGCCGCTTCAGCAATGACTCGGGCCGTGGCAGATGTTCTCGGTCCGCGGCTAACCGCCGGACTGGTTGTGACCAAACACAAACCCGAGTTGCCGATTCCGGGCGTGGAAACCATCGAGGGTGGTCACCCCATACCGGATGAACGCAGCCTGGACGCCGGTAAAAAGGTCGATGAATTTGTCAGCTCCTTGGGTACGGATGACCTTTTGATCTGTCTCATCTCAGGGGGCGGTTCTGCACTGGTTACTTTTCCAGTAGAAGGCGTATCGCTGGAGGATATGCAATCACTGACGGCCTCTTTGTTGGAGTGCGGTGCACAAATCGAAGAGATGAATCTTTTACGCAGGCAGTTGGACAGGTTGAAGGGGGGTGGTTTGGCGCGGATGGCTGCACCTGCCCAGGTAGTGAGCTTGATATTATCGGATGTGGTTGGTAATTCATTGGAATCCATTGCATCGGGTCCGACGGTGCCCGACCCGACGACTGCGGATGACGTTCTGGCTGTTTTGGATCGGTATAAACTGGGCAAACGCACCGCTCCGAGCATAATAAAGGTGTTGAAGCAGAAGAAAAAAAAACCTGAACCTGAAAAAAGCCTATTTTCGCGTATCCATAATATTATCGTTGGTAGCAATCTAATTGCTGCCCAAGCAGCCTTGAAGCAAGCCGAGGGGGAAGGTTTTCATCCTTATCTGTTGCGAACGGACCTTCAAGGTGAAGCACGGGAGGTCGCTCGTGATTTATCCATCCAATTGAGATGGGCTTGGAAGATGGGAGATCCGGCACCTCGTCCGGCTTGCATTGTTGCCGGAGGTGAAACGACGGTGACCATCCAGGGGAATGGGCGCGGAGGTCGGAACACCGAACTGGCATTGGCGTCTGTCAGCGAGCTGGCGGATTTTCCCGACGTGATGCTGGTCACACTCGCCACCGATGGCGAGGACGGTGTCACGGATGCAGCCGGGGCAGTCGTTACAGGAAACACCTGGCGCCATGGAATAGCACTTGACATGAATGCGACAGAATTCCTGAACCGGAACGATTCTTACACTTACTTCAATAAACTGGATGATTTATTAAAACCGGGTCCAACAGGTACAAATGTCAACGATCTGACTTTCCTTTTCACATTCTGACAGCCGGTGTTCACAAATCCAATAACCCGGTGTCTCATTCCACTAAAAACAAGTAGAATTGAATTAACAAACCTCGACCTTTCAACTTATTGCCAAGGAGGATGATATGGATATTGAAGGGATGGCCACTGAGTTGCTCAGTACGGTGGGTAACTTACTCAATACTTTCCTGGCTGCTGTGATCAATCTATTCAATTCGCTTTTTAATTTCCTTCCTCCTCATTTGCGGACCGGTTTTGGAGTGGTGGTGCTGATCGTTGTGGGGGTGATCATATTCTTTCTCTGGCGAAGGGATTAATTCACAGTCGCTGCTGATTTTTATCTGTTCAGTTTGACATCACAAACCTACTCTACACTTAAACCATGATTGCCCGAGTTTATACCTGCGCTGTGGTCGGCCTTGAAGGGGTCATCGTCGAAGTCGAAGTGGATTACACCACCGGCTTTCCGGGGATGACCATCGTCGGGTTGCCGGACACTGCTGTGCAGGAAAGCCGCGAGCGCGTTCAGGCTGCGGTAAAGAATGCCGGGCTGGGTTTTCCTCGCAAACGCGTCATCGTTAATCTTGCACCGGCTTCCGTCCGCAAGGAGGGTCCATATTATGATCTTCCCATCGCCCTCGGTGTGTTGGTGCACATCGGCGCGTTGAAACCCGAGGATGTGGAAGGCACGCTGGTGGTGGGAGAACTCTCTTTGGATGGAGCCGTTCGGCACGTACGGGGAGTTCTCCCGATGGCAGCCGTTGCACGCCGCGAAGGATTCAAGCGCATGGTCGTCCCCGAAGCGGATGCCGCTGAAGCGGCCTTGATCCCCGACCTGGATGTGATTCCCGTCCCCTCGCTGGCGGGACTTTACCGTCACCTGAGCGGAATCCAGCCCATCAAGCCGGCTCCACCAGTTACTGCAGACAAGGCGGCAATCACGGTTTTAACCGACTTCGCCGAGGTCAAGGGACAGGAACATGTCAAAAGAGCGTTGGAGGTGGCAGCGGCTGGCGGACACAATGTCATTTGGGAGTGAACAACAGACCCCATGCCGCTTTAGCATCCCTTTCACCTTCAATTTGCCCATAGAAGCAGAGCGATAGTTCTGACAAGTAACAAGCCCCGACCTAATCACGACCTGGACCGGGCTGCTGAACTCTCAGCCGGAAGACTTTGCCTGTGGGGAGGCGTGAATGGTCATCTCACCATGGAGCGCGGACAACCGGAGCAGGTGAGGCAGGAAGTGCAAACCAGCCTGGATATCTTCAGAAAACAGCCCGGCTTTATCCTCTCGCCGGTGGATAACATCCGCGAGCTTTCCCCGGGTATCGAAAATAACGTCCGCATGCTGATCACAACATGGCAGTCTAGCTTGAAGAGGGGGATAAATACAACCCCGGCCGGGCGATAAACAGGTCAGGGCTATAAAACCTCTTTGATTTGCCTCAGACCTTTTTCAATGTTTTCAATCGAGTTTGCATAAGACAGACGTAAATAACCTTCTCCAAACCTTCCAAAGGAGGAACCAGGCAGGAGGGCTACACCAGCTTTCTCGAGAATTAAATTGGCAAGGTCGTCGGACTTGAAGCCTGTGCCGGTGATGTTAGGGAAGACATAGAACGCTCCCTGCGGCTTCTGGCTGGTGAATCCTGGAATGGCATTCAGGCCAGCCACGATCACGTCTCGGCGGCGCTGATACTCGGACACCATGACCTGAACCATATCCTGAGGACCGGTGATGGCCTCCAATCCAGCAAACTGGGTGAAATGAGCGGTCGACCCGATCGAGTGAGTTAGCAGTAAATCGACCCGGGCAGCCAGTTCCGCGGGCATGATCCCAAATCCAAGTCGCCAACCAGTCATCGAATAGGTCTTGGAGAAGCCATCCACAATGATGGTGCGTTCCTTCATTCCAGGCAGTGAAGCAATGGAAGGCGCGTCAAGGGCATCGTAAACGATGCGTGTGTACAGCTCATCCGTCATCACCCAGCAATCGTATTTTTGAGCCTGGGCAGCGATGTGCTCCAAATCCACTGCCGGAATCACGCCTCCGGTCGGATTGGAAGGCGAGTTCAGAATAACCATCTTTGTTCGTTCGTTGATCAGTTTGTCGAACACATCCAGGTCGAATGAGAACTGTTTTTCTTCAAGCAGCGGCACCGGGACTGGCACACCGCCTGCCACCTTGATCATCGCTTCGTAAGTCGGAAAGCCGGGATTGGGGTAGATCACTTCGTCACCCGGCTCGACCAACGCAAGGGTTGGAAAAAACAGGTTGGGTTTTCCGCCGGGGCTGACCACCACTTCATTAGGATGGACTTCTATGCCGCGTCTCCGACCGGCGTCTTCAGCCAGCGCTTCACGCAGGGAGGTCATACCGGCGGGCGGTGTGTAGCGGGTTTTCCCGGCGCGGATAGCTTCAATGCCTGCCCGGCTGACGTTTTCAAAGGTGGCGTAATCCGGCTGGCCGATCTCCAGGTGGATGATCTCCTTCCCGGCGGCTTCCAACTGGGTGGCGCGTGCCAGCACCTGATACGCGCCTTCGGGTTTTAGATGAGCGGTGCGAGTCGCAAATGACATGGAAATTCCTTCTCACTTAATATTGATCAAAGAGGAGAAGGTTGATGAACAGTCACACTATGAGTTCATTAACCTATCTGTATTATTCCAATTGATTCATTGCTAATCAAACATTTTTTTGAGTTCTTCGAATTCCTCGTCGGGCATACCAAAGTAATTCTCCGGGGCGGGGAAGACCTGCTTCTTGACTTCATCATGGTAAGATTTCAGCCCGTTCAGGATGACCTCGCCCGCATTGCCGAAAACCTTGGCCATTTTCGGTTTGAACTTGGGATACAGGCCAAACATGTCGTGGTAAATCAGCAGTTGGCCATGCGCCCCCAGTCCCGATCCGAGCGACATGATGATGCAGTTCTCAGCCCGTTCGGTGATCAGCTGGCAGACCCGGTCAGGGACCAACTCGAGCAGGATGGCAAAAGCGCCGGCTTTTTCAAGCGCCTTGGCGTCGTCGATTATCTTCTTCGCTAATTCCGCTGATTTGCCTTGCAGACGAAAACCACCCAGCGCCGAGACGGATTGCGGGGTCAGCCCCAGATGGCCGATGGCGGGTATACCCGCCTCGACAATAACCTGGATGCGGGGAGCCATGGCTGCCCCGCCTTCCAATTTGATGGCATCGCATCCGGCTTCGGCCATAAAGCGTCCGGCGTTCTTGACGGCAATCTCGTTGCCAGGCTGGTAGCTCATGTAGGGCATGTCTCCGACCACGAAAGCGGTCGGGGCACCACGGCGCACGGCTGAAGCATGGCGGATCATATCCTCCATTGTGACGGGCAGGGTCGAATCGAAGCCGAGCATGGTCATCCCCAGGCTGTCGCCGACCAGGATCATCTCGATCCCGGCCTGTTCTTGAAGGTAGGCGGTCGGGTAATCGTAACAGGTCAGCCAGGTGATGGGCTCCTTGTCTTCAACTTTCTTGAACAGGTACGGCAGGTTGATTTTCTTGCGAGTTTCGGTCATTCGTCCTCCAATTTCCCAATTATTTATTTTCACTATGGATTGCCAGCAGGTCATTAATCAGGGCATAACCGGTTTCCATCCGTCCTGCACCTGCGCCGATCAATGTCACATCCCCAAGCAGGCGGGTGGTATATGTGACCGCATTTGTGGCTCCGCCAACATTGGCCAGCGGATGTTCCACGGGTAGGGCGACCGGCTGCACGCTCGCTTTGACCTGATCGCCTTCGCGCTCAACCGTGCCAATCAATTTCCAGCGTTTGCCTTGCTGTTTTGCGGTTTGAATATCCTGCGGTGTCAGTTGGGTGATCCCTTTTCGATCCACCGCGGACAGGCGAAGATTGGCATCCATGACCAGGTTGCTCAGAATGACCACCTTGCCTGCCGCATCGAACCCCTCCACATCTCCGGCTGGGTCCGCCTCCGCGTATCCGAGCGCCTGGGCTTCGGCCAATGCTTCGGCATAACTCCCACCTGATTCCATTCGTGACAGGATGAAATTTGTCGTGCCATTCAGGATTCCCTGGATTTTCTGGATCCCGGCCGCAGCCAGTAAATTCATCCCCAACGCCAGGGTGGGTGTGCCGCTCATCACAGTGCCCTCGAACCCAATTCGGACCTGGTTTTCCTGTGCCAGGGATTTCAGTTCCTGGTAGTTCAAGGCGATCGGTCCTTTGTTGGTCGTGACCACATTAAGTCCGGCTTGAAGCGCTAAACGGATATAGGTTGAGGCCGGCTCCCCGGTTTGCAGGTCGGTGAAGCTGGCTTCCACCATGGTGTCAGCCTGACCTTGTGCCAGCATGGTTTCAACCGACCAGCCATGTTCGGCTGCCTTGACGGGTCCCAGGTTGCCTCTCGCAGCGGCCTCCAGCAATTCCTGGAGCGGCAGCCCGTTCGGGTCGTACACACTGCCGAGGCGTAAATCATTTACACCCACCACGTTGAATCGGACACCGAATCGTTCCTCCAGCGATGCTCCATCATCCTGTAGAATATGTAGCAATCCCTGACTGACATTGCCAAAACCGACAATCATCAAGCGCACAATTTTCATGTTCTCTCCTACTGGTTTTGTTCAATTGATTATTCTGTGACAGCGATATCTTTCAGGCGTACCGGAATGATGGGCGGGCGGATGCTTGGCAGATCGAGCTGCGACACCGGTTCCCCGTTGTGGGCGGAAATCATTATGGACGCATTAGGTGCACAATACCGGCCCTGGCATTGCCCCATGCCCAGCCGCGTGCGAACCTTAACGCCAAACAAATCTTTTCCGCCACTCTCAAGGCTTTCCCTGAATTGATCCACGCGGACCGATTCACAACGACAGAGCAAGGTATCATCGTCAACCAGGTCAAGTAATCCAGGAAGAACACGATAACGATGCCACAGCCAACTGGCAAAACGTCTTTCCCGACGAATGGCAGGAGCCAACCGCTTGCGTTCACTGGCAACCTGTTCGCTGGTCATTTTTCCCAGTTTTTCCAACACGGCAATGGCAGCTAACTGTCCCTGTAATTCGGCCAGCGGCTTTCCGCCTGCGCCGGTCACATCACCTGCCACATAAATTCCCGGTACGCTGGTTTGCAGGTTTTCGTCGTGTTCTGGCACGTAAGCCTGCAAATCGAGATCGAATCGGTGTTCGCAACCCAGATGCAGTGTCACGGCAATTGAAGGAATAAATCCGTATGCTGCGCAAACCGTATCCACCTGGAATTCACGTTCAGTACCAGGGATGGGATGCCCCTGCGCGTCCACTTTGCATATCAGCGCTGCCTGAACTCCGGTCTCTGGCGTACCCATAGCCCGAATCACCGCATGATGAAACAGAATCGGCACCCTGTGGCTGACCAGAACACCCATGCTTTCCACCGCATCGCTCAACCGGCTCCAGAGACCTCCCAGAGCCGTGGGGACTTGAGCTACTCCATCAAAGGCTCCACACGTATCCACCATTGCCACGACTTCGACACCATAACGAACCAGTTCCGCCGCAACGAGCATCTGGAGCGGCCCGCTGCCGCCAACCAACACTCGCTGGCCTGGCAACAGCCCCTGCTTTTCCAGTAGCATTTGAACTGCTCCCGGTGTGACCACCCCCGGTAACTCCCAGCCGGGAAAAGGCATGGGACGGTCGTAAACTCCGGGGGATAAGATCAGGAAACGAGTCAGCACCGATGCGATTCCTTGCGGCGGATTATTTAAATGCAATTGGAAGCTTGTTCCAGGCGGATCGGTACGACCGTTTAGAGTGGCACCTGTTTCATCGAAAATTCCCCACACCCCGGCGCCCAGCAGCATTTCCGCACCGCTGTTTACCAGAACTTGTCGGCGATGTTCAAGTTCTTTGAGCTTTTTTTGTTGGGACCGGTGGACTGGGCTGCTGAAATTGGGCGGGAGTTCTTTGAAATAATGACCTCCCAACCCGGGCGCATCATCGATCAGCACCACCGAGGAACCTTTGGAAGCCGCAACCCCGGCCGCAGCAATACCGGCCGGTCCTCCACCGATCACTGCAAGGTCACAAGTTTTAATGCTCATCAGATGTCACTACTTTCATACCCGGGCGTGCAAAAACCCGACAGGCTTGACAGTTGGGTAGATCGTCGATCGTGACCAGGCATTGCTGGCAGGTGCCCATCCCACAGAACAGACGGCTTGGGGCATACGGGCTGGCATGGACAGCGAAAGCATTGATTCCGGCTGCCAACAAGACCGTGGCGAGAGTCTCCGCCTTCGTGAGCCACCACTTTGTGGCCATCAACCTCGATTTCGAAAGGGACACCCCGATAGGTGTTGGGAAGTCGTTGAGCCATCAGCGCATTACCTCCAAGGGCGTAAACCGTTCGAGTGTAAAATTGGCCAACAGGGATTCATCTGGGTTACCGGTCAAAAGCCCCAGGATCATCTCGGCAGTGATGGCCGACATGGCAAGCCCGTCACCCCCAAAACCAACTGCATGGATGAGTCCCGGCAGTCCCGGCGTTCGACTGATGATCGGAGTCCCATCGGGGGTCAGTGGCCTCAGCCCGGCGTAAGCTCGTAGCAGGTGGACATTTGCCAGTTTGGGGGTCAATTCAAGCAATTGTCGGACCAATTCGCGAATACCTTCGTAGGTGCTGCGTTTATCGTAATCGGCTACTTCTCGAGTGCTGCCGATGATAAAATTCCCATGCGCTACCTGCACGAGAGTAATCCCAACGGAGCGTTTAGGAACTTGCCCGCCTGATTCTCCCTCGGCACGAGCCTTGCTGAGCAAATATCGAGCCGCTATCAGGGTTCCCTTCATCTGAGGGGGCATTCGTTCAGTCACTAGCAGCTCACCTTTGAGCGGGGAGATCGATAAGTTAATATCAGCCAACCGGGCAACATGCGGCGCCCATACGCCTGCCGCATTGATCACAGTATTCGTCAAGATCCGACCGGCACTGGTTTGGACCGCAATAATCTTGTCTCCCTTTCTTTCTATTCCAAGCAACTCGGTGAAAGTAGAAAAAATAGCGCCATGCTGTTTGGCTGCCTGGGCGCAGGCAACCACCAATTCGAGCGGATTGATCTGGGCATCTTTCGATGAATAAGAGCCACCCACCACGTTTTCTCCGAGAATGGGCATACACTCTTGGGCTTGCCTGCCGTCTAAAAGTTCGACCTCCAGTCCCATGGCATCCAGGTTGGCGTTCATTTCCTGTATAAGCCGCATTTCGTCTTCAGTGCAAGCTGCCAGCAGGCTGCCAGTGTGAGCAAACTCAAAACGCCCTTCCAGTTGCTTGTGGAGGTTGTCCAACAAATTTAAGCTCCGGTTTGCAAGAGCAAGTTTTTTAGCCGATGTTTTTGTTTGCAATAAGGCGGCAGCCGAGGCTGAACTGGACGTCCCCGATCCGATATCCTGCCGCTCAACAACTAACACGCTCAGCCCGGCGTTCGACAGCACGAAAGCTGTGACAGACCCAATAACGCCTCCACCAACAATGACCACATCAACCGCATTCGGGAGATTGACTGGAGAAAGTTTCATGGTTTGCCTGTTTCTATAAGAACTTGCCGCGCAGGGCAATTCGTTGTAACATGGAAAAAATCTGCTTTTCGTATCCATCGGATCGTGAGAGAACTAATCTTGGACGGGTAGGCGGAATGGCCGTAGGATCTCGATGTAAGCGGGGTGCAGTCTGAACCGTTCGTGTGTGCTGAACCGGTCATTCCGCTGGATAGTAAACACACCCTTGGTGATCCCGGAAACGATGCTGAGGTGATCCAGTGGTTAGGTTTCATTTTGATGTCCGCAAGTCATTCGCTTGGCTACTCCAATATTCACAAGAATCGCCAATTTGAGGGGCGGAATGTATGGTAAAAATAAGCTACTTTGGGTTTGCTTTTTCAGCAACAATACAAGTATAATCCGCAATAAGGGGCTTGTCAATTAGCATGTCCCATCCGGCCTTATATTCAATAGATCGAGGTGATCGTGAATACAACACAGCATGAACGGAATTTCTTGAAAACTTTGGCGCGCGGGCTACGGGTATTGGCATACTTCACTCCCGATAAATCTGAAGCTTCCCTTACCGATCTGGCTGAAGTATTGGAATGCGACTCCAGCACAGCCAGCCGTTTTGCATATACGCTGGAGGCACTGGGCTATCTTGAACGGAACGAACAATCCAAGTTATACCGGGTATCTCCCAAGATCTTTGCACTGACCGTCTCTCTTTCGGGGCCGCGCAACATTCGCAAAGTCAGCCTGCCGTTTATGGAGGAGTTACGAGACACGACGGGTGAAACGGTTGTTTTGGGAACCAGAGATGGTGGAGAAATCGTGGTCATCGAGGTGATGGAAACCAGACACTCCCTGGTACCGCGAGGATGGGTTGGCGGGCGGGTTCCGATCTATTGCAGTGCTCTGGGAAAAGCCTCGATTAATGCATTTATCCGAGCAGGAACTCAAAAAACTCATAGAGACCGTCAACCTGGTGGCTTATACGGAACACACGATCATAAACCGGTTTGATTTCCTGAAAGAGCTAAAAATGACACGCGACCGCGGTTGGTCCACCAACAGGGAAGAATATACTCTCGGGATTGTCTCCGTAGGCGCACCTATTTATTCCGGTGGATGGGGGACGCCCAGCGGGGCTATTTGTGTGGATGTTCCCACGGCACGCATCCCTGATGAGAAATTCATTGAACAACTCGCAGTTGAGGTCGTGAAAACCGCCCGGGCGATATCTAATGTAGGCAACTACAACAAACTGGAATAACCAGAAAAAGCAAGCACATGGTATTGCTTTACGAGTACCAAATCTTCCGCCAGGAATTGTTTAGTTGGATATATGATGTTCCAAGGCGATCGGGCTTTTCTTTGAATCAGGGTCGTTTCAAAATCACACTTCACTGTTTATCCACGCTCATCGCGCCGATAGGTACTACCGAAGGGAAAAAAAATAAATAAGAGAATGGCGCGTGGATGATGATGGTCGGATAAACCTTATTCCAGACCTGCACTCGCCAATGTGGCAGCTCGTCGCACCAAATTGTCTTTTCTCAGACGATGGATTTTTCCAAGATTAGTCCGCTTTCATCCAGCATCCTTTCTTTCTTCTCCACCACAGCACTCCCTATTTTCAGAAACCATAAAACACCTCTCATTAAGAGGAATGCTTGACATGGGGGCATTTGCGATATACAATATTGATATTGCTAATTTAGCAATATCAATTGCGGAAATGCCTATGCTGTTCTTGACAAACCAGATTTTTTATTCAAGGAGGTATATGGTTAAAATATCACCGCCACTCCACAGGGAGTCCCCAACGCCAGTGTAATTTCACGGTTTCCAATAATCGCTAAGAGGAGAAAAAGATGAAAAACAAGTTATCAATTCTAATCGGCGTGCTTGTCCTGGTCAGCATCCTGGTAAGTGCCTGCGGCACCGCTACCCCAACCGCGCAAGTACAACCAACGGTTGCTCCGGCCGCGACCGAAGCGCCAACCGATGTGCCTGCCCCGGTCGAACTCGATCCCGTCTATATCGGCGCATTACTTCCCCAATCAGAACCAGGTGCGCCTCAGGCCGGTCAATTGATCCTGCGCGGTATAGAACTGGGCGCAGAGTATGTAAATGAAGAAATGGGTGGCTCTGTCGATGGCCGGCCAGTCGAAATCGTTGTTGGAGACGATAAGGGTACGCCTGAAGTCGGGGCGACAGAATACCGCCGCCTGGTGCAGACATACAACATTATCGGTGCCACTGGCCAGTATCACAGCTCAGTTGCGTTGGCCATCATTGAAGTTGCAAAAGAATTAGGCGCCCCGGTCATCATGACTCAGGCGTCGAATAAGGCAATCACCGAATCGGGGTACCCACAGGTCTTCCGCACGCACTTGATCGACCCGGTACGCGCTATCGCCCTGGTCGATTTCGCCAAGAGCCAGGGATTTAAAAAGATCGGTTATATTGCAGACAATACGGACTTTGGCGTTGGGCTTTCCGCCGCTGTGGAAGAAGCTGCAGCCGAGGCTGGCTTGGAAGTCAAGAGCACCATCTACGATAAGGCAGCCGTCGACCTGACTCCCGAATTACTTCAGTTGCAGGCCTGGGGTCCGGATATCATCTTCAATGCCGGCACCGGCAACCCCGAGCACATCATCATCGATCAGGCGTATGAAATCGGTCTGTTCCCCGAAACCCCAATGGTCGCGACCTCGGACTGGCCTTACCGTGGCGAAGAATACTGGGGCTTGCATGGGGACAAAGGCGTTGGTATTTACATCTTGACCTCCTACCACAAGGATATGCAGCTGACCACAGCCGGACAATGGTTCCACGACCGGTATGTGCAGAAATATGGCGAAGCCCCGACATACTCCTCCTACAACGGATTCGGGGACGCCCTGATCCTGGCTATGGCGGCCAAGGAAGCTGGGTCGACCGATTACGCAGCGATCATCGATGCTCTGGAGAATAATGAATTTGAGTTCTGGGCCGGGACGGTGACCTTCCCGAAAGGTGAAGGTGCACTCTGGCACCAGTGGACGCCGCCCGTTTTGATCACACAGTACACTGCGGTCAACCAGAAACAGGATGAAGCCACACTGGTGTATACCTTCGACTACAAACCTTAATCCTCTTTTCCACCAGCCTCCCGGCACGCGCCGGGAGGCTATCTCATTAGCAATCATTCTCATCAGTAACTGTTTGCAATCTTTCTCGTGTTAAAGATGTAATATTAACAAGCGAATAAGGAGAGATTTCATGCGAAACAACCTGTTCTACGGCGTGACCACTGCCATGATCACACCTTTCCTTTCCGATGGATCCGTTGATTATGATGGTTTGCGTCTCAATACTCGCTACCAAATCAAGAATGGGGTGACTAAACTATTGCCATTGGGTACGACTGGCGAATCCCCAACCTTGAACGAAGACGAAAAGGAACGGGTCGTTCGAACCGTGGTGGAGGAATCCCGGAGTGCAAACTCGCAGGTCAAGGTGATGGTCGGAGTGGGGACAAATTCCACCAGTGCCACTATTCGCAATGCAAAACAAGCCCAAATCTGGGGAGCGGATGCATTGTTGGTGGTCACACCCTACTACAACAAACCGACTCAAGACGGCATCCTGGCGCATTTCACGGCGGTCTGCCGCGAAACAGACCTGCCGGTCGTGGTTTACAATATAAAAGGTCGCACGGGCACGAATATCGAAACCTCGACGCTAAAGAGTATGGCGACGAATAACGAAAAGATCATTGCTGTCAAGGAAGCCTCTGGGGATATCCTGCAAATGACCGACGTGCTGATGCAGATCCCTGAACTGGCGGTTTATTCAGGGGATGACGGCCTGACTTTCCCCCTGATTTGTCTGGGCGGGCAGGGGGTCATTTCGGTGGTCAGCAACCTGATTCCGAAGCACGTCGTTGAGATGACCGATGCTGCACTTCAGGGACACCTCGAACAAGCCCGACAGATGCATTTCCGGCTCATGCCGATTTTTAAAGCGGCTTTCATAGAAACCAATCCGGCTCCGATCAAATATGCCATGCAAAAAATCGGGTTGGCTGGCGGCCCGCTACGCCTGCCGCTGGTCGAGATCCAGCCCGCCAGCCGCAAGGTGATCGACGAAGTGTTGAAGGCTCTCGAACTGTAACTCTTTAAGGAGCTTTTATGAACGTAACCCCGGAACTCTTTTTCAATTTTCTCATTGCGGGCATCATGATCGGTACCCTTTATGCCTTGATGGCCATGGGGATCACCTTTATATACAGCATCATGAAAATGATCAACTGGGCGATGGGGGAGTTTTACATGATTGGCAGTTACGTCATGTGGTTCATGGTTACTTTTATCTTGGGGAGCCAATTGTGGTACATGGGGCTGGTGGCTGCAGCGGTCATCCTGTTCATTATAGGCTTGGTGGTGCAATGGCTGCTCATCCGGCCCATGTTCTCAACCAGCATGGAACGCAAGGATGAATACGGCACGGTGGTCACGATCGCACTGTCGCTCTTCCTGCGCAATCTGGCTACGGTCTTGAGCGGACCAAACACCCGCTCTCCCGACATCGATCTGGGACGCGTCATGATTGCTGGCCTACCGGTCAGCGGGAACCGTTTTGCAGCCTTCATAGGGGCATTGATTATCATCGGACTGTTTTACTATATTCTCAACTACACCTGGTTAGGGCGAGCCTTCCGAGCCAGCTCTCAGAACAGGATCGGCATCCAGACTGTCGGGATCAATGTCCTGCGCATCGACCAGATTGCTTTTGCCTTGGGCGTGACTCTGGCGGGTCTGGCAGGAGCACTTCTCGCTTCCGTGTTCAACGTTTTCCCTGAAAATGGTGCAGTGACCACAATGAAAGGCTTTGAGATCATCATCATTGGTGGCATGGGCTCGCTTCCGGGAGCGGTCATAGGCGGTTTGCTGCTCGGTATTATCGAAAGCATGGGATCGGTGTTTATTGACACCGGCTTGCGCAACGTCTATGGTTTTCTCTTTCTCATCATGGTGTTGTTGAGCAGGCCTACTGGGTTATTTGGTGAAAAGGAACGCCTGAGTTGATGAAGTCTACGCCGTCGCTGGGGATTTTGCTCCTGGATACCGCTTTCCCACGCATTCCGGGGGATGTGGGCAACGCCCAATCGTATGGTTACCCGGTCGTTCTCAAAACGGTCAAAGGAGCCACGGTCAAGCGCGTAATTGATGAAGTCGACGACAGCTTGCTGGACGACTTTGTTAAGGCAGCCCGCGAATTGGAAGCGCAGGGGGTATCGGCCATCACCAGCAGTTGCGGCTTTCTGGCTATCTTTCAAAAAGAGGTTTCAGACGCGGTTCGAATTCCGGTATTCCTGTCTTCCCTGCTCCAAGTACCCCTGGTGTACGCTATGACCCATAAGCGAGTGGGGATCATCACCGCTCATTCTGAAAAATTAACTGTAAATATTCTGACAAAAGCCGGGATTGATAACCATATCCCGTTCATGGTGGCAGGGATGCAGAATTCAGCCTCGTTCAGTATTCCGATCCTTGAAGACGGAATGAATTTGCAGAAGGATGCCATCGAAAAGGATATGGTCGACCTGGCGTTGTCCATGCAGAAGACAAATCCTGACCTGGGTGCTTTCGTGTTCGAGTGCCACAATCTGGCTCCATACAGCCAGGCGGTCCACTTGACGACCGGGTTGCCGGTATTCGATATCGTGGACTATGCTGATTGGGTTTACAGCTCAATAAATAAACGAGCCTATCCATCCCCATCTCAGTCTTTGCAACCGTAATTGGGAACAGGATATTTTATGGATACCATCATTCAAACGCAAGACCTGGTCAAGCGATTTGGCGGCCTGGTGGCGGTTAACGGAGTCAACTTTACCGTGGAGCGTGGCGAAGTGCGGGGGTTGATCGGGCCTAATGGATCCGGGAAGACCACCCTGATCAATCTTGTCTCAGGCGTATACGAGCCAACGGCCGGGAAAATCTTATTCGACGGTGTGGATATCACCGGCTGGTCCCCGAACCGTATCACCCAAAAAGGGCTGATGCGCACCTTCCAGATCCCCCGTCTGTTTGGCAGCATGACTCTGCTCGAAAATATGCTCATCCCGCGCTTTGCAGATTTCTCACTGGATTACTGGCGGTATCGACCGGCCGCAGAAAAGCATGCCCAGGAATTGCTCGAAATGGCCGGGATTTCCCATTTGCGCGATCAGCAGGCCAAGACTCTCTCCGGCGGACAAAAAGCTCTCTTGCAAATGGCGCGCGGATTCATGGTCGAGGACATATCGGTCTTCCTGCTCGACGAACCCTTTGCCGGTGTCAATATCGTTGTCAAAGATACCATTATGGCGTTGATCAGCAAAATGGCATCTGAAGGGATTACCTTTATCCTGGTGAGTCATGAGATGGCTTCCATCCGGCAGATGTGCCAGAAAGTAACCGTGCTGGCGGAGGGATCAGTGGTGACAGAAGGTTCCATGGATGAAATTGCAGCAAACAAGCAAGTCATCGATGCCTACCTCGGAGGTGGCGCATGACCCTGCTCGAAATCACCTCCATCACAGCCGGTTATCAGGAAGGCATCGACATACTAAATGAAATCAGCCTGGCAGTCCAGCCCAATTCGGTGACTATTATCATCGGACCGAACGGGGCGGGAAAATCCACGCTGCTTAAAACCATTTACGGCTTCTTAAAACCACGCCTGGGTAGCATCCATTTTGACGGGACCGATATCACCCAAAAACCACCTCACGAAATCAAGCATCTGGGGTTGAGCTATATTCCCCAGGAATTTAACATCTTCCCACAGATGCGCGTCGAAGAAAACTTGATGATGGGTGCCTGGATATTTCGCAAGGATAAGGCATTGGTCCAGCAGCAGCTTAAACACACCTACGAAATTTTCCCGGTTCTGCATAAGTTCCGCAAGTCGAAAGCCAATGTACTCAGTGGCGGCCAATTGCGGATGCTCTCCATTGCCAAAGAAGTTATGACCTCCCCTACTTTGATGCTGGTGGACGAGCCGTCGGCAGGGCTGTCACCCAAGGTCGCTGCAGAAGCCTATGAATTTTTAATGCAGACCAAACAGGCTTTGAGTACTGCGATCTTGATGGTGGACCACAACATGGAAACTGCCCTATCCCTGGCCGATTACATTTACGTGGTGGATATGGGCCGGGTCCGCGTCCACGGTCCGAAACAAGAATTTAACCTTGATCGCATCAAAAGCATCATCCAGGAATGCCTGATGGGCGTGTAGGAGACCAGAATGCAGAACAAACAAACCTTGCGCATAATCTATGGAACCCTGATCGGGGTGGCGGTCATTGGTATCTTGGCTGCGCCGCTCTTCCTGAATGATTACTGGCAGCATATCATGATCGTGTGTATGTACTACGTCATCATGGCATCCAGTTGGAACCTGCTGGCTGGCTACACCGGTCAATTTTCGCTGGCTCACCAGACCATGTCGGCTCTGGGCGGATACGCCTCCGGATTAATGATCTACCATCTGGGTGTATCCATTGGGGTAGGTTTTCTTGCCGCGGTGCTGGTCACCGCCGGGACCGGTTTCCTGCTCGGGTTGCTTGTGCTCAAAATGCGCGGCATCTACCTGGCGGTGGCTACTTGGGCTTTCTCCGAATCCTGCCGACTGGTGATTGCCTCTCAGTACAAATTCACCCGAGGTGAGCAGGGATTATCGGTCCCGCCTCTATTTGATAGTCTTTCGCCGATCCGTTACTATTATCTGTTCTTTGTCGTGATGGTAAGCCTGCTGCTGTTGATGTATCTCGTGCTCCGTTCCCCTATAGGGACTTTCATTCGCGCCATCCGGGATGATGAATTGGCCGCGAGATCGATGGGCGTGGATACTGTCAAGTGGAAATTGTTCATTATGACTTTCGCCAGTGCAATCGCTGGGATCGCGGGTTTTTTCTATGCCCATTACATCGTGATCCTGTCCCCGGTCATCCTGTCGTTTAATGAAATGGGCAAGATTGTGATCATGGTCGTATTCGGTGGGCTTGGCACTTTCGTGGGGCCGCTGATCGGCGCACCGGCGATTGTGATCATCACTGAATTGACCCGTGATTTTGGAAGTTGGAACATGGTATTTTATTCTCTGGCAGTCATAGTGATCATGCGGCTCTATCGAGAAGGATTGGTGGCTTTATTTCGCAAAGGGATTATAAAGCTATCTGAAAAAATGACACCACAAAATGTTCCCTTGCAAAAATAACATTTTGCACTTATGCATTGTCTGTGCTGAGATAGGGGCTGATGGCACATCAATATCCTCTCAAGAGAGGTAACCGGGTCCGGTTGAGAGTAGATTTTATGATGGTTAAGAGCTGAATTATCCTGCTCTGGTTTGTGATAATTAGGTCTGTCGCTTGTGAAAACGAACAAGGATGGATTTTCCGCCCTTGTTCGTTATATGTCAATTGGTATTGAGGTTTGAGTTTATTTTTAACTCAGAGCATTCCTATTCTCCGTCCAAATACTGGTTTTATATATCTTAGATTCAACTAGCAAGTGCAACTTAAATGATTTAAACAAGGGGAATGTAAAAAAATCAAAGAAAACGAATCCGTAAGCGGCGAGAAGAGGATGTTTTTTACAAACCTCAGATTGCTATATAATAGAGTTAAATATAATTGCTTTGGTTCTATTACCAAAATTGAGCTGCCGTATGGAAATAAACAAATCAAACAATAGGGAGGGTATTTTTAATGAGGTTATCAAGTAGATTATCTAAGGTATGCCTTTAAAATAAACAGACCCTCATCAGATTTTACGGTTAGAGAAATGTATTTAAATGTATCCTTAGCCCTGCGGTTATTACGGAGACCCGGTCAAGCCATGCACCTGCGCCTATGCCGCAGTGACCAAGTACCAGAAGCGGGTGTCGGGACCGCTGCTCGACAGGTTCGATATACACATCGACGTGCCGCGCGTGGATTACGACAAGCTGACCAGCGACCGGATGGGAGAGACTTCTGCTGCCATTCGATCAAGGGTGGAAGCGGCGAGGCAAATCCAGCGGGAGAGATTCGACTCAACGGATGAATCGAATTCCCACATCGCCTGTAATGCGGATATGCGTGTGGCAGAGGTGCGCAAGTTTTGTAAATTGGATGAGGCCAGCGATAGCCTGGTTCGGGCAGCCATGAGCCAGATGAATCTCTCTGCACGAGGATATCACCGAGTGCTCAAGCTGGCGCGAACCATTGCCGACTTGGCAGGGAATGTGGCTATCGAGACACCGCACGTAGCCGAGGCACTTCAATACAGGGCGAGAAGTTTTGTGTAAAAAAAATATGTAAGAAATGGAGAGTCAACATGCAATATCGTGAGCTTGGACGTACCGGTTTCAAAGTCTCGACCATCTCTTTTGGCGCTTGGGCGATTGGAGGCTCGTGGGGGAGTGTGGACGACAAGGAATCGCTGGCTGCCCTGCACCGATCCATCGACCTAGGTGTCAATTTCATCGATACGGCGGATGTCTACGGTGATGGACGTTCTGAAAGGCTGGTGGCGCAGCTGCGCAAGGAGCGCAAGGAAACCATTTATGTGGCGACCAAGGCCGGGCGCAGGCTTGATCCGCACCTGGCGGATGGATACAACCGTGCGAACTTGACAGCCTTCGTCGAACGAAGCCTGAAGAATTTGGCGACCGATTCCATTGACCTGCTGCAATTACATTGCCCGCCGACGGAAGTGTATTACCGCCCCGAAACCTTTGGCATACTGGATGACCTCGTCAAGGCTGGCAAGTTGCGGCACTACGGTGTGAGCGTGGAAAAGGTGGAAGAGGCGCTCAAGGCGATCGAATATCCCAACGTCCAGACAGTGCAGATCATCTTCAACATCTTCCGCCAGCGACCGGCTGATCTGTTTTTTGCCGAAGCACTAAAGCGTAAGGTTGGGATTCTGGCGCGAGTGCCGCTGGCCAGCGGAATGCTGACTGGTAAACTGACTGCCAAGTCCGCGTTTGAAGCCGACGACCACCGGGCATTCAACCGGCATGGAGAATCTTTTGACCGGGGGGAGACTTTCTCGGGCGTGGATTATGACACGGGTTTACTGGCTGTCGAAGAATTGCGTTCGCTCGTGCCCCAGGGGTGGAGCATGACGCAATTCGCCCTGCGTTGGATATTGATGTTCGACGCTGTGACCTGTGCCATCCCGGGGGCGAAGAATCCAGTCCAGGCGGAGGACAACGCCAAGTCAGCAGACTTACCTGCGCTGAATACTGCGACAATGGACAAAGTCCGCGCGGTTTATGATTTCCGAATAAGAGGACTGGTTCACCACTACTGGTAAAGGATTCTTAGTCGTACGAACAACAATAATCCACAGCGCCTTTGAGTTTCAGCTTGAAGGATGACTTGGCCGGTACCTCAAAAGATTGACCGGGCTTGAAAGTCTGCCAATCTTTATGGTCCGGAAGGAGTACTTCCATTTCACCGTCGAGGATTTCCATCGCCTCGCGTGAACCTGTATTGAATTCGTATTCCCCCGGAACCATGAAGCCCAATGTCTTGCGCGTGCCGTTCGCAAAAAGAACGGTGCGACTGGCAACTTTCCCGTCAAAATATACGTTTGCCTTCTTTATGATCGTGACATTCTCAAATTTATCTTCCAAGGCTTCTACCTCCGTGAATGAGATATCTTAAAAATTTTACTCCCGAAATTCTCTATAGCGATATGCTGGTTGCTTGCAACTGCCCAATCATCCCCTATTTTTTTCAACCGCCTGCTGCATCAACTTATCCAACTCCAGCGGCACGCCCTTCGACTCTTCCCGTCGAAGTGACAGCGCCTCCTCGGGGCACTTGCTGACACACACGCCGCAGCCCATGCAGACGGCTTCATTCACAACGGAGACTCCATCAAGGGTCAATGCTTCGAACTGGCAGTAGGTCTCGCAGGTGCCGCAGCTGATGCACAGGTCCTCGTCCACCTGCGCGACATAACCGGACGAAGCCAGCATGGGTGTCCCGTTCTGGTGGGCGTGCATCGCCCCGCAGCAACAGGAACAGCAATTGCAAATGGCGTAAAAGCGTCCTAGCATCGCCTCCTTGAAAAAGGCGTGGTGGACGTGCCCGCGCTCGTCCTCCGCTTTCAGGATGGCGACCGCTTCGGCCTGCGTGATCCAGCGCGTTTTCTCCGGGTGATGCTCGCTGACGAAGCTGGCGAATGGCTCGCCGACCACCAGGCACACATCCAGCGGCAGGCAGGGATTCTCCCGCGCGGACCGGCATGGGCAATTCAATGCGACGATATGGTCCGGGTTCTGCAGGATCAATGACCGCGCCTGTTTGTAGGGGATGACCTGTTCCAGATCGGGGATGTTGACCGGCTCATTGACCATCACAAGTTTTGTGGCTGTTTCCAGCGGAATGGCTTTGCCATGATACTCGTCCGCCATCCCCCGATTTTCAGTTCCTTCTTTCTTCTTGCCCTTGGGTAACAAGCCAAGAATCGGCGCCAGTTTTTTCGCGATTGGATGCTGTCCCGTTCCAATGCCGATGTACAGGAAGGTCCAGCGGCCGTAAACGTAACCGTGCAGCCGGTCGAACCTCGTATACCAGGGGAGTTTATCCGCTTCCTTGAAGAACGCTTCAGTGGATGGCTTGATAAAGAACGATTTGATGCCCATGAGGAATCCTTTACTTCTAAATTCGTTTATGTCATTGCGAGCCGCCTGGTTGCCCTGCACCGGACGTGCACCTCGCGTAATTCGCGGGGCAGGTGACGGTGTGGCGGCGTGGCAATCTCCCGCTAATAATGAGATTGCCACGCTCGTTCCACTCGCTCGCAATGACACAATTATTTTTGAGATAACTTCTACTAAAAAGCATAACTGAATAATTATCTGGGTGCAATGGCTATTCGTCCCCTCAGGACATGATTTTCGGTATAAAATCAAAATCGGTTAATCAATAGAAAAAGGAGCTCTCATGCCGCAAAAGAAACGACCGATCACCGCTGAAGACCTCTACAAGCTGGAGATTCTCTCCGATGTCCGCATCTCTCCAGATGGGAATAACGTCGTCTATCGCCTGCAGCGGGTGGATAAAAAGACCGAGAAAAAATATGGCAACCTGTGGGTCGTCCCGACCGGAGGCGGCGAGCCGCGCCAGTTCACCCAGGGAGACCAGTCCGATTCATCCCCTCGCTGGTCGCCGGACGGCAAATCCATCGCCTTCCTCTCCAACCGGGCGGACAAGGACAAGCCGCCGCAGGTGTATTTACTTCCCTTCAATGGCGGCGAGGCGCGCAAGTTGACGACCATCGACGGTGAGATTGACAACCTATCCTGGTCGCCGGACGTGCGCCGGCTGTTGTGCACCGTCCGCAAGACGGATGTCGAGGTGCTCGAACGGGATAAGGACGAGCAGAAGAAAAAGCTGGGTGTGGTGTACCGCCGCTTCGACCGGTTGTTTTACAAGCTGGATGGATATGGTTATTTTCCGCAGGAACGCATCCACATCTGGATTATCGATGCACGCACCGGTAAAGGCCGGCAGCTCACCGATCACCCCGTGTGGGATGAGATCGACCCGGTCTTTTCGCCTGACGGCAGGGAAATCGCTTTTGTCTCCAACCGTCTCAACGAGCCTGACCAGAACCCGGACGCGATGGACCTGTTCGTGATGAGCGCCTCTGGCGGTGAGCCGCATCTGATCAAAACCCCGATCGGCCCAAAAAGTCAGCCATCCTTTTCGCCTGACGGAAACTGGCTGGCCTATTACGGACAGGAGGGTGAGGGGTTGGGGTTCCGCAACTACGGGCTGTGGGTGGTGCCTGTGGACAGCTCGAAGCCGTCTAAAAACCTCACCCAAAAATTCGACCTGCACGCCTCCTCCATGACCATCAACGACGTCGGCTCGCCTGAGCAGATGCGCCCGACCTGGTCGAATGACGGCCGGCAGATTTTCTTCCAGGTGGCCTACCACGGCTCGTCGCTGCTCAAACGAATCTCGCTCGAAGGTCGAGACCTGCAGGATATCGTCGGGGAAGGGGGAGTGGTCGGGTCTTATTCCTTCGACCGGACTCAATCGAAGCTGGCCTATTTCTTTGGACAGATGAACGATCCCGGGCAGGTACACCTGCGTGAGCTCGGAAGCGGGACAACCCGCCACTTGACTCGCGTCAACCGGGAATTGCTCGACACGATCAGCCTGCCCCGGGTCGAGGAGGTCTGGTTCAAAAATCCCGATGGACTCAGCCTGCAAGGGTGGATCATGTATCCGCCGCGGTTCGATCCCAAGCGGAAATATCCCTCCATTCTGGAGATTCACGGCGGGCCGCAGACCCAGTATGGCAAGTTCTTCATGCACGAGTTCAATTATTTTGCTTCGAATGGGTACGTGGTGTACTTCTCCAATCCGCGCGGCGGACGCGGCTACGGCGAGGCGCACACCAAGGCGATCTGGGGTGATTGGGGCAGCGCGGATTACGTCGACGTGATGGCGTTCGCCGAGATGATGGCTCGGAAGCCGTACATCGACAAGAACCGCATGGGAGTTACTGGCGGATCGTACGGTGGTTACATGACCCTGTGGATCATCGGTCACAACGATTTCTTCAAAGCTGCCGTCACCCAGCGCTGCGTCAGCAACTTCATCAGCGAATGGGGCTCCAGCGACCTGAACTGGACCTTCGAGCAGGAGCTGACCGCTGGTCCGCCCTTCAAGGACTTGAAGAAATATTGGGACATGTCGCCGATGAAATATATCGGCAACGCTAAAACGCCCACAATGGTCATTCACAACGAAGGAGACCTGCGTTGCCCGATCGAACAGGGCGAGCAGGCATTCGTGGCCTTGAAGCGCCTGGGCGTGGAGACGGAGTTCATCCGCTTCCCCGAGGAGTTCCACGGGTTATCGCGCACCGGCCGCACCGACCGTCGCATCGCGCGGCTGAACCATATCTTAAGATGGATGGATAAATATCTCAAGTGAAATGGATTGTTACTGGTAGATTGATGCCTTCCGTTGACAAATTAAAAATTGCGTAGTAATATACAGCCCGCCTCGCCGAGGTAGCTCAGTGGCAGAGCAAACGGCTCATAATCGTTGGGTCGAGGGTCCAACTCCCTCCCTCGGCACAGAACCGTCCCGAACCGGGACGGTTTTCTTTATCTGGTCGAGGGAACCCCGGGCTGCCGGGGCAAGCGCCAAAAAAACAACCGGCACTCAATCGCCGGCTGTCCTCGAACTAATCACTAGAAGTCATCTCAAAAATACATTGTGTCTTTGCGAGGAGGGTCTTACCCGACGTAGCAATCTCCCATCCAACTCGATTTAGCCCTAGTCTTGAGGAGATTGCTTCGCTTCGCTCGCAACGACACATGAAAAGGGTGTTTTTGAGATAAGTTCTAATAACCACTCTCTAATATCTGCCCAATCACACTTCCGAATTTTTCTTTACGAAGTCAATGACTTCATCCACTTTGCAGAAGGCTAAAGCCGTAACCGTGTCCGCCCCTCCGTAGTAGACCGCGATACGCCCTGTGGGTTGGTCATACAACGCTGCGCAGGGGAAAGCTACGTTCGGCACGTCCCCGACGCATTCGTAATAGGTTTGGGGTGAGAGCAGGTATGGCGCAGCGCGATACATCACCTTCCATGGTTTGTCCAGGTCGAGCAGGGCGGCGCTCCAGCTATAGACGAATCCGTTGCAGGAGGTCAGCACGCCGTGATAAAACATCAGCCAGCCTTCCTTCGTCTCGATCGGGATGGGTCCGGCGCCTACCTTGGTGCTTTGCCAGCCACCCTTGGTCCCCATCACGTAACGGTGCTCCCCCCAATATTTCATATCTGGGCTCTGGCTCAGATAAATGTCACCGAACGGAGTGTGCCCGTTGTCGCTCGGGCGGCTGAGCATCACATACTTGCCATTGATCTTGCGCGGGAAGGGCACGCCGTTCCGGTTATAGGGGAGTAGAGCGTTTTCGAAGAAATGGAATTCCTGAAAGTCATAGGTGTATCCCAGGCCGATGGTTGGACCATGAAACCCATTGCACCAGGCCACCCAGTAGCGGTCCTCGATCCACACCACGCGCGGGTCATACTTGTACATCGAGTAAGCAGAGTCGGGGTCACTGGATTTCCATTGGATGGGACCGTCACTCAGCTTCCAGGTAAAACCGTCTTCGCTGAATCCGCTGTGCAGGGTCATGTCGCGCTTGCGGTTGTCCACGCGGAACACGCCGGCAAACTTTCCGTTGAATGGTACTGCCGCGCTGTTGAAGATACTGTTGGAGATCGGTAGCAGATCGCGCATGATGATCGGGTTGCCGCTGTACCGCCAGACCACGTCGCTGCTGCCGGCTGGCCGGTCTTCCCAGGGGATGTTGGGCAAAGTGTAATTGCTCATGAAAATCTCCTTGTCGTTAGTTAAAATCCATACTGTAAATGTATTTCTATGATAATCTAATTAATGATTTCTGACTTAAGGAGCCCACCATGTATTTTGACATGCCGCTTGACCAACTAAAGACCTACCGCCCACCTCGCAATGAACCTGCGGATTTTGATTCGTTCTGGGCTGAGACTCTTGCCTCGTCCCGGCAGTTCAAACTCGACCCTCAATGTGTCCCCGTTTCGACGAGTCTCAAGCTGGTGAATGTGTTCGACGTGACCTTCCCCGGCTTCGGAGGGCAGTCCATCAAAGGCTGGTTCATCCTGCCGAAGGAACGTTCGGGCAAGCTGCCCTGTGTCGTGGAATATATTGGTTATGGCGGCGGACGCGCTCTCCCGACCGATTGGTTGCTATGGGCGAATGCGGGTTATGCCCACTTCGTGATGGACACACGCGGACAAGGTTCCACCTGGTCGCCGGGCGACACTCCGGACTTGGAGACCTGAAGGGTCTAATCCGCAGATTCCTGGCTTTATGACGCGCGGCGTTCTCGACCCGAAGACGTATTACTACCGGCGGGTTTTCACCGATGCAGTTCGCGCGGTCGAATCAGCGCGGACTCATCCTGCTGTGGATGCGATCTCGAGTTGCAGTAACCGGCGGCTCGCAGGGAGGCGGAATCACGCTTGCAGTGGCGGGATTGCTGCCCGATGTCGCGGTTGTCATGCCGGATGTTCCCTTTTTATGCAATTTCCGTCGCGCCACCGACCTGGTTGATACAGACCCGTACCATGAGATTACCCGTTTTTGCAAGACACATCGTGACAAGGTCGAGCAGGTCTTCAATACATTGTCCTATTTCGATGGGATGAACTTCGCTGCACGCGCAAATGCTCCGGCTTTGTTCTCGGTCGGCCTGATGGACGACATCTGCCCCCCGTCAACAGTCTATTCTGCGTATAACCATTATGAAGGAGAGAAACAGATCAAAGTCTGGTCGTATAACAACCACGAAGGTGGGGCGTCCTTCCAGACGGGTGAGAAATTAGCATTTCTTGCCAAGCTTTGGGGGTAATGAACCATCGAGTAATAATAACGTCCCGAAGGTTATTTCAAACCTTCGGGACGTTATTATTTTAATGGGAGGTCGCGTCGGAAAAGGTCTTCCGGTGTTTCGCGCTCCTGCATGATTTCAGCAATACCATCGCTTAGTATCACCACTGCAGGTTTTCTCGCACCGTTGTAATTGCTCGCCATGCTGAGGTGGTAAGCTCCCGACATTGGGATTGCAATCAATTCTCCCTCTTCCACTTTTGGGAAAGGTAAATCCTCGATAATCACGTCACCGCTTTCGCAGTAGGGACCGGCGATCCATACTTTCTCTTCAGGGTCCCGAACGTGAGAACGGACAGGCAGCGCGGAGTATTTAGCGCCATACAATGAATGACGAGGATTATCTGCCATCCCACCATCAATCAACAGCCAGGTTCGGTGTACGGTCCGTTTGATGGTGCCTACCCGGTAGAGCGCGACGCCTGCCCGGGCAATGAGAGTCCGTCCGGGTTCGATGTGCAAGTGAGGAAGGGGAAGGTTTCGGGAGCGGCATCCAGCCTGGACCATTTCAGAAATGAATCGGACATATTGCTCCACGGATGGATGAGGCAGCTCATCTTCGTGATAGGCCACCCCCCAACCTCCGCCGGGAGAGAGGTGCCACTCATCTTTGAATCCAATTTTCCGTGCGGCGTCCAGCGCAAGTTCGATTCCCTGGGCGAGAGGTTCGACATCCCGGAATTGTGATCCTTGATGGAAATGAATCCCTGTGAGCGGGAGATTTTTTTCCTGGCAGATTTGCGCAGCTGCCAATAATCGTTCAAAATCCATGCCAAACTTGCTATCCGCGTGACCGGTTTGGGTGTATACGTGCGTATCGACTGAAAGTCCGGGTTGAAGCCGCAGCCAAAGTTCCGGCAGGGTGTGATTAACAGCAAGCGCAGACAGACGCTGCAATTCTGAAAGATTATCCACGACAATGGTCCCGGCATGGGCGATGGCTGATTTCAGGTCATCCGGAGATTTGTTCACACCATGGACAATGATCCGTCCTTTTGGAGTTCCAGCTTTTACTCCGATGGCAATTTCACCCAGACCGGTGCAATCCAAATTCAGACCGTGATACTCAGCCCATTGAGCAATCGCGACGGAGAGGTAGGCTTTTCCAGCATAGGTAATGCTGGCAATGGAAGGATAATAACTGGCAAGGAGAGTCTTATAAGTGTCGACTGCAGAATCAAGAGTCAGCTTGTCGTAGATATATAAAGGTGAGCCATGCTTTTCAACCAGCCCGATCAAATCGCAGTCTGCGATGACAAGGTTCCCGTCAACAACAGTTGTTGATTCCGGAAATAATGGAAGTCTGGTTCTGAATAAATTACTCATAATGAAACTGCGGATTAAAAATGCCGCCCCATTCAAAGGGCGGCTTTTATTGATTTATTGGGCGTCCTATTCTCCAAAAATAACCAGCCACCAGATTTGCCAGTTGGAAATCTGAGTGGGTACCACGACCGGTGAACTGTCCTGGGGAGGAGGCTGTTCACCGGGGACAGGCATGGGAGCGATGGGCACATCACCCGGCCGGATCAAACCGGCTTGTTCGCGCGCCCACTGTTCGACCGAAAAATCGGATTGAGCATAAGCCACAGCAGTCTCCAGGTTGTATTGCGTGGCCATGATCTCCGTGGCGCGGATGCGTACGGATTCGGCCTGGCGGCTCAACCGGGTCATTTCCTCCAGCCGCGCATTAAAATCCATGATCAGTAGCACCAGGATGGCGATTCCGATGAAGGCTGCGATGCGCTGCCATTTGATTTCAACTGAACCAATTTTCATGGTGTTATTTTACCATGCGGCATTAAACAAAAAACCCGCATTTCTACGGGTTCTCCAGAGTGCCGAAGGAGGGACTTGAACCCTCACTCCCTTGCGGGAACTAAGCCCTGAACCTAGCGCGTCTGCCAATTCCGCCACTTCGGCTTGTGCGTCCTGTATTTTATCCATTTTCAAGGATTTGTCAACTCTCCGCCCCTGATGCGCAGCCTGCCAGGTCAATTGTGAATCCGAAATAACAGGTTTTTTTCTTTCGGTCTATAATAGAGATATCACTCGAATGATCGATCAACCTGATGCAGGTTGATGAATATCGACAAGGAGATCAGCATGGATTTCACATTGACTCAAGAACACCTTATGGCTCAAAAAATGGTAAAGGACTTTTCCGAGAAGGAAGTCCTTCCAGTGATTAAAGATGCGGACCGAAACTCCGAGCAGATTCCCTGGGTGTTGAAACGTATGGGCGAACTTGGCATCCTCGGGATCTGCTACCCCGTGCGTTATGGCGGTCAGGGGATGGATTACATCACTCTCGGGCTGGCATGTGAGGAACTTGAAGCGGTGGATACACACCTGCGGGTGGCGATGTCTGTCCACACCGGATTGTGCTCCATGACCCTCTTCCATTGGGGGACTGAAGAACAAAAGGAAAAATTCCTCAAGCCATTGGCGAAAGGTGAAAAACTGGGCTGCGGCGCTTTCACCGAATCGGGCTGCGGATCGGATGTCTCGGCTGTACAGACTTCTGCCAAGCATGAGGGCGATTATTACATCCTCAACGGCGAAAAAATGTGGATATCACTGGCCGCAAAAGCGGATTACGCCATGGTCCTTGCGAGGACGAACCCGGATGCCAATAAACCCTCGGCTGGGCTTTCCTCCTTTATCGTTGACCTGCACTCCGAGGGTGTTAAGACCGGAGACCTGCATGGCAAACTTGGGGTTCGTGCCGGCTCCACAGGCTGGATCTCCTTTACCGATGTGAAAGTGCCAGTGGCTAACCGGATCGGCGAAGAAGGAGAAGGATTCAAGATCACCATGGCTGGTTTTGACCATGGGCGTTATACGGTGGCGGCTGGCGCGACAGGAATTATTCGTGCTGCGCGGGATGCCAGTGTGAAATATTCACTGGACCGGCGGACTTTCGGGAAGATGATTGCGGAACATCAATTGATCCAGCAGAAGATCGCCCGCATGTCGCAGGATTACGAAATCGCGCGAATTTTATATCTCAAGGTGGGATGGTTGAAGAATCTAGGGGAGCGCAGCACCCTGGCGACATCCTATGCCAAGAAATTCGCCACGGAAGCCTCGTTCAATGCAGCCAATGAGGCTGTTCAAATCCATGGTGCTTATGGTTTTTCAGATGAATATGATGTGGAGCGCTACCTTCGAAATTCAAAAGGCGCAGTCATTTATGAGGGCAGCAGTGAAATCCAGACCCTGATCCAGGCTGGATACGCCCTCGGTATTCGGGAGGATAAGCCATTGCGCTGCGAATTACCAAAATTCGACGCGGATGCCTGGCAGTCCTGATCCTTAAAATTGGAGCGAGTTGATGCCATGTCAGTGATTGAGCCTAGACACACCAAAATTGAAAAACAAATCGACACGGTAGTGGGCAAAGTGGTGCTGGAAAGTCCTGTCGCTTATCCGGGAGATGAATCCAACCTTTACTGTGCCAGCGCTGACGGGAAGATAGTCTGGTTCGCGGAAAGACCAAAAGATGGATCTCATTACACCCGGGTGAGATTCGACGACCAGGGCGAGAAACTGCTCACCTATTCCACGCGCGGACATGCCTGCGAGGTGGATTTGAAGACCGGCAAACTCCTCAGCCAGGTTTCGATTTTGTAAGTTAAGTTCCATCTGCGGAAGTATTTCAAAGAAATTTAATTTTCCAAATACCATTTCTTTCATTACAGGAGGGTCCATTGAAAATTGTAGTCTGTGTCAAGCAAGTTCCCGATACCGCTGCAAAAGTAACGGTGGATAACGGGAAGGTCGGTTGGGGGGATGCACCTTTGGTCATTAACCCCTGGGATGAATATGCTGTCGAAGCCGCACTCCAAATGAAGGAATCTCAGGGCGGCACCGTCACTGCGGTCACGATTGGCGGTCCATCGACAGCAGATGCGCTCAAGCATGCCCTTGCCATGGGGTGTGATGACGCCATTTTGATCAATGATCCTGCGCTCGAGGTCCTCGACACTCAGTCGGCAGCGCGAGTCCTTGCGGCTGCGGTTAAGAAAATGGATGCCGTGGATCTCATCTTCTTTGGCAAGGAGGCGGTGGACGGCAACAGCGGCCTGGTCGCCTCTCAAACCGCCCGCCTGCTTGGTTTTGCTTCGATGACGCTGGCGTCCATCATGAAATATGAAAATGGAACGCTCCGCGTTGAAAGGGGCACGGAGGAAGGCCGGCAGGTGATCACTTCCAAACCCCCGGCGGTTCTGTCCATCGCCAAGGATTTCGGTGAGCCGCGTTACCCGTCCTTTATGGGAATACGGAAAGCTTCCAAGGCAACCATTCCCACCTGGACCCTGGCTGATTTGGGGATTTCCGCCCCGGCGATCGTGGTTTCCACGCTGGAGATCCTCAATCCGCCCTCGCGAGAAGTGAACTGCGAGATCTTTTCGGGCACCCCTGGCGAAGCTGCTGAAAAACTTGTCGAGAAGATTCTCGGGGAGAAGGTGCTATGAACATCTGGGTTTATATTGACCACTTTAAAGGGTCCGCACTACCCACGTCTTGGGAGGCGGTCGGTGCGGCAAAGTCGCTCGGAGCTACGGTCACTGCACTGGTGCTGGGCGCCGGAGTTGAATCGGTGGCCAGACAGGCTTTGGAATACGGCGCGGACTCCGTCATTCTGAGCGAGGATCCCGCTCTGGCCGATTTTCGCGCGGAAGTCTTCGCATCCACTGTCGCTGCGGCGGGTGAAATTCCCGATGCCATTTTTATTCCCACCAGCACTCGCGGCCGTGAACTGGCAGCCATGCTGGCGATCGACCTCAACACAGGCGTGCTCGTGGATGTCACCAGCGTGGAACTATCGGGCGATAAACTCGTGGTGACACGTCCGATTTATTCCGGGAAGATACTCCAGAAAGAGACGTGTGCATCCAAACCGCAGATCGTCACACTGCGGGGGAGAGCATTCCCCAAGCCGGCGCCGGCTGCCGGAAAATCAGGTGAAATTAAAAAAGTTGCTGCGAAGGCTGACGCATTGACCTCCGTTGAGGGGTATTCCGCCTCGGAAGTTGGAGTCAGCCTGACGGATGCTGGTGTCATCGTGTCTGGAGGACGTGGGGTCAGCAACAATCCATCCTTGCAACCTCCAGCTGGGTTGGATGAAAAAGCGGCTGAGATTTGGCGTGCCCAGCAGGGATTCAAACTGGTGGGCGATCTCGCGTCCGCGTTGGGGGCGGCCATGGGCGCCTCCCGCGCAGCCGTCGATGCGGGTTACATCCCGTATTCCCATCAAGTGGGGCAGACCGGCAAAGTTGTATCTCCTGATCTTTACATCGCCTGCGGCATCTCTGGCGCGATCCAGCACCTGGCAGGGATGCGCACGAGCAAGGTGATCGTCGCCATAAACAAGGATGCGGATGCGCCGATTTTCAAGGTGGCACGCTACGGCATTGTCGGTGACTTGTTCGCCATCCTGCCTGAGGTGACCGAAGCCTTCAAGAAGAAACTGGGCAAGTAAGATTATTAGTTGGGTTTTGAGTGAAGAAGAGCCGGAAATAAAAATCCGGCTCTTCTTTGTTAATGCATATGACTGGCGCTGCCAAAAGCGTGCTCGTAAACGAGCATCACATAATACTGCCAGGGAAATGCGGGTTCGTAGGTTGAAGGAGAAACCTGGTGCGTGGAATCAGGATTCTTCAGGTTCTTCTCCAGAAATTCCAACATTTGATTCCAGGCTTCAGCTTGAACGCCGCCAGCTCGTATGGACTCGATGTCGGTGACAAAAGCGTGAGGCTGTCCTTCATAGATGGTGATTTCGTTGGGAATCCCTGCTTCAATCAAGCCAGCTTCGAAAGCATTCACATCCGCTACTGGAATGGACATATCCTCCCCGCCAAAGATGCCAAGTACCGGTCCGGGGAGAGACTTTAACACTTCCGGGTCGGTCTCTGCCGATCCATAGAACACCACTGTAGCCGCGATACCCTTATTATGAAGACTATAGAGAAGGGACGCCCGCCCGCCATAACAGAAGCCGGCGATCCCGATTCGCTCGGGGTCAACCTCGGGCTGGGACTCAAGCCATGAGAAAATGGAATCAAGGTCGGCATTCACATTTTCCGGTGAATTGGTGATGACCTGGTAAATCGCGCGCGGAATCCAGGATGTGGTTGAACCGCGGAAAGTGTCCGGCGCGATGACGAAGTACCCCTCTTCCGCCAGGCCTTCTGCTTTCCCAACGATGCTTTCGTTGAGCCCAAAAAACTCATGGATCATGATCACGACAGGGAAGGGACCCTCACCGGGTGGTGTCGCAACATAGGCACGCACATCCTGTCCGCCGTTTTGTCCGGGTATCGTGGTGTTGGTGACCGCGTTAATGCGTTCTGCGCCGATGGCAAAATCAATGGCTATCGAACCCGCAATTAGGATTAAGAGCAACATCGCCAAACCAATCAAACCAAAAAAAATACGCTTCGCAGTTTTCATTAATTCCTCCAAATTCACAGTAATCTTGACTAATTAGACCATTTTACTATACAATATGTTAAAATAACATATACAAAACATGGACCAATCTCGAGTGAATTATTTCACTTGCATGTGGGTGAGGTTGGTAAGTGTGACAAAGGAATATCAGTTTAGTCAATAATCTGGCGTTGAGAGGATTGCGTATATGACAGAAACCCCGAAGTATTCAGTAATCAAGAAACAAAATGAGATTGAAGTCCGGCAGTACCCTGCTTACATTCAAGCGGAGGTAGCAGTTGACGAAAAAAACTATAAATCAGCCATTGAAAAAGGTTTTAATATCCTGGCAGGATATATTTTCGGAAATAATATCTCCAGGCAAACAATCGAGATGACCACCCCTGTCCAGGCATCTCGATCTGAAAAAATTTCTATGACCAAGCCAGTTACTGTCACAGGAGAATCCAGCTTTACAGTGGCTTTCATCATGCCCTCAGCATACACCCTGGAGACGCTGCCGCAGCCGAAAGACAGCCGGATACTCTTCAAATTGATCCCCGCTCATTCGCTGGCTGCCATCCGGTTTTCCGGGTTCTTCCGGCAAGATACGATCCAGAAAAACAAGCAGCGCCTCGCCCAATGGCTGGATGATCAAGGTATTGAAACGGAAGGCGACTTCATCGTGGCGGGATATAATCCGCCCTGGGTACCGGGCTTTCTGGCGCGCAACGAAGTCCTGATCCAGATCGAAACTGAACTTCAGAAGAATAATTGAAGAGGTATCGAGAACTTTCTCTTGCTTTACTGGCGGCCTTTTTCATCATCGCCACCGCAAACCCCTTCTCAAAATGGCTTTGTTCTGCCTGATGACCTATGCCACTTACGACCCGACCAATCTTGCCACCTTGAAAGATTAATCCCTGCTCATCATTGAGAATTTGGTTTGAGTTACTGAGCGTTTCAATCAGTTGTGCCGGTTTTCTTGATTGCAAATGACTGATTTAATGCAATAATAAGTAATCGTTCATTTAGACAAAAGGAGAAAAGAATATGACAACCACTAGTAACGCACCAGACAGTTCAACAAGCGCAACGGAGGCCAAGTTTACCGGACTGCGGCGCTTCAACCTGGGCATGGGATTCCTGCACCTGATACAGGGCATCTTCATGATCGCGGTCAGCAATGACACCACTTACCCCATTTACACGAATTTCCTGAACTTTGATGTCACCACCCTTACACTTGCACCTAGCGCCGAGCTTGTCTATGAGGTTCCGTTTGGGGTAGCCGTTTCCTTGTTTCTGCTCATCTCGGCTGTAGCGCATTTCTATCTGGCGACTATTGGCTACAAGCGCTATGTGGAAAACCTGAAGAAGGGCATGAACCCGGTGCGCTTTTATGAATATGCCCTCAGTTCTTCGTTGATGATCGTTTTAATTGGCATGCTAATCGGTATTTGGGACCTGGGTGCGATCATCCTGATCTTCGCTTTGAATGCCACGATGAACTTGTTTGGCAACATGATGGAGCTGCACAACCAGCACACCGAGAAAACGAACTGGACAGCTTTTATCTATGGCTGCATCGCTGGGATCGTGCCGTGGATCGTGATCATGATCTACTTTGTGGGTGCGGTCAATTCTGGGGACGCCAAGCCGCCGGCATTTGTTTACACCATCGTCCCGACCTTGTTTGTCTTCTTTAACATCTTCGCCATCAACATGGTTTTACAATACAAAAAGGTTGGCCGGTGGAAGGATTACCTTTTTGGGGAACGCGTCTATATCATCCTGAGCCTGTTGGCCAAATCCGCGCTGTGCTGGCTGATCTGGACCGGCACCCTGGCACCTGTATGAAGCATGACAAGGTTCAAAACCGAGGAATATTTATGGCAACTGTACAATCCGATACAGATTCTAGGTACAGAATAAAAAGTATCCCTTGGCGAGAGTCGGTTTTTGAAGGGATTTTGTGTGGATGTCATAGCTGAATGATGATCATTTGGTCAAAGAAATAAAAGTGAGTCGGAAATCAATTCCGGCTCACTTCACAATATAATAGGGGTTCATTTCCTGTTCAGGAGCACCACATGACATCGTCGACGATCACTGTCCCGGAAAATTGGGCACCGCGCTTCTTCACCATTTGGGGCGGCCAGGCTTTTTCACTTTTTGGGAGCGCGCTGGTTCAATTTGCGTTGATCTGGTGGCTGACTCAAGAGACGGGTTCAGCGACGGTCCTGGCAACCGCGACTCTCTTTGGATTGCTGCCGCAGATTATTTTAGGTCCCTTTTCCGGGCCATTGATCGACCGGTGGAGCAGGCGGTTGGTGATGATCTTCTCGGATGCGGGTATCGCCATTGCGACCGGGATTCTTGCCTATCTTTTTTGGGCAGGCCTTGTCGAAACCTGGCATGTTTATGCGGTGCTGTTCATCCGGTCTGCAGGAGGCGCATTCCACTGGCCCGCGATGCAGGCGTCCACCACGTTGATGGTGCCCGAGAAGCACCTTTCGCGCGTGGCCGGCATGAATCAAACTCTGCAGGGATTAATCAGCATCATCGCCCCGCCTACCGGTGCCGTGTTAATCGGCTGGTTACCCACCCAGGGAGTGTTAATGATCGATGTCGCCACGGCGATCATTGCAATTCTGCCACTGCTGTTCCTGCCCGTGCCCCAGCCTGTGCGTCAAGTTCACCCGGATTCGGATGGCAAACACCCGACCTATTGGCAGGATGTGAAGGAGGGGATTCAGTATGTGATTTCCTGGCCGGGGCTGCTGGCGGTTCTGATCATGTTCATGCTGGTGAATTTTCTTTTCAATCCGCTTGGTGCGTTGATGCCACTGTTGGTGACTCAATACTTCGAAAAGGGGGCGCTTGCCCTCGGATCGATGGATTCGTTATTCGGAATTGGCATGATCGCCGGAGGAATCCTTCTTTCTATCTGGGGAGGGTTCAAAAAGCGAGTCAAAACCATGTTAATCGGAACCGTTGGAGCCGGCGTGGGGGTAATGGTTGTGGCCGCTGCACCATCCGATGCGTTCTGGCTGGCGCTGACTGGTTTCTTTTTAATGGGAGTCACGATCCCGATCATCAATGGTCCTGCCATGGCGCTTCTGCAGTCCATTGTTCGGCCGGACGTGCAGGGACGTGTCCTGTCGCTGGTCGGGAGCGTGGTGATCGCCATGTCCCCCCTCAGCCTGCTTGTGGCAGGTCCGCTTTCGGATGCCTATGGCATTCGCATCTGGTTCTGGATTGCAGGCATCCTTTGTACGCTGATCGCAATTACCGGGTTCTTCATCCCAACTATTATGAACGTCGAGACAAGCCACAATGAAGGCGTCAAAGAAGTTGCCCCTGAATCGGAAACACCATCCATTTAGAGGAATTTGTATTTATAAAGCGGGAGGCTGGGTGACATTCAGCCCAGCCTCCCGCTTTCAATCGGAATAATCATCAGTCGTCATCCCCACCACCTTCATCGCCAGGATTATTGCTGTCATGACATTTCGTGCAGGTGGCAGTAGCCAGGTTTTGCG
This sequence comes from uncultured Chloroflexia bacterium, assembly GCA_963774975.1. Classification (GTDB taxonomy): domain Bacteria; phylum Chloroflexota; class Anaerolineae; order Anaerolineales; family Villigracilaceae; genus JBGPQJ01. The sequence goes on from CAVZGY010000007.1 coordinate 142,368, forward strand.
TATGACAATCGCGGCAGGTGGCGCCTTCATGATTAATTCCACCGTGCTCACCAAAACTTGGATGTGAACCGTTGTAACTGGCATTCCAGTTGCTGGTGTTATGGCACTCTGCGCAATTGTTCCCAAACATTCCCTTGTGAAAACCCGGATCTCCATGGCAGCCAGCACAGTAAGACGGCGTGCCTGCGAATCCCTTGCTGTGACAGCGCTCGCAGGCGAGATTGGCGTGACCACCTGTCAGCCTGAAAGCGGATAGATTATGGTCGAAAGTCGCTGGTTTCCAGGCAGTGGTCGAATGGCAGGCCTCGCAGCTGGTCCCAAAACGTCCATTGTGCTTATCGTCTGTCTTGTGGCAGGCATAACATGTGGTGGGTGTGCCTTTGAATGTGCCTCCCTGATGACACTGGCTGCATTCAATAGTGAGATGCGCACCGGCAAGTTTAAAAATGGATTGGTCATGGTCAAACGTGGAGGGAGTCCACGCATCAGCTGAATGGCACAAACCGCAATCATTTCCCAACTCGCCCATATGTGCATCATCTTTTTGGTGGCAGGAGGCGCAAGTGGAGGGAGTGCCTTGATAGGAACCGTCTGCGTGACAGTCCTCGCAGGCAACGTCGATGTGTTTTCCAGATAATTTAAAGTACGCCAGATCATGATCGAATTTGGCTGGTTTCCAACCGTTTGTGCTATGGCAGGTCTCGCAAGCGGTGCCAAACCGACCTTGATGCGCTTCATCCCTGGCATGACAGTTCAAGCATTGGTCAGGCGCGTTCTGGAAATCGGTGACCGTACGGGCGTCATGATGGCACTCTACGCAGGCAAGATCCAGGTGAATTCCGGTGAGCTGGAAATCAGCCTGCGTATGATTGAAATCCTTGCTGATCGTTTCGACGCCATCGTGGCAGGCTAGGCAGTCATCTCCGTACGAGATTTGATGAGCAGCAGAAAAAACCAAATCTCTTTGTTCGTGGCAATTGAAACAGGTTTGGTCATCGAATGAGGAATATTTCCCACTATGGCAGCCAGCACATTCAATTTCCTCGTGGGCAGCCAGGGAAAAACCAAGGCGCTCATGAGGAAAATTTGATGTGAATTCTGTCAGAGAGGCAGTCGCTCCCCTGTGTTCCGGGTGGCATCGGCGGCATTCCATGGAAGGATTGGCCTCGCGGAGGATTCCATGGAGCACCAGGGGGTCAGCCATCTGCCGATTGATATCGACATGACAGTCCAAACAGCGGTCTGCCATTCGCTCATTCTCCCAAAAAGCAGTGTGGCATTGCCCGCATTCTTCCCCGATTTGTGCATGAGACAAGACTCCGCCATACAGTTCGCCCGGTAGGGCATTCAATTTTCCGGGGCTGAACATGTTGTTCCCGCTGGCGAATGCCACACTGGCAATGATCAATGCAGTGATGATAGCGGTGATGATGGCGGAAGTTGAAAAACATCCAAGGCGATTATTCATAATCCTTTATCCCGGTCATTTCAATAAGGTCGCGTAGTATAACGCCGCAAAAATGTGGATGAAAGCCGAAACAAACAACGCCATCCCAATGGGGATATGGATGGTGTGCCAAAGCGCCATTAATCGGCGGGATTGTGCGAGCGCTGAAGCCTGAAGTCCTCCAGTAGTGGAATCCACTTCGATCCCATCAAGTGTGCGCGGGATGCGAGTATAAATATAGCGGCCGATAAATCCACTGATGACAATCACGACGGTCAGGAGCATTGTTGCTCCCGCCAACCCGTTGAACTTCCAGGATGAATGCAATAATACGAGGTAAGGCCCGACAATCCCGGTGAAAATGTGGAATTGGAGCCAGTCCGACATTTTCCCCCAGCGTGCCACCCGCGTACGTGAACGTTTCCGCAGACTGTAGAGAGTCTCGGTCATCAGCATCAAGATAAAACCCAGGATTCCCAACGTATGACCGTAGAATTCACCGGCAGCCGGGATGGCGCTGGTCAGGTTAATGATCAACGCATACATGGCGGTGATTCCAGCCACTGCAGCCAATGACAGCCAAAGTTCCTTTGCGCCTCGTAACATTTCTATATCCTTTAAGGTCAATTCCTAGCGAGTGTTCTAAGATGGAGAATGGACTGCTTGTTTGCTGAATTCGGTCCAATACTTGACGATAACGGCAGAAAGATCAGCACCTTTATCTAGCAACGATTGGCGTATGGATGAGATGTCCAACTTTTGGGAGACGATGTGCTGAACTGGACGGGACAAGGTTTGATCGCCCATGACCACTGCGCCTACGATGTGCTTTTCACCGACCATCAGCCGCAGCCTGTTGACCTCGAACCCGGTCTGTGCGACGATGGCATCCGGGATGTCCCGCCAGGTTTCACTATCCCCGCGTGCGATACCGGCAATATCGCTGTCGCTGCCTCCGCCGACCTGACCAATGATGGTCGTCGTCAATCCGGCGAGTCTTGTCACGTTGAACGGAGGCGATTTTATGTAAGGTGTTCTTACGCCCGCCATGTTCAGCCCTGCCACCCAGCCCTGCTCCCGGGCTGGATTCCACAACGTATCAAGAACATACTTTCCACTGGTAGAGTCGAAGGCCTGGGCAACGTCACCCGCCGCGTAAACCGACTCCAGATTGGTTTGTAAAAATTCATCGGTGACGATGCCTCGTTCCGTCGCGATGCCGGAAATTTTTGCGAGTTCAAGCCGCGGTTTAATTCCAATCGCTACGGCAACGACATCGCATGGAATGACTTCGCCACCAACTAGGCGAACCGCTGAAACGCGACCGGCTTTTCCGATCACCTCCCCCAATTCGGCCTGGTATTGGATGCTGATCCCATCTTCCCTTAGGCGATTTTCGACGATTCTGGATTCGGATTCGTCGAGGACATTTCCCCAATATCGGTCTCCCCTGAGCAAGTAGCAAACCTTTACCCGGTTGGCTGCAAGTCCTTCTGCCAGTTCGAGGGCTGTGATTCCGCCTCCAACCACAACTGCCTTTTTCGCCTTGTTCGATAAAGAAATGATTCGCCTTGCATCTTCCATGTGATCGAGTTTGACCACTCCCTCGAGGTCGATTCCGGGGACTGTCGGTTTCAGGGCATACGACCCGGTAGCCACCAGCAATCTATCGTATGGATATTGTTGTTTCTCGTCTTCGACCTCCACCCGATGCTCGGCTGGCAGGATTTTAGAGACACGTCCTCGAACGAATTTTGCATTCAATGCCTTGTAGGCTTGAGGCGTGTAATTAAATAATAGATCTTTGGGGATTTCCCCGGAGAGATAATACGCCAGACCCGGCCTTGAGTAAAAACCATGAGGATCATCTCCGATGAGGGTAATTGATGATTGATTGTCCTTGCTGCGAATGGCCTCTGCAGCAGACATCCCCGCAACGCCTGATCCAAGGATGACGTATTGCGTCATTTGTCCTTCTCCTTGAAAACATCGGTGCGCTCGAATCTCAGCACCCCCCGCGGACAGCGCGAGACACATTCGCCGCAGGTCAGGCAATGGGATTCGACAATGATTTCGCCCTGCCAGGCATGCCGGCGCACATCGATATTGATCGGGCAGTTAAATGAACATATACCGCACTGCACACATCGGGCTGGATCAGGAACGACCTGCCCCGCAGTGAGAACCTTCCGCCGTGTCACTTCCGGTCTAAACAAGGAACGCAAGCCCATAATATTTATAATAGTCGATTAATGAGCGGAAAGGTTACGGCTGATTGGGAAAATAGTTGAAAGTAATAAAACAAGGCTGTGGGATATCCACAGCCTTGTTGAGGGTTGTAACTGCATTTCTTACGGGATGGGGACGACGTTCGCTGCCTGGAGACCCTTAGGACCCTGCTCGATCGAGAATTCCACTTTCTGTTCCGGTTCGAGCCGTTTGTAACCTTCCATGTTGATGGAGGAGAAGTGAACGAAGACATCTTCACCTTCCTCGCGACCGATGAACCCAAAACCCTTGGTCGCGTTGAACCACTTAACGGTACCAACGTATCTTTCTGACATTTTTTCTTTCTCCTGCATGAATTTTTACCTGGGATACCCAGGGCAGCGCTAATTTATCATGGCTGTTTTGCCATGTCAAGACACCTATCAGCAGTGTTAATTCCTGGTTTTTGGGGGTCTTTGCCGGGGGATCAGTTTCTTCCGGAAAACCGCATACCGGGACGTAAAATGAATGGCCGGTGACGAGAGCTTGACAATCGGTCGGCCCTCGCGGATCACCGCCCTCAGTTCGTCGGCATTATTGAACGCCGGCAGTTCCAGGATTGCTCGGCCTACCTCCCGTAAGACATGGGCGTCCGACCCGACAGTACCGGGGATATTGTGTTCCAAGGACAGAGCGAGAGCCGCATCGTTGTATGAAGCTGACATGCAGCGGGAGTTGAAGGTTTCGATGGCGTCCACAAGCGGAAGAATTTTCAGCAGGTCCTCTTTTTCCAACCTCGATGGGTATCCAGGGGGTGGGAGACACTGATGAACGCACCTTGTTCGCGCAGCCGTTGGATGGTCTCCATGGGCGAAAGGCTGTGAGGAATTTCCTCGGTCATGAAGGATGCCAGAAGCTCCCCCGTGAGGTCATAATTTCCTCGCCCAGGATGACCAGTTCGGGGTCGATGTCCTTGCAGGCAAACGCCCCTCCCATGGAATTGTGATCGGTGACGATCAACCGGTCCAGGCCGATTTGGCGCGCCTTTTGCACCAGATCCCGAGGTTTGGTCAGGGAGTCCTTGGAATACTCCGTGTGACAATGAAATTCGACCCGATACGTTTGCATGAAAGACACCTTTTTCTCACTATTTTACCTATTTTGATATAAAATCATATCATATGGAGCCAAAGAAATTTTACCAGACGACAAGTTTCCGGCTGGCGGCGGGGGTGACAGGCTTCCTGGTTGCCTACATCCTCCTTGCCCGTCTGGATGGCATTTGGTACAGCCTGTGGGACATCGTCATTTTGCTTATTGCGATGCCTTTCTGGCTGTTCTTCTTTGCCCAGTTCATTTTACCAGTAAGAAAATTCTCCGACCGCGTAAGGATCTTTGAGCATCTTCAACTTTACGCGCTGCGGTCGCACGGTCCGGCGGTCATCATCGAAAACGGACATATTCGCCAGAGGGAAGGTGAGCAGCGCCGTCATGGACCGGGCATCATCTGGTTGGATACGGCGAGCGCGGCGGTCTTGAGAACCCCGACCTTCTTCACCCGAACGGTAGGTCCAGGCATCGTGTTCAACCACCATCACGAATACATCGCCGCGACAGTGGACCTTCACGGACAGACGCAAGCCATGGGACCCAGCGATGCGGATGATAAGGACGATCCGTTCAAGGTATCCAAGGATAACCCGGAGTATGAAGAAATCCAGAAGCGCCGCTGGGAAACCAGCGCGATGACCCGGGACGGAATTGAGATAGTGGCATCGATCTCATTAAATTTTGGAGTAAACAGTCCGGCTGACAGCTTCAAAGATCCACGGACACCGTTTGGGTACAGCGACCAAAATGTTTACAATTTCGTGGTCAAAAACGTGACTAGCGAGATTATCGGGCGGATGGTCGTGGATATCTGGCGTGAATACGTGCGCCGGTTCAAGTTGAGCCAGCTTTTTGAAACCCCTGAAGTGGAATCAAATAAAACGATCCTGCAAACCATCATGGCCATGGTAAATGCCCGGCTGGGAAGCGCCAAGGTCAATGAAATGGATGAGTTCGGCCGGCTGACCATGCGTGAAGTGGACAGCTTGGAATACCTCCAGATCCAGGCCATGGGTGTCAAGGTCAGTGCCAACTTCCGCCGAATGTGGTTTGACCCAGACGTGGAGCAAAAACTGATCAGCGCCTGGACCACCAACTGGTTAAAAAGCGCTGAAAAAGAACATGACCAGGTGGAGCGCCAGCGTACACTGCGCACCAGAATGGGCTATGAGGGAGCGCTCCTGGAATTTGCAAAATCCGCGAGCCAGGAGATCGGCGTGCAATTTCCGCACAGCAAGCCCGATGCGCTTGAACTTCTATTGCACGGTATTCTGCGCGGCTCACTTCGAAATGCTACTTTACAGCGCCGGATGACTTCCGAGGCAAATGAATTATCCGACTTGATCCAGTGGCTTCGGGAGAACGCAGGAGGGGAAAATGTCGTCGGATAACCGGACAGTCTCCCCTGAAGCGACGACCCCCAAACCGGATTGGAAAACTCAATCCCTGGATTGGTTCTTTGAGTTGACCCATCGCGGAGCGAGCCGCCGGCAGGCGTTTCGATTCTGGCTGTTCTTCCTGCTGTGGCTTGGCCTGGTGATGTTCAATTGGGGCGGGACCATCCGCCAGGATCTGGGAAACTTTTTCCAGGTGTTGTTAACCCAGCAGGGTGACCTGATCGACAGTCTCTATACACTTCTAGTCCACCTGCTTGACCCAACCGCCATGCGGATTCTACTCATCGTCCTTTTTGCGTACTGGCTGGGATTCCAGGCTGCGCACCGCTTTTTGGCGGATATCTTCGAACAAGATGAGAATGTGGGCAAGGAATTCATCAAACAGGCGGCATTCGCTGCTTATTACAACGCCATCAACATCAGCAAAGGGAAAGTCCACCCTGCGTTCGAGGATTTTCCCATCCTGCTCATCGGCGGTCCCGGTGAATTGCAGGTCGAATTGGACAGCGCCGTTTTGGTCGAGGGGCCGGATGGGCACCGCGTCATCGGTCCCACGGGACGTGAGCCGCATGGAAAAGCCCAGTTGGATGGTTTCGAACGAATCCGCCAGTGTGTGGACCTGCGCGACCAGCATGGATCCCAAACTGTGGTCGCCCGCAGCCGCGACGGGATTCTGATCTCAGCCCGTGATATCCGCTACATGTACAGTATTGCCCGCGGGCAGCACGTCCCCTCACATGCCAATCCCTATCCCTTTGACGAAGAAGCGGTCCTCAACCAGGTCTATACCCAGACGCGGACCGCTGGTAAACCGGCCGGTGAGCCGGATTGGAAAAAGAACCTCCCCGCGAACATTTATTCCCAGATCGGTCGTCACCTGGGCGGGTTCATCGGCGCCAACAATGTTGGCGAGTTCCTGGCAAACATCGGCGAACCTGAAATGACCCAGATGGATAAGGTGGAGGAAACCATCGCGGAGACCAGTGTGCGCATCGCCGGGGGCGGAGAGACCAGCTCCACCCTGAGGCTTGAACCGGGGAAATTCATCCCTCGCACCAACATCAGCAACCTCTTCCAGGATGTGGAATTTGCCAAGGTGCAGCAGAAGAAGGGATTCCAACTCCATTGGATCGGGGTGGGCACGTGGGATACGCCGGACACTGGCATCCTGGAGAACCACCTGCAAGCATGGATGCTCAGCCGGGACAATGCCCAAAGGGGAAATCCCCAAAAACTGCAGGAGCTTGAAGACGATGCCCGCATGCAGGAATTGCTGCGCCTGGTTCAGGAGATGCTGGCTGCCTTCCAAGGCGCAGTGGAGAAATCCGAAGAACCGGATAAGATCGTGGACGAGATGCTGGCGGATTTCCACGAACGGCTGAAACTTGCGCTAGATCTCTATCACCGCGATGGGGGAGATCCTCCGCTTGAGTTGCTTGATGCTATTCGTGTAATCAATGAAATCCGTGGATTTGCGGATCATTGGGTGGGGGTTTAATGGATAGACCAATCGAACGCCTCGCCCGCTCCGGTCCCGTGCTTGTCATAGGCGCTTCAGGGCTGGACGTGATCGCTCACCTTTCAGGGGGTTTCAAAGCAGGATCCTCCAACCCGGCCAAAGTCCGCACATCTTACGGAGGGGTGGCCAGAAATGTCGCGGAGAATCTCGCCCGGCTGGGACAGGAAGTGGTTCTAATTACCGTCACCGGCATGGACCAAATCGGTGAACAGGTTATTGCTTACACTGAAGATGCCGGCGTGGATATTTCGCATGTGATCCGCACGGACGAGTATCCCACCGGCTTTTACATGGGAGTTATCAACAAGAAGGGACAGGGGGAACTCGCCGTCGACGACATGCGGGTGATGTCCTTCCTGACTCCCGATGAATTGAAAATGCAGACGGACTTGTTCAAATCTGCCTCGATGGTTTTTCTGGATGCGAACCTGCCCGAAGACACGCTCAAAATGGCGGTGGGTCTGTCGCATAAATATAAAATTCCATTATGCGCCGATCCGGCTTCGCCCTCTCTTGCCCTCAGGCTAATACCCCATCTCCCGGCGCTTTCTCTCATCACCCCCAACAGCACGGAAGCAGGAATCCTGAGTGGAAAGGATTTCAATTCCTCTGACCGGCGTTCGGCCATGCAAGTTGCCCGCCACCTGGTCAACCTGGGAGTTGACATCGCCCTGATCACTCTGGCGGAGTTTGGCGTGTGCTATGCCACCTCGGAAACGTCCGGGCAGGTGCCCGCTCTAAAAACGAAAGTGGTGGACCCGACCGGCGCGGGCGATGCGCTGACTGCTGCGGTGATGTTTGCGCTTCTCAACGAAATGGACATTGACGAAGCCATCAAGCTGGGTGTGTCAGCCGCCTCGCTGACCTTGCGGCATCCGGGAACGGTCGTGCCTGACCTGTCGCTCGAAAAACTCTACGATCAATTGCTGGGATAAATATGCCTTCTGAACTCCCCTCCTCTTTTGCACTCTCCTCTGAAGTTGCGCGTGCGCTCAAACTTGGATTGCCGGTCGTTGCCCTCGAGTCGACGGTCATCACGCACGGACTGCCCCGCCCGCAAAACCTGTCCCTGGCTGAGGAGATGGAAACCCAGGTCCGAAACGAAGGCGCGGTGCCGGCGACGGTAGCCGTACTGGAGGGCTGGGTCAAGCTGGGGATGAGCGCCGTGGAGCTCGACCAGCTTGCGCTGGCGGTTGACCCGGTCAAGGTCAGCCGGCGGGATTTTTCAAACGCTATCTGGGGAGGCCTGACCGGCGGCACGACCGTCGCAGGGACGATGTACGCGGCGCACCTGGCGGGGATCAAGGTCTTCGCGACAGGCGGCATTGGCGGCGTCCACCGCGAGAACCGTTTCGACGTCTCGACCGACCTGCAGGCGCTGGCAGACACACCGATGATCGTGGTGTGCGCTGGGGCGAAATCCATCCTCGACCTGCCGGCTACGCTGGAGTACCTCGAAACTTTGTCCGTGCCGATCATTGGCTGGGGGACGAATGAGTTCCCTGCATTCTTCTCGAGCACCTCGCACCTGCCCATCAGCATGAGGATCGATACGCTGGAGGAGTTGATGGATTTCTATCGCTGGCACAAAGAGCTTGGGTTGCCGTCCGCGCTGCTGGTGACGCAGCCCATTCCAGCCGATGCGGCTTTGAATGGACCTGAAGTTCATGAAGCTGAAAAGCAAGCGTCCACGGAAGCTGCCGAAAAGGGAATCCACGGGCAGGCTCTGACGCCTTTTCTTCTGCAACGAGTCAATGAATTAACAAAGGGAAAATCGCTAAAAGCTAATCTGGCGTTGCTCAAAAACAACGCCTGCCTGGCGGCTCAAATTTCAAGAGCGATGGCAGGTTCGGGAAGACAGAAGGCAATCTAGAAAAGCAACTCCCCGGTTATCCGGGGAGTTCTCTTATTTCTTGAGCAAATCCTGAATGAGCTGGTCCGGAACCTGAACGGCAACAACTTCACCGCGCACAGTTACAAGGCCATCTGCGGTAATCCACTCTTCGATGACCACCTTGCGCACCTTGTTTTCCTTGACCCGTCCACGCACCTCCAACGTCATCCCAAGCGGAGTCGGCTTGAGGTAGTCCACATGCAGGGAGGCGGTGAGGAAGCGGAAAGCCGGCTCGGTGTCCATTGCGCGGTTCTCGGCACGGTAGGCCGCGGCGGCAGCGGTCCCTGTGCCGTGACAGTCGATCAACGATGCCAGCATCCCACCATAGACGTAGCCGGGGATGGCAATATGGTTGGGGCTCGGCAGGAAGTGGCAGACGGATTCATCTCCATCCCAATAACTCTTGATTTGGTGGCCGTACTCATTCAGTCGTCCGCACCCGTAACAGTGGGCGAGGTGTTCGGGGTAGTAATCCTGAAAGGCTTTATCAGTCATTTCTCACCTTTGGTTATGAAGTTCAAGGCGTCCGCGTTGGTGACGGGGTGCGTGTCGTCGTTGCGGTACGTGTTGATGTTGGGGTCCGCGTCGGAGATTTTGTCCAGGTTGAAGTGGAGGCCAGCGTAGGTCGCCGAGTTATGGTGAGAGATTTGGTCCACGTCGGCTGCGGCGTTGACGTGGGAATCTTCGTCTTGGTGGCAGTCCGGGTGAAGGTAGCCGTTTTCGTGTGGGTAGGAAAACGAGTTGGTGAAGCAGTGGGAGGCTGACCAGAGACGGTAAATGTGCCTACCACTTTCCACTCGGTGCCAACGAAAATGATGACCTGGTAGTCCCCTGGGAGCCATTTTTCCGGAGACGGCTGCCAGTCGGTGTATCCATAGCCGCCAAGCTCCCCGTCCCAGGGTTTTGACTCATAGCTGACGAGTTCGCCGTCGCGGAGCCAAAGCGCCGTCCACTGAACGCCCGGAGTCATCTTGTCGTAACTGAAGATGGCATACATGCGCCGCAGGGGGTTGGTGAACTGGGTCGAAGGATTGATCGGCTGGTAGTTGTTGTCGATGGATTGCGCAAATTGCAACGGGCTGAAAATTGCATCCGGGTTGGGTGTGACCACACTGGCGAACGATGCTTCGATGGCGGGAGGAATGAAGGGGGTGGACGTAGGCGTAGGTGTGTCCGTGACAGCCGGCGTGTCCGTGATGCTGGGGGTCAGGGTGATGGTCGGTGTAAGAGTAATTGTGGGAGTGAGGGTGATGGTTGGCGTCAGGCTGGGGGTGGCTGATGGAGGGAAGTATTGATAGGCTACCGGCTCGATGTAGCGCCCGGAAAACACCGCCCCAGCTGCGAACAGAAGCGCGACGAAGATCATCCACCAACCGCCGGCAATCTTTTTTTGCCGGATGCGGAAGAAACGTACCTGTCTTCCTTCTCGAATGGCTCTTACGCCCAGCAAGAAGAGAACAAAAGCTCCGGCCACCAGCAGAAATATGACCGTATACGTGAAAGTACGGAAGTCGAGATTCATCGAAAAGGATTATAGCATTAACGATATGGGATTCATTTCTCTGCAGTTTTGCGTTGATTTTCATCCATTCACCGGACACAAAAAAGACATTAAAAACAATCATTTTTTTAGGCCTCCTTCGTGAACTTTGTGCCCTTTGTGGTAAAAATTTTTCGCACTTATTCTTTGTTGCACGAACACCGCTTCTGTGCGAAAATGACTTTATGTCCGACCTCATCTTCCTGAAACTTGGCGGGTCATTGATCACGGATAAGACCGTCCCATTCACGCCCAGGATGGAAAAAATCTCAGAAATTGCCTCGGAAATTGCGAACGCAAGGCAGACTCACCCGGATTTGTCCCTGGTCCTTGGGCATGGGTCCGGTTCCTTTGGACATACCGCGGGTCGGAAGTACGGTACGCGCCAGGGAGTGAGAACGGCGGAAGAGTGGGCAGGTTTTGCTGAAGTCTGGTATCAGGCTTCCGAGCTCAACCGGTACGTAATGTCGGCATTGACTTCTGCAGGAATCAAGGCTGTGGCCTTCGCGCCTGTGGCGTCGGTCCTTGCCCGGGATGGGAAGGTCGCTCGCTGGGATTTGGAGCCGCTGCGCCGTGGGCTGGAGGCGGGGATTCTGCCAGTCGTTTACGGGGACGTGGTTTTTGACGAGGTCCGCGGGGGGACCATCCTTTCGACGGAGGACCTATTCGGCCATCTCGCCCGGGAGCTGAAGCCAAAAAGCATCCTTCTTGCCGGCCTCGAGCAGGGAGTGTATGCGGATTTCCCAGCCAGGAGGGAAATTGTCGGGAAGATCACTCCTGTGTCGTTTGCCAGCATCAAGAAAAGGGTAGGTGCAGGGTTGGGACAGGATGTCACGGGGGGGATGGAAGCCAAGGTGGAACAGATGATTGAGTTGGTCCAGTTTATGCCTGGAACGGTTGTACAAATCTTTTCCGGCGAAAAATCAGGGCAAATAACCAAAGCCATTGATGGGGAAACCGTCGGAACCCTGATTTCGGTCATGTGACAAAAATCCTAAATTATGGGATGCAAGTCCATTGCATAATTTGTGAAAATTTTCCATAATAAGGGTTGATTTCATCTGCGATTCTAATAAAAGGAGTGCACATACATGGCAACCAAAGTAAAAGCTAAAGCCAAAGCAAAAAAGCCGGCAGCCAAGGCGCTTAAGGCAAAAGTGATGAAAAAACCCGTAAAAAAAGCAATCCCCGCCAAGACTTCACAACCAAAATTCACCCCGACCAAACTCAAACTGGTCAAACCTGTACCCTCCGATATCGAGATTGCGCAAGCTGGGAAGCTCAAACCCATCCTGCAAATTGCAGAGGAGCTGGGGATTAAACCTGACGAGCTGGAGCTTTATGGTCCTTACAAAGCAAAGGTCAAGCTGGAGATTCTGGAACGCCTGAAGAAACGCCCGAACGGCAAGTATATCGACGTGACTGCGATCACGCCCACCCCGCTGGGGGAGGGAAAGAGCACCACCATGGTCGGGCTGAGCCAGGCGCTGGGCGCCCACCTGGGCAAGCGTGTCTTCACCTGCATTCGCCAGCCATCGCAAGGACCGACTTTCGGCATCAAGGGCGGAGCGGCCGGCGGTGGGTACAGCCAGGTTATCCCGATGGAGGATTTCAACCTGCACCTGACTGGCGACATCCATGCCATCACTGCCGCTCACAATCTTTGCGCTGCAGCGCTCGATGCGCGCGCCATGCATGAATCGTTGCAGGACGACACCAAACTATTTGATGCACTCTGCCCTCCTAACAAACAAGGTGTACGAAAGTTCTCGCCCTCCATGTTGAGGCGGCTCAAGAAATTGGACATCAAGAAGACCGACCCGAACGAATTGACACCCGAGGAACGCGTCCGCTTTGCCCGGCTGGACATCGACCCTGAACGGGTGAGCTGGCGCAGGGTCGTCGATACCAATGATCGTTTCCTGAGAGAAGTCCAGGTCGGGCTTGGAAAAGACGAGCAGGGACATGAGCATCGCTCAGGTTTTGATATCACGGTGGCGAGCGAGATCATGGCTATTCTTGCATTGACCACCGATCTGGCAGACATGCGCGATCGCCTTGGACGAATGGTGGTGGCGGTTAACAGGCGCGGCGAAGCCGTCACTGCAGAAGACCTCGGGGTGGCAGGTGCTCTCACAGTATTGATGAAGGACGCCATCAAGCCCAACCTGATGCAGACCCTTGAAGGCACGCCCGCTTTTGTCCATGCTGGACCGTTCGCCAATATCGCCCACGGCCAATCCTCCATCATCGCTGACAAAATCGCTCTCAAACTGGCGGATTATGTCGTCACCGAATCGGGGTTTGGCGCCGACATCGGCATGGAGAAGTTCTTCGATATAAAGTGCCGCTATTCGGGCTTGATCCCCCAGGTGGTCGTGATGGTTGCGACCGTGCGCGCCTTAAAGATGCACGGAGGCGGTCCGAAAGTGGTTGCCGGGAAACCGCTGGCTCCTGAATATACAGATGAGAACCTTGACCTGCTCCGCACCGGGCTTGGGAATTTGCAGCACCATATTCGGAATGCCAAGCGATACGGGGTCAACGTCGTTGTGGCGGTCAACTCCTTTGCCACGGATACGAAGGCGGAAGTAGAGATGATCAGAAAGGCAGCCATCGAAGCTGGCGCAGAGGATGCGGCAGTCTGTACACACTGGATGGAAGGCGGCAAAGGCGCTGTGGCACTGGCGAAGGCAGTCATCAAAGCTGCTGAAAAGCCAACCAATTTCAAATTCCTTTATCCGCTGGAAATGTCCATCAAGGAAAAGATCGAGACTATTTGCAAGCAGATCTATGGAGCAGATGGCGTGGATTACCTGCCTGAGGCCGAAGAAAAGATCGCCCTCTATACCCAGCTTGGATTCGACAAACTTCCTCTGTGCATGGCGAAGACACATCTCAGCCTATCACACGACCCCTCCAAGAAAGGCGTGCCGAAGGGTTTCCGCATTCCGATCCGCGACATCCGTGCCAGTGTCGGCGCCGGGTTCCTTTACCCGTTGCTGGGAGAGATGCGCACCATGCCTGGCCTGCCAACTCGACCTGTCTTTTATGACGTGGACCTTGATTTGAAAACAGGCAAAGTGGTGGGATTGTTCTAGTCCTGCAAGAAAGAAAAGTTAACGGGTGTGATGGATTTCCATCGCACCCGTTTTTTGATGATTGGAAAGTCCTATCGATGGGATATTTCCCTTATAATTCCACCCATGTTTGAATTTAACCTTGTTGCCAGGCAGGGGAACGCCCGGGCAGGAATCTTTCATACCCCGCATGGCGAGCTCCTTACACCTGTGTTTGCGCCTGTCGGCACGCAGGCAACGGTCAAAACACTCACTCCTGAGCAGCTCAAGGATTTGGGCGCATCGCTGGTTCTCTCCAATACCTACCATCTCTACCTGCGCCCCGGGGACGAACTCGTAGCCGAGATGGGAGGCTTGCATGAATTCATGCAATGGCCGCGGCCCATCCTGACAGATTCCGGCGGCTATCAGGTTTTTTCACTCTCGGACACGCGAAAGATCGACGATGAAGGAGTAACTTTCAAGAGCCATGTTGACGGGTCCACGCATCAATTCACCCCCGGACGTTCGATCCAGATCCAAAACAACCTCGGCGCGGACATTATCATGGCCTTCGATGAATGTTCCGATCCCAACGACCGGGAATACACCCAAATCGCCATGGACCGGACTCACCGATGGGCTGAGCGCTCTCTGCAAGCGCATCGTCGAACCGACCAGGCTCTTTTCGGCATCGTGCAGGGGGGTGTGGATTCTGATCTCCGGGTAAAATCTGCTGAATATATATCTTCTCTCCCGTTTCCCGGAATCGCCATTGGAGGTCTATCGGTGGGGGAGACCAAAGCAGAGATGCACGCGACACTGGATGTGGTTACACCTCTGCTTCCTGAGAATAAACCGCGTTACCTGATGGGCGTGGGAACGCCCGAGGATCTGATTCAAGGCATTGCCCGGGGTATTGATATTTTTGATTGTGTCCTGCCCACACGACTTGCCCGCCACAATGCCGCATTTTCTTCAGAAGGCAGGCTGAATTTGATGAATGCGGTCTATGCGCGGGATGCTCGCCCCATCGACGAGGCCTGCGATTGTTACACCTGCCGGACTTTCACACGGGCTTACATTCGTCACCTCATTTCAGCCAAGGAATCCCTGGCTGGATCGCTTCTCTCCATCCATAACCTACATACAATGATAAGTTTGGTGAATGAAATCCGTACCGCGATTATTGAAGGCACATTCGAAAGCAAAATCAACATGTGGCTGGAACAATGGCATGGCAATGCGGAGCGGGTGAAAATCAAGGCGGACCAATGACTTTTATTCAAGCGATCTTGCTCGGCATCATCCAGGGCTTGACGGAGTTCATCCCGGTGTCTTCGACCGGGCATTTGCTCGTTGTCCAATCACTGATGGGCATCGAGCCAGGTGATGCCACATTTGCCTTCCTGGTACTTGTCCAAATGGGGACCATCGTCTCCCTGGTGGTCTATTTCTGGGATGACCTTCTTACCCTGATCAAGGCGTTTTTTGCCAAACCATTTTCCACTCAGGAAAACCGATTGGGGTGGTATATCATTATTGCCACAATTCCAGCATTACTCGCCGGTGTGCTGCTCAACAATGCTGTTGAAGCGTTATTTATGTACCCTCTTATCGAGGCTTCGATCAGGCTCTTTACGGCAGCTTTGCTGATGTCCCTGGCGGAGTATTTTGGGAAACGCACGCGGTCCCTCGAAAATATGAACTGGATTGACTCGTTATTTATCGGCGTAATGCAAGTTCTGGCGGTTTTCCCGGGAGCGTCGCGCAGCGGAACAACCATCAGCGCCGGTTTGTTTCGGGGTTTCGATCGTCCGTCCGCTGCCCGATTTGCTTTTCTGATGTCTGTGCCTGTCATGGTTGCAGCCGGTTTGTATGAAATGCTCGATGTTCTAAAGATGACTGACCTTTCGTCATTTTTGCCGGTTTTGGCAGTAGGCTTCATCACAGCAGCGATTGTCGGGTGGCTGGCTATCAAATGGTTGATGAATTACCTCAGCCGTCACTCGCTGTATATTTTTGCAGGTTATTGTGCCTTAATGGGCAGTCTCATATTAATTTATGGATTAACACTTTTATGAAACGGCTTACTTTTTTTGTTAATCATCAGCTTTCTTGCTGGTTGTTCCCCGGCTGCGACTCCCACTCCCAAGCCGGTCTTCCGGATTTATGCCAGCTCTGCGGTTCAACCCTGGCTCGCTGAGCTGTATCAATGCGCTGACCGGAATGACGTTTTGCTCTCGGTCAGCAACGACCCCGCTTCGGCAGATATTTCCCTTCGACTTGGAGAAACTGAGAACCTGGCCTCGCCGGCCTTTAAAATCGACGATGAAGAGATCCTGGTGGTCACCCACCTTCAGACAGGGATCAGCACCCTGACAATTGATCAGGTCAGAGCCATTTTTTCGGGTCAGGTTGCCAATTGGACCGAATTGGGAGGCAGCGATGTCCCCGTTGAAGTGTGGGTATATTCTGAAGACGAAGACATCCAGCAGGTGTTCGATCAAACCGTCATGGATGGACTGCAAGGAACATCCATGGCGAGATTGGCTGTATCCGCACAGCACATGTCTGATTCTGTCGGAATTAATCCCGGCTCGATCGGATTTCTGCCGCGCCGTTGGAAAGCCGGGAATACTCATGAGACTTTCATTGCGACAACCTCTCCTGTGCTGGCAATCACCAGACCCGGGGTGGACGAAGCTATAAATAGTCTATTAGCCTGCCTGCAGAAATAGGCAGGACATAGGATCGGCGATGAATATTTTCTTCAAAAAACAGAAAGTAAGTTGCCTGGCACAGGTACTCGAAGACGGCCGCCAGTTGGCTGATGAAGAAATGAAAAAGCCCAAATATAGAAATTATCGGGGCGCCGAGATTTTCATACCGGTCAAAGTGAGAGTTCAACCCGATGAAGTCCCCGCTTATGAAGCTGACATGAAAGCCAGTATCTTGAAATGCGTTCTATTGCTTCCCGGGGTGGAAGTTCAGGTCAAATATGATCCGCACCATTTGGAACGGGTTGAATTAAATGATGAACTTCAATCCATCCTGGATAGAAATCCTCAACTGAAAAAACGATCCTGAAAATTTTAAAAAAATGCCCTGAAGGTTTAGGGCTATGTTTCACTATAAAGACAGTTATTCTGAGCGATGAGGAGTAGAAAAGTAATTGGAAACTCTGTATAATAATTAAGAATTTACGTACTCGATGAATCTTTGAGGGAAGGTTCGTCGGAGCCGTCAACGCAAACGACATCACTGATTTACGTCGTTAGCAGATTGCGCTACCAGGTTCGAAAACCGGGAGGTCCATATGAAAGCTCGTCTTACAGGCCAGCGACTGGTGTATGTCGTCCTGGCTGTTTCTTTTTCCATACTTGCCTGTACCTTTCAAGGATATAACATCTCCATTCAACAGGAGACTCCTGGGGATGCCATGGCGCCTGGGGATACAATCGCGCCAGCGGATACCATCGCTCCCGGAGAGACCGTTGCGCCTGTTGATTTAACTCCGGTGGAACCCACGCTTTCCAAGGAATTCGAAGCCATCCTGCCAGTCACCGGTTCTCTTTTACGTTGGGCGGATTTCAGCGACTTCGTCTTCGTCCCGCAGGGAGAATTTATCATGGGAGAAGACAAACCCGAAGCCGGCGATACAGTGCCGATGCACACCGTCAATTTGAGCAGCTACTGGATGCATCAGGCAGAAGTGACCAACATGCAATATGAATTATGCGTGGAAGCTGATATCTGTTCGCCCCCGAGAATTTATGAGGATTTTCAGTACCGATATGGAAATCTCTTCTATTTGGATTATCCGGTAGTCGGCGTGGATTGGTACCAGGCTCAGTTGTATTGCGATTGGATCAAGGGACGGTTGCCGACTGAAGCTGAATGGGAGAAAGCCGGCCGGGGAACTGAAGGCGATCTTTATCCCTGGGGACAGGATGAGCCTAACTGCACCTTGTTGAATTTTGATCAATGCCTCAATCCACCCGAGCCTAATTATGTAAGGTCGTATATGGAGAGTGTCAGTGCTTACGATGCTTTTGATTTGTCCGGCAATGTTTTCGAATGGACCAATGACTGGTATGCCGAGGATTATTACGCGCTGTCCTCGAATACCGATCCCACAGGGCCTGAGTCGGGTGAATTCAAAGTGGTTCGCGGCGGCAGTTATCTAACTCCGCCTGCTGATACTACCCTGGTTGAGCGGACATCACTCAAGCCGGAAGAACATTCTTTTGACCTCGGCTTTCGCTGCGTGCTGGAAGGAGATGCGCTTCCTCCGCCTCCCGTCTGCCAGCTGGCTGCCATTGTGCCCCCATCATCCGATCAGAGTGATGTCGCGCCCGTCCCCCAGGATTCAGAGACCAGCGTCGTAGGTTTTTGTACAGGTCAGACAGGCTTAACTGCTGCGGGACAGGCATTCACCAGCATCGATATTTCTTTCGGTTTCGATGTAAGCGCAGATGACTATTCAGTGACCGCTAATGGCAGCCCGTTGGATTGCAAATCCTACCTGTCGAATGCGACACGTATGGCATGCTATGGATCGACGCTGGCGCAGGGTTCAACAGTTGAGGTCCAGGTTTGCCGCGATGCGCCACCTGCCATTGCCGAACCCGAAGGAGAACCGGTCTGCCCGTCGGGGTACACCTACAATCCTGAATCGGCTTTTTGTGAGTATGGTGAACTTGGGCTGACCAGCGCTCCCTGCCCCACGGGTTATGTGGATATACCCGGGGTGGGCTGTTATCCAACTCCTGCGGGAGGCTCCTGCCCGGATGGGTACTACTCCGTTACCCTGGGCAGCAGTGCAGTCTGTGTTCCGCTGGATCCCTGCTTATTCCCCAACCCGCCGGCGTCCTGTGACCGACCACAGTCCTGCCTGCCCGGTTATACCTTCCTGGCGGACCAGGGGTGCTGCGCTACCCCCGTCCAACCCCAGCCAACCTGCCCGATCGGTTATTCCTTTAACGAAAGCAGCGGTCATTGCGTCAAACGCGTTCAACTCGAAAATCCATGTGAGACATTCTCGGTGCGTATCCCAGCCTGCCCCACTGCACCGCCTCCTCGAGCCAGTTGTTCTTCGTTCACAAACAAGATTCCTTGCGAACAAGCAAATTGTACTTGGGTGCCTAACTTCACTACTGCGCTTGGTGGGATTTGCAAATAAGTGCAATGGATAAATTTCCGTGAACACGACAACCCTCGATTTTACGAGGGTTGTCGATTTTATTAGGTCATCAATGGGAAGTTCTTATGCCAACCGGTCATTGCCTCAAAAGCCTGGCCTGCCTGCAGTAAACGCGCTTCACCCCACGCGTAGGAGACAAGTTGCAGACCAATTGGGAGCCCTTTTGAGTTAAACCCGCATGGAATGGATAATGCTGGCAGACCCGTCAGGTTGAAAGGCGCGGTGAAGCGCGTTAATTGACGCGCCTGGGCGATGGCATCCGTCCCTTCGATCAACGGTGCAGTGATGGGAGTGGTCGGAAGCATGAGCAAATCGTAGTCCTTGAAAAAACCATCCATCCAATGGCGTCCCTCGACCTGTTTGCGTCTGGCAAAAGAGTAATCTGTGGATGAGAGCGACCTGCCGTATTCCAAGCGTTCGCGGACATCTGCACCGAACCAATCCGGTCTCTCTCTCAGCCTGTCCTGATGAAAGGCTGCGGCATCCCCGGAAACCATCTGACTATTAGCCAATGCCAGTTCGCGCAAGGAATCCATGTTCACCTCGGTTACATCAGCCCCAAGATTTTTAAATATCCTGCCGGCTTCATCGATTGCAGCTAATACTTCGCCATTTCCCTCCCCAATATAAGTCCCAACTGCCAAGGCAATTTTCCAGCCTTTCACGCCCTCGTCAATGTGGAGCAAATAATCAGCTAACGGTTCATCCACCGTTGAAGGGTCCAGGGGATCGTAACCTGCCATCGATTGAAGCATCAGCGCGGAATCGCGCACGGTCTTTGTGAGTGGACCAGCATGGTCAAGATTCCAGGAAAGCGGGAAAACTCCTCGCAGGCTGACCCTTCCATAGGTGGGTTTTAATCCCACGACACCGCATAGGGATGCTGGAATTCGGATTGATCCGCCGGTGTCAGTGCCCACCGCGCCTAAGGCCATGCCAGAAGCCACTGCCACTGCTGATCCACTCGAAGAGCCTCCGCTGATACGGGTTTGCATCCCACGGATTGTGGCATGTCCCATAATGCGGATTCACCCCCGTCACCCCGAATGCAAATTCGTGTGTATTTGTCTTTCCAAGAATCAAAGCCCCTGCGGCTTTCAATTTTATTAGTGCAGCGCCATCTTCTTTGGGTTCATAATCGCGAAAAAAGCGCGATCCAGCAGTGGTTCTTATTCCTCGGGTTTCATATAAATCCTTGACTGCGAGAGGGATTCCAAAGAGAGGTAGTCCGGATTCTTTCTTTTCTGACAATAGAGCAGCTTCAGACTTTATGGAGCCATCCAACCTGGTGATAAACGCATTGAGTGAGGGATTAAGTTCGTCGATACGAAGGAGAAAAACTTCTACCAATTCCAACGGAGTGAAGATTTGCTTGCGAAGTCCTTCCAGGGCGGAGGAAATGGTGAGGGTCATGGGGTCCAAGCTGGGATTCATGTTCGATTCTCCTTGAGTTGATTATAAATCCTTGCGGTGAGTGGGTACACCGTTTATACTCTGTAACACTTTCCTTGAATTGAGCCCCTATTCATGCAAACTAAACGCTGGTTGGTCCAATCTCGTCTCACTGATGCAGCAGATCAGGAATTAATCGAATATCCCCCAATCATCCGGCAGGTTTTATTTAATCGAGGATATGGCACGGCTGAGGCCGCGCGCCGTTACTTTCGGGCGGAACCCGATTCTGATACATCCCCCTGGAAATTGAAGGGTATGCAGGAGACGGTCGAGCGAATTTGCAAGGCGCTGGATCAGAACGAATCCATCATCATCTATGGTGATTATGACGTGGATGGAGTTACAGCCACAGCACTTCTTGTTCAGCTGTTTCAGGCTCTGGGTGGAAATGCTCGGGAGTACATCCCCAACCGGTTTGACGAAGGCTATGGGATAAATAACGAGGCGCTCAGTACACTTAAACAAGAGGGTGTCCATCTTGTGATCAGCGTGGATTGCGGGATTCGGTCCCCCGCTGAAGCTGACTTTGCCCGGGAATTGGGGCTGGACCTTATCATTACCGATCACCACCAACCTGCAGAGGCTCTGCCCAACGCTTATGCCATCGTCAATCCCAAACAGCCAGGTGATGAGTACCCGGATAAAGAGCTTGCAGGAGTAGGGGTTGCTTACAAGATTGCAGAAGCATTGATTGATGCGCGCAGCTCGGATTTTGATAAGACTCTTCTTCTGGACTTGGTCGCCCTGGGAACAGTTGCGGACCTGGCTCCACTAACCGGTGAAAACCGAAATCTGGTCCGTAAAGGACTGGAAAGGATTCGTGCGACAAGCCGGCAGGGATTGTTCTCACTTGCCAATGTCTCTGATCTGAAAATTGCATCGACGAATGCCACAAATATTGGCTTTGTGCTCGGACCGCGGCTAAATGCAGCTGGCAGATTGGAATCCGCCCTGGCTTCGTTTGAATTGTTGACCACGCAGGATGTCATGCGCGCAGGCCAGCTTGCCCTTCAGCTTGATCAGAATAACCGCGATCGGCAGGCCTTAACACGACAGATTCAAGAACAGGCTGAAGCCATGGTTCTTGCAGAGAATCCAAATGCCGACTTGTTGTTTGCTGTTCATCCTGACTTCAATACAGGGGTTGTCGGTCTCGCCGCCTCCCGCCTGGCTGAAACCTATTACCGCCCGGCAGTGGTCGGTCAAAACAGTGCAGAAACCACCCGCTGCTCCTGCCGTTCGATCCCCGAGTTTCACATCACTGAAGCATTGGATAAATGCGCTGATTTATTGGTCAGGCACGGTGGTCATAAGGCAGCAGCAGGATTTACTGTCAAAAACGAGAATCTTGCAGCGTTAAAAACAAGATTGCTCGAGATTGCCAAAAAGGAATTGGGAGGCAGGGAACTCCGACCCACCTTGTCGGCTGATGGGGAAGTCCCCCTGGCTGAATTGAAACCGGATCTTTTGAAATTCCTGGTCGATCTCCAACCCACCGGTTATGGTAATCCGGATGCAGTATTTGTTTCCCGTGGAGTGCGAGTCAAAACCTCCCGAACGGTAGGCGCAGACGGTAAACATCTCAAATTGACCGTCAGCGATGGAAAAGTCTTTTTTGATGCCATTGGTTTCAGGCTTGGACATCTTCAGCCTGATCTAAAAACGGAAATGAAAGTTGACGTTATGTATACGTTTGAGACCAATGATTTTAATGGTCGAACCTACCTTCAACTAAATTTACGCGATGTGAAGCCAACTGGCATACCCGATTAATCAAAGGAGCCGGCTGAATTCAGCCGGCTCCTTTGATTCCTTAATCTACAAACCTGTACTTGAGAAGCGTCCATACCGCTTCGAAAGCATCTCTCATCTTAATCTTCTTCCCCTCACTGTAATCTCTGGGATTGAACGTGATCGGTACCTCGAAGACCCGTACATTCTTCTTGAGAATCTTCGCTGTGAATTCAGGCTCAAAATCGAATCGTTTGGCGTGGATTTTCATGTCAGCCACCACTTCGCGTTTAAAGACTTTATAACCAGTCTCCATGTCCGTCAGGATATTATTGTAGAGGATATTCGTCATCAAAGTGAGGAGTTTGTTGGCGACCATGTTCCAAAACAGGATCGCTCGGTGAGGCGCGCCAAGAAACCGTGACCCGTAGACTACATCGGCCATGCCTTCTTCGATCGGTTTCATCAGGTTCGGATATTCCCGGGGATCATACTCAAGGTCAGCATCTTGGATCATCAATACCTCCCCGGTCGCTGCAGAAATTCCAGAACGGACAGCCGCCCCCTTTCCCTGATTTTTCTCGTGGAGAATGACCTTTACATTCTCCTTGCCATCCATGGGTGCGATTAAAGCCCGAGTGCCGTCAGTGGATCCGTCATCTACGATGATGATCTCGTCAACCATTTTCATCGCCTTCACCCGTCTGACGATTTCCTGGATGGTATTTTTTTCGTTGTAGGCTGGAATTATGACTGTGATTTTCATGGGTCAGATTATAAGGGAAATTTAGCTATATTCAAACCGTCGTTTTCGGTTTTTTTTTAGCCTTTTAATGATGCAGAAAGGGGTTTTCGGCTCTCTCACCCTTCCAAATTGTAAACTGATGGTTGTGGGTTTCGCATACCTTAATTTTTGCCCCGCATGCTATAATCTGAATATTGGTCGATTCTTAAGGAGCGGATGAATGAATACGCCCATCATCGGTAAAACTGCGCACCCACAACAACGGACAGTCACCTCGAGTTTCCTCCCGCCGCCCATTACGCGGATAGAGGACACAGGATTATCCTTTCTCTGGGTGCAAGACCTTGCCTTAAAAATTCTTTATTTTCAAGGTTATTTATCAGGTTTTCGCGTTGCTGAAGAAATCGCACTGCCTTTTGCAGGAGTGACTGATCTGGTATTGGAATCATTGAAAAGGGAAAAATTAGTTGAAGTGAAGTCTTCCTCCATGGGATTAGGGCGAAGGATCCTACCAGTATGCCATCACCGGGGCAGGGATCGATCGCGCCCGTGAAGCTCTTGAGCGCAGCCAATATGCCGGACCTGCACCGGTTCCGATTGAAGCCTATACCGAATCCATCCGGCGGCAAAGCCGACAGCGCATGGTGATCACCAGCCGGACGATGAGGCAAATTCTAAGTCAATTGGTTCTCACCGAGGTCACATTTCAGAAACTGGGTCCTGCTCTCAATTCCGGTACGTCCATTTTCTTATATGGTCCTCCTGGAAATGGTAAGACAAGTGTTGCTCGTGCATTTGGTAATTTGATCCTGACCCAGGACATGTTTATTCCCTTCGCATTGTACATGGATGGGCAGGTAGTAAAACTCTATGACTCGGTCAACCATCAGCGAGCCCCAGACGATGACGCCACAGCATCCGGCACAGGTTCCTTGCGTTCCGGACAAAAACGAGACCCGCGTTGGGTTCATATCCGCCGTCCGTTCATCGTGGTCGGAGGCGAACTGACGCTGGCTGGTCTTGATCTTGTTTTTGATGATGTCCATAAATTCTACGAAGCGCCTTTCCAGGTGAAAGCCAATGGCGGAATTTTGTTGATTGACGACTTTGGGCGTCAACAAGTCCGTCCGCGTGACCTGCTTAACCGCTGGATCGTGCCTCTCGAAAACCGGGTGGATTTCCTGACACTGCACACTGGTCGAAAAATCGAATTACCGTTCGATGTATTAATCGTCTTCTCGACCAATTTGCCTCCTCGTGACCTGGTGGATGAGGCTTTTCTGCGCCGGCTCCGGCATAAAATCGAAATCGGCGATCCTACGTATGAAGAATACCGTGAAATCTTCAAGCGCGTCGCTCAGTTAAAAGGGGTTCAATACAACGACCAGGGCCTTGCCTACCTGCTTCAGGAATGGTATATAAAGCGCAATAGAAAAATGCGCGCGTCTCATCCCCGAGACTTGTGTGACCAAATCCTGGATATCTCCCGCTACATGTCAGTTGAGGCTACCATGAGCCGGGATTTGCTCGATCGCGCTGCTGCATCGTATTTTGTAGAATTGTAAAATTTAAACCTAGCCAGCGGGATGTTCGGGATTCTTGATTCGCATGCGACGAGCGAAGCACGAATCCCGAAATGATTTCCAGAACTACCATAAAGGACAATATGTTATTTGATTTAATTTCTCCCTACTTTTTTGCTCATCGAGGGGCAAGCGCTCATGCGCCTGAAAACACCATCGAAGCCTTTCAATTAGCGCTTGAACAGGGAGCAAGGATTATCGAGTTTGATGTCAAATTGAGTGCGGATAAACATGTGGTGGTCATCCATGACCAGACAGTCGATCGAACAACTGACGGAAAAGGAAAGGTTAATCATCTCACCTTATTGCAATTAAAAGAACTGGAGGCGGGAGGCTGGTTCGATGACCGGTTTAGAGGAATTAAAATTCCAACACTTGACGAGGTGTTTGAGATTCTCGGGAAGAAACTCTTCATGAACGTGGAGTTGACGAATTACGCCACACCATTCGATGGTCTGGTTGACAAGGTTGCCTTGTTGGTTAAAAAACATGGAATGGAAAAAAGGGTCATTTTCTCGTCGTTTTATCCCACAAATCTTATTCGAGCCAAACGACTATTACCAGATGTGCCTCGAGGTCAATTAGCATTTCCAGGAAAAGCTGGATGGTGGCAGAGACTTTGGGGAGGACTGATTGACGTGCAGGCAAATCACCCTTACACTTCAGACGTGACCGGTGCATCGGTCGCCCAGGCGCATCGTCGTCGTCGTTTGGTTCATGTTTGGACAGTTAATTCGCCAGATGTTATGAGGAAGTTATGCGACCTTGGAGTTGATGGCTTTTTTACTGATGATCCCCTGGTCGCCAGGGAAGTCCTCGCCAGACAGTAATGGTTAAATTTTATGGATAAATCTGAAGTATTCCCCATAGATTGGATCCTCCAAGCAGAGAAGCGGATCGCTCCACATGTCCATGTCACTTCGTTGGCTCACGATAAAGATAGGGGAATTTTCCTGAAATGGGAAAACCACCAGGTGACAGGTTCATTCAAGGCGAGAGGGGCATTTAATAAAATCCTTTCTCTGGAGCCGTGGGAACAACAACGGGGAATAGTCGCTGCCTCTGCCGGTAATCATGGTCAGGGTGTGGCGCTTGCAGGACGGCATGTCGACGCTCCAGTCACGGTGTTTGCCAGTAAACAAGCGTCATCATTTAAAATCGATAAAATGCGTTCCCTCGGAGCAGATGTGCGACTTGTTGAAGGAGGATATGACCAGGCAGAAGTTAAAGGTCTCCAATATGCAAAAGAGAACGGCAAAACCTGGATTTCTCCTTACAATGACCCCCAGGTGATTGCGGGGCAGGGAACAATTGGCATGGAAATTTCCCGTCAGGTGGAATTATCACCCTCGATGACTATGCTTATCCCGGTTTCTGGGGGCGGACTTCTTGCTGGCGTGGCCGCGGCATTGTCAGCCTTCAAAAACCGTCCAAGAATTGTCGGGGTACAGGCGAAGGCATCCGCTTTCATGCATGCACTATTCAAAAACGGATCCCAGAATAATGTCGATGACCTGCCAACTTTAGCAGATGGGTTGTCAGGACCAGTCGAAAATGGCTCGATCACGATTCCGTTGATTAAAGCCCTGGTGGATGATATCCTTCTTGTCAGCGAGGATGAAATTGCTCGCGCTGTATCATTTGCCTATTACATATATGGAGAAACCATCGAAGCATCAGCAGCAGTCGGTTTGGCTGCCATCCTCTCGGGAATTACCCAACCGCCGGCAGTGATCGTTTTTTCGGGAGGCAATATTCAGCCCGAATTGCATGAACAGATTTGTGATCGAAACAAGGACTTTAATTGAAAAAGCGGTTCTTTTCACTTGCCTGCGCGTTCCTGGTGATGGTTTATTACCTGTCACCGATTAAATTTGCCAACGCGCAAGGGACTCCAGAGGGACAAGCCCGGGCATTATTAAATCAATTAACCCCTGAGGAAAGGGTTGGTCAGTTATTCTTAATCTCTTTCAAGGGGACGGATGTTGATCCCGACTCCACCATTTATGATTTAATCGTTCGGCATCATATTGGAGGAGTTGTGCTTTCCAAGGAAAATAATAATTTTTCTGGAGCTCCAACGACAGTTGACGATGCTTACCGCCTCATCACAAGTTTGCAGGAAATTGAATGGAATAACTCACTTGAAACTCAGTCAAACGATCAGCCAAACGCTCCATTAAGTCCTACCAATTATGTACCCCTTTTTATTGGAATAGAACAACCGGGTGACGGTTTGACTTATGATCAGATTTTATCCGGTATGTCCCCAGTCGCACCGGAGATGGCGCTAGGGGCAACGTGGGATCCGGAAATGGCACGTCAAACCGGATCGATTTTAGGTTCAGAGCTTGGTGCGATCGGAGTTAACCTTTATTTCGGACCATCACTTGACGTATTGACTTCACCTTCCTCTTCCAAGGAGGGAGATCCCGGTACATTGGTTTTTGGCGGCGATCCATTCTGGGTCGGAAAATTAGGTCAGGCGTATATCGCAGGTTTGCATTCGGGGTCGAATGAACGAATTGCGGTGGTTTCCAGAAATTTCCCTGGGCGGGGTGGAGCAGACCGCCCACCCAGCGAGGAAGTGTCAACGGTTCGCAAATCCCTTGAGCAATTAAAGCAGATTGAGTTGGCGCCGTTTTTTTCTGTAACTGGCGATGCTCCGTCACAGGAAATGGCGACAGATGGACTGCTCGTATCCCACATCCGATACCAGGGGTTTCAAGGAAATATCCGGGCAACCACCAGACCGGTGAGTTTCGACTCCCAGGCGCTAGGACAGATCCTGGGGCTGGAACCTTTTGCTGAATGGAGGCAGGCCGGAGGGATTGTTGTCAGTGATAATTTGGGATCCCAAGCGGTAAATCTCTTTTATGATCCGGCTGGGAATAATTTTTCAGCCTTGATCGTTACGCGTGATGCTTTTCTGGCAGGGAATGATTTGCTTTATATGGGCGATATCAAGTCAACGGGTGATGTTGGAAATTACGATACATTAATTACAACATTGGCTTTCTTTACACAAAAATACAAGGAAGACCCCTCGTTCTCTCAACGCGTTGACGAATCCGTTCTTCGTCTCCTTACGCTCAAGTTTAAACTTTATAATTCTTTCTCTTTGGATGCCATCGTTCGTCCTTCAGAAAGCGATTCCCTGAATCTCAATGCGGATGCCACCTCATTGATCGCCAGAAAATCCGCTACGCTCATCAGCCCGATGGCTTCTGATCTGAACATTGTCTTGCCGAACCCTCCTGCCTATCGAGACCGGATGGTTTTTATTACGGATAACCGTACAGGTCGACAATGCAGCGCATGCCTGCCTCAGCCATTTTTAGCCACAGACGCTTTGATGTCGACAATACTAAAACTTTATGGGCCGCAAGGTGGAGACCAGATCGCAGGGTCCCGGCTTACTTCGTATACACTCGATGACCTTGCCAGTCTCCTTTCAGGAGGTCAAGGAAATCCAGACCTCGAAAATAATATCCGTCTTTCGGATTGGTTGATTTTTTCAACCCTCGAATTGACTGAAGATGAGCCTCACACAAAGATATTTAACCAGTTCCTCACAGAGCGTTCAGATTTACTTCGGGATAAACGTGTGGTTCTTTTTTCATTCAGCGCGCCATACTATCTCGATGCGACGGACATTTCCAAACTAACTGCATTTTATGGGATGTATGGAAAATCCCAACCCTTTGTGGATTCTGCTGCCCGATTATTGTTCAAGGAAATCAATCCGACTGGGCGCCTGCCGGTCTCAGTCCCTGGAATTGGTTATGACTTAATCGAGGCCACTACCCCCAAAGCTGATCAGGTTATTCAGCTTTACCTGGACGTCCCTCCTGAGCCAACTCCTGGACCTGGAATTACACCAGAGCCCACTCCCATCCCACTTTTTACTCGAGGGAGCACCATTTCAATTCGCACAGGACCCATTATTGACAATAATAACAATCCAGTTCCGGATGGAACAGTGGTGACTTTCACGGAAAAAGTGGAGGGGGGAGCTTATCTACAGCTGCAGAGTGAAACAGTCGATGGTATTGCGGCTGCCTCATTTCGGTTGGATGAATCAGGGCTGGTGGAGATTAGCGCATCCAGTGAACCCGCGGTGACATCCGTTGTTCTGCAAATTGATGTCACGCCTGGGCAAGCTGCAGCAGTGACTGTGATCGCTCCCACTCCCATCGTGACGATCGTCAATACGCCTCTGCCTCTGCCCACCGCCACTGAGGTCGTGAGTACTGGCGGTGAATTTACTGCTGATGGATTTCCTCTGTTTTCCTCCTGGTTGCTTGCGATGGTTATTCTGATCGTTTCATCCGGAATCACCTATCTAAGCATGAGCCAGATCCGATCAATTCAATGGTCGCTTCGATGGACAATTTGCCTGATCTTGGGAGGCCTGGCAGCCTATAATTACGCTGCCTTTGGTCTGCCGGGAAGTCAGGCATCGATTGATGAATTTGGATTTTTTGCGATTTTGATTATGCTTTTGGTTGGGATGGGTTTTGGGCTTCTGGCAGCCTGGATATGGGAAAAAAGGTCATTAAAAAATATATAAAGCGGGTGAATAAGGAAAGAAATTTCCAGCCCTTAGTTTTATTTCACCAACGTGGCTATAA
Organism: uncultured Chloroflexia bacterium; assembly: GCA_963774975.1. Classification (GTDB taxonomy): domain Bacteria; phylum Chloroflexota; class Anaerolineae; order Anaerolineales; family Villigracilaceae; genus JBGPQJ01. The sequence goes on from CAVZGY010000007.1 coordinate 171,896, forward strand.
GCCCCACCAACATTAATCCTGCAGTCAGCCAGATCAGGATACTTTCAGGGGGCGACGTCAATGCGTCCTTTACCGTCAATGAGCGCGAACGAATTTCTTGAGGCCGCGACGGTAATTCCTTGGTGCCGAATAGGTATTGCCTGAACGACTCTATCGATTCAGGTCTGTGATCAGGGTGAAGTTCCATCGCCCAAAGGATCGCCTTTTCTGTGCGGATACTGATCGCCGGGTTGATCGCTCTTGGTGCAGACAATCTGTCCGGGTCGAGAAACCGGTCCTTTGCTTCCGCCGGGGACTGATTGGTCAGGAGATGGTAAAGGGTCGCACCAAAGGCAAAAATATCTGACCTGACGTCGGTGTGTGAATCCGCCCCCCCGTATTGTTCAAGAGGTGTGTAAAGCGCCGTCCCCTGTCCTTGAATGATCGTTATGGTGACTTCATCCGGCGCTAGCACTTTCACAAGCCCAAAGTCCACCAGCTTGATCATCCCTTCCGGAGTGAGCTTCACGTTGGACGGTTTAATATCCCGGTGGACAAGTGGCGGATCCTGCGTATGAAGATAATTCAACGCATCACTGATCTGGTATGCCCATTTGAGCACTTCATTCTCCAACAGGAATTTCTTCTCTTGCTTGGCCTCTAGCATAAGGGAACGAAGGTCGTTGCCGGGGATAAAATCCATGACAAGGTAATCTTTTAGCCCCACGTTGAAAAAATCCGACACTTTTGGGAGATTGGGATGGTCCAAGCGCGCAAGCACAGTAGCCTCGCGTAAAAATTGCTCGCGGGCTTCCCTGAGAATTTTCTCTCCGAGAGTTCGGTCGTGTTCAACTTCCTTAAGCGCACAGCGGCGACCTTCCAGTCTCAGGTCCTCGGCAAGGTAAATATTACCCATGCCGCCTGCACCAATGCGCTCACGGATTTTATAACGACCGCGAAGGACCTCTCCGGTTTTGAGGGGGAGTGGCATGCGGATCTCCAGTTCAAGTACTTTGGATCTGTGCAGTTTTTTTAATTCGGCGTTTATTGCACAGAATAACCATTTTCTGCTATATTATAAACGTGTTTGCAATCAATTCCTGATGGAGTACGCAAAATTGGATTGATGGGCGGATGGCGTTATTTTCGAGAGGTGGAGTAAATGGCGAAGGACGAAGAATTCCCAGTCCTGGTGGGGCAGGCCGGTCCATTAAAGGGACAGCGTTATCCAATTAATGGCGCGGTGGTGCTTGGACGGGAACCTGGCTGCGAAGTGGTCATCAGCAACCGGCAGGTTTCACGTTACCATGCCCGGTTGACTTCATCACCAGAGGGGATCATTCTTGAGGATTTGGGCAGCAAGAATGGCACTCATTACAATGGCAGCCCCTTAAGCAACCCCGTGGTATTAAAGGATGGCGATGTTTTTCAAGTTGCCCTGGTTCAGGAATTCATGTTTCTGAGTTCAGACGCAACCATGCCGCTGACTGAACCGCTTGCTCAGCAAGGCCGGTTGCTGCTTGAAATGCGCTCACGCCGAGTGTGGGTGAACAATCAACAGTTGGCACCTCCTCTTTCCGCTCTTCAATTCCATATGTTATGGGTGCTTTACGAAAAGCAGGGACAGGTGGTCAGCAGGCAGGAGCTGGTAACAGCAGTGTGGGGTGATGAGCAATCTGCGGGCGTATCGGATCAGGCATTGGATGCTTTGATTCGCCGATTGAGGGACCGAATTGCAGACTTGGACCCTTCCCACCCCTATATTGTCACTGTCAGGGGTCATGGCCTTCGCCTGGATAATCCTCCCACCCGATGATTAACCTCTCATGGATACCGGCACCTACCCAATCCTTTTTACGCCTCGCCTCACACTGAGGCCTCTATCCCTGGATGACGCTGAAGCTCTTCATCATGTCCTGAATGATCCGGACGTTTGGCACTACTTTCCGCTCCCTGAAGTTCCTTCCCTGGCACGAACACAATCTTATATAAAAGGGCAAATGGATCATTGGGCGGAATATTCATTGGGCCATTGGGCTTTGGAGGATAAAAACCACAATCTGATGGGTTGGTGCGGTCTGCAATTCCTTCCCGATACGAACGAAACGGAAGTGGCTTATTGCCTGGGTAAACCCTTCTGGGGCAAAGGCTATGCCACCGAAGTAGCTCGGAAAAGTCTCGATTATGGAATAAATACTTTAAATCTTAAGGAGATTATTGGTTTAACGCATGTTGATAATAAAGCCTCACAAAACGTTTTGTTGAAGGCAGGTTTACACCTTGTTGATAGGAAAACGTATTTTGGGATGGATTGTTTTCGGTTTCGAACACCGTAAAAAAGGACCGGTTTCGTCGAAACCGGTCCTTTTTTACTTATTTGGATATGTTTTTCTTCATTTCCCTTTTCAGGGCTGCGTTATACAGCGCTTGAACTTTTTTCATGGTTGTTTTTTCTTCTTCGGATGAAGTCTCATTCCCTTGCTGGGACATTTGCATGGCCAATCCGGACAGCATCTCTATGAACTGGGGTGTGATTTCTTTCTCATTTTCATTCAGTGCAATATCAAAGTCCTTTTCTTCGTAATTCAGCAATTTCTGTATAACTTCCACCTCATGTGGAGGCGCACTGGCTTGTTGAAGGACCATAATGATTTGCTGAATCTTGTTTAATCGGTCAATGTCCTTTTTTTGCTGGGCTTCCCGATACATCGTTTCGACCACTTGCATAGTTAATTCGTTGAACATATCGAGGTTATCCTGAGCAGCCTTTTGAACATCCGGCTGGGCAAGGAGTTGTTCAATGAATTCCCTGGCTTGTTTTAGTTGAATCTCGACCTGCCGGTCAATTTCATTGACATAATCCAGAAGTTTTGCTCTTAAATCTTCAAGCTGCTTTTTTTCTTCGCCGGACGATTTGTCAATTCGTTCGGTGAGCATCTGGAAGAAGGAGTAATCCAATCCATTGCGGGTCATGGATACCAGGGCTTTGAGGCGTTCATCGCTGGGTGCGGCGATGAAAATCTCGAGTAACTTTTCCCGGGTGAGATCCTTTCCCGCAGCCTGAAGGGTTTTGACTGCCTCCTCCACCTCGGCGAGTTGACCTTTCATCTTCTTCCCGATTTCCGTCTCCTCCATGAGTTGGTGCTGAAGGTCATTTAGGGCCTTGGCGACGGGCTCCTGGCCTGAGGCGACGGCCGACTCAAACAGACGACTGAAGAGGGCGAAGAAAGCCTCGTCAAACTGTCCTTGATTTTCCTTGATTATCTCTGACCGGACTTCCAGACTGCTGGCTTGAAGCAATCTCTGAACCAGATTTAACCGTTTTTGCTGCTCATCGAGCATCTCTTTGGTGATACCATCAGCCGCCAGGACGCGTTCAAGCAAGCTTTCAAAGGTCAGGAAACTCTGCGGTCTGAGAAGGTAGGCTTTACGCTTTTCTGCGGGGAGCCGGTTTGTAACCTGGCTGATCAATGGGCCAATGAGCTTTTCCTGTTCGTTTACAGGCATTCCCAATTCGGCAGGAAAGAAGGTGAGTAGCAGCTCCTTGTCGGCATCATGGTAAACGACAGGGGTGGCCAGGTTCCCCTCGTAACCACAGGCAGAGCACCTGGCGCGATTGGACACTCCGCCCAATAGTCGTTGCTTGGATTGAGGGTCTGCAGTGACATCGAATAGTTGCTCGATCATGGCCGGGATCAATTGGCGGCAGCGAGGGCAGGCGATTTGAGTTTGGGGCATGGTTCTCCATCATTAGAAATAAAATTTTCAATCCGGGTTCAATTGCCGGTCAATTTTACCCTTATTCCGAATAGTTCGTGTTTGGAATTATGGATCGATCAGCGGGGGAGTGAAAAACAAATTTTTGCCCCGTGGTTGGATTTAGGGTCGACCCATATTCGTCCCCCATGAGCTTCAATGATTGCCCTGGCAAGGTACAACCCTAAACCAGCTCCCTTGGTGTGTTTGACCGCCTTATCCGCGCGGTAAAATCGGTCGAAGATATGAGGCAGATCGCGTGGGTCGATTCCTTGACCCTGATCGCTTACCGCAATGACCACCTGCTCGGGATGAATCGTTCCACTGATATTGATTTCCCCTTTTTCGGAGTATTTTAAGGCATTTGAGATCAGGTTGCTTAAAACTTGTTCAATTCTTGTTTCATCTCCAAGAATGATCGGAAAATCTTTTGGAAATTTGATGTTGATATTATGTCGATCCGTCTGGGTCTGAAAACGCGCCGCAAGCCGTTCCGCCAATAGAGGCATGGACACATCCGCCCTGTTGAGGTTGATTCCTCCTGCCTGAAGCCGGGATGCATCCAACAGGTCCTCGATCATTTGCGTTAATCGGTCGGCTTCTTCCTCGATGACCGCCAGGCTATCCTGAACGACAGCCTTATCCCAGCGGGCGTCATCGCGGCGCAAGGTGGATGCGTAACCTTTGATTAAAGCCACGGGGGTTTTCAACTCATGGCTGACGATGGAGATGAATGTGCTCTTAATCTCGTCCGCCGTGCGGAAGCGGGTGATATCTCTTACCGTGGCGATAATGTTCTTTATTTTTCCAGACTCATCCAGCAAAGAGGCGTAGGTGATTCCCACTGGCAGGGGAGGCGGCTCCGGCTTTTCCAGGTCGCCTTCGACATAAAGGTAGGCATTCATTGGAAATGTCCAACCTTTCGCGTCTGCTTCCTCGAGGGTGGATCCTTCCGGTTTTTTTGCCCAGCGGATGATGGCACCGTGCGGTTTTCCCTGGATCTCGCTTCGGGTGCGTCCGACCATCTTTTCGAAGGCATTGTTACAACGCTCGATGTTGAGGTCTGCAGTAAGGATGAGGATTCCATCGGCAGCGGAATCGATCAAGGCATCGAGGCGCTGTTTTTCATCGCTGACCTGGGTGTAAAGCCGGGCATTGAATACCGCGATGGCAGCCTGGTCTGCAAAGGACTGCAGGAGCATTTTGTCATTTGCCGTGAAGCGATCCGGGTAGGACCTGAATATAAAAATTACTCCGATCACCTGTCCATGCGCGACGAGGGGAAGACCAACCCCATTGAGCAGACCCATGCTTGCTGTGTAGGTGAGGTTCTTGAGCATCCGATTTAACTCGTCGACGTCCAGTTCGGAGGACTTTTCTTCCGCCAGCAAGGGTTCAAGGTATCTTAAGAACGCAGAAGGTATGCCATGCGCAGCCGAAACCCGCCAGCCTTCCTTTTCCCGTAATGCCAACAATCCTGCCTGGCCGGCAAGCATTTCGATTGAAATGCGAAGGATGCGCATCAACAGTTTTTCGCTGTCGAGTTCCTGCGTCAAAGCCCGCGCGATTTCAAGCAAATAGTCACGTTGTCGAACACGAAAATCAGGAAGCATGGCTCTCTCTACTATATTTAATGATGAATACCAGGGAGTATTTTATCACCTGCACCGAAGGGACACGTAAGAGTTGTGTTAAAAAAACTTCCCCGGGTTAAGCGGGGAAGGTTGAAAGTGAAAGGATTTACTCTTTCTCGGCAATGGTCAGGGACTCTTCCAGTATTTCCAACCCTTCGTCGATTTCCTGCCTGGAAATAGACAATGGTGGCGCGACACGGATGATACTCTTCGCACAGCCCAAAAGCAGCAATCCACGTTCAAAGGCCAGGTCCACGACACGATCGCGAAGTTGTTCATCCGGTTTTTTGCTCAGTTGATCCTTGATGAATTCAACCCCGATCATCAACCCGATACCGCGCACGTCCCCGATGCGTGGATGACGGGCTTGAATTTCCTTCAATGCATCCTGGGTATATTCACCCATTTCAGCCGCATTCTTGAGATAAAGCTTTTCGATCAGATCTATCGTCGCAAGGCTGGCGACGCAGGCAATTGGATTTCCACCGTAGGTGTTGCCATGCGCACCACGAGGCCAGGTCATCACAGACTGGCGCGCAATACAAGCGCCTAATGGAACCCCGCTCGCGATTCCCTTTGCTGTTGTAAAAATATCCGGTTCGACATTGAAATGCTCGATCGCCCACCATTTGCCAGTACGGCCCATTCCGCTCTGGACTTCATCCGCGATGAGTAGAATGCCGTATTTATCGCAGAGTTTTCGAAGCGCGGGGAAGAATCCCGGAGGAGGAACGATGTAACCGCCCTCACCTTGAATCGGTTCCAGCAAAATCCCGGCCACTTCGTCCGGAGGCAGGATGTGGCCCAGGATTTGGTCCTCGATGTAACGGACCACAGTCTCGCCGTAATCCTCCCCGGGATTCCGATCCAGAATGGGTCGGTAAGGATTGGGGTAGGGGGCATGGACGACGCCGTTCATGAGAGGATAAAACCCTCGGTGGTACGTGGGTTTGCTTGCAGTAAAGGTCACTGCTCCCATCGTCCGGCCATGAAAGGCGCCGGTGAAGCCGATGAAATTGCTGCGACCTGTATGGAAACGGGCCAGTTTGATGGCTGTTTCGACCGCCTCCGTCCCCGAATTGGTCATGAAACTCGTCGCCTTTTCCTTGAAAGGCGCAATGCCGGCCAGTCTTTCGCCCAGTTTAACCCAGCTTTCATGATAAAAATCCGAAGAGATATGGATGAACTTCTCAACCTGCTCCTGGATGGCCTTGACCACCTCCGGGTGGCTGTGACCGGTGGAAACAACGGCAATGCCTGCCATAAAATCCAGGAACCGGTTGCCGTCCACATCCCAGACTTCCGTTCCTTTTCCGTGGTCCATGGCGAAGGGATAACCCCGAGGGTAGGATGGCGATAAAACCGCGTTGTCACGCTCGATGAGAGCCTTGGTTTTTGGACCTGGTACGTTCAGTACTTTTACCATGATAGTGACTCCTTCCAAATATTAAAGAAAAAATGATTGGGATGCTTGGAAAAATTAAGAGTGTCCGGCTCTGGATTCACTCCCGAAGAGATAAACCAAAGCCGATTTTTAAAATGACGTCAGTTGTCGTGCTTGATTTTTGATTTAGCCAGAGAGAGAGCACCAAGCAAGCCGGCATCATCGCCTAATTTGGCGATTGTGATTTCCAGATTATCCAAATATTCAAGATCCATGACCGTCTTCGTCAAAGCTTTTCTCATAGGATCGAAGAGATATTTTCCGCTGAATGATACCCCCCCGCCAAAAATTACAATTGTCGGGTTGAATATTACCAGGAAATCCGCCAGGGCATGGCCGATGAATTTTCCTGCCCGGCCAAGTGCTTCAATCGCAAGTTCATCCCCTTTTTGTGCTGCAGCTGCGATTTCACGAGCCGTGAGGACTTCGGTGCCTTTAAGAATGGAGTTCTTACCTTTAGCCAATTGTTCACTGACATAACGCGCGATCGCTGGTCCGGCAGCCACCGCCTCCAGGTGTCCGCGATGCCCACACCCGCACATGGGTCCATTCGGAAGAACGGTGACGTGGCCTAATTCGCCGCTCATCCCCCGTGAACCTTCCAGAAGCTGGTTATTCGTGATTACGCCGCCGCCAATTCCGGTGCTGATGGTCAGATATAAAATGTCCCGATGACCTTTCCCTGCACCGAATTCCCATTCCCCGACGGCTGCCAGGTTGGCGTCGTTACCAAGATAAACAGGCACCTTGAATTGTTTATGAAGCTTGTCAGCGAGGGGAAAGTCCTTCCAGCCTTCGATGTTCGGTGTCGAAATGACGACACCGGTATTTGGGTCCACAGGTCCGGGAATGGCTGCGGAAATGCATAAGACCTGTCCGTCGGCCGGCCAGAGCGATGAAATGGCTTCCACGACCCGATCATAAGGCTGGCTTTTAGCTGTTTTGGTCGGGATTTTTTTGACTTGCAGTGGTTTCTCGCTGTCGGGTGAAAAAATGGCGACACGAATCTGTGTACCGCCAATGTCGACAGCAACAATTGTGTCCATGGAGCGAATTATAACATGTTGATAAATGCGGCAGAAGCCGTTGAATTGTGTGGGTCAGCAATCTGTTTACGTTAGAATTCAAGAATGTAAGCAGCAGTCAAGAACTCAATATCATGCTAGTGCGTAGCCATGACCCAATGAGTCGTGAGAGATAAGGCTAAATCTTTATCCAAACCAATGGGCTTGAAAACTTCAATGTGGAAGGTTTAGATTTCGCGTAGCTATCCTAGCTTTTTATGGCAGGCAGGCTGGCTGCGGCAATGGATTGTCCGACTCGCCTGCTTTTCTCGTCAGGAAGCTGAACAACAATCCGGGAGGCAAGTTCGGGGAATTCCGCTCGGAGGACTTCATTTGCCCCGTTCAAAATCAAGTCGCCCCCCTTGCCTGATGTGCACCGTCCGAGAATTAATACATGCTTTATCTCGTAGAAATCAGCGTAATGGGCAAGGGCGTAACCCAGATAGATCCCCATACTCTGCCAGATTTTTACCGCGCCTTCGCTCCCGGTTTCCAGTTTATCCTGGACGAATTTTAATTTGTCAGCGTCTGTGAGATCCAATGGAACCTGGATGCCTGCTTTCGGAGCGAGTCGGAAAACACATTGTTGAGAAAAATACATCGAACCGCAGCCGATGTCCTTCGACCATTCATCAGCCGGCGCGGAGGGGCTGTAATCCACTGGCGCAAACGAGAGCTCATTCAACCACCCCATGATGTGCCCGGACGGGTCGATATAACCGGTAGCTTCGCTCGAACCCATGGCAATTCCTAAAATGGCATTGTCCTCCAGCGACATTGACCCTGCCAAAGCGGTTACATCCCCATCGTTGATGACCTCCAGTGGGACTTTAAATTCCTGCTGGATGCGTGCGAAAAGATTTTTAATTTCACCGTATCGTTCAGGTGGGACTCCTCTGAACAATGAAGCCACCATTGGACGGTTGTCGATATAAATGCCGGCTGAACTCCCGCCGATGGCATCCACACGTGGCATTTTGGACGCGGCTTTGTTCAACGCAGTCATGATTTCATGGTAATGGTATTGGGGGTCGGATTGCTTTCGTGGTTCCCACACCACTTCCTCACTGAATATGGCTTCTCCATCCACAACCGCACTCACTTTGCGGTCGGATGCCCCCAAATCGAATCCGATACGGCATCCATCTAGGTGACGACCAAGAGGTTTCCCGGTTTCGCGAGCCGGTGGGACCTGATCCGCTTCGCAGATGATTACTGTAAATTTCTGCTCGTAAACCTGCTCACCTAAGAACGCATAATCAAATCGCCGTTCTCCTCCTGCAGAATAGACTTGTTTGATATATTTACCGATTGAGCGTGGACCTCCGATAAAGACCCGCCACCCTCCACGCTGCCATAACAGGAATTTTAACAATCGCTCTGCATAAAAGAGATTTAACTCAGCACTTGGGTGATCTTCATGTAAGACAATGGTCTCAAATCTGGAAAACTCGCCATCGTTTCTTTCCAAACCAATCACGAATGGCACCCCGTTTTTCATCGTTTCGTTTCTATAAGCACGATTAGCCAGGAAAGCAGGACGGAAATCCGGGTCCAGGGGAGGAATAAGTTTCGGTGCAATCAATGGGATAGGTTTTGTCATGGATGTTCCTGATCTCGATACCGCTAAGCAATCATCACAATCATTGTCGTATTATATTCCAGATGGATTCAAGATAACCGTCCGTTGACTATTCCACCCAAGACTGCTATAGTGCTTTTTGTGAAATCAAAAGGACGCTGGTTCAATCGATTCTGGCAGGAAATCACCAGCATTTTTCGCTGGATGATTCCCGGCATTGGGGTCAAACGTTGGCTATTAATGATCTTGATGGGAATCACCCTCCTTGGGGTTGGATTGGCTTTCCTACTATTGGATATCTACCGGACCGCCCCTGAAACCTGGTGGCTGCCATTGTTGAGCTATGCGTCGCTGCGATTCCTTGACCGCACACTTAGGGTGGTGATTTTTGGAAGCCTCGGCGTTGGTCTGATCGTTTATGGGATCTGGGGATTCAACCATTCACTTTTGTCTCCATTCAGAACACCGGGTACCCGTTTGGTGGACCAGATCTCGGATTACCGGAGGCGCAAGCGGGGACGGCGAATTGTGGTGATCGGCGGCGGTCACGGCCTTGCGACTTTGCTGCGAGGATTGAAGGAACATACGCGCAATCTTACTGCCATAGTGACCGTGGCCGATGACGGCGGGTCGAGCGGTGAACTAAGGCGGACTTTGGGAATCCTCCCTCCGGGCGACATTCGCAACTGCCTGGCTGCCCTATCTGACGATGAGGCCATGCTGACCCAATTATTCCAGTATCGATTTAGCAGTGAATCGGGGCTGGGAGGTCACTCCTTCGGTAATCTGTTCATAACTGCATTATCGGAGGTCACCGGCAGCTTCGAAGAAGCCGTTGCCGAATCCGCCAAGGTGTTGGGCGTAAACGGCGAGGTCCTGCCAGCCACATTGCATGATGTCCGGCTTCTCGCTGATGTCCAACTACCGTATCAGAGCAACGAGGTTCGGGTGGAGGGGGAGAGCACCATTCCCAACATGCCCGGACGCGTCCGCCGGGTGTGGCTGGAACCCAATAATCCGCCGGCATTCCCGCCGGTCATCCAATCCATTCTTCAGGCGGACATGATCGTGATCGGACCGGGGAGCTTGTACACTAGCATCCTGCCCAACCTGCTCGTGCCGGATATTGTGGCAGCCATCCGCTCAAGCAAGGGTCTGAAGCTGTTCGTTTGTAATATTGCCACGCAACGCGGGGAAACAGTGGCTTATGCCTGCAGCGACCATGTCCGGGCTGTCGAGGATCACGTCGGAGAAGGATTGGTGGATATTGTCGTCTGTAATCGAAATTACTCATTGAATTTGCCCGAGGGTGTCGATTGGGTGAGGCTGGATGAAAATCTCGACAATATTCCAGTGTATGCCGCCGATCTGGTTGACCTGAGTTTTCCATGGCGGCACGATTCCAACAAGCTGACACAAGCTCTGATCGATCTTCTCAACGAGCGTACGGGACCGCTAAGTGACAAAGAGGATACACAGCCAATATAATCAATCAAAAATCCATTCACTCATCAGGTTCTGTAATTTTGAAATTGTAGTAAAATATCGTGATTGTGTAAATTGTCACAAATGGTTGTAGTAAAATCATGTGACTGTAAAAACCGGGAACAGACCCGAAAAAATCTGGAAATTCAATAACCTATCAGGAGGTTCATCATGACGAAAGTGAAAGTTGGAATCAACGGTTTTGGCCGCATCGGCCGCCAGGTTCTTAAAGCCATTCGGGATTATTATCCGGAATCTTTGGAAGTGGTTGCGTTCAATGATATTGGTGACACCAAGACCATGGCACACTTGCTCAAGTATGATTCGACCTATGGCCGTTACAATGGCGCAGTCGAAATCGTTGAGGATGGTTTGATGATTGACGGCAAGAAAGTCAAAGTCTTTAAGGAAACCGATCCGGCTGCCATCCCTTGGAAAGACCTGGGCGTAGATATCGTGATTGAGTCGACCGGTCTGTTCACCATCAAGGAAGACGGCGTCAACAAGAAGGGCAAGACCGTCAAAGGTGCCGTCAACCACATCACCGCTGGTGGCGCGAAAAAGGTTATCATTTCGGCTCCTGCCGAAGGCGAAGACCTGACTGTTGTTTTGGGAGTCAACGAAGACAAGTACGACCCGAAGTCCCACCACGTGGTCTCGAACGCTTCCTGCACCACCAACTGCCTGGCGCCGGCAGCCAAGGTTGTTCATGACAAGTTCAAAATCAAACGCGCTTTCATGACCACTGTGCACTCCTATACTAATGATCAGAAGGTGCTCGATCTGCCGCACTCGGACCTGCGCCGCGCTCGCGCTGCCGGGTTGAATATAATCCCTACGACAACTGGCGCTGCCAAGGCTATTGGTTTGGTTATCCCCGAACTTAAGGGTAAGTTTGATGGCTATTCACTGCGCGTTCCAACCCCAACTGTGTCGGTCGTCGATTTCACCGCTGAAATCGAAAAAGAGACCACTACCGACGAACTACGCCAGGCCTTCCGCGACGCCGCCAAGGAAGCGCGCTTCAAGGGTATCCTCGAAGCAGTGGACGAACCCCTGGTCAGCATGGATTTCAAGGGGAGTCCCTACAGCTCCTCCGTTGATCTACCTTTCACCAGTGTCCTCGGCAAGGAAAAGAGTTCCTTTATCAAGGTTGTGACCTGGTACGATAACGAATGGGGTTACTCGGTCCGCACAGCTGACCTCGCCATAATGATGGCGAAATCTTTATAATAAACCAGCCCTGCGAGGTGACCTTCTCGCAGGGCTTTAATGTGGAGTAAACGATGAACAAGAAGACAGTGAAAGATATCGACCTTAAGGGCAAACGGGTCATCATGCGCGTGGACTTCAATGTCCCGATGGACAAAGGCGCGGTGACTGATGATAAACGGATCAAGGCATCCCTTCCAACGGTTAAATACGTCCTGGAGCAAGGTGCTTCGTTAATACTGATGAGCCACCTCGGCCGCCCGAAAGGTGGTCCAGACCCTGAGTTCAGCCTCAAGCCGGCGTCTGAAGTCCTTGCCGGTCATTTGGGAAAATCCGTTCAGATGGCACCAGACTGTGTTGGTCCCGAAGTGGAGAAAATGGCCAAGGCTCTCAAACCCGGCGACGTGCTGATGTTGGAAAACACCCGCTTCCACCCGGAAGAGGAGAAAAATGACCTGGAACTGGCCAAGAAGATGGCCGCGTTGGCTGAAGTTTATGTGAACGACGCTTTTGGTTCCGCTCACCGGGCACACTCCTCCACAGAGGGAATTGCCCGCTTCTTGCCGGCTGTCTCCGGTTTTCTGATGGAACAGGAGCTGGAATATCTCGGCCGCGCGGTTTCCAATCCTGAGAAGCCCTACATCGCCATTCTCGGCGGCGCAAAAATCAGCGATAAGATCCTTGTGGTCGAGACCCTCCTGAAGAAATGCGACAAGCTCATCATCGGCGGCGGCATGGCGAACACTTTCCTGGCTGCCAAGGGATTCAACTTGCAGGACAGCCTGGTCGAAGCGGCCTCGATCGAAACCGCCAGGGCGATAATGGCCAAGGCAGGGGATAAGTTGATCCTCCCGGTGGATGCGGTCATCGCGGATAAATTTGAAGCTGAGGCTGCCTCCCAGGTGGTGGACACCGATAAAATCCCGGCCGGCTGGCGGATGATGGATATCGGTCCAAAATCAATCGCGTTGTTCAAGTCCGCGCTGCAGGGAGCGAAACTCATCGTCTGGAATGGCCCGATGGGTGTCTTCGAGATGCCGAAGTTTGCCGAAGGGACTTTCGCCATGGCCAAACTCCTGGCGGAGTCAGGCGCGACGACGGTAATCGGTGGAGGGGACAGCGCGAGCGCAGTCAAGAAAGCTGGCGTCGCCAAACAGATGACGCATGTCTCCACCGGCGGCGGGGCCTCTCTCGAATTCCTTGAAGGCAAGGAATTACCGGGTGTGGCAGCACTTAACGATAAATAGGATTGAGCGTAATTGAATATTGTTAGCAGCCGTAGAAATCCTTCTACGGCTGCTTGTTTAATAAATAACAATATCGTATAGGGAAAAACCGTCGGGGGAAAACTGAAAAATTACCGGCTCTGGTAAAATTACCGTGTTCGATTAATTTTTTAAAGAAATTTGTACCCGTTTTTGACCATTCTCACGATTGAGGTCATCATGGCTTTCAACCCAGGCGAACAGGTAGGTCCATACCGAATCATCGAGCAGTTGGGACAGGGTGGAATGGCAACCGTCTACAAAGCCTACCACGCGTCGCTCGATCGATACGTGGCTTTAAAAGTCCTGCATCCGGCTTTCCTCGAAGATAAAAATTTCCATGCCCGGTTTTCCCGTGAGGCAAAACTGGTAGCCAGACTGGACCATCCAAATATCGTTCCAATCTACGACTATGCCGAGCATGAAGGCCGCCCTTACCTTGTGATGAAATACATTGAGGGCATCACATTGAAAGCCCGCATCACGAACAGTTCTCCTAGTAATGAGGAAGCCTTGCGCGTGGTGGAGTCGGTGGGGGCGGCCCTGACCTTTGCTCACAAACAAGGCATTCTTCATAGAGACGTCAAACCGTCGAATGTCATCCTCTCGAGCGATGGGCAGATCTACCTAGCTGATTTTGGCCTCGCGCGAATCGCCCAATCCGGGGAGACCACCCTCACGTCGGATATGGTGATCGGGACACCTCAATACATCTCGCCTGAACAGGCCCTCGGAAAAAAGGACCTGGATGAGGGAACTGACATCTACTCGTTTGGCGTGATGATGTATGAAATGGTCGTTGGTCGAGTGCCGTTCAGCGCGGATACTCCCTTCTCCATCATCCACGACCACATCTATACTCCACTGCCGCTACCCTCAGATGTAAACCCGTCGGTGTCTGCGGAACTCGAGAGAGTATTGCTCAAAGCCCTGGCGAAGGAAAGGGCAGACCGTTATCCTGACATCTCATCCTTCGTGACTGCTTTCTCTCAGGCGTGGATTACACAAACGGGTTACGCATCGACCATCCTGACCTCCTCTCCGGATGCATCGACAATCCCTCCAGGAGCTGCGGCACAGGCTTCCCTCAAAGGTGCTGGCGGTGAAGGTAGACAAGATCAAGCTGTAGGTGAGTCCGGACCTATCCCTCCGAAGAAAAGACGAATTCCAAAATGGGCATGGATAACTCTGGTCGTCCTGCTATGCTTCTGCTGCGTATTCATATTTTTTGCGACTCGACAGGCACAAAAGCAAATGCCTGACGCTCAGCAAACAGCCAATGCCCTGGTGATCACATCACTACCCTCCGATTATGCTCCCACTGTGCAGGCTGTCATGGAAACCGCCATGCCGGTGCCGGGACCGGTTCAGGATGCTCGAAAAGCAGTCGAAGAACGCCCCGACGATCCTCAAGCTCACTTGAAATTGGCCATGGCTTATGCTGAAGCGGATATGCCGAGATTGGCCATGGAGGAAATGAATAAGACGGCGGACATGGGGGCAAAGGACCAGGAATTCCTCACCCGCACTGCCGAAGAAATGATGAGGCGACAATATTGGCTTCCAGCAGTGTTGATGTATCTCCGTTTGGGGGAATTGGTGGGCATGGAAGGATTGAATTCTCAACAGCAGGATGACTTTCATGAATCTGTGTATAAGGCTGCCGTGGGCACAGAGTATCAATTCCCTGTGGTCATCCCGATGGAGGAATTGACGAACCTGGACAAATCACTGGCATGGATTGCCCAGGCGCGATACTTCTCCAGCCGGGGCGAATCTGAAAAGGCTCGAAAATTCTATGACCAGTTGATCAAGCTAAACCCTGAAATCCCTGAAATAAGGCTGACCAATGCAGAAATCGCATTCAGCCAGCAAAAATATGATGAAACCCGTAAAATCCTTGATGGGTTATTGAATGACATTGCGGTGCCGCAATGGATAAAAAAGGAAGCGGAAGTCTTGATGGGACAACTACCCAAGTAGATCATCCTTGGTATTTGTGACGAAGCGATATTATCTTGGAAAAAGAAAGGTAATCATGAGAACGCCATTCGTAGCTGGAAATTGGAAGATGAATAAGACCGTTGGAGAGGCGCGGCTGCTTGTCTCAGAAATGGGCAGGGGGTTGAAAGCAATCGAGGGGGTCGAGAAAGTCCTTTGTCCTCCGTTTACCTCTCTGGTTGCAGTGAGCGCTCTGCTCCAAGGCACGGGCATTGGCCTGGGTGCACAAAACATGCACTGGGAGGAGAAAGGTGCTTTCACTGGCGAGATTTCACCCTCGATGGTAGCTGAATTCTGCAAATTTGTCATCATCGGACACTCGGAGCGCAGGACTTATTTTGGTGAGACAGATGAAACAGTGAACAAAAAGGTTCATGCGGCGCTCAAAGTCAATTTGCTGCCGATTGTGTGCATTGGAGAAACCCTGGCTGAATATGAATCAGGGAAAACAGCAGACGTCGTCGGAAGGCAGGCACGCGAGGGAATAAAAGGACTCAACCCTGAAAATGCCGCGAGAATCGTTGTTGCCTATGAGCCTGTGTGGGCTATCGGCACCGGCCAGGCATCATCGGGTGAGAATGCCGAATCGGTCCATCGGGACGTTATCCGGCTAGCACTCAATGAAATGTTTGGCGAGAAGATTGCCCAATCCATTCGAATTCTCTATGGAGGTTCTGTCACAGCCGGCAATGCCGCGGAATTCTTCTCTCAAGCGGATATCGATGGAGCGCTGGTGGGCGGGGCTTCATTGAAAACAGATGAGTTTATAAAGATCACTCAGGCAGCTGCCGGGTAATATGCGCAACGTTGACGGACAACATGGTATCATGTTGTCCGTCATTTAATTTAACCCACCCCATGAATTGGTTATTGTCCTTCGACGGTTTGTTTATACTTCTAGTGTTACTCTTTCCGCTGGTCTTTCTTCAGCGGGGGTTGCACCGCGAATTTCAAGCCGTGTTCCTGATTGCCACAAGGCATGATTCCGTGACCGTTTGGATCTTTTCCCTGGTCTTTTTCCCGGGGGTCATGCTGCATGAACTCAGTCACTTCCTCACTGCCAAAATGCTGGGGATAAAGACTGGAAAATTTTCACTCATCCCACAGGCGATGCCGGACGGCAGGCTGCAACTGGGTTATGTCGAAACCGCCCAATCGGATATTGTTCGCGATTCCATTGTCGGTGTGGCGCCGTTGATTGCCGGGTGCTTGTTCATCGCTTATGCTGCAATCTATCAAATGCATCTGCTTGAATTGTGGGAGCTGTTGCGCACCGGACAAACCCAGTTGTTTATAGCCGGATTGAAAATCCTGCCTGCGATCTCTGACTTCTGGTTGTGGTTTTATCTCACATTTACGGTCAGCAGCACCATGATGCCTTCCGCATCTGATCGTCATGCGTGGCTGCCCTTATCGCTATTTGCGGGAATACTGTTGGTTCTGGCTGTATTGGCTGGAGCCGGTCCCTGGATGCTTGTACACCTTGCTCCTCCGTTGAACGCTTTCTTTAAATCAGTATCACTGATTATTGGGCTGAGCGTGGCCCTGCACCTGATTTTGCTGATCCCGATATTCCTTGTTCATCGAGGATTTTAAGTAAAATTACCGGATTGGATGTAGCATAAAAAACTCGAGGTATTACACCTCGAGTTTTTTATTTTATTCTTCCTGCACCAGGATATATATCCCTGTAAAGTTCGTACTGACTTGAATTCGTGAATCGCCGAGCTGGTGAACGGGTGTGATGATTGTCCGCTGCTCTTTTGGGTTGTCGGGGTGAAGAAGCTGGTGGAAATCATCAGTTGTCGGGTTATCAGGCAAGATCGGGAGCTGAATCCACCCGCCTTTGAAATCATTTAGTGTCTCATCCCAAAACAGGATGGAGTATTCAGTTGTTTCCAGGGTTTCCGGTTCAATCACGAAGGAAATTGTGTTGGAGCCATAACCCGGAAGGATGGTGAAAGATTCTGAGCTGAGTTCAACAGCGTGACTTGCATTGAATCAAAATATCCATAGCCGCCTGGCAGTTCATGCGGAATATCCTGGATTGGGATTTGCTTTATGTTTGCGGAATACCCGCATATGTTAGTAAATGTGTCAAAGTTGCCATTCGGCAGTCTCAAAGTTAACCATTGATATTCACAGCTAAGGTTGACGTACTCATCTCCTTCGACATTGATCATTCTCCCGGTGGTGATCCCTTTTGATGACTTGGGCGAATTACCCTGGTTTTCAGGGGCGAGGTGTAGATGTCGGTGTATTTGTTGGTGTGTTGGTTGGGGTGTTAGTCGGAGTATTAGTCGGTGTGTTCGTAGGCGTATTGGTAGGTGTGTTGGTAGGTGTATTGGTCGGTGTGTTAGTCGGCGTAGATGTCGCAGTCGGGGTGTTAGTGGATGTTGGAATGCCAGTTTCAATGCTGAGATGAGAATCCGTCCGGATCATAATTCTGGACTGATATCGACGCCGGCACCACCATCCAATTGATCAATTCCTCCTGCGCCTCCATTAAGGGTGTCATTCCCGTTGCCGCCAGAGAGAGTGTTATTGACGGTGTTGCCGATTATCAAATCATTTAGTGTGGAACCGATAACATTTTCGAATAATCCCATCAAGTGTAAGTTGAAGTCCCGAGGAAACATTTTGAGGAGAAGCATTGCTAAGGTCAATGCTTATCGCAACTCCAAAAACTGAAAAATCCAGAGTGTCTGTGCCGTTGGAGATAAGTCGAAGAATACCACTGGTGCCACTTGAAAAACGGAAAGTATTATTTCCCGTTCCCCCGGTGAATGAGTCTCCTGTGACATTTGCACCGTTGACAGTGATCAAATCGTCACCTGCTCCTCCGTCCAGTGTATCAATGCCAGTCCCGGCGGTCAGTGTGTCGTTTCCATTGCCACCATTGATGTTGTCGTTTCCCGCACCGCCATCCAGCGTATCATTTCCGTCATCGCCATTGATAAAGTCGTTGCCATTTCCGCCTGATATTGAGTTGTTCAGCAAATTACCGGTAAGGTTATCGTTGTTACTCCCGCCAGTGATATTTTCCACCTGGGTGTCAGTCAGGTTGATGGTGAGATTGCTGTTGACGGTCTGATTGCCAAGGGTCCCGAGATTGACCGTTAATGCATTGGAGGATCCTGTGAAATTGAGGGTGTCGGTACCTTCTCCGGAAGCCTCCGAGATTGTATCGGTGCCAAGGGCGGAATCGGTATCGAAGCTGAAGGAGTCATTTCCGATACCACCTGCGAGGAAGTCGTCCCCCGCTCCACCCGTCAGCGTGTCGTTTCCGGTTCCACCGAACAACGTGTCAATTCCATTTCCACCGGAGAGTGTATTGTTGGCGTCATTCCCGGAGATAACATCGTTACCGCTCCCGCCAGTGATGTTTTCAATTATCGTTCCCGCAAGAATTGTCAGTGTGTGGTAACCCGATACTGCTGTCTGCGCTAGGTTTGAACTAAGATCGATAGTTAGGTTCCGGGATGCGGTTGTGGTGGAGCTGTAGTTGAGTGTATCGGTCCCGCCTGAGTCCTGGATGGTATCAGAGTTAATGTTGGAGTCAGCGTCGAAAACGTAGGTGTCATTTCCAACGCCACCATTCAAGGTGTCATTACCAGCCTGACCATTCAGCGTATCATTACCTGCACCACCTTCAAGAAGATCATTGCCGTTCCCACCGGAGATGGAGTTGTTCAGAGAGTTCCCCGTAAGGGAGTCATTACCATTCCCACCGGTGAGGTTTTCAACTTGAGCAGCAGTCAGGTTGATGATGAGATTATTGTTGAGGCTATCAACGCTTTGATTGCCAGTTATCCCCAAATTGACTGTGACTGCATTTGTGGAGCCGGTGAAATTCAGGGTATCTGTGCCGCCGCTTGCTGCTTCAGTTATCGTATCGATTTCCAGGTTTGAATTGGTATTGAAATTGTAGGTATCGTTACCGGTGCCACCGGTCATGACGTCGTTACCAGCCCCACCAGTGAACGAATTGGCCAGGGAGTTTCCAGTCAGTATATCGTTGCCATTACCGCCTGTGATGTTCTCGACTTGCGCAGCGGTCAAGTTTATCGTGAGGTTGCTGTTTACGATTTGATTCCCAATGGACCCGAGATTAACTGTAACGGCATCGGTTGAACCTGAAAAATTCAATGCATCTGTGCCGCCGCTTGCTGCTTCAGTTATCGTATCGATTTCCAGGTTTGAATTGGTATTGAAATTGTAGGTATCGTTACCGGTGCCACCGGTCATGACGTCGTTACCAGCCCCACCAGTGAACGAATTGGCCAGGGAGTTTCCAGTCAGTATATCGTTGCCATTACCGCCTGTGATGTTCTCGACTTGCGCAGCGGTCAAGTTTATCGTGAGGTTGCCATTTACTATCTGGTTGCCAGTGGTCCCCAGGTTTAGGGTCACATCGTTTGTTGAACCGCTGAAGTCGAGAGTATCGGTCCCACCGCCGGAGGCTTCAGTAACCGTATCTGTACCCAGCGCCGTGTCGATATCAAACCTGTAGGTATCATTGCCGGCTACGCCGGTGAGTATGTCGTTTCCGGCACCGCCTAAGAGTGAATCATTGCCAATTCCACCATTGAGGGCGTTATTGGCAGAGTTGCCGATGATGGTATCGTTTCCTCGCCCTCCGGTGACGTTCTCGATAATCGTTCCCGGAAGGATTGTCAGCGAGTGATAACCCGGGACAACGGTCTGGAGATCATTGGAGCCAAGGTCTAGTGTTAAATGGCGGGAGGTGTTGGTCGTGGAGCTGTAGTTGAGCGTGTCGGTTCCGCCGGAATCTTGGAGAGTGTCGTTGCCGATGTTGGCATCAGCATCGAAAACGATAGTGTCGTTGGCGCCATCACAATTGATCGTGTCGTTGCCTGATGTAGCACCGGGAGTGCAGGCAGCCTTCGCTGTCCTCGTAGGCGTGGAAGCGAAATTTGCAAAGACAAGGAGCAAGATGAGGAACCAACGGATCGTTCTAGTAGTGTTGAAATATCTCGTGTTAGCTTTCATTGACTTCCTATTAATCCAAAATAAATGAGAAATATATCTCAACTATAAATCAGTATTGATCCGATTAGGTTTACAGGCACCTTGTCAGACAATTACGGTTTTGTTAACAAAAAATGGGTATCCTTAAGTACTATGGATACCCATCAAATTGGACCCAAAAAGGGTGATATTTGGCTTATCCGGTTCCAAATTGCCGATCGCCGGCGTCACCCAGACCCGGCAGAATATATCCCTTTTCGTTGAGGCGGTCATCAATCGCCGCCAGGAAAATATCCACATCCGGGTGATCCGTCTGCAGGCGGGATATCCCCTCGGGAGCACCAATCAACCCAACAAACTTGATTTTTTTTGCCCCCCAGCGTTTAAGCACACTGACGGTGGCTGTGGCAGACCCACCAGTAGCCAGCATCGGGTCAAGTATCAAACACACTGACACGGTGGGTTCAGTCGGCAGCTTGTTGTAATACTCCACGGGCTTGAGAGTCCTCTCGTCTCGATACAAGCCGATATGCCATACTTCCGAGGAGGGCATGAGTTCCCAGATTCCCTCCACCATCCCCAGGCCGGCGCGCAAGATGGGCACGAGTCCGATTTTTTCCTTCAAATCCATCCCCGTCATTTTCGCCAGTGGAGTTTCCACATCACGTGGGACAGTTTGGAGGTCGGCGGTTGCTTCATAAGCCAGCAGAGCAGATATTTCCCGGACCAATTCGCGGAATCGCTTCGGGTCAGTGGATTTATCCCTTAACCTCGAGAGTTTGTGCGCAACCAACGGGTGCGTGGACGCGAAGACATTTGACATGAATTCCTCCTGAATTTCGGTTACTTTATTATAGCCTTTATATGACTTTTGACGGGTGACGAGTAGAAAATTCCGCGTAAACTAAAAATAGAAGGTTGTTTCCCCCGGAGGGGATATGAGAATCACAGGCTTGCATTTTCTACTTACCTATCAGTGCATCTATGAATGCGACCACTGTTTCGTATGGGGCAGTCCGCGTCAGACGGGTGTGATGAGCACGGAACAGGTTCAAAACTATCTGCGTCAGGCGCGGGATACAAAGACCGTTGATTGGATCTACTTTGAAGGCGGAGAACCGTTTCTATATTATCCGGTGCTCATGCGCGGCGTCCAACTGGCAACCAGCATGGGATTCCATGTCGGCATCGTTACGAATGCCTTTTGGGCGGTCAATAAAACCGATGCTCTGACCTGGCTTAAACCGTTCGCAGACATGGTCGAAGACTTGTCGATTAGCTGCGACCAGTACCATGATTGCAACGAGGATAATGCATTGGCGCAGAATGCGCTTTCTGCGGCAGAACAACTCAACATCCCGGTGGGCCTGATTAGGATCGCCCAACCTGAGCAAATGCACGCTGAAAATCGGGAAGGACAGCTCCCGGATGGCGAGTCGCATGTGATGTTTCGCGGAAGGGCTGCGTCGAAACTGGCCGATCGGTTTGGACATAAGACGTGGTCTAAATTCGACAGTTGTGTGAGCGAAGACCTGCGTGCGCCGGGAAGAATTCATGTGGATCCCTTTGGTAATATTCATATTTGCCAGGGAATCGTGATTGGAAATTTGGCTGAAAAAACCCTTCAAAATATATGTGATGAATACAAGCCTGATACTCACCCCATTGTCGGACCCCTGCTCGCGGGGGGACCAGCAGGTCTTGTCAAGCAATATGGTCTTCCCCATCAAAAATCTTATGCCGATGCCTGTCACCTTTGTTATGAAGCACGATCTTTACTGCGGGATCGTTTTCCTGCTGTCCTTGCACCGCCAAACATGTATGGTGCCTTCTAACCAGACAGCCGCCAAAATGGCGGCTGTCTTTTTTGGATCATCTGAGCGATGTTCAATCGCAGAACACCAAGGTAACGATCTCAAAAGGCTGGGCGTTGAACGTTATCCTGCCACCAGAGGGTGTGTCCACTGAGCGGATTTTTCTTTCAGCAAGATCGCTGAATTCCACCGACTTAAACGGTTTCCAGGGTCTGATCGAGACTGGAATTGGGTTGGAGGTCATGTTGTATCCACGCACCAGCCAGCCTCGTCCATCTTCAGTTTCCTTTATGCTTGAAACTGCAAACCCCGTCGATTCGACATCGATGAACGATCCTGAAGGCGGCAATATACCGAAATGAAGTCCGGTCGCTGCGGCTCGCAACGGTACTTCGAAATTATAAGACAAGGGATAGGGGCTGGTCTGCCCTTTTACGTGAGGGATGACAGCATAATCGAAGCCCCAGGTTCCCGGCATCTGCGCGTCGGGTGTTTCCATTCCCGGACCGGCATGCCCAGGACGCGTAACAAGGTCGTCGCGTGAAAGCCAGCCCACACAACGTAAAAGAGTCAATGCAATTTCGGCGATCCCATCTTCGCGCTTGAGGACTTCCACTTCGGGCAAACCTCGATTGGCAATCATCAAGCCTCGGTTTCCGCTTGAGACGTCCGTGAACGCACGCTGCGGGACTTCAGGCCTGGGTTGTTCGATCCAATGTCCGCTTTGGTCAGATGACGGTTGAGCCGTTTCACCGAATGCACGCCGGATGACCTCGAAATGACCGTCGAAATCAGCACTCACCGGTTCGTTTGCATCGTTGCAATCCAGCCCGGCGGGGAAGTGAACGCGCAAGCGGTGGTCACGGGCATGATTTTCAACCTCGGTATGGATATCCACTCTCGGGATGCCGGGAGACAGGCTGATCCTTGTCACGATGTCCAGCGAGGTGAATTCCGAGGACCGTGATTTTCTATCTGCGTTCAACTCTGCCGGCACTTTGAGTTCAAGGGCAATTTCAAGCGTCTGCCGCACCTGACTTCGGTTAATTTTGACCCCCCAAAACTTGGCAGCCATTTTCCCGGCACCCGACTCGGATTCGACCGGGCAATAATTGTATTCATCGCCTCGATCGCCGGTATCGATAAATCGATTGAGCCCCGGGTAGACTGCCCCGTCCCGCTTGTCAGTGAGGTTGAGGGTGCCATCGGAGTTGGCTTCCACGACGAAGAAATCATTCTCTATCACGTAAGGGGGTTTAGGAGCCGGTTCGGATGTAAACCGTTCAATTAACCTTTGCCCGAAGGGTGTCTTGGCCAACGGCATCAGCAACCTGGCCGCAAATCCAAGCCGTGTGGGACTGGATTCTGGTAAATCGCGGGTGCGTACATGAAAGGTGCGATAACCGAGTCCGGGGATCTGGGGGGCTGGGAAGAGAATCTTGTTGGATGGGAGAGTCCGCGCCAGAACGTGGAAGGAGGAGATAGTCTCATCTTCCAGAATCGCCGACACTTCACGAACGCCGCGCTGCCAGGTTTCAAGTGAGGGTTCGGCATCGGAGAGGAGAATTTCAATGGATAAGGTTGTTCCTTCTCGTTGAGTTGCAAAACTTTGCACACCCATGCCAGAAACGCGGCCGTCGTTGATCATGGTCATGGCCTCGCGAAGTCCCTTTCGATCGAGGATGAGGTTCGCCAGTTCAGCGCTTTCCACACCCAGTGATTCGTGTGGAATGGTCTCACCCTTGTCATCAATCAGGTCAAACGCATCCACCCCGTGCGGGAGATTGATTTCGACTTCCACCAGGTCGGTACGGGGATTGGATGAAGGATTGAACACCACGACGGCAGAAGTCAACTTTCCTTGACCGGATTGTGATCCGCGATCCGTAACGACGACTTCCGCCAGGGTTGACAAGGACTGACGGGTAATATCCTCACCGATTTGTTTCACCTGATCGAATCGGACCTTCATTTCGTTATGCACCTGGTCAATTGAGCAGCCACAGATGGAATCGTGAGGATGGTTCTCCATCAATAAGCGCCAGCCTTGCCGGATGATCGACGTGGGACGTGACAACCGGTTTATGGTCGGTTTTGATGATTTGACAGCGCTGCGTTCGGCGAAAACACTGAACGGTTCTGTCCACTTTTCAAGTAAAGTCTGGCAAGTGTGGTTGTCTTGCTTAATCCAAATTCGTGCGGACAAGACGTTGGGCAATAAAGGTGCCCGAAGGCAGGACCGAAGTTCGCCTTTTACTACAGGCAAGAGCTCGCTATTAATGGATGCACGTGCATCAGCGATGTAATCCGGAAGCGTTGAGTGGATAACCTTATCGCCCTCCAGTGATGAATCGGCGAAGGCAATCGCGGAGGATGTCTGAGGACTTGGTTCCATGTGGTCGGTGCCATACATGATCAAAAGGGCAGAAGAGGCGGCGTGGGCTATCAGAGATTCCACCTGCTCTTTCAGCAATTCAGTAAACCTCTTCGGATCGTCTGCAGGAAGTGAGGCGCCGTTACCATAACCGTTCCTCAAATTGGCCATGAAGACCTGAGAGCCGTTTGGAGCTTGCCACCAAAATTCACAGGGTTGATCGTCCACGCCGCGCCAGAGGGAGGCTGATTCGATACCGAATCCCCTCAGGATTTGCGGCATCTGACCGATGTGCCCGAACGAATCAGGCATGTATCCGACCATCATTTTTGGACCAAACCGGCGGGACGTCCGGTCTCCCTCTAACAAGTTTCGAATATGCGCTTCGGGACTGACCAAAAACATGTCGGGCAGGATGTGCCAGGGTCCGATAATGATCCGTCCGCGTTGAATGTATCGTTTGAGTTCCTCCTCACGCTCCGGACGCATCTGCAGGTAATCCTCCAGAACAATGATCTGGCCGTCCAGCATGAAATACTTGAAGTTGATATCGTCATGCAGGATGTCGAGCAAACCGTCGATAAGATGAACGAGTTTCAGCCTGAACTGCTGGAACGTCTGATACCACTCGCGATCCCAATGCGTGTGTGAAACGATATGAATTGTGTTCATTGAATCTCCAATGTCATAATTTGACTTTTTCATCGGTCAGCAAAGCCGCTTCCGCCATGGCTTCTGCTCGAATGGTAATCGGAAATCGTCCATTCAGCGGGCTGATTCGTGCACCCAATGCGGACGGGGCGTACAATCCCCATCTTGCCAGCGGGCGAATCAGACCCGCCATAGAGGCGGCTTTGGCGAGTTCATCCAGGGTGGCTTGATCCCACCCACCGGCCAGTCCATACAGGAACATGAAAATGGGGAAGCTGGGTAAAACGCCAATGAAGAATATCGCCATGCTGGAAATCTGATCCCCTGTCCATAGTATGTGTGCCACCCAGGACATGATGGCGAAATGGGCTGCACCGGCCAGGAGGGGAGCCGTCAGCGACTGCCAGACGAAGAACCGCTGAGGGTAGCAATATTTGTTGTTCACTATATAAGCGACGATGCCTTTCGTGAACAATCCGATGAAATAGGCGATGATCAAGGCGGTCACCTGGAAGCGTTCCAGAAGGATCCACATGAAGAAAATTCGAATCAACTGTTCAGCAAAGACGAGGATGGCTTTCAAATAGGGTTTGTTGGAACCAAGCTGGACGATATCGCCCACCCATGAAGGAAATTGGAAAGCGCCCCAGATGATAAGCGGAATGACATATATGGCCGCACGCTGGAATTCGACCCCTGAAGCGCCGACGATGAATTTTGGAGCGACTGCCAGCAGCACGGCCGCCAGGAACGCGCTGAATATCCCATTGTACTTATAGGCCATTACTGAATAATACTGGCTGAGACGGATCTTGCCTTGTGAAAATGCTTCCGAAATGGCCGGCATGACCCCATCGTTCAGCATCTGGGTGATGTTGAAGGAAAATATGAAATTCTGAGCCATGCCCCAGTTGCCCCAGATTTCCGTGTAATTGATGAGCCGGTTTTGCGTGATGGCAATTTCAGCGGCCTGACCAAACGACCAGGCGGCGGACCCCAGCATTTCAAAAATGCCGAATTTGAAACTACCCTTGGCAACTTCCCAATCGAAATGGGCGAGAAACAGGATGCGGGCATTGTATCCCACCCGCCGGTAAAGCCACCACCCGAAGAGGAACATCAGTACTTCTGCTGCGTAGGCAGCCAGCCCCAGCCCGAAGAGTCCACCGAGCGGGCCTCCATACATGGGGTGAGTGCTCCCCCAGTAAAACATGAGTCCCACGAAAAGAGGTTGGACAAGCATAGGCATGACAACTTCGCTCAACGTATAAAGCAGGCGTGAGTAATCCGACCGCTGGTAGCCGGTCAAGGCATGGCGGAAGACCTGGTAGAACCCGGGGATTTGAATCATCGCATGGATGATGATGCTCCAGGCATACAACGCATAAGCGGATTTCGGGGCGAGTGCGCTTGCCAGCCCGATCACCAGCGTCACCTGGATGGCTCCCGAGAGCGCCTGCCACCATACGAATACCTGTCCATACTGAATGCCTCGCTTCGGATCTTTCACGCGGTATTCCGATAGGTATTTAATAAAAGCAATGCTGGTGCCCATATCGAAGAACAGCCATGCCAGATTGAAGAACTGGGTCACGCGACCCCAAATTCCCAATGCCTGAGCAGATGGCAATATATAGGTGGGCAGGATCAGATTCTGGTAAATGATGAGCGGGATGAACAAAAGAAGCCCGATGGACAGTGCAACCAGGAACCCGCTCAAAGGACGATGGAAGCCGACATCTTCCCAGGCTGTTCCCGCCTCGTGCGTATCGAACTGGTTGTGATCTGCGACAATCCGGTCAAGCTCCTCTGGGTGGTTCAAGCTGTATCGACGCACGAAGAAAAATATGCCGAACGTGGTTACCAGCATCACCGCCATCAAGCCCCATAAGAGGTTTCTCTCCTGGGTATGAGGTACCGGGCTGGCAGGATAATCCGCGAAGGACTGGGGAACCTGTCCACCAGCGCGAGCGGTCAGATGGTAGATCAGATAATTAAAATATGCCCAATCCTGGATTTGAGGATTTGCCTCATTGTCCAAAAAACCATTGAAAATAAAGGCCTTGGGTCGAAACTGCCAAAGAATCCAGTCACCATCTTCATAGGCTACTACCAGAGGCTGGACCGATGATAGGGGAGTAACCACATTCCTGCGCTCGCGAATTTGCGGCGCACTGTTCCAGATGATTTCCGTTAGAAGCGGGTCTTTTACCCCTGAAAGGTCCGTTAGACTGACAGCATTTTCTTTTTCTTCAAATACTACTGGAACACCAAGCAATTCCTGTGCCTGAGATTCAGTGATGCCTTCACCAAGAATAAATACAAGTCCGGCGTCACCTGACGTGATGCGTTCAGAGATGACTGGATCGGTAGGAATTTCACCATTGAGCACATAGACATCCGCCATTGCCGGGTCGGTAACCAAGGTATACCCGGTCAATTCCAAAGCAGAGTAAACCCCGCTGTTCTCGTCCCCGGCGTAATACACCAGCAGAGTCTCATCTGCCTTGGCCGGCGTGGTTGCACTCAACAGGATGAATATTGTCAATGCTGCGAAGATGATTCGGCGCATTTTACTCTCCAGTGTCAAATCCATTGTCAGAGATGGTTTTCGCGAACCACTTACCACTGTCTTTAATCGTTCGATTCAATGTCTCATAATCTATATGGATTAATCCGAATCTGGGACCGTACCCCAGATTCCACTCGAAGTTATCGGCGAACGACCAGATGTAATACCCTTTCACGTCCACCCCAACCTGGATCGCCCGATGGACCTGGGCAAGGTGGTCCCTAAGATAGCTTATTCGCCTTTCATCGTGAACTTGACCGTCGGAGGTCATCACATCCGGTACAGGGACGCCGTTTTCTGTGACCATCAGCTCGGGCATTTTCTCTCCCCTGGCTTGCGCAGGGACATAGTAATCATCCCAGATTCGTTTGAGCAGGTCATACATCCCGGGCGGATAAATTTCCCACATGTCTGAATATTCATTTCCTTCTGGCTTGATCTCTTCAGCAAAGAGCGGGACATTCTTCAAGCTGAATTTCATGACATTGCGCGAATAATAATTAACACCGAGCAAATCAAGGGACTTGATTTTTTCAAGGTCGCCATCCTTGATGAATCCAGAAACAAGCCATTTAGTCTTCCAGTTTTCTGTCAATGGAGTGGTACCGATAAGAAGAGGGTCCAAAGTAGCACAATTGATCATAGCATCCGAATCTTCAGCCGCTTTGATATCTCGCGCTGAATCCGTCGCGGGGTAGAACGGGGAAAGGTTTAGCGTGATTCCCACTTTGACCGGTCTGCGGGCCGAGGCGCGAATCGCCTCTGCAGCCAGCCCATGAGAAAGCATCACATGATGAGCGGCTTTCAGTCCGTTGTAGATACTTTTCTCCCCCGGCGCATGGATACCCAGCATGTATCCTGCGATGGCAGTCACCCATGGTTCGTTATGGGTCATGATGACCTTCACGCGATCGCTCAGCCGTTCTGTGACCACCCGCGCATATTCGGCAAAATGATAAGCCGTATCGCGGTTTTTCCACCCTCCGCCGTTATCTTGAAGCGATTGTGGCAAGTCGTAGTGGAACAGGCAAGGGACGGGGTTAATGCCGCGCGCGAGGCAACCTTCCACGAGGCGGTCGTAGAAATCCAGCCCGGGTGTGTTGACTACCCCTCGACCGGTTGGCAGGATTCGGGTCCATGCGATGGAGAACCTATAGGATTTGACGTTGAGCGAATCCATCAAATCCAAATCTTCCTGCCAGCGGTGGTAATGATCGATGGCGACATCCCCGTTCTGATTTTTGGCAACTTTTCCCGGGATGTGGCTGAAAGTATCCCAGATGGAAGGACCTTTTCCGTCCTCGTTCCACGCGCCTTCGATCTGATAGGCGGAGGCTGCCACCCCCCACACAAAATCCTGGGGAAACGCGATCCTCATGTCATGCCCCACGCTGACTGAGAAAAATGAGCAATACACTAGCGCCGCACACCAGCAGGCACAATACCATCAAGATGACCGCACATGCGGGAACCACGCGTCTCCAGAGCATTCGTAGCATCGCCCAGATTCCGTAAGCTCTCATAGCGCCAGCGGCCAGCGGTTTGACCTGGTTGAGGACATCGGTGATGTCATCGCCATCGCGGGGAGGGGGAGGAATGAAATAAGGGGTCGTTGTTTTTCCGGAAACTTTTGAGGGAGTCTCTTTTATCTGAAGATTTTCTGGAATATTCACCGAGCTTCCGCAATAGGGGCAAGGGAGGCGGCTTTTTCCGGGGAGCGGCTCAACGGGGCCGCCGCAAGATGGGCAAGGGTAGGAAACAGGGCTCATAATGGAGCGAGGATAAATGAAAATCGGCAACGGGGCAAGGTCTAATTGTCACAGGGTATAATCACCTTATGACCGATAAACGCCCCCGCCCCCTCGACCCCGAAGCGCGGACTGATGATCGCGTGGACAATGCACTCCGCCCGCAAAAAATGGACGATTTGATCGGGCAGACGCAGGTCAAGGAAAATTTGACGATCCTCATCGCCGCTGCGCTCCAACGAACTGAGCCTCTCGACCATGTCCTGTTTTATGGTCCTCCCGGGTTGGGAAAGACCACCCTTGCTCACGTTGTTGCCAATGAAATGGGAGTCAATATCAAGATTACCTCCGGTCCGGCCATCGAACGGGCAGGGGATCTGGCGGCCATCCTGACGAATCTCCGCGCTGGCGATGTGCTGTTTATCGACGAAATCCACAGGCTGGGGCGGGCGGTGGAGGAAGTGTTGTATCCCGCCATGGAGGATTTCTCCCTCGATATCGTCATCGGGAAAGGCCCTTCCGCGCGGTCGATTCGCTTGAAACTCCCGCGATTTACCATTGTCGGTGCTACGACCCGCCTCGCACTTGTGACTGCGCCTTTGAGAGCAAGGTTCGGTGCGGTGTACCGGCTGGATTATTACGACGATGCTGCCATGGTAAAAATCGTCCAACGCGCCGCAGGGATGCTCAAAGTTCCAGCAGATAATGAAGGGATTTCTGAGGTTGCCCGCCGCGCCCGTGGTACACCGCGCATTGCCTTGCGTCTGTTGAGGCGTGTAAGGGATTTCGCCCAGGTTCGTGGGGAAGGTGTCATCACCCGCAAGACCGCCTCCGGTGCGCTGGATCTGCTCCAGGTCGATCCGCTTGGGCTGGATGACGTTGACCGGCGCGTGTTGAAAACCATCATCGAAAAATACGATGGAGGCCCGGTGGGGCTTAATACGATAGCCGCTGCCATCAGCGAGGAATCTGATACGATCATGGACGTTGTGGAACCGTACCTTCTGCAATTGGGTTTTCTTGACCGGAACTCCTCAGGGGCGCATCGCCACCCGATCGGCCTATCAACACCTCGGCATTCCCTATTCCGAAAAAGGCGAACAGGCACGACTTCTCTGATATCCCATGGAACAGACAGCGAAATTCCTGGTTCTGCTTGGCGGCGTGTTCATTCTGGCGGGAGGCGTGGTTTACCTGCTCTCGCGGCTTAATATAAATTTCAATCGCATGCCGGGTAATTTTGTCTATAGCAGCGAAAATATGACTGTCTACATTCCCTGTGCAGCATCCATTTTAATTTCCATCCTTCTCACCGTTATCCTCAATATCATCATAAGGATGACGAATAGATAAGTCGCATCCTTCATCCCTTTTCAAATGAAAACATCGGATTTCGATTACCACCTGCCGGACGAATCGATCGCCCAGAACTCCCGTCGAGCCTCGCGATTCTTCCCGCCTGCTCGTCCTGGACCGGAAGACCGGCGAGGTGACCCACAGGGTTTTCTGCGACATCGGGGAATACCTCAACCCCGGCGATTTGCTGGTCCTGAATCAGACGCGTGTCATCCCGGCGCGTCTTTACGCCAACAAACCAACCGGTGGCCGCGTGGAAATTCTCCTGTTGAAAAGGGAGGACCTTCTTACCTGGGAATGTCTCGTAGGAGGAAAAGGGCTTTCGGCGGGTAAGCGCGTTAGGGTTGAAAATGGTCCGGATGCGGAGATTCTGACCGTGCTGGAGGGTTCCCGCCGGTTGATCAAGTTCTCCGAGCCTATTGAACCGTTCTTCCCCAAAGCTGGTCATATCCCGCTTCCGCCGTATATCCACACAACTCTCTCTGACCCCGAACGTTATCAAACGGTTTATGCTCGTGAGCCGGGATCCGCTGCGGCGCCTACCGCAGGACTGCACTTCACACCAAGGCTGTTGGATGAATTACAAGCTAAAGGTTTGAAAGCTGCGTATGTCACGTTGCACGTTGGCCTGGATACGTTTGCGCCTGTGAATGAAGAGAATCCCGAGCAGCACAAGATTCACACCGAATGGTGCGAGCTGGGTCAGGAAACCTCTGATTTGATCAACCAGACCCGCGAGAGAGATGGAAGAATCGTTGCCGTTGGGACGACCAGTGTCCGTACCCTCGAGAGTTGGAATGGCGGCATGCCCATTCAGCCGTTCACTGGACCGACAGATCTTTTTATCCTGCCCGGTTACAAGTTTAATCTTGTGGATGTGATGGTCACCAATTTCCACTTGCCCAAATCGACGTTGTTAATGCTGGTCAGTGCCTTTGCAGGGCGAGAATTGATTCTCAAGACATACGAAACAGCCATCAAGGAAGGCTATCGTTTTTACTCTTTTGGTGATGCGATGCTGATAAGATGACCCTCACAAAACTGAACAAGGAAATCATCAATTGCCGCAAGTGTCCAAGGCTGGTGGCATGGCGTGAACAAGTAGCACGAGAAAAGCGGCGTGCCTTTCAGGATTGGGATTACTGGGGTAAACCCGTTCCGGGATTTGGCGATCCGCATGCCCGGGTGTTTGTAGTCGGGCTTGCGCCTGGCGCGCACGGATCCAACCGAACCGGCCGGCAGTTTACGGGGGATGCCTCGGGGGATTTCCTTTATCCGGCTCTGTTTCGCGCAGGATTCGCCAGCCAGCCGGAATCCACTCATAGAGGGGATGGAATGGCGCTGACCGACCTTTACACGGCGCCCGTCTGCCGTTGCGCGCCCCCGGAGAATAAACCCACGCAGCAAGAGATGCTGAATTGCCAACCATACCTCGAGAGGGAGTTGACATTAATTAAGCCAAAAGTGATTGTTGTACTGGGTCGGATAGCATTTGACAGTATTTTGCGGATATATTCAGTCCGAAATTCGGGTTGGAAATTCTCTCACGCAGCACAATTCCAACTGCCAGACGGGTCAGGATTGTTATGTTCCTATCACCCCAGTCAACAGAATACTTTGACCGGAAGATTAACATTGTCCATGTTTGACCAAATCTGGCGGCAGGCGCAGGATCTGCTTGTTCTGTGATGAAATCTGCCATTGTTTATATTCGTTCCTTTCAATTGGGAAGCGACCCATCTGCAGATATGATGGCAAGGGATTTGCATTATTACTGGCAGGGGCAGAATTACCATCATGTCTACCGCTGGTGGATGAAACAAGCCTGGACGCGCGGGAGGATCTTTGAAAAGGAATCCGCCGCGTTGCTAAATGAAATAGAATCAATGAGCGAAAGGCTCGAAGGTAAACTTGATTTCGTGGACCTGGGAATTCTGCCGGGGAAAATTCTTGGATATATGCGCGGGATTACTTCTGTCCCGACGGTGGTCCATGGAAAAGAAAAATATATTGGATATCAATCCGGCCTCGACGCCATTCGCCGGTTGAGATTGGAGGAATGATGAAAAAAGCTATAAGAATTACGTTGATCGTTCTGGGAGGGCTGCTCCTTCTCGGCATAATTGGATTTGTGGCCTGGGGATTAACTCCGCTGGGTCCCAATGAGGAAGCACTGGCGGCCATGGAATCGGATGACGTTGTCACTGTTCAGGATAATGGTGATTTTGTTGTGTTTGCATCGACCGCTGTGGCTCCAATGACCGGATTTATTTTCTACCCCGGCGGGCATGTCGATTACCGTTCATACGCGCCCATTTCCCGTGAGATCGCCAGCCGGGGATATTTGGTTTCGATTGTAGAAATGCCGCTTTCGTTAGCGGTATTTGGGATCAATAAAGCGGATGAAGTGATTTCTGCTTACCCGGATATTCGCTACTGGATTATTGGCGGTCACTCGCTCGGGGGTTCGATGGCAGCCAGCTATGTGGTGGATAATCTTGAAAACGTTCAGGGCATCGCTTTCTGGGCATCTTATCCTGCCAGCAGTGACGACCTTTCATCGACTGACTTGAAGGGACTCACCACATACGGATCTAATGACCTCGTTCTTGGAATGGATAATTTCAATGCCACCTTGCCGCAACTCCCTCCCGGAACGATCATGGAAGTGATAGAGGGTGGCAACCATGCCCAGTTTGGGAATTATGGTCCGCAGCCCGGAGATGGGACCGCAACCATCTCGACAGCTGAGCAACAATCTCAAACTGTCGACTTAATGGTTCGGCTGTTTCGGGCTGTCGAGGGAGAATGATGTGAAGCGGGTTTGGAAGATTGTTGGGATCATCGCTCTCATCATTATTGCGATTCTCCTCATTGGACCATTGCTTTATCCTGTACCTCCATTAACTGGAACGGTTGATGAATCCGAACTGGCTGACTCTCAGAGCAAATTTGTGATAATCAACGATCTATCGGTTCACTATAAGGAAATGGGGCAGGGAGAGCCGGTTTTCATCCTGCTTCATGGATTCGGTGCAAGCGAGTATTCCTGGCGTGAGGTGATGGAACCCATTTCGAAATACGGCCGGGTCATCGCTTATGACCGTCCCGCTTTTGGGCTTACAGAACGCCCCATGGCCGGAGAATGGTCCGGGGCAAATCCTTATAGTGTTCAGGGAAATGTCGAATTGCTCGATGGATTTATGGATGAGCTGGGCGTGGAGGAAGCGGTGCTGGTGGGCAATTCTGCTGGCGGTGGGGTGTCAGCCGCATTTGCTCTTGAACACCCGGAGCGGGTTCTTGCGCTGGTGTTGGTTGATCCGGCTGTTGGAAATGGACATGGCCGGTTCCCTTCATGGCTTCTGCCGGTTTTGTCCAGCCCGCAGCTTCGGCATTTGGGTCCTCTTTTAGTGCGAAGCATCGCGGGTGAGTCGGGTGATGAGACCATCCGGCTTGCGTGGCATGATCCCTCGTTGATCACCCAGGAAGTCTACGAGGGATATCGTCGTCCCTTGCAAGCCAACAATTGGGACAAGGCGCTTTATGAGTTTTCTATTGCATCAAACCCGATCGATTATTATGAGAGGTTGCCTGAATTGGCTGTGCCTGTCCTGGTCGTTACCGGCGACGATGACCGGATTGTTCCGACCGATTCCAGTGTTCAACTCGCGGGAGAAATTCCCGGTGCCAAACTTGTCATATTCGACCAATGCGGGCATGTTCCTCAAGAGGAATGCCCCGATCAATTCATGAATGCTATATTTTCATTTCTAAAAGGAGTAAAAAATGACTGATATTGGATTGGGCAAACAAGCCCCGGACTTTACGATCAATGATTTTAATGGGCAGCCATACAAGTTGTTGGATTATCGCGGCAAGAAACATGTAGTGCTGGCATTCTTGCGCGGGTTTGCCTGACCGTACTGCCGCGCCCATCTCGCCCGTTTGCAGGGTGATTTGGATGCGTTCACCGCGCGTGACGCGGAAATCCTGGCTCTCGGACCGGACGGTCCCAACGCTTATCGTAGATATTGGGAAAGTGAAAAACTATCTTTTGTTGGGCTGCCCGACCCAAAACACACAGTGGCCAATCTTTATAAACAGGAAGTCAATCTTTTAAAACTAGGTCGGATGCCTGCCTTACTGGTTGTAGACAAAGAAGGTATCATCCGGTACGAGCATTACGGAAATAGTATGCAGGATATCCCTGAAAATTCAACCATACTTGATATCCTCGACCGTCTTAGAGGTAGGTCCTCATGACCCTCGGCCAGGTTGCATTCCTTGGCTCAGGAGAGACTTCTCTTTCAGGCGGCAGGATCTTTGAGGCGCTTGCCCAAAACCTTCCCAGACCGTTGAAAATCGCCGTCCTCGAGACCCCAGCCGGATTTGAGCTTAATTCCGCGCAGGTGGCTGGTCGTGTGTCGGACTTCCTCACAACTCGTTTGCAAAATTACCGTCCCCAGGTGGACGTCGTCCCGGCCCGAAGAAAAAACACCGCTTTCAGTCCGGATGATCCGGAAACCTGCGCTCCGCTTCTAACCGCGGACATGATTTTCATGGGACCCGGCTCTCCCACCTATGCCATCCGTCAATTGGAAAACAGCCTGGCATGGAACATTATCCGTGCCCGCCACAGGATGGGGGCGACGCTGGTTTTCGCTTCCGCTGCCACCATCGCAGCCGGAACCTGGGCGCTTCCAGTTTACGAAATCTTCAAGGTCGGCGCAGATGTTCATGCGCTGCCAGGCCTTGATCTCTTCAGGGAATTTGATACCCCTCTGTCTTTCGTTCCCCATTGGAATAATGCCGAAGGAGGTTCGGACGTGGACACCTCCCGCTGCTTTGTTGGGTTGGATCGATTTGCCGATTGGTGCAGCCTGCTTCCTCCCGACCACACCACACTTGGGCTCGATGAACATACCGGTGTCATACTGGATTTTGAGAAACACACCTGCCGTATTATCGGTGTCAGTTCGATCCACATCGTTCGGGAGTGTGCCCCAAAAGTTTTCCCTGCAGGGATGGATTTTCCTTTATCGGACCTTGGGCTATTGCTTGTTCCCGATCCAATCGATTCAGGCATCCCTTCCGAAGTGTGGGAGATGGTGAATAATGCGATTCCGGAGGAAATAAGAGAAGACGTCCCTCCCCCTGATGTAATCGCATTGGCAGATGAGAGGCTTTTAGCACGCGGCCGTAAGGACTGGCTGGCTGCGGATGCCTTGCGAAAAAGGATAACTTCCCTTGGATGGACGGTTCAAGATACCCCTGACGGTTATAACCTTGCGAAATCCTAGAATTTCGCAAGGTTTTTTATTGCCCTATTGCGGATAGTGATATAAAATAGTGGTATGGGGCAAAGGAGTAATCTCTGAATGCGTGCTGTTGATATTATTATAAAGAAACGCGATAAAGAAGAGTTGAGCACCGGGGAAATCAATTTCTTTATCGAGGGTTTCGTATCAGGCGAGATTACCGATTACCAGGCGTCAGCCTGGGCGATGGCTGTTGTCCTGAATGGGATGAATCTGCGTGAGACTACCGACCTGACCCTGGCAATCGCCCGATCAGGGGCAACCCTTGACCTGTCTGACGTGGTCGATATTGCCGTGGATAAACATTCCTCCGGTGGAGTGGGGGACAAGACCACCTTGGTCGTGCTGCCTGTCGTTGCAGCCTGTGGACTACCTGTGGGGAAAATGTCCGGGCGCGGATTGGGATTCAGCGGCGGTACGATTGACAAACTGGAATCCATTCCCGGATACCGGGTCACGCTCACTACTGAAGAGTTCAAGAAACAACTCAAGCAAATAGGGGTGGTATTGACAGGCCAAAGCCTCGACCTGGCGCCCGCAGACGGAAAACTTTACGCCTTACGGGACGTGACCGGGACAGTGCAATCCATCCCTTTGATTGCTTCCTCCATTATGAGCAAGAAGATCGCTGCTGGTGCAAATGCCATCGTGTTGGATGTCAAAGTTGGATTGGGGGCTTTCATGCAATCTCTCGACGAAGCCCGTTTGCTGGCGGATACAATGACCCGGATTGGTGAAATGGCCGGTCGAAAGGTGAAGACTCTGCTTTCAGATATGAACCAGCCTTTGGGCTTTGCAGTCGGGAATGCGCTTGAAGTGCGTGAAGCCATCGATGTCCTGCATGGCAGCGGCCCGGCAGATTTCCGCGAACATTGCCTGGTGGCATGCGCTCACATGCTCCTTCTGGGGAACCGCGCAGATTCTCTCGAAGCCGGTAAAAAAATGGCAGAGCAGTCCATCCAGGACGGTAAAGCGTGGGAAAAATTCCGCCTGTTGGTTATAGCACAAGGTGGGAATGTGGAAGTTGTTGACCAGCCGGATCAGCTTCCGGTGGCAAAGTATGTAGAAGTGGTGAAATCCCCTCATCGAGGTAATCTTTCCCGGATTCACGCCCGGTTGATCGGTGAGGCTTCGGTCCTTTTGGGAGCGGGCAGGTCAAAGAAGTCGGATCCTGTCGACCATGCGGTGGGCATTGTGGTTCATCACAAGGTGGGGGATCTGGTCGATAAGGACAGTCCTTTGTTCACGCTCTATGCGAATGATCAGGCTCGTCTGGCGGATGCGCAAGCGTTAGCCATGTCTGCCCATCAGTGGCAGGACCAGCCCGTCGCTCCATTACCGCTTTTTTACAACTGACCAGGGATGATTATTCTTACAAAAGTATTAGGTCGGAATTGGTGAAACAGGTGTGCGAAATATCGTTATAATTAACTGAATCACCGCAGTTCGCATCACCGCCAAGGCGTGTGGACCACACACGAGGAGTGTTTGAATGGCCAAAATACCTTTACGAGCCTACAACCGCGAAATCGAGGGATTGATCGATCAGGGTCAAACCCTTGAAGCCGTGGCACACTGCCAGCACATCCTGAAAACCTTCCCAAAATGCCTGGATTCCTACCGATTGCTCGGAAAAGCCTATCTCGAGCTGCAACGATTTAACGAAGCTGCGGATGTCTTTAACCGCCTCCTCCTGGCGGTACCGGAAGACTTCATCGCCAATTTGGGTATGAGTATTATCTACGACGATCAAAAGAACCTTGATGCCGCCATCTGGCACATGGAAAGAGCTTTTGAAACCCAATCGTCCAACCCTGCCATTCAAGGTGAACTGCGCCGTTTGTACAGCCGGCGAGACGGGATGGAACCGCCCAAGATCCGACTGACCCGAGGGGCATTGGCTCAAATGTATGCCCGGGGAGACCAGTTCCAACAAGCGGTTTCCGAGATCAAGTCGGTCCTGGCTGAAGAACCTCAACGGATGGACCTTTTGGTTCTCCTGGCGCGAGTTTACTTCCGCGCGGGACAAAAGGTGGAATCGACCGAAATCTGTACCAGCTTGCTCAAGAAATATCCCTATTGCCTGGATGCCAATCGGATTCTTATTGAAATCCTGCCGGGCACATCGCGATCGGATGCGACTCAGGTGTACCGCCATCGCGTGAACGCGCTCGACCCTTATGCTGCCTTTGCCGCCCCGAGCATTTTCAACTCTGCCGAAGTGGCAGATGCAGCGGTTTCGATCGAGAAACTGGCCTATCAAGCAGATGCCTGGGCGCCTTCCAAGTTTGGATTGGAAGCTAAAAAGGAAGAAGCTCCACCCGAGTGGTTATCAGGCAAGGAAGCGGCGCCAGCTGAAGCTGCCGAAGCCGAACCAACCAGCGAAGAGAATATTCCTGAGTGGATGAAGACTGCAGGTTGGGCTGCGACAACCGCTGCTGCTGTTGAGGCCGCTGATCGTGCTTCTGCCGGTCAGACCGCCGCTCCGGAGGCTGTTGAAATTCCGCCTGCTGCCGGAGATATCTCCTCCGGTCAAGTGCCGGATTGGTTGATGAGCATGGCACCTCCAGGAGCATTGGAGATACCTGCTGCTGAGCCTGCCTCGATTGAAATTTCCAGCGAGGATATGAATTGGCTGGAAAGCCTTGGAACTCCCGCAGTGGAAGCGCCAAGTCCGCTTCCAACCGGTGATGATGCGTCGATGTTGGATGAGATTCTCGGGGTGGGGGCAGCCGTCGGAGCGGCAGTGGCACTAGGCCAAAAGGAAGAACAACCTGCTGAGGAAATCCCCGCCCAGCCTGTTGAGGAGACTCCGGATTGGTTGTCAGAACTTGGTGGTCAATCAGCGGGCGCCACCGCGGTTAACTACCCGCCGGTTGGACAACCATCCGCACCGTCGACCGATTGGTTGACCGACCTTCAGAGTCAGGCTGCAGATACAACGGAGGTGAACCTCCCGCCGGCTGCTCAACCTGCAGAAGAACTGCCGGATTGGCTGACTGGTGCAGCTGTTGGATTGGCCGCTGTTGACGCTTCAGATCAGACTCTCCCCGGGGGTTCGGATTCGGAGTTGCCCGATTGGCTCAAGAATGCCAGCGATGAATTTGTTGTTGAAACACCAGCTGTGGAAATGCCCGTTTCTCAATTTATCGAAGAAGTGCCGGCTGTTGAACCTGCCGTAGAAATACCTGCCCCTCAATCTACTGCAACAGCGGATACAGGATTGCCTGTTTCCGACGACGATGCTTTCGCCTGGCTTGAAGCATTGGCTGCGAAACAGGGTGCGAAACCCGAGGAGCTGCTGACCAAACCGGAAGACCGCCCGGTAGAGGCGCCTGACTGGCTAAGCCAACTCAGTGAAAGTGAGAAACCTGAAGAACCAGGAATTGGATTAGGCGGTGCTGCCATTGCTGCAGATGCATTATTTGATGATAAGACTCCTGAAGAAACAGGTGTACCTGTAGGTGAAATGGACACATTTGCTGCTCCGCCAGTGGAAAGTAGCGTTGTTACACCTGCCGAAGCCATGTCCGATGATGATGCCTTTTCATGGCTTGAGTCATTGGCTGCCAAACAGGGTGCAAAACCCGAGGAATTGTTGACCAAACCTGAAGACCGGGCGGAAAATGCGCCTGCGTGGGCAACGCAAATGGAGGCGGATTCGCCTCAAATCATTGAACAACCTGCCCAAGTTCCGGTAGGACCGGTAGTCGTAACGGGTGAGGACCTTGCCTGGTTACAGACCATCGGAAACGATGAGTCGATTGAAGATTCCAAGATTGGTGAACAACCCATTGAGGAAAATCTCTTCACACCTTCGTCAACGGAATCCATCTTCGAGGAGAAACCGGTGGATTTAGGGATGGCCGCGGGCGCCACCATGGTGGGTGCCGCTTCTGCAGATGAAGTTGCGGAATGGTTGCAACAATTGAATACAGATGAACCGGTCACCGCGGAGCCTGCCCAGCCGGTTCAGCCGGCACCCTATGCAACAGAGGAACTGCCAGACTGGCTCAAGGAAGAGGAACCTGCCGAATTGCCCACAGAAGAATTGCCTGACTGGCTCAAAGTAGAGGTCGTTGAACAGCCGGTGATCATGGAACCTGTGAAAACAGAATGGAAACCTGAAGAACCGCCTGTTGTTGAGGAAGTCCCTGTCATGCCCATTTATGAAGACGTCCCTGTCATACCCGTTTATGAGGACATCCCTGTAATACCAGAAATTGAAGCTGCCCAAGATGTTCCAGTTCAAGATGTTCCAGTTGTTGTAACTGCTCATCAAGCTGATTCAGTGATCATGGACAAAGTCGGTGCGATACTCATGGAGCCTGTGCCCGAGAAACCTGTTAAAGTTCAATCCGCTGAAAAAGATATTGCGCTTTATGAAAACTCAAAACTGGAACTGCAGCGGGGTAATCTGATCGAAGCCGCACAGGGTTACAAGAAATTGATCAAAAAGGGAAAGATGCTCGATGAGGTCATATTCGATTTGCGCGAAGCCCAGTACAGCCATCCGGTGGACGTGGTCCTCTGGCAAACGCTTGGCGATGCTTACATGCGCGCAAATCGTCTACAGGATGCATTGGATGCCTACACCAAGGCAGAGGAATTGCTGCGATAATTGCAGCCGATGCAGCGAAGATACCCGAAAGAGGGGCGGCCATTTCGTCGCTCCTCTTTTTATGAGAAAAATTTTCAATAAGAGCAGTGTGGTAAAATCCCGCTCTGATAACTTCGAAGCATTTGGAGGCTTACGTGGAAAAATCACTGGTACTGGTTAAACCCGACGGCGTGCAGCGTGGATTGATCGGCGAAATAATTGCCCGGCTGGAACGCCGCGGGCTCAGGCTGGTTGCAGCCAAGTTCGTGGCTGTCAGCCGGTCACTGGCAGAGGAGCATTACGCCATTCATAAGGGCAAACCTTTTTATGAGGGTTTGTTGGACTATATTACCGCCGCTCCCGTGATGGCCATGGTGTGGGAAGGCCCCAACGCTGTGGCAGCCATTCGCCAGACGATGGGCGCTACCCGTCCATGGGAGGCTGCGCCTGGTACTGTTCGACATGATTTTGCGCTCGAGGTGGGGCGGAACATCACCCATGCGTCCGATACTCCAGAAAACGGCGAAAAGGAATCAGCGTTGTGGTTCAAAAAAGAGGAGATTCTGAGCTGGTCGCGCGAAATTGATAAATGGGTGTTTGAAGGTTAGAGAAAAAAATCCCGCAGAGAATTCTGCGGGATTTTTATTGTCCAGTGTAAACAGAAAGGGTATTTCTGGAGCTTACTGCAATCTGAGCAAGACCTTCCCTTCGTTCCATAATTCCTCAAGTTTATAATAATTGCGCTGTTCTGGCGCAAACAGGTGAACGATAACCGAGCCGAAGTCGATCACCTCCCACCCGGCGACACCGGCTCCTTCCTTGCGTCCCTTTTTGTGGTGCTCCGTGCGGACCTTTTCCTCGACACCTTTGGCAAGCGCGTCCAGCATTCGATCGCTGGTGCCGGTACAGATGACGAAATAGTCCGTAAAGGAAGCTACTTTCTGAATGTCGAGCAGGATGATTTTTTCACCCTTCTTTTCTTCAAGGGCATCCACAATGGTATGTGCTAGTTTGAGAGGGTCCAAGTTTATTCCTTATCTGTAAGTTTATGTAATGATGCTGATAATAATCGGGTATATACAGACCCACCGGGGAGCAGGTCGCTTTTGAAAAGGTGGACTGCATCCACTTCGAATGAGCCGGGAGATTCGAATCTCACTTCATTGAGTTTGGATGCGAGAGCGGAGAGTTCGGGTGACGAGGCGTTATCCCGCACGCGTCCCAAGGTCAAATGTGGAGAGAAGGGACGCGGCTCGGAAGCATATCCCAACTTGGCGGTCGCCGAGTTCGATTCCTCGCTGCAGCGAAGTCAGTTCGGTTGGAGCGTTCACACCCAGCCAGATCACACGTGGACGCTTGATGTTGGGAAACGCTCCCAGTCCTCCCGCCTCCATCCTGAAATCCGGGTGTAGTGCCGTTTCGGTTTTCAGCGACTCCTCGATCACGCCGAGGCTGGTGGGGGCGACTTCGCCCAGAAATTTGAGAGTGAGGTGAATGTTTGAGACTGTGACCCAGCGCACGGCTGATTTGCCTGCTGGAAACTGCAGGCGTTCGACGACCTGGGATATCGCTTTTTGGAGTCCAACGGGGAGTTCAATGGCGATGAATGCACGCAGCATGCTCATTCTTATAACGTCCACCGCCTGTGGTGTATTCTTATGGAATGCATATGGTTTGACGTTTGTGATCGCTCCTGAAATCGGATAACTGAAAAATTCTTAGGCTAAAAATAGCACACTTCGGGACAAAATTCAAGCTGGAAAATCAAGATTAACCCACTCACCGATCGAGAGTCATTCCATTATGGCTGCCTGAATGAATTAAGTGTCTCCAAATAATAATCCGGAAGACCAATGTCGTAACGTTTGCCTTCGATCATAAGACCAAGGAAACCGTCTTCCTGGCGCAGCCGGTCGAGGGCGGAGGTGAGTTGAAACTCACCTCGTTCCCTTACATTATTCTCGATGTGTTCTCGCAGAAATTCGAAAAGTATGGGTTTGATGATGTATTGACCGAATACGGTGAGGTAATCTTTGTCAACCAGGCCGGGAACCCGCAGATTGGTACGGGCATAGTCGAGATTTGGCTTTTCAGAAAATTCAGTCACGTTGAGTACGGACTCATCTTTCACCCATACACCTGTCACCGTGCCGAAGTTGCCGATCTGCTCCTCGGGAGTCAGGCGCAGGCCGAGGATGCTCGTGCCGTGTTTCTGGTAGGCATCCATCAACTGACGGGCGCACGAACTCTCCCCGGTGGAACGGTAAATGTGGTCGCCCAACATCAGCAGGAAGGGTTCGTTCCCGACTTCTTCAAAGGCTGAATACACGGCATGCCCAAATCCTTCCTGCGTGGTTTGGACAACAAACTTAATGCGGCGTCCCATATCAAGGATGCGGCGCGAATACTCCTGGAATTGGCGAGGCAGCTTGTTGTAATTCTCGATGGTGATCTGCCCATTGAAGAAAGAGTTGAACTCGTCCAGGTCCGCTTCCTGCACGATGATGATCACCTCTTCGATGCCGGCATCGAGCGCTTCTTCGACGATCAGCAGAATGGCAGGTTTGGCAATCCCATCACGATCCACGATCGGGAAGAGTTCCTTCTTGGTGGCTTTGCTGGCAGGGAACAAACGTGTGCCAAATCCTGCCGCAGGGATGACAGCCTTGCGCACCTTCTGCTGCGGAGTGATGGTCATCTTGTAACCGGGCATACCCAGATCGCGCTGAAGGATCTCGATCACCGCCTGCTGGTCGGATTCGGAACGGCAGATGAATTGAGCGGTGCCATCACCCTGAGACCCGACTCCCTTGCCTCCCCATACGTGAGGCTTGAGCGGTCCGTAATCAAGGAGCTTATGAAGCACGGGAGAGGATAATTCTTCAGGGCAAACCGGCATGGCGTAATGGTCGAAGAAACCCTGCGCCTCAGACATCAGCTCCCCGAGCCGCTGGCCGTCGACCCGTTGTAGTGCATCCATGGCCTGTTGGACAATGCGTTTGTTGATCGGTCCGAGCAGTTCCTGAACACCGCGTTCCATGTCGTTCTTGGCGAAGGGATAACAGCGGTTCAACCGGTTTAGAATTTCCATGGTGTCCTTCTTCGCTTGAAGGTCCACCAATACGAAGTAAAGCGATTCGTTGACGTGAAGTTCTTCTGTCTCAAGTCGGTCGCCGTCGAAGGTCATCAGCACCGGACGGTTGCCGAAGGCGCAGCCTTGGTCGAGGCGCCCGCAGCGCGATGGTGTGGTGATCTCACCCTGGTAGGCCATTTCCATTTCACCGCGGACTGTCAACTTGAGGTCGTAAACACGGTTGAAGGCGCGCGCCGCCAGAACACAGATGGCTGCGGAGGAGGAAAGGCCCTTTTTTATGGGGAGGTCGGTTAAATAGTTATCGATGACCAGCCCGCGGACGTGGTAGTGTGTCAACGCCTGGTAAGCTACACCTGCGATGTAACTCCAGAAGCCGCCTTTCTGCGCTTCCTCCATCAGCCTTTTCGGTTCCATCGGGATTTCATAAGGTCCATGGATTTCACCATCAGGCGTGGCAGAGGTAAGCACCAGGGATGTGGGATGCGCGGAAACCTCGGCATGGATGCCCTGATCGGTGCCGGTGATCAGGCTGTAACCTTTTTCGATATCGGCGTTGATGCGGCGGTAGCCGCCCGCCCAGTCGGAATGCTCACCCAGCAGACAGATGCGACCTGGAACGAAGAGTTT
Organism: uncultured Chloroflexia bacterium; assembly: GCA_963774975.1. Taxonomy (GTDB): domain Bacteria; phylum Chloroflexota; class Anaerolineae; order Anaerolineales; family Villigracilaceae; genus JBGPQJ01. The sequence goes on from CAVZGY010000007.1 coordinate 216,464, forward strand.
CATGGTGGCCTCGTGAATAGTATTCAGAATTTCATCGATTATAAGTTGATTGTGGAGAAATTATTGGATTAAATGGTATGAATTCAGCGTGGAAAGTGGTGGGCTTTGGTATTTGTATGCGCACAATGACGATGGTTTTAATACACTCGGCAGCGGTGGAACCAAGCTTCTTAAAATGGGCAAGGAGGTCAATGATTACGGCATGACCTGCCAAGGTAACACCATTACGATGTACATCAATGGTACGGAAATAAAATCGATCAAAGACAATACCTACAGATTCAGTGAAGGCGCTGTTGGGTTCAACATATCCTCACTTGATATTTTCCCAATTGAGACCGGAGTCGATTGGATGGAAGTCAGCGAACCATAGTCATAGAAAAATCAACTTGAGAAATAAAAGGTCACCAATCCTTAATACATCTGGATTGGTGACCGTGTTTATCTGTCTATTGGGGATTAATCTACTTGTTGAACCATAAGCCGCTGATCTGATGCGGCTCAGCGGCACGAAATACAATCCGCATGGTGACATTGTCGTCTTTTTCGAAGACTGTGTCATAGACCACTGAGATGAATTCGCCCTGGTTGACCACGCTGTTCACTTGCCGTGAAACGTAGGCACCTAGCTTAGAGTCTCTGTCATTTTTGAAGGACTCAAACTGGGTTTGATTCATGGCACTGAGCATTTGTTGATCGAAATCCTTCGAAAACACCGCATAATCGTTGGCGTTCATTCCAGCCAGCAGATTGTCCGTTTTTGCCTCGCTGTAAGCCAGCACTGCATCTCGGCTCTCTCCTGTTAGGATTGCCTGCTGGGAGGCGCAACCTGCCAACATAATGAAAACCAGTACAACCATCAGTCGGGGGACAAGTTTTTTGTTCATCATGTTTTCTCCCTTGGATAATCCAACCTATTCCTGATCCCGCGGATGACTCTGGAAGAATTCCCACATGACCTGAGTCGCGTCAATGTCCTGCGTCGTGTGTCCCACAAGCCATTTTGGCAGATACCCGCCGCCCGGCCAGGAATGCCCGCCGCCGTCAATCGTGTAGAAGATTACTTCGGCATTTTTCGGACAGTTTTCATATTGAACACCGCTGACCTCACCCTTGGCGGGGATTTCGACCGGTGAAGTCTCACACCCATTGTGCTGAGCCAGCCCTTCGACCCAGGAAGGGACAGCTGGTAGATCAAAGCGCCCGTCGCCTGCCGCTCCACCCTGATAGGGGACGATTGGGTCCTCAGTTCCATGGAAGAGGATGGCTGGAATCGGTCGCGCAGAGGGGCAGTCCTTCCAGGAAAACGAATAAGCCCCTGCCACGCCGCCCATCGCAGCCACCCGGTCCGATAGTTCGCACGCCAGCAGCGCTGACATCCCGCCGCCATTGGATAACCCATTCACATAGATTCGGTTTGGGTCAATGTCATAGTCACTTTCCAGCTGGTCGATCAAATCAGATATGAAGGCCACATCCGGGGAGGAGGTGCCGCTATCCTGAAGTCCCGTCTGCCAACGTTTGGGGAAGCCAAGACCCCCTGGGTGCACGACAATGAACCCGGCTTCGTCAGCCAGCTCCGTCCAGCCGGTGAGCTGACTCTGGTGGGCCGGCCACTGTGCGAATCCGTGCAGGCTGATGACCAGCGGTACAGGAGTGGACGGATCGTAGTTCTCAGGCACATGGAGCAGATAGCGGCGTTCTTCGCCTGAAGAGATGACAGAGCCATTGGTTTGGTCGGAAATGCGGAATACGACCCAGCTGGTGAACACCAAGAGCAGCGTCAGACCGAGCAGACCCAGAAATACGGCAAGCAGCCATTTGAGAAAAGTTTTCAATTAAAAATATCCTTTTTTATTGCTCGCTCTTTACATTTTTATGAATAGGATTTAAATAAGCCCCAATTCTCCACCTTATTGTATTTGGTGTGATTGGATTTGAAGTGCACCCGGATTTTTGCCTCGTCCAGCTCAGGGTGGGTGGAGATGATGTCGCGTTCTCCATAACGAAGCGCCTCAAGGACCATGCGCATGTGATAATGAAAAATGTCATTGCGCCAACCCGCGAACCCAAAAACCAGACCCCCACTGACGTGGCAATACACATTAAGGGACACCCCCTGGTGGTTGTTTATCAATTCCGCAAGGACTTCGTCGCGCATCAACCGGGTATAAAACCCTGAGATTTGTTTCAGGTCGTAATCTAAACCAATGGAAAGGTACATATCTCCAGTGCTGTCGGAATGGGTGAGCGTGTATCGCCGCGGCAGGGTCAGCTCCCGCGCGAATACGCCCTCCTTAAAAGTGACGTGGAGTTTGGCCGGATTCAATTCGTTCATGCATGAGTTGGGCTGGTGGTTTAATTCCAGCCACCGGTGCGCTGGCGGTTGCGAATAGCGTCCTGCAGGGCGGAGAGCATTTCCACATAAGTCTGCCTGCTGGCGGGATTCTCATTGCTGGCTTTTTCTTCAAGCTTGGCAAGCAAGTACACCATCCAGGCCAGCCAGGCGCGCGGATTGCTCTGCAATTGCGAGATATCCACCGCCGCCTGGTTCAACACATCACGTACATCATCTTCTCGTATCATAAGGACACTCCTGTAATTAATTTGTAAATGACTATTCATCACTATTTTAGCACTTGCGCGTGTCAATGTCTGTAACTTGATAAGGAAGTGAATAAAAAAACCGACCTCCCCGTTCGCTTTGCTCCGGGGACTTCGTGCGGCGTGCAGGTCAGTGAACTGGGGAGGTTCTGTGGGCGCGGAGGGACTCGAAGGCTTGACCTTCTCATCCCCTCAATGGGGGCAGTTGTGTGCCATTAAAGTCTTCACCGACCCGCGGCGTGCAGGTCGGTGAACTGGGGAAGTTCTGGTGGGCGCGGAGGGACTCGAACCCCCGACCTCTTGTGTGTGATACAAGCACTCTAACCAACTGAGCTACGCGCCCGCGCGGGCAGGATTATAGTCCAGGTGGGGGGTTTTTTCAAGTCGCAAGAGTGATTTTCTGCCCTCCCGAATAAGGACGAATGACCAATGGGAAGTCGGACCGGATGGGATTAGAATGACTCTGTGAAACCGTTCCAACTGATCTTCAACTACGCAAAACGATATAAATTCGCGCTCATCGTTACCACCCTCAGCATGCTGGGCTTGGTCGGGCTTTCGCTGCTAATTCCCTGGGCGATCAAACTGCTAGTGGACACGATTACCGCACCGGGCGCGTCCATGGCGGATATGCCTTACGTGACCCGCCTGTCTGTGATCGTGCTTTTTGTGTTTATCGCGCGAGCGGGACTTCAATTTTTCCGTTCCTACGAGGCGCACGTTGCCGGCTGGGGCGTGGTGGCGGATGTCCGCAAGTACATCTATGACCACATGCAGCGGTTGTCCCTGCGCTTCTACGAGGACAAGCAAGTGGGGCAGTTGATGTCCAACGTAGTCAACGATACCGACCTGTTTGAGCAATTTATCGCCCATGCCCTGCCGGACGTGGTAGTCAATGCGGTGACGCTCATTGCGGTGACGGCCGTACTGTTCACCCTGAACTGGCAGCTGGCGCTGCTCAGCCTGATCCCCATCCCGCTGGTCATTGCTTCCCTGAGGGTGTATGCCAAATATGTGCGCCCAGCCTTTCGCAACCGGCAGCAGCAGCTCGGCGACTTGAACGCGCTGCTCAATGACAACCTGGCTGGCATCCGCGAGATCAAATCCTTCACCCGAGAAGTGGAGGAATCCCAGCGGGTCTACAACCGTATCGATAACTATCGCACATCCCTGCTCAAGGCGCTGCGCCTGATGGCCATCTTCCAACCCTTCGTGGATTTCACGTCCTCACTGGGCATGTTGATTGTCATCTTCTTCGGCGGGATGCTCGCCTTGCAAGGGACGATGCCCGTTTCGATTCTGGTGGCGTTTTTCCTTTACCTTGAGAGTTTCTACGCCCCTGTCCGCAATTTGAGCGGCGCTTGGGAGGCGGTGCAGTCATCCCTGGCGGGTGCGGACCGGCTATCGGGCTTGCTGGCTGAGCCGCAGGAGCCCCAGAACCTGCGCGGTGCGGAATCTGTGAGGGGCAGGGCAGAGGGGACCATCGTCTTCGACCACGTCAACTTCGAATACATCCCTGGCGTGCTGGTACTGGAGGACATCGCGTTGGAGATCCCCGCTCAATCAGTGCTGGCGCTGGTAGGCCCGACGGGGGTAGGCAAATCCACGCTGGTCAGCCTGATCCCACGCTTCTACGATGTGACCTCGGGCAGCATACGCCTCGACGGTCGCGCCCTGCAGGAGTACACCCTCGACAGCCTGCGTGGGCAGATCAGCCTCGTCCTGCAGGACGTGTTTCTGTTCTATGGGACGGTACGCGAGAACTTATTGTTTGGCCGCCCCGATGCCAGCGAAGCTGAAATCGAAGCTGCTGCGATGGCCGCCAACGCAAACGAGTTCATTTCCGAGTTACCGAATGGTTACGATACCCTGATTGGCGAGCGCGGTGTCAAGCTCTCCGGAGGACAGAAGCAGCGCCTGTCCATCGCGCGCGCCATCCTGAAGGACGCACCCATCCTGATCCTTGATGAGGCCACCTCCTCCGTGGACACCGAGATGGAGATGCTCATCCAGCAGGCCATCGAGCGGCTGATGAAGGGGCGCACAACAATTGTCATCGCGCACCGCCTGTCCACCGTGCGCAATGCGGATAAGATCGTGGTTCTGGACGAGAAATCCATTCTCGAAATGGGTACGCATAACGAGTTGATCAAGCGCAATGGGTTGTACAAGCGGTTGTACACTGTTCAGCAGGAATTAACCCCAATAGAGATCTAACAATAAAAAAATAAAAAAAATCAGATACCAGTAGCATGAAACTGGTATCTGATCTCTATAATCTACTTATCTCATGTCCAATCTACGGTGGCGGGAGGAAATCCCATGGATTGACCTTGCCGGCGCTGGTGTTCATAAGCTCGAAGTGCAGGTGCGAGCCCGAGGAGTTGCCCGTGTTTCCCAGGGAGCCAATCACCGCGCCCTGACCCACACTCTCGCCACACACGACTGCGATGGCGCTCATGTGAGCGTACAACGACTGCCAGCCGTTGCCGTGGTCGACCATCACCATGTAACCGTAGCCGTAGTCATTCCAGCCTGAGTAGACGATGACACCCGCGTCGGTGGCATATAGCGGGTCGCCGGTGTCGCCGGCAATATCGATGCCGCGATGGTTGGCCGACGGATTGTAATCGAAACCCGAGAGGTAATGGCTTGCAGTGGGCCAGATAAAGGAACCGTAGCCTACTGCGCCATCGGTGATCTTGCCGCAGGCGCCCGCGCCCAGAACGCGGGCGATGCCCGGATTGGTGCGCGTCACTCCGATCGGGGCGCTCCATGAGACGAACTGGCGCTCACCGCCGGGAATGACCAGCCAGGTGCCTGACTTGATGTTGGGGTTGGCAAAGTCGCCTACAGATTCGAGCGTCAGGTCGTTGGCCGGGAAATCGATGATGTCCTCAGGTTTGACACCGAAAAACTCTGCTACGCCGTTCAATCCGTCGCCGGGCTGCCACTCGTAATAGGTCCCATCCAGAGGCAGGATGTTCAGTTTCTGTCCCGGTCGCAAGTTGTGCGGGTCATCCAGGAGTTTGAAATAGTTCCCCCACAGAATTGTCCTCGGGTCGAGACCGAATTTCTCTCCGATACCGATCACCGTATCGCCGGGCTGGACTTCATATTCAATGATTTCCTGCCGTGGCCGGTCTGGGATGATGGTGTGCATGTTCGCTTCACGTCGGATGCCCACAAGGGAAACGAGCGGGGCTTGTGGAATGTCCACAAGGGAGACGGCGGGGGTGGGAATCGATTCAGCGGCGAGCGCATTATCCGGCTCATTGGTCATGAGCCTGTCGGAATAAAAAGTTCGCAAGAGCCACACAACAGCAAGCACCAGCACAATAAAGATGACAGTCGTGCCGATTCGAAGCATCGTCTCGCCCAGGCCTATATTGGTAAGGGTTTCAACCCAGCGAGAGATGAGATTGGTCTGTGTTTCGGGAACCTGCTGCGACTCCGTCCCTTCCCCCTGGACAGGCCGGTTAATTTCTTCGGGTGATTTGTTTTCCATTTTCGCCTATTGGAGAATTATCATAACATGCAGACTTTACAGGCGTCAAGAACGCCCCCCTACGTTATACCGTCAATTTCCTTAATGAGGGATTAGAAATATGGACCGCACCAGCCGTGACTAGGCAGATCAAGCCGCAGACCAGCGCCGTGGTCGAAATGCCCCAGTTTTGAGCCATCCAACCGATGAACAAGCTGCCAAAAGGCGCCACGCCTTGTAATGCCCATAAATACGAACTGAATACCCGTCCCCGCAGCTCGTTGGGGACATTGACCTGGATGAGCACGTTCATCAAGTTGAGCTGGGTCACCATGCCCCAACCGAGAACCAGCATAAGGATGAGAGCTGGGGGGACATTGTTCACCATTGAGAGCCCAATCAACGCCAGAATGAAGGCAAATTGCCCGATGGTCATCAACAAGCCTCTGCGCTTGATCCCACTGAAAGTGGCCAGGAAAAAAGCAGCGGCTAACGCGCCAATACCCTGCATCATGTACATCGCGCTGGTTCGTGTGGCAACGTCGGTATCCGTCTGACCGGTTACATAAAGGACTTCACTCGCGAAGGCGGGGATCTGCTGCCCGAAGGGGAACCCGAAGAAGCCCAGCAAAGCAGCCAACAGTATGATCAGCGCAATAACAGAATTCTGAAGTATATATCGTTGCCCGTCTTTGAATTCTCCCAAAAAACTGCGCGATTCGCCGGTGATTACAGGCTGGTCCGTCTTGAAAGGGGTTTTCACGAAGAACAGACTGATGATCACAACAAGAAAGCTCAGTCCGTTTAAAAAGAAAGCCCATCCTTCGCCGCCCCCCTGGAAGGCCACCAAAAACGGGGCGAAGAGCAATGGTCCCAGCACCCGTGCGGCATTGAAGATGGTCGCTTGCAGGGCAATGGCGTTGGGCAGAGCAGGCTTGCCAACCATTTCAACGAGCATGGCTTGCCGGGCGGTGATCTCGATCGCATTCGCAGCGCCGAGGATGAAAGCCAGGACGATAATCTGCCACATCTGGATTTGTCCGGACAGCGTTAGGAAGGCCAGCGTAAAGGCCTGCAGCATCATCACGGTCTGCATTACGATCACCGTCTTGCGCTTATCCAGACGTTCGATCAATACGCCGGCAGGCAGCGCAAGAAGAAGTGTGGGCAGAGTCGCTGCGAACCCAATTAATCCCAAGTCGAAAGGCGAGCCGGTCAACCTGTAGGCGAGGTAGGGCAGGGTGGTGCTCTGCATCCATGTGCCGATTAATGACACAAACTGCCCGACCCAGAAGATCAGGAAATCGCGTGATGATAGCGCAGGATATCGGTTGGCAAGTGCGCGTTTAAAGGTCATTGACAGGGGCGACACACTCTTTGCGGTCGTTTGCCGGGCTGTTCACCAGCGTGGAAACAGGATGGGCAATCAGTTCATCTGCGGGGTAAGAAACCAGGAGATGTTGCAGACTATCGGCTGTGCGGGCTGCCGGGTCAAGCCATTGAGCGAAGGCGTTGGGGGGTATTATAACTGGCATGCGGTTGTGGATGGGAGCCATCATGCTGTTGGGTGCTGTTGTGATGATGGTGGCAGATTTCACCGCACCTCCATCGGGACTTTGCCAGGTGTCCCATAAACCTGCAAAGGCGAATGGCTTTCCGCTCTTCAGGCGAATAAAATGCGGGATCTTTGTCTTTGTCCCGGGTTGGGATTTCCACTCGTAGAAGCCATCCGCCAGGATCAGGCAGCGGTGATATTTGAATCCTCCTCGAAAGGACGGCTTTTCAGCGAGCGTCTCTGAGCGAGCATTGATCAATTTGGTGCCGATGGAGGGGTCTTTTGCCCAGGAGGGAATCAACCCCCAAACAAAAAAATCGGCGGAATTTTTCCCGTCATTGGGGATGGCGAGTATCGGCTGGGTTGGAGAGATATTGAAGCGGGGCGCGTATTTCTCCGGGAAAGTGAACTGAGGGAAGGCATCCTGCAGGTCAGCGGGATCAACGGTTAAGGTAAATCGTCCGCACATGGAATATCCTTTCGTTGATGAATAACAATAAACTGTTTTGATAGGGTTATTCTATCAAAAATGGATTACTTTTTCAGCCGCCGAAAGTCCCCGTCGCGCATGGTCATGCCGCTTGAATCAAGGTGCTCCATCAAGGGCAGGATGTATTTCCGACTGGTATTGAACAAGTCACGAGCTTCAGCCACAGAAATTTGCCCGTGTTGTTCGATATGATTGCTTATTTTCCTTACCAGTAATTCATAATCCGATTTCCTGAAAGCCACTTCAGGTGAAACCTGGACCAGGTCGCCCATGTCTATCAAGGCGGTAACCACCTCCTCGCCGGCCACAGCATGCATCTCCTTAATGGTGGGTGGTGAGAAAGGATTCGCTGCGCATTGGTCCATTAGTTTTTTCGCAGAGGCCTGCTGCCTGGCATCGAATTTAATCTCATGTTCCGGCAAGGCGATCCACGTCCCTCCTTCGACAAGCTTGTTTCCGGAAACCATTTTTTTTATGAACAGGTTGAACAACCGGGAGCTGGTTTGCAGCCTGCTCTTCAATTCTTCGCGAGGCATGCCTCGTCTTAATGGAAATTGGTTGTGGTAGCTCCTAAGCAATTCCTCGATTTTAGACAGTTGCGATTGCCAGACAGACACTTCCAGGACCCATACATCACTTGAGGGAGAGAAATCACTTTTTTCGAGTGGGATGAGGCGGCCTTCGCTTGCTAATTCTGATAGGGCTTGCGAGGCAGTTTCGGTATCCAATCCGGAGCGGGCGACGACATCTCTTGTGGGAGCGGGGCCGAGGGCAAGGCTGGCTTGAAGTAATACGTCCGCTGGGGAGCCGGTGAGCATTGATTCGAAGCGCTTTAAAATTGCCTCGTCGAACCGTTTGTGGCGGCTTTTCGGATGCGGGTCCAGGACGATTCCACCGCCGATCGTCTCCGAGGGGGAGGGGCGGCGCAGGATGTAACGATCGCCCCGCACGACTACGATTGGCTCGCGCAGTTCAAGCTGGATCCAACCTATGTCACCTGGGTTAAGTGTCTCAGCGTCAAGCAGCCTCAGCGAGGCGATCGTTTCCGTTGTGGTTGCAAAAAGCTTGACTTCGGTTCCGTGCTTCAAAGGACTGGTTGCGTCGGGTAAATGACGGTAATGACCATCAAATCGTCGTGTAGCCACGTAGTGTCCTGGTGTGACTACCACTTCGCCGCGCGCGATTTCATCAATAGCAAGTCCGGAGATGTTGACCGCTGTACGGGAGCCAGGCAGGGCAGAGTCTTCCTTCTTTTTGTGAGTTTGCAGTCCACGGATGCGGCCCTTCTTACCGGAGGGCAGGATCTCCACTTCGTCACCCAACGAAAATTTTCCATCGGACAAAGTGCCGGTGGCTACCGTCCCGTAGCCGGCGATGCTGAAGACACGGTCGATCGGCAGCCGTGGCCGTCCCAGGTCAGGTCGGGGGGTGGTTGTGCGGAGTACTTCCCCAAGAGTTGATAAGAGTTCATCCAAACCCATTCTCGTTTTTGCAGAGACACGCACACATGGAGCATCTTGCAATGTAGTCCCCTTTAGAGCATCACGGACATCACTCTCGACAAGATCGAGCCAGCCACCATCAGGAGCGAGGTCCGCCTTGGTGAGTACGAGAACTCCCTGCTGGATCTGGAGAAGGTCGAGGATGGCCAAATGCTCTCGCGTTTGCGGCATGACGCCTTCGTCTGCTGCAATGACCAGCAACGCCGCATCAATTCCTCCGATGCCAGACAGCATGTTCTCGATGAAATCGCGATGACCGGGTACGTCGACAATCCCAACCTCTTCTCCGCCAGGCAGGGTCAACCAGCCAAAGCCGAGGTCAATGGTCATTTCCCGCTCGCGCTCTTCTTTGAGCCGGTCAGGATGTGTTCCCGTGAGAGCCGCGATGAGTGTCGATTTTCCGTGGTCGACATGACCAGCGGTGCCAATAACTCGCATAGGTTTCACCATGAAGAGACGGCCTGCCGGCCGCCCCTCTCGTTTACTTTTTTGCCCTCGTGTGTCCCATCACTCGTTCAAAATTGGATAGAAGCTCGTGAGACCAGTTCATCAGATCCTGGAGGGATTTTTCTGTAGCCTCGGTGGTCTGCTGAAGCAAGTCAGCTAAATTCTGCGTGGAATCATCCAAAGTTGTCAACTGTTTGGACATTTTTTCCATGTCGGAACGAATCTCCCGGTAAGTTTCATCGTGAGAGAGAGTGTAATTTGTCCAGCGTTTCTGGTCATCTGCTTTGAAGGTGACCCATTCCTGCCTCATCCGATCCTCGGAAAGGCGCTGCATTTCGGTGACCTCATTGATGCGTCGCTCGATTCGAGAGTTGAGCTCGTCGAAGGTGTCCTTGGATTTCTTCACAGCGCGGTTCATCTCATCGATGTTCTGGAGTGTATTTTCCAGGCCTACCGCTTGCTTGTTAAAGACCTCGTAGCGTTCTTTCATCTCCTTCCAAGCCCGGTCCCGTTCCACTTGGGTGAGGGATTGCTGCTCGATAAAGGTACGCTGAGACTGTTTCCGCTCGGACTCGGTAGCCATCAATTCGTTGATTCTCGAATCGAGATGCTTGATGGTATCGGAATTGACTTCGTTCTTTTCCCGTTGTTCCTCGACACGTTTTCTTATCGATGCAACCTCGCCTTGCATGTCCGATACTCGTTTGACATCCTGCTTGCGGTTCTCCTCGAGGATTTTACCGGTATGCCGGACCTCGTCTGCGAGGCGGGTGACATCCTCGAGCTTTCGTTCCAAATCCGAGATGGCGCGGTTGAAGCGGGTCTCCGCATCGGAAATGGATTGCACCTGCTTCCGGAGCTCGGTGATCGAGTCCAGGCTTTTCCGCATGTCGGAGATGGTTTTATTTAGGTTTTCAACCTCAAGGTGTCGTCGAGTTTCAGCATCCTTGCCGGCTTTTTCCAGGTTCTTTTCTGATTCCTCAACCAGCTTGGATAGGTCTGTACGCTGCTGTGCAAGGATACTGTCAAATTGATCAAACCTGGCTTTTACGGTGGAAAATTTCGACACCTTGGTATCCAACTGCTTGATCTGGTCCTTGTTGACCGTCAAGTTGCCTTCCAGGCTGGCAAGACGCTCCTGCAACGCCGCAATGGTTGCCTTGTCCTTGCGCCGTTCTTCGTCCAGCCATTCCAGCCTTTTTTTGATTTGTTCCGGTTCCATTCGAAATTCTCCACACGAAGGGGGATTTTAACGGGCAGGTTGATTATAGCATGCAGGCTATTTGCCGAGCCGTTCGAACACGGCCGGCAGGTTGGCAAGAATGACCTGAATCCATTGCGGGAATAGGCCAAAAAGGATAAGCCCGGCGATTCCTAGACCCAATAATATTCGCTCTGACCAGCTTTCCAAGGATTGCCATTTTGCGCCGGGAGGAGCCATCATCAAGACTGCAGCGGTTCGGAGCGCACCAACGAGGAGCCCCAATGCCCCTATACCGAACCAAATCCCCATTGAGATGGATGTTTCACCGATCTTTTGCCATAATGAATATTGGATGGGAAATCCTGCCAATGGGACCATCCCCGCCAGGGATAGCGCAGCTCCGATAATTGCAGCACTGACAAATGGGAGGTCTCTCGCTTTTCCCTTTATGTCATTAAAAAATATGGAAGGACTGGTTCCCTGGAGAATGGTCAACGCTAGCGACCAAACTCCCAGCCCAAGAGCTCTGGGGATTATTAGCAGAAAAACCAAACCGACACCAGCCACACTATTCGGCAGGCTCATCGCAAGAATTGATAAGCCAGTAGCCATGATTGAGGCATATCCCATCATGCGCGCGCTATGGCGTTGAAATAATGCCCAAATTCCTGCTGTGAGAAACGTGATGATCCCAATAAATCGGAGAATTTCGTATAGTTGTCGTGATTCCCGAAGAAAAGTATACCTGTCCAGGAAATTTAATCCAAAGAGAATTCCGATGGTGGGAAAAATCATCAGGACAAAGCCCGTGGCATAAGCAGGTGTTTCCTCGCAGATCATGGGGATCCAGGTGTAAAAAGGAAAAATGGCTAAAAGGAAGGCGAATCCAAGGCCGAGAAGCACCCCTGCCTGAACGACCAGGTTGATATCTGAGGGACTCGCCTCCACACCTGAAAGGAGAAATCCAGCCATCAGGATGAATGGCATAGCTAATGTTTGGAAGATAAGGAATCGAATCACCCCTTTTCCCGGCCGCTGATCGAGCGGAATCAAAAGCGGGATGGCGATCAGAACCGCCATTTCAATCAACAACGCAGCATACAGGAATGGTTCAACCGCCAGCGAACCTAATAAAAGTGATGTGATGATGAAACCCAATGGTACCAGCCGATGTGCAATCCTGGCCACACCTGCACTGAAAAACCAGAAGGCAATGATGCCATAGATCAACACGAGAATCATCTGGTCCGATTCGGAAATGATGAATCTTCGGCCGAAAAGTTCAAGGACAGGATCAATTCTTATCGATAGGTTGCCAAACAAAATCGCCTGATCGATGGGTATCGCAATTGCAAGAAGACTGAGGATTAAGGCTAGGCTGCCACCGAGGATAGCTGTCCACCTTTCGGAACGAATAGCCCATAGGATAATTGATGCGATGGCAGGGATTCCAAGCCAGATGACCGGCGCGCTCATTCTGCGTCCTCAGGCTGATGAACAGGTTGGTCCGCGTTGATCAAATAGGCGCCTACCAAAGCTAGGCCGAGATTAATAACAGAAAGCAAAGCAGCAACCAATATTGAATTTTCAATGCTGGCATAGAGGATTTCAAACCCGCAGAGGACAGTCAACAAGCCAATCGTCACCCTTAGAGGTTGTACAGTGATTCCGAGTTCTAGCATCCCCATCCCGATCAGAATGAGCCCTCCATAAGCGACCGGCAGGCTGATGCCCGGAAGCCACGTCAGCAGGCTGGGGGCAAATGACGCAACCGCGATCAAGACCAGTGCAGAGATGAATAGGCGGAAAGCCCGCCCTTCTGGCCAGGAATTTTCCTGCTGTGGAAAATTGGGGGAGCCGGATTGGGTCATTCCTAGAATGGCAGCAGCCATCCAGCCTGTGATCAGCTTGGCGGTGGACATTCCGAGAGGCCAGTGAGAATTGACCAGCAGGAACATGCCCAGGTATTGAAATGCTAGGATGGCAAGAGAGATCCTCCAATCTCGAATCAACAGGAGGCTGATTGATGCACCAAGGACAATGAATACCGCGACCCAAAGAAACGGTTCAGACATAAGAATTAGAGGTACGTTCGAGTTTTTGCGAATATCTTAAAATGCATACACACCTAAAATAGAAATAAATACGATCAGGAATAAGATGGTCCAAAGAACACCACCATCGCCTTCAAATGTCGTCGTAAGAACGTCAAGCAGTCTTCCAAACATGCGATACAGCCCCCACCAAAACGAGATAAAAAATCCAGCCCATACAACCGGACGTTTAAGAAGACGGGAATCAAGAGGGGCGGGGATTGGAATTCGGATGAGTATGAAGGTAATTATTATGGTTAGAACACCTGCGATCACTGCCGGAATCCAAGCACCCATTTGACTGGCGCCTTCCCAACCGGTGATACCCAAAACAAGTCCTGACAATGCAAGCGAAACCAATCCTATTGGATAAAACGCATTTACCCACCTTGGCTGATAATCAAGATTCTCTTTTTCTTCTACGGCAATTGATCTGATGAAACCTGCGGTTAGCAGACTCTGCAATGGGATAAGAAAAATCAGGGTCATCCAAATCCTGGAAATATCCTGTGCCCATCCGGTGGCAGTTATGGAAAAGAGCAACGACGAAAGGATATATGTCGCAATCAACAAGATGACAGTCAATACTCTGTTTCGATGGGAGTATAAGAACAACAATCCGCCAGCGAACAGGCAGGCGCTTCCCCAAGCTGCACTACCGATTGGATTCCGCATTAGTGCAGCCGATATGGATAGTGAAACTAGTCCCATGATCCAATTCGATTGGTTGATTATTTCTCGCGGGTTTCTCAGCCAGCGATAAATGGAAATTAAACCCATGATTGCGATGGATAATATGAGCAACGACGAAACTAGGGGAGTGCTTATGAGAATCTCGAATTGAGAAAGTATTGCCACTGTGGTTGCAGCCGAGATAAGCTTGTATGTGGCTTCATTACCATTCCTGATTGAAGCATCCCTGGAATAGGGATGTGGTAAGAACAATGCAAAGGATCGTATGATTACTCCAAGGACTATTATTGCACCTATATTTTGTTGAATGGTTAAATGAGAAAAGGGATCTTCACCCGAAAGTGTGCTCAGAATTCCAGCCCAAAGCACAAGTCCCGTTCCTATCACACGGGTTGAATAGGACAAAACTGCTCTTTCGCTGAAAATAGGATCATCGCTTGCGTTCAGCGCGCTGATTAATCCTGCCAGATCCAGGAATGACCAGGCAATGACCAGGGTAAGTAGATTATCTGACAGGACAGCCATCAGCCCCAGGCCACTTAGTAGAAGAATGGATACCCAGCTGAGTGGATTTGCCTCCCTTGCTTTCATGGCGGCTGTAAGAATCACAGCCATAACCAGGCTGGAGATGCCCACGGCATAAGGAAAATTAATCCCATCCGAAGCGAGAGAAATGGAATAGGTAATGACTTGCTGATATTCAAAATCAAATAAAATAAATTGGTCAGGAAGTTTTATTTGCCAGAGGAAAACGCTGATCCAAGCCAAAAACGAGCCGATCACTGCAATCGGCCAGGCAAAGCTGAATCCCGGTCTGAAAACCCGAAGTAAGACGAGGGTCAGCACAGTCACCAGAATAAGAGAAAGGGTTATGGCGATGGTCATCCTGATTATTTTATCATGCCCTCCAACCGGGGATTTTTCAAGTAAAATCAGTGCGTAAGTTGAAGGAGACAGTGCATGACTCTTGACCCGACCATCACCAGCAGCCTAATTCTGTTTCTTGTCGGTTTTAGTGGGGCCTTTCTACTGGCTTTATGGGTGGCATTGATCATTTGGACGTGGCGTGACATTCGCAGCCGCGCTCGGGACCGTTTGGCCCAGATTTTGTCCACATTGGTTGTTGCGGTTCTTTTCGTCCCCGGCATCCTCGTCTATTTGATCCTGAGGCCCAACCGTACCTTGGAGGAAGAATACCAGCGTACACTTGAAGAAGAGGCTTTGTTGACCTCCATCGAAGATCAGGCAGTTTGCCCGGGATGTGAACGTCGGATCAAGGAAGAATGGCAGATTTGCCCTAATTGTCAGACAAAACTGAAAAAACCCTGCCATCAATGCGGCAAATTAATGGAATTGCCCTGGAATATCTGTCCATTCTGTGGGACACCAGCGCCTGGTATGCGGCGCGAAGCATCCACTATCGATGAGGCCGTAAAAGAGCTGCAGACAGAAGGCATGGAGAACACTCCACCTGGCGAAAGCTGATTGTAGAAAAGAGCCGGGAGATATATACCTTTCGGCTCTTTTGATTCTGAAGGAACAACCCTATGAAAATCGAAAAAATCACGCTTAACCACCTATCCATGCCTTTGGTATCTCCATTTGAGACATCTTTTGGCCGAAGCACTGATCGGGAATGCCTGCTTATCGCTATTCAAGCGGATGGCATTACCGGATATGGTGAATGTGTCGCAGACCGGGATCCCGGTTACTCCTATGAAACGACAGGGACAGCCTGGCATATCATTAAGGATTTTATTTCGCCTGTTCTACTGGAAAAAGATATCAAGGATGCTTTCGATTTTCAAAACAAAGTCGAATCCATTCGAAGCCATAACCTTGCCAAGGCAGGTGTGGAAATGGCCATTTGGGATTGGATGGGAAAACGGGATGGTAAATCTCTCAAACAGATGCTTGGAGGCGGCCGAAGTAAGGTGGATGTTGGAGTTTCCGTTGGACTTCAATCCAACCCCGAGGTGCTGGTCAAAGCCGTTGGTGATTACTTGAGTCAAGGTTATGGTCGCATCAAGATTAAGATCAAACCCGGCCGGGATGTCGGTGATGCCCAAGCGGTAAGGAATGCTTTTCCGAATATTAAATTACAAGTGGATGCCAACTCAGCATACGATTTGGAATCCGCAGATTCACTTCTCCCATTGGATGATCTGAATCTCCTGCTTATCGAGCAGCCGCTTTATGAAGATGATATCTGGGAGCACCATTACCTGCAGGAAAAATTCCGAACGCCGATTTGTCTTGATGAATCGATCGTTACGCCCCGGCATGCCCTGGCCGCACTCGAAATGGGTTCGTGCCGAATTATCAACATCAAAGCGGGGAGGGTGGCCGGCTTAAGCCAGGCGGTTGCGATCCATGACCTTTGCCTCAAACGAGGAATTCCAGTATGGTGCGGCGGCATGCTCGAAACGGGAGTCGGACGTGCGAGCAACCTGGCACTGGCATCCCTCCCGGGGTTTGTTTTGCCAGCGGATATCTCAGCATCGGATCGATACTACAAACGTGACATCACCACTGAACGATTTTCGTTGAATCCCGACAGTACCATCACTGTCCCGGATGCGCCCGGACTTGGTGTCTCGATTGACAATGATGCGCTAAAGGACTTTTCACTCGCTGAATTAACATTAAAATAATATGTCCATGAAATTATTGATGGCAGCCGTGTTTATAATCTGGTTGGCTGCCTGTACGCCTGGTAATAACAACCCGGTTTTGACTTTAGTACCCGGTCTGGTGACAGACAACCCGGATGCCACCGCGACCGCCACTCCTTTTCAACCTGATGGGAGTGGAGCGACGGATAATTTAACTCCTACCTCTCAACCAAGCGCTCCCGTTGTTACACCGGAGATGGTCTACCTCCCACCCTCTGCTCCACCTTCGTTGATGGAGGCAGTTCACAAATTCGGGTTAATGGTCACGGACGAACCAGAAAAAGGCATTGCCCGTTTGGTGAATTCCAAAGAATCCGAGAACGATGAATTATTTTCAGCAGTTTACGCAATAACTGCTCCTTTTCCGACAGTTCAAGATTCGGTGACATTTCTTGATTTCCAGAATGCCTGGGCAGGGATACCATCAGGTCCGTTTGCCGGGACGCCGCTATTACTGGATGAGAGCACTTTTGAGGCGATGTATTTTTTAATGGGCGAACCCGGTCAAGGCGCAGTCAGAGTAATCCCTTCAGAACAGTTGGTGGATACAGCCTGGGCTGAGCGCCCATCCTGGGCGGTCGTTCCATTCGAATCGCTTAATCCCCGCTGGAAAGTGCTTGAATTAGACGGACAATCGCCCTTGCGAAAGGAGTTTGACCCATCGACCTATCCGTTAAAAGTTAATTTCGCATGCGAAGGCTCTTGCGGATTTATGCCATCCTCAAACAGGGACCCGTCCAAATTGACAATACTAATCATGACTGGAACAACGGCATTGGTGCGCGCGACAGCTTACCGAATGGAAAAGAACGGGTTGACCTACCCTGCACAGGATATTGGACCCATATTGAGAGAAGCCGATTTATTGCACATAACAAATGAGATTTCATTTGCAAATGATTGCCCCTATCCTGACCCCGGCGGAGGCAATCTAAGGTTTTGCTCAGATCCGAAGTATATTGCGTTGCTGGAGGATATCGGCACGGACGTGGTGGAGTTAACAGGAAATCATGTCAACGATTGGGGTCCCCAATGGCTCGATAAATCCATTCGTATGTATCAGGATCGAGGATGGGGTGTCTTTGGTGGAGGAGTAAATCTTAGTGAGGCCACCAAGCCATATTTATTATCCTCCAATGGAAGCCAGATTGCATTTTTAGGATGCAATCTGCCGGGACCGGATACCGCATGGGCAAAAGATGCCTCCCCGGGTGCTGCGCCATGTGGAGATTTTTCTTGGTTGTACGATGAGATTTCAAGTCTCCGCCAACAAGGTATTTTGCCGATAGTAACTGTTCAGTACAATGAGTATTATCAACTCAATCCTTCTGAGGCACAGGTTCGTGATTTTATGAGCATCGCTGGGAAAGGCGCAGCGATAGTTAGCGGGAGTCAATCCCACTTCCCGCAGGGATTTGCTTTTGAAGGGGATGCCTATATCCATTATGGTCCCGGTAATCTATTTTTTGACCAGATGGATTATCCGGTCGCCGGGACCAGGCGTGCTGCGATGGATCGTTTGACGATCTATGATGGCAGGATCATCGGCACCGAGTTAATAACAACCATGCTCGAGGACTGGTCCCGCCCGAGGTTGATGACACCTGAAGAACGCAATCAATTTCTCATGGAGTTATTTTCAGCCAGCGGTTGGTAGTTTATAAGGAGAGAACATGACCATTTATGACATCACTCTGGGGATTTCACAAACCTTGCCTGTCTGGCCGGGAGGCCCGGCGATTGTCCTCGAACAAGTGGAATCCATGGATCGTGGCGCTCATGCTAATGTAACTCGGCTGGGCATGTCTGTTCATACAGGTACGCATGTGGACGCGCCGCATCATTTCTTAAATGACCATTGCACTGTGGAGCAGCTGCCCCTGGACATCCTGACCGGCAGATGTTTCGTGCTCGATCTCACATCGATAGAAGGTCATGTCAATGGAAAAGTCCTTGAAAATTCGAACATTCCTAAGCGCACCCTGCGATTGCTGATCAAGACGGGTAATTCTGCACACTGGCGGGCAGGTGATAAGGACTTTTTCCCGGGTTTTCAGGGGATTACTGAAGATGGCGCCGAGTGGCTGGTGGATAAGGGGATCAAATTAATCGGCATTGATTATTTATCCGTTGCCCCCTACAAACAATCCGTCCCCACGCATACGGTCCTTTTAAACGCTGGAATCATCGCGCTGGAAGGAGTGGATCTCTCTTTAGTTAAACAAGGGGAGTATGAGTTATATTGCCTGCCGTTGAAACTCATTGGTGCGGACGGTGCTCCGGCGAGAGTAATCCTGATCGGATAATTCGATCCCCAAAAAACAAGCATCAATGTTGGATGGGAAGCGTGTAGCCCCCGTCCATGACAATCACCTGACCTCGAATCATATTCGCCGCTGGTGTGCAAAGGAATCCGACAAGGCCCGCTACTTCCTCAGCCTTGACCAATCTCCCCGCTGGTGTGGAAGCAATAGCGCGCTCTATTAGATTTGTTTCATTTAGACTATCGAAGTGTTTCAATGCATCGGTATCCACTACTCCAGGCGATACCGCATTGACGATGATGTTCCTGGGGGATAATTCCACAGCCAGGTAACGGGTCAGCGCTTCCAAAGCTGCCTTGCTTGAACCCACTACAACATAGTCAGGCAGCACACGGGTGGATCCAGCGCTGGTGATGCTGACAATATACCCGCCGCCTCGTTTTTCCATGAGGGGCGCACAGCGCTGTGCGCAAAATAACAGTGCACGAGCATTGATGTTCATCGTCCAGTCCCAACCCTTGGGTTTTTGCTGCAAAGCAGGCCGGTTGTATCCCGAAGCGGCGTTGTGGACGAAAATATCCAACCCGGTAAATTGTGCTTCAACTTCATCGAACATTCGCTGGATATCCTCCAGATCGCCCACGTCCGCTTTGATGAGCAGGCTGCGGCGACCCATCTTTTCTATCTCAGCTGCCGTGTCTTCGGCGGGACCGCGGTTGCGGAAAAAATTCACGACGATATCCGCACCATTTTTTGCAAAATAAAGAGCAATGGCACGCCCAATTCCGCGCCCCGACCCGGTAATTAAGACCGTTTTGTTTAGAAAGGGGAAATTTTCCATTTGAGGAACCTTGGATGAATTGAAGTGGGAGGAATTAAATTAATTCGTCGAAATAAATATTGAGGTCTGAACAGTCAAACCTGTTTCCACAATTCAAGCAGGTAATTTTACAGTTCCCTGAGACCATAATTGAACCACATCGATCACATATGATTTTGGAAGTTTTTTCTTCTTCGAGCTCATGATTTACACAGAGGCCTTGATCATAGATAATCGGTTTAAGCAAAAACGATATGTCTTCCAAACTCGAATAATCGTTTGGACTGTCAAGTTGCGCCACGACCGATTCCATATCCTCGCGAAGTTGTCTTACATGGATGCCAAGAGCAACTTCTGGCCATTTTGACAGCCATTTCTTGCTTCGCTCAAACATTTTAACTGCGCCAGTGTGATTATTCCTGGTGATGTGCAAGTAACAAACAGCAGCTTGCAGGATCCCACGGTAAAGGTCCCTGGTTGGGCCGTTTTCAGCGCGCCATGCTATTTCCAGCGCTTCATGAGATTCAAAGTACAGGCCTTTATTGAAAAGCCGAAGTCCTTCACAAACATGGAGGTCAAGCTGGATCAAATCGGACATCGGCGGTAGTATATCACACCTCATTATAGTCTCCGGCGCTCGAACCAAGGGGTGAGGTAAAATTCCTTTGATGAAGACTTTGGGTCACAACCGGTTGTTCATAATCTTTCTGGTTCTCGCTGCGATTATTGCGATAAGCGTTCTTGCAGCAGGAATCAGGGACATGGAATTCCGCGAACCGGATCCTTTTTACTTCGAATGGCCGACCTCTCCTGGAGGTTCCTTACAACAAATAGTGACCCAGATGGAAGCCTTGCCGTTGGATCAGGTCATCCTTTTCTGGTCGGTCGTTGTAATATTTACATTTATTGTGTTGCTTGTCCTTAACCCTAAATATCGGTGGATGATTTTACGGGCTGTAATTCGGGCAGCGCTAATTTTCATTTTCATAACCTGGGTGATGAAAGCCATTGCCCGGCGGCTGGCATCCGAAGTTCCACCTGCAATAGGTGGAGGTATCGCCGACTCTCCCTCCATAAACCCGAACAATCTCCCAATTTATTCTCCGCCATCAGAAGTTCCATGGATATCCTATGTTTTTTCTCTGGTTATCATTTTGGGAATCTTTCTGGTAGGATGGTGGTTTTGGAATGTAGGCAGTCGAAACCGATCACATTCCCTTCGAGAAAATATCGCATCCATTGCCAGGGACACTTTGGACGAAATCGCTGACGGCAGGGATTTCGGCGATTCAGTGACATCGTGTTACTTGCGGATGATTGATGCAGTCAAATCGGGTCATGGGATTAGTCGTCAAGAGGGAATGACTCCGACTGAATTTGCTAATCGATTGGAGTCAGCTGGCCTACCCGGAGATCCTATTCGCAGGTTGACGAGATTATTCGAAGCCGTGAGGTATGGGGCAAGAAAACCGGATCAGGAAGATAGTGAAGAAGCGAAGACCTGTCTCATTGCCATTATCGCTGCATGTGGAGATTTAACTTGACAAGGCGAAGGCAAATTGCTGTCCTGATTATCCTTGTTATCCTGGCCGCCCTCATTGCTTTGCCGATGCGGACCGTTGTCTATTACTATGTCATGGCTCCTCTCGCTTTCTTTTGGTTTTATCTGGTCTATTATTATCATGTCATCCCCCAACAATTTTATTGGATCTTTCTCATACTGGCAGCCGCTTATATCGCCTTAGGCGGATTGCTCGAGAGCCCCTTCAAGCGCAAGAGACTCCAGCAGATACGTACCAGCCAGAAAGGACCGGTGGACGGATTGGCTACGAGGATCAAGGATTCGCGTCGGGGCATTTATTCCCGCTGGAAGGTGGCGAGAGGTCTGGGTATCCTTGCGGTCGAAATCCTGGAGCTCCGAGGAAGCAGATCGAGTCGGGTCAGGGCACTGAAGGGCAAGGATTGGAATCCTCCACCTGGTGTTCAGGAATATTTAGAAGCAGGCCTCAATAACTCGTTTGCCGATTTTCCTCTGTCCGGGAAAAAGACACCCTTCACTATTGACGTGGAAAAGGTTGTAACTTATTTGGAAACACAATTGGAGATGAACCATGACAACAACCAGTGAAGTCTCAAGTATCGGAAGACAGGTTATATCCGAAGTTGAAAAAGCCGTGGTGGGGAAGCGTGCCTTGTTGGAGATGGTAATGTCCTCCATCCTCGCTGGAGGGCATGTGCTCCTGGAGGATTTCCCTGGGCTTGGAAAAACACTGGTCGCCCGGAGTTTTGCCACTGTACTGGGTTTGGAATTCAAACGGATCCAATTCACCCCCGATCTATTACCGGCGGATATTACTGGCGGGTACGTGTTTAACCGGGCGGAGAATCGTTTTGACCTTCGTCAGGGACCGATTTTCGCAAACATCATCCTAGCAGACGAGATCAACCGCGCCTCGCCAAAAACACAATCCGCTTTGCTCGAAGCGATGCAGGAACGACAGGTCACGCTTGAAGGTGAAACATTGCCGCTCACTGAGCCGTTTCTTGTTCTAGCGACTCAAAATCCGATCGAGTACGAAGGCACTTTCCCGCTGCCTGAAGCCCAACTCGACCGGTTCATGCTGAAGCTGACTGTAGGGTATCCCACCGTTGAAGACGAGACAGTGATTCTGCGACGACGGCGCGAACGCATGCAGGATGATGTTCAATTAACAATGGTAACCAATGCACGCCAATTGATGGATCTGCGACAGGCTGTCGAATCTGTCTTTGTCGAAGCTGATCTTGAAGTCTATATCGCGCAATTGGTCCATGAAACGCGCGTTGACCGGCGCGTGGCCGTGGGCGGTAGTCCGCGAGCATCGCTTGCCTTCCTAAAAATGTCACGTGCCCGGGCAGCGCTTGAGGGACGGGATTACATACTGCCCGACGACATCAAGCATTTTGCCCAGCCTGTGTTAAGCCACCGTTTGATTCTGCAGCCAGAGTACTGGATGGCGCGGCGTGTGGCGGATGAGGTCATTCAAGATGTGCTGAACAGAGTACCCGTGCCCGTGGTGAAAAGATCGTGAGTCGAGTTATTGTTTCGGGTCTCCTGATTTTCATTCTTATCATCGCAGGCCTGACCGCCTTCAGGGGGGAAGTGGTGATGTTGGCCGTACCGTTGGCACTCTACTTGCTGGCTGGTTTTTATTGGGGACCTGACAAACTGCAGTTGGAGGTCAACCGCACAATTGATCTGGAGCGGGTCGCACCCGGCGACTCTGCAATGATCACACTTGAAGTAACGAATGTTGGCCCCTCTTTGGAAAACCTCCTATTGGAAGATGTTCTGCCTTCTGGGTTAACCGTTTCAAAAGGGCACTCTCGCAGGTTGATTTCTCTCAAGAAAGGTGAGGTTTTCCAGTGGAGTTATGAGGTCAAAGGAAGGCGCGGTTATTATCCGCTCTCTCATCTACGCGCCAGCGCCAAGGATTTACTGGGACTGGTCGAGAGGGCGGACCGAATACCAACCCGAGGACAGTTATTCGTTTTACCAGCTGCGCCACGCGTCCGGCGCATTGCCATCCGGCCGAGGATGACTCGAGTCTACGCAGGCAGCATCCCAGCCCGGATAGGCGGGCCGGGCATAGAATTCTTCGGTGTGCGCGAATATCAACCCGGTGATCCTCAACACTGGATCAACTGGCGCGCGAGTGCGCGTTACTCGAATTCCATCTTCTCCAATGAGTTCGAACAGGAACGCGTCGCGGATGTGGGAATTATTCTCGATGGCCGGAGAAAGATCAACGAGCTGGGAAGCGGACGATCGATTTTCGAGCATTCGGTTCTGGCAGCCACTTCGCTTGCAGATGGTTTCATCGCTGCCGGCAATCGCGTTGGTCTGCTTGTTTATGGGAAATACATTAACTGGACCTATCCCGGTTACGGGAAATTGCAACGGGAAAAGATTCTTCATTCTCTGGCACGCGCCGACCTTGGCGAAAGCGAGATTTTCTCAGGATTGATCATCCCAAAACGGTTGTTTCCGGTTTATTCCCAGATGGTTCTGGTCAGCCCACTCGAGTCGGGAGATTATGAGGGGTTGGTTCTATTCAAGTCGGCAGGATATCAACTAATTGTGATAAGCCCTGATCCGGTCTCCTTTGAAATGAGTTTTTTACCCATATCAAACGCTGTAAAATTGGCAGCTCGGATTGTCCGCATCGAGCGTGAAATTCTCCTCCACCGGTTGCAGCGAGCGGGGATTCAGGTGGTCAATTGGAATACCGCACAGCCTTTTGAGAATGTGGTCCAGTCTGCACTCAGCAGGCCACCTGCCTGGCTGCGAGCCATCCGATCCGGGGGTGGGATGTGATCTTTACTGTTGGTTTGGTCCTGAGCACATTTCTATCCATCGCGATGATTGCAGCCGGATATTTGAGTGACGGAATGGTCAATCAAGCTTTTGGATTGATTATCATCGGTCTGGCTTGGGTGGTGGGACAAATCAAATGGAAATGGGTTGCTTCAATCGGGTTGTCGATAATGACACTTGCTGCCGCCTTGGGATTGATTTATATGTTGCCAACCGCGTTGATGGTAGGAGGATTCTTGTTTGCATTCATTACCTGGGATCTTATGGAATTCAAATCAAGAATCAAACAAGGCTCTCATGAAGATCAACTAAGAATCCTGACCTCGAAACATTTTGTTCGCCTGGGATTGGTTCTGGCTTTGGGATTTGGCGTCGTGGTGCTCACCCGGTTCCTCCGGCTGCGGTTCAATTTTGAGATGGCAGTCTTACTGACCCTGGTAGGAGTTTGGGGATTAAGTTTATTGGTAGGCAGGCTGCGGAGAGTGGAATGACCAGTTCACTGTAGAGACAAATACCACGCATTTGTCTCTTTTTGCTCATAGAAGTGGAACACCTTTAGATGAGAATACTCGGGCAAGGAAAGCAAGCGAAGGTAATCGCGTTTTCTTCGCCAGTATGTCTTGAAGAGCCAGTGGAAAAGTGAATCCTCCGCGGACCAGATCTTGAACTGTGGAAGAATCCGCTCGTAATTTGTCCCCCATAGAAGCTCTTGCTTCCACCAACGGGACCAGGTTCGTCGCCATAGACGCCAAAATACCGTCCATAGCGGATAATCCAGCCAGATCACGGCTTCTGCACGAGGCCAGGAGATGTCCCGTGCTACACCGTAATTCCCAGCGATAACCCAGCCGTCGGTGCATGTGGCTTTGTCCACAAGGATACGGAACTCCTCATCAGCGACATGTTTCCAATCCGGCAGCCAGTGGAGTGCATCCAGTTCAATGAATTCGAGATTTAATTTCATAGCGAGTTTTTCTGCCAGGGTGGATTTTCCCGAGCCAGTGGTCCCGATCACAACGATTCGATAGTAAGGAAAGGATTCACTCATTTCCGATTGAGGGGTCGCATGATTTTCCATGTAAACCAATGAAATCTAAAATTATGATAGGATTGCATTGTATCATTTCAAATCCATTGCGCAACGATTGAGGAGTTATGTTCGACCTTCCCGATGATCAAATTCTCCCGCTTTCCAAGGAACACGTTTTTTGGACGTGGTCAGCCCAGGCAAAAGTAAATCCCATCCCTGTCAAACGAGCCAAAGGGGTCTACTTTTGGGATACCAGCGATAAACGATATCTTGATTTTAATTCCATGACGATGTGCGTCAATGTCGGACATGGCGATTCGCGCATTATCGAGGCGATGAAAGCCCAACTGGATGAGATTCCCTATGCTGCTCCAGGGATGGCAACGAAGATCCGGGCGATCGCCAGCAAGACTGTGGCTGATGTGACTCCCGGTGGCAGTCTCAGCAAGGTGCTTTTCACCCTGGGTGGCGCGGATGCCAACGAGAATGCCATCAAGATCGCGCGCACCTTCACAGGGCGGCATAAGATTCTCAGCCGTTACCGTTCCTATCACGGTTCGACAGCCGGTGCGATCGCCGCCACGGGTGATCCTCGCCGTGTAGTATGGGAACCTAACCTGATGACCGGTGTCGTGCATTTTCTCGACCCTTATCGCTACCGGTCCACCTTTCATCGGACCAATCCTGACATCCCCGAAGAAGAGTTCACCCGGGATTACCTCAACCACCTGGAAGAGATCATCCTTTACGAAGGGCCGGAGACGATCGCTGCTGTCTTGATGGAATCCGTTACGGGAACCAATGGGATCATCATCCCTCCGCAAGGTTATATGCAGGGCGTTCGTGCACTGTGTGATAAGTATGGTATTGTGATGATCGCCGACGAGGTCATGTCCGGGTTTGGGCGGACAGGCCGGTGGTTTGCCGTTGAGCATTGGGATGTCCTACCCGACATCATGACCATGGCCAAAGGATTAACCTCAGCGTATGCTCCACTGGGAGCGGTGGCGATGATACCCGAAATTGCAGCCTGTTTCGATGAGCATGTCTTTGAATCTGGTCTGACGTACACCTCGCACCCCGTCTCATTAGCCGCTGCCGTGGCAAATATTCAAGTGATGAAAGATGACCAAATTGTGGAGCACGCGGCGTCGATGGGACCCGTCCTGCATAAGTTGCTGACAGACCTAGGGGAATCACATCCCTCTGTGGGGGATGTCCGCTCGATCGGTCTATTTGGCATCATTGAAGTGGTAAAAGACCGGCAAACTAAAGAACCTATGGCTCCCTGGAATGGCAGCAGCCCTGAGATGGCTGCCTTGCGAAAATATTGCCTGGAGCATGGCTTGTATGTCTACACCCACTGGCACACCATTCTCATCATCCCTCCTTTGATCATCACCGAAACACAATTGCGAGAAGGTTTTGCTGTGCTCGATGAGGCGCTGAAGGTTACGGATAAGGTTGTGAAATAACTAGAACAATCCCGCGATTGTAATCCGCGGGATTGTTGCTAGTTATTTATATTGAAAGCATCCGTTACGACATACCGGGCACTCCCGACAGCGCGGACAAGGCCGCAAAGGCGACTCCCACCATGCTCCGACCGGTATGCGCTCCCAGTACCAGCGACATGGGTCCCATGGGCTGCCACCGGCATTTGAAGTGTTGTTCGATCTTCTCCCTTAACATGGCGCCACCTTCAGGATTAAAGGCGTGAAGCACTTGCACGTACAACTCGGTTCCTTCGGGGTGTATTTGCAGCATCTGATCCACCAGACCCGAGACAGCGCCCTTGAATGTGCGTGCTTGTCCCTTTTGCACATAGGTGCCATTGACTTTCTCAACTCCGATCATGGGTTTGATGTTGAGCAGGGAAGCGATCAATCCTTTCATGTGGCTAATGCGCCCGCCATGGATGAGATACTTCAGCTCTTCGAGCGTATAAATGCTTTCACTAGCGTCGCTGATCTTCTGCAGCATGGGTAGAATTTTATCGAGAGCCCAATCGGCCTTTACAGCTTGAGCAGCAGCTTTCACCTGCCAGCCTGCCGCGGCCGAGAGGGTCTTCGTGTTGACGAGTGTGATTTTTGCTTCCGGTACCATTTCAGCGCCTGCCACAGCAGAATTGTATGTTCCGCTCAATCCGGCAGTCATATGGATGGATAATATCTCGGGATCGGTCTTCGCAAGTTCGCGGTACTTATCGGCGAAATCTCCTGCTGAGGGCTGAGAAGTTGTTGGCAGGTTGTTAGACGCTTCGAGGAGCGGATAAAACGCTTCCGCTGTAATATCGAGTTCTTCCCGATAGGATTTTCCATCGAGAGTAACGACAAGCGGGACAACGTGAATTTTGAGGTCGACACGTTCTCCTGGGGTCAAACCGATATCTGTTCCACTATCCGTGACTATTTGCATGGCTCACCTCTCCCTAATAAATGTTATATTCATGTACAGACAATTTTATCATGGGGTAAAGCAAAACCGTAAAATTAATTCCGATTAGCACGATATTTATGCTCAAAAGAGCTACACGCTGAAACACCTGCAACTTCCTGCTTTTCCGTGCATCTGATAAAATGCAACAGGTTTTTCAATAGTTGAGGTGAAAGATGTTCAATTTAGGTGGAATGACTTCCAGCGTAAACAAGGAAACCAAACCGGTTAAAGTTTTGGTATTAGGTTCTGGTCCGGCAGGGTTATCTGCCGCACTTTATGCCGCTCGCGCTGAGCTGGCGCCAGTTGTCCTGACGGGCATGGAATTGGGCGGCCAGGCAGCTTTAACTCATACGATTGAGAATTATCCCGGCTTCCCTGATGGCGTCGGCGGCCAGGAGCTGGGTGAACTCTTCCAGAAGCAGGCTGAACGTTTCGGCGCAAAGGTTGAGTTTGACACTGCCCAATCGGTGGACCTCTCCCAACGCCCATTTAAAGTCACAACGGATAATGGCATTTACCTGGCTGATTCGCTGGTTATCGCTACTGGTGCTCGCCCTAATCATCTTGATATTCCTGGCGAGACTGAATTCACAGGGAAAGGTGTCTCGTATTGCGCCACCTGCGATGGCTGGTTTTTCAAAGACAAGAAAGTGATCGTCGTTGGGGGAGGGGATTCCGCGCTAGAGGAGGGTTTGTTCCTGACTCGCTTCGCCTCCTCGGTCACCATCGTTCACCGCCGCGACTCTCTTCGAGCCGGTAAGGTACTTCAAAACCGGGCTTTCAACGATCCCAAGGTAAGCTTTGTTTGGAACAGCGTCCTGACCGAAATCAAAGGAGATGGGGTGGTTAAATCTGCCATGGTCAAGAACACCCAAACAGGTGAGGTCTCTGAGCTCGAAACTGATGGCGTGTTCATTTTCATCGGGCATACCCCAAATACGCAAATGTTCGCCGGACAATTGGACATGGATGCCGGCGGGTATATCAACTCCAACATGATGATGGAGACCAATGTGCCAGGTGTTTTCGTGGCAGGTGAAGTCGCGGATTCCCATTTCAGGCAGGTGGTCACCTCGGCGGGGATGGGAGCGGCGGCGGCCATCCAGGTCACACATTTCCTCGAGAAGATTACCGAACAAGCGTGATTGCTGCAGTTTGGTTGCAATTGTCGGTTCTGTTTTGAAAAATACATTATTTAGTCCGCTGAGTATGAATGTAATCATTCAGAGTGTGGGATTTTTGGTTGAGGCTCTGCATTAATATGGTCGCAGGGTCTTTTTATTGATAAAATTGGGCGGTTACCCAAACCCGATGATAAATATGGAGTTTGTTTTCATCAAATAATTCCAAGGAGGAGCAATGGCAAAAGTATCAATTATTGGTGCTGGAATGACCGGGGCTACCACAGCCCACTGGCTGGCAGAACGTGAGATTGCCGACCTTGTTCTGGTGGATGTGGTGGAAGGCATGCCTCAAGGAAAGGGTCTGGATTTACTCGAGGCTATGCCGATTATCGGTAAGGATGTCAAAATTGCAGGTTCCAACAGCTTTGAGGCCACAAAGGATTCGGACATCATCGTCATCACCGCAGGCCTGCCGCGTAAACCCGGAATGAGCCGCGACGATCTCTTAACAGCCAATGCCAACATTGTTAGTCCTGCGACCACAGAAACGTTGAAATATTCTCCCAATGCGATTTATATCGTGCTGACCAATCCGCTGGATACAATGGCTTACCTCACCATGAAGGTCGGCAAACTCCCACCACACCGCGTAGTCGGGCAGGCTGGCGTGTTGGATTCAGCCCGCATGCGTGCCTTTGTCGCCTTGGAAACCGGAGTCAGCGTTGAGAATATCCACTGCTACATCATGGGCGGGCACGGCGATGAGATGGTCCCGCTGACACGTCACTCCAATATAGCCGGCGTTCCCATTCGTGATTACCTCCCCGCAGACAAACTTGATGCCATCGTCAATCGTACGCGCAAGGGCGGTGGTGAGATCGTCAACCTGCTGAAGACAGGTTCGGCATTCTACGCCCCCTCAGCCGCCGTTGCCCAAATGGTAGAAGCCATCCTCAAAGACAAGCACCTGATCGTTCCGGCGGCAGCCTACATGCAGGGAGAATATGGTCTGAAGGACATGTTCTTCGGTGTGCCGGTCATGCTCGGGCGCAAGGGTATCGAGAAAATAGTTGAATTTGACCTCGAACCTGCTGAAAAAGCGGAGTTGGACAAATCTGCTGCGGCAGTGAAGGACACCATCAAAGCCCTTGAAAGCCTGGTGAAAATCTAAGTCCAGGCAACCACGGACTAAAATTCGATCCCACGATATTTTCCGTCGCAGGATTATATATTTTTATTGGAGGCAGAACGATGATTTTACATGATCATATTTCCGGTCAACTGCCGGCATGGCGTGAACGAGTCAAGAAGCTGGTCAAGGATCATTCCGAAATCGTGATCGACCAGGTGAACGTGGGACAAGTTTACGGGGGCATGCGCGATATCAAATCCATGGTCTCGGACATCTCCTATGTGGACGCGGCTGAAGGGATCCGTTTCCGCGGGCTCTCAATCCCCGAAGTTCTCAAAAAACTCCCGAAACCACGCGGAGCTAAAATGCCGTATGTCGGCGGCCTCTATTTTCTGCTTATGACGGGCGAGATTCCAACCAGGGAACAGGCCGAGGAAGTAGAGCAGGAATGGGCAAAGCGGGCGCATGTCCCGGATTACGTCTACAAGATGCTAAAGACGATGCCCAAGGAAACACACCCGATGACGATGTTTTCGCAGGCCGTCCTGGCTTTACAGGTTACTTCCCATTTTGCGAAAAAGTATCAGCATGGGATGAAAAAGGATGCCTATTGGGAGCCGGCGCTGGATGACAGCCTCGACCTGACGGCCAAGCTGCCGGTCGTTGCCGCATTCATCTACCGGATGAAATTTTACGGGGAGACCAAGAAACCGAAATGGAATCCAAAAAAGGATTACGGCGCCAACTTTGCCCGCATGCTCGGAGTTGAAGACAAGAAAGGCTACGCGGAATTGGCCCGACTTTACTTCATTCTCCATAGCGACCATGAAGCTGGTAACGTTTCAGCGCATACCATGCACCTGGTCGGGTCGGCGCTCTCTGATCCTTACTACTCCTTCTCCGCAGCCTTGAATGGACTTGCAGGACCTCTGCACGGATTGGCAAACCAGGAATGTCTTGGCTGGTTGATCGAGGTCCGTGAAAAATTCGGCGGCGTTCCCACCCGGGATGAGCTGCATAAATTTGCCTGGGACACCCTCCACAGTGGAAAGGTAATCCCCGGTTATGGTCATGCTGTGCTGCGCGTACCTGACCCACGATTCACCGCGCAGATGAGTTTTGCCAAAGCCCGCTTCCCGGAAGACGAACTGGTTCGCCTCGCGGACATGGTCTTTGACGTGGTCCCGCAGGTGCTTAAGGAGCAGGGCAAGGCGAAGAACCCAGCCCCGAACGTGGATGCGATCAGCGGCACGCTGCAGTACTACTACGGAGTGAGTGAGTTTGACTTTTATACGGTGCTGTTCGGCATTGGGCGCGCCTTGGGCGTGACCGCCAATTACGTGTGGGCGCGCGCGCTCGGCCAGCCGCTCGAACGCCCCAAGTCGCTGACGACAAAGATGCTGGAAGACGCTGTCCATAAGGCAAAGTAAATCAGGTCTAGAACGCAGGAGGCTGTCCATATTGTTGGACAGCCTCCTAAATTTTAATAAGAGGTGATATTCATCAACCAGACTTAAACGCCCTCGTTGCGATGTAGGTGGGGTGGTATTCGCTGAGGACCGTTTCCTCGTGCTTGTCCTCATACAAACCTATGATGTGGAAGCCTGCGGCGCATTGGCCGCCGAGCAGGTCGGTCAGCGTATGCCCGAATTCGAGGGGGGATCCGGTCCGCCTGTATTCCTCCAGTTTTTCCGGAGGGAGGCTTTCGAGGTCTGAATAGGGAACAGAGTATTTAACTTTCAGTTCGCCTTTCTTTTCCATCGTGCTGAAGTCAAAGATGTAGAAGACTGGATTCATCATCCCTGCTACCAGAGTCCCTCCATATCGCAGGACACGGTAAGTTTCCTTCCAAACCGGGAGTACGTCCGGGCAGAAGACATTGGAAACAGGATGAAAAATGAAATCGAACGTTTCATCCGCAAAGATGGACAAGTCGCGCATATCCCCTTCGACGGTGATGAGCTGCAGTCCCTCGCGATGGGCAACGAAACGGTCACGCTCCAGTTGTTTCGGGGAGTTGTCCAGCACGGTGACATTGGCACCGGCTGCCGCAAGAATGGGAGCTTGCTGCCCTCCACCACTGGCCAGGCATAAAACATCAAGACCTTTTAGAGAGGGTATCCATTCGTCCGGTACGGATTTTTGCTCGGTCAACATTACGGAAATCTCCCCTCGTCGGGCTGCAGCGATAACCTCCGGGCTGACGGGAATGGTCCAGGGATTACCGCCTTCCACCTGCTTGTCCCATGCTTCTCGATTGAAGGAACGGATGTCCATAGGTTCTCCTGTTCCAAATTCATCGTTTCTAAAAATATTATACAGTAAACAAAACCTCCCTGAATCACTCAGGGAGGCAAAAGGTTATCAAACCTGTCAGGTATTTTAAGGACTGGGAGTGCCGGGAACGGCGACGCTCATCCATGAAAACACCCGCTCAAGGGATTTCGCGCCCGCAGGCAGCCAGGTGGGATTCCCCTGCTCGTCGGTGGGACCTTGCCGGACGGGGATCACATACCAGCGCATTACGTGTGGCACGCTGTCGTTCGGGCGGAAGGTGGATGGGACGATGTATTTGGTATCCTTGGCGTAATCGATCAGCTTGCGTCCCTGCCCGTCGGTGACATCCTCCACGACGATTTGATACGCTTCGTTGTCGCGTAGAGTCCCAACCGAAGCCCACTGCAGTGTGATGGTATCGTCCGCAAGAGTGAAGGATTTCCCGTCAGCGGGGAGCAGCAGGTTCGGCGCCGGGTAGGGAGGCGGGATGGTGGGTGTGGGGGTCGGCCCGGGGGTAGCCGCGCGCATGCACAACGGGATTTGAATCGTAGTCCCAATGTACACAGTGTCTGTAGTCAGCCCGTTGAATTCCTTGATGGCTTCCTGTGACACCTGGTAATTGGCAGCGATGATAGCCAGCGTGTCCCCGCTCTGAACGGTGTATTCCACTTTGTCGCAGGCAGCGCGTGTGGCTTCAGCCGGTTCCAGCGTGGCAGTAGCGACCGCGGGCGGTGTGGGGGTGGGGTATGGAACTTTGATCTTCTGGCCGATGAAGAGCGTGTTACACGCCACCGGGAGCCCATTCAGTGAAATGATGCTCTGCACGGATACTTTGTAGAATAAGGCTATTGAGATGCAGGTATCGCCGGAAGCAATGGTGTGCTCAAAAGGCGGCTGCTCTGTGGGCGATGGGACAATGGTCGGGGTGGGGGTTTCGGTCAGCGTCGTCGTAACGGTTGCCGTGTTGGTGGGTGTAGGACCCTGCGTGGGGGCTGTAACATTACCGGTCGCGCGCAATCCGGCAAAGACGACCACGGCACCGATCAGGATAAAAAGCACCAGCAGCCCCAACGCCGCAGGAAGGGATAACGTCAGGCTGGGCATGCGGCTGCCCTGAACCGACGTCTTTACGGACTTTGTCTCAGCGGCAGGGGTAATCTCGGTTCCGCACACCAGGCAGCGCGAGGCGGTCTCGCTCAACCTCGTTCCGCAGGTCGGGCAAATCTTGGAAGTGGATGGTTCTGGACTCATAGCGACCGCATTATACCATGTCCACTTTTCCCGGGTTGCGCATATCCACCCTGGTAGGGTAATCGCAGGTCATTTAACCCTGATAAAGTGCCTTCAACTGGCTGCAGGGGAACACGGGCGTGGGTTATAATTTTGTCCGCATGACCGACGACTTGCAACTCTACCGTACCATGCTGCTCATCCGCCGCTTCGAGGAGCGCCTGCTGGACGAGTTTTCTGCCGGCCGGCTGGTGGGCACGACCCACGCCTACATCGGGCAGGAAGCCAACGCTGCGGGCATCTTTTCCGAGCTGTCGCCGGAGGATGTCATCTTCAGCAACCACCGCTGCCACGGACATTTCCTGGCTTATGGCGGCGACCTTTACCGTTTGGCGGCCGAATTAATGGGCAAGGCGACCGGCTTGGTGGGCGGCAGGGGTGGCAGCCAGCATATCCATTGGAAGAATTTTTATTCGAATGGCATTCAGGGTGGGATCGTCCCCGTCGCGACAGGTATGGCGCTGGCCGAGAAGGCGTCTGGCAGCGGGAACATCGTCGCCGTCTTTTTGGGTGACGGCACCCTCGGTGAAGGGGTGGTCTACGAGAGCCTGAACATCGCCTCGCTTTGGTCGCTGCCCATCCTGTTCGTCGTTGAAAACAACCGGTATGCCCAGACAACCCCGATTTCTTTGGCAATGGCCGGATCGATCCCGGCACGATTCAGCGCCTTTGGAATTGAGTACCTGGGAACGGGATACATCGGATGTCAAGGAAGTTGCCCAGGCCGCAGGTGAAGCGATTAAGTTCGTTCGAGGGTCCATTCGACCCGCAGGCTTGATCCTGCACACCTACCGCTTCGCTGCTCACTCCAAAGGTGACGATGTGCGGGATCCCAGGGAGTTGGCCGGATACAAAGAAAAGGATCCGCTGACCATTCACGCCGGCCGGTGTTCGGCTGTCGATCTGAAAAAAGCTGAAAACGACGTCGCAGCTTCAATTGATGAAGCATTCAAGCGGGCGGCTGGCGACCCGTTTCCTGAGCTGATGGATTCGGTGACCCAATGACCCCCACGGTTCTCGAGCGCTTGAATTCCGCGCTGCATCACAGCCATGGAAAAGGATGAACGCGTCTATGTCCTCGGCGAGGACATCCTGGATCCTTACGGCGGGGCATTCAAGGTCACGCGCGGATTGAGTACCAAATTCCCGAATCGCGTTCTGACAACTCCCATTTCCGAAGCAGCCATTGTCGGTGTTTCAAATGGCATGGCGTTGAGAGGATTGCGTCCCGTTGCGGAAATCATGTTCGGGGATTTTGTCACCCTGACCGCTGACCAGCTCGTCAACCATGCCTCTAAATTTCGCTGGATGTACAACGACCAGGTGCGTGTGCCCATCGTGGTCCGCGCACCGATGGGAGGGCGGCGCGGCTATGGCCCGACCCACAGCCAATCGCTTGAAAAAATGTTCCTCGGCGTTCCCGGCTTGAAAGTGGTGGCGCCCAACGCCCTGGGCGACCCTGGCGACTTGCTCCTGGCAGCCATCGAGGACGATGACCCGGTATTATTCATCGAGCATAAACTGCTTTATACCCGTCCGATTCTTGAGGAGGGCAAGGGCGATCTGGTGGATTGGAAAGTTGAGCGTTTGGAGGGAATGTATCCGGCTTTTGTTTTACGCAGCGCCTACAAGCCATCGTTGACTCTTGCCACGTATGGATACAATTTCGAGCTGGTGCGCCAGGCAGCCAATGAATTGATGCTTGAACAAGAGATATTTCACTGAAATCGTCTTATTCTCTCAATTCAGTCCATTTGACCTCCACCCCTTGATGGAGTCTCTTCAACGCACACATCGTCTCCTCACGGTTGAAGAGGGCGGCCTGACCCTCGGTTGGGGTGCAGAGGTAACTGCCCAAGCAGCGGAGGCGGAAATCTCCAATTTGAAGAGTGGGACGCGTGGCTGCGCGAGACCTACCAATTGCAAACTCGAAGTTACTTGAGGACGCCATCCTGCCATCGGTGGGGGAAATTAAGCAGGCGGCTGTTGAGCTTGTCGTAGAATAATTCGCTTTTATTGCCCCATGAGATTAAAACGAAAACCGCCGAGTGGCTTGCCCAAGCCTGGCGGTTTTTAGAGGAGAATGCTTGTCTGTATTATACGGTTGTAGTTTAAGAGAACCTGAAGAATAACTTAATGAGAAATGAGAGTTATTCGATGGCTGCCAGCATCTCTTCGAGCGAGATCGGA
The DNA here is from genome assembly GCA_963774975.1 of uncultured Chloroflexia bacterium. Taxonomy (GTDB): domain Bacteria; phylum Chloroflexota; class Anaerolineae; order Anaerolineales; family Villigracilaceae; genus JBGPQJ01. The sequence goes on from CAVZGY010000007.1 coordinate 252,137, forward strand.
CCCTCGCGAAGGATTTCCGGCGCTTCACCGGTGCAGTCCACCACCGTGGAGGGGATTCCGCCCGGTGTCACGCCGCCGTCAAGGATCAGTGGGATCCGTCCGGTCAACTGAGCGAAGACCCCTTTGGCTGTGGATGGGCTGGTTTGCCCCGATAAATTGGCGGAGGTGACCGCCAGCGGCCCAGTCAGCCGGAGCAATTCGCGCGCCACGTTCAGGTTTGGAATCCGCACACCGACCGTTTTTAACGGTGAGACGACGTCCGGGATGGTGGGGTGGCGGGGAACTACAATGGTCAACGGTCCGGGCCAGAACTTCTTCCCCAGTTTGACGGCATAATCGCTCACACCCGAAGAGACCCGGTGGATCTGGTCAACGTCGCTGACCAGGATCGGGATGGCCTTCTCCTGCCCGCGTCCTTTGGCCATGTAGATCTTGCTGACCGCATTGGCGTCGAATGCCATCGCTCCCAACCCGTAGACCGTGTCCGTGGGGAAGACGACCAGACCGCCGCCGCTCAGCACGTCCAGCGCGTGAGCCAGGGAATTCGAGTCGGTGATGGGCAGGATGAGCGTCTGCATGACTCAATATTAGCGCATTTTTGGGTTTTGATACCTTAAATTTTAGGATAACCGGTCGTGTCCGGCATGCGTCTGGACCTCGATCAACCGGTCCCGATCAGCCAGGTCGCGATGCAGGTGGATGGAAGCATGAGTAAAGGTGTCGTAGGCAAGGGAAAGAGCCGCCATCCCCTGGCTGGATTCAATTTCGAGAAGCATCATCCCACCGGGGGAAAGATAACCGGGTGCGAGGGAGATCAACCGGCGGACCAGGTCCAACCCATCGCTGCCCCCGTCCAGCGCGAGGGTGGGTTCCCGGCCGTAGATGGGCAAAGATTCCATCGATTTTGTTGGAATGTAAGGCAGGTTGGCGACGATCAAATCATAGGACTGCGGTTTCGGAGGAAGCAGGTCGCAGCATTTGAATTCGATTCGATCCGCGACGGAGAATTTTTCGGCATTGCGCCGGGCGACTTCGAGCGCGCTTTGTGATATATCCGTCGCGGTGAGGTTCAATCCACGAATTCGGGTTGCGAGAGAAATGGCGATGCAACCGGAGCCGGTGCCCACATCGATGGCTGAACGTGCATCCGTCCGGTGCTCAAGCCAGGCCAAAGCCGTTTCAACCAGCAATTCCGTCTCCGGGCGGGGAATCAGGACATCCGGCGTGACTTCGAAATCCAGCCCAAAAAATTCCCAGTGACCGACCACATACGGGAGCGGTTTGCCATCGAGAAGTTCAGTCAAAGCAGCTTCGAGTTTTGATTCCTGCGATGGGGAGAGAGGAGCATTTCGGGGTGAGCCAGAATCCAGCTTCTAGGTTGCCCTGTGACATGAGCCAGAAGGACCTGGGCATCCAAAGCAGCCGAATCACTTATGGAGTCGAGACGTGCTTTTGTTTGTTCAAGGCCTTGCTGAATAGTCGTTGACATGGAGGCTGTCAGGCTAGGAGTGAGTTTGGTGTGCCAACCCGGATTTTCATCCGGTTGATTACTCGTCGTCCTCGCTGGTGCCGACCGAAAGCCGATCTGCTTCATCGCGGGTGGAAAGCTCTTCAATGAACATGTCGAGGTCGCCGTCCATCACGGTCGGCAGGTTGTAGGACGAGATGCCGATGCGGTGGTCGGTCACCCGCGATTGCGGGTAATTGTAGGTGCGGATCTTTTCACTCCGCTCGCCCGACCCGATCTGGGACCGGCGGTTGGAATCGATCGCGTCGCGCCGCTTTTCCACTTCCATCTCGTACAGCCTCGCTCGCAGAACGGACATGGCACGCAGCTTGTTCTGCAGCTGCGACCGTTCGTCCTGGCAGGTAATGACCATCCCGGTCGGTTTGTGGGTCAGGCGCACCGCGGTGGAGTTCTTCTGCACGTTCTGCCCGCCGGCGCCCGAGGAGCGGTAGACTTCTATCTCGATGTCTGAATCGGGGATATGGATTTCCACCTCGTCCACTTCCGCCAGCACGGCAACGGTCGCCGTCGAAGTATGGATGCGCCCCTGCGCCTCGGTGGCAGGGACGCGCTGCACGCGGTGGACGCCGGATTCGTATTTCAGCTTCGAGAAGGCGCCGCGGCCTTTGATCTCAAAGGTGACTTCCTTAAATCCACCGATGCCGATCTCGTTGGCGGACACGATCTCGGATTTCCATCCCAGACGTTCTCCGTAGCGGGTGTACATGCGATAAAGGTTCGCGGCGAACAGGGCGGCTTCATCACCCCCGGTTCCAGCGCGGATCTCCATGATGACGTTCTTCTCATCGCGTGGATCCTTGGGCACCAACAGGGCTTTGAGCTTGTTCTCCAGCTCGATGGTTCGGGGTTCGAGTTCCGCCACTTCTACTTCTGCAAGCATGCGAAGTTCTTCATCCTGCTCCGATTCGAGCATAAGGCGCGCTTCGTCAAGGCGATTCAATGCCTGGCGGTATTCTTTGCCAATCTCAACGATGGGTTCGATCTCAATGCGTTCCTTATTGAGTTCGCCGGCGCGTTGGTAATCGGACCCCACCTCCATGAGCTGGCGGTCGATTTCTACGTATCGTTCTTCAATTCCGAAAATTTTATCGAGCATGATACCTTCAAATTATTGAAAAGATTTCCTGAATCAAGCGAGAAGAAACGCGGCATCCTGCGCCGCGTCCCGGGATTATAACACCTCGAGTTGTTTTCCCAATTCCGGTTGCGCGGATCAAATATTGATGACAGCGCCAACGACCATGACCAGAATTAGAATCCCTGAAATCACCACAAATGCGATCTGCATCCATCGCAGCCGCCGCTGGTGAGAGTCCAGTTTTGGTCCTGTGTCTTTTTTTGTTTTTACTGTCTTGCTTGCCATTTCTACCTCGAAAAATTAGTTTAGTTATTCCACCTGGTGCTTTATGAAGGCCTTGTTGATGGCAGCCTCCAGCTCATCGATCATCACCGGCTTGAACGCATAGGCATCCGCACCCAGGAAAAGCGCCTTGTCCACCTGGACATCTGCAGCCTCGGAGGAGAGCATGATCACCGGCAAATCATTCCATTCCTTCCGGCGGCGCACGAATTCTAACATATCCAGCCCGGAAACTTCAGGCATGTTGATGTCCAGAATCAACAGGTCTGGCCGGCTGCCTTCCATGAGAGCCTGCGCTCCGGACCGGGCGTTGAAGAAGTGTCGTGTTTCGAAGTCCAGCATTTTCAGCATCAGCTGGATGGCTTTTGCCATTTCTTCGTCGTCGTCCACGATCCAGATTTTTTTCATGCGGCTACTCCAGGTGCGATTTGATGCTTTGCGCCAGAGATTCCGTGATGCCTGAGACTGCGGTCAACTCGTCAGTGGTCGCCATCCGAATCTTATCCACATCCCCGAAATGTTTCAAGAGGGCTTTTCGCTTTGCTGGACCGATTCCGGGGATGCTGTCCAGTTGGGAGGCCATGCCGATCTTGGTGCGCCGCTTGCGATGGGCGGTAATTCCGAAGCGGTGAGCTTCGTCGCGAATGCGCTGGACGAGGTAAAGCGCCTGGGAATGTCGGGGGAGCATCAGCGATTCGGATTTGTGGGGAAAGAAAATCTCCTCCTCGCGTTTGGCCAGCCCAACAACAGATACCTTGCCGGTCAAATCGAACTCCTCCAACACTTTGACCGCGCGCCCAAGCTGCCCCTTGCCTCCGTCAATGATAATCAGGTCGGGTAAAAATGCAAAGGAGGCGTCCAGCTTTGCTCCCGGTTCCGTGGTCGAAATTTCCTGTGCAGAGCGCCAGCGCTTGAAGCGGCGGGTCAGGATCTCCTCCATGCTGGCGAAGTCGTCTGGTGCGCCGAGGTGGGTGCTGTCGATGTTGAATTTCCGGTAGAGTTTTTTGTCCGGGACGCCTTGTGTGAAGACCACCATAGCCCCGACCGTTGCCACTCCCTGCATGTGGGAAATGTCGTAACACTCGATGCGGTTGGGCGGCACGCTCAACGCCAGGGACGATTGCAGTTCGGCCAGCGCCTGCTCCTGTTTGTGGGTGTCCGCCTGCCATTGGGAGCGCAGGGCCTGCAGGGTCTCGGCAGCGTTCTCTGCCGCCATCTGGACCAGCTCCTGCGTCTGCCCCTCCTTCGGGACGAAGAGCTCCACTTTTTCGCCACCGCGCCTTGACCGGAGCCACTGTCCGATAATTTGAGCTTCCTCGATTTGCTGGGGCAGTAACAGCTGCTCAGGCACCGAGGCAGCTTCCGTGTAGAACTGCTGGACGAATCCCGACATCACCTCGGCATCCGCGGTGTCCTCCGTCCCTTCGAGGATGAAATACTCCCGCCCGATCAGTTTCCCGCCGCGGATAAAGAAGATCTGCACACAGGCTTCGCCGTCCGCGCGCGCCATGGCAATCACATCCGAGTCTTTGTAATCGGAGGCAAATACCACCTTCTGGCGCTCGATGATGGATTGGATGGCTTTCATCTGGTCGCGGACCGCGGCAGCCTTCTCGAAACGCAGCTCCTCGGCGGCTTTGTCCATTTCATTCTGAAGCCTCTCGACGATCGCTTCGCTGTGCCCTTCTAGGAATGACATCAAGTCGGTGATCATTTGCCGGTAGCCGTCCTGGGAGATGGCACCGATACAAGGCGCTGTGCACAGCTTGATGTCGAAGTACAGGCAGGCGCGCTTGTCCAGGCCGGTGATTTCGCGGTCGCAAGTCAGGTAGGGGAATACCCGCCGCAGCACATCCAGCGTCTGGTAGACCGCCCAGGCGGAGGTGTAGGGACCATAGTATCGCGATCCATCCTCGAGCCATCTGGCGGGTGACAGTGACCTTGGGGTAAGGCTCCCCCCAGTGGATTTTTATATAGGGGTAGCGCTTGTCGTCTTTCAACCGGACGTTGTATCTCGGGCGGTGGCGCTTGATCAGGTTCATTTCAAGGATCAAGGCTTCCAATTCCGAGCCAACCACGATCCATTCGAGGTCGATGATCTCACGCACCAAACGGCGGGTCTTGTTATCGTGACTGGAGTCGGCGTGGAAATAGGACCTAACCCGGTTCTTGAGGCTGATCGCCTTGCCGACGTAGATGATCGTCCCCTCGGCGTTTTTCATCAAGTAACATCCGGGTTTGGCCGGAAGGGTGTCGAGAATACCTTTGAGGTGGTCACTGATTTCCATTGGGGCTATTTTAACATGGATGGATTTAGTCTTTGCTTGTCATGCCTGCCGTTCACCAGTAAAATCAAATTCTGGTGACTGTATGATCGACAAAAATATCCCCCTCGAAATCCTGATTGGCGACCTGCTTCGTGAGCGTGGGCTGAAGCTGGCGACGGCTGAATCCTGTACCGGAGGGCTGGTCAGCGACCGAATCACGAACGTCGCCGGCTCGTCGGATTACTTCCTGGGCGGTGTGGTCGCGTACGCCTACGAGGCGAAGGTCGCTTTGCTCGGTGTCAGTTGGGACACACTGGCACAATACGGTGCGGTAAGCAGGGAGACCGTGCTGGAGATGGCACGCGGAGCCCGAAAAGTATTAGGCGCGGATATTGCGGTCAGCGTCAGCGGGATCGCCGGTCCGGGAGGAGGCTTGCCGAACAAACCCGTCGGAACCACATGGCTTGGGCTATCTTCTCCCGATGGAGATTATGCGCGTCTCCATTGCTTCAACGGCGACCGTCGTCAAAATAAGACGTATTCTGCTGAAGCCGCTTTACAGTTCCTTGCGGATTATCTGCAGGAATTCAAGCCACTGGATGGGGATTTTCGCGCGCAATGAAACCCCTGGTCCTCATCTCCGCAAATGCCGAATGGCGCGCCACCCGCGAAGTGCTGTCCGTGCAGGAGGTTGCATCCACGCCGATGGGGGAATGGTTTGAGCAAGGAGGGGTGCCATACTTCCATGGAGGCTGGGGGAAAATCTCAGCGGCGGCAACCACGCAATATGCCATCGACCACTTTCAGCCTGACCTGTTGGTGAACCTCGGTACCTGCGGGGGTTTTGCCGGCTCCATTGAACCGGGCGAGGTCATCCTGGTGGATCGTACCATTGTCTATGACATCATTGAGCAAATGGGGGACAGCGCAGAGGCGATTGAGCATTACTCGACCGAACTTGATCTGTCCTGGCTCAAACAGCCGTATCCCCATCCTGTGAGGCGGGGACTGCTAGTCTCCGCGGATCGCGATATCGTGGTGGAGGATATCCCTCAGTTGGTCATGCAATATGGCGCTTTCGCCGCCGATTGGGAATCAGGTGCGATTGCCTGGGTGGCGAAGAAGAACAAAATCCGCTGCCTGATCTTGCGCGGGGTTACGGATGTTGTCGGGGCAGGCGGGGGAGAAGCTTACGGGAACATCGCTTTGTTCCACGAACGCACTCGCGAGGTGATGAAAACTTTGATTGGGCAATTGCAGGATTGGCTAGCGAATATTGGAAGCTAGCTCCTAATCGCTCTTCTTACCCAGCCTCGCTCTTTCTTCCTCAACGACCTTTTCTTCCAGCTTCTTGAACAGCGGTCCCGGTTGATTTAACTTCGTTCCAGGCTTTAGCTCACTCGGTTTCCACTGTAATCCATCTATTCCCTTATATCGCAATACCTTGTGCGTTCCCAGCGAGTCGCTTACGTCTTCGGTGTACTGCTCGCCAAAGAGGGGAGTCTCATTGCCAAAGAAGCTGTGGAGCTTCTCTGATGTGAACGGCAGAAACGGGGCGAAGATCACTTTCAAGGAATCGATAGCCTTCAGCGCCGTGAAAATGGTCAACGCAGCAGAATCGCGATCGGTTTTGATGGCTGTCCACGGGGCGTTCGCATCCAGGAAGCGGTTCACTTCCGTCGAAAGCCTCATGGCTTCACTGACTGCGGAGCGGAGCTGAACGGCCTCCAGATAATCACCCACGGATTTGAATCCATTTTCGATGGTGGCCAGCAGGTTCTTATCTGACTTGCGAAGCTTCGCCAAGTCAACATCGGGGACTTGCCCATCCCAGTTCTTGTAGCAGAATGATAGAACCCGGTTGGCGAGATTTCCCCAGGTCGCCACCAGTTCGTTGTTATTGCGCGCTACAAATTCGGCCCAGTCCCAATCGCTGTCCTTGGCTTCGGGCATGTTCACGGTCAGGTAGTAGCGCAAAGCGTCAGGGTCGTAGCGGGTTAGCGCATCCCGCACCCAGACCGCCCAGTTGCGCGATCCGCTGATCTTGTCACCTTCGAGGTTCATGAATTGATTGGCGGGGACATCATAAGGAAGCACCAGCGGAACTTCATCCCCTCGGAATAATTCCATAAAAGCGCTGCCTACGCCCATCAGTTCAGCCGGCCAAAGGGATGTGTGAAAGAAGATATTGTCCTTGCCGATGAAGTGGAGCTGCTTCGCTGCAGGGTTGATCCACCACTCGCGCCAGGATTCCTTCTCCGGTTGAAGTTGGCCCCACTCAATGGGCGCGGAGAGATATCCGATAACTGCTTCGAACCAGACGTATAGGCATTTGCCGTCCCAGCCTTCGACAGGGACTGGAATGCCCCAGTCGAGGTCGCGCGTGATGGGGCGCGGCTTGAGCCCTTCCGCTTCGATCTTGCCTAACGATTCGCCCAGCACCGTATCCCTCATGTGGCTGGCGCGTTCCTTCAGGAATTGCTTCACTTCAGGTTCGAGCTTTGATAGATCCAGGAAGAAATGCTCGGTCTCGCGCAGCTCGGGGGCTGACGTATCGCCCGCCACCTTGGAGCGTGGATTGAGTAGTTTGTCCGGCTCGAGCACATTCCCGCATTTGTCACATTGGTCGGAACGGGCGTTTTCATCCCCGCAGATGTAACACGTTCCCTCGATGTAACGATCGGGCAGGAATCTTTTTAATCCGGGCGAGAACCATTGCGGCTCCACTTTAGTGAATAAAAAGCCATTTTTTTGCAGGGCAAGGAAGATGGTTTGTGAGACTTTGAAATGATTCTCAGTGTGCGTGGACGTGTACAGGTCGTAGGTAATGCCGATCTGCTGGAAAAGGTCGATAAATCCTTCATGATAAAACTTGTACACTTCCTCTACAGGCTTGCCCAATTTGTCTGCGCTCATCGTCACCGGTGTGCCGTGTGAATCCGTGCCTGTGATCATCAGCACGTTATTCCCTTTGAGGCGGTGATAACGCGCGACGATGTCGCCGGGCAGGTGCGACCCTGTCAGGTTTCCCACATGGATTTCGGCATTGGCATAAGGCCAGGCAACGGCAACCAGTATATTTTCAGGCATTTTTCCCTCACAGCTAATTCGAAGATGATTTCAAACCGATTTCTAATAACCAGGAATTCAAAATAAAAAGCTGCCCGTGTCACGGACAGCCTGATGGGTCGGAGTGCGATAATTTACGCTTCCCGTTTGGCTGCCCAGACACGGCGTGACATGGCCATCATGGCGATGCCATTCATAATCATCGAACGGGGAGGCAGATAGGTAATCATTGATACCAGTGTAAACGGTGAAGCCGGGTCTGTCAATACGAACTATAAATAGTCCTTTAACTGCCTTGCACGGCGAGGATGCCGAAGCCGCCGAAGGGCTTTGCCCTCGATTTGGCGAATCCGTTCACGGGTCAACCCGAATTTTCTTCCACACTTCTTCCAGCGTGTAGACATTTCCATCGTCCAGTCCGAAGCGTAGGCGGAGCACGCGGGCTTCGCGAGGGGAGAGGGTCGTCAGCACTTCTTCTATCTTTTCCCTCAACATGGTCTGATACGCGCTTTGCATCGGTGTTGGACTAAACTCGTCTTCAATAAACATGCCCAACTCCGAGTCTTCATCGTCGCCGACCGGGCTTTCCAGCGATAATGGGAGCCACGACACTTTCAAGTATCCATTGCACCTTGCGGGCTGATAAGCCGATGGCGACTGCCAGCTCTTCGGCGGTGGGCGCCCGTCCGAGCTGCTGCTCCAACTCATGGGTCATTTTGTACATCTGGCGGATGCGGTCGATCATGTGAACCGGAACACGGATCGTGCGCGCCTGGTCTGCGATGGCGCGGGTGATGGTCTGCCTGATCCACCAGGTGGCATAGGTCGAGAACCTGAATCCGCGGTGATAATCGTATTTTTCCACGGCCTTCATCAGCCCCAGATTGCCCTCCTGGATCAGGTCGAGGAAGTGCACGCCGCGCCCCATGTATCTTTTTGCGATCGAGACGACAAGCCGGGTGTTGGCTTTGATCAGGTGATCCCGGGCGAGGGCGCCATCCTGGATTTTTGCGTCCAATTCGCGGCGGTGAGTGATGGGCATCCGCTGATTTTTCGTCGCGGCTTTTCTGGCATGCAGACCGGCTTCGATGCGGTGAGCGATGGATAGTTCCTCGTCCACATTGAGAAGCGGGACGCGGGACATTTCTTTCAGATATAACCCTACTGTGTCGTCGGAGGAGATGTTTTCGACAGGATTCGCCCAGGATTCAAAATCGGCGGTCAGAGGCAGGTCATCGGTTTGCGATTCGAACTCTGCATCGCTGTCAAGGACATCCACACCTCGACGCCGAAGCGCAAGCAGAAGAACACTCAGCCGTTCGGAATCCTCGTTCGCATCCGGGAAGATTTCCATTAAGATCTTCAGTGGTGATGTACCCCTGGACCCCTGCTTTTTCAAGCAGCATGTGCAGGGCTTCTTTTCGTCTTGGAGTCACGCCTGCCTCCGCTTGGTCAAACTAAAAATTGAAGAATAATTACGATATGCAATTTGCAGTTGTGTCGGTTGTAATTACTTCTTATTTCAGCAGCTCACCCAGGTTGGATAAAGGTGTATCGCCCGGGTTCTTTCTATGACCACAATCCACTTCATTGCGGTTCTCTCCACATTCTGTGCACAAACCCTAAGCAATCCGGTCTGCAGAGGGGGTTGATTGGAATTTCGAGTAAGGCATATTCGCGCACCAGAGGTTGCAGGTCGATGTGAGCATCTTCTGGCATCATGAGACCCGAATCTGTGACGTTTTCCTTCTTGAAGGCGTATAACTCAGTAAATTCCCATTGCATTCTTTGCGAAAATTCACTCAGACATCGAACACACTCGAGAGGAATGGTTCCTTGAAAATCTCCTTGAACGAGCAGACCTTGTGGCGTACGGCTGATCTTGGCGGTGCCGGAAAAATCAGCCAGTAATAAATCCTCTCCAGCAGGGAGGCTTTCAGATTCAAAATCAAAAATGCGACTGATGCCGATCGGGGAATTTACCAGGAATCCGACATTCAGCCGCAATGGTTTGCGTGGATTTGCCACCTTTTTAAGCTCTGGAATGGAAAGTTATGTACATTCTAGCACAAGCGGAATCACCCGTCAAGATGAATTTCGTATAAACAACGAAAAGGATTGCGTATAAAGAAATAATCCATAAAAATCGAATAAAAAGAGCCTTCTAAGGGCTCTCTTTGTCGCTAAATGTTACGGTCAATGATGTATTTTGCCATGTTCTCGAGCTCAATCCGGTTCTGAGATGTTGGAAACTTCCTTATGGCTTCCAGAGCTCGATCGACATAGGTCCTGGCTTCTTCGATTGCTTTATTAATGGATTCGGTATTGCGGATAGATTTCACGAGTCGATCCATTCGCTCCTGGTTGCCCCAGCCTCCCTCGGCAAGCAGTTTCACATCCGGATCATCCGGGAGCACTCTCCGCGTAGATAAATCGCTGGAAGCGTAACCAGACCCTGCAGCAGGTCAGAACCAACAGGTTTCCCCATGGTCGCCTGTTCTCCCGAGAAATCGAGTACATCGTCCATGATCTGAAAGGCCATGCCAATTTCATACCCATACGTCTTCATCAAGGACCGGGTGTTTTCGTCTTCCGTGCTGACCATGGTCGCAGCAAGTGCGGACATTTCAAACAATGAGGCTGTTTTCGCATAAATACGTCGGTAATAATTTGCACGATCGATCAATCCTCGTGCTGCAAATAGCTGTGTGAGCTCGCCATTCACGATTGTGGAGAGTGTATCCGCGAACAACTTCATCAGTGGAAGGTAGTCTGTTTCAGCAGCCAGCTTGGCGGCACGGGAGAAAAGAAAATCGCCCGTGAGGACGGTCGCTGCCGGCGACCAGCGTGCGTTGAGCGTGGGCATTCCGCGCCTGAGAAGAGAGCCGTCGATCAGGTCATCGTGAACGAGAGTCGCAGTATGAAGCATTTCCACTGATGCACCCAGGGTGACCAGTTTTTCCTTGGGAGCTCCAAGCATTCTCCCGGTGAGAAATACCACTGTGGGGCGAATCCTTTTACCCCCCGCAGAAAGCAAATGTTCCAACGCCACGCGCAGGTCGGGGTGGTGTTCCGCTCCGGTTTGGGCGCGCATGCGTTCTTCGACGAGTGCGACGTCTTCCTGTACGACTGTAAAAAATGAGGCCGTATTCAAACCTTAACCTCCCCAGCCAAACAGACGGACGGCATTGGATGTCGTGACTTGCGCCACCTGTTCGCGGGTTGATGAATGGATTTCTGCAATTTTATCAGCAATAAAGGCCACATAGGCAGGTTCGTTTCTTTTTCCGCGCATTGGAACTGGGGATAAAAAAGGTGCATCCGTTTCAATTAATATCTTTTCGAGCGGCAACCTTGCGATGAGAGACTGTTTTTCAGTCGCATTTTTATAGGTCACAGGGCCTGTCACTCCGATAAAAAAACCCAACTCTATTGCCGTTTGCGCAACCTCTGGCGAACTGCTGAATGAGTGAAGCACACCGGGTTTCTCTGCGATAGGATTCTTATTGTCCTTAAGTTGACTTGTCCAATGTTCCAGAATCAGAATCAATTCGCTTGAGCATTCGCCGCCAGCCTTGTCTTCCTTTTCGCGCAGATGAATGACCACGGGGAGTTGCAGTTCTTCTGCCAGCGCGAGTTGTTCAACCAGGATTTTCTTCTGATGGTCTTGCGGTGCTGCATCCCAGTAATAATCAAGTCCGATTTCCCCGATGGCGACGACTTTCTGGCTGATGGACAATTCCCTCAGAGCGGAAGGGGTCTGACCGTCCCATGTCAGGGAATCGCTCGGATGGACGCCGATGGCTGCGAACAGGTTGGGATGTGACTCCGCCAGTTTCACAACGCGAGCGCTCGAGCACAGATCGAGGCCGGGGATTAATATCCGTGTTACCCCGGCCTGCCAGGCGCGGGATAAAACTTCCTGGCGGTCGGAGTCGAATTTCTCAAAATCCAGATGGCAGTGGGTATCGGTCAGCACTACGTGATGCCAGCAACTTTTAATCCGTCCTGTAATATAGCCTGGACTTTGTCGCCATGGGTGGTCTCGCAGTAGACGCGCATGATGGGTTCCGTGCCTGAAAAGCGGATCAGCATCCACCCGCCATCTTCAAGCTTGAATTGAAAGCCGTCAATGGTCACCAGCTCGGTGACTTTCAGTCCGCCAATCGTTGCGGGTTTGGCGGAGAGAATAGCCGCTTCGCGGTCCTTGCGGTTGCCGCTGAAAGCGGTGTCGATGCGGTCATAGAAATATTCACTGCCCACCTTTTCAAAAAGCAATTTCAGGAGCTCGGTCGGTTTCTTATTGAAACGCACCATGAAATCCAGGATATACAAGCCGGCAAGAATGCCGTCTCTTTCGGGAACATTTCCGCGGAAGGCATAGCCGCCGCTCTCCTCGCCGCCGATCAGGGCATCCGTTTCGATCATTTTCGGGGCAACATATTTGAATCCCACGCCCGTTTCATGCACCGGGACTCCATATATTTGTCCCAGTTTGTTGAGCATGCCAGTGGTGGACAGTGTCTTGACGATGGGTCCGCGCTGTCCCCTCACCTCGAGCAGGTAGTAGGCGAGCAGGGCATAAACTCGCAACTGATTGACGAAATTTCCATTCTCGTCGCCGATCCCGCACCGGTCGGCATCGCCGTCTGTGATCAACAAAACATCCGCATGGTTTTCAACCGTTGCCTTTAGGCCGGCGTTGATGTTCGGTGGGATGGGTTCCGGGCGTTTCATCTCGGGAAAGGATGGATTTCGCTCGTTGTGGATTTCAATAATCTTCGTCTTCCCGCCGGAAAGCAGGCGCGGGAAATACCCGGCGCCGTTGCCCCACATGGTATCCACCATCACGGTCAGCCCGGCATCCTTGATGGGTTGCAGGTCGATCAGTTTCTTGATGTGTTCGACATAAGGGGTGTGAGGGTCGAAGCGGACAATTTTCCCGCTGGCCTCGCCTTCGATGAGTGGAATTCGCTTTCACCGAATCGATCGTTTTAGGAATCAGCGCTTCGATTTTGTTCAGCCCCTCGGGGTCGATGGCTCCGCCGTTCTCATCCCGAACTTTGAATCCGTTATCAGCGGGAGGGTTATGGGAGGCGGTGATATTGACCGCTCCGCATGCCTTGCGATTGACCACGGCAAATGCAATCACCGGGGTGGGAGTGGCTCCATCTGTCAGGTGGACATTCAGCCCATTACCGGCCAGGACTTCTGAAACAGCTGCGGCAAATTGCTCGGACCCGAAGCGTTTGTCGTGCCCCACCACGACCCACGCACCTTTTTTCCCTTTTTCGAGCAAATAGGATGCAAAACCCTGTGCACAGCGGCGAACATTATCGAAGGTGTAATCTTCTGCAATGACCCCGCGCCAGCCGTCCGTACCGAATTTAATCTCTGCTGCCATGGCAATCTCCTTAAACTGGATAATGACGGTGGAATTATATCAGCCTCATGAGAACCATGACCAGACTTGTAACGAAAGTCCGGCTGTGTCTGGAAGCCCTCGCGCCAATCCAAGATCGCGGGTGATTTTTACTCTGTCCTCTCGCTTGATTTGTTTGCCTTATCAGACCTGTTTAAATTTCAACCGCTGGAACTTTCCTCCAGCTGAGTTGACTTAACTGGAATAAATTTAAACCATGCGATTGGGATCGAAATCAAACAAGCTGCTACGACAAACCAAAAAGGTGCTTTTGGTGAAATGCGTTCCCAGAGTTGTGCACCCAACCACGGGGCAGGGAGGGATAAAATCCCAAGTGTGGTTCCAAACAAACCGAAGGCAAGACCTCGTTTGTTATCGGGGACAACCTTCGAGATAAGGGAATTGTAGGCTGGTATCAGACTGCCTGCGCCGAGTCCTAAAACACCTATTGCCAGGATGAACCCAATATAATCACTTACCTGCAGGATCAAAATCAACCCTGCAGCCTCCAGTGTAAACCCGACAACAGCAGCAACCCGTTCGCTGCGCTTATCCACCAAAAAACCTGATAAATAAGACGCAATAATAAGAGCCGCGCCAAACGCTGCATTTACAATCCCGATTTGTTGAACGTTGAGATTCCCGAAGTCTGAAAGGTAGATCGGGTACAACTGGCTGATCATGTTGAAGGTGGTGTCGCCAATCGCGTCCGTGACCCATATCCAGGTGAGGATCCCGCCTGCCACCAGCAGTGCGAACATGGCTGCGATCTCAGTCTTGAAGGAGATCCAGGTGGGTTTATTAGCGGATTTTTTCGCTTCGAAATGTTCACTCCTTGCCATCCAGATTCGTAATATCGTTGCAGCAAGGTAGAAAACAAACGCCACACGCATCATGGGCTGGAAACCAAGTCGATAAGCGAGAAATCCGCCGAGTGCTGGACCGATGATGGTCACGATCATATAGATGCTTGAACTCAGCCCAAACACCCTCCCGCGGGCATTCTCATCCGATTGCTCAGATATGTAAGCACTAAAACTTGGTCCGACGACTGAGTTCGAGACGTATTCCACGCTCAAACCAAGCAAGACCCATTGCCAGCCAGGTGCAATGGAAAAAATAAAGTAGCCAAAGATTGCGATGGAACTGCCGATTGCGATCATCCGTAAGCGACCGATAGTATCCGAGAGCCAGCCGCCAAAAATCTGCAACACCATCGGAATAAGAGAGGCCAGTGTGAAGACCAGCCCAACCTGTGCCACGCTCGCTCCCAAGTCAATCAGATAAAGCGACAACATGCTATACACCATCTGTCCGGCGATGTTTGCCAGGATCATGCCTGCAAGGAACCAGCGTAAGTTACTGTTGAGAAGAGGTTTCTTCATAGGACATCATCAATCTTCAGTATGGTCATTTCTATTCGCTTCGATTATACAGGTATAATTTCCCCCATGATTTACATGGATTATGCCGCCACGACCCCCGTGGATAAACGCGTACTTGACGCGATGCTCCCTTATTTCGGCGATTCGTTTGGGAATCCATCCTCGGTCCACCGGTACGGACAAAGAGCGGAAGCCGCCATCGACACTGCCCGTGAAACGGTTGCCAAAGTCTTGAACTGCCAGCCGGACGAAGTGATTTTCACTTCCTGCGGATCCGAATCGGACAATTTAGCTTTGCGAGGAACAGCCCTTGCCATGCGGCAAAAGAAAGATGCCAAATGGTTAATCACCTCAAAGGCGGAGCATCCTGCGGTGAGCAAAACTGCACAACAACTGGAGGACGTATTCGGAGTTTAGCATCGAATGGCTGGATCTGGATCAACACGGCATGGTCACCCCGGAAGCCGTGGAGCATGCCATTTGCGGTGAGACAGCTCTGGTATCTGTGATGTATGCCAATAATGAAATCGGTACTATAAATCCCGTCAAGGAAATTGCAAACGTCTGCCGGAAGAAAAGCATTATCTTTCACACGGATGCTGTCCAGGCTGCGGCTTATCTTCCGGTCGATGTGCAATCTCTGGGCGTTGACATGCTGTCCCTCGGTTCTCATAAATTTTACGGCCCAAAGGGAGTCGGCGTTCTTTACGTTCGTAAAGGAACCGAAATGATGCCATCGCAAACCGGGGGTGGGCAGGAATTCGGTCTCCGGGCTGGTACGCAGAACGTGCCATACATCGTTGGATTTGCAGAAGCCCTCCGATTGACTGCCGATGAACGGGATCAACGTTCAGAGCATGTCAGACCCCTTCGGGACCGCATTATCGGATCCATTCTGGAAGAAATCCCCAATTCGCGATTAACAGGTGACCCTGTAAAAAGGCTGCCTCAGCATGCGAGTTTCGTGTTCAAGAATGTGGATGGTAATCTCTTGCTAACTCTTTTGGACGCCGCCGGGTTCGCCTGCTCCTCCGGCTCAGCCTGCAAAACCGGCAATCCTGAGCCCAGTGACGTGATGAACGCCATTGGACTGTCTCGTGAGTGGGGCCTTGGATCCCTTCGAATTACTTTAGGCGTGAACTCTACACCATCAGATGTGGATGGTTTAATAAAATTGTTGCCGTCGCTGGTTGAAAAAGCCAGAGCGATCAGGATGTAGCGGAACGAGGATCGGTTTTGGTGATATTGTGAAAAAAGCGGTCGTGGCTATGTCCGGGGGAGTGGATTCATCCGTTGCTGCCATATTGCTTAAGCAAAAGGGATACGAGGTCGCCGGGATGATGCTCCGCCTGTGGAGCGAACCCGGAAAAGAGGATTCGAATCGCTGCTGCACGCCCGATGCTATGTCTGTAGCGCGACGGGTTGCTGCCAGGCTGGATATTCCCTTTTATGTTGTTGATGCGAAAGAGATTTTTAGAAACACGGTGGTAAACTACTTCCTTGAAGGTTACGCTGCGGGCAGGACGCCGAATCCCTGCCTGGTGTGCAACCGTCAAATCCGCTGGGAATTCCTGTTGGATCATGCTCTCGCTCTGGGAGCGGACTACATGGCGACCGGACATTATGCGCGAACAAATGTGGATGAGGAGGGCAGGATTCAACTCTTGCGGGCAGTGGATTCTGCCAAAGACCAGTCGTATGTGCTTCACGTACTTACTCAGGAAAAGCTGACGAAAGCCCTTTTCCCTGTGGGTGAATATCAAAAACCCGAGATTCGAAAAATCGCGGCTGAACACGACCTCCCTGCAGCAACCCGTCATGACAGCCAGGATCTGTGTTTTCTGGCGGGGGAGGATTACAGGGAATTTCTCAAAAGAAACTCACCCGCAATTTTTACTTCCGGGAGTATTGTGGATAAGCAAGGGAAAGTAGTTGGCCAACATTCTGGTTTGTCGAATTACACCATCGGCCAAAGGAAAGGTCTTGGCATTTCATCCCCGGAACCCCTTTATGTAATTTCCAAGGATACAACCAGCAATACGTTGATCATTGGCCGGAACGAAGAGCTGGGAACACGAGAATTGATAGCGGGAGGCTTAAACTGGCCCGGTGGAAACCCGGAAAAATCCCCTTTCCGCGCGCATGTCAAATGCCGGTACACCGACCGAGGGGCGGATGCAGTAGTCCATCCCCTGGAAAATGGAGTTAACGCACATATCGTTTTCGATGAAATCCAACGGGACATTACCCCAGGTCAGGCGGCTGTGTTTTATAATGGTGATGTGGTATTGGGTGGTGGAGTAATTCAGAAGACGATGTAAGGAGAGGTGATGACAATTCCAGCAGTGTTATTTGGCATTTTTCTATCCACGCTTTACGGCGCGTTATTTCATTTTTGGCGCGGGGGCGATACCAAGCGGTTGATTCTGTACCTAGTTTTGAGTTGGGTGGGATTCTGGGCTGGGCAGTTGCTGGGCACAGCCATGGGGTGGACTTTTGCGGAAGTCGGTTCACTAAATCTGGGGATGGCTACCCTTGGATCGGCCATCTTCCTGGGAGTGGGATATTGGTTGAGTCTGGTGGAAGTCGACAGGAAAAAGAAGAGATAAAAAAATCCCCCGCGTAAGCGGGGGATTTCGTTAGTTGGCATGGGATTAAATAGGTTTGACATCTGCAGCTTGCAGCCCCTTGGGACCCTGTTCGATGGTGAATTCCACCTGCTGGCCTTCGGTCAGCGACTTGTAGCCATCAGATTTGATGGCGGAAAAGTGGACGAAGACATCCGGGCCGCCTTCGCGCTGGATGAATCCGAAACCCTTGCTGCTGTTGAACCACTTTACCGTGCCGACAACACGTTCGCTCATTTCTGTTACTCCTTTTGAATAATGAAACAGATTGATTTGTGGTGCAGATCTTCCGGTACGGTCGTGGTTTTTAACCAACAGCCCGAACCATGGTGCTGTTCAGGCTGCTTCCGAAGACCAACAAGAACTCTGACACCTTCCAAATAAAGTTTATCAAACCGGACAAACCATGTCAAGGTTGCAGTATGGTAAGATTAACTTCTGATTTAGCCTTGAAATTGAAAGGAACCCCTATGACCCCACGAATTGAATCCCTGCTCACTGCCCGATTATTCGTTGTCCCGCAGCATGTTGACGGCCGGATCTACTTTTTGAGCAATTTGACCGGACATTTGAGCCTTTATGCCATGTATTATGGCGGAAGCGTTCCCGAACCCCTGCTCCCGCCCCACATCGCCCTTCAAAATCCGCACCTGATCGGTGGATACTCCTTCTACGTCTTCCCCAAACTTGGAAAAATCCTTGTCATGGTCGACAAAGATGGAGATGAGAATTACCAGCCGATGTCCATCCCCATGGAAGGCGGATTCCCTGAACCCATCTTCGACAATTTCTTTGCGAATTACAGGGTTCATATGGGAGATTGCGACCCTGACAGTAACATCGTCTATTTTGCTGCCGAGCGTCGCGACAAGGCGATGAATGAAGGTTACCGAGGTTTTCTTGAGACCAACAAGCTCGTCAAACTTGACGAATCCCCATGGGGGGCTTTCCCGTCTGGTCATAACAAGGATCACACAAAGACTTTGATCGGTGAAGGATACACCGTGGGCGATAACGTCCTTTTCCTTCATGAAAAGGGTAGAAAACGCCTGCTCTTTGGAAAACCGCTCCCCAAGCGCAAGGAGGGAGAACAGGTCCCATTGAATGGTTTGGGCTCACAGGCGATAACCCGCAGCGATAAAGGTGTGCTGACAACGACCTCCGTGTTTGATGATTCGTATTCGCTGGGTTATCATTCCTCTTGATGAACCAGGCCGGATGTATCCGGTAAAGGTCAAAGGTGTCGTCCACACGGGCATGGGTGAGATGGAAAGCATAACCCATTTGAAAGGGGACAAATTTGCGGTTACCTACAATATTGATGGCAGCTCCTGGCTGTACGAAGGTGAATTCAACGAAAAGAAACTGGTAATGAAGTATAAGCATGTCATCGTTGGCGAAGGTCCTTTATCCAATGGGGTCCTGGAACATTCTCATTACGACAAAGAGGAGGACATCTTCACAGTGTCTTTCTCCAGCGCGGTCAGCCCAACACAGGTCTACACTATTGAAGGGAAAAAGCGGAACGAAATCGTCATGCATACCGCAGAGAAGGTGTTGGGAATTCAGGATGATTTGCTATCGAGCGGTGAGGACGTGTCATTTACCTCTTTTGACGGAATCCGAGTTTCAGCCCGGCTTTATTTGCCGGCTACCCAGTTGGGATTTAAGGGAAAGCGTCCCCTGGTGTACTACATCCACGGAGGTCCGCAAAGCCAGGAACGACCGGACTTCGCCTGGTTCTCCATGCCGCTGATTCAGTTCCTCACACTGCGCGGGTTTGCAGTCTTTGTCCCCAATGTCCGGGGTTCGACCGGGTACGGTTTGAGTTACACCAAGCATGTTGACAGGGACTGGGGCGGAAAAGACCGCCTGGACCATGTCCATGCCATGACCAAAGTGCTGCCCAAAGATAAGAGAATTGACACCGCGCGTGCGGCTGTTGTCGGCCGGTCTTACGGAGGATACATGACCCTGACTTTAGCCGGTCAGCATCCCGATTTGTGGAAGGCAGCCTGCGACATGTTCGGCCCGTATGATTTGCTCACTTTTTCGGAGCGAATCCCTGAAACGTGGAAGCCCTACTTCAAGATGGCTCTGGGCGATGTGGACATACCTGAAGAAAAGGCATTTCTAATTGAGCGGTCTCCGAAGACACATTTACATCAAATGACTTGCCCGATGCTCGTAATTCAAGGACGAAATGATCCGAGAGTGGTTGCCAAGGAATCTGAAGATTTGGCAACGGAGCTTCGAAAGAAAGGCAAGAAGATCGAGCTTCTTAGTCTTTGAAGATGAAGGTCATGATGTCCTGAAATACAACAACCGCGTTGCCTGTTACAACGCCATCACGGATTTCTTCGCCAAATATTTGAAACCTTAAGGAATGGAAAGGCGAATGGGAACTCCATCCGCTCGTTTTGGGAAAATAAACATGCCTTGGAATTTAAAATCAACTCGCACACAAGTCGGCGATATCGTTCAATTGGTCGGCTTGCGGCATAAACATTTTATTTTTCCACTCTCCGTGGGTGGTTCATTCCACACACACCGTGGAATTCTTCAGCATGACGACCTGATCGGCCTGCCGTGGGGGAGCCAGGTCTTCAGTCATATGGGAGCACCGTTCTTCATTCTACAGCCGGCATTGGGAGATATCCTGATCGATTTGCCTCGAAACACCCAGATCATGTACCCCAAGGAGATTGGTTACATCCTGGTGACGATGGGCGTGGGGGAGGGTCAGCGGGTGATGGAAGCCGGGACTGGATCAGGTTCGATGACAATCGCTTTGGCTTATGCGGTGGGTTCGACTGGCAAAGTTATCTCCTATGAACGCCGGCCGGAGATGCAGCAATTGGCGCGCAAGAACCTCGCTCGCCTTGGTTTGGACAGTCGTGTCGAATTTAAGCTCGGCGATATCGCGGAGGGATTTGCGGAAACCGAGGTTGATTCATTTTTCCTCGATGTACCAAATCCACATGATTACATGGAGCAGGTGCGCGCCGCGTTGAAACCGGGTGGTTTCTTTTGTGGGCTTGGTCCCGACGGTCAACCAAGTGACACAACTTTTACACTCGCTGCGCCGGCAGCGATTCGCCTTTGTTGAGGTGTGCGAGATCTTGCTTCGATATTACAAACCAGAGCCCAACCGTTTACGCCCGACAGACCGCATGGTAGCCCATACTGGTTTCCTTATTTTTGGCCGGCGCATTGAGCCGGCGGATGATCCGCGCGCCAAAGCCCTGCTGGCCGAGTCTGGAATTCGTGATGAAGATGCCGAGGGTGACATACCTGAGTCGGTCGACACACCTGAGGAGGAATAACAAACCCTTGAGCCGGATCGAGTTTTTTCAAGCAGTTGTAATCCAACCACTCTATGATTCCTAAAATCTCCGAAGATTTCATCAAAGACCGAATAAAAAATTCGGTTCATCCTTCTTTTATGGAGACGCCGTTTGAAGAATTCAAGGGTCCCGTTCGGCGGGCGGCTGTTCTAATTCCATTGGCGCTAGTGGTCGACGAGTGGCACTTGTTGTTCACACGCCGCACCGATATCGTGGATCACCATAAGGGGCAGGTATCATTTCCCGGGGGGAGGACGGACCCGGATGACGTGTCACCTGAAGCAACGGCATTAAGGGAAACATTCGAGGAGATTGGCGTAAGGTCGGAAGATGTGCAGTTTCTGGGCGCGTTGGGGGAATATCTGACCGTATCGAATTACTTGGTGACACCCATTGTTGGAATTATTCCATGGCCTTATACATTTACGATCCACACGCCCGAGGTGGAACGGATTTTCACCATACCATTGGAGTGGCTTTCCGATCCGATGCATCGTCAGGAGATGATTCGCAGGGAAACGGGGAGAGGTTTTATCACTTATCTGCCATATGATGGCGAATTATTGTGGGGTGTCACAGCGCGGATCACAGTAAATTTCCTTGCTGCTTTGGGGATGGCAAAGTCTATAAGAGAACAAGCAAGAACATGCGCGTAGCCATTATACTGGCATAGTAATGATTGTTAAAATTAAACGGGACGCATTTCAATGCGTCCCGCAATTTGTTGCAAGGAAATCAGCACTAGGCTTTGGATTCCGCTTCTTCGCCCTCTTCCTTCTTTCCTTTTTCGATAACTTCCGGTTCAGCACCTTCGCCCTCGACTGGTACAGCAGCAGCGACGACCTCGGCAACTTCCTCCTTGGCGGGAGCAGTAGCTACGACGACCATTTCGGCGGGATCGTCAAGGACCTTGATGTTTTCAGGTACCACGATATCCGAGACGTGGATACCGTTACCGATAACTGCCAGAATGGAAATATCGACGACGAACTTCTCAGGGAGGTCCGTCGGCAAACATTCAACGGTCAGGGAGGTCAGCCCGTTAACAAGGATGGCATTGAAATCCTTCACCGCAGGTGAAACGCCGGTGAGTTCAATGCTCACTTCTGCGCGCAGTTTCTCCTTGAGTGAGACTGCCATAAAGTCGACGTGCGTTAGAACATTACGAATGAAATCGCGTTGTTTTTCTCGAACCAGTGTCGGGATTTCTTGTCCATCCACATCAATCGAGATCAGTGTGGAGGAGGATACCTTTGAGAGTGAAAGTGTGGCATTGTGGGCATCGAGGGTTATCGCCAGCGGTTCCACATTATGCCCGTAAATTACTGCGGGCAGCTTTCCCGCCCGGCGAAGCTGCCGGACTTGCTTGCCAGTAACGGTTCGCTTTGTAGCTTTTATGACTTGCTTTTCCATCTTTTTCTCCTCGGGCGCCTCTCACCCTGTTATTGGGTTACCTTCGCCCTACTAAATATTTATGGCGGCAGGCGCCGCACATATTGACTATTTTCGCCGGAACAGGTACTGCCCCAGCATCAATAAAGAACCCACAACGGCGCCGGCCACAACTCCAGCCAGTACTGTCGACCGTGTGTCCATCAAAGTTTCGACATTGCCTTCCACATTGCGGCTGATCAAGATTCCAGTCCGGATGGTATCTGCTTTTACGGATCGGCTAGCCAAAATTGCAGCGCTTCCATTTTCAATCTCTGCAAAATCGGTGATCACCAAACCGGCGCGTCCTTTTATGGTGGCGGAGTTTGATTTACTCACCAGAACCGTGCCGTCCAGTAATGTGAAATTCCCGGCTTCCAGGTGAGCAACACCGGTCTTCCTGGCGCTTACTGTCTCTGCATTGACAACGACTGCCACACTGTCGCGGAGGTCCACTTCCTGCGCAGAGAGTTGTTTGATGTGGGAAGCGCTCGCACGTACCAATTCAGCCTGAACGGAGGCTGCCTGGGTCTCATGCATATTGACGACTTCCGGATACTCGTTTTCCAGAGCTGGGATTTCTGCTTCCATGATATCTCCAGGCAAAAATCAAGCCTCCACGCGGAGGCGTTGGCAGTGACGGACTAGGATTTTAGCCGTCCAAGGCTGAATCGTCAAGGAGCGATTTTCATTCACAACCTTAGTTATTCCTTTGAGTACATGGATAAGAAACATTCAGGTTAATTCCATTTGGTCGAAAGTCGAAGGTATAATCCTACTTCGAGTTCACCATGAAACGATTTATTTACTTGACTGTCTTCATCTCGGGTTTAACCACCCTTGCCGTGGAATTTGCCGCCAGCCGACTCCTGGGAAATGTTTTCGGCACCAGCAACATTGTCTGGGCGAGCATCATCGGGCTGATCCTGATCTACCTGACCCTGGGATACTTTATCGGCGGGCGTTGGGCGGATAAATCCCCTTATCCCAAAACGATGTTCAAGATTCTCACCTGGGCAGCCTTTCTGCTCGGCGTGGTACCTTTTATTGCGGGACCGGTCTTGAGAACGGCCGCCTCCGCTTTCGATGCTCTTCAGATGGGGGTCCTGGGCGGATCATTTGCCGCAGTCCTTGTACTGCTGGCGGTTCCGATCACCCTCATGGGTATGGTGTCTCCATTCGCGATCCGCATCTTGATGGATGATGCCTCCCGGGCTGGGAATGTCTCCGGAAATGTCTACGCCATTTCTACAACTGGTTCGTTCATTGGAACATTCCTCCCCACACTGATTTTTATTCCCCTGATCGGTACTACCCGAACATTTCTTTTGTTCAGCACGGTCCTTATGGCGGTGGCGTTGATTGGACTTTATCTCACCATCAAAAAGGGTGTACTGCCATATTTATTGCTTGTCATCGCCTTGGCTGCCCTTGCGCTTTGGGGATTGAACACTCAAATCAAGCGCACGCCTGGTCAGGTTTTCGAAACCGAATCTGCATACAACTACATCGAAGTGCTTCAATCTGATGGATATACCTATTTGAGATTGAACGATGGCCAAGGAGTGCACTCAACCTATCACCCGACCCAATTGTTTTTTGGGGGACCCTGGGAACAATTCCTCATTGCACCTTATTTCAATCCCCCAACTCATGGTACGGATCGCGTGAATAGGATCGCTATTGTCGGGCTTGCTGCAGGGACGACTGCGCGTCAGGCTACTGCGGTTTATGGACCCATCCCGATCGATGGGTATGAAATCGATTCTAAAATTGTCGAGGCAGGACGCGACTATTTTGAGATGACCATGCCCAACCTGAATGCGCTCGTCGTAGATGGACGCTGGGGCTTGGAGCATAGTCCTTACAAGTATTCGATTATCGCTGTGGATGCCTATCGTCCCCCGTACATCCCTCCCCACATGACGACACGCGAATTCTTCCAAATCGCGTTTGATCATCTCGAAGAGGATGGGACATTGGCGATTAATGTTGGACGTGCACCTGGTGACCGCCGGCTGATCGACGATCTGGCGGCTACCATCGGATCTGTTTTTCCTTCGGTGTATGTCATGGATATCCCCAATACATTTAACTCGATCGTATATGCCACCAAGCAGCCAACAACTGCTGAGAATTTAACAGCCAATATGATCGCGCTGTCGCAGGATGAAAATACACATCCTCTATTACTTGAGGCAGGAACGGCAGCCATGTCCAACCTGCAGCCCACTCCCTCAGGTGGAATGGTTTTTACCGACGACCTTGCACCCATCGAATGGATCACCAATGATATGGTTTTGAAATTCATTCTTGGTGGCGGGGTGGAAGGTCTGCAATAGCTTCTCTTCGGAAAGGTACCCCGTGAAAAAACATCTGTTTATAATTCTTTCCTGGATTATTATAATCCTGACGCCACTGGTTCTAATTTTGCTCGGAGTGAGGCTGGTGCTTAACCCTGGCTATCCTTCTCTGGCCTATGCGATGCCGGCTTTCCCCGAGGATCCTTACGGCTTCTCAACCGAAGACCGGATTAAATGGTCAGGCTTTTCTGTAAAATACCTGCTCAATGACTCGGAAATTGATTATCTTGCTCAATTGAAATTTGACGACCAGACACCACTCTTCAACGAACGCGAATTGGAGCACATGCTCGATGTGAAGATTGTTGTTCAACAGGTCATGCGCGTATTCTACATTCTTATTTCCGTCATGGTCGGGCTGGGAATTTGGGCATATTTTGGAAAATGGATGGTCGCCTATCGTTCAGGATTGTCCCGGGGTGGTTGGTTGACGGTAGGATTGATTCTTGGAATCGGCCTCTTTGCGACAGTAAGTTTCTGGCAGTTCTTCTCATATTTCCACAGTCTGTTCTTCGCTGGAGATTCGTGGCTATTCAATTATTCCGACACGCTCATTAGGTTGTTTCCTCTCCGCTTTTGGCAGGATGTGATCATTTTTATTTTTGGATTTGCCCTTATCGCCGGGGGAGGGTTGGGATGGTTCCTTCGACCAAAACCCAAAAAAGCCGAATAATTTTTGTCTCGTTATCTCACTGCCCGTCATCGGTTATAATTTTATAAATTAGGAGATTGTGACATGGCTGAAATGGTATCGACATCATTGGAAAATCGTATCGCGGTTGTGACTGGCGGCTCTCGTGGAATTGGCCGTGCAGTTGCCTTTGAGCTGGCGAAGCGTGGTGCCGCCGTGGTCGTCAATTACAACAAATCTCCGGAATCTGCTGAAAAAGTGGTCGCACAAATAACGGCAGGAGGAGGCCGTGCTGCTGCATTTCAAGCGGATGTCTCCGTTTTGGACCAGGCTGCGGCTCTAATAAAATTTTCAGTGGATACCTTTGGCGACCTCCACATACTCGTCAATAACGCCGGAATCACGAAGGATACACTGATCATGATGATGTCCGAGCAGGACTGGGATGCAGTGCTGGAAACCAACTTGAAATCCACATTTAATTGCTCAAAAGCGGCTGTAAAACATATGATGCGCAAGCGATATGGGCGCATCATCAACATGGCATCTGTGGCCGGGCAAATGGGCAATGCCGGCCAGACGAATTATTCGGCATCGAAAGCAGGTCAGATCGGTTTCACCAAGGCTTTGGCCCGCGAAGTGGCTTCCAGGAATATTACGGTTAATGCGATTGCGCCCGGGTTTGTAGATACAGAGATCTTAAATTCAGTCCCGCCTGAAATGATGGAAGCCGCCATGAAATTTGTCCCGCTGGGACGCAAGGGACAGCCCGAAGAGATCGCTTATGCCGTGGCGTTTCTTGCTTCTGACCAGGCCGCCTACATCACCGGACAAGTTCTTGGCGTTGACGGCGGCATGGCAATGATGTAATGAAGGATAATCTATAGGATCATAAACAGGAGAAATCTCATGCCCGAGTATTCATTTGGAAAAACTACCATCGCTCCTGAAGTCTTGATTACGATCGCCCGAATGTCCGCGCTGGATGTTCCAGGCGTGAGCCGCATGGCACCCATCCCCGGGGGACTGAACCGCGTCTTCAAAAAAGGAGCAAATGAGGGTGTGCGGGCGGAAATCGAGGACGGATTGGCCTATTTAGACCTCTATCTGATTCTCAAACAGGATGTCAACGTTAGAGAAGTGGGTCGCCAGGTTCAGCAGGTGGTATCCCGATCTGTTTCGGAAATGCTTGGCATCGAGGTCGGACATGTCAACATCCATGTGGAAGGGATCGATTACGAAATTTAGCTCGTTAAAACGGCTGTGGGACAATCCAGCCGAACAAATTATGGTGGTATTTCAAAGATGAAATCCCGAACCAGGGCACGAAGCGTTGCTCTGCAGGTACTTTACGAAGTTGATATCACGTCACATTCCCCGGGGGCGGTTATGCAACAGCGTCTCGCGGAGGTTGAATTTACCCCTGAGCTGGCAGAGTTTACCCGGCGGATTATTTTTGGTGTCCTTCCGTTAATCGAGCCCCTTGATATTGCGATCGCTAAATATGCGCCTGAGTGGCCGTTCGATCAAATTGCAGCGATCGACCGGAATATCCTTCGAATTGCCACCTGGGAATTTGCTGTGGACAGAGAAACTCCCGTAAAAGTTGCTATCAATGAAGCTGTGGAATTGGCGAAGATATACGGATCAGACAGCGCTCCAAGGTTTGTCAATGGCGTGCTTGGCAGCCTGGCGGATCATGAACACGATATTCATCAGGCGTTGACTGCCGTTTCCAGGAAGGTCGGATAAATGGATTTGCTTGGAATCGGCCCGATGGAATTAGCCTTCATCGTCATTATCGCCCTGATCGTTCTTGGGCCCAAGGACATGGCCAAGACCGGCCGCACGATCGGTAAATTCATGCGCGATGTCGTCAAGTCGGATACATGGAAAGCCATCAAAACAACAACCAAAGAATTGGAACATCTCCCCAATCGAATGATGCGTGAAGCAGGTCTTGAAGATGACTTTAAAGAACTGAATAATCTTACTCGATCTGTTACAGCAGCCGATCTCACCAGGACAATCAAGCCTCCATCCGTGCCGGGTGAAGAAGAGAAAATCAAAGTAGCCTCCCCGGAAGATGCTGCGTTCATTCCCGACACTCCCGAAACCCCGGAATCTTCGGCTGAACCGCCTAAGCCGCCATCACCGCAATCACCCTAAATTATGCGCCGAAGATTTTCTCGTTTTTGGAAAAGCCTCACAGGCCCTTTTCGGAAGGGCTATGCTTTTTTGAATACCGAACCGGAGGAACGCCCATTTTCAGACTCCCTGACAGAATCGGTCAAATCACCCTCGGTGCTCATTGAGCACATTGAAGCGTTTCGAAAACACTTGCTGCGTGCTCTTGTTGTCACGGCGGTTCTAGTGGCCATCGCTCTTAATTATGCCAATAAAATAATGGCGATTCTCGCTGAACCGGTTGGCGGATTGGAAAACCTTCAGGCGATCCAGGTTACTGAAAACCTCGGCGTGTTCATGCGAATCGGGATTTTTTCTGGCGTTGCGCTGGCCATCCCCTATATTGCGTTTGAACTATATCTTTTTGCCGCACCCGGACTGTCGGTTCGCGCTCGGCGTTATGGTTTGATCGGAATCCCGTTCGCCGCAATTTTTTTCTTTACCGGAATTACATTTTCCTACTACTTCTTGCTGCCCACTGCATTACCTTTCCTGCTTGATTTTGGCGGCATCCCTGCTCATCCGACTGCAAGCTCTTATTACGGCTTCATCACCAATCTTCTTTTCTGGATTGGGGCAGCGTTTGAGTTTCCACTGGTGATATTTGTCCTTTCGGCGATGGGATTCGTTAACCCCCGGATGCTATTGAACCAATGGCGCCTGGCTATCATTATTATCGCCGTCATTTCTGCCATGATCACTCCGACCATCGACCCGGTAAATATGGCATTGGTCATGGCGCCTATGATCGTACTTTATCTTTTCAGCATTGTGATGAGCTCCATAGCCCAGGCCGGACGAAAAAAACAGGCTAAAGATGAATCGTTACCCAGCGAAAAGCTGTAGCAGAACCATCCCTATCAAGGGTAGGAGAGGGAATGGCTAAAAAGTTATTCCATATTCGCAAGGAAATTTCATTAGCTGCAAGTCTGCTGATTGCAGTATTTCTTTCATCCTGTGGATTAGCCACGCAGGGTCAGGTCACACCGCCTCCTCCAGGGGATATCCCCACCGCAACTCCGGCGCCTATGGCTGAAACGGTGTTTGATGTGTCCCTGCCTGCTCCCATCCCAGAAGGATCTTCATTGACATTGGCGGTTCTCGATGAGGTCACCGGGTTGCCTGTCAACCCGGTCTACTACCCCATGCAGGCTTTGGATTCCACTCACTATACAGCCCGGCTGGCGCTGCCACTTAATGGGGCGGTTAAATATCGATATGTCCTGCAGGGTGCCTATCCGGTGCAGGAGGATTCAGCATTTGACTTACCCGTCCGTTACCGCATGTATCTGGTGCCTGGACCAAGCCAGGTGGCGGATGTGATCAGCAGCTGGACAGACCTGCCCTTTACCGGGTCTGTCGGCAGGATTCAGGGTCAGGTCTTGGATCCCGCAAACGGCAATCCTTTGGTGGACATCCTGGTGACAGCCGGAGGCGTTTCAACGCTAACCGACTCCTTGGGGAATTTTATTCTTGAGGGATTACCAGCCGGCACACATAATTTGGTGGCTTATTCATTGGACGGGGCATACCTGCCCTTCCAGCAGGGTGCCACCGTCGCCGCTGGAGCGACAACCCCCGCTGCGGTAGCCATGAAGCCTGCCCGAAAAGTTAAAATCACCTTCGTGGTGACGGTACCGGCAGACACCGTGGCAGGAGCGCCGCTGCGCATTGCAGGGAATTTGCGCCAGTTGGGGAATACCTTCGGAGATCTGGATGGAGGTCTCAGCACCCTAGCCAGCCAGATGCCTCTAATGAGCCCGCTCCCAGACGGTCGTTACACAGTTACGTTAGATCTTCCAGCCGGCACGGACTTGCATTACAAATACACCCAGGGCGATGGATTGTGGAATGCGGAATATGCGACCGATGGAAACTTCCGTGTTCGTCAATTGATCGTGCCCGATGAAAATTCCATCGTCCAGGATCAAGTGGAGACGTGGTCTACTGGAACCAACGCGCCTATCCTTTTCCAGGTGACCGTTCCTCCGACCACACCACCCGGAGACTTGATCTCCATCCAATTTAATCCTTATGCCTGGACAGTACCCATCCCCATGTGGCCTGTGGGGAATAATCAATGGGTATTCAAACTTTTTAATCCGCTTGGCATGGGGAGTTCACTCGCATATCGATATTGCCGTAATGACCAGTGCGGGAGCGCGGATGACGCTGCCACCGCGGGCAACTTGAATCCCGGCCGGGTCGTCACATTGGGTCAAACTTATCAGGAAATCAGTGATATTGTTGCCAGCTGGCATTGGGAGCCGGTGTCCTCCGGACTGGGAGCCCAGCCCATCGTTAATAAACGACCACAGGGATTTGTCACCGGGATGGAACTTCAGCCTTCTTTCCACCCGAGCTGGTCTCCGTTATTCTCAACTGCTTTTGCAGCCATAAAGGGCATGCATTCTGATTGGGTGATTCTGACTCCCACATGGACTGTTTTGAAAAATAATCCGCTGGATTTCCATTTGAAACCTGGGGTCAATGCCCAGCGATCAGACATCGGAGCTCAGGCAGCGTCTGCAAAGGCGCTTAATCTTAATACAGCCATCTTCCCGAATCCACGGTTTGAGAATCAGGCGGATGATTGGCTGTATTCCGCCCCGTCGGATTGGAATGCCTGGTTCGATCGGTACCGGGCTTTTGTCCTTTACTATGCGGATATTGCGGCTGCCTCCAATTCGCAAGCGTTGATTCTTGGAGGGGAATGGATTCCACCCACGCTCTTTGACGGCTCACCGGATGCCGATCCCCGTTTTCGGGCACTGATTGCCGAGGTTCGTCAACACTTTGGTGGGCAACTCTGGTGGGCACAGCCTTATACCGGTTCCATGCAAGCATCGCCTTCGTTCCTCGATGCGGTGGATGGTATTTACCTCCTTTGGTCGGCTCCCCTGTCACAAAATCCAGCTGCGCCGATAGACGAAATGGCAGTGGAAGCAGGTCGGCGGTTGGATGCGGACGTTCTCCCCTTCGCCATCTCCATTCAAAAACCGGTCATCGTTGCTCCGGTTTACCCTTCAGCTGGGGGCGCGATTTCAGGGTGTGTTCCAGCTCCGGCAGGCGGGTGCGTGGAATGGACCGCCCTAAACCGGCCTATGCCGGATATCCCTTCAGTGACACTGGACCTGCAAGGTCAGACTAATGTTTACCAGGCTGTACTCACTGCGGTCAATGACCGTCCCTGGTTGAGCGGATTTGTCGCCCGGGGGTATTACCCACCTGTATCGCTGGCAGACAAATCAGCTTCAATAAACGGAAAACCTGCAACCGATTTATTGACTTATTGGTATGCACAAATGCTTGGGTTGGATCAATAAGATTTTTGTGCGAATAAAAAAAGTGGAAGGATACGCAACCAGCATTCCTTCCACTTTTTTTTATTCTATTTGCTAAGGTTGTTGGTAAATTATTTGGATTTGTCCTAAATACTCTACTTCATCTTGAGTGCAAATCGGAGCTGCAAGATCGTTCGCAGGTTCTCCGCCAGATGCAAGCCTGACGGAATAAATGGTGTTCTGTTGCATCAGGAAATCTGCATATCCATCGTTTATCTCTGGTTTCAGGCCCGTGAAAAAGCTTTCCTCGCCGGCGCTCCAACTGATGATTATTTCCTGCCCCTCGATCGGTTGCCGCTTTTTATTTCGGACCTCGACCATCAACAATCCGCGCTGTCCGTCGGGATCACATGTTTCGTCTCGAGACAAAATTATGAAAGGTGCGCCTTGAGTGGGTGATGGAGTTAAAGTAGGTTTTTGTGTCGATGTTGGGCGAGGGGTGGATGAAGGTCCGGGTGTGGAAGTTGCCTGGAGTGTGATGACCAGCCCGAAGGGAGTCTGGGTCGAGGTGGGCTTCGCGTCGTTATCCTGGGTGGGCGTTGGGGCGGAGCTGGTTTCCGTGATGGTCACTTGCGCAACAGCAAGAAGGGCATTATACAATCCCGCGATTTCGTATGAGGAATCCGGGGAATTCCCTGTGGCAATCATTCGCTCTGCTTGAGTTAGAAGTGCCACTAATACATCCTGATCTCTGACAAGCGCCAATCTTGCCCGGGCGCGTTCAAGATTTCCGGTGGCATTGTAGGCGGAGGCGATTGCCAGCCGGTATTGATCTTTGAATTCTTCTCGCAATGACGCTGGCGACGTATCGGTGTATTCCACTGGAGCGATCACCCAGGTGATGAGCAGCCCCAAAGCAAGCCCGATCGCCAGACCTCCGAGAATCTGTCCGAAAAGGCTTCCCTTCATGGAACAGCCCCCCCGGATGAGATCTGCCAGGTCTGCATGGCCAGCACCAGATTCTGGAGCAATTGCATATCTTCCTGGCTGTACCCGACTGACTGGGCGAAGGCTAACGCTTGTGCCGCTATGTCTGCGGGGGCCTGGCTCCCTAAAAATGAAAGTTGACGGGCGGCTAGCGAAGGATCCTGTTTTGATTGGTAGGTTTCAGCCGTCATGAGGACATAGTCGGTGCGGAAATCCACTTGCAGGCTGCCTGGCGCAGTGTCTACATATTCGACGGGGTTGACCATCCAACCGTAATAAATGCTGACAGCCAACCCAATAATCAGTGAAATCAGGAAGGGCAACCAGCGTCTCATGGGGTTATTATAAGGTAAGAAATTCGAGTATGACCATCTGGAAAATATCCGGACAGGTGACCGGCGGCACCCGGAATGACCTCCTTACCGTTGCTTCCTCTCGGACCTGGCGGGGTTCGGAGGTTTCCGCCGCGCCGGGCCTGCCCGGACGGCGAAAGCATACTCCAATAAAGGTTGCGTGTCAATTGACGCGTTTGAAAATGGAAATCTTTTGACAAGCAGCGGCGTGAAATCCTGCTTGTTGGTTTGAATTAATAGTTTATACTAATCTTATGAGTGAAATCGTAAAGATAATGCCTCTACTTTTAGCGGACCCAAGGATCATTCGATTGCGTACCGCACTCATGGACGCTGTTGCGCCGGAGCTGCAAAAAGTACCCGAAGCGGATCTCAACCGGCAGTCTGTCCGTGACCAGCTTGAAAAAGCTCTGCAAAACCTATCATCAGCGGACATGCCTGCGGAAGCACGGAATGTCATCCTGGATAGCGCTCTTGCCGAGCTGGTAGGATACGGTCCCCTTGAATTGTTGCTCTCCGACGAAGATACAAGCGAGATCATGGTCAACGGGTCCAGTTTAACTTTTGTGGAACGAAGCGGGGAAATCATCGAGACGGATCTTAAGTTCGAGGACGACAAGCATCTGATGCGGATCATCAACCGCATCCTGCACCCGATCGGACGGCGGGTGGATTACGACAACCCGACTGCGGACGCCCGTTTACCCGATGGTTCCCGCGTCAATGTAATCATTCCGCCGGTCGCCATTGATGGCCCTCACATCTCGATACGTAAATTCATGCAAAACAGAATGTCCATGGAGGATGTGATCAACCTCGGGACATTGTCGGATTACATGGCAACCTTCCTGAAGGCATGCGTTGTATCCCGGCTGAACATCATCATCACGGGGAACACGAGTTCGGGAAAAACGACCATGCTTAATCTCCTCTCGAGTTACATTCCTGAACACGAGCGGATTGTCACCATCGAGGATGCCGTGGAGCTTCAGTTGAAACAACGCCATGTTGTTCGGCTTGAGACCAAACTCCCGGGGGTGGATGGTTCAGGCGCGGTCACCATCCGTGAGTTGGTTCGAAATGCCCTACGTATGCGCCCCGACAGGCTGGTGGTCGGCGAAGTCCGCGGGGGGAATCTCTCGATATGCTCCAGGCGATGAACACAGGTCACAGCGGGTCGATCACCACCCTCCACGCCAATTCACCCCGCGATGCAATCTCCAGGATGGAGACCATGGCGTTGATGTCGGGCATCGACCTGCCGGTAATCGCGATACGCAGGCAGATTGCATCAGCGATCAATCTTGTCGTGCATATGTCAAGATTGCAGGATGGCACCCGCAAGACCACCCAAATTACGGAGATTGTCGGCATGGAGGGAGATATCGTGACGCAGATGGACATCTTCAAGTTCAACCAGACCGGGGTCAGCCAGGACGGCAGGGTGCTTGGTGAGCTTCGTCCGACCGGCATCAGGCCTCAATTCTCACCCAAACTCGAAGTCGCCGGATTCAAGCTGGGAGGCGAAATCTTCGGGGCTGGACTGTAAGCGGGTGATTTTTGGCTCATGATATAATCATTTTTACAATTAATCATTTTGGGAGGCATGATGGATATTTCTACAACTCAATTCAAACATTGTGACCTCGTCACGGTAAAAGGACGGGTGGACAGCGCAACAGCTCCCAAGCTTACCGCATCCCTGGACGCGCTGTTGAACGATGGCCGTTATAAGATTGTGCTTGACCTTTCGCAGGTGGAGTACATGTCGAGCGCCGGGTTCCGTGCCATGCTGGCTGCACTCAAGACCTGTAAACGCTACAACCGGGGCGACCTTTACCTTGCCAGCGTACCCAAACTCATACATGAAGCATTGGATTTAACAGGGATGACATCATTGTTCAAAATCTATGAGGATGTCACGACTGCCGTCGGGAATTTCTAACCTACCTCGTTCTTAATCGAGGAATCTGCTGAGCCGCTCCTGACCGATCACTTGGAGTGGCTCAACCATTTCCAGCCTATGGTTCCGATAAGCACGCAGGTTTTTCCAGCACATTATGACCAACTCGACAGGATAAGAGATTTTGTCGGGGATTATGCCCGGTCTTCGGGCATGGTCGACCGTGACGTTTATGCCATTCAATTGGCCGTGGATGAAGCGTGCTCCAATATTATTGAGCATGCCTATGAGGGGATTTTAGACGGGCGCATCGAAATCTCGTGCGAATCACGGAAAAGCAACCTGCACATTTCTATTTGCGATTGGGGGAAATCCTTCGATCCTTCTCAAGCGAACGACCCTGCTCTCACCGATGATCTGAGCGCGAGGCAAATCGGCGGATTGGGCATTTTTCTGATGCGGAAGATGATGGACAAGGTGCAGTATCACTCCGTGCCTGGAGGAGGAAACCGCCTGGAACTGGTCAAGTATCGCAGGGGATCCAAATCCAAAACCACAAAGAGAGGGCGAAGGGCAAGTTGGCGGGAATTGCTCAACCTTGCCGTCCAGTTGTTCGAATCGTCATCTCTGGTTGTGCAAAGGGATATGATCCTGGAAATGGCGACCGAGTTATTGGATGGCGAGGTCTCCCTTTGGTTGGACGAATCCCACTTCCGCTTGCCGAACTCAACTACAATCCTTTTCCCCGAAGCACCCGCTTCACCGACCATGCGACGCGCATTGGTATCGGGGAGGACTTTACGCGAGAACCAGAATGGACCGTTAATCGCCACTCCCATAAAAACTCAAGAGGAAATAATAGGCGTTCTGCAGGTCTGGAGGAGAAAAGGGCCTGCTTTCAAACGAGGCGACTCTGATGCCCTGGACGCCTTAACATCTCACATCGCTGTGGCACTGTTGGCCTCTCACCAGCTTGCGGTGGAACAATTCCGTATTGGACAACTGAACCTGGTGCGCAAGGTCTCTTCCCAAATTACAAATTTTACCGATCTAAATGAATTGTGTAATCAGGTCACCCGCCTGATTCAAAAAACCTTTAATTATTATTATGTCGCGATATTCACAATGGAGCCCGGGCAAAGCAGATTGTTCTTCCGGTCGAATGCGGGTTTATCCACACGTCGTCGTGGACGAAAGCAGCAGATGTTTGAGGTGGAGATAGGGCAAGGCGTTGTCGGGATTGCTGCCGAAAGCGGGAATGAAATTCTAAGCAACGATGTCAGTCAGGAACCCAGGTTTCGCCAAATTGCCGGCCTTCCAGAAACCCAGTCTGAAGTGGCCTTACCGATCAAAATCGAAAACCGGGTTCTGGGCGTGCTGGATATACAATCCGATAAAGTAAATGCCATTCATCCCAATGACCTGCTCGTGTTGAGGGCGCTGGCGGACACAATTGCCGTCGCAATAGAAGGAACGCGCCTGTTCAGCGATTTGAATCGAAAAGTGGAACAGCTTTCAGTCATGTCGGCGGTTGGGCGAACCATTACATCCACCATCGACCTGCGCTGGATGATGACCGAAGTCGTGAGGCTTTTGCATCGTAAGTTTGGTTATCCTCACGTACATTTGTTTACCGTTCATCCGAACCGGCGGCAGGTTCGTTACGGTGCCGGCTCTGGAACAAAGAGCATTGCACTCGAAGGTTATGTCCTGGATCTCGACGATCCAGAAGGGATGATTCCATGGGTTGCGAGAAACGGGAAAATAATTCTGGCAAATGACGTGAGCAAGGAACCTCGTTACCGCGCCACGCCTTTTCCTCCCGCCAATACCCGGTCTGAATTGACCGTGCCGCTAATTTTCAATAAACAGGTCATGGGTGTGTTGGATATTCAATCGGACCGATTAAATACTTTCAGCGACGACGATAAGGTTCTATTTCTCGGCCTTGCGGATTACCTGGCGGCTGCCATACATAATGCAGATCAATACCGCTCGGAGTTATGGCGCAGGCAGGTGGCGGACAGCCTGCGGGAAGTCGCAGGCCTCCTTTCGGCTAACGCCAGTCTTGAGCAGGTCCTGGAAGCGATTTTGACCGAGCTGGAGCGAAATTTACCGTGCGATGTCGTATCCATATGGCTGTTGGATGAAGAGGATATTTATTGTGCGGCAGTCCACGGTGCGACCGCTACTGAACTCGAATCTGCAAAAGCCAATTCAGAAGCCGCCGCCTGGTTGACCCGTGGGCTTCTCTCGCGCACCCCGATCATTCGTAAAACGAAGGATCCAATGGGCCCGGCGGCGGTCTCAAGAGGCTTTGAATCCGATCATTCTTCAATTGCCGCGCCATTAAGGATCGGTGATCAGGCGGTGGGGGTACTGACACTTGCTCATCATACTCCCGGCCGGTATGGTCATGAAGCGCAGGCGATCGCCACCACATTTGCAAGCTACGCGGCTGTCGCCATAGAAAATGCGCGTCTGTTTGATGCATCACAGGAACAGGCGTATGCGTCTGCGGCCTTATTGCAGGTGGCGGAAGCAGTGGTCAGCCTGTCAGAACTGGACGAGATAATTTCCTCGATTGTCCGCATCCTGCCCATCCTCGTTGGCGTCGAGCGGGTGGCAATCTACCGATGGGATGATCAAGCCAGTCTTTTGCATCCGCTTCAGGAATACGAACTCCCCGAGGAGTCTTACACAGCATTGTGGAGAGCTATTTCTCCTGACGAGTTTCCCCTGTTAAAGGCCGTCATCGAGCGTGGCGTGCCTGTGGTAAGTCCGGAGACGTATCGCGACCCGCAGGATTGGGTCAAGATTCAACCTCCGGAACAGGAACTCATTCCCCTGATGATGCAGGCGGACGACCGTTTGCTCATGGCATTTCCCTTAATTATAAAAGATGTGACTTTTGGCATTCTGCTTGCGGAGGAAGCTTCGGGCGGAAGGAGATTCCGATCGCGCCGGTTTGAAATTCTTGCCGGCGTTGCGCAACAGGCTGCTCTTGCGATACAGAACGATCTCTTCGAACAGCAGATGCGCGTGCAGGAACGTCTCGAGACTGAAGTTGAACTTGCCCGCCAAATCCAGAAGACATTCATGCCGGATTCCCTGCCATCGCATCCCGCCTGGGAAATGGCTTCCAGCTGGCGCACCGCGCGACAAGTGGGAGGCGACTTCTTTGATGTATTCGAACTCCCCGGGAATCGACTGGGTGTCTTCATAGCTGATGTGGCCGACAAAGGCATGCCGGCAGCCTTGTATATGGTCCTTATCCGTACCCTGATGCGGGCAGCGGTAAAGGAGATCGTTTCTCCAGCCAGTGCATTATCAAGAGTCAATGAGCTCTTTTTTCCAGATGCCCAACAAGGCATGTTTATTACAGCAGCCTATGGTGTGATCGACACCACAAATGGGGAACTAACTTATGCCAATGCCGGACACAACCCACCGCTTTGGGTTCATGGTGAACAAATCGAGCGGTTGACACGTACCGGCATGGCTTTAGGTGTGGATAAGGATATCGATGTAGATCAGCAAAGCATTCAAATGGCGCCTGGTGATAAGGTACTGTTTTATACCGATGGAGTGACGGAGGCATTTTCAGAAGCTGGAGACCTTTTTGGGGAAGAAAGGCTTCACGAGGCAATAAAAACCATGGATTCTTCTGCAGCAGGCATGTTGGATGTCATTAACCAAACCTTGGATGAATTCATGGGAGATTGTCCTCCTGCGGACGATATTACGATGGTCTCAATAAAGCGTCTCCTCTAAAGTAAGGACTAAATCCTTGACCTGTCATTCTTTCCTTGCTAAAATCCTGCCGAAATCCCCGCCGTCCTTGGAGGCTTCGAGGACGGTTTCATTGTCAGAAAAGGTCCATTTTGTTTGAGAATCTCAGCAATCGCCTGAACCAGGTTTTTGACAACCTTCGCCGACGAGGAAAACTCACCGAAGCGGATGTGGATGCCGCCTTGCGTGAGGTGCGTCTCGCCCTGTTGGAAGCGGATGTCCACTATTCCGTGGTCAAGGATTTCATCGCCCGCGTTCGTGAGAGGGCGATCGGCGCTGAAGTATCCAAGGCTCTCAACCCCGGGCAGCAGGTGATCAAAATCGTCAACGAGGAATTGATTGCCACACTTGGGGAACCAGCGCCTCTGAATCTTTCCGGTCCAAAACCCCGTGTGGTCATGTTGGTCGGGCTGCAGGGTTCAGGCAAGACGACCGCAGCTGGCAAGCTGGCGCGTCTTCAACGGTCCAAGGGAGAACGGGTCATGCTGGTGGCAGGTGACCCGTACCGGCCGGCTGCGGTCACTCAACTCCAACAATTGGGGGAACGGGCGGACATTCCTGTCGTTTCTGATCCCCAGCTTAACCCTCCTGAGCTTGCTCTGAAAGCCTTTGAACAGGCATCCAATGGGGGATACAGCTTGATGATCATCGACACGGCCGGGCGCTCACAGCTTGACCAGCCATTGATGGATGAGTTGAAATCCATCGCAGCGAAAGTTCATCCGGTTGAGACTCTGCTTGTTGTGGATGCCATGATCGGGCAGGAGGCTTTGCATGTTGCTGAGGGATTCCGCGACACCGTCTCCATCACGGGTTTGATTCTGACCAAAATGGATGGCGATGCCCGGGGAGGCGCTGCGATCTCCATCCGCTCTGTGACAGGAGTGCCCATCAAGTATCTCGGCGTGGGCGAAAAGCTGGACGCCATTGAATCGTTCGATCCATCCCGGATGGCTTCACGGATTTTGGGGATGGGCGATGTCATCGGGCTGATCGAAAAAGCCGAAGCTGCCTTTGATGCCAAGACGGCTCAGGGGCAGGCGGAGAAAATGCTGACAGGCAAGTTCGATCTCGAGGATTTCATGCAGCAGCTCCGGCAGATCAAGAAAATGGGTCCTCTTACCCAATTGCTGGAGATGATGCCTGGGCAGATGGGGCAGATGGCGAAACAAATCGACCCCAAGGATGCTGAGAAGAACATGAAGCAGACGGAGGCGATCATCAGCTCGATGACGACCCTCGAGCGGCGTGATCCTGAAATCCTGAATGCCTCCCGCCGCCGACGGATTGCCGCAGGGTCCGGAACCGATGTGCAGGATGTCAATCGTCTGATTAAACAATTCCGGGAAGCTCAAAAGCTGATGAAAACACTTCAAAAATCGGGCGGACGAGGTTTACCTAAGCTTTTCGGGTAATCTTGAGTGGTTTTCCTACATTATTAAAAATATCTGGTAAAATATCCCCCTGTGGAAATTCAGCCTGCGAGGCGCGTTCCTATCACGCACCCCTCTCCTTGCCTGCTGAGCCAAATCAAATTCAAACAAGAATTTTGAAGGAGTAAGTCTTCCAATGGTTCGTATTCGACTTCGCCGAATGGGGCTCAAGGCACAGCCCTCCTACCGTCTCGTGGTGACCGACAAGGAAAATCCGCGTGATGGACGATTTCTGGAAATTGTTGGTTTTTACAATCCCCGCACCTCACCGACCACCCTGTCCCTGGACGAGCCTCGCATCTACGACTGGATGCGCAAGGGCGCTCAGCCGACCGAGTCTGTAGCGCAATTATTCAAAAGCGCCGGCCTCGATGAAAGATTTACCCGCTTCAAGAAGGGTGAATCGGTCGAAGTATTGGCAGAAGATGCAGCCAAGGCAATGGGCGGGAAGTTCATCCCGGTTGAACAAGGCGCCAAGACGCGCCGCGATTAGCACATGAGATCTCTCACAGACTATATCGCCAAATCGCTCGTAGACGATCCTGACTCCGTCGTGGTGACACAGAACCGGCAAGGTAACCGTGTCCGACTCGAATTAAAAGTTTCAAAGGATGACATGGGTCGGGTCATAGGCAAGAACGGACGTGTGGCCAACGCCATCCGTGTTTTGCTCAGGGTGGCTGCTGAGCGTGAAGGGCAGCAGGTCACGCTCGACGTGCTGGAGCCCTAGAATGTCAAAACCACCAGCAAAAGCTGGAAAATCAGGCTCGCCTTCGAAAGGCGAGCCTGTGTATTTGGCAGTCGGCCTCCTGCGCAGGCCACACGGCGTCCATGGGGAAATCCTCATGGAAGTTTATACAGATTTTCCTGATCGACTTGAAGACGGGACCACTGTTTTTTTGGGTGGGAAACATAAACCGGCTACCATCAGTCATATCCGCCATCATAACGACGGGCTGTTGTTCAGCTTCGATGGCGTGGGGACTCCCGAATCTGCCGGTTTGCTGCGCAACCAGATGGTGTACGTCAAAACGGCAACCCGGCCTGCGCTGCCTGACGGGCAATATTACCATCACCAGATTATCGGAATGATCGTGGTGGATGACTCTGGCAACGAATTAGGTAAATTGACTGAGATTATTGAAACCGGGGCAAATGATGTATACGTCGTAAAATCAGCTGAGGGGAAGGAAATATTATTACCCTCCATAAAACAGGTTGTTCTTGAAGTGAATATCGCAGCGAACAAGATGATTGTCCATCTAATCCCAGGTTTACTTGATATCGAAGAATAAGTCGCCTCATTATTTTGACAAACATGGACGAACGGGCTTATTGGATCGGTTTCAATCTGGTTAAAGGCATCGGGGCTGTCCGGTTTCAGTCCCTCCTGGATCATTTCGGGGATGCAGAATCGGCATGGA
Organism: uncultured Chloroflexia bacterium; assembly: GCA_963774975.1. Taxonomy (GTDB): domain Bacteria; phylum Chloroflexota; class Anaerolineae; order Anaerolineales; family Villigracilaceae; genus JBGPQJ01. Next base: position 292,930 of record CAVZGY010000007.1, read on the forward strand.
AAGCTACTCCTGAAGAATTATCACAGGCCGGGCTAAGTGAAAAAATTATTGAGCGATTCAATGACCTTAAGTCCACGCTAGATCTGGAAAAATATTGGGACACGATTAAAGAACAGGGAATTCGTATCCTCACCTGGGAGGATGCTGAATACCCACCTCATTTGAAGGAGATTGAACAACCTCCACCGGTGCTATATGTCCGGGGTAACATCACATCGGAAGACCATTGGTCGGTCGCGATAGTGGGGACCAGGCAGGTTACAGCTTATGGCAGGCAGGTCACCGAAGAATTAGCCTCAGCGCTTGTCCATAACGGCGTGACCGTGATTAGTGGATTAGCGCGGGGAGTGGACGCAGTCGCGCACAATGCAGCATTGAAAGCAGGAGGGCGCACATTCGCGGTTCTCGGTTCCGGCGTGGATAAAATTTATCCTCCCGAACACCGTCAGATGGCGGACAAAATCCTTACGCAGGGGGCATTGATCAGCGATTACGCGCCGGGTACGCCGCCCGAAAGTACAAACTTCCCGCCGCGAAACCGAATCATCAGCGGGCTGTCCATGGCAGTCGTTGTCGTAGAAGCAGGAGAAACCAGCGGGGCGTTGATCACTGCAGATTTCGCGGTGGAACAGGGCAGGGAAGTGTTTGCCGTCCCTGGCAATATCATGGCGCCTCAATCCAAGGGCTGCAATCGATTGATCGCCAACGGTGCGCGTCCTATGTTAAAAGTGGAGGATGTCCTCGAAGCCCTGGATTTAACCCGAAATATCGAGCGCCGGGAAGTACGAAGAGCGGTCCCATCGGATGCGACAGAGGCGGCTCTGCTGGAATTGCTCAACATCGAGCCTTTGCACGTGGATGATATCCGGGCACAAAGTGGTCTGCCGATTGAAAAAATTACTTCCGCCTTGACAATGATGGAATTGAAGGGTATGGTCAGGCAGGTGGGTAAGATGAACTATGTGGCAGTTCGTGAAGATCGCGCAAATTACGAAGTGGAAAAGGGTTAATAAGCATGAAAAGGATAGATTTTCCCTTTTTTGTGCTTATAATTTGAAAACAGCTTATGGAACATACTTATGCGGTCATCATGGCAGGAGGTGGAGGGACGCGCCTCTGGCCTATTTCGAGAAAAGACAAACCTAAACAACTCCTGCCTCTCATTGCCGAGGAAAGTCTCTTCCAGGCCACTGTGAAACGATTGGAGGGGTTGTTTTCCCCCGATCATATTTTTGTTGTCACCGTAGGGGACCAGGCTCCGCAGTTGAAGAGCCAGGCGCCTGGAATTCCAGCGGGCAATTTCCTGGTTGAACCTTATCCACGCGGAACCGCTTCCGTGATTGGTCTAGCTGCTGCAGTCCTTCACCGGCGCGACCCACAAGCGATAATGGCGGTCCTACCTTCTGACCATTTCATCAGGAACAAGGATTTATTTCACCTGTTTATTAAGATTGCAGCCGAGGTTGCAGCGGATGATTATTTGGTGACGCTCGGCATCTCTCCGAGTTACCCTGCCACGGGCTATGGCTATATTCAGCGAGGCGACCCGCTTCCTGAAAAATATCCTTATCCGGTATATACAGTTAAGCGATTCAAGGAAAAACCAGATGAAGCCGCTGCGAGGGAAATGGTCGTTGCCGGAGACCATTCCTGGAATAGCGGGATGTTTATTTGGAAAACGAGCAGGATTTTGTCTGAAATGGCCAGGCAGATGCCCGCATTGAAAGCAGCAGTGGATGAAATTTCAATGGCCGATGGAACTTCCCTGTTTGATACCGTCGTCGAAAACGTCTGGGAGGGACTGGCGAATGAAACCATCGATTACGGGATCATGGAACATGCAGACCGTGTAGCGGTCCTGCCGGCGGGCGGGTTGGAATGGAGCGATGTCGGTTCATGGGATTCCCTGTTCGATGTGTTGATTCCTGACAAGGATGGTAACATCGTCTTCAGTGGTCACCTTATGGCCCTGGATACACACAACTCGCTTGTCTATGGCAACCGCGACGGGCGTCTAGTCGTGACTATCGGTGTGGATGACCTAATTATCGTCGATGGGGGGGATGTGTTGATGGTTTGTCGAAAAGATCAGGCTCAGCGTGTGAGACAAATTGTCTCTTCATTAAAAAATTCAGACAGGGAGCATTACACCTAATGTTGTTCCTGTCTCTCTCGTATTGAAGTTAAATGGAATTATTTCAAGGAGACCGAATGGAAGCCTATTGCATGAAATGTAAGACCAAAAGGGAAATGCTGGAAGCCGAGGCGACATTTAATAGCGCCAGCGCTCCGGTGACGAGGGGCAAGTGCCCTGAATGCGGCACAGCCATGTATCGCACCGGGAGAACGGAAGCCCATGCCGGTCTTACACCGCCTGAGAAGGTGGAAAAACGCAGCGGAAAATTGGTCATCGTGGAATCTCCCGCCAAAGCACGCACGGTGGGCAGATTTCTGGGAAAGGGTTACACGGTCAAGGCCTCGGTCGGACATGTCCGAGATCTTCTGCGATCGCAATTGTCCGTGGATGTCGAAAACGATTTCCTTCCTAAATATCGTGTGCCAAATGAAAAGAAGCCGGTGGTTAAGGAACTTAAGCAACTGGCCAAGGAACACTCCGAGATCTACCTCGCCACCGATCCCGACCGCGAAGGAGAGGCGATTTCCTGGCATCTGATGGAGGCCGCCTCCATCGATCCCAAGCGGACGAAACGCGTCGTTTTCCATGAAATCACCGAACCTGCAATCAAAGAAGCCTTCAGTCATTCTCGCCCTATCGACATGGACCTCGTCAATGCACAGCAGGCACGCCGTATATTGGATCGCCTTGTCGGTTACTCGATCAGTCCAATTCTTTGGGAGAAGGTCCGCAGCAGGTTGTCTGCCGGACGGGTTCAGTCAGTGGCGCTTAGGTTGATTGTCGAGCGTGAGCGTGAGATCGAAGCCTTTAACCCAGTGGAGTACTGGTCCATCGCGGCAGAATTCAAGCCCGAAGGTGGAAAGCAATCCTTTATCGCCAAGCTGGCTAAAATTGACGAGAAGGATTTTGAGTTGGGCTCGGAGGATGTCGTTAAGCCCATTCTCGAAGATATGGAGAAGGCTAAATACGCGATCAGCCGAATAAAAAGAGGCGAGCGGAGACGGAAACCATCCGCGCCGTTCATAACATCAACGCTTCAACAGGAGGCGTCCCGACGGTTGGGCTTTACAGCCAAACGTACCATGGCTATTGCGCAGGGACTTTACGAAGGCGTGGACGTCGGGGAGGGAGGCAGTACTGGCCTGATCACTTACATGCGTACCGACTCGACGAATATCTCCGAAATTGCCAGAGCTGAGGTCCGTCAATACATCACTCAGCGTTATGGCAACGATTTTCTTCCCGCCAACCCTCCGGAATACAAAACCAGGGCTGTGGGTGCCCAGGAAGCGCACGAGACCATTCGTCCCACATCCGTATTGCGGGACCCAGAGAAATTGAAGCCATTTCTTGAACCGGCGCAATTCAAACTGTACCAACTGATCTGGCAGCGTTTTGTCGCGTCTCAAATGGAATCCGCGGTATATGACACGCTCACCGTTGAAGTGACTGGAAAAAGTGATCATGTTTATCTCTGTCGCGCGGCTGGTTCTGCAGTGAAATTTCCCGGCTTTCTGATTGTTTACGAGGAAACACGGGATGAAGATGCCAAGCCTGCTGAAGGCGAGGAGGAAGAGCTTGCTTCCCGCATCCCGTCTGACCTGGTCGAAAATCAGGGTCAACAGCTTGTGCGCTTGATCCCCGAACAGCATTTTACTCAGCCTCCGCCTCGTTACTCAGAAGCAACCTTAGTTCAAGCCTTGGAAGCATATGGCATTGGCCGCCCATCTACGTATGCCCCCATCCTGTCTACCATTCAGGCGCGAGGTTATGTTGTCCGCGTGGAGAAACGACTTGAACCGACAGACACTGGGATTCTGGTCAATGACTTGATGCTGCAGTATTTTCCAGATATTGTGGATTTGAATTTCACCGCGGCCATGGAAACCGACCTGGATAAAATTGCCGCAGGTGATGCAGACTGGGTCAAGATAATGTCAGCTTTTTATGGCCCGTTTGCGGCGGAAGTGCAGAGGGCTCAAGCCGAAATGCCGGTTGCCAAGACGGGACCCGAACCCATCGGCAGGGCATGTCCCGATTGCGGCAAAGACCTCGTCATCCGCTACGGCCGATATGGGAAATTCATCTCTTGCAGTGGATTCCCCGAGTGCCGTTATACGGAACCCTGGTTGGAAAAGATCGGTGTCATATGCCCCAAGGATGGCGGTGATATTGTCGAACGGAAAACGCGCAAAGGCCGTACATTCTTTGGATGTAATCATTATCCCAACTGCGATTTCACTTCCTGGAAGCGCCCACTGGCCAAGCCATGTCCCAAATGCAATGGAATTCTTGTGATAGCCAACAAGCGCGAAGCCCAATGTTTGAATTGCGAGGAATCCTTCCTTTTGGAGGAAGTGGTTCCTGAAGCGGTGTAATTTTGGTAAAGGAGAAACCATGTTAATAATTTTTCCCTGGCTTACAATTCTTGGAGATAAGGTTGCCTACCTGGATCCCGGTTCAGGCAGTTTCTTGATTCAACTGGCCATTGCGGCATTGGTGGGCATGGCGGTTGTGTTCCGGTCCCAATGGACCAAAATCAAGAAATTTCTCGGTGGGAAGTCCACCAAGCCGGAAGAAGAAGACGAAAACGAAGACGATGAGCAGAAATAATCAGTTGGGGGCTTCCTTTCGGGATCCGAGTGGATTTCTGTTCACCCGTGATGGAAATTTATACCGCCAGATAAATCAATCCTACGCTGAGGAATATGGCCGGCTGATAGAATCCGGGCTATATGACAAGCTGATCAAAGCCCGGATACTGGTGCCTCATACGGAAGTGGATATCCCGCCATCTGACACAACCACTGCATTTAAAGTCATTAAGCCTGAACGAATCCCATTCATTTCATATCCATATGAATGGGCTTTTTCTCAACTTAAGGATGCCGCTCTTGCCACACTGTCTCTCCAAAAGAGAGCCCTTAAATTGGAGATGTCGCTCAAGGACGCCAGTGCGTACAATATCCAATTCCAAAACGGAAAACCTCTGCTGATCGACACGTTATCCTTTGAAATATATCAGGAAGGAAAACCCTGGGTAGCGTACCGCCAATTCTGCCAACACTTTCTTGCGCCACTGGCTTTGATGTCTTATGTAGATATCCGATTGGGGCAGCTCTTGCGCGTATACATCGATGGCGTTCCGCTGGATATTGCATCTGAACTCTTACCCTTACGAACGAAATTCAATTTTGGATTGTTGACTCATATCCATTTACACGCGAGCGCACAACGCCGGTATGCCGGAGCAGCAGTGAAACAGCCCGCTGCCGGTAAAGGGATGAGCAAGCAATCGATGATTGGGTTGATCGAAAGCCTGGAGAGTACGATCAAGAAATTGACTTGGAAGCCTGCTGGAACTGAGTGGGGAAATTATTACGAAATCACTAATTACACGGATGCTGCTTTCGAGCACAAGAAGGAATTGGTTTCAAAGTGGCTGGATCAGGTGAACCCACATAGTGTTTGGGACCTTGGAGCGAATACGGGTGTGTTCAGCAGGCTTGCCTCCGGGCGTGGAATCTCAACGATCTCGTTTGATATTGACCCTGCAGCCGTGGAGCAAAATTACAGGCAGGTCAGATCGGCAAAAGAACAGAATATTCTCCCGCTGGTGCTTGATCTGACCAATCCTAGTCCGGCCATTGGGTGGCATAACCGTGAACGTGAATCATTCTCAGACCGTGCTCCCGCGGAGATGATCTTTGCTCTGGCTTTGATTCATCACCTTGCGATTTCCAACAATGTGCCATTTCCTCAGCTGGCGGATTTTTTCCATGACATGGGGCAGTGGCTGATTATCGAGTATGTTCCCAAGTCCGATTCACAGTTGCAAAGGTTGCTTGCCAGCCGGGTGGACATTTTCGACCACTATACCCGCGACGATTTCGAAGAAATATTCCGGCAGAGATTTGATATTCTCGAAACGGTTCAGGTGCGTGAATCGGAGCGTTTCATCTACTTAATGAGGCGAAAATAGGGGATTTTCTTCTACTATTATGATTTGGCACAAATCACAGGTTTCTGTATAATAGTAGTAATCGCTCACTTGTTCGCCATTCCGCAATAGTGGGTGACCAACGCGGTCGTGCGTGAAAGGAGCGCATGTCATTATGACTGAAGACACAAGAAAGTGGATGCTCGCAGGATTGGTGGGAATCCTGATCGGTGCAGCGATTGGTCTTTTCATTGGTTGGTACCTTTGGCCGGTGGAATGGATAAATGCAACTCCTGAAGATCTGCGCACCGACCTCCAGAATGACTACATGATGATGACCATCGACTCCTTCAGGGTCAATGGAGATTCCGAACTGGCAGCTTACCGCTATGGATTGCTGGGGGAGGACGCGTCTGCGGCATTGGCAGCAGTTGCCCCATATCAGGATCCCAATGTCCTGGCTGCCTTCCAGCAGGCGGTTGCAACAGTCCCCGTGGTGACTCCCGAACCGACGCCTGCCCAGGGACCGTCGGGTAATCGTTCTCTCCTGGGGTCAATTCTCATTGCCCTGGGTGTATTGGCCATTTTCCTCGTGATCGGCGGGCTGGTCTACTACCTGTTCAGGTCAGGACGCGGTTCCGGTGAAAGATCGGTGGCCTCCAAAGCCAATGAATATAGTAAGTCGGTCCATAAGACCGATTACCAGGCGATGGGTGCCGAACCCCCTATCGCTCAGTTCGTAACGACCTACATGATGGGCGACGACCTGTTCGATGACTCCTTCAGCATCGACTCTCCGGCTGGAGAATTCCTCGGCGAGTGCGGAGTTGGAATTTCCGAGACGATCGGCGTCGGTGACCCGAAACGCGTGACCGCCTTCGAAGTGTGGATTTTCGACAAGAACGATATCCAAACGGTGACAAAGGTGTTGATGAGTCCGCACGCGTTCAACGACCCAGCCATGCGCGCGAAGCTTGAATCCAAGGGTGAATTGATCGAGTTGACGCCTGGCAAGCAAGTGGTTCTCGAGACCGCAACCCTTCAGCTCTCAGCCACGGTGGCGGATTCGACGTTTGGGGAGGGACCTCTCCCGCCTCAAAGCTTCTATGACCGGATGACTCTCGAACTGGCCATCTGGACGAAGGTGCAGTAAGAAAATCCAGGGTGGACGCGAAAGCGCCCACCCTTATTGTTTAAAAACCAAACCGCGCTGTGGACTGCCCAAGTCCGTGCGCGGTTTTGATTTGAGGAGAATGTTATTTGTAATTATATGGATGCAGTTAAGAAAAACCTGAACTAATCTTAAGATTTCGATTAGAGAAACCAAACCCGTCAGGCCGGTACTTATTCAATTTTCAAGATCTTGAATTTGAGTTTCCCGCCGGGAGTCTCGGCAACCACGGTCTCTCCAACCTTATGCCCCATGAAAGCTTTCCCGATCGGGGATTCATTCGAAATCTTATTATTACGGGAATCAGCTTCTTTGGCGCCGACCATGTAATAGACTTCAGGATCGAAACCCTCCTCCTGGACGGTCACCTTCAAGCCAACCCTGACCTCATCCCGTTTCCCCTTGTTTTCCACAACCTCGGCGTTGGATAGGACATACTCCAATTCCTGGATGCGCCCTTCGAGAAAGGCCTGGTCCTCCTTGGCTTTATGGTAATCGGCATTTTCCGAGAGGTCGCCCATCTGGATGGCATCGCGTAGCCGTTTGGCAAGCGCTTTACGCTGCGGACCTTTCAGGTCGGTGAGTTCCTCTTTGAGCTTTTTAGCGCCCTCAGGGGTCAGGTACATTTGTTCAGGCATGGTAAATCTCCAATAAGAATAATGATCGGGTATGCGAGACAACCCGGAAATGATTAACAAATCCCAAATATTGTTTACGGCTTCAAGGATGGGTCGAACAGGCGCTCGTGCTCCTCCACTGCAAATCGGTCGGTCATGCCGGCGATGTAATCGCAGATGGTGCGTTCCAGCCCTCGGATGGGGATGAGTTTTTGATAAGGAGTCGGAAGAGTGGAAGGTTCATCCCGGTAGGCGTTGAAGAGGTTGGAGATAATCCGCTCAGCTTTGACCTGCATCCGCACGACCCGGAAATGGCGATACAAATTGTTATAAAGGAAATCCTTCATCTCCCGGTTACGCCGCTGCATATCCTCGCTGTAGCCGATGACGTTGTGTTTCAGCTTTTGAATCTCCAGCGGGGATTTCGCCTTGCTTTCCTTGAGGCGCCCGTCGGTGGCTTGGATGATATCGGTGACGAGCAGTCCCACCAGGTGGCGGATCATGCGGTGGCGTTCCATATCGTCCAGGTTGGAGCCGCGCCAGTTGAAAGTCTCGCGCAGGATCTCCCACAGAGCGATACCCTCCAGCATTTGCGGAAAGATCAAGCCGGAGCGCAGGCCATCGTCGAGGTCGTGTGTGGTGTAAGCCAGTTCGTCGGCGACGTTGCAGATCTGAGTCTCGAGGTTGCCTCGCAGCGAGGGGTCGAAATCCCGGGCATCCGAGATATCGTATTCCGACTCGTGTTTGACGATGCCTTCGCGCGCCTCCCAGGTCAGGTTGAGGCCGGGGAATTCCGGGTAGCGCTGCTCCAGTTCGGTGACGATGCGCAGCGACTGCTTGTTGTGGTCGAAGCCGCCAAAATCCTTCATCAGGCGGTTGAGGGCAACTTCGCCGGAGTGTCCGAAGGGGGAATGCCCCAGGTCGTGCGCCAGGCAGATGGTCTCGACCAGGTCCTCGTTGGCGCCCAGCGCCCGAGCCAGGGTACGGCCGATCTGCGCCACCTCCAGCGTGTGGGTGAGTCGGGTGCGGAAATAGTCGCCCTCGTAGTTGATGAATACCTGCGTCTTGTATTCCAGGCGGCGGAAGGCGGTCGTGTGCAGAATCCGGTCCCGGTCGCGCTGGAAAGCGGTGCGGTATTCGGGCTCGTTATCGAGGTAGGCGCGCCCCTTGGTGTTCTTGCTGCGCATGCCGTAGGGAGCGAGCGCCTTGTCCTCCAGCTCTTCGAGCATGGAACGGTCGAAGTACATGGGTCAACCTTTCAGATAAAGATGTCATTGCACTAGCGCTACGCGCGTCGCAATGACATAAGGATGGGGCGAGTGGGGGTCGAACCCACACAGTGTCTCCACCGGAGGATTTTAAGTCCTCTGCGTCTGCCTATTCCGCCATCGCCCCGCAGGTCCGGCGTTAAGTGGACAGGTGTGATTCTATCAGAAGAAGACGTCCCGTCAAGACGGGTATTATGTATTTTTCGATTCGATGAAATTTGCTTTCAATAAAGGAAAAGAACCAGACGTAATTCTTTCATGGACGCCGATAAACTGCAGCAGTCCTTCTTATTTTCCGTCTTCTTGCCAGGATGACCCGTTCCCGTTCGTGTATCCTGGCAGTGTAGCAAATGAACAGCATCCGATTATAGGGTGATAACTCTTCAAGTTTTTTCTGTATCCATTCGCGTTCCTCTTCCGTCTTGGTATGCATGTGGCCTCCTCGTCACGGCATGTTTGAAACGGATTTTGGTTCACGATTTCACTTTCATCTTATCACTAACATGGTTGCCTTTGGTTAAATTTCACCCGCCACTTTGGCTACGCCTAAAGGCGGGTTTTCTGTATAATCAGCGCATGGTTTCTCGCCTCCCCAAACTCCTAGGTTGGACGCGCCACAGCTATTACCTGCTGAGTGCGTTCGTTCTAACCTGCGTACTCATCATTTACATCTGGTGGCCGCTGATGGAGGAATACCTCGGCTACTTGGACGCCAGCATCCCCTGGTACTACTACATGGACTGGCTGCTGCTGGGCATCTTCCTGTTCATGTCGCTGACCATCATGTCAAAGGCGGATTTGAAAACGGACAGCCTGATTGTGCTTGTCGGGCTGGCGGGTGGACTGGTAATCGAGAGCTGGGGGACGCAGACCAACCTGTGGTTCTATTACACCGCGGAACGTCCGCCGCTGTGGATCATCCCTGCCTGGCCGATCGCCTCCCTGTCCATTGACCGGATCACGCGCGGGATGAGTTGGGCACTACCTAAACAGGCGGAGTCCGTTTATTGGGCACTGTACTGGGCGACCTTCGGAATGTTCTTCGCGCTGATGCTGTGGTTCGTCGCCCCGACCTTCGACAAATCCTTCACGCTCATTGCGCTGGTGATTTGCGCGCTCATCATCCTGACCCCAACGAATCATCGCACCGCGCTGTTGGTGTTCTGGGCTGGGGCAGGATTAGGCTATTTCTTGGAACTGTGGGGCACGACCCGAGAGTGTTGGACTTATTACACCTATCAGACCCCGCCGCTGTTCGCAGTTCTGGCGCACGGCATGGCGGCGGTCGCTTTTTGGAGGGCGGGATTGCTGATGCAGAAGGTATGGTGGAAACTTGCTCGGCGACGGTCTCCGCGAAGTGTCCTTTCAGGGGCTGACCAGGCCGAGAATAGTACGGAGGTCTAAGACCTGGCGGTCAAAAACTGGGCGGGGACAGGACGCGTGCCCCACAGGGGCGGTCCCACGTCCAGCAAGAAATTTCTTTAGCGTTTTAGTTGAACTACCAGCGCCCCAACCCCTACAAGGAGTAATCCCGATATTTCCTGCAGATTGAGAGTTTCGCCGAGAAAAATAAAAGCCAGGATGGCAATCTGCGGCATGATCAGGCTGTTGATGACACTTGATTCTACTGCGGAGAGCGTCTGAAGGGTGAGATTCCAAAGGGTGAAAGCGAACGCCGTGTTGACAACAGCCAGCCAGGCGATGAGCATCCAACTCTGAATATCCAAAGACCCAAATCCCTGGGTAAATCCACCGATAAGCAGAAGCAGAAAAGCGCCTATCCCCATGCTGATGAAAGTAATTATCACCGGTGGAATGGTTGATTCTCTGTTAATTTGCCGCCCAAGTAGGGAGCCAAATGCATTACTCACCACACCTACGAATGCGACCAATATGCCAATGGTCTGTATGTTCGAGAAACCTACAGGTAGAAAATATAACCCTACCCCAACAAGGGTTATTGTAATTCCAAGCCACTGTCCGATGGACGGTTTTTCGCCAAGAAATCCCATGCCAACAGCGCCAACCAGTACCGGTGTGAGCCCAAGAATCAGGCTGACCGTCGCTGCAGGCAGGTAAGCTAGGCTTAGAAATTGCGAACCTTGAGTCAATGTATAAAATATGACACCGAGTAAGGCCAATCGCCCCCAGGTACCCGCGGAGAGCGATGAAAAAGCCCTTCGATTGTAATGATTTAGAAAAACTAATGGAATAAGGCAGACAAAAGCCAGTCCATAGCGCAAACCGGCGAAGGTCAGCGCGGGCAGGTTGTCTTGAAGCCCAATTTTAATTAATACCCAGGATGAAGCCCACAATACAGTGACAAAAACAGCCTGTAGAATGGCAGTAATTCGTTTTGTTTTAATCATTTATTTCCTGCAGGCAATGACCTAATGTACTCTGGTTTACTCCAGATTTCTTGCCTGTTCTTCTAGCCTGTAGGTCACGTTTCAAACGTGACCTACTTTTGTTTCGCCAATTCAGTCAGCGCCTTGTAATACGGCTCTATACTTGGAATGAAATGCCGTTCTTCCTTCGCGTGCGGACCAATGCCGGTTTGGCCCCAGACCACCGCCTGACCGCCGGGGGCAAAACGCGCGCTCGTGCCGGGAAGTTTTCTGCCGATCTTCGGCTCGCCCCCTGAAACCTGCCGTACCGCGTCTATGAGTTTTAGCAGGGCGGGATTATTAGGATCGCAGGCGACGCCATTTTCCATCACTGAAAAGCTGGCTTCCAATCCATTCTCTGCACAATATTTCTCGACTTCATTTCGCAGTGCGGACGTGTCGTCCTGCGGGATGGGACGAATCTCAACGCCCAGAATCCCTTCCGCGGCGGTAACGTTGTACACGCCTTGTGTGCCCACGTTGATGAAGGGGAATTTCGCCTGCGACTGCCATCCGTCCGTGCTTTTGAGCGTGAGATGTTTGGTGAAGATGTCATTCAACGCAACGCGGGCAGCGATGAGCTTCTCGCTTAGGTCAGCGGCACCCGCCACACCGGAGTGTCCCTTCGTGCCGCGAGCGATCACGTCGAAGCGCATCACACCGCGATTTTCGACACAAATATCTCCGTAAAGTTCATTGCCCTTTTCACCGGTCCGTTCGCCGGCGATCATGAGGGAGGGGGTTATGGCTAATTCCTTGAGCACATGCGGCGTGCCCCAGGCTTCCGCCTCTCCGTTCTCCTCGTTACCAACCAACAAAAGGTCGATTTTTGGGAACGGCTTCCCTGACTTGAGCGCATCTTTCATCCACACGAGATACGTCGCGACGACAGTCTTCATGTCCGCTGCGCCGCGGCCATAGAGATAATCGCCAACGATGCGCGGGATAAATTGACTGTCATCCGGGTCAGGCTCGACCACGTCGAAGTGGCCGGAGAGGAGGATTTGTCCCTCCCCGCCCCACCCGTCACTCCGTGACACCCTCCCCATATTCGAAGAATATGGGGAGGGATGGAGTAGGGCAGGGAAAGAGGCATACACAGCCGGATATTTCCCATCAAAATAACGCGTTTCGAGCCCGTGACCGCGCAGGTAGTCATCCACGAATGTCGCGGCGCGGTGAACTTCGTCCAAGCGTTCGTTCGGGCAGGCGGTGACGGAGGGGATACGGATGAGTTGTTGGGCGAGGTCGAGGATCTCGGCGGTTTTGTCCGGGTAGGTCATATCTATCACCATTCCAGTTGATGAGCGGAAACGCACTGGCAGATCTGGGGATTCGCGTGCATCATCGCGGGCATGATTTACAAATTCAGATAACTTGGCAGATTCAACTTCCTGTGAACTCATCCGCGATGCGATTTTTTCTACGTCGGCGCGGACAGTCGCCTCGCGCTCCTCGGCCAGTTCGCGCAGGATGGTCAAAGGGACTTCGTCGCTGGCGCCCAATTCCATGCGCAGACGGGCGCGCATTTTTTCTGCGGTGTTGGATGCACCGCTCGCCATTTCGACCAGTGGAGTAAGGTCTTCCCACAGTCCCAGCGCATCAGCCAATGGGCGAAGATCATCCAAAGTCCATTTTAGAAAAGAGCGCATAGCCACTGGTTTCCCGGTCAGGGGATTTTCAATGGTCCCCCGCAATCCCTGTTCTGCCGCTAATTTCTCATTGGCACGGGCGCGGGTGATGTCTTCGCGGTCATATCGGAAGGAGCGTGCAAAAGACGGGTCAGCGTAGAAGCGCAACATCAAGAGGTGCTTGAAGGTGAGATTGGCGATGTCCTGGTCGAGTGGATTCCCGCCGTCGTCGGTGCGCACCTCGACCCGGCCCATCGGCAGGTTGATGCGGGCCATCAGGTTCTGTTTCTCGATCTGGCGTGCCATCTCCTCGGCAGGAGCGGCCTCTCCCACGGAATACAAGCCACGGGTGTACAGGTCCGAGAGTTGGTCGCTGGTGGTTGAGATGAGCCGCTCGACCGGTTCGGCAAACGACCGGGCGCGGACAGGAGTCCAGTTGTTGTTTCCAAAGCGCACGCCGCGCCGGACGAGGTCGTAGGAAATCTGCAGGTAGTCTTCGTAGGAGCGGTACAAGTCGGGTAGGTCGATCTCGGAAGGATTGGGGAAGGTCAGGTTACGGATCGAGTCGTGGTCCGTGAGTGACACAACAGCACGGCCACCCCGAATTTGCGCCTGAAGCGGTGTTGAGGCCGATGTGGCGATGTAGAGCGGAGCGAACGCACGCAGCAGCCGGGCGGCGGTGATATAAAACTCCGACTTGAACGCGTCGAGGTGCTGGTCACCTCGCTCGCGGGCGGGCAGGTGCATGAAGTCCCAGGCGAGCAGCGGCTCGGGCAGCGACAGATTGGTGTGCGTGCCGGCGGTGGCCAGCGTATCGCCGTACAGGTCCACGCAGCGCTCGAGGTAGCGCCGCTTTGCGATGCTCCACTTGCCGGGGATCGAGTCATGACCAATGGCGGTGAGGTGGAGCAGGTTGCCGTGCCAGTAGTACAGCCGCTCGCCGAATTGCGACCCGGCACGGGCAAGCGCGTTGGCGAGAACGGCTTCCATCAGCCGCCCTTCGTAGATCGCGCCGCGCGGTGTGTAGTAGGGACGGGTCGCCCATTCGATCATCCAATGGAAGACCTCGAGCTGGGAGAAATCACGCAGCCAGGATGGGAGGGATTCCGCCCGCAAATAGTCCACGAAGGATTGCTCCGCCGGGCCGATGCCGACTGTGCGCAGCGGGCGGAACTGCTCGTCGAGCAGGTTCCACTCTAGCTCGAAGCCGTTCAACCCACCGCTTGGATTCTGCTGCGAGGCAGTCTTGACGGCAAGCTGATATTTTTCGGCGAACTGTTGAGGGTTGAAGGACATAGGATCCAATTTTCAGAGAATTGTGATTAGTGAAATGAGGTTAGTGTTTGAGGCTTTCGAGTCCTAAAACGAGTCTGTCAAACGCGCCTTGGGTGCGCTCGACCGGTGTGGCATAGGAGAAGCGGATCCAGTCGTTGCCGAAGGGCGAGAAGAATGCACCGGGGACGACCGCCACGCCGAAGTTTTCAGCGAGGTACTGGCCGAGTGGCTCGCTGTCCGCCCAGCCTTTGGCTTTGAGAAATTCGCTGACATAGATGAAGGCATAGTACCCCTTGCCGATGATATGCTGCATTTTTGAGTCGCTGAGTAATTTCTTGAGCACCACACGGCTGGCATTCGTCGGCTCGACGATGGTCTTCGAGGCTTCGGCATAGCCCATTTCGTAGGCAGCCATGGCGACCGCCAAAGAGAAGAAAGACGGCATGACGCTGTGCGAGGCGCGCGCGACCGTGAACTTCACCACCTCTTCGCTTGCGATCAGGTGGCAATTGCGGATGTTCGAGCCGCCCAGCGATTTTGTAATGCCATCGAGGAACATCAGGTGTTTGCGCTCCTCCGGTGAGAAGAATCCCAGGAAGGAGTTTAGGTCCATTGGCTGCTCGTCGGTGACGAAGTGGTACATCCAGTCGAACAGCACAAAGGGGATGCCGGCTTCGAGCGCCGCCTTCGCCAGTGCTACCTGCCGCTCGACGGAGGTGGTTAAGCCGGTCGGATTGTCGGGGTTGGTGATAAGCAACCCGGCGATTTTGCGTCCACTTTTTGCAGTGAATTCCACGCTGGCACGGATTCCGTCCTCGGTATATGCCCACCCGTTTGCAGGGTCGCCGGGGGACCACATTACATTTGCCCCGATGCCGTAAGGGCCCCAGTTGTAAGAAATCCACGGCACGCGAGAGACAGCGATGACGTCGCCTTCGCGCCCATGACCGAGGGCGAGCATGGCTTGGTAGGCTTTGACTAGTGCGTCGCGTCCGCCGGCGGTCCCAAGGACATTGGCTGGTCCAAATCCCAGCGAGGGATCCAGCTTCCAATATTTCTCGACTACGACCTTTCGGTAGGCATCTGTCCCGAAAGGCATATCGTAAGCGGAGCCGTGCTCGATTTGCATCTGTGCAGCGCGCTCGAGAATCGGTTTTGGAACGCCGGGCAGTGAAGCGCCGCCATCGCCCTGTGAGGCATCGAAGACGGGTGAGCCAGGATTTTTCTCCAAATAGACTTTGAGCGACTTGTTGATCAGAAACATGCGCGAAGGGGGAATTGCCATCGTGTCCTTCAGATACCCGCTGACCGGGATCAGGTTGGCATCCGGGACGGCGTAGACGGGGGTTTCATTTGCGATGCTCATATCACTCCTCCTCGGTTTAAGAAAAACGCCCCGACGATTCGGGGCGTTGGGTACGCTAGGGTTTATCTTGTCCGGCTGCGCATTTCAGCCGGGCTGTCCCCATGCACCAACGTCCCGCTTCAAAAATTGTGCGGGGAGTAGTGGGATTAGCGTCGGTGACCAGGCGGATGGTATCCATATTTCGCGCAAGGATACCACCGTGTAGATGCTGAGTCAAGCATCGGGATATTCATTCAATGCGAATGTCGCTACCCGAAAACGAATAGAATCAATTTGCCGCAGAGGTGACGCGATTTGCTTTCCAATCCTTGAAAACAAATGGCAAATACAAAATCAGGCAGGTCAGGATGCCGATAATCTCCACATGAATAAGATACCAGGGCCAGGGTGGCATCAGGTCGATAATACTGGCGACAGGAGGTTTGCCATTCACCATGAGATAATTACTTCCGATGGCGCTGTTGAAGAAGAAGATGATCACCATATAGATATTTGAAATAACAATGACTCGCAGCATGGATTTCCAGGTTGGGCGGAAACCTTCCACGGTGGTCATATAGATCCCGGAGGTCAGCATCATTCCATGTCCGATGAATGACTGAAGGAAGCGGAAATGCGGGAAGTTATATATCCCGACATCGGGGGTGAGCAGCGCCTGTAACCCGGCACCTATCCCGAGGAAATAGACAAATTCGTAGATTGCGTAATTCTTGAATATCAACATGAATCCGGATAGCCAGATCAACACGCTGCAAATGTGAAGCGGAAGCATCGCCTGGATGTTCCAGGTACCAAGATACAAATTCCAGACATGCCAGGCAGCCTCGTTGACCCAAAGGATGATGGCCATCGTCCAGCGGACTGCTTTTCTGGTGTTTTCAGGTGCGTCCTTTAATCTCAGCAGCCATAAATTAACTACTACGATGATGAAGAGAATGAACAGATGCGCAGCCTCAAACAAACTGAACGGTGCTCCGTCCCAACCTATGGAAAAGAATCTGTCCAAGCCGCCTCCACGTTGGAGTTAGTATAGCAAAAAGATTGAGGGGATACAACCGACGGATTCCGTGCTACATTAAAAGTGAACCGAAAAACAATGGAGGTGGAAAATGGACGCGAATGGATTTAAATCCAGTTTGCGGAACATTCTACTGGCCGATGACGGCTCCCTTCATTCTCGAGCTGCTGTTGACCTCATCGCCGACCTTCCGCATCCCCCAGATTGTGTAGTAACAGCATTGCGAGTCTTTACTCCTCTGCAAACCGCCGAGCAGGATACCATGGAGGCTGTTCTTAAAGCCACGGGCAGCCGGCTTGCTGATAAAGGGCTGACTGTTAAAACGGAATTCCTTTTGGGTTACCCTTCGGCAAAGATCCTTGAATATGCTGATGAGCATAAACCCGACCTGGTGGTAATGGGTGCCAAAGGATTGAGAAATGCCCTGGGCATCCCGATTGGTGGGGTGGCGATGCATTTGCTCGAGGATGGTCGTTTTCCAGTGCTTATCGTCCGCGCTCCCTACAAAGGCCTTAAAAAGATATTGCTTGTCGTGGACGGTTCTTCCTGCAGCGATATCGCGTGCAGCTATCTTGGCGCTTTTCCGATTCCGGAAAGTGCTGAAGTAGTGGTGATGAATGTCGTCCCGCCGAGAGTCCTGCCTGTGATCGCAGAACCCTTCCCTGGAGGTGTGATCATGCCTTCGGTCGCCAGCTCGGTGAGTGAAGAAAGTGAGGAACAGCGACTAGCGGCGGACATGGAAGGCATGCGAATCATCAAGGCTACCATTGAAAACCTTGCTGGCCACAAAATCCACGCGACCGCACAGTTAGCCCGTGGCGATGCAGCCGAAGAAATCATCTCGTTTGCCCGAAAACTTTCTGTTGATTTGATCGTTTCAGGATCAAGGGGATTGGGTGCAATGCGCGGATGGTTAATGGGTTCGGTTTCAAGGAAATTGGCCTATTATGCGGGTAGTTCTGTGCTCATTGCTCGATGCCTGCCAGACTAGTTTGAAAGACCGGTTTTTCCACGAAGTTTGCATTTTCGTAAGGTGGCAGGTCTGAATTCTCGAATAGAATTTTATTATTGAGACTTCAATCCTGAATTTATCTAAATCCTAACAGGGGGCAAAATCCTCCAGGGATTGAAGATCATGGGGAAATTTACCGCCCGGTTTTGGTGGGTGGCTATTTTTTCCATGCCGTGGAGGGATGTTTGGCAAAAGAAAAAAAGCAAACGGCTAAACTGGAAATTCCATCAAGCCTGTCCTCCACTGACGTGCTCGACCATCTTCAGCACGGGGTGACCATTACCAATGAATCCGGAATAGTCATCTACTGGAATTCCGCACAGGAAAATATCACCGGTTTACAATCCAGCGATGTTCTGAATAAACCTGTATGGGATGTGCAGTTCATGATGCTCCCGAAAGAAAAAAGGACCAAGGAAGAGTATGCGTCCTTTAAATCGGGAATGATGAAATTTCAGAAATCCGGTAAATCTCCCTGGTTGGAAAAACCAATAACGATCAATTACTCGCACCCGGATGGGTATAAAAGCGTGGTGGAGGCGCATTTTTCTGCAGTAAAAACCAATAAGGGAAATATCCTGATCGGAGTGACTCAGGATATCACTCAGCCATTTCAGGCCGAGACTGCGTTGCGCGAGAGTGAGCAGAAATTCCGCAGTTTGATTGAACAGGCTCACGAAGGCATTATTCTGCTTGATGAAAAGGGGAAAATCATCGAGTGGAATCAAGCCATGCTCAAGATCACAGGAATAGGTCCCAATGCAACGATCGGTCGACTTCTTGTGGATGTCGCCATGGAATTATCGCCGTCGAAAGACCAATCCTTCGAACTACCCCATAGCGATATTCACAATCTGATGATTGCAGTGTCATCGATGGCTTCCTTTGACGAACCTCAGATCATTGAGAGAGATGTAATTCGAGAGGATGTCACCCATGCCATACAGGTCCAGGCGTTCCCGATATTGATCAGTGAACACCGCATGGTGGGATGCATCGTTCGTGACATCAGCGAGCAGAAGGGGATTGAAAAATCGCTTAAACGATACGCTTATCAGCTTGAAACTCTCCGCCAGGTGGGACTTGAGCTTGCCGCCGAATTGAGTCTTGATACACTCCTGTGGATGATCGCTCCCAGGGCTGTGGAGCTACTCGGAGGTGCGGCGATGGCGTTGTATGTACATGACTCCAAAAAAGAGATACTTGAACTGGCGATTTGCCTTGGCGACACGCAACCTCCTATCGAGCAAACCGTCAAAATCGGTCAGGGTCTGGCCGGCTTTCTTTGGGAGCGCGGCGAGCCCATGCTGATAGAGGATTTTCATACCGGGGCTACGGGCAAACTCAAAAGGTCCATGTGGGGCAAGGTCGCTGGTGCACCGATTGTCTACGGGGGTGAATTTCTAGGTGTGATCTTTGTCTTTTCAGACAAGAAGTTTGATGGTACGGACTTGAAATTGCTTGGATTGTTTGCTTCTCATGCCGGCGCAGCCATTCGTAATGCGCGATTGCATGCAGAATTGCACGAGCTGGCGATTTGAGATTCCTTGACGGGCATCTTCAATCGCAGGTACTTCTTTGAATTATCTGAGAAGGCGTTTAAACATGCGCGCCGATACAAACGACCTCTATCCGCCTTGATCTTCGATCTTGACCATTACAAGGACGTGAACGATCATTTTGGCCATCTCATCGGAGACCAGGTCCTGCATGACATGGCACAACGCTGTCTGGCAGTGGTCCGACAACATGACATCTTTGGAAGATACGGAGGGGAAGAATTCGCGGTTCTACTTCCAGAGACCGACCTTCAGGGTGGTCTGGCTCTGGCAGAGCGTTTGAGGGAAGTGATCGGATCCACTCCCTACGAAACGGATGATGGAGAAGTGGTCGTTACCATAAGCGTAGGCGTGGCGAGAATGAAACGGACGACCACAAGTCTTATGCAATTGTTGTCGGAAGCTGACAAGGCTCAATATCGGGCAAAAGACAAGGGTCGAAACGTCGTTTCGGATTGAAGTAACAGAAAAAGGTGTATTCTTCGGGAGTGGAATCCACCTTTCTTAAGAGAGTCGCTTTACCTGTTTGAAGTAAGCTCAAGACTTTTTTCCCACAAGCGTTTTTGTGTCAATTTGTCGTAGGATAAAGTACTCGACTTGATTTCCTTGCAGTCTGAGAAATATTTGCCTGATACTCCTTCCACTTCTGACGATGAGGCAAGGAAAATTGAAGTTTCTGCACCCTTTTCTGGTTTTCTGGCAAATAAACTCGTGATCCCCATCCCCAATTTTATCAATCCACTATTATTCTTGGCAAACCCGGTGGATACAAAACCTGGGTGGAGTGCATTGGTAGTTACTTGCGTCCCTGAGAGATATTCATCAAGTTGATAAGTAAATAGGATATTCGCCAACTTGGATGCACTGTATGCCCCAAAGCCTGAAAAATTATCCGTAAACATTAGATCGTCGAAATTGATTTTTCCTCCCTGGTGGGCATCGGACGACACATTGATGATTCTAGATGGTGCGCTGGACTTGAGAGTGTCCAGTAATAAAACTGTGAGCAGAAAGTAACTTAAGTAGTTCAGCGCAAAGGTCATTTCGTATCCGTCCTGGGACACCAATCTTTGAAAAAAGATTGCTCCTGCGTTATTTACCAGGATATCCAACCTGTTGTGCCGTTTCATAAATTCATGGGCGACCTGCCGGACATTAGCCATAACCGATAGATCCGATGCGATGAACTCAACATTTGAATTGCCGGTTTCCTTTATTATTTGAGAAACTATTAATTTACATCTTTCCTGGCTGCGGCTGACGATGACCACATTCATGCCCTGTTTTGCCAATTCACGCGCTGTGATCAAGCCGATTCCATTCGTAGATCCTGTGACAATCGCGGTTTTATCTCTTAGATTGGTAATCACGTTGTTTTTCCTTTGTAACTTTAGAGGATCGGAAGAGTATATAAAAAACTGCCGCCTGCTTACTAAAAACAAAATGCAGCCCGGCGGTTGGAGCCAAAGACGAAGCTGAATTTACGAGTTAGACACCTGCCTGGATAACAGGACGAAATCGCGTTGCTGCGCGAGTAAGCAAGCCGTTGATCATCCTTCGAATGTGTTGGTTGAGAAAATACCTTTCCAGGACGGCAGGGGAGAGGTAGCGTGCACCAGCAACAACGTGGATGCAATTCGTACTTCCACACGCACAGATGAAAGGGACTGTCATTTCCCATTCAGTGGATGGATAGAAGAAAGTTAATTCGTCACCCGGAGAAATACCTTTGGCCGCGATGACCAGCATCCGGGTTGTGTCCAGTACCAGATTTGGGTTACAGGAATGATTGAGGCTGGCGATGACGCCCACTTCGATATGCTTATATCGCCCAGCCTGAACTGTATGTTGAGTGGGCTTGTTGGATACCGATGTGCAAGGAAGGGGACAGATGATCTCGCCTTGGTTGAATGAAAACCTGGAGTATAAACTTTTAAAACCTTTAACGCTGCGTACATCCAATAATTTTTCAGGTTCGTCCATTAGTGTATGCAAACTTCCTTTGTCTATTCCAGTTCTGATAAATAAAAATTTTGCAAAAGACCTTATTGATGTTTGCAATACTATACGGCATATCGGGAGATATTTCAATAGAATTTGAAAACTTTAAGGTTTGAAACAATAGATTGAAGAAAGATGATCAAGGTCTGATTTTATATCGAAGGCCGGCTGCAAATCTTCTTACAACAGGGACTCGAAGAAGCAATAAGAACAATAGGAGGATTCCAAAAAATAATGGCTGGATAATATCCCCGCTTAGCGAAGCGATATTTGCTTTACGCGCCATTGCATAATGGATTATAACGATAACTCCGCCAAGATAGATTGTTCTGTGCAGATTTTGCCAGCCTCTTCCCATCTGCCGCATCCACCAGGGAAAAGATGTAACCGCCAGCGCAAGGAGGATCAATCCTGCAGTAATGCCGAGCAGGATGAATGACTTTTCCGAGATCAATTCGACAATTTGCTGAATATCAAAACCATAATCGAGACCAACGAAAACAATGAAATGCAGAGATGCATACATGAAGGCGTAGAGTCCCAAGGCTCTCCGGCGTTTGATTGGTTCGCGCCAGCCTGTGAGTGTGACAATGGGTGTGCAGGCGAGCGAAGCGATTAGAAAATAAACTGCCAATCGACCCAGGCGCTGTTCAACAGCCTGTATCGGGTTGGCAGTCATATTTCCAGTACTCACCTGAGCAATTGTAATTATAAGAGGCAGCCATCCGAATAAATGAATGACGAGTTGGGTAGCAGTGATATTTCGGATTCGCATGGTTTTCTAAAGTAATTTTATTGAATCACAGATCAGGGCGAAGATAGTTTTGTAGGTTCCAATAATTAGATTTTATCAATCAAGACTTAGCTGAACGTTAGAATCTCAAACAATCATACCAATCTTTGATTATGCAATTTCCCGCATCAACATTGCTTTTTTCCTGGCCTGGCCATAGCGGTAATTACCAAAATCGCCAACCTTACGCAGCACTCTGTGGCATGGGATTAAAAAGGCTATGGGATTATGAGCAAGGGCATTACCAACTGCCCTTGGCGCTGACGGTTCTCCGATCGCTTCCGCCAATTCCTCATAGCTCGTCACCTGCCCGGGCGGGATCCTCAAAAGCGCTTCCCATACTTTGATTTGAAAATTGGTGCCTCTCACTTGCAATTTAATGGTGGATATCCTACCAGAAGAGAATATTGCTTGAACATAGTGTTTCGTTTGCGTGGAGTCTTCGATCCACTCTGCATTTTTCCATTCTGCTTTCATAGCTTGCAAAGCCGCACCACGGCCTTCATCTGTAACGAAAGCGAGGAAACAGATTCCGCGGTCGGTGGATGCGATAAGACATTCTCCGTAAGGAGTTGGATGAAATCCATACTTGATCCGCATCCCAGCTCCGTGGAGTTTGTATTCTCCCGGAGTAACCGCTTCGCATTGGACAAACAAGTCATGCAGCCGGCTGGGGCTTGAAAGACCGGCCAAGTAAGTGGCATCGAGAAGACTGGATTGCCTGAGCAGGGCTTTGGCGTTTTCCTTGGTGAGAAATTGCAGAAAACGTTTTGGGCTGATGCCTGCCCAGCGTGTGAACAACCGTTGGAAGTGATATTCGCTGAGGTTAACGCTCTCTGCCACTTCCTTCAAATTGGGCTGCCTGTTGGCATTATTTTGAATATATTCGATTGCACGTTCTACACGATTGTAATCTTCTGAGAGTTGAATGAGATTCGATGTGGTCATTAGCTGTCTCCATTTGATAATTTTATTTATTGGATTTTACAAAAATCAGTGAAGGGTATCCACCCGAATCTTGCGCTGATTGACCCTGGGAGAAAATTATAGCCATTAAAAAGAAATGCCGCCATCGATAATTTCTCGATGACGGCCAATTTCCCTGATGTTATCCGTTTTGATTATTCATGAATGATCCACATCATGAATCCTTCATTTTTCAGATGCAATGTTGATGCGGAAAGAAAGAAAGGTTTCCTGCCATTTGAGCGTGTGCCAAACTGGATTGAGTATTCCGTTAATTGCCCTTTTTCGCGCAGCTCTCTCAAAAGAGCGGATCGCTGCTCCGCTGTCCACAAACCGATTTCAAGGGGAGTCCGGCCGATCACCTCCTCCCGCTGGAATCCCATGCCGATAATGAAGGACCGATTGACTTCCACGATCTTGCCATCATCCATCCGCAAGACCATGAAAACAGGGATGGATGCTAATTGTGACCCTCGAGCATCCTCGATGGGGAGCAATCGTTGTTCAGCCTGTTTACGTTCTGTTATGTCGTGTAATATGAATACCCGCCCAACGGCTTTCCCTTCATCTTGAATTGGCGCAATCCTCAAGTTAATGAAAAGCTTGCGCCCGTCTCCTCTATCCAGGGCGATATCTGTATTTGTATTATCCAGGTTGGCATGGACAGAATAAAGCCCCGGCAATTCGGATAATGCTTCGCCTGCTGGTTTACCGATAACTTCTTCCGTCCATACGCCGGTGTAATATTCAAACGCCTTATTCATGTAAACAATCCGGTTATTATGATCGAGCACCAGGGCCCCGTCATCCAGACTCTCCAGGACTTTTTCACCGGCGATGGGCACAAGGTCAAGCAGACCAAGCCTGAACAATCCCCAGGCAAAGATCAGTCCGGATATTGTGAGTGTCAGGGATGATGTGTCAATTTCCGGGATGGGGCTTAAGCCGGTCAGGTAGATAATATTACCTATCCATGTGACTGCCGTCCCCAGAACCATTACTGCGGCCTGGCTTCGATGCGCTCCTTTTGCAGTGATTGCATTTTGAACAAGGATTACGGCACCTATCAGAAGCAAAATATATGAATAAGCCGCATAAATCCAAAAGAAAGTACCATGGTCCACGGTAAAGACAAGATTGTTGTTGAAATTGACCTGTTGTAATCCGCTCCAAATCAACAAGTGAAGTTCATTGGTCCATACCAGGAGGAGGGTGATAACAGGGATGATCCACAAAAGGAGAGTGGATCGCTTATTGAGATACCTTTCCTGCCGGGCATATTCCAATGAGAAGACCAGGTAAAGCACCGGGATGTTGACAATTCCTATGTACTCAACCTTGGACCAAAATATCTGCGCTTGCAGGCTCACCATTGAAAGCTCGATGGCATAGGCAAGCGCCCAAACTCCTGCCGCGACGAGCATCAAGGCCAGCGAAATCGCACCGGGGACAGCCCGCCTTTTCCATGCAATAGCTGCAACGGTGAAGGCGGTAATAGTGGAAATAATGGACAGGATGGAATAGGGATTTAGTTGAAGATCCATTTTTGGATTTTATCATGCTGAAGCTTTTCTTCAATCGAACCGGGCTTAACAATGGTGAAAGGATGTATTGTAGAAATCCGACGCATTCCGCTTTAATGGTCTCATTTGAATAGTGGAATTCCCATGTTTTCAAATATGAAATTATTATGCGTTTCTAACAATTGCTTCTTGCAATTCGTGTTATATTTTCAATGTTAAAAGAGAATTTTTCAAGATTTGGAGTTGGGGTTGGCCACAAGAAAATTAGAATTAATGCCGGGGGCGAATGGCGTAGCAGACATGGATTCGTTCATCCAACTGCGAGGTGTAAAAAAAGTCTATCGAAATGCGTCAGGCGATTTCCCTGCCTTGCGTGGAATTGACTTGGATATCCGTCCAGGTGAATTTGTCGGTATTTTGGGTAAGTCTGGGGCTGGAAAAACCACGTTGGCGAATTTGATCACCGCGGTGGACCATGTCACGGAGGGTGAGATTCGCATTGGCGGGGTGGAGATTCACGGGTTAAACGAAAATCAAGCCGCAGCCTGGCGTGGACGAAATCTGGGCGTCATCTACCAGGCTTTTCACCTTATTTCATCTCTTAATCTAATAGATAATGTGATGCTCGCCATGGATTTCTGCGGTTTATACCGGCCTGTCCGCAGCAAGGAGACCGCGCTTGAGCTTCTCCGTCATGTTGAGTTGGAACAGCATGCCTATAAATTACCGGGGGACATTTCCGGAGGCCAGCAGCAGCGGGTAGCCATCGCCCGGGCGTTGGCAAATGATCCTCCCATTTTGGTGGCTGATGAACCCACAGGCAGGCTTGACACTTCCACTGCTGAAACCATATTCAGGATTTTTGAAAATCTGGTCAAGCAGGGACACACCATCCTGATGGTCTCGCACGACCCGGGATTTATAAATCGTTATTCACGGGTTCTGTGGCTTCAAGACGGATTATTAACGGACACCCCGCAGTTTGATGTGGAATGACCATGTTGACTCACGCCTACTCTTCATCACCACGGCAATTTATCAGCCTTGAGAATATCGTCAAGACCTTTAAGACTCCCGCCGGTGAATTTTTTGCGCTTAAGAATATCAACATGGGATTCGATCAGGGCGAGTTCACCGCGATCATGGGGAAATCGGGCAGTGGAAAATCCACGCTCATCAATATGATCACGGGGATCGACCACCCCACATCAGGTGTGGTTAGAATTGGCAGCACCGAGTTATACAAATACAAAGAAGGTCAGATGGCCGAGTGGCGCGGAAAAAACCTTGGCGTTGTCTTTCAATTTTTCCAGCTTCTACCCACACTGACCATCCTTGAGAATGTCATTCTCCCGATGGATTATTGCAATATCCATCGACCTTCCGAGCGGGAACAGCGTGCCCATGACGTGCTCAAGCGGCTGGACCTGGATGATTTTGCAGACAAACTCCCGGCTGGTGTATCAGGCGGGCAGCAGCAAATCGCTGCCATCGCGCGTGCCCTCGCCAATGATCCTCCCATCATCATCGCTGACGAACCGACAGGTAACCTTGATTCACGAACTGCTGAGCTGGTTCTGAATATTTTCGAGCAGCTGGCTCGTGAAGGAAAAACGATTCTAATCGTGACACACGACCCGATACTGGCTCGCCGGGCAACGCGCCGGGTCATCATCTCGGACGGCGAACTGGTCAACGAGGATGTTTATCATGCTCTCCCGAATTTGTCCCACCCGGAAATGCTGACAATCACCAAAATGGTGACCCAGAGGCAGTTCGCGACGGGAGCAACCCTTGCCCGCCAGGGAGGGGTTGATAACGGGCTGATCATTATTTCAAAGGGCAAGGTCGAAGTACGCCGGAGCCGTTTCTTGAAACAGGAGGAGTTGATCACAACTCTGCAATCCGGTTCCTGCATCTCGGAATTGGACATGCTTGAGATTCCCTCCATGGATCTCACTTTCCAGGCGATAGAAGGCCCGGTCGAAGCATTGTGCATCAGTCTTGAGCAATTCAATAAATTGTTGTCGGAACATCCGGCTATCGAGTCGGCGCTTCGATTGAATGCGATGAAAAATAAGAGCAGGTTCACGCCAGCCAAACGCGGATTGTTTGGGCGAATTAAGGAGTCCAAATAATGCTCAGTCCGCGTTGGAAGAAAGTTCTGGCTGACATTTGGGGTCACAAGCTCCGCTCTTTCCTGGTGATCGCCTCCATTACCATCGGCTTGTTTGCAGTGGGATTGATCGTCAGTATGAACATGATCATCTCCGAGGACATGGAGGCTGGTTATTCGTCGGTTAATCCGGCAAATATCCAGATCCTTTCCACGTCTTTCGATGAAGATCTGGTCAATGCAGTCCGCAATTTGGATGAGATTGCTCAGGCTGAAGGTGCCCGCACAATGACCTTGCGTTATCGGAAGGCGAATGGTGAATGGGCTCCAATTGAAATTAAAGCCATCCCGGATATTGAAGAGATGGATATCAATCTGGTGAATCTCGAGGAAGGGGTATGGCCTCCCGAGAATCGGCAAATTGCGATCGATCAGTATAAATTTGCCGATTTACAGGCGGAGATCGGTGATTCCATTCAAGTGGAACTGCCCTCGGGAAAGATTCGCGAAATTCCCATAACTGCCATTGTGCACGATCAAACCATCGGGTCCGAAGCACCAGGTGGATTCTTCCTCTCCCCCGTACAGGGATATGTGACCGAAGACACGCTGAGCTGGCTCGAATCTCCTTCAAGTATGAACCGACTGTATGTCACAGTCCTGGGAGACCGGACAGATAAGACTCACTTGCTAGCTGTGGCGAACAAGGTCATCGACAGAGTGGAAAACAGCGGTGGCGTGGTCATTGCGTCGCAAGTCCGATCATCAGATGATCATCCCAACCGTGTTTATGTGGAAGCAATTACCGCGGTTCTTGTAGTCCTTGCATTTCTTGTAATGTTTCTGAGTGCGTTGCTCATTACAAATACACTGGCAGCTCTCTTAAACCAACAAGTCAATCATATCGGTGTGATGAAGACCATTGGGGCAAACCGAGGACAGATCATCGGCATCTATATGTCGTTAATTTTCGTCTATGGGCTGACATCGTTTGTCATTGCGTTGCCGATTTCCGGTTGGGCAGCTTATACCCTGATGGGTTATTTCGCCAGGGAAATTAATATCGTTCTGCAGGGATTTAGAATCGAGCCGGCGGTATTTTGGATTGAAATTGCGATTGCTCTCATTGTGCCGCAACTCGCCGGGATCGTTCCGATTCTCAACGGTACACGGATTTCTGTCGTCGAGGCATTAAGTGGTGTCAGCCAATCCAATGTTCAGCAAAAGAAAACCTGGCTGGATCGGCAATTTGAAAAAATCCGCGGACTTTCCCGCCCGACCATCCTTTCCCTTCGTAATACGTTTCGGCGGAAAGGCAGGTTGTTTCTCACGGTTTTTACATTGACATTGGGAGGCGCCATTTTTATTGGTACGTTCAATGTTCAGCGTTCATTAACTGATTATATTGACCGTATCGGTCGTTACTTCCTGGCCGATATCACCTTCAGCCTGTCTGAAAATGCTCGCATCTCGGAAATTGAGGAAATGATAAAGGTATTGCCTGGCGTGAGTCATGTGGAAGGCTGGGCAGCCACTGCCGGCGTACTTCAGAATCCGGATGGAACTGCAGGCGAAAGTGTCAACCTGCTGGCACCGCCGTCCGAAAGTGACCTGGTGGATCCGGTCGTCCAGGAAGGGCGTTGGATCCAGCCTGGGGATGGAGCGGTGGTGGTCGTGAATGAAAGGTTTCGGGAGGCATATCCCGATTTGGAGATCGGCGATCTATTGAAGATTAAGATAGCCGGCAAAGATGAAGTCGTTGAGGTGATCGGATCTTTCCAGTTGGCGGGAAAAAGCGGCGGATACCTGGCCTATACAACTTATGAATATCTTTCGGATGTAATTCATCAGAAGAATCGTGCCAATTCATTCCGTGTTGTTTCAGGCACCGAGAATATGAGCATTGAGCAGCAAAAAGCCCTGGGGCGGGTCATTGAAGCGACACTTAAAGCGAACGGATATAAAGTGAGCGAGGTGGAAGCGGGCCGGTCCTTAACTGCGACAACTGCGAACGGCTTGAACATTTTGACAGGATTTCTATTGTTGATGGCAATATTGATCGCCATTGTCGGCAGTATTGGATTGACGGGGACAATGAGCTTGAACGTCCTCGAACGAACCCGGGAGATAGGGATTCTGCGTGCGATTGGCGCTTCTGATAAAGCAGTGATGCGCCTGGTCATGATTGAAGGATTATTGATCGGAATGATGAGCTGGTTCTTTGGGGTGATTCTATCGTTCCCGATTGGGAATTTAATGGCCAATGCCATAAATTTGGCATTATTTGGAGCCCCGGCCGGAGTAACCATTACTCCGTTAGGTGTCTTTTTATGGTTGTTGGTTGTAACTGTCTTGTCAGTACTTGCGAGCGTTGGTCCGGCGCGTAACGCGACGCGATTGACCATCCGCGAAGTGCTTTCTTATGAATAATAAAAGGAGAACGATATGAAAATTAAGAGAATTGCATTAATAAGTTCGCTATTAGTGGCGGCGGCACTTATCCTTTCCGCATGCGGAAGCAATGCGGACCCAACGCTGGCCGTTCAAACCTTGCCTGACGTTTCGGATTATTCGAATTCGTCGATTGTTGCCGAGGGGCGGATCGTGCCGAGGGATAGTTCCACACTCTTTTTCATGAGTGGAGGAAAGGTGGATGAAGTTCTAGTCCAGGAGGGCGATTCCGTTGTTAAGGGCGATGTCCTCGCCCGGTTGGGAGACCGGGATTCATACGAAGCCAATGTCGCAGCTGCCCAAGCGGAAGTCACAGCAGCCCAACAAGCCCTGGATGAATTGAACCGGACTGCCGAACTAGCCTATAACCAGGCGGTTCTGGATGAGATCGCTGCCGAAGAGGCTTATTATGTCGCGCTGCTGGCATGGGATGATTTCGATCAGGACCAATATGATGATGATCTTGACCAGGCAAAGGCGGATGTAGCAGATGCCAAATCCGAGCTGGAAGATGCGCAGGACGAGTTTAACAAATATGCCTCACTGGAAAAAGATAATGCGGACCGACAACGCACCAAAACCGACCTTGATAATGCCCAAGCGAACTATGACGAAGCTTTGTCAGCCCAAGCGGAGATTGAAAACGAGTATCGGCAATTGAAGGCCGATGTGGATTTGGCTCAGGCACGTTGGGATGAAGCCCGCCGGACTCGTGAAAATCGGGAAGACGGCGCGGATAAAGACCAACTGGATCTGGCTCAAGTGCAACTCGACGCAGCCAATTCACGATTAAGTGCAGCCGAGTCTGCGTTGGACAATCTGGATCTTGTTGCCCCTTATGACGGAATCATTGCCAGGTTGGATATTTCAGTCGGCGAGGATGTCAATCCCGGTCAGGTTGTGGCGGTTATTGCGGACACGTCAGAATGGTATGTCGAAACAACCGACCTGACCGAAAATGAGATTGTGGATATCCAGGAGAATATGGAAGTCATCGTCGTGCCGGATGCCCTGCCTGAACTGGAACTCAAAGGCAGCATTGAGTCGATCGCGAATTTCTTTATCGAGAAATCTGGCGATATCACTTATCGGGTTCGAGTTAAGCTTGAGGAAACCGATCCGCGCTTGAAGTGGGGGATGACCACCGAAACCCGTTTCACAGAACCATCAAAGTAGCAATACTGGGAGTGAGCAATCACTCCCAGTATTTTTCATTCAACAGGAATTAAGTATCTCCAACTCGGTGATAAGCTTTTGTCAGGACCAATTTATCCAGTGGTGTCAGCTATTGAAGCATTAAGATTTCTGGGTATAATCATACCCGAGGATTGAATAATCCAATTCATTCATAATTTAGAGGAGAATAAAATGAAAAGACCGTTTGGTGTTACTGTTCTTGCAGTCCTGGCAGGTATCGCAGCTGTTTTGGCGGGTTACCATACCCTCCAAGCGTTGGGAATTATTTCCTACGTTATTGGTCCTGTTGAATTCCGTGCATTCAGCTTTTTCAATGCCATCATGTGGGCTTTGATGGTGTGGGTGTGGGTCTGGTTGGTCCAGATGCTCTGGAAGATGGATCCGGGTGCCTGGCTCTTCCTCGTCGTGATCGCGACCTTCAACCTAATTTTGGATTTCACCTACATGCTGGGGCAGGCGACCTGGTCGGACGTGAACATCTCCTTCATCGTGAATGCCCTGATCCTGATCTACTGCATGCTCCCAGGCGTTCGCAGCGCTTTTGGTACGACCAAAGCCTAATTTATTTTTTCTATCGATCAGTCAAAGAGGCATCCCATTGGATGCCTCTTTAATTTTAATAAGGACTTGATTGTCATGAAAAAAGAGTTCTGAGCGATAATAGTATTGTAAAAATTACAGGAAGGAAAGAGTAGAATATGAAATCGCATATTAGGTCGTTCAGGGATTGAGATCAGTGCGTTGGGAATGGGCTGCTGGGCAATCGGAGGTCCATTTTGGTCAGAGGATACTCCCCTGGGCTGGGGCGAAGTAGATGATAATGAATCCATCCGTGCCATACATGCTGCCCTGGATCATGGAGTAAATTTTTTCGACACGGCGAACGTCTACGGCGCAGGACATAGCGAGCGAGTATTGGCGAAGGCTTTTACCGGTATGCGTTCAAAGGTGGTCATTGCTTCTAAGTTCAGTGCGGTGTTCGATGAGAACACCCGCCAGGTGACCGGGTCTGATTCTTCCCCGGCAGGAATCCGAAAAGCTTGCGAGGATTTCCCTCCATCGCCTGGAAACCGATTACATTGATTTGTACCAATTTCACGACAATGGATTCCCAGCAGAAAAAGCCGAACCCGTAAGGGATGCACTGGAAGCCTTGGTCGCGGAAGAAAAAATCAGAGCATATGGATGGAGCACGGATTTTCCTGACCGAGCAGGAGTATTTGCAAAAGGACCTAAATGCGCGACCATTCAACTTCAGCTCAATGTATTGGACGACAACCCAGAAATGATCGCCCTGTGCGAAAAGCATAACCTTTCTGCCATAAACCGGGGTCCATTGGCGATGGGATTGCTGACCGGGAAATACACCGCAGCGACGAAACCCTCTGTCGACGATGTCCGCGGAGAAAAAAGCCCCGAGTGGATGAAATACTTCAAAAATGGTGTTCCCAACCCCGATTGGATGTCGAAACGGGATGCCATTCGAGAAATATTAACCAGCCAAGGGCGGACCGTGGCACAAGGAGCTTTGGCATGGTTGTGGGCTCGCAGCCCTAACACGGTTCCCATTCCAGGTTTCCGAACCGTATCGCAGGTGGAGGAAAATTGCCGGGCAATGCAGTTTGGTCCCCTCAACAAAGACCAGATGAAGGAAATTGATTTGCTTTTAGGCCGCTGAATACTGGAAGGGATGATAACCTATGAATGAGATTGAAAAATCTGGTGGCGATTTCCACGGTAACCCGACTGGGATCATCGAGAATAAGCATGTCAAGCTGGAATACCTGACTTTTGCGCCAAGAATTGTGCGTCTTAATCTGAAAGGTTTCGACAACCTTTTCGCCGATCTCGATAACGAAGGCCTGTCAACTCCATACGGTGAATTTCACTTTCGAGGAGGGCACCGATTGTGGCATTCTCCAGAAGCCATGCCGCGCACTTACATCCCTGATGTGCAAGGCGTCGCCATAACTTATATCCCCAGCGGAGTACGAATTGACCAGCCGGCTGAACCCTGGACGCATATTGCAAAGAGCATCGAGATTCGATTGAATCCCGGCCGACCGCAAATTATCGTTGAGCATGAACTAAGGAACGAAGGTGCCTGGGCAGCCGAGTTTGCTCCCTGGGCTTTGACCATGTTCAGGCTGGGTGGGGTGGCGATCCTCCCGCAACCTGTCGGTCAACACGGACCCGGCTGGGCTACTCGCCAACCGACAGCTTTCCATCTGGCCTTACACCAAAGTGGACGAATCCCGATTGATCCTGCGGGATGATTTCATATTGATCAAAGCAGATCCAAATGTTTCTTCCGATTCATCTCCAATCAAGGTGGGCTATTTCAACCCTCAAGGTTGGATGGCTTACTGGTTGGATGGTGTCCTTTTTGTAAAGCGCTTCGACCCGGTGGCAGGTGTGCCGCTCCCCGATGGGGGGTGCAACACGGAAAGTTACTGCAACCATAAATTCCTCGAGTTGGAAACACTTGGTCCACTGGTCAATCTGCCGCCGGAGACGACCATTACTCACACTGAGACATGGGAGCTCTTTACGAGCCTGGACCAACCGTTCATCCCGGAAGCTATCCGAAGATTAATCAGGTTAAATTAAGAAAATCGTCAGATGGGGATTAAAACGGGACGGAAGATCTGCGGTACAAAAACCCTTATGGCAGCATCTCCGTTAACCGGGCATTTGTATTCACATATCCCACAACCAATACAACGGTCGCGCAGCACGTGGGGGAGTTTCACGCTGACCATCGAGTTGTCGACCGACCAGGCACTTGTCTCCTCCAACTGGATGGCTTTGTCAGGAATGGGACACATTTCTTCGCAGACGAGACATTCCTGGTGGTCAGACCAGGCGATGCAGCGATTCTCATCGATGTACGCTTTTCCAATGACCTGCTGCTGTTTTTCCTCCAATGAAAGCGGGGGGATGGCTTCCACTGGGCAAATCTGCCCACAGGCGTTGCATGAGTAATCACAATAACCGATTCGGAGGATGAGGATGGGTGAACCAAATCCCTGCACCCCGGCTTCTGTGACCGCTGGCTGTAGGGCATTAGTCGGGCAGACTCGCATACATTCAGCACAACGGATACATTTTGTCATATCGAGGACGTCGTTGTTGACCTCGCGCGATCCCGGTGGCCTGATGCAGGAAGTTGGGTTCCCGTTTTGAGAGCTGGTCACTTCGAAGCAGAGCAATGGCAGCAATCGTCCCACCGATGGCGAGCAGGGAATCGCGTCGATTGGGATCATAATCCTGGCCGATTGCCAGAGAGAATCCGGGTGAAAATTCAATCGCGCTTCTTGGGCAGGTCTCCAGACAAACCATGCACATGGTGCATTCTGCAGGGTCGCTGGCGTAATTTTTCTTCGGATCGATGGTGCCGGTCGGGCAGGAGGATGTGCAAAGGGTGCAGCCTTTACAGGGTTCGCTGACTTCCCGACGAAAAAGGGCGACTCTGCTTAGGAGTCCGAGCATCCCTCCCAGAGGACATAAATACCGACACCAGAATCGGGGAGCAAGGATATTCAGTCCGATCACAACTAGGAAAATTGCTGCAAAAAGAAGGGTATCCTTAAAATAGAGAGGTGAAGCAGGCAACCACAGTTGGTCTGATCCAGGAATCGAAGCTTTCTATGGCACCCGGAAAAATCTGTGCCTGGTAGAGTCCCGTTTCCACCGCGAGAATGATCAGGTTTACGACAGGCAGGATCGCCGTGGTGAGGGTGCGATAACAACAAGGTCAGCGGGTCGAGAACCAGGAGAGTAAGATTTCCAAGAAGTGCGGATACCAATATCGCAAACAGTAAGACGACTTTAACTTTGCGCCAACTTTCCGGGGGGGAGGGGCGTTTTCCACGGATGCGATCAAATGAGAAAATATCCAAAGTGGTCCCAAGCGGACAAATCCAGCCGCACCATGCGCGTCCAAAAATGATAGTGAATAAGACTGTGAGGAGAGCTAACGAAGATGCCAGGAGGAAAGATCGGCTGGAGAGCAAGATTGGCCAGCATCAATAAAGGATCCAGCCTCATGAAAATGTTCACCACATTGGCTGGAAGACCGTTCCATGCCGTCCTGAGGAAGATCAGAAGAAATGCCGTCAACATCAGATATTGCGAGATTTTCCGAGCAATCACCCATCGGCTGGATGAACTCAATGGCGGCTTTTTACTTCTCTGCGCAACCTGGGAATCAGCCATAATGATGTGGGTTATACTCCGGCATAGATTTCTTCAATGCGAAGGCTATTGAGATCGCTTCTGCCCAAACCCATGGCTGATGCGGCACTTATGTAGGAAATATCCTGCGGCTGGAGACCGAAGAGAGTTGCCGCGATAGCTGTCTGCTGCCACGATATCAGGGCTGACAATCACCGTGTCCAGTTGGTTGACATCATTCAAGTTGCCGCCTGTTGGACCATTGTCCATGAGTACGCGCACGGCATCCACAACAGTCAGATTTGGGTGAAAGAGTGTGGTCAGGTCGGCGATCCGTTGACCGAGATTCATGTGGATCGACCCTCGATCCAGAATCAGCCCCATCAAATTCTTCATACCCAGGGTAAGACGGGTCGAACCGTGATGTTTTGCGACAGGCACATCGATCAGGACGTCTGCCTCCAGAGCATCCTTGAAAGCCTCTGTGGATTTAATGCTCAGCCCCTGGGGGATATCCACTGTTGAATATTTGAAGCTGGGCATGGACACCATTTCTCCTCCTGCCGCTCGAACTTGTTCATCGATTCCGCTCCTGACATAAGCCTGTTCGGCAGTTCCTCCAAAGGGAAAATCCATGACCTGGACGCTGCCTGCTCCGGCTTCGAGCGCCATTTTGACCAGGGTTCCGACCACCCAGGGATTCGTCGTCGCCGCGTATTCGTAGGTGTGATAGGCAACGCAGATATTTGGCTTGACGATAACCTTAGCTCCCTGGGGCACAAACCTTTCCATTCCTCCAATGGCAGCGATCCCCTTGCGCACCATGTCCTCCGGCTGTCCTCCCCGGGCTACCACTAAATCAGGGGCTGTGAACGGTGTAGAAGTGGGTGCAGGAACGGCAGTGGCTCCGTCCACAGGATTTTTGCCGCTTTGAGCGGTTGTATTGGTGGGCATTGAAGGGATTGATGTTTCGTAGGTTTTCAAGGCTTCTACCGCAAGCAGCCAGAAGGTGATTAAGTGTCACAGCACCTGCGCCTGCTCCAAAAAGGCGAATAAAATCGCGTCTCGAGATCTTCTTCATGGAAACCACCTCCTGAATTTTTTCGGAAGAGGGATAATGATTTAATCATTTATAGCATACGTTGTTTTGGTGTCAACTGGATTAAGTAATAAGAACACCGGAATGAGTAATCTCATTCCGGTGTTCTTATTACCTTTCAAGTACTCAGCGGCCCCGACGGGATTCGAACCCGCGGTCTCGGCCTTGACAGGGCCGCATGTTAGCCGCTACACCACGGGACCAATTATTGAGCGGGCAGTAGTTTATCATAGTCTTGAAGGAGCGTCAAGACTTTTTTGCCAAAAACCGAAGATTACGGTGCACCGCTCCCGTAAAGGTCGGGGTCCTCGGGCGTCCGCCCGGAGGGATCATGGACCCACACCCAGTCACCTTCATTTGCCCAGTCATACAGCCACGCTGAATCTCCGATCGACATGTTGACACAACCGTGGGATTGAGGGTAACCGAAGTTGGTATGCCAGTAAGCGCCATGGATGGCTCGCGCTTTGTCGAAGTACATGGTCCATGGCACGGCTTGCAGTGAATAAAAATCGGATTTGTCGGCCTCGAACGCACCGCTCATATCCTCGGTTTCCTTCTTTTTATAAATTTGGAACAATCCCGGCCGGGTCCAGTAGGGGTCTACGCCGCTGGAAATTATGGTGGCGTAAACGAGCTGATCGTTGTCGTAGACAGCGAGAGTTTGTTCCGCCAGGTTGATTTCGATCCATCGGCCGCTGGTCACTCCGGGTGGCGGTTCCGTGTTTGGAGAAATGGAGGAGACTACTCTCCCTTCGACCCATTCCTGGTCGCCGATCAAAAGCCACTCGTAGCCATCGAATATTTTGGATTCATATACAGGTACGATATTGGTCCGGTAATAGGTCCTGACTTTTGGGTTATTGAGCGTGTAATCGGGTCTCCTAAAGCTTCGAGTCTCAGTGAGGACCCAGCCAAATCCTGTGCGAGGCGTGGCGCTGAAGATTTTCCCTTGAAATGCACCGGCGGAGATGCGTCCTCCATCGCCGGGAATCCAGGTACCGTTGGTGAGGTAATAATAAGCCCCGCTGTCAGTCTCCAGGCGGTCGCTGTAGCTGACATAAACCAGGCCGGGTCCGATTCTGGATACTGCACCCGATCTGGATTCTGCGTCGCCTAGGGATAAGTAAGCCGATGTTCCGGCTTCGTCCACCCTGAAATAGTTGTAGGGGACGTAGTTTAGCGAATAATCGGGATTGTAATCAACCTTGGGTGAGGACGGGTATAGGCCGGAAATCGAGTTTTGCGTGAGCGTGGATGAAGGTCCATAAGGCAGGCAGTCCACAGGATCCTGCGAGTAGACGCCAGGTGGGCAGACGACGCTTCCGCTTTCCGACTCCGTTTGCCCTGGTCCTTCCTCCTGGGCTGATACCGGTTGGACAAAGCTCAATTCAGAAAGAAGTATAGAAACGATAAATGAAAACAGGAGATTCTTCATAATTATTCGGTAATTTCTTCGTGGCATTATAACAAAATTGTTAAGAATAATGCTATACTTAATTCTCAAGGGTAACTTGACACAATTAAACCCGTATGCTAAAGTAACCCAAGGATTATTTAGTCCATAGGCGGGAAAACGCCGGACGTTATACAATTTCCAGGAGGCTGTCTTGACCAAGTCTCGCACTCAACTCATGGTTGATCGCCTGCGCGAACTGCAGGCGTCTTCACCAGATATTGAGGCTTCTGCCATCGTCAGTGTTGATGGATTAAGCATTGCGTCGGCTTTACCACAAGGGGTGGAGGAAGACCGCGTGTCGGCGATGTCTGCTGCCATGCTATCTCTGGGTGAACGCATCGCCAATGAACTTGGACGAGGATCCCTCGAACAGGTTTATATCAAAGGCGTAAAAGGCTATGTGGTGCTCATGTCCGTTGGCGAAGAGGCCGTCCTTACTGCTCTGGCGAGGGAACAGGCCAAACTGGGCTTGATTTTCCTTGATATGCGCCGTGCGACAGAAGACCTCGGTAAACTGATCTAAGGGAGCCTGGAATGAACCCGATTCAAAAAAGCGGCCTGTATTATCCCAATAAATTCGGTCTTATAACATTAAAATCTCTCGAGGATGTCATGGGAAAGAACGGCCTGAACGCCATCCTCAACCTTGCCGGCCTCAATCATTACATTGAAAATTATCCGCCTGATAACCTGGAAAAAGGATTTGATTTCACTGAACTTTCAGCGATCGGTGTTGCGCTCGAGGAAATGTACGGACCGCGCGGCGGCCGCGGACTGGCCTTGAGGGCTGGTCGTGCTACTTTCGCGGATGCATTGAAGTACTTCGGTGCGCTGGCGGGTGCTGGCGACCTCGCCTTCAAAGTCCTGCCTCTTCAAGCGAAAATGCGAATTGGTCTCCCGGCCATGGCAAAAATCTTCAGCCAGGTCAGCGACCAGCTCAGCACTGTGGAAGAGAAGGATAACGAATTCATCTATACCATTCACAAGTGTCCATGTTGCTGGGGAAGAAGTGGTGTTGACAAGCCGGTTTGTTTCATCGCTGTCGGTCTGCTTCAGGAAAGCCTTAAATGGGTTTCCGGTGGAAATGAATTCCGGGTCAACGAATTCAAATGTGTGGCGCTGAATGACCCGGTTTGTGAATTTGTTATCCAGAAGGACCCCATAGGTTAGATAGAGGAATCCCTTGTCTGAGCCTAAGTCAAAAATCCTTGTTGTTGAGGACGACCAGGATCTGGCTGAAATGTTGAACTCCTATCTGCGCGTGCAGGGGTATGAAGTCATCACGTCTCATTGGGGTGAAGAGGGCATTCAATCGGCTCAGAACGAACGACCAGACTTGTTGATTTTGGATATAAGACTTCCCGATATTGACGGCTTTGAAGTTGCCCGCCGTCTTCGGGCTGATCGGAAAACCAGCAAAATCCCCATTATCTTTCTCACCGAACGACGCGAACGAAACGACAAGCTGGCAGGTCTGGAGCTTGGTGCTGATGATTACATCACCAAACCGTTTGACGTTCAGGAGATGAGGTTGAGGGTTCGGAATGTCCTCAAGCGCTCAAAACAGGATTCCCTGACCAACCCGGTGACAGGTCTTCCGGAAGGGCCGTTGGTTGAAGAACGATTGAGCGACTGTCTCCAAAAGGACGGACCAGGCGCCTTGGGAATTCTCATCGAGAATATTGAACTTTTCAGGGATGCCTATGGATTTGTGGCAAAAGATGATGTCCTTCGCGCCATCAGCCTGATTTTGACGAATGCGATGCGTGAATCTGGTTTCGATGACGGATTTGTCGG
Source organism: uncultured Chloroflexia bacterium (assembly GCA_963774975.1). GTDB lineage: Bacteria > Chloroflexota > Anaerolineae > Anaerolineales > Villigracilaceae > JBGPQJ01. The sequence continues at coordinate 331,889 of CAVZGY010000007.1, forward strand.
CCATTTGACCCCGACTGATTTTGTCATGATCATCGGTCAGAATCAGCTTTCCGGGATGGAAGACCGAATTCAATCAAAGTTGGAACAGTCGTTGGATTTCTTTTACCCGATGGGCGCCAGGGAGAAACAGGAAAATCGATTAAATATCAGAATCAATCAAGTCTCTGCAAGTGAGCAGCATATCACCGGATTGATCCAGTTAAAAACTGAAATATTGAAGAGGAAGTAATTCGGTTTGAAAATAGTTGTTATTGTTCCAACTTACAATGAAGCGGAGAACCTGCCTAATCTGGTCTCCGCATTATTTTCGCTTCCGCTCGAATTGAGCATATTGGTCGTGGATGATAACAGTCCTGATGGAACCGGGAAAATCGCTGACGACCTTGCACAAGCTAATCCAGGGCGGCTGAGTGTCCATCACCGCAGCGGTAAGCTGGGATTGAGGTCTGCATACCTGACAGGGTTTGGATTGGCTCTCGATGGCGGTGCGGAAGCGGTTGCCCAGATGGATGCGGATTTTTCCCACGATCCGAATAGGCTCATCGACATGGCGACGAAGCTGGAATCATGTGATGTCGTGTTGGGGTCGAGATACGTCAAAGGTGGCAGCGTTGACGAGAATTGGCCATTATGGCGCAAGGGTTTATCTGCTTGGGGAAATTTTTACTCACGCACAATTTTACAAATTCCTTTAAGAGATATTACTACCGGATTCAGGCTCTGGCGCAGAGAGACTATCCAGGGCATGCCTTTGGATCGAATTAAGGCGAGCGGCTATATCTTTCTGGTTGAAATGGCTTATATGGCTTATTGCTTGGAATATCGGTTCGGTGAAGTCCCGATCCATTTTTCCGACAGGCGATGGGGAAAATCGAAAATGTCGTTTAAAATCCAGGCGGAAGCAGCATTTCGTATTTGGGAAACACTTTGGCAGTTAAGGGATCTAAGAAGAAAAGGGAAACTCGCAAGAAGGCAATAAACCAAATTATTTTCAGAATCCCCAATATCACTTTTAGCCAAATGTGATTTGGACTTTGAATAGTGTCACAAATTTTCGAAACATGAAGTGAGGCTTGCCCACTCGGGAATACTTAGAGTCTCAGCCCTCCTTTTCGGATCTATCCCCGCTTTTTTCAGCAATTCTTCAGCATTCATCTCCTGAGATGGACAATCCCGCCGAAAGCGAATTTCGCAGGGTTTTCCTTTTTTGACTGAATCCCGCTTTTGCCAGCCTGAAAAAAGAATCGAGATTTGCCGCAGGTAATTGCAGGCTCAGAAAACGTATCCAGTCTGATAACTGAAGAATCCACATTCGGTTCAGGGAAAAAGGCACTGGAAGAGATTTCTGCAACAATTTCAGGCTGCCCAAAAACCTGAACACTTAACGCAAGCAGACTCATTTCCCCAGGTTTGGCACAAATGCGTTGGGCAACCTCCTTTTGGATCGTGAGGACGATGCTATTTGGTTTAGGATGGCTTTCCAGAAGATGGCGAATGATCGCGGACGTGATGTAATACGGAATGTTGGCAACCACCCTGTAGGAATCTGCTTTGACCAAATCTGCGATAGAAATCTGTAATATATCTCCGCGAATCACTGTGACATTATTGAATCCTTTATCACATTGGACAATATCGGCAGCAGGGATTCGTCCAATTCGACGGTCACAACTTCTTTCGCTGTAATAGCCAGGTAGCGTGTAAGACTCCCAAGTCCAGGTCCGATTTCAAGGACTGTATCCGTTGGTGTAATCTGAGAGACGGATATGATTTTCCGAAGTTCAGCATCATCCTGAAGGAAATTTTGACCCAGCGATTTGTCGGGGCGGATACCATTATCTTTCAATAGCCGAGCGATATTTATCTGAGGGAGTGGAGGAACTTTTTGATTCAAAATGTTGTCCGTATCCGATAATATTTTATTTATCCGAGAACGTTTTCAAAATGCGTGATCAATGGTTTGCTGCCTGGTTTACCCTCAACGGATATTGCGTCGATCTGCCAATGGTCTATTTCATGTAATTGAGTGTAATCTTCTACGGCAGCCAACATGCGGGACTGTTTGCGGCGGGTGATGGTCTCTTCAGGGTGGGCAATTCGACTCGATGTGAGGGTTCGCACTTCCACGAAGATGATAACCTCATCTGCTTTGACTATGATGTCTACCTCACCTCGTGGAGTTCGCACATTCCGGGAAATGATTTCATACCCACGTTTGGATAAAAAATCCGCTGCCTCATTCTCACCCCAGACGCCAACCTGCTGTTTTTTTGTGCTCATTTTGTGAACAGATTTTCCCATGCTTTTCGCAAGGAGTAACCGAGTCCGTGCCGTCTTGATTCGGTTTGATTTACCAGCCTTTCATAGTGGGAGAGCATGATCGCACCGGTGTGTTCTATTGAATATTGCTCTGATGCCTCCTGAGCAGCAATCCTCATTGAATTTCCTCAAATCCCGGTCAAGGCAGAGCCGCATCATTTTTGCCGTAAAGATCATGGGATCGTTTGTGGATAATAGGCCAGTAACTCCGTCCTCGACTGTGTCACCAATACCAGGAGAGTCGATTCCCAATACTGGAAGTCCGGCTAGCCATGGCTTCTATCACAGACAAGGGATGGACTTCCGATGTTGAAGCAGTTACAAATACGTCACACATTGATAGATAATCAGGTAACTCGTCGTAGGGGATTCGGCCGGTGAAGTGAATGCGATCTGCGGAGGGAGTTTGACCGGCCATCTCCTTCAAAAGATCTTCAACTGCACCATTGCCGACGATAAGGAGGTGGGCGTTGTCGACAGATTGGGCTACCGCATTAAAGGATTTAATCACCAGAGGGAGATTCTTTTCTGCAGCCAGTCGACCTGCGTAAATAAAAAGAACATCACTGTGCGAAAATCCAAGTTTTTCCCGTTTACCAGGGTCCATTGCCTGGCGGAATTTCCTTATGTCAACGCCGTTGGGAACGACTGTTATGGGGAGCATCAATTTTTAATGTCCGTAATATATCCGCCATCCCCTTTGATGGAGAGACAACCATATCGACGCGTGAGCAGAAGCGGGGTAAATAAGTTTGAATGAATGTCTGGCTGATTTCTTTGGTGAGTGCTGGGGCATAAGTCTGGGCGTAGAGATCATATCTGGTATGGTTTGTGAAAACGACCGGGATATTCAAGGGTTTGCAATATCTCAACGCCAACTGTCCGCTAATAAAGGGATGATGGACATGGACAATGTCCATCGTTTGAATTACCCTTTTGATTTCTCGGCGGTGAACGAAATTTAAAGCGAACCCTTCGGAAATTGGCAGTCCTGGAGAACGATAGACATTCGATTCGTCATCGATATAATCCTTGTCTCCACTAAAGGTAAAGATAAAAACATCGTGCCCCATATCTTCGAGATATTTTCTATTGATCTCGACGTAGATTGTTACACCGCTAATATATGGTTTATATAAATCCACCATCATGCCAATGCGCATGGATTTTCCTCCGACGAAATGAATCTAAGTCATAAGAAACAGACTGTCAAGAAGAAAATTCATAGTGGTTCAATAACAGTCCTTATTCATGGAATTCCGAGTAGCGTTTTTCTCGAATGACTGGCTGTGGTAGAATGAGTGCCCCAAGGTGAATTAACCATGACCGCCAAATTAATCCTCCGAGATAAGGAATACGAAGTAAAGGCAGGCATGACGCTGTTATCCTCTCTGGAAAAGGCAGGGATCATTGCCCGAATCGGTTATTGCTACTCGAGATGGTGAATTAATCCTTGATGACGAGATATTGAAAAACGGCGAAATCATCAAGCTCATATCCGTCATTTCAGGAGGCTGACATGAAATGCCGCACATGTGGACAAAAAGCGGTTGTTAATATGCGGCAACACAAGCTCGCGTTATGCAAGGAACATTACCTTGAGTGGATTCCCGAGCAAACTGAGCGTTTTATCGGGAAATACCAAATGTTCTCCAGGCAAGAAAAGATCCTTGTCGCTGTTTCAGGTGGAAAGGATTCCCTTTCGCTTTGGGACATTCTTAATCGACTTGGTTATCAAGCGGATGGACTTTATATTGGGCTTGGAATTGACGAATCGATAGCCTACTCGGAAGAATCTCACCGATTCACCCATAAATTTGCTGATGAACATCATTTAAAGCTCCACGTCGTGGATGTTGAAAAGGAATATGGGCATTCCATCCCCGTGCTGGCTGAGTTGTCCCATCGGGGCAAGGGACGACCCTGTGCTGTTTGCGGATTAACCAAACGACATGTGATGAATCGCATCGCCCGCGATATGGGATATGATGTGCTCGCCACAGGACATAATCTTGACGATGAAGCAGCTACTTTGTTTGGAAATACCATTATTTGGTCCGGTGAATCCCTGGTACGTCAAAGCCCGGTTCTCCCTGAATCTGAGGGTTTGGCAAGGAAAGTTAAACCCCTTTGCAGATTCTATGAAAAAGAAATGACCGCCTATGCCCTTTTAAGGGGAATAGAATATATTTATGAAGAATGTCCATTTTCCATTGGTTCGACTTCGATCTATTACAAACAGATGCTCAACCAGTTGGAAAATGAGCGTCCAGGTGCAAAATTGATCTTCTATCTGAAATTCCTGGAGGCTCGAAAACAAGGTTTTTTTATAAATTCGGCGATGGATAAATCTTCTCTATTAACTCAATGCTCAACCTGTGGACAACCGACTTCCGCGGAAGGGGAGTGTTCGTTCTGCAGGATGATCGCGAAAGCAAAAATGCCAAACCAACCGGATGATAATCAGTGATATCAAGTTGTGTTTACGGCGGGGAGTGAACTTTGGAGAAAGAAAAGCATTATCTTTATCTTGATACCATTACCGCTCTTTTTTGCGTGGTGCTTGTTGTCAGCAATATTGCTTCGTCTGCGAAAATTGTGGATTGGGGTGTCTCCCTGCGTGGCATACCATTGGCGTTCGATGCAGGCACGATTCTATTTCCAGTGAGTTATATCTTTGGCGACATCCTGACCGAGGTATACGGGTATAAACGATCGAGAAAGGTGATCTGGACCGGTTTTGCCGCCCTTACCCTTTCTTCCCTGGTGTTTTGGTTGATAAATCTCATGCCAGGAGAGTCAACCTGGCAGCAATATGCCGGTGACGCTGCCTATGCGGCGATTTTAGGCGGGATGAGTACAGGTGGGATTGTATTGGCAAGCCTGGCAGGGTACTTATCCGGTGAGTTTACGAATTCGGTCATACTCGCAAAGATGAAATTAATTACATCCGGCCGGTATCTTTGGTTGAGAACGATTGGCAGCACATTATTCGGACAGTTAGTTGACACACTTGCATTTCTTATTGTTGCATCACTCTTTAGTGTATTTCCCTGGAGCTTATTCACAACTCTTTTCGTGTCCAATTACATTTTTAAAGTCTCGATAGAAATCTTCTTTACCCCTCTAACATATAGTGTGGTTCGATGGTTAAAACGGGTAGAACAAGAGGACTTTTATGATCGGAATACGGACTTCAATCCTTTCAGAGCATGAAAAAACGGAGTGGGCTATGGTGACCCACTCCGTTTTTTGTAAATTACCTGTTCAAGCAGTTTCCAGGTAACGTTCCACTTCGTAATCAGTGACGTGCATACGGAAATCGTCCCATTCAGCCTGTTTGGCTGTCATAAAGGCTTCATAAGTTGTCTCTCCCAAGGCACTCCGAATCACCTTGTCTTTTTCCAACTCTGACATGGCCTCAGGCAAGGAACCAGGCAAGGATTCGATCTTCATATCTTTCCGTTCCTCAGCGGTTAGATGATAAACATTAACATTATTGAGAGGTTTCGGTGGGGTGAGTTTATTGTCTATCCCATCGAGTGCGGCGGCAATCATTGCCGAGAAGGCTAGGTAGGGATTGCTGGAGGGATCCGGGCAGCGCAGCTCGGCGCGAACGGCCTTATCCTTGCCGGGCGTGTACCGGGGGATTCGTATCAATGCCGAACGGTTCCGTTGCGCCCACCCAATGTAAACCGGGGCTTCATAGCCTGGAACCAACCGTTTATAGGAATTGGGAGTTGGGGCGGTAATGGCACAGAATCCCCTTGCGTGGGCTAATTGACCAGCGATGAAATGGTAAGCGAGCTTGGAGAGATTGAATTCATCTGATGGGTCAAAAAATAGATTATTACCCTGATCATCAAAAAGGGATTGATGACAATGCATCCCTGATCCATTAATACCGAATATGGGTTTGGGCATGAACGAAGCAATCAATCCATGTTCAGCAGCGATCGCTTTCACTGTATATTTTAGGGTAAGTACATTATCCGCCGTCTTGAGAGCATCGTCAAAACGGAAGTCAATTTCATGCTGGCCTAGTGCAACTTCGTGATGGCCAACTTCCACTTCCAATCCCATGCCATTTAAGGCTTCCATCAAAGCTGTTCGAACACGCACCGCTTCGTCGTCAGCTGAAAAATCGAAGTAACCACCTACGTCGTGAGGCACCGGATGAACACTCTCACCATTTTTCTTGAAAAGGAAAAACTCCGGTTCCGGGCCGACGTTGTAAGTCCACCCACGTTCTGCAAGTTTTGACATATTTCTCTTTAATACCCCGCGAGGATCTCCTTCGAAGGGTTCCCCATCCGGCATATAAATATCGCAGAAAACTCTCGCCCGCCGGGATTCCTGAGGCGTCCAGGGGAGGACCGCATATGAATCCGGGTCAACAATAAGGAGCATATCGCTTTCCTGGATGCGGGCAAACCCCTCCACCGACGATCCATCGAACCAGATACCGTCCTCCAATGCCTCCTTCAATCTTTTGACCGGAGCATCCACGCTCTTGACCGCTCCTGTGACATCTGTGAATTGATAGGATATGAATTTTACGTCGTCGTCTTTTACTCTTTTCAACAAATCCTTGTGGTCCATTTTTTCCTCCTGTGAAAAAATATTGTGGGTTGGCTCGATTAATATTCAGTATTAATCGGCAATGACATTTGCTGTTTCGTCTTTCTGGATGTCAGAAGAATTTTTTGAATAATTGACCAAGACAACTGAACCGATTATCACCCCGGCGGCGATCAGGATGCGAGGCGTAAGCGATTCCTGGGCTAATACGCTGCCCAAGAGAATAGCCACCAGGGGATTTACATAGGCATAAGTTGCGACAAGTGAAACGGGGGCATTTCGAAGAAGCCAGGCGTAGGATACGAATCCAATGAGCGAGCCGATGGTGATGAGATAGATCAACCCATACATGGATTTAGACGAGATGGCTTCCATTGAAAAATTCTGCCACTCTCCCGCAAGCGTCGCAACGATAAATAAGCCAATGCTTCCCGCCACCATTTCCATCCCGGTGGTCATCAGAGCCGATTGTGGTAAATCTGCTCCCCGACTGTAAATGGAACCGATTGACCAAAGAAATGCTGCCACCAGGCAAATCAGGATTCCCACCAATTCATATCGCCCCGCTTGCCCTGTGAAATCAATCGGCCCTATGAGAACAACAATTCCTGCAAACCCTATCGCCAGGCCGAGGATCGACTGCCAGTTGGGTTTGGTCCCGCCTCTTCGTAAGGCTTCGATCAATACCAACCAGAGGGGAACGGTTCCGATCAACAAGGCGGCAACACCTGACGGGATGCGCTGTTCCGACCAGGATAGCAATCCATTTCCTCCTACGAGAAGCAGTGTTCCGACGATGGCCGCTGACCGCCACTGGATTCGCGTGGGCATGGGATCGCGAGCCAGTTTCCTCCAAATAAGAAGAATCAATCCGGATATGAAGAACCGAATCCCGGCACTAATGAATGGGGGAATCGTCTCCACGACGAACATGATCGCCAGGTAGGTGGAACCCCAAATGATATAGAGTGACAATAGTGCAAGCCAGGTTTTTGATTTCATCGAAGCCTCAAGAAAGTGATTTCGGTAATGCTATTACTAAAGAGATATTAAATCAGCCTGAATCTTGCTCAAATTAAGAACCACCTTATAAAAATAAAAGGGCACGCCTGGGCGTGCCCTTGACATTAAAAATATCCGGCTGGCAGCCCTTCCATGGTGGTGAACAGATTCAATCTGACCACTGCGTCGCCTTGTGCCTACCGTTTCCGGCGGGTTTTCGGCGGGGAACAAACATGCGTTCCCATGCGCTTTTTTTGGAAGGGAGAAAGGAGCCTGTGATCGGGCTCCAGAGGCATCCGCTGATCTTATCGATTTTCTCTGACCAGATTTTCACCCGATCAGATTAGCGTCCTGCTCGCGCAGGAGAACCTCCACCTCGTCACCCTGTTTTACCAGGGCTCAGTCGCTATTTCTCCTATTCAATTGTGCGTACAAGTAATATTAGCCGGAGATTTTACACCTCTGCGTTGCATGAGTCAAGATGAATGGTTAAATCAATAACCCCGCTGTTGCCGTGTGGTGCGAAGTTCTGAACCTGCCGAAGCAGGTCGGGCCCCCACCCGGTAATTCCGCCTTGGCTCAGGCCTATCGCGTTCCTACCGAGAGATTGAGACCCTTAAAATGGGTGTTGGCTCAGAACCGGGTATGCAACATCACGAGCACAGCAGGGTCATGATTCTTATACCATAAAGTCAAGGACGTGGGGAGGGTTTCATTAATTTTTTGATTGCAAAACCGTTAGGCAGGTTAATCGTTGAATCAAAAATGATGAGCCGTTTTATCTTGAACAGCTCATCATTTTCATAAAATCCTACTTTGTTTCTTCTTTTGGCAGTTCAACGCGGAGATGTAATTCCTTAAGTTGTTGTGCGGACGCAGGCGACGGAGCATCAGCCATCACATCGCGGCCGGTCTGGTTTTTCGGGAAGGCGATGACTTCCCGGATATTGGGTTCGTCCGCCAGGATCATAACCAGCCGGTCGATGCCGGGAGCCATGCCTCCATGGGGCGGAGCACCAAATTCAAAGGCTTCCAATAGATGGCCAAATTTCATCTGGATTTCATCGCTGGTTAATCCTAGAAGCTGAAACACCTTTTCCTGGATATCTCGCCGGTGAATACGGATCGAGCCGGAGGCTGTTTCATACCCATTCAAAACCATGTCGTACGCGTCTGACAGGACCTGGGAAGGATCTGATTCGAATTTGGGAAGATCTTCCATTTTTGGCATGGTAAAGGGATGGTGGGCTGCATCCCATTTCTTTTCGTCTTCCTTCCATTCAAACATGGGGAAGTCGACCACCCACGCAAAGGCCAGCACATCTTTGTCTGCCAGGTTCAACCGGTCGCGGAAGAGCAGCCTAAGTGCAGCCAACGTTTTATGGGCGATCGATTTTGAATCGGCAACGAAGAGAACCAAATCGCCGGTGGTTGCACCTGTTCGGGTTTTTATGGATTCCACTTCGTCTGGTTTTATGAACTTTTGAGCGGTACCCTTAATACCTTCCGGGGACAGGGCAAGCGTTGCGAGTCCCTTGGCGCCTTGTTCCTTTGCAAACTCGGTCAAGTCGTCCACTTCCTTGCGCGTGTACTCGGAACATCCCTGAACGACGATGCATTTGATCACGCCATTCTGGGCAAGCGCAGATTGGAACACACGGAAATCGCTTTTGGCGAAGATGTCACTCAGGTCATAAAGTTCCATTCCAAAGCGCAGATCGGGCTTGTCGGTGCCGAATCGTTCGACAGCTTCGTTGTAGGTCAGTCTGGGCCAGGGAGAAGCAAGCAAGTGCTTGTGCGGTGAGACTTCCGGTAGCATGGAAGTGAATAATCCCTCCACCAGCTCAAGTACATCGTCGCGGTGGACGAAGGACATCTCCAAGTCAAGTTGGGTGAACTCCGGCTGCCGGTCTCCGCGCAGATCCTCGTCCCGTAAACAGCGTGCGATTTGGAAGTAGCGGTCGAAGCCGGCCACCATCAGTAATTGCTTCAGCTGTTGTGGGGATTGAGGCAGCGCGTAAAAATGACCGGGGTAGATCCTGGATGGGACAAGATAATCGCGGGCTCCCTCGGGAGTGGTCTTGAATAACATCGGAGTTTCTATCTCGATAAACTGTCTCTCGCTCAAGTAATCCCGGATGAACTTCACAACCTTGTGTCGTAGAATCATATTCTGTTGCATTTTTTCCCGGCGAAGGTCAAGGTAGCGGTATTTCAACCGAACGTCTTCGCTGATCTCTTCATCCTTGTTGACCAGGAAAGGAAGCATTTTTGATGGGTTGAGGACAGTGCATCGGGTGACGTCGACCTCAATTTCTCCCGTGGCAAGATTGGGGTTTTCTGCTCCTGCAGGTCGAGGGCGGACAACGCCAGTAATTTGGAGTACCCATTCCTGTCTCGCATCTTGAATGGATGCTACGTCTGCATGGGATGGATTTCCAACAATTTGCACCAACCCTGAGCGATCGCGCAAGTCGATGAAGGTCACTCCACCGTGGTCACGCTGACGATGGACCCAGCCGGCCAGAGTCACTGTTTGCCCCACGTGGGACTTTCTCAATGTGCCGCAAGAATGTCGTTCGATACATACTGTCCTCCTGACAAAAAATATCGCCCGCTGCATGTGCTTTGGGCGACTGGGTAAAGGCTTGTGGATTCCTTACGCTTCCAGGTAAAGACTACCTTCCCGGCGCCTCAAGGTTGGATTATTGTCATTTGAATTGAACTTGAAAATAAGTGCCATCTCTTCACCTGGATGCCAAATTATAGCACACCAAAATTTGGGCGACAATAAACTATTTGGATTTGAGTAGTTTGATTAAGAACATTCGGGTATTATTGTCAAACGAACAGGAAAGCGGTTATTCAATCAGCTAGCTGGGTAGAAGAAAACTGTGTTAAGGTATAATAAATCGGTTTACTTGCCGTTGCCGTAAAAAAATGCTGAATCGAAACAAGGATATGGTCAATAACTTTCCCTCACTTCCCGATGACTATTGGCAAAGCTTCAATGTCACTAAAAAAGACAATGAATTTATTCAAAATTATCTTTTTGAAACAGAAATTCCTTTAACGACCAGGGAATTAGTCTTGATTTTGGTTGAAGAGAGGCTGAGGCTGGAGAAGAAATCCGCCGCTGAAAAGAAGGAATCTCTCGGCCGCATCTATTTGCCCAAGGAGAATTACGAAGTAAACGAGTCATTGGCCTTCCCGTCACTGAATTGGAAGAAAGGTGTGGTCAATAGCTCTCGACAAGGGAACAATCCTGAGATTGGGAGTTTTCAAGTTATTGAGATTACCCTGGAAAATGGGGAACGTAAATTCTTTGCATCCGGTTTGGATGAACATCCCCTTAATACTCCTCCAGTTGAAGGTGATGATCCGGAGATGGATTCCGTTGCTGTCGCAACCGAAGTCGGTGATTTGATCGAAACCAAGATCGAAACTGCGCTTTCTGATGATGAAACCCTCGTCAACATCGCGGGACATTGGTTCCCTCGGGCTCTGCTCCTGGAAGTCAATATTGGACATCTGAACCTTGTGGAAGCCATACTTGAGATGGCAGGTGGAGAACCCATTCCCGCTGGTGCATTGTTGGAACAGATAGACCTTGGAGCAGGGGTAAATCCAAAACTGGCTGAATTTTCGTTAAATTATGCTCTGCAGCAGGATCACCGGTTCGACGAAGTCGGTCCTGCAGGACAGGTACTTTGGGTTCTCGAACGACAAGAACCCGCCGAAGTCCGACAATGTCCAAAATTCCTGGAATACCCAACTTTGGATTACGATGCCTCTGCACTAACCCCTCAAATGCTTGAGCTTGAAGCCGAGCTTGACGATGAATTAAGCGATGTGGAGCATCCCACTCAGAAACTGGATGTGGCAACGATCTGCCTCACTTACCCTCACTGGCGTTCCGGAACCTTACCTGTTTCTAAACGACTGCAATCCTTTTTCCCCACGGCTTACGAATCGCCGCGAGTTCGTTTCACATTGGTGGATGCCAAAGCCGGAGAACGGATTCCTGCCTGGGTGGTCAGGCAGCATGGCTATGTCTTTGGGCTTTCAGATTGGTTCAAACGTCAGAAGTTGTTCCCGGGATCATTGATCACCATCCAGCGCGGCCATCAGCCCGGCGAAGTCTTGATCGAAGCGAAAACACATAAGCCCACGCGGGAGTGGGTGCGCACCGTATTAATTGGTTCGGATGGCGGTCTGGTTTTTGCAGTCCTCAAGCAGGATGTTGGTTGCGACTACAACGAAAGGATGGTGGCTATCGTCACCGATACGGACCCTGTGGATCTAGCTTGGGAGCAATTGTCCAAGAACCGACAATCCTTTGAAAAATCCCTAGGCTTAATGATAAGGGAATTGTCGAAGCTTACTCCGCAGGGCCATGTGCATGCTCAGGAGTTGTATTCAGCAATAAACATTCTGCGGCGAACGCCTCCTGCACCATTAATGGCTACGCTTGCGGCGAATAAATCCTTTAAACACGTTGGCGATCTATATTTCCGGATGAACGATTCCGAATCAGAGGGACTCTAAATGGCTGACGCTAAAAAATTCAGTCTGATGAAGCCCACGATAAAAACGCCATTTCATATCGATTTCGATTGGTGGCAGGAAAATGAAAATGATTGGCATGTTCATTTATCATCGCTGCTTTGCGATGCTCACCAGCAGATGTTCTTGAATTGGGATCCTGATCAATATATCGATTGGGTGGACCCGGTGACTGCCGAAGTGATCCCCATGGACAGTTTGCAACAGGTCCTAATGACCCATTGCGCCAAGGAACCGGATTTCCTGACCGACCACACCACCCTGGTCGATGGGGTATTCCGGGTCCTGCTTTCAACTGGAAACATACCCGCATCCTCTGAAGAACTAGGGACAAAATTGGGGAAACAGCCGGACACCATTCTTAAAACCATATCAAGCGGCCGGGTTTACAAGGGAATCAGACCGGTACTGGGATAAAATATCAGGACTGGTTTCGGGACTGTCCAGTTTTACTGCCCCTGTAGCTCAATGGATAGAGCACCAGCCTTCTAAGCTGTTGGTTGTGGGTTCGAATCCCGCCAGGGGCGCTCGTATCAATTCTTTTATTAGTTAATGGTCTTAGAAGGTCACACTCAAGGAGGATTTTGAAATGAAAACTGAGCGTTTTGGTCTAATAAAATTTGGTGGTAAAGAAGCCACAGTTGTAGGCAATGATCTGAAAGCAGGCGATAAAGCTCCTGATTTCACCGTTTTGAAACAGGATTGGTCAGTAGTTAAAGCACTCAAGGACACGAAACGAAAAGTACGCATCATTGCCTCCATGCCTTCGCTGGAAACGTCTGTTTGCGACAGGGAAACCCGCCGGTTTAACGAAGAGGCGAGCAAGTTGGGCAAGAACATCGTCATAATGGTGTTAAGCACCGATTTACCGTATACACAAAAACGCTGGTGCGGCGCTGCGGGAGTCGATCAGGTATTAACATACTCAGATTCAATAAAAACGGATTTTGGGCAGAAATATGGATGTCTGATCAAGGAAGTGCGTGTTTTACGGCGTGCGGTGTTTGTGGTGGACCGCAAACGGGTTATTCGTTATGCCGCCTACATGCCCACGCTTGGTGACGAACCGAATTATGAAGAAGTCCTGGCAGCGGCTGGAGAAGCCTTAAATAAATAATCCGGGCTGACCGGAAGCAGTGGGTCATCCCAGAAGGAGCGGAGATGGATACGATTCTTCTTAAGAACGACCCGGATTCCGCTAGTGGATCTCAGCGTGACCGGGCAATAAATACCCCAAAATCGATAAGCCGACAGATTCGTGCGCAAAGTCATGTTTGGAGTCCGCCCACGGATATCTACGAGACTGAAGATAAATTCGTTGTCCGGGTTGAAATTGCGGGACTGCGCGACCAGGATTTTTCAGTGACATTGGATAATAATTATCTTGTGATTTCCGGAAATAGACCCGATGTGTTGGAACGAAGGGCTTATCATCAGATGGAAATCCGGTTTGGTGAATTCAGCACCATCGTGGCGCTCCCTAGCCAGGTCGATTCGGACCAAACAATCGCAGAATACGCGGATGGTTTTCTGGTGGTGATGTTGCCCAAGAAGAATAACAAATAAAAGATGCCTGCATCCAGATGGAGTTCCAATCCGGTCGAGTTGTTTGATTGGGTGGGCGAAGAAGATTTAGAATTAATGGATCTCCTGCTCCCCAATATCTTCACACGCCTTGCCCAAAAGGATACTGCAGGCGACTCTGTAGAGAAGACAGGCGCTGACGAGATGAGCAAATTTCCAGAAATAGTCCCCATCCTGCCTCTTCGCGGAGTGGTGGTCTTTCCTCAAACGGCTGTTCCATTGACTATCGGTCAACCTCGGTCAATTAAACTGGTTGATGACGTGGTCGTGGGGGACAAGATCATCGGTTTGGTTGCTTCCCGAAACCCCGATCTGGAAAACCCCGGACCAAGCGACCTATTCAGAGTGGGATGCCTGGCTGTCGTCCAGAGGCTGCTCCGCGCACCCGATGGCACCATCCGCCTGTTGGTTCAAGGACTTGAACGAATCCGAATCGGGGAATTTGTTCAGAACGAACCTTACCTCACAGCTCGTATTGAAAAAGCCCAGGAGGTCGTGGAGACAGGTCTGGAGGTGGATGCTCTGGCACGAAACGCCCGCGACCAATTCGAAGCCATTGCCAATTTGATCCCGTCCTTCCCCCGCGAACTGGTGACCTCCATCACTTCGATCGATGACCCGCTCCAAACGGTTTACACCATCGCGAACTTTCAACGGATAGAGCTGGAGGATGCTCAGCAACTATTGGAACTTGATTCCACCACTGAAAAGTTGCGGAAAATGATCGGCCTCCTTGTCCGGGAGACCGAGGTCCTACAGTTGGGTCAGAAGATCCAGAACGAAGCCCGGTCCGAGATCGAAAAAGTTCAGCGTGATTATTTCCTTCGCGAACAGATGAAAGCCATTCAGAAGGAACTCGGTGAAAAGGACGAGCAGGCGCTTGAAGTAGAGGAATTTAGAAAGAAAATTTCGGATGCGAAAATGCCCGAGGAAGCTGAAAAGCAGGCGAACCGTGAACTCGACCGACTTGCCCGCCTACCAACTGCAGCTGCGGAATATGGAGTGATCCGAACCTATCTCGATTGGCTGACCACCCTCCCTTGGGCGAAGGGAACTGACGATAACCTCGAAATCACCCATGCCCGCGAGGTTCTCAACGCAGACCATTATGGACTGGACGACATCAAGGACAGAATACTAGAATTCCTGGCGATTCGGAAGCTTCGCCTGGAAAGACGTGATGAACTGAGTGTGCCGTCATCCGATAAAATCCGCCGGGAGCGGGAGGGAGTCATTTTGTGTTTTGTCGGTCCTCCCGGGGTGGGTAAGACTTCGCTTGGTCAATCCATTGCCCGGGCGATGGGCAGGAAGTTCATCCGCATATCTTTGGGGGGTGTCCGGGATGAAGCCGAAATACGCGGCCACCGCAGAACATACATCGGTGCGATGCCAGGAAGAATCCTGCAGGCGCTGCGGCGGGCTGAATCGCGCAATCCCGTTTTCATGCTCGATGAAGTGGACAAGTTGGCCATGGATTTTCACGGCGACCCGGCATCTGCGCTGCTCGAGGTTCTTGACCCGGAACAAAATGGCGAGTTTCGTGACAATTATTTGGAAGTGGCTTACAACCTTTCCCAGGTGATGTTTATTACCACGGCCAACACGCTTGAAACCATCCCCAGCCCTCTGCTCGACAGGATGGAAGTGATTGCACTCTCGGGTTATACGGAGGGCGAGAAGATTGCCATCGCCAACGGTTACCTGATCCCTCGGCAGATTCGTGAAAATGGATTGCGGGAGAAGGAAGTCAAATTCAACAACCATGCGCTTCAATTGATCATTAATCAATACACCCGGGAAGCCGGTGTTAGGAATTTGGAGCGGCAGATCGGGTCGATATGCCGGAAGGCCGGCACACATATCGCCGAAGGTACCCGAAGGTCTTTCACGATAGCTCCCAAAGAAGTAAAAGAACTGTTGGGGAATCCGCTCTTTTTAGGTACCGAAGAGATGGCTGTCAGGATCTCCCAACCCGGTGTCGCAGCTGGATTGGCCTGGACGCCCTATGGTGGCGACGTCCTTTATATCGAATCAACTCGTATGCCTGGAGGAAAAGGATTCCAAATTACGGGGTCAGTCGGGAATGTGATGCAGGAATCCGCAAGGGCAGCGCTATCCTATATCCGTTCAAGGACTAAACAACTTCACCTGCCTGATGATTTCTTCGAAAAATCGGATATTCACCTGCATGTCCCTGCCGGAGCACAACCGAAAGACGGACCATCGGCGGGCGTTACCATGGCGACTTCCATGGTTTCACTGCTTTCCGGACGCCTGGTTAAACCCAAGCTTGGAATGACCGGTGAAATCACACTGCGTGGACAAGTGTTGCCCGTCGGAGGAGTCAAGGAAAAGGTACTTGCTGCACACCGCTCAGGGTTTAAAACCGTGATCCTCCCCAAGCGAAACAAGCTTGATCTTGATGATGTGCCCGAAGAAGTCAAAAAAGCCATGAAATTCATCTACGCGGAAAGTGTGGATGATGTGATCAATTCCGCTCTGGAGAAGCACCCTGTTCAAAAGAAGCCAAAAGGAAAAGGGGTTCAAAAACAATGACGAAGGTGATGCTCGTCGAAGATGACGCCAGCATGATGTATCTCCTTAAAACTCTGCTGACCCTCGAAGGATTTTCTGTGGCGACCATGGATATTTCTGAGGATGTGCTTGAACGGACCCGTTCTGAAAAACCGGATGTCATGCTGATGGACGTTCATCTTGCAGGAAAGAACGGCGTGGACGTATTGACCGAGATTCGTAAACATGACGATCTCAAAGATGTAGTGGTCATCATGTCATCAGGGATGAATCTGGAGTACGAATGCCGCGATGCAGGGGCAAACGCCTTCCTTCTTAAACCCTTTATGCCAGATGATCTAATTGCGCTTATTCGCCGGAATACTGCAAAATAATGGTTCAAATCCGAGAGTTTGATTATTCTCAAGATTACGAAGAAGTTCGCAACCTTTGGAAAGACGCCGGAGCGGGCATTCAGCTCCGGCGCTCAGATGACCCTGAGGAGATCCTGAAAAAACTTCAACGCGATCCCGACCTTTTCCTGGTCGCTACCTCGGGAGAAAAAATTGTTGGCACCGTTATCGGTGGATTCGACGGGAGAAGAGGCCTGATTTATCATCTGGCCGTGGACGAGGCTTTCCGAGAACAGGGAATTGGGTCGCAGCTCATGGATGAAGTTGAAAATCGACTTCGTTCGAGAGGATGCATCAAATCCTATTTGTTGGTGACTAAGGAAAACAAATCAGCGATGCATTTCTATGAGATGCGCGGCTGGCAGCAAATGGATAGCCTGATTCTTTACGGCAAAGAATTTTAGTGGATATCAAGTTTGGCGTTATCACCGTTTCAGACCGATCTTCTCGAAGTGAGCGAGTGGATGCTTCGGGTCCGCTCTTGGTTGAGAGTATCACCTCACGCGGATGGACGGTTGCTCAGACCGCGATCATCCCGGATGAGCTGGATGAGATAAAAAGCACTCTGTCTTCCTGGGCGGATTCCAGGCTGGTGGATGTCATTCTCACCACGGGTGGCACGGGGTTTGCACCCAGGGATGTCACTCCTGAAGCGACTCTGGCGGTTGTCGACAGGCTTGTGCCGGGGGTCCCGGAAGCAATGCGACAAGAGAGTTTGAAAATCACTCCCCATGCCATGTTGAGCAGAATGGCAGCGGGAATTCGTAACAGGACGTTGATCATTAATCTCCCCGGCAGTCCAAAGGCTGCATTGGAAAATTTTGAGGTGATCTGCCCGGTATTGGAGCATGCCATCCAATTATTACGTGATGACCCGGATTCTGAACAAGGGCATCTTGCCACAAAACAATAGTCGATGCTATAATCCGCCCGCTCAATTCAATGATCTGGGCGAAATACGAAACTTCAAAGAACGAGGAAAGAATGATTGATGTAAATGATCTTCGCAAAGGCGTAACCTTTGAGTACGATGGCAATCTCTATAAAGTCATGGAGTACAGTCATCACAAACCTGGGCGTGGAAATGCCACCATTCGAATCAAGGCGCGGAATTTACGTACCGGTTCGAACATCGATAAGACCTTCCAATCAGGAGATCGTGTGCAGGATGCCCGCCTGGATTTTCACAACTCTCAATATTTGTACACCGATGGAGAGTTCTTCCACTTTATGGATAATGAAACCTTCGAGCAACCAGCAGTCAAAGGTGATGTCCTTGGCGACAGTGCGGGATTCTTGAAGGAAGGCATGGAGTGCAAGTTAACTTTCTATAATGGCCAACCACTCGATGTGGAATTGCCGCTTACAGTGGATTTAAAGGTAAAGCGTGCAGAAGTTGCGGTTCGGGGAGATACGGCCACAGGTGTGACAAAAAAGGTCCAGGTGGAAACCGGAATCGAGATTCAAGTTCCAAATTTCGTCAAGGAAGGCGATACCATCCGTGTGGACACACGGACGGGTGAGTATGTCACGCGCGTATAAACACAGCTTTGTCAACAAAACTAAAAAGCGCCACCCCGGAGTCCTAACACCGTCTTCGGGGTTTTGTTTAGATGGTAGAATCTTTGCCGTAAAGGACAATCCCTTCTCATGAAAACTCCAGCCGGATTTGAATGCCGATATTTCTTTGGCGATTACTTTCGCGGGAGAAATATCGAAGAATGTCAGCTACTTAAAGTGGCTGGTCAAGCCTGGACGGCAGACCTTTGCAAGACCTGCCCGGTTCCCGGAATTCTACGTGCCAATGCCTGTGAATATCTTCAAATCCGCGCACAGGTAGGCCGGTCCCTGGGTACAGGATTTCAAAAGCGTGTTCAGGTATCCGCTTATTGCGACAAAACAGGCCGCTCAGTTAAAGAACCGCATGTTGGTTGCGGTGATTGCCATCCCTTGCCCCCCAACTTTTCTCTAAAACCTTAATTTCATATGCCCTTCACATTGCTGCTGGACCTCGATGATACATTGCTCGATACCAATATGGATACATTTATCCCGGCATATTTTGACGCGCTTTCGCGTACCATGGCTGACTATGTCGATCCAGCCATAATGCTGCCGGCTCTTATGGGGGGGACGAAGCGCATGTTTGCGAACGAGAATCCCTCTCTATGGTTGCGCGATGTTTTTGATGGTTATTTTTTTGATAAATTAAAGATAAATCAGGAATCTCTCCAGCCTGAAATTGATAAATTTTACGATGAGGTTTTCCCTTCATTGGCATCGCTCACGAACCCTCGTCCTGAAGCAGTGGAATTGGTCGAATGGGGTTTCCTGCAAGGATATAGGATTGTCATTGCGACGAATCCCCTGTTCCCGAAAAAAGCCATTCACCATCGTATGCGCTGGGCAGGCCTTCCGCCCGAAAAATATCCATTTTCATTGATCACATCCTACGAAAACATGCATTTCACCAAGTCGCCGGCATATTATTCTGAAATTCTGGGATGCCTGGGCTGGCCGGAAGACCCGGTCGTGATGGTGGGCGATAACATTGATATGGATCTGGTCCCAGCCAGAGCGGTGGGAATTCCCGTGTTCCATATTTCAGCCTCAGGCGATGTCGATTCGGAATTCATTCCGGATGGCAGGGGTAGGATTTCAGAGCTGCGTCCCTGGCTTGAGCATAGTGACAAATCCGATTGGACTCTGAAATTCAACACGTCCGATTCATTGCTTGCAGTTTTACGCTCCACTCCGGCGACATTGGCAGACCTGGCGGATGGAATCCCATACGATCAGTGGATGCGATGCCCCGAATGTGATGAGTGGAGTTTGAACGAGATTTTTTGCCATTTGCGTGATGTCGAACTGGAAGTCAATATTCCCAGGATGCGGACTTTATTGGGAGAAACCAACCCGTTCATCGCCGGGCAGATCACAGATGATTGGGTTCATCAGCGGGATTATGATCGTCAAGATGGTCGAGAAGCTCTACTTATCATGGCGAAGGCGAGAACTCAATTGATTGAGCTGCTTACCAGCCTTTCTCCCGATGATTGGAAACGGACCGCTCGGCATTCTGTTTTTGGACCGACACATTTACAGGAATTGGTCAGTTTCATTGCCAGCCACGACCGTTCGCATATACAGCAAGTGTTGGCGACAATCTGTGAAGTGGTTACCTCTTAACCTCGCATCCCAACCGTGATTTTTGTGTTATAAAGGGAAAACACAACAGGGCGGGCACAGGTCCGCCTTTCGCGTTTTTTATCGATATTTCCCCGAATTGAGAGGAGATTTCCAAATGCGGAAAAGAGTCGTTATAACCGGTGCGGGAGCAGTGAGTCCGGTAGGAAATACGCTTCCGGAGACTTGGGAAGGGTTGATTGCCGGCAAGTCCGGCGCAGCTCCGATCACATCTTTCGATGCCAGTACATTGAAAACACGCTTCGCTGCTGAAGTGAAGGGATTCGACATAGCGCAACATCTTGGATCCAAGGAGGGCCGCCGTTTGGACCGGTTTGCACAATTCGCGATGGTATCCACCATTGAAGCGCTGGATCAATCAGGTTTGAGCGCAACGGACGACAATCGTGACCGTATTGGAGTGGTGGTCGGCTCCGGAATTGGCGGTGTCCAGGCTCTCTACGACCAACTTGAAATCTACAGGACTCGAGGCGCTGACCGTGTCAGCCCGTTTCTTGTGCCGATGATGATCACGGACAGCGCTGCTGGTAATATAGCCATTCGATTTGGGCTTCGAGGCCCCAACCTGTCGATATCCACAGCCTGTGCCACCGGTTCCAACTCCATCGGTGAGGCGGCTGAAATGATCCGGCGGGGAGCCGCAGATGCCATGGTGGCTGGAGCCTCTGAAGCGGCTATCGTCCCTGTGGCGATGGCCGGGTTGAATGCAATGACAGCGCTTTCAACGCGAAACGACGATCCGGAACGGGCTTCTCGCCCATTTGATAAGGACAGGGATGGCTTCCTTATTGCCGAGGGAGGCGCCGTTGTTGTCCTTGAGTCGCTGGAATTTGCCAGGGCTCGCGGTGCAAAAATCCTTTGCGAATTGACCGGTTACGGCACGAGTGATGACGCTTTTCATATTTCCGCTCCTGCAGAAAATGGAGCCGGGGCAGCCATTTCCATGAAATTAGCGTTGAAGGATGCGGGTCTCCAGCCTACCGATATCAGCTATATCAATGCGCACGGCACATCGACGTCTTTGAATGACAAATCTGAAACCTTGGCGATCAAAGGTGTTTTCGGCGAATCTGCTTACAAGGTCCCGATTTCATCCACGAAATCCATGACCGGTCACCTGATGGGTGCTTCCGGTTCGCTCGAAGCCGCCATCTGTGTTGAATTGTTCAAGCATCATATCCTGCCTCCGACCATTAACTACGAAACCCCGGATCCGATTTGTGATTTGGACTACGTTCCCAATCATCCACGCCCGGCGCATCCGATGCACATCATGTCCAATTCATTTGGATTCGGCGGGCACAACGCGACCTTGATTTTCACCCGGTTTGAGGATTGAGATATAGGTTTGTAATTTAACAAAAACAATATTGGAGATTCTATGCCTTATGCACATATCACCGGATGGGGGATGTCTGTCCCCGAAAAGGTGTTGACGAATAATGACCTTAGCAAAGTGGTTGATACCAACGATGCTTGGATTCGGGAACGGACTGGAATACACGAGAGAAGAATTGCCCGGGAGGGACAGTATCCGTCCACGCTGGGTGCGGAAGCATCAATAAAAGCCCTCGATATGGCAGGATTATCTCCACGTTCGCTTGACTTGATCATCTGTGCAACATCCACGCCGGAACATATTTTCCCTGCCACTGCCTGTCTGATTCAGGATGCCATCGGGGCGGATAAGGCGGGTGCGTTTGACTTGCTCGCCGCCTGTTCGGGATTCATTTTCGCAGTAAACATGGCGACCCAGGCCATAAGATCCGGGGCAATAAAATCAGCGCTGGTCATTGGCACTGAAACGCTATCACGATTTGTCAATTGGAAAGACCGGAACACCTGTATTTTGTTTGGTGATGGTTCCGGGGCATTTATTCTTCAAGCCAGTGAAGAACCGGGCGGCGTCAATTCGGCAGTGATGCACTCTGACGGGTCGGGAGGCGACTTGTTAGCCGTCCCTGCTGGAGGTGCCAGGCATCCTGCCAGCGATTTCACGGTACATACGGGCATGCATTATATTTCCATGGATGGCAAGGAAGTTTATCGGTTTGCAACAAAGGTTATGGTACAAGCGACAAAGGAAGCCCTGGATTTGGCCGGCATGAAAAAAGAGGAACTCGATCTCGTTATTCCTCATCAGGCAAATATCCGTATTATTGAAGCTGCTGCAAGAGGGCTCCACCTACCCATGGATAAATTCATGGTAAATTTGGATAAGTATGGGAATACCTCCACTGCCTCCATCCCGATGGCGACTGTTGAAGCGGCGGAGCAGGGAAAGTTAACGCGCGGCGACAAGATCGTCATGGTCGGGTTCGGCGCAGGTCTCACATGGGGAGCAGCAGCCATTACCTGGACAGGCCCATTACCGGTGGAACGCAAGCCCAACCTGAAGCGTGAAAAGACCTTCGCCCGATTCCGGTCGTTTGTCCGGCGTACTGTTCGTCGAGTGGAAGGACTTCTTAATCGGAAGGAATTGGATTAAGATACACAAATCTTTCGGACTATGGTAAATTAGATTGTGACGCTAATGATCAAGATTTGAGGAGAATTTGATGTTTACCCGACTTGGACCTGTTGAGTTAATCATTATTCTGGTGATCGTCCTGTTGCTTTTTGGTCCCAGCCGATTAAGTAAGGTGGCTGGTGAAATCGGCAAGGGGATTAAATCATTCCGGGATAATTTAACCAAGGATGATAAGGAAAAGAACGACGACGAACCCAAATCTCCAACAGGAGAAAAATAGGCTAAAAATAACTCTCTGGTTCACAGAGAGTTATTTTTTTCAAAAATTTCTGCCCGTTCAGCGATCTTCCTGGCCATTCCACTGAAAATGAATAAATGTGGAATGTACAAGAAGTACCAATAAAGGGGGCCACCTACGCCTTTCGGTTCGAAGAGGGCGTTTATCGACAACAACGACTTGCCTTCGTCCAAGGGTTTGACCTGACATTCCAGCCATGCTCTGCCTGGGACTTTCATCTCTGCCCTGAGGCGCATGAGACGGTTCGGTTCGAGTGCTTCCACTCGCCAAAAATCCACAGCCTCCCCGACTCGCAAATCCGTTGCATGACGTCTTCCGCGGCGTAGACCAACGCCTCCCACGATTTCATCCATCCAACCGCGGAGAGCCCAGGTCCAATTCCAAAATAGCCAGCCTGTATCACCGCCCAGGCTGGTAAAAGCCTGGTAACACGCTTCCGGCGATGCATGCACAACCCGTTCGCGATGTTCGATGTAAAATCCTTCTGTACTACCCAGATATACCGGGGTTCCCACCTTGCCCATGCTGGTGACGAGAGCATCGCTCCAGGATGTTTCAACCGTGTTTAGGTCTGTTCGCTGAATCGCACGGCGGACCGCTTTGTGAAATGGCAAAGGTCTGATCTGGGGGAATAATTCTTCAGCTTGATTATCTGATACTACCGCATTGGATTCCATCATTTCGATCAAAGGCCGGGCGACATTGACAGGAATTGGTGTAACCAATCGTGTCCAATAAGCTGAAAGTCCGGGCGTCATGACCCTGACAGGTAGCATGAAACGAGTCAAGCCCCGCTCGATTGAGTATCCAAGCAGCATTTCAGTGAACGTCAATTGATCAGGCCCGCCAATCTCGATGATTCTTGATCCCTCGACAGACAGGTCCAATGCGGTTATCAGGTAAAGGAGCACATCGGTGATGAAAATCGGCTGACCGAACGTGTACGCCCATAATGGGCAGACAAGAAAAGGCCAGCGCTCCGTCAGGTAACGTATCATCTCGAAGGTGATGCTGCCTGAGCCCACGATAACCCCAACTCTGAATTCAGTAACAGGAATTCCGGATTCCTTGAGGGCTTCACCGGTCTGATGGCGGGCTTGGAGGTAAGGTGAAACGGGTCGGGAATCCACCGGCTGCCCGAGCTGACCCAGATAAATGATGTGCTTAACGCCTGCTTCTTTTGCTGCCCTGGCATAATTTCTTGCGGCTTTGACTTCCGTTTCGATGAAATCGTGTCCTTGTGCGAGGCTATGAATCAGGTAATACGCCGTGTCGATCCCTTCCATCACGCTGGGAAGTGTTTCGAAATTTGAGACGTCCCCTTCGCGGACATCAACTTTCTCCGCCCACATCCGGCCGACGATTCTGGCCGGGTCGCGGACAAGGATTCTCACGGAGTGACCCGCCTCTAGCAGGCGAGGGACCAGCCGGCCGCCAACATACCCTGTGGAACCAGTGACCAGGATGGAGCGAGGTTTTGTCGGGGAGTTCATCGGTCCAGAACTTCGAGCATGAGATCCGGGTTGTCGGTGATGATTCCATCCACACCCCAGTTGATGTACTTCTTCATCAACTCAGGATCATCCACCGTCCAGGGTTCGATTCGGACATTCCGGGCATGGGCTTGTTCAATGAACCGCCGAGTCATGATCGGTATCCCATAGGATTCGCTGGTTTCATAGGGTACTTGAAGGGATTGGAATTGCGGGAATCTCATAAAACCAGTCCAATATAACTTGCTAAGCAATACAAAAGGTGTAACTTCACTCCTTGAGCCTGATGTGGCTATTTCCGGGCATGTCGCGCGGAAATTTGCCATTGCTTCATCATGAAAAGATGCCACCATGACCTTGTTTTGCATTCCATACTTTCTGATGAGAACGCATAATGGATTGTTAATGGGAATGTGTGATTTCTTAATTTCGATCACGTAGCGCATTTGAGGGAATTTCTGGAACAATTCCTCGAGAGTGGGCACTGTGACGCCCTGCCCGCGGTAAGGATAAGTTTCCCCGTTATCTGGTGTCCACTTATTAGCTGCGTCCAGTTTCCTCAGCTCATCCAGGTTCATCTCCTCGATTAATCCAGTCCCATCCGTGGTTCGATCGACCTTCTCATCATGCATCAAAACGATATGCCCATCCTTGGTGATATGGGCATCCATCTCCAACACATCCGCACCAATATCCACGGCGTGCTGAAAAGCTGGCAGAGTGTCGCCCGGGCGGACATCGTCCCCTCCCTGGTGAGCTATGACTAGAGGGACGGGCGCATCGTCATAATATGGATGGGGAGGAACCTGCCTGCCGAGAAATGCAGAAATTAGGACTGTCAATAGAAATATCCCAAGTACAATCGCCAACCCTTTTAATATCAAAATTAAAATTCTTTTCATGCCATTCTCCAAAAAAGCTGTTGAGCTTGATTATAACAATTCGACCAGGCGATTACCAAAAATAAGCAAAAAGAAGCCTGTTGCGTTATGACCGGATTGGTACAAACCTGTCAATTTCCACATCTCCCAAAGCTTTTCTCAAGTCGGATGATTTCATGATGATTGCAATTCCGCGAACACCTGAGCCGATGGAAATCTCCTCCGGCACGAAAACGTCCTTGTCTGCAAGGATTCGCAGCGGTGAAGGCAGCCCGAAGGGTGAAACCGCCCCAGGGAGGAATCCAGTCGCGGAAAGAACTTCATCGTTGCTGGCCATGGTCAGCCTGGATTGTTTCAGATATCGCGCGAAGATCCGGCCATGAAATCTGGCTCGGTCCTGCCACGAGGACCATAACATACTCTCCTTTTCCAAGTCTAAAAACGATGCTTCTGATGACCTGCCCGGGAGTTTGTCCCCGCTCCCTGGCAGCCTGCTCCAACGAGTGAACGGGATTCGGGTGTTGGAACTCACGATGCGGGATACCCATTTCGGTCAAGGCAAGAGAGACGGGAGTGGTTTCGGTCATGCTTCAACTATACTTTACTTGCGACCGGTTGAAAATCCTTTGACATTTCCAAACAGATACTTTATAGTTGACACATCATAAAATTGGAGGGCAGACAACATGCTGGCGATCAAGATGCTTGAAGAAGGCGGGACAACCGGACCGGATATTTCCTGGCTGATCTGGGTCGTTCTTGGGGTATTCCTTTGCATGGTTTTCCTTGGATGGTGGGCGAGCAAACGACTTCCAGCGGAAGAAGAACCTGTGCAAACCCATGTTGAGCACGGGGAACACCACTAAGAGGTAATTGCTCCTAACGGGATTAATGACCAAAATTTTTGCGAAAAATCCAGAATCTCCCAGATATTGGGAGATTTTGACATTAAGACACCTGTACATGTATTTTAGGACTTATGTCTCTACCCTGCCGCCAGAAGATGGAGTAATCTAAAGTCGGATTTTCACGAAAATCAAAGGAGAGAACCATGCGACTCTATGCTGACAGCTCCAAATGTTCAGGCTGCAATGCCTGCCGTGTGGCGTGTTCGATACATTTGTTTGGCGAGACCAATCCCAAAAAAGCAGCCTTGATCATCGAACCACATTTCCCTGCGCCGGGCGTCTACAACGTCAAGGTGTGTACCCAATGCGGGGAATGTGCCCAGGTTTGCCCTGCAGAGTGCATCAAGCAGGACGAGCGGGGAGTCTACTATGTCGTCCAGGAAGACTGCATCATGTGCGAAGCGTGTGTCCCAGTCTGCCCGGAAGGCGTCATGTTCATGGATGCCAACCTGGTCCCCAACACTGCCTGGGAATGCGATTTGTGCGGTGATTGCGTGGAGGTTTGCGGGACAAGCGCACTTTGGATAGCTGAAAAAGAGACGGTTTAGGAGGCAGCGATGAATGGATATGGTGGAAGTATTTTACGCGTAAATCTGACAACGGGAAAAATTTCACGCGAGCCCACTTCACCCGAGCTTGCTCGCGATTTCATTGGGGGACGCGGCTTCGGCATTTATTTCCTTACAAAAGAAGTCCCTGTCCACGCAGACCCGCTTGGTCCTGAGAACAAGCTCATCGTATCAACCGGTCCGCTTTCGGGCATGCTTGCTCCCGGCGGTGGAAAATGCGATTGGACTTGCAAGTCACCACTCACCGGCGGCTACGCGGATGCCTCGATGGGGGGGCATTTCACGGCGGAGATGAAATATGCTGGTATAGACAGCATGATTCTGGAAGGACAGAGCTCAAAACCGGTCTATCTTTTCATCGATGACGGGAAGGTAGAATTGCGCGATGCATCGGCTTTGTGGGGAAAGGGTGCAATCGATACAGAAGTGGAACTAAAGAAACGTTACGGTGAGCCTTTCCAGATCGCTGCGATTGGTCCGGGAGGGGAAAACCAGGTGTTGTATGCGTGTATCAATCATGATTACGGTCGCCAGGCTGGGCGCGGCGGTGTTGGAGCGGTCATGGGCAGCAAAAAGCTCAAAGCCATCGTCCTGCACGGCACGAGCTCAGTCCCTGTGGCGGATCCTGATGCTTACAGACAAGCCGGCATGGCACTCTACAAGGCATGCAAGTCCGCGGATAATTTGAAGGATTGGACACGTTATGGAACGACTATCGTAGTCTCATGGTGCGATGAGGTTGGTGCCCTTCCTACGCGGAATTTCTCTGCTGGTTCTTTCGAGGGTGGCAAGACACTCTATGGACCGGTCATGCGCGAGCAAATCGTCATTACGGACAAGGGGTGTTTCGGATGCCCGTGCCCGTGCGGAAAATACAGCAACATGAAGCGCTATGGAACTCAGGTTGAAGGACCTGAGTATGAGACGATCGGCATGCTCGGTTCAGACCTCGGCTTATCGGATATTCAGGATGTTGCCCAGGCGAACCTGCTTTGTGACGACTTGGGCATCGATTCTATTTCAGCTGGTGGTTGCATCGCGTGGGCGATGGAAGCCTATGAAAAAGGTGTGTTGACCAAGGAAGATACTGACGGGTTGGATCTCAAGTTCGGCAATGTCGAAGCCGTTTTTGCGGCGATCAAGAAAATCGCTGCGC
Source organism: uncultured Chloroflexia bacterium (assembly GCA_963774975.1). Lineage (GTDB taxonomy): Bacteria > Chloroflexota > Anaerolineae > Anaerolineales > Villigracilaceae > JBGPQJ01. The sequence goes on from CAVZGY010000007.1 coordinate 359,850, forward strand.
GTGACGGGAAATTGGGAGCACTGCTTTCTGAAGGCACGAAACGAGCTGCTTTGAAAGTCGGCAATGGTACACAGGATTATGCCATTCAGATCAAGGGCATGGAACAATCCGCCTACGCCATCCACAACGCAACAGCCATGCTTATTTCCTACATGACTTGCGATGTTGGCGCACACCACAATCGAGCCTGGGCGATCACCTATGACCTGCAGGTGGGACGTGAAAAGGTGGTTCCCGAAAAAGTAGCCAGGGTGATCTGGCTCCAAAATTTCCGTCCCATGTTTGATGTCCTGGGCGGGTGCCGTTTGCAGTGGGTGGAGCTGGGGATCGACAGGGATCTTTATGTTCCACTGCTCGAGGCGATGACCGGAATCAAACGAACCTGGGAGGACCTCGAAAAAACAGGCGAACGCATCTGGAATCTGACCCGCTTGTACTGGATGCGTGAAGTGGATGGGTTTGATCGATCATGGGACCAACCTTCACCCCGGTTCTATACGGAAGCGCCGACCACTGGTACGACAGCCGGGCAGATCACCAAGCCCGAGGATGTTCAAAAACTGCTCGATATGTATTATGAACAACGCGGCTGGGATTCGGATGGTCATCCTAAAAAAGAAACACTTGAAAAGCTGAAGCTGGTGGAGTTCGCTGTTTGACATGCCCGTGACTTTACGTCCTGTGGGGCAATTGAAGTCTTATATTGCCGGAGGTGATTCTCTTTCGTTGCCCGCTGGGATGTCGATCCGCGATACTCTGCGCGCAGCAGGGATTCCGCCGGAATTGGTTGCACTGGTCGTGGTGAACGAAGTCCACCAGACGGACAAGGAGATCATCCTTAAAGATGGTGATGATGTCAGGGTAATGGCGGTCATTGGCGGAGGCTAGACGAATACAGAAGACCCGAAGGATTCTCATCTTTCGGGTCATTCTTTTGATGTTTGGAATTCTCCGACTTTTAAAAGATAATTTTTTATATAATTGCCATAATAATTAGCATAATTCGGACATTTTAAGATATAATCCCAATTCGCGGAATAATTTCATCGAAATATTGGAAAGGGATATGCACTTCGCATAGACCTGATTAACTCTGGAGTTTTCATGGATAAAGAAAAACAACTTCAACTGTACTATGAAATGGTGCTCATCCGTCGTGTGGAAGAGCGCGGAGCTGAGTTGTATCAGGCCGGTAAAATAGGCGGATTCATGCACTTATATATCGGGCAGGAGGCTGTATCCACAGGTCTGATCGCAGCCCGAAAACCTCAAGACCGCGTAATCACGGCATATCGTGATCACGGTGTCGCATTGAACTGCGGCATCTCTGCCAATGAAGTCATGGCTGAGCTTTTGGGTAAATCCACCGGCATGTCAAAGGGAAAAGGCGGCTCGATGCACATGGCGGACACCACAAAAAATATGTGGGGTGGTCATGCCATCGTAGGCGGACATCTTCCCATCGCAGCCGGGTTTGCGCTCGGGGACCAGTATGCCGGCAATGACAGCGTCACCATCTGCATGTTCGGCGACGGCGCGACGAATATCGGTTATTTTCATGAGGCTTTGAATTTATCGAAGGTATGGAATCTGCCTGTCCTTTGGGTTTGCGAGAACAACCTCTACGGCATGGGGACTGCTGTCGACCGGGCTTCAGCGGTTTCAGAGATCCGCCAAAAAGCCGAGGGATATGGGATGGGCAATGAACGTGTTGATGGAATGGATGTTTTAAAAGTCCATGCTGCGGCTCACAAAGCCATCGAACACGTCCGCGAAGAGAAAAAACCTTACCTGCTCGAAATTGTGACCTACCGTTACCGCGGTCATTCGATGGGCGACCCTGAACGCTACAGAAAAGCTGAAGAGGTCCACAAGTATCAGGAAAATGATCCCATCGGTATTTTCCGCAAGGCATTGATTAAGAAGAAGACAGCTACTGAAGCGGAATTGAACGAGATCGACGACAAAGTTGAAGAGGAAGTCAAGAAGGCCGTGGAATTTGCTGAAGCCAGCCCTGAGCCGAGCCTTGGAAGATCTCTTTACGGACATCTACGCAGATTAATACAAGTCACTGGAGTTTTACATGGCAAAGATAACAATGCGCGAGGCAATCTCGCAGGCACTCATGGAAGAAATGGACCGCGATCCGGCAGTCTTCATCATGGGCGAGGAAGTCGGTGTGTGGGGCGGGACGTATGCGGTCACCAAAGGCTTTTATGATAAGTATGGTCCTGAGCGCATAAAGGATACGCCCATCGCGGAAAACGCCATCATCGGCGGCGCCATCGGTGCGGCGATGGTCGGTCAGCGACCAATTGCCGAATTGATGACCATTAACTTTGCATTCTCAGCGATGGATTATGTGGTCAACCAGGCGCCAAAATTGCGCTACATGTTCGGGGGACAATTCAAACTCCCGTTGGTTATTCGCGCGGTGGGGGGTGGCGGACGTCAATTAGGCGCAACTCACTCCCATACGCCGGATGCCATTTTCGCACATTTCCCCGGCTTGAAGGTCGTCAGCCCCGGGACGCCGGCAGATGCCAAGGGGCTGCTTAAGAGCGCCATCCGGTCCGACGACCCGATTCTCTTCATCGAGCACGCCACCATGTACCAGGTGCGAGGCGAGGTCCCGGATGGAGAATATCTCATCCCGATCGGTCAATCGAAAGTCCAACGCGAAGGCAAGGATGTGACGGTCGTGACCTACTCCAAAGGCCTGGAACTCACGATGAAAGCTGCGGATGAACTGGCCAAGGAAGGGATCCAGATCGAGGTGGTGGATCTCAGGACGCTTCGTCCACTTGACATGGAGCCTGTTCTCGAGTCATTCAAGAAAACCAACCGCGCGGTGGTGGTCGAAGAGGGATGGAAATCCTACGGAGTGGGGTCGGAGATCGCCGCTCGATTGTATGAGCAGGCGTTCGATTATGCCGATGCTCCCATTTTACGTGTTGCCCAAAAGGAAGTCCCGCTGCCCTACAACCGCACACTTGAGCAGGCTGCCCTCCCGCAGGTTGAGGATGTCATCGCTGCGGTAAAGGAGGTCATGAAATAATGGCTGAAACCATTACCATGCCCAAATTGGGATTTGACATGCGCGAAGGTGTTCTCGTTCGCTGGGTGAAGAACGAGGGTGAAACCATTAACAAGGGCGATGTCCTGGCTGAAATCGAGACCGATAAAGCCACCGTGGAGGTTGAGTCATCCGCCAGCGGAGTGGTGCGGCGTCTGCTTGCCAGCCAGGGCGATTCTGTTCCAGTCGGGGCGGCGATTGCCATTGTTGGGTCCGCTGATGAAAAAATAGACGACCTACCCACATCGGGCGGACAAAGTCCCGTTGGCAGTCCGCCAGCAGGTGTTGACCAACGCAAAGAAGTTGAAGTCAAAGAAGAACAGCCATTGGACAACCTGCCTTCCGCCCTCGTTAAAGCATCACCTTTGGCGAAAAAAGTGGCGCGTGATGGCAAGGTAGACCTATCCAAGGTTAAGGGGACGGGTCCTGGCGGAAGAATCGTCCGAAGGGATGTGGAGGCGGCTCTTGCAGGAGGCAAATCCGCGTCTTTTACTCTGCAGACTTCTTTCGCGCCAATGGTTTCCAGCGCGACTGCCGCAGTTCCGGGCGACAAGGTCATAAAAACCACCAAGCTGCGACAGGCCATCGGTCGACGGTTGGTCGAATCGAAGCAGAACCTGCCTCACTTCTACGTGTCGCATGAATTCAAGATGGATTCACTGATGTCCATCCGCGGCCAACTTAACGGATATTTGCCTGAAGGGGAAAAACTTTCGGTCAACGATTTTATCGTCAAAGCGACTGCGCTTGCATTAAGGCAATTTCCGAATCTCAATGCTGCTTTGAGTGGAACCGAAATAGTTCAATATGGACACATCAATGTTGGCGTGGCAGTGACGGTGGAAGGAGGTCTGCTCACCGTGGTGTGCAAGGATGCAGACCAGAAGTCCATTCGCCAGATTTCAGCCGAAGTGCAAAGCCATGGCTGCACGGGCGCGCGAGGGGAAAGTAAAACCGGATGATGTGGAAGGCTCGACCTTCTCCACGTCAAATCTCGGCATGTATGACGTGGAGGATTTCATTGCCATCATCAATCCGCCTGAAGCGGCGATTCTGGCGATAGGGTCCGCACGGGAAATGGCAGTTGTTGAAAATGGACAAGTTAAACCGGGTTGGAGGATGAAAGCCACCATATCGGTGGATCATCGAATAAGCGATGGCGCCGAGGCTGCCCAATTTATGCAGGCATTGGCAGGTTTCTTGGAAAATCCCGCAAGGCTTTTACTTTAGATTTCAAGGCTGGAAAAATCCAGCCTTTTTATTTCCTCCCGGCCATGAACAGGATCACCTGTCGGGTAGTGATGATTTTTTCCCCGAATTGTTCCAATACTTCCCTTATTCCATCATACAGGTATTCTCTTGTGCGGCGGTCAAGCGGATGATGAGACGAATACGTCCACAAATTCTTGATGTAGTGATCTACCGATTCGGTCACGGTCACAGGATAAGTACGAACTGTGACATCTCCAAAGCAGGCTGATTGTGTTATGACTTCGGTAATGGTATTGATCATCCATTCCGGAGTGAAGCTTTCTTCCGGAATCTCAGCTTGTGGTGCCCGCGATATGTAAACCTGCTTCACTGCTGCAGCAATCTCGGGATCCATTTTAGAAGGGGCATTCCAGAAAAATGCCAATGTCCCGGATGGTTTTAGGGCACTCGCCACCTTCGGGTAGCCAATCTCGGGTTGTATCCAATGAAACGCATCGGCAGAAATGGCGAGATCGTATACTCCTACTTCCATAGGCCAATCTTCGAAAGCTATATTTACGACTGATACTTTTGGGTAAGGCAAGCAATTTTGCCTTGTGTAGGTGGATAATTTGACACCTAATTCCACGGCTAGAATTTCAAACCCATGCCTGGCAAAGGAGATAGTCGCGTTGCCGGGTCCGCAGCCGATCTCCAAAATCCTGCCACCTGCGGGAATGTTCGAAAAAGAAATCACATCCTCCACAAATTGTTCCGGGTAACCAGGGCGAGTCTCGTTATAGAGGTCTGCAGATTCTTCAAATGTGGTCCGGCGGGAACGGTCAATACCCATACCCCTAATTATATGTTTTTTAGCATGACTACGGATACGTAGGAGTAAAATTACATAATGTCCATCCATCTGATGAATTGCTTTACCTGCAACGCCAGGATACCTTCGCATATGAAAACAGGACTCTTGTGTCTATTAATTGACACGAATGCAGGGCCTGTTCTGGTCGATACAGGCTTGGGACTTCAGGATTATTCAAACCCGACCTGGTTTTCCCAATTCTTCCGAGTGATCACCGTCATGCCGTTTGATCCCAGTGAAGCCGCAGTGAATATGGTCAAGAATCCTTGGTTACGCTCCTGAAGATATTCACCATATTATTCTCACGCACATGCATTTTGACCATTGCGGTGGTTTGCCGGATTTTCCACAGGCAGAGGTACATGTTCACAAGCAGGAGTATGAGGCTTTTCTTACTGGTCCCAGGCGGTTTATGGAATTAGCCTACATCAAACGCGATGTCGCTCACGAGCGAAAGTGGAATTTATACGAATCCACCGGTGAAAAATGGTTCGAATTCGATGCGATTCGGTTGCCTGACTTTGATGCCTCAGATTTGGCTTATCCCACTTTTTGGACATTCACATGGTCATTGCGGTGTAGCGATTCAAACCTCATTCGGGCTGGCACTTGCATTGCGGTGACGCCGGTGTGGATATTGAGAATAATATTGCTCCGGATTGGTTAATTTCGACTGCGTTGGGTCCTCACTGGCCTCGACTGAGGGAATTTGCCCGATCCCATCCCGAAATCAGACTGACCGCCAGCCATATGGACCTTAGATTCTTTGATTATGCCCATTGAGCTTCATCCACTGACTTCATCCGATCAATCCTTATTATGGGAGATGTTGTACCATGCGATCTATGTCCCCAAAGGGACAAAACCGCCCTCCAGGGCTATTTTGGAAGAAGCGGATATAGCGCGCTACGCAGAGAACTGGGGGCAGGAACGCGATATGGGATATAAGGCGCTCGAATATGGGGTTATTGTCGGGGCTGCATGGCTGCGACTCATCCAGGGGTATGGTTTTGTCGCAGAGGATATCCCCGAGCTGACGATCGCGGTGCTTCCAGACTATCGCGGACGAGGAATTGGCACCTCATTATTGACGAAACTGATTGATACAGCCACTCAGTCCCACCGAGGAATTTCCTTGAGTGTCGTAGGTGATAATCCAGCCATGAATTTATACCGGCGACTTGGATTTGAGATTGTTCGATTTGAAGGCGCATCTTGCACCATGTTATTGAGGATTACCCAATGACCATACAACTTACTCCTAATGAAGAAAATCGGGCTGCATGGGACGCCAATGCCGAAATCTGGGATGCCAAAATGGCTGACCAGGGCAATGATTTCGTCAACGTGCTTCAATGGCCGGTTATTCAACCTCTCCTCAACATCCAACCCGGGCAGAAAATTCTTGATATTGCCTGCGGGAATGGCATTTTCTCACGGCGGATGGCAGCGCTTGGAGCGGAAGTCACCGCTTTTGATTTCTCCGGTGAATTGATCAGCAAGGCGCAGGCCCGTAAATCGGATGGTATCAATTACCTGATTTTAGATGCGACCGACGAGGTTGCGCTACGGGCTCTCGGCGAGCATGATTTTGATTCGTCATTATGCAACATGGGATTGTTTGATGTATCCGATATCAATCCCCTATTTCGGACACTTCCTCGCCTGCTCAAACCAGGTGGCTGTTTTGTTTTCAGCCTGACGCATCCTGCTTTCAACAATGCATCGAGTGTCCACGTGGCAGAAGAGTGGGATGATGCTGGGATGAAGACACGCTATTCTGTCAAGATCAGTCGTTACATGACTCCTTACCGCGCTCAAGGTGTGGCATTGAGAGACCAGCCTAAGCCGCAGTTGTACTTTGAACGTCCGCTGCAGTATTACTTCAAGTTAGGGTTTGAAAATGGATTCGTATTGGATGGATTTGAAGAGAGGGCTTTCCCTGAAGGGCATCCACAAACTGATCCTCTTGCCTGGGGTGGAAACTTCAGCGAAATCCCGGCGGTGCTGGTAGCGCGTATGAGACTTGTTACAAATAAATGACGTCCATCATTTTCCTTGTTATAGAATTTATTGATGAATTAGTCTTTGGCGTTACCGACGCTGCCTGGCCATTAATCAGGTCTGACCTCGGGTTAAGTTATGCCCAAATTGGGTTGGCTCTCAGCCTTCCCGGTTTGGTTTCGAATTTTATTGAACCTTTCCTGTTCATCCTTGGAGATGTCTGGCGGCGGCGAACCATTATTTTAATTGGCGGAGCCTTGTTTACGCTTTCGCTGGTCATGACAGCAATCAGCCAGAACTTTGCCTTGTTATTAATTTCCCTGATTCTTTTCAATCCATCTTCCGGGATGTTCGTCAGCCTTTCTCAAGCAAGTCTGATGGATTCCGCTCCCGGCCGGCATGAGGTAAATATGGCGCGCTGGACTTTCGCCGGCTCATTGGGGGTGTTCCTGGGTCCCATCTTGCTGGGGGGAATAGCCTTGATGGCATTGGGCTGGCGATTTGCTTTTGTGTTTCTAGCTCTCCTTTCATGCATAGTCCTGGTTTTAGCCTGGGCAAACATTCCGAAGTCGTTAGATGCGAAAATTTCATTTCCTTCACCTATTGTTTTCTGGGAAGGTATTAAAAGCACTTTTAACGCATTGAAGCGCAGGGAAGTCCTGCGCTGGCTGGTGTTGCTCGAATTTTCTGATCTTATGCTGGACGTCCTCTATGGTTTCCTGGCCTTGTACTTTGTTGACGTGGCGGGTTTTACTTTTCCGCAGGCTGCGCTAGGGGTGGCCGTGTGGACTGGATGCGGGCTCGCGAGCGATTTTCTCCTGATTCCATTGTTGGAACGCGTACGGGGTTTGGATTATTTGAGAATCAGCGTATTTGCTGAATTAATTCTCTTCCCTGCATTTTTATTAATACCTTCCTTCTACCCGAAGCTGATTTTGGTTGGCCTGCTCGGATTTTTTAATGCAGGCTGGTATGCCATTCTTAAGGCCAATCTATACAAGACCATGCCCGGACAGAGTGGGAGCGTGCTGGCATTGGATAATGTGTCGGGTATGTTCGGGAAATTGCTGCCGTTGACTATCGGGTTAGCTGCTCAAGCCTATGGGTTACAATCAGCGATGTGGCTGCTGCTCGCAGGTCCCATCGTGCTTTTGGTCGGCTTGCAACCGGGAAATCGACCCGTCATGGATAATTCGTGAATAATTTTGAACTTATAAGTTTGTATTTTCATATTCCTTTTTGTGCCCATCGCTGCGCTTACTGCGATTTTAATACCTATGCCGGGCAGGAGGATTCAATTCCAGTCTATGTCGAAGCCCTGCAAAAGGAGATTCAAATTGTCGGGCGATCGACTCCGGCGAATCATCAAGTGCACACAATTTTCTTCGGAGGTGGGACACCCTCACTGCTGACATGCTAGCCAGTTGGAAATCATCCTGAAATCAATTCAATCCAATTTTCCCCTCTCAACCGATGCGGAAATCAGCCTCGAAGCAAACCCTGGAACGTGCTCGCCTGAATTCCTGCAAAAAATCCGGAAACTGGGTTTCAATCGCATCAGCTTTGGCGTGCAATCAGCCAACCCGAATGAGCTGCGCCTGCTCGAGCGGATTCACGATTATGGCGATGTCGTCAATGCTGTCAAGTGGTCCCGGCAGGCGGGATTCGATAACCTGAACATTGACCTGATCTATGGACTTCCCGAGCAAAAGATGGCTGACTGGCAAAGAACTGTAGACTTGATTCTGGGATTACACCCGGAGCATTTGTCACTTTATGCATTAACCCTTGAGCATGGCACGCCATTTGGGCGTTGGTCGCAACGGGGGTTGATGCCAACTCCGAATCCAGATACCGCTGCGGAAATGTATGAGTGGGCTGAGGAGCGGCTTGCCTCCGGTGGCTACGATCAATATGAGATTTCCAACTGGTCAAAACCGGGTATGGCATGCGTCCACAATCTGCAATACTGGCGAAATCTTACTTATCTCGGATTTGGCGCGGGTGCCCATGGACATGGGGGAGGTTACCGTTATTCAAACGTTCTGCGTATCCGAACGTACATTGCCAGATTGATGGCAATCGACGAAGATGACTATCCTTTTCCGCTTTCCCCCGCTACCGTGAATCAGTCATTTGAATTCCAGCCAGGAAGAAATTCAGGAAACTATGATGACTGGGTTAAGGTTAACTCGTGAGGGGATTTCCTCCGGTCTATTCCATCAAAGGTTCGCCATTGAATTAATGGATTTGTTTGGCAATGAGATCGATGAGCTTGTGCACCTGGGATTGCTGGAATGGAATGAAATCTCAGTCATCGGAAACAATACCCTGATAAATGTCTTAGGTTAACTAAAAAAGGCAAATTGCTCGGTAATCAGGTCTTCATGCGTTTCGTTGGTGACTAAAATGACGAACCTCCATTTTCTGGATCCCAATCCTAATGGCTCGCCAACTGTGCTCCTTCTTCATGGTCTGGGCGCAAATGGTTCGTCCTGGATACTTGCAGTTTGAGCCATTGATGGAAGTCGGGTTTTCGTCCCATCGCGCCGGATGTTCCCGGTTTTGGAGAATCTCCTTATGATGGTCGCGGCTGGAGTATCCCACGTGTTTCTTCCGTGATGGCAGGGCTCCTAAATGAGCTGAATGTTGTTCCAACTCACGTGGTCGGGATATCCATGGGCGGGACGATAGCCCAACAACTGGTCTTGGATTTTCCGCAATTTGATCAACAAGCTAATCCTGGTTAATACTTTTTCCATCCTTCGACCGAAGAGCTTGAGCGGATGGTTATACTTTTTTCAGCGTTTTCTGCTTGTGCACCTGCTTGGTTTACCCACTCAAGCCAGTTTCGTGGCGAAAAGGATCTTCCCCGGTGAAGATCAGCAAGAAATGCGAGATCGTTTGGTCCAACAGATCTCCGAGGCGGATCCGCGTGCCTACCGGGCTGCCATGCGTTCTTTAGGCCTGTTCAATTCTTCAAAACGGTTGAGGGAGATTACTGCGCCCACGCTTGTTATCTCAAGCGACCGCGACACAACGGTTCCTGCGGAAAGCCAGAAATTCCTGGTTGAGCACATCTCTTCTGCCCGGCAGGTGATTATCCAGGATGCGGGGCATGCTGTAACCATTGACCAGCCTGTCCAATTTAATGCTGCGCTGCTTGAATTTCTTACTTGAAAGGTCAGTCGATTAATTGTCTTTCTAATGAAACTAAATCTGTCACGGGTTGTTTGCAGATAAAGCCCTCACAAACATAGGCCGTTGTTTTCCCCCCCGCCATGGGACGATTGTGAAGAAGTTCAGGAGCTTGCTCCAGTAATGGCAGAAACGAAGCCGAAGCTATCCAATGCGGGTGATATCCATCGTGTAGAAAAGCAATCATGGATCGAGCATCTTTTGTGTTGAGATCACCAACGATTGCGATCTGCCTGATGTCTGACAGGGCAAAATCCAGGGCAGAAAGCCATCGACAGAATCCGAGTGGGAAGCTCACAGCCTGTTCGGCGACTATCTCCAGCATACTCTCCGCTTTTTGACGAAAATCAGCTCTGCCAGTCAATGCAGCCATTCGTAGCAAAGCCTCGCAAGCCATTGAATTCCCGCAGGGGATGGCATTATCCTGCAAATCTTTTGGACGTATCACCAGCTGCTCACCATCTTCGGGTGTGTCAAAGAACCCTCCAGCGGGATCGTTGAAGAGCGATAACATTTGTTCCGTTAACTCAAGAGCTTGAACAAACCAGGCATTATCGAAATCCGTTTGATACAGCTCGATCAGAGCCAGAATCAAAGCAGCATAATCTTCGAGGAATACTACTTCAGTCGTTTTCCCTTTGCGCCATGCTCGATGTAATTTTCCACTTGAAAACAATTCTGAAAGTAAGAATTTCGCGTTCTTTCTTGCGATTGCCAGGTAATCATTCCCTTGTTCCGTCCCCTGAAAAGCCCGGGCTGCGGCAGCATAAGTGGAGAGCATCATGGCATTCCAGGATGTCAGGATTTTATCGTCGGTACCGGGTCGGATTCGCGCCTGCCTGGCTGCTAAGAGACGGGAATGGCATTCAGAGATTTTAGTGCCGATCATTTTTCTGGCATCGTCTGATTCAGATGGCTGGAAGAACCTGGCAGTCAGAGTGGCATCATCCAACACACGTTGAAGGATGATTTTCCCTCCCAATTACCCTGCTCAGTCAATCCATAGGTAGCTTTGAAAAGCTCAAAATCCTCACCCGCAATGGATTTGATTTCCTCAAAACTCCAAACGTAATACTTGCCCTCTTCGTTTTCGGAGTCCGCATCAAGGCTGGAGTAAAATCCTCCTTCAGGGCTGGTCAACTCCCGAGTGACAAACTCGAGAGTTTCTTCGACCACCTTCTTCAACTCCGGATTTCGGGTAACCTGCCAGGCATGAAGATATACCAGGGCCAACTGAGCATTGTCGTAGAGCATTTTTTCGAAATGCGGAACCCGCCAGGAGAGGTCTGTTGAATAACGGGCAAAGCCTCCACCGACGACATCGTACATCCCGCCTCGTGCCATGCAGGAGAGCGTATGCAGGGCAGCCTTAATCCCGTCCCCTCCACGGGCGAGGAGATATTCAATAGCCATGGGTTGAGGAAATTTCGGAGCTTGTCCCCATCCCCCGAATCCCCAGTCGAAAGTCTGCATCAGGTTCTGATCGACGACTTCTAGCAAACTCTTTTCCAGGGGATGACCGGGATGCGAATTCACCTCCGCCAGCTTGATATGGTCGATGACTTTTTCGCCGACCGATTGAATGCTGTGACGGTCATTCTTCCAGGCTAAAGAAATTCCGGTCAGAATTTCTTTAAACGACGGCAGGTTGAATCTGCGCTCTGGTGGGAAATAAGTGCCGCAGTAAAACGGCTTGAGGTCAGGCGTCAAGAAAACGGACATCGGCCATCCGCCCGAGCCTGTCATGGCAACCGTCGCGGACATGTAGATGCTGTCCAGATCAGGTCTTTCCTCCCGGTCAACTTTGATATTGACGAAGTGGGAATTCATTATCTCCGCAGTTTCCGGGTCCTCAAACGATTCGTGCGCCATGACATGACACCAATGGCAGGCAGCATACCCGATGCTAAGGAAAATTACTTTATTCTGGGATTTTGCGGTTTCCAGGGCTTCTTTTCCCCAAGGGTACCAATCCACAGGGTTATCCGCGTGCTGCAGCAAATATGGCGAGGTGGTCTTGGAAAGGCGATTCATACTGGACCTATTATATCCAAATAATATCGCTCCCGCGATGTATTCCTGGGAGCGATAAAAGGACAAAGATATTAGTGTCTAAAGGTGATTGAAGGTCACATTATTTTTCACGCATGTTGAAGTCCATTTCGAGCACGACATTCAACCCGACGGACACACCTTGCAGCACAAGGAAGTAGACAATGCCGGTGAAAAACGGGAGCAGCAGGTTCGTGAATATGTAGGAAAGGAAATTCGGATCGGTCAGCATTTCGGAAAGCACCAACCCCTGACCGCTGATCTGAGACTGGATCCATATACCTTGAACGATCGTATTAACGATATAGACTGCAAACACAAGCCATGAGGACCATGAGGCAATGGTCGCGATCAAACTTAACCAGCTTGGTTTGTAATAGATCGGGTCGTTGTCAGATTCTTCTTCGGTTGTGGTTTTGACTTCAGATTCGCTCATGAGTTTTCTCCTATTCGGCAGCAAGTGTAACATGGAATTTGCAGCTTGAAAGCTGATACATATTCCGATTGTCCAGAGTAAAAAAGACCCCCGAAGTATTCTTCGAGGGCTTGGAAATTAGTGGATGGCTACATTCAGGGTGTAATTCACCACTGTGCCTTCGTATGGGACCACACCGATGATGTAATCCTGTGACGCGGGCAGGGTTGTAGTGAATTCACTTTCAAATTGATTTCGATATAACATCCATTGCCCCAGTTGGAAACCATAAACCAGTAAACATACGGGACCATCTCCCGTGACTTTCAAATCCATGGTTTGGCCGGCAGCTCCCCATGCAACGTATTGCACCACGTTGCCTTTCACCGTTGCCCCGGACTTAGAGGCGGAAGTAGCCCCGGTCGCAAAACTGATTCGCGCCGGGATGGAGACGATTAATTCGATGGTTTGAGCCGAACCTGGCGCAATAGCTTGAATCACATAGTCCTGCGATGAGGGAAGCATCCCCTGCCAGCCTGGTAGACCTTTTGTGGCTGACCAATTCGACACGAGGACGGTACCGTCGCTGGCACCGAATATGGTTATGGTTGTATTGTAATTGTCGGTATTAACGAGCATAGGAACCCCGCCGCCGGCATTGACCACATAACTCTGGACCTGGTAAGGTGCCAGTGTGGTGTATACACCGCCGGAAGTTGCTCCCTTGGCAAACGATATTCGTGCAGGGATTACGAATGTGACCTGGAAATTTTCAGCTGTCGCACCGCCCACCAACCTGACTATGTAGTCCTGCGTGGCGGGAAGGTATCCTTTCCAGCTGGCGACCTTCTGGTCGGGTGAAACCAGAACTTGTCCATTGGCTCCAGAAAGACTGAACATAACTGTTTTTGAGGCAGAATCGGCCGTGACAAATGTGAGTTGACCGGATCCTGCACCGAAGAGGATATCCTGGGTCTGCCCCGGGAGGATTGTTCCCGAAACCGAGCCGGATGTATAGTTCGGGGCAAAGTTGAAGCGGACAGGCGCCAGTGTGGGGGGTGGAGTCGTCGGGCTGGGGGTGGGCGTCACAGGAATCGGTGTCGCCGTGGGCGGAAGAGTGGCCGATGGGATAACCAACAAGGTGGGAGTTGCCAGTACCAGGGTAGGTAGCGGGGTGGGCGTCGCCGCCGGCGAAAGTATCGAGCAGCCACCGATGAGCAGTCCGCTCAGGATGGCCAGAAGGATAAATAGCATATGGCGTGGTTTCATTCTGCCTCCATTTCAATGACTTATTCTAGCATAATGCTAAGTATACATCCTAGCTACAAAATTACCATACATGGGTGGTATTTGTTATACTCACATCCAATGACTCGAATGGGGATTTTTCTCGGGCGATGGGGATTTGCCCTGATAATGATGGTTGCGATTTTCGCTTTTTCGTCTATTCCATCAACTGAAATGCCCTATTTTTCATGGGCTGACGTGGTCGTGAAGAAAAGTGGACACATTGTTGTTTACAGTCTGCTGGCGTTGGCCTTATGGCATGGATTTGAATGGAGGCGAGAGCGATTATGGCTGGCCTGGTTGTTATCCTTCGCCTATGCCATCCTGGATGAATTCCATCAATCCTTTGTTCCCGGCAGGAATGCCTGGTGGGTGGATGTTGCCATCGACTCAATTGCGGCTGCCCTGGCGCTTTGGATTGCAGCTAACTGGCGGAACAGGCAAAATAAAAGCGGTTGATTTTCAACCGCTCCGATCCTTATTCAAATTCTAGCTCAAGTTCCTCGTTCTGGTCCCATTCATCGGCGCGGTCAATTTCGATTTCGCCGAATAATGCCTCCTGCCTGGCTGCGACGCGGTATCGTTTCACAAGCTCCAGCAGGGCGAGGAAGGTGACCACGACCTCCAGTCGGGTGGGCTTCTGCCCAATCAGATCCACGAATTTTGCATGAGGGGTCACCCCAAGCTTCTCGGCGATCAAGGCTATCTTTTCGCGAATCGTGATCTTTGGAGCAGTAATGACCGTACCGAGAGATTGTTTATCCTGCTCCTGGGCAAAAGCCGACTCGGCTGCCTTTAATAAATCTTCGAGTGTGATGTTACTCAGGTCGAGCTTCGCTTCCACCTTGGGAGGAGGGGCGACGCGTAAAAAGGTCCGCAGGTTATTCTTTTGGCGTTTCTCGATCCAGATGGCCATTTCCTTGAACCGCTTGTAGATCAACAGCTGCCTGGCCAGCGATTCACCCGGGTCTTCCTCACCAGGCTCACGGGTAGGCGGTCTCGGCAGCAGCGCCTCGGATTTGATCAATAGCAATTTGGCGGCCACAACCAGGAATGCTGAGATTTCATCTGGAGGAACAGCCATCGAGCGGATATGCATCAAGTATTGTTCGGTAACCTGGGCAAGGGAGACCGAGGTGATGTCCAGCTCAGCATGCTCGATGAGCTGGAGCAAAAGATCCAGGGGTCCCTCGTAGAGAGGGATCTGCACGGTATAACTGGATATCTGCCGGCTGGTGAGGTTGGTGTCCATTGCGACGGCATTATAACATCGCTGCCGGGGATGACGGTATAATTCCCCCATGCCAAAACCCAAGCTGAGCCACGTGGACGAGTCTGGTCGTGCACGGATGGTGGATGTGAGCGCGAAATCAGAGACCCAGCGCATCGCCATCGCCAAAGGTGAAATTGTCATGCAGAAATCGACATTGGACTTGATCCAGACCGGCGAAATAAAAAAGGGCGATGTCTTGATCCTTGCCCAGGTGGCGGGAATCATGGCTGCCAAACGCACCTCAGATTTGATTCCGTTGTGTCATCCGCTGCAGCTTTCCAAAGTTGACGTGGAGTGCATCCCGGACGATGCTCTGCCTGGAGTGAGGATCACAGCGACGGTCAAAACAACCGGGAAAACCGGTGTCGAGATGGAAGCGTTGACCGCGGTCTCTTTGGCAGCCTTGACGATCTACGATATGACCAAGGCAGCAGAAAAGACCATGCGCATTCAGAACATCCGGCTGGTTGAAAAACACGGCGGCCGGTCAGGCGATATCGTTAATGAATAATCCGGATTTTTAACAAGGTGAATTAATGGTAAAGGTTCTTTTTTTTGCGACGCTTAAGGATAAGGCGGGTACGCGCCAAACAGAATTCGACCTCCCTTCCGGGACAACCATCGCCCAATTGAAAAGCATGGTTGCTGAGAAATACCCGGGATTGGGTGGGATGCTTGGTCATTGTTTGGCTTCAGTTAACCATTCCTATCGCGCAGATGAGAGCGAAATCCCTGCAGATGCCGAAGTGGCGTTCTTCCCGCCGGTTTCGGGTGGATAATCGATGGTGATTTCTTTCCCCACCGTGGTCGCGATTACCGAAGATGAAATCGATCTCAATGTTTTAATCGCCCAGGTGACGATGGATTCGACAGGCGCTGCGGCGATATTCACCGGTATGGTGCGCGGAGTCACCTCGCGTGATAACCCCCACGAAACGGTTTACCTGGAATATGAATCCTATAAACCCATGGCGGAGGCGAAGATGAATCAGGTTGCGGAGGAAATCCGCAGCCGCTGGCCTGCTGTTCAAGGAATAGCCGTTATTCAACGGGTTGGACGTCTTTATCCTCGTACTCCCACAGTTTTAATCGCATGTACAGCCGCTCACCGCGATACAGGTGTATTTGAAGCCGCGCGATATGGAATCGACCGCTTAAAGGAGATCGTGCCAATCTGGAAGAAAGAAGTCAGCCCTACTGGAGAATCCTGGGTCGAGGGGGATTATTTCCCCAAACCGGGTGAGTGACATATTCTGATGAAATTGGTAACGATCGCATGCACAAACTGCGGGCGTGTTTATCCCCTTGATGGGACGCCGTATAAATGCACGACGTGCGGCGGGATTTTCGATATTCCTGAACCGCTCCCCTACGATCCAACAAGAATCGACAAGTCGCAAGCGGGGATATGGAGGTATCGTCATACCTTTGGGCTGCCGGATGGCGCAGAGGCAGTATCCCTTGGCGAGGGGAATACTCCTCTGATTTGGGCGGATGTACTTGGCAGGCGGGTGGCATTCAAATGCGAATATGAAAACCCGACGGGTTCCTTCAAAGACCGCGGAACATCTGTGATTGTCGGATTTTTAAAATCACGCGGAGTGCGTGAAGTTGTGGAAGATTCATCAGGAAATGCCGGCGCCTCACTTGCAGGTTATGCACCACGGGCTGGGATCCGAGCCCGAATATTCGTCCCTGCCTCGTCTTCGGGACCAAAACGGGATCAAATCGAATCGTACGGCGGAGAAATTGTGCCAATTCCAGGTTCTCGCGGCGATGTCACTACAGCGGTCCTGAAAGAAGCTGAAAAAGGCATAGTCTACGCAAGCCATGCCTTTCTGCCATTTAATCTCCCTGGCTATGCAACAGCAGCCTACGAGATTTATGAGCAAATTGGTAAAATGCCTTCCGCGGTGATCACACCATGCGGGCAGGGAGGTCTTTTGCTGGGGTTGGCGCGTGGATTTGATGCGATCCGTCAGTCTGGTCAATTCGTCCAGATGCCAAAAATGATCGGGGTCCAGGCTCGTGCGTGTTCGCCGATGTGGGTTATGTCCACGGTTGGCATGGCAGGGATGGGATTCGTCACAGAGGGGCAGACTTTGGCTGAAGGGGTCAAGGTGCGGAATCCCGTTCGAGGCGATGCGCTTCTCAGGGTTGTAAAATCCACTCAAGGGTCGTTTGTGGCGGTGGATGAAGAGCATATCCTGAGAGGGCGCGATGAGCTTGCCCGGCGTGGTTTTTCAGTTGAACCAACCTCTGCATTGGTATGGAACGGTCTTGAACAGGTAATCAATGATCTAAAAGATCCCATTGTTGTTTTATTGACTGGGGCAGGATTTAAGTCTTTAATATAGTATCGAATTTTGATGTGGCGGAGGGCGCTATGGACCGGGTAGTAATAACGGGGTTGGGGACAATTAATCCACTTGGGCATACGGTCAAAGAGACCTGGGAGAATGCGGTCAACGGTGTTTCGGGCGTTGGCCCGATCACCTTGTTTGATGCAAGCGATTGGAACGTAAAAATCGCCAGCGAGGTGAAGAATTTCAATCCGGATATCTATATGGATTTCAAGGAAGCCCGCCGAAGGGACAGGTTCGAGCAACTTGCTGTGGCTTCGATGAAAGAGGCTTTAGAAACCTCAGGTTTGGAGATTACCGAACAATCGACGCATCGGATCGGAGTGATCGTCTCTTCGGCAATCGGAGGGCTTCGGTCGATGCAGGATAACATCTACACACTGAAGGAACAGGGATTCCGAAAAGTAAGCCCATTTTCAATTGCCATGATGATGCCGAATGGCGCAGCAGGAATTATCAGCATCGATCATGGCATTCGCGGTCCGAGTTTTTCTGTGGCATCGGCCTGCGCTTCCGGCTCGGACGGAATCGGCGTGGCGTGGATGATGCTCCGTTCAGGGATGATCGATGTCGCTATCGCCGGCGGTTCAGAAGCGACGGTCACCCCGGTAGGCGTAGGCGCATTTGACCGCGCTACTGCCATCACCCGAAATCCTGACTGGAAAACGAATCCGAAACCATTTGACAGGAATCGGGATGGGTTGGTCATGGGCGAAGGCGCGGCATTACTGGTCATGGAGACTGAAAGCCATGCTAAAGCCCGGGGAGCCAATATCCTGGCTGAACTGGCCGGCTGGTCTTCGAATAGCGACGGTTTCCACGTGACCTCGCCTCGAGAAGATGGCTCAGGTGGAGGCATGGCGATCATTAATGCATTGGAAACCGCCCAAGTTAATCCAGATGAGGTCGGTTATATCAATGCACACGGAACGGCCACCGTGATGAATGATGCTGCCGAGACAACGTCAATTAAGTATGCGTTCGGTGAAAGTGCTTATTCAATCCCAGTGTCTTCAACGAAATCCATGACGGGTCACATGATGGGTGCCACAGGAGCACTCGAGGCGATCCTTTGTGTTCAGGCTGTCAGGGAAGGAATCCTACCGCCCACGATCAATTACGAGACTCCCGATCCTGCCTGCGATCTGGACTACATCCCCAATCAAGCCAGGGAGAAGAAGGTCCGTGTTGTGGTAAGTAATGCCTTCGGTTTTGGCGGGCACAATGCTGTGATCGTGATAAAGAAATTCGAAGGGTGAACGGCTGATGTATTGGTGAATCAGTCCATATTCTAATTACACTAATCCAACCTTGCCCCAATTGGAATTCGTGATATAATCGCACGTCGCATAAAAAATCAAACTGCTGTGAAGCAGGATATTGTAAAAAGGTAAGGATTTACGAAAATGGCCGATCTGATGAAGTCTCTGGAAGCTCCTGTTAACTCGAATATTCCGCAATTAAACGCCGGCGATACCGTGAGTGTCCATGTCCGAATTAAGGAAGGCGATCGCGAACGCATTCAGGAATTCAAAGGCATGGTCATCCGTGTACGCAAAGGCGGAAACGAAGGCGATTTCACTGTCCGTCGTGTAGCCAGCAATGGCGTAGGCGTTGAGCGCACTTTCCTGCTTCGCTCCCCGCGCATTGACAAGGTGGTCGTGGAACGTCATGCCCATGTCCGCCGTGCGAACCTGTACTTCATGCGCAACCGCACCGGCAAGGCGACCCGCCTCAAGCAGAAATTCGATTGATCGCCTGAACTCGTTATCCCAAAGGGTACAGCACGCGCTGTGCCCTTTATCTTTTTGGAGGGCAGATGCGTCCACTAATCGGGTTAACTGTTTACGAAGGGCTTAGTCAGTCGCAGTTGCCAATTTCAGCCATTAATACCGCGTATGTTGATGCCATCTACCAGGCAGGCGGAGTGCCGGTCTTGATCCCCAATCAACTTTATGACGGAGGATGGCGCGATCTGTATCCTCGATTGAATGGCATCCTGTTCACGGGCGGAGGGGATATCAGCCTGGCATACTTCGACGGTTCTCCCCACCCCAAAATTGACGAGGTGGACGAAGATCGGGACACTCTAGAGTTGTCCCTGTTTCAACAAGCCTCAAAGGATGGTAAGCCTTTCCTGGGCATCTGCAGGGGCTGCCAGCTCGCGAATGTTGCCCTGGGAGGGACTCTCTACACTCATATTCCAGATCAACTTCCGGGGGCGTTGAAACACGATTGGTACCCGGATATTCCCCGTACTACCATTGCTCATCCAGTTCAGGTGGATGAGGGCAGCCGAAGTGCCAGGATATTTGGAGAACCAAACCTTCAGGTCAACAGCCTGCATCATCAGGGGATCAAAGACCTTGCTCCCGGTCTCATGGCTGTAGGACATTCTCCCGACAACCTGGTTGAGGTTGTTGAACTGCCCGAACATCCCTTTGGCATTGCTGTCCAATGGCATCCCGAGTGGCTGACCGATCAGCAGTCGATGCGCCGGCTTTTCTTTGCATTCGTGGAGGCTTCTTCAAGGTAAAATAGCCGGAAATCGATGAATCCATCATCCCAGAAATCCAGTATTGGAATTTTCGATTCGGGAGTCGGCGGGCTGTCGGTCCTGCGCGAGATACGTACTTTGCTCCCGGATGAGAATGCACTTTATATTGCGGATCAAGTCCATGTCCCTTATGGCTCGAGACCAGTTGATCAAGTCAGGACGTTTTCTGAAGGGATTACCCGGTCCTTGCTATCGAAGGGTTCAAAAATTATTGTCGTGGCGTGCAATACTGCCTCCGCTGCAGCGTTACATGATTTGCGGGAAAAATTCCCGGAAATCCCTTTTGTAGGAATGGAACCTGCAGTCAAACCTGCTGCTGAGCAAACAAAAACAGGTGTCGTGGGGGTTCTGGCCACTCCTGCAACTTTTCAGGGAGCTTTGTATGCATCAGTCGTTGAGCGATTTGCGAGCGGCGGGGTCACCGTCCTGCAGCATACCTGCCCGGGACTGGTGGCGCAAATTGAGCTGGGCGAAGTAGATACGTCCAAGACACGTAAAATTCTTGAAGAGGCACTCCTCCCCATGCTGCAAAAAGGGATTGATACAGTGGTGCTTGGCTGCACCCATTATCCGTTCGTGATCCCACTTATCGAGCAAATATGCGGGGATCAAGTAAGGGTGATCGACCCAGCTCCGGCAGTGGCACGCCAGACACAGCGTGTGTTGGCATCCGCGCAGTTACTTTCAGGCGCAAGCAATAATTCGACAGTGGAATATTTTACCAGCGGATCGGAATTGGATTTTAGGTCCACCTTGAAAAAACTGACTGGAGAAACTGGCGAAGTAAGGCATTTGGTTTGGTATGGTGATACCCTTTCCTGATATGGGTAATTGGGGGGCTTGCAGAAAAACCAGCCTTTCTGTATAGTTGTACCGGTGCATTCATGAAGCCATTTTTTCCTGCCTACTTTAACCTTAGTACAACTGACATTGATAAGCGCGCGCAAGCGGCGTATAGTCATTTGGAAAAGTGCGATGTATGTGCGCGAAACTGCGGGGTTAACCGCCTTCTAAAAGGAGGTGACCAGGGCATCTGTAAAACAGGGGCACGTGTTCGCGTCACGAGCTATGGTGTGGATATGGGGGAGGAAGCACCACTTGTTGGAACGAATGGTTCCGGAACAATTTTCTTTGGCCGCCTTCCGATGAAGTTCAAATTCTACCAACCTTATGAAATTGGCGATTCGGACGATGGGATCGACATGGAACCCGAGCAACTGGCAGCCATCATGCTGGAGCTTCAGGACCATGAGTGTCACAATCTGAATTTAATCGCACCCAGTCACGTGGTTCCACAAATCCTGGCGGCGTTGAAGATAGCCATCAAGGCGGGGTTATTTCTTCCCCTGGTTTACAATTCGGATGGTTATGATTCGGTGGAAGTTTTAAAGCTGCTGGACGGCGTGGTGGATATCTACATCCCCGATATGCGCTTCTCAGACCCGGCAGCCGCTGACCGGTACCTTCGTGTTGCAGACTACGTAAAGATCAATCGCGCGGTTGTCTATGAAATGCACAAGCAGGTGGGCGATCTGATCATGGATGACTTCGGGATTGCCAAGCATGGGTTGATGATCAGACACCTGGTCCTTCCGAGGAATCTGGCTGGGACCGAGGAGATAGCACGATATCTGGCGAAAGACATTTCCCCCTACACCTATTTTCACCTTATGCGGCGGTATTTTCCGAGCCTTGGGCGAACCTTCCCCGAAATCAACCGTCCCATAACGGATTCGGAATATGATGCGGCTGTAAATTGGGTCAAAAAAGCGGGGTTACTGCGAATCGATCTTGGACCCATTCCTCGTGCGCCGGGTCCTCAGCCGGCTCTGACGAAATAGATCTCAGTCGGAGAAAACTTACGCCAAGCGCGGATTCGGGTACATCAATCTTTGAGAAATTTTCAAAGGTCAAATCCCGAAAAGATAGTCCCAGTGCAGCCTTCACCCTTTCAAAAAGCACCTGGTAACTATCAGGGATTGCGCCGCCTTTTTCCAAATTGAGATGTTCAGCCAGGGTCAGCACATCCGATTGCGATTCCCCCTCGATCTCTACAAAGAAACCAAATGGCATTTCGTCCAACATGACGTGTGAATTCTTGAGAAGGTATGTGGTGCGGTATTTTTCATATATTAATTGGATGTCATACCCCAGAGATTCCAGGATTTTTTGCATGGTCGAAAAATCGCTGACAGTGACCTCCCATTCCTCGCGGGCTCGAATTCCATCCACCGCCTCGCTCCCAGGACCTTTATATGTCAGTACAACTTTTTCATCCTGCCGAAGTCGCAAAACACGGTAGGATTTCCTAAGCGAACTATCCGGCAGGTCGAAACGAAGGTTCTTCTCAAACTGGCGAGGTTGAACAAGTCGCGCCTCCATGGCCTGGAGGCGCGTTTCGATTTTCTTCAGATCACGGACGAGGAACTTTGTTTCGATTTCGATTCCGCTGGTATTCATGATTGGGCTTTTCGACAATGTGCCATTAAGTTACGGACAACAATGTTGCCTTCTGCTCAACTCTTTCTCCGGGTTTTACCTTTATTCTCGTGATCGTTCCAGCTCGCGGGGATTTTAGTTCGTTCTGCATTTTCATCGACTCGAGAACGATCAGCACCTGCCCTTTTTCGATTTTCATGCCATCTTCAACCATAACGGCGACGATCAAACCCGGCATGGGAGCTTTAAGATGGTATTCTCCACCTTCCATAACCCTGGCGCCAGCAGCAGCTCGCAGGCGTTTTTCACGCTCCTCCTCAACCTGGGCTGTATAGAATTTTCCCCGCAACAGGACTTCCCAGCCTTCATCAGAGGGATTGACATGCGATTCGTAGGATTTCCCGTCTATGATGAGTGAAAATACCCTCTGTCCGTTGATCGTTGAAAAATCTACGTCAAGTATCTTGCCGTCCACGCTGACATGTTTCTCATCGAGAATTTCAACGAGAAATTCCTTATCGTCAATGGTAGTCAAATATTTCATAATCAGCCAACCTACCGATGCATTCTTTCCCAGCGCCCGACCCATTTCCAGTTGCTGGTGTCGCGCTCATTGCGCGTAACAAATTGGGCTGACCTTTCGGCTGCCTCGTGCGCAACAAGTGTGGCGACGACCGCTGCGATCTCGTCGTAATGCTCTCGGTCACCATTTTTCTCCTGCATGGAGAATCGTTCCTCAACGAACCGGGTGTCGTATTGACCGCCGAGGAAGCGGGGGGAATCCATCATGGTCATGTGGAAGGGAATATTGGTGCGCACGCCGATGATCCGGTATTCCTCCAACGCCCGCCGCATCCGAAGGATGGCCTGGCCTCTGGTTTCACCCCACACGATCAGCTTTGCGATCATGGGATCATAATAGGGGGAGATTTCGAATCCGGAATAAACGCCGGTATCCACTCGAACGCCTGGTCCACTGGGGATGATGTGCTGGACAATTTTTCCGGTGGAAGGAATGAAGTTGTTATAGGGATCCTCGGCATTGATACGACATTCAATCGAAGCGCCATTGAGACGGATGTCCTCTTGAGAGTAGGTGAGTTGTCGTCCACGGGCAATGCGGATTTGCTCCTTGACGATATCGATGCCCGTCACCATTTCTGTGGTGGGATGTTCCACCTGTAAACGCGTGTTCATCTCGAGGAAGAAGAAATTCCTATCCTTGTCCACCAGGAATTCAATTGTCCCCGCATTCTCGTAATCCACAGCCTGGGCAGCCTTGACGGCAACTTCGCCCATTTGCCGTCTTAATTCATCGTCCAGGAATGTGGATGGCGCTTCTTCGATCAGCTTCTGGTGTCTTCGCTGAATGGAGCAGTCGCGTTCGAAAAGATGCAACACATTTCCAAACTGGTCAGCGAGTATCTGGATCTCAATATGGTGTGCTCCTTCAACAAGCTTCTCGAGGTAGACATTCCCATCGCCAAAAGAAGATTCGGCTTCACGGCGTGCATTCTGGATCAAGGCAGGCATTTCTTCAATGGACTTGACCTCGCGCATCCCTTTTCCACCGCCGCCGGAAGTTGCTTTGATGAGTAGCGGGAACCCGATTTTTGGGGCAATGGCGAGTAAATCTTCGTCACTCAGGTTCCCCACATCTTCCGTACCTGGTACCACGGGTACACCCGCCTTGAGCACCGTGCTGCGAGCCACCGCCTTATCTCCCATGGCTGCGATGGAAGACGGTTTAGGGCCAATAAAAATGAGACCTGCATTTCCACATGCGGATGCAAAATCTTCCCGTTCTGCCAGAAATCCGTACCCGGGATGGATGGCGTCCACGCCGGATTTTCGCGCGATGGAGATGATCCGGTCACCGCGGAGATAGGATTCGCGGGATGGCGCGGGACCCAATAAATAGGCTTCATCAGCATATCGCACGTGCAGCGCTTTCCGGTCTGCCTCTGAAAACACGGCCACCGTTTCGATGCCCAATTCCCGGCAGGCACGAATGATGCGTACGGCGATTTCCCCTCGATTGGCGATCAATACTTTATTGAACATTTTTCCTCGGTGGCTTAAGCGCTAAAGCGGAATGTTTCCATGTTTCTTGGCAGGGTTTGCATCCCGCTTGTTCTGGAGCATTTCCAGCGCATTGATCAGGCGGGGACGAGTTTCACGAGGCTGGATCACATCATCGATGTAGCCTCTCTCAGCAGCCACGTAGGGACTGGCAAATCTCTCACGATACTCCTGAACCAATTCCGCTTTTCGACCGACCGGGTCGGACGCTTCCGCCAATTCCTTGCGGAAGATAATGCTCACAGCACCGTCTGGACCCATCACGGCAATTTCAGCGGAAGGCCATGCGAGGTTCACATCGCCCCGAATGTGCTTGGAGGACATCACGCAATAAGCTCCACCATAGGCTTTTCGTGTAATCACAGTGAGCTTGGGTACGGTTGCTTCGCAATAGGCGTACAACAATTTTGCGCCTGAGCGAATTATTCCATGGTGTTCCTGGATAGTCCCCGGCAGGAATCCAGGAACATCTTCGAAGGTTACGAGGGGGATATTGAACGAATCGCAGAATCGAACAAACCGGGCTGCTTTCTCGCTGGCATCTATATCCAGCACGCCGGCCAGAACCGCCGGTTGGTTGGCCACGATTCCAACCGAATGGCCTCCCAGTCTTGCGAACCCGACCACAATGTTCTGGGCATATCCTTCATGGATCTCGAAGAATGATCCAAAATCCATAACCATGTTGATGACTTCCTTGATGTCGTATGGTTTGCCTGCATCGTCCGGAATGATCGTGTCGAGAGCTTCATCCATGCGAAGCGTATCGTCGGCAGGTGTAACAAATGGTGCATCCTCCATGTTATTCTGCGGCATATAGCTGAGCATCTTGCGGATTAAGTAGAGCGTGTCCGCTTCGGTGTCAACGGCGACATGGCACACGCCGGATTTTTCGGCGTGGACGCTTGCCCCTCCCAGGCCCTCGAAAGAGACTTCTTCATGGGTGACTGTTTTAACCACGTCCGGTCCGGTGACGAACATATAAGAAGAATTACGGACCATAAATATAAAATCGGTCAGCGCCGGAGAATAAACGGCTCCTCCCGCGCATGGACCCATAATCGCTGAGATTTGAGGAATAACACCGCTGGCTAAAGTATTCAGAAGGAAAATATCCGCGTAACCACCCAGGGACACCACCCCCTCCTGGATGCGAGCACCGCCCGAATCGTTCAATCCGATCAAAGGGGCGCCGTTCTTCATCGCCATCTGCATGATTTTTACGATCTTTTCAGCGTGGACTTCGCCTAGAGAACCACCGAAAACCGTAAAGTCCTGAGAAAACACATAGACCAGGCGGCCTTCGATTGTTCCCCAGCCTGTGATCACACTGTCGCTATGGAATTTCTGATCCTCAAGACCGAAGTCGTTGGTACGATGGAGGACAAATGCGTCCACTTCGCGGAAGGAGCCTTTGTCCAGCAACAGATCGAGGCGTTCCCGGGCAGTCAATTTTCCCCGGCTGTGCTGAGCTTGGATTCTCTCTGTCCCGCCACCCTGCCTCGAAGATGCGCGGTATTTTTTTAGAAGCTCTGCTCTTGAATTATTGCTCATAATTCCTCGAGAAAAATTCCTGATTTGATGGTAATAATAAGGTGAAAACAATGTAAAAAACTACCAGGATTCCAAATCCTGCAATAAATGGCGTATTTTGTGGTGGAATGTGATTTCGAAAAGCCAGCCTGTCCAGCCAATAATATATAAAATAAAGCCCCGAAAGAGCAATTACTGCTTTTTTACATCCCGGGCGCCCGCTCCAAACGATCCAGACCAACCAACCACCGAGTAATCCCCAAACCAACCCTGTCAAGGCGAAATACCAAGGTCCGGGACTAACTCCGATAGAAACCAGTGTTTCCCAATTTTGGATGGCAGCCCAAAACCGGATAAGGTTGGTCGCCGCGATTAATAACACGAGAATGGCTAGGATGGTTACGGTGACCGGACGGTTGTGAGAAGAGTCCAAGAGTTCATCCATTTTGATTTTGGGACTTTGCTTTTTTAGCCTGTTCTTCCTTGGCCTTCTTTTTGGCTTCCTTTTCCTTCCTGCGTTTCTCTCTGTAGTTGCGAATGCTGCTAAATCGCTGACTGGGTCCTTTCTCTCGAGAAGAGACAAGCTTGAGATAAGCGCCAAACCCGATGCAGCCGATCGACCCAAGAAAGTACCAAAAATCTGCCTGCAGGGCCATATCCGACCCGACGAACAATGCCAGGAGCCCTAGCCCTATCAGGATAAAAAAGGTTCCAATTCTGGGTCGGAGATCATCTTCCATTAAGGATTCTCGAAAATGCACAATACCTGTTCCCAAATTGTACAGGAAAAATTGTGATTCGTATAATGTTATAAAATCCCCTTCCCGACAGGGAAGGGGATTTAGCTCGCTCGTTGGTTCACTATTTTGCCCGAACCAATGTCCGGATTTGCTCATGCATATAGAGCTGGACGTAGTAATCACCGCCGGCATTCTTTCCGGATGAACCTGAGCCTTTCCAGCCGCCGAAAGGCTGGAATCCCGGCCATGCGCCAGTGGTCGCACCCTGCGGGCGGTTGGCGTAGGTGACACCGGCTTCGATATTATCGAAGAACCATTGCGCTTCTTCTTCAGTGCCGTAAAAGCCTGCGGTCAGGCCGTAATCTACATCATTGGCATATCTCATCGCCTCCTCAAGGTCATTAACTTTGGCGATGGTGGCAATTGGTAGGAACATCTCAGATTTCCAAAGCCTGTGATCCATGGGGACATCCGTAACGAAGGTGGGTGCGCAGAAAAAACCATTGGCGAGTGCGCCTTCTCTAAGCACTTTTCCACCTGTAAGGAATTTGCCCGCTTGCCCGAGTTCACTGCAAAAATTCTGGAAATCCTCATAGGATGATTTATTCACAACCGGACCGAGAAACACTTTTCGGTCAGTCGGATCACCGATGGACAACTTTTCAGCGAGTTCCTTGAGATTTCCAACCAATTCGTCATAGATTGGAGATTCGATGTAAACCCGGCTGGCAGCGGAGCATTTCTGCCCCTGCAGTCCAAAAGCAGACCGGACAATGCCTGCCGCAGCGTCCTCCAGATTCGCATTCCGTGAGACAATCACCGGATTTTTCCCTCCCAACTCGAGCACTATCGGACGGACCCATTTTTCGTTGGCATAATCGCGGAACAACTTCATACCCACATCGTAGGAGCCGGTGAAGGTGACACCGTCGACTTCGGGGCTGTTTACCAGAGCAGCGCCTATGGTCCTTCCGGGACCGGTGACAAAGTTCACCACACCATCCGGTATACCTGCATCTCTGAAACAATCGACCAACAAACGGACTATGAAAGGTGTGTCTGTGGCAGGCTTGATCACGATGGTGTTACCGGCTGCAAGCGCAGCACCAGCGGGTCCGCCGGTTAAGGCGAATGGAAAATTAAAGGGACTGATGACAAGCCAAACGCCATACGGCTTAAGAACAGATATGTTCGTCGAGTCATGATTGGGCAGCGGATCTTTGTTCATCGGTTTGATGAACCCATTATTCGCCTCAACCTGATCGCATGAATAGCGGATCAGGTCGGCAGTTTCAGCCACATCGCCCATCGACTCCATACGGTTCTTCCCGACCTCCATGGCCATGACCACACTGAGTTCGGTCAGACGTTCGTCGATCAGGTCGGCTGCCTTGCGAAGGATTTTGATTCTCTCCTGCCAGGAGGTGTGACTCCAGGCCGGAAATGCTTTTCGAGCTGAAGCAAGCGCAAGTTCAGCATGTCTCTCATTACCTTTTTGCATCACTGCCAGTACCATATTCGTGTCGATGGGAGTCCGATCCTCGAATTGCTCTTCCGCCCGGACATCCTTGCCATCGATCAACATGGCAACTTCTTTTCCCAGTTGATTTTTCAACTTCTTCAAAGAAGCATCGAAGTCAGCATGCAATTCGTCTGGTGGATTGTACATTGTTGAGTATGTTAGTTTAAAGGACAAAGGAATCTCTCCTGGAAAGTTAATTTTTTAAACTGACGTCCATAGTATATCGTAGGTGTAAAACTCAGTCAAAGTGGACATTAATGGTTATATTAATATCTTTCATAATATTTTAATGAAATTGGGTAAGAATTGACTAATTCTCTCAAGGAGTCACTATGACGCGATTTTTTATCCCGATGGTGGTCATGGTTTTTGCTGTAATCATTTCTGGCTGTGCACCAACCGCAAGTAATGACTCAAGCTCTGCACCTGTAGCAGAGACAACGGTTGAAGCACCAGCCAATGACCAGATATCCCAGGATACTGTCGTCCCAAACATCTCTGAGTCAGCTACAGCGCCTGCACCCATAATGGTCGCAACATCCCGAGGCGACAAGTTGGTTGCAACAGACCCTGCTACGATTAATTTAACTTCGGGTGGCCCGACGCTGGTGGAATTCTTCAGGTTTACCTGAGGCACCTGCCGTTCAATGGCACCCGTCGTGCACGGGCTTGAAGCTGAATATTCCGGGAAAATCAATTTTGCTTTTTTGGATGCTGATGATCCCGCTACAGAACAGTTCAAACGGGATTTCGGTTTCCGTGTCCAACCGGAATTCTATTTGGTGGATGGACAGGGTCAGGTCATCAAGAAATGGTTTGGTTACGTCACTGCTGAAGAATTCAGGGCTGAGTTTCAACAATCTCTTGGTGAATAGTTGCTTGGATAAATCTGGAAAAAAAATGAGGCTGGCCAAAAAGAATTTTGGCCAGCCTCTTGGTTAACGCTCAAACTTGATTTCGAATATTATTTGCTGAGTACGAAACCGACTCCTACAAGTCCTGCTCCCGAATGGACAGATAATCCAGGAGTAAGTTCGCAATGGAGTATCTCAGCCGGGCAGGTCATAGTCTTTCGAAGCAGGGATTCGAATTCACGCGCCGAATCAACAGCGGCCACATGAGCAATGGCCATCCGCTCGATCGAGTGACCTTTTGCTTTTTCCCCTGTCAGTTCCAGGAGTCTTGCCCAGGCTTTATTTTGAGTCCTGACTCGCTCCAATAATTCCAGCTTTCCGTTTTGGATCGTTAGTATTGGTTTTACATTAAGCAGATTGGCGAATCCTGCCGCGAGATGACCGACGCGCCCGCTCATTGCTAGATATTTCAAAGTGGACAAAGCAGCGAAGAAGTGGGTTCTTTCCCCTACCGATTTGGCAATACCAGCGGCTTCGTCCTTGGATGCACCCCTCTGCAACGCTTCTGCGGCATAAAGTACTTGAAATCCCTGACCCATGGACAGGCTTCTGGTATCCACTACCGTGATATCCCGGCCTGGGAAATCGTTGGAGGCAGTCACAGCCGCAGCATAGGTGGCGCTCACCTCGCTGCTCACTGTAAAACAGAGGATGGCATCCGCTCCTTGATCGAATGCTTGTTTAAACTCAAGGGCGAACTGCCCCGGGGATGGGGCGGAAGTGGTGGGGAGTTTTCCAGTGGCGTCGATCCGGGAAAATGTCTTTGCATCATCTATGTCATACACCGCCCGAAGACTTTCTTCCCCAAATTGGATATTGATGGGAACCTGACGGACGGATAGCATTTCACCCAATGCGAGAGGAATGCTTGCATCCGTATCGGTGATTAACGCGGTCCGAGGCATGGAATTTTCCTTTCTGTGGTAATTTTACTCAATAACCCCAATTAATCCGAATAGGATTCTCTGTATGGCGAGAATCTACCGTCGATAATGGATATCTCAAGTTGACATTGATCTGATAAGCCGCTATAATCTCCATACCCCACCCCCCTGGGGGGGGTATGGAGAAGGGACAACGTATATGCGTGATGATCAAACAATCAAACGGCTAAAAACAATCGAGGGACACCTGGGAGGCATCATCCGCATGGTGGATGATGATGCTTATTGTATCGATATCATCAGGCAAATCCAGGCGGTCCAATCGGCGTTGAACAAAGTCACCACAGGAATCCTTGAAAATCACTTAAATTCCTGCGTGACAACAGCGATCAAGGGAGACGATCCCAAAGAACGCGAACGTGTCTTGAAAGAAATAACGGACGTCTTTGAGACTGCAACAAAAGTATAAAGATATCCATCCAAAATCCGAACGCATTTTTAAGGAGAAAAAATGACCACTGTTACTTATTCTGTTCCAAACATTTCATGCGGGCATTGCGTCCACACCATCCAGACAGAAGTTTCCGACCTGGCTGGCATTAAAAGCGTGAAGGCTGACGCAGAAACAAAGAAGGTGGAGATCGAGTTTGATGCACCAGCAAACGAGGAAGCGATCAAATCACTTCTTAAGGATATCAATTATCCAGTGGCTGCCTGAACCATCCTTATCAATTCAATTTACCTTTTTCTTTGTTGTTTTCCTTCAGGTGAAAAATGGCCGAATCGAAGCAGTTCACTCTACCCATCACGGGCATGACCTGTGCGAATTGCGTTGCGACCGTTGAACGAAACCTGAAAAAACTGGATGGCGTAAATTCAGCCAATGTCAACCTGTCGTCCGAGCGCGCCTCCGTCGAGTTTGACCCGTCCCTGTTGGCTTTGCCTGATCTTGTTTCGCGGGTGGAACGGGCTGGGTATGGCGTCGCCACCGGAGATGCAGAGCTGGTCATCAAACGTCTGGCTGACGATAACGATGCCCGCCGGCTGGAAAAAGCATTGCTGGCAATGGATGGCGTGCTTGAGGCTCAGGTTAACTACGCAGTCGGCAAGTCCAAAATCAAATATGTGCCTACGATTGTTTCTCAAGCCGAGCTTCGAAGGGCGGTTTCTGCTGCTGGGTTTGAAGCAATCGAATTGGGTGGCGACGCAGAGGATGTAGAAGCGCAAGCGCGTGAAGCTGAGATTCTCGAACAACGCAGGCTCTTGATCATTGGCCTGGCATTTACCATCCCCTTGTTCATATTATCAATGGGCAAGGATTTCAGTCTTCTGCCTGAATTTTTCTATATCCCCGGACATGACGCCATGTCCTTTGCCATGGGAGGCATGCATCAGGCGCAATGGTGGTTTGACTGGCTGCTGTTCGCACTTGCCACCCCCGTGCAGTTCTATGTAGGTCGGCAGTATTATGTCGGGGCATACAAATCCCTGAGGAACGGCTCGGCGAACATGGACGTCCTGGTCGCCTTGGGATCCTCGGTGGCCTATTTTTACTCTGTAATAATCATGCTCGACCTGCTTCCCGGGCACGTCTATTTTGAGACATCCGCCGTCATAATCACTCTGATTATTCTAGGCAAGTATCTTGAAGCCCGAGCCAAGGGTCGCACCTCCGAGGCCATAAAGAAATTAATGAGTTTACGTGCAAAAACCGCCCGGGTGGTTAGGGATGGACTCGAGGCGGACATCCCGGTTGATGACGTGAAAGTCGGGGATGTGGTGATCGTTCGGCCGGGAGAAAAAATTCCGGTGGACGGAGTGGTGCTCGAGGGGCGGTCCTCGGTGGACGAATCGATGCTCACCGGTGAGTCGCTGCCGGTTGAAAAACATCCCGGCGACCCGGTGATCGGGGCAACACTGAACAAGCTGGGGTTGATCCGCTTCGAGGCGGTCAAGGTCGGAAGAGAGACTGCCCTGGCTCAAATCATTCGCCTCGTCGAAGAGGCACAGGGCAGCAAGGCGCCCATCCAGAAATTGGCAGACCAGGTTTCAGCCATCTTTGTGCCGGTGGTGATTCTCATCGCTGCCATCACGTTTGGAGCCTGGTACTTTTTTGGGCCTCCGTTGCCGATCAATTCCGATGTGGACCAGCTAACACGCGCGCTGTCCAATATGGTGGCCGTTCTGGTGATCGCCTGCCCGTGTGCCATGGGACTCGCGACCCCGACCGCCGTGATGGTGGGTACTGGCAAAGCTGCCGAACAGGGAATCCTATTTCGGAATTCCGAGGCGCTTGAACGTGCCGGCAAAGTGAACAGTGTAATTCTTGACAAGACAGGAACCATCACCAAGGGGCAACCCGCAGTAACGGATATTATCTCCGCGGATGCATTTCCTGAAGATGAAGTGCTGCGCCTGGCTGCCTCGGTTGAGAAAGGGAGCGAGCATCCGCTTGGGGAAGCGATCTGGGCTGAAGCCACCAACCGAAACCTGCAGCTTGTGACTCCCTCAGGTTTTAAAGCAGAAGCGGGTCTGGGTGTCGAAGGAGTTGTCGACCATCATACTGTGGCGGTTGGTAACCTCAGGATGGTCACCAACCGCGGCATCGCCCTGAATAGCCTTGCCTCCAGTGTGGACCGGCTACAGTCCGAAGCAAAGACTGCCATGTTGGTCACTATCGATGGTGAAATCAGCGGCGTCATAGCAGTTGCCGATACGGTAAAAGAAAGTTCGCTGGACGCAATCTCCGATTTGCGTGATATGGGTATGACCGTTGCCATGATCACCGGCGATAACAAGAAAACCGCCGAAGCCATTGCGAATCAGGTCGGGATAGACACGGTACTGGCTGAAGTTTTGCCTGACGGAAAATCCTCCGAGGTGAAAGCCATGCAGGGAAAAGGCCTGATCGTGGCCATGGTTGGAGAC
This sequence comes from uncultured Chloroflexia bacterium, assembly GCA_963774975.1. GTDB lineage: Bacteria > Chloroflexota > Anaerolineae > Anaerolineales > Villigracilaceae > JBGPQJ01. Next base: position 393,182 of record CAVZGY010000007.1, read on the forward strand.
GGGGTGAATGATGCTCCCGCACTAGCGCAGGCGGATGTCGGAATTGCCATTGGCACCGGCACGGATGTGGCCATGGCGGCAGCGCCCGTGACGATCATCAGTGGCGATTTGCATGGTGTTAGTAAAGCAATTGCCATATCTCGAAAAACGCTGAATACCATCAAGCAGAATCTGTTCTGGGCGTTTTTCTACAATATCATCCTTATTCCTGCGGCGGCCTTGGGGTATTTGAACCCCATGCTTGCAGCGGGGGCGATGGCCTTCAGCAGCGTTTTTGTTGTATCGAACAGCCTTCGTTTACGAAAAGCCAAAATTTAGGAGAATTTACCTATGAAGAGAAATCACTTTAGTCGTTTTTTTATTTTTGTTATGGTTTTTCCTGTCTTATTGGCTGCCTGCGCACCTGTGCAATCTGGTCCTGCAATGGCTGAACTTCCTGCGGGAAAAGCTTATGCGGATGGCAAGGAAATCTATTTCGTCCACACAGAAGCATCGGATGCAGATATTGCGACCCTTCTTACCACTATGATGAACTCACCAGTGCTTGAAGTTCCAGGACTTGCCGATGTCCCTGATACTGCTCTGGCGAATGTCTATGTGTTTGACAATGGCTTGACCGGTATGGGACCGCTGGGATTCCAGGCAGATGTGTTTGACAATCCACCTGGTAGTGATGGATATTCTCCATTACGCAAACTGAGCGTTGTGACCTGGGTTGACCCTGCCAATGCGCGTGAATTAAAATCAACGACTGAAATCGTTCAGGCGGAGCAAGCTGGTGAAGTAACCATTGCCCAGCCTGGGGTTGTGATCAATATGCCCTTCGTTGTCTGGGATGGAGGAAAACGCTAAATGAATCCCTACCTGGTAGCGTTTATCACTGGTCTCACCACGGGAGGGTTAAGCTGTCTGGCTGTACAAGGAGGACTGCTGGCGAGTTCGATTGGACGGCAGCTCGAACAGGATATCCTTTCCCAGGAGAGTGGGCAGGGAACAAAGACTTCTGATTCGCCGATAAGTCGAAAATCCCATCGTGCGATCTCCATCGTGCTATTCCTTATCGCCAAGTTGATTTCATACACTCTGCTGGGATTATTGCTGGGTGCGTTGGGCTCTGTGCTTTCGCTCAACTCGACTTTGAGAGCCATTCTCTTGATCGCCATCGGCATATTTATGATCGGTAACGGCCTGCGCATGTTAAATGTCCATCCCATCTTCCGTTATTTTGTGATTGAACCGCCGGACTCAGTCAAACGATACATCCGCAGAAAGTCAAAATCGGAGATGGATTACTTCACCCCCGTTGTCCTTGGTGCTCTGACAGTTTTTATTCCATGCGGAGTCACTCAGGCGATGATGGCTGTAGCCCTCGCCACAGGCAGCGCTGCTGAAGGGGCGGCGATCATGTTTGCCTTCACATTGGGTACCATGCCGATCTTCTTTGTTGTGGCATTTATGGCCACGGAGCTTGGATCCAGGCTGGAAAAAGCCTTCATGCGTTTTGTCGCTGTAGTTGTCTTGATTGTCGGTGTTTTTACGATTGAATCCGGTCTTAACTTGATGGGCAATCCTTATTCAGCTGCCAACCTGAGTCAAAATATGAGTAATGCTGCTCCGGTCGTTTCCGATGGAGATTTGACCTTATCCGCTGAAAATGACGGTTATTTCCCGGCGACCTTATATGCCAAGGCAGGTGTCGCCGTGTTGTTAAACGTGGTCACGGAAAATACGACTTCTTGTTCACGCGCTTTTGTTATCCCCGCCTTAGGCGTGGAGACCATCCTTCCAAAAACAGGGTCTGTTCCCATTGAGATTCCTCCCCAGGAAGCCGGTTCAGTTCTGAGGTTTACTTGTTCAATGGGAATGTACACTGGACAAATAGTCTTCAGCCAGTGAGGGTATTATGGCTAGGAAGGTTTTTAAAGTTTTGGACATGAAGTGCGCGAACTGCCCCATGATCATTGAGAGTATTGAAGATAAACTCCCAGGGATTTTTAACATCTCAGCTAGTTACCATAAACAACAAGTGGTTGTTGACTATGATGACACTTGTTTAACCGAAGGCCAGATCATTTCAGCGATCGAGAAAAAAGGCTACACAGTTGAATTGAAGTAACTCAAATTGTTGCTGAGAGCCTGCCGATATTCAAGGCAGGTTCTTTTGTTATTGGAAGGTGTATACTTGCCGGATGCAATATGGATAGGCTTTGGGAGAAGTGGATGAAAAACAAAGGTATTTGGTTCGCGGCTGGTGCATATATTATATGGGGCTTGTTTCCCATCTACTGGAAACAACTCTCTTCTGTGCCGGCGTTGCAGCTATTAGGACATCGCATCGTCTGGTCATTCTTGTTTCTTATCGCAGCAGTTATTTTCACCAGACAATTTAATACCTTCCGAGTGGAGGCTGCCAGTAAACGAGTTTTGGGTGTTTATTCCATTGCTGCGCTTCTCATTGGGGTGAACTGGCTCACATATGTTTGGGCGGTCAACGCTGGTTACATCGTGGAAACCAGCCTGGGCTATTATATTAATCCCTTGTTAAGTGTACTGCTCGGAGTGATATTTCTTCGCGAACGGCTTCGTCCGCTCCAATGGCTGCCGGTTGGCTTGGCTGCACTTGGGGTAGCATATCTGACATTGGTTTATGGTCGCCCGCCCTGGATTGCCCTGGCGCTTGCATTTACTTTTGGTTTGTACGGATTGGTCAAGAAAATTGCCCCTTTGGGGTCACTCCATGGACTCACTCTTGAGACAGGAATTTTATTTATCCCTGCCTTGATATTCCTTACCTATTTGGGAATCACAGGAAAGGGGGCGTTTCTTGAGGGCAGTCCAAAAACTGACATTCTCCTGGTTGGTGCAGGGATTGTGACTGCAGTTCCACTCTTGTTTTTTGCTTCAGCAGCAAGAAGAATTCCTTTGGTCATGATAGGGTTGATGCAATTTATTGCCCCTACCATCCAATTTATGATCGGGGTCTTTATCTATGACGAACCATTTTCCCATGACCAATTGATTGGCTTTTCAATCGTTTGGTTGGCCTTGATTGTTTTCTGGGTCGAGGGATTTATGGCGAATCGAAAAAATATCCCTGCACCGATCCCTGAGTTGGGCGAGGGCTGAACAGAGATTAAGGATAAAGGAGCTACTATGAAAGTGTTATTCATTGGTGGAACCGGATTGATTAGTTCAGCATGTTCCGAGCTTGCTCTTGCCCGGGGACATGAATTGTTCATTCTGAACCGGTTGCTATCTGGGAAATATCCATTGCCAGCTGGCGCGCAGCTTATACGGGCAGATGTGCATGGCAGTCTGGATGGTTTGAAAAATACCCTGGGCGATCAGCAATTTGATTCAGTTGTGGATTGGATTGCCTACTCTCCAGCTGATATTGAGCGCGATATCGAACTTTTTTCTGGGAAAACCAAGCAATTCGTGTTTATCAGCTCAGCCAGTGCCTATCAAAAACCACCTGCGAACTACTTGATAACCGAAGATACTCCGCTTGAAAATCCGTTTTGGCAATACTCCAGGGATAAAATCGCGTGTGAAAATCGATTGATGGAGGAGTACCGAAAGAATGGATTCCCAGTCACGATAATTCGTCCATCTCTCACATATGGTCCGTCTCAGATTCCATTGAGCGTTGGCAGCTGGCAACATCCCTACACAGTCGTAGATCGAATAAAAAAGGGAAAGAAACTAATCGTTCCTGGAGATGGAACCTCACTGTGGGTCTTAACTTGGAATGGGGATTTCGCCAGGGGGTTATTAGGCTTGATTGGAAATGAAAAAACCATCGGAGAGTCCTTTCACATCACATCCGATGAGGTTTTATCATGGAATAAGATTTACTATGAGTTGTTTGATGCTTTGAGGGTTGAACCTAACATTGTGCATATCCCCTCCGACCTAATCGCTGCCTATTGGCCAGCTGCCACCGGCAGTCTGATCGGTGACAAGTCAAACAGCGCTGTGTTTGATAATTCAAAAATAATGAAGTTTGTCCCGGATTTTCATTGTGAGGTGTCCTGGGCGGAAGGCGTCCGCCGTGCTATCGCGTGGCATGAAGCAGACCGATCGAGAATGAGCATCGACACGGAGACCAATGAAGTCTGGGATCGGATCATTGCTGCCTATCAAAGAGCCTATCCAGTCTAGAAAAAATCCCCGAATTTCTGCAGTTCATTTCCGGGGATTTTCTTTCTAGTAGATTGGAAGGGTCGGATCGACCTCTTTTGCCCAGGCGTTCAAACCACCCTTCAAGTTTTTCACCCGCTTGAAACCTGCGCTGACGAGAAGTTCAAGCGCACGGGATGACCGGGTGCCGGCTTTGCAGAAAAGAACCATATCCCTGGCGGAGTCCAACTCTGAAAGGTGGGCAGCCATCGCACCCAGAGGCATGTTGATGGCACCTGGCAGGGACGCAATTTGTTGCTCGTGAGGTTCACGGACATCGATCAGCAGCGGGGGAGGGGATTATTTTAATGCGTCAAATAATTCAACCGGAGTAATGTCCCAGTCGATGCCCGCAGATCCTTCATGGGCTTCGCGCCCGGGAACCCCGCAAAACTCGTCGTAATCGATCAACTCTTTGATATCCGCATCAGGCCCGCACACCCTGCATTTGGGATTCTTTTGGAGGGTGACGAATTCGATTGACATGTCCAGGGCGTTATAGAGCAGTAATCGTCCCACCAGGCTTGATCCAATCCCCAGAAGCATCTTTATTGCCTCGGTGGCTTGAATCGAGCCTATAGTCCCAGGGAGGACTCCCAGGACGCCGCCTTCAGCGCAAGAAGGTACCATGTTAGGAGGAGGCGGTTCGGGGAACAGACACCGGTAGCAGGGTCCCTGGGCAGCGTGGAAGACGCTTGCCTGACCGTCAAATCGATAGATGGCTCCGAACACATTAGGTATTCCAAGGAATACAGCAATATCGTTGCTGAGATATCGGGTGGGGAAGTTGTCAGAGCCGTCGATGATGATATCGTAATTTCTCGCGATATTCATCGCATTGGCCGAGGTGAAGGGTTCGTTGATTGCGTCCACCTGAATGAGGGGATTCAAGTCCAGGAGACGTTGGCGTGCCGAATCCACCTTCAATATCCCTACTGTGGAAGTGCCGTGTACGATCTGTCTTTGTAAGTTAGTGACATCCACAATATCGAAATCCACCACGCCGATTCTGCCGACGCCAGCCGCTGCAAGGTAAAGCGAGACAGGCGAACCCAGCCCTCCGGTGCCAATGACCAATGCGGAGGATTGTTTTAGTTTTCGCTGCCCTTCGAGTCCTACATCAGGGATGAGCAGGTGTCTGGAGTAACGCAGGATTTCTTCACGTGACAAAAATGGCAACATAGGCATGTAAGTGGGTGGCAATGGTGATCACTCCCCCTATTCTACTTCAACCTCCCATAATGGAGGGCATCAGAATGATAAGATCTGACTCCTGGATGGGTGTGTCCATCCCCTTGAGATTGTTTGATATTTTCCTTGTTGACGAACAGATTGACGTGCCTGCGCAGCCTGCCTTGGTTATCCATTATGTGTGGCTTGATGGTGGGGTACTGTTTCGTCAAATCATCAATAGCCTGAGAAACAGTACTCCCCGAAACCTGGACTTCAGAATGATCATTTACGTAATATTTCATCAAGGCAGGCAATGTAAGTGTTGGCATTTTTTCTAAGGTCAAATCATGAAGTCATGTCCATCCCAGGCTTCATCTGTAGGCGCATGGATGTGATGGGGGGTTTCGACTGCATGTCCATCCACACGCGTTTCGAGGTGCTCCACCCGCTGAAGCAATTCCTTCAGCGTTACCCCAATTATATCGGGCAGGGAGGTATGATTCAAGTCCGGCGCATCGCCTGCTGTGTGTAAAAGGGACCTGCGAACGACCTGTCCGGGCACACCGACGACAACCGAATTGGTTGGCACCGACTTGACCACCACGGCATTGGCGCCGATTCTGCTGTCTGCGCCGACTTCGATGGCGCCTAAAATTTTGGCTCCTGCGCCAATCACTACGCGGTCACCGATGGTGGGATGACGTTTTCCCTTCACAAGGCTGGTGCCCCCGAGGGTGACGCCGTGATAGATGGTCACATCAGCTCCAATTTCTGCGGTTTCTCCGATGACGACCCCCATTCCATGATCGATAAAAAAGCCATCTCCCAATCTGGCGCCGGGGTGGATTTCCACCCCAGTCATCCATCTCCCCACCTGGGAGAACCAGCGTGCGAGGAATCGCACATCGTTGATCCACAGCCAATGTGTTATCCGGTGAATCCAAATGGCATGCAAACCCGAGTAAACCAGGAACACCTCCAGCTTGGACCGCGCAGCAGGATCGCGTTCCAGAACTGAATCAATGTCCCGTTTTATGGATGTGAAAAATGAAGCCATGCTCCTAAGCGGATCGGTCACCTTTCTGGTTGATAATTCAAGTGAAGCCAATCGTACCTCCAATAAATCTGCATCATTATATTTTGTCTGTTAATCTGCCAGGTTGGCATAAAGCGCCGTGGAAAGATAGCGTTCGCCAAAGGAAGGGATGATCACAACGATCATTTTTCCTTCGTTTTCGGGTCGATTTGCGACCTGAAGAGCCGCCCAGGTTGCTGCTCCGGATGAAATTCCAACAAGCAGGCCTTCTTCTCGTGCCATCCGTCGCGCGGTTTCCAGCGCATCATCGTCTGTTACCCGGATGATTTCATCGTAAATTTTGGTGTTCAGCACATCCGGCACGAACCCGGCTCCAATCCCTTGTATTTTATGAGAACCTTTTGCGCCGCCTGAAAGGACCGGGGATGCATCCGGCTCAACCGCTATCACCTTGAAAGAAGGTTTTCGGGATTTGATGACCTCGCCAACACCTGTGATCGTTCCACCGGTTCCCACACCTGAGATGAGGATATCCACTTTCCCATCCGTGTCGCGCCAGATTTCCTCAGCAGTGGTTTTACGGTGGATTTCGGGGTTGGCAGGATTCTTGAATTGCTGCGGAAGGAAGTATTTCTTTGGGTCGGATGCCACGATTTCCTCCGCCTTTCGGATGGCACCTGCCATTCCGTCGGAACCGGGAGTCAGTATCAATTCCGCGCCGTAAGCTCGCAAGAGCATGCGTCGTTCCTTTGATAGCGTATCCGGCATGGTCAAAATGATTTTGTAGCTTTTGGCTGCAGCGACCATGGCCAGACCGATGCCAGTGTTCCCGCTGGTGGGCTCGACGATCGTTTTATCCCCGGTCAACAGACCTGCTTTCTCGGCCGCATCGATCATTGAAAATCCGATCCGGTCTTTAACGCTGTGGGCAGGATTAAAGAATTCGAGTTTTGCGACCACATCTGCTTTCGTTCCGGAAGTAACATTGTTTAGCCGTACAAGCGGTGTATTGCCAATTAACTCTGTAACGTTGGAAGCGATTTTCATATTGAATAATCCTCAATTTCTAGTTGCTGGAATAATTGATCAGCCATGACCACACCATGATTTACATAGCGCGAGCGGCCTTTTTCATCAAAAACATACGTGGTGGGTACACTCAACACGCCCCATGTGGATGCCATTTTTGTATTGGTGCTGGCATCGACTTCAATGATTTGTATGCGCTCACCGAGTGAATCCTTGAGTTTCTTTAGCGCTGGTCTTTGGATCGTCTTGCAGGGAGCGCATGTCGGCGTTGTAAAGTAAAGGATGGCAGGAATACCTTGCTTATAGGATGGAAACTGGGAGATTTTTCCGTCATTCCTAACTAAAATTTGCCTGTTGATAAGACTGTAAACAATCACCCCGCCGCCAATAATTGTTACTGCCAACAAAATCCGGCTGACAATTTCAGGATTCATTTGCCTCCATTTCCTTTGGGCGCATCCCGGGGAAAGTCCCTTCAGGAGGCAGCTTGTTGAAACCTGGAATTTTTAATCGCGCCAGCCAGTAATACGCGAAACAACCGACGCAGAACCCGCCAAATGCATTGAGCGCTGCTAATGCTGTCACAAGCCAGATTAAGGTCCATCCGATAAGGGTTGCATCAGCCATGAGCGCCAGGCTGCCAGCGAGGATGAGCGTTCCACCGAGCCCTTGCGAAAACCGGTGCGGTTCGGGGTTATCCTCATGAACACTCGGTTTGGCGAGTCCCAAAGGATGAAGGACCTTACTGTAGAAAAATAAGAAACCGGGTTTCCCAATGAATGTCCCAGCCAGCAAAAACAAGGCGGTCATCAAAGCCAACCAAGGCGCATCAAAAATGAACGCCGTGATGTTGAGCAGGATGATAGAAATTTGGTTAACCTTTATGGCTGTATGGTCAACAAATTGTGTTCTTGAGTTCATAGTGCCCTACCTGTAAAATAAATACAGCCAATTGCATTGTCTCTCCAGCTCGGAGAAGCAAAAGGACGGCGTACAAACGCCATGCGGATAATTTTTTCGCATGCGGGATTTGCTCACCGTCCATCAGCAATTGGCTGCAGATTTTCTCAATGGGCGGTGATTACAAACCCCGCCTTAGACACAAGCAACGATACAATTCGGCTCTCCACAATATTTATGAATTTCTTTATACAAATTATACAAGTTAAGTCTAAATTGTCAAGTATTTAGGCTATTTCTAATGGAATTCAAATAAAAACAGGGAGCGCGCTCCCTGTTTTCTGTACTCGGATCATTCTTCCTTTTTCGCTTCCAATTCCTTCTTATGAGCTTCCATAATCGGATTGGCGAGGTGTGTGGGGACTATGTCGTAATGGTCGAAATCCATAGTGAAGTACCCGCGTCCGCCCGTGAAGGAGCGAAGCTGGGTGGTGTAACGAAGCATTTCCGCCAGGGGGACCAGGGCAATGACGACTGTGTGTCCTCGCTCGGATTCAGTCCCCTGCACCCGTCCTCGCCTGGTGTTCAGGTCGCTCATGACGTCACCCATGTTGGTGTCGGGTACAACCACTTTGACATTCATGATGGGTTCAAATAAAACCGGACCGGCGTCATGGACTGCGAGTTTGAATGCTTCACGTCCGGCAGTTTCAAAAGCGACAGGCTTGGAATCGACCGGGTGTTCTTTGCCGTCAAAAACGATCACCTTGACATTGCTCAAGGGGTAGCCCGCAAACACGCCTTTTTCCATCGTGGAACGGATCCCCTTCTCGATCGGCGCCAGATAAGACTTCGAGAGGTTCATCCCGACCAGTTCGTCGGTGAATTCGAAATCTCCGTCATGGAAAGGTTCGATGCGCAGATGCACCTCTCCAAATTGACCCGATCCGCCGGTCTGCTTCTTGTGCCGGTACATGGCGGACGATTTACGGGTGATCCCTTCACGATAGGGGACTTTCGGTTCATCCGTGACAAGCCCCACCTGGAACTTGGTCTGCGCGCGATGGATGACCACGTCGATGTGTTGATCGCCCATCCCCTGAAGGATGGTTTGACTGGTGGTCCTCTCATTGTGCCATGTAAGAGTCATATCCTCTTCGCATAAACGAGTAAGGGTCGGGGAAATTTTTGCAGCGTCCGCCATGGTCTTTGGGTGAATCGCCACCTGGAACAACGCGGTGGGATATTTCGGGACAGGCAGGGTTATTGGGTGGGTTTTCTCCGCCAGAGTATCGCATGTAGCAGTAACGGAGAGCTTGGCAACAACTGCCAGATCGCCAGCATGAGCGACTTTTACCGGAATGCTTTCCTTTCCCCGCTGGATGTGCAGCCCAGCCATTCGTTCGTCAGCGTTCTTGCTGGTATTCATCAAGTGGACATCCGAGCTGATGGTTCCAGAGCGGACTCTGAAGTAGGTCATCTTTCCGACGAAAGGGTCGGCATTGGTTTTCCAAACGTAAAGCGCAACAGGTCCCGTATCTGAGACCGGCAGTGGTTCATCGCCAGATTTTCCCTGGACTGTGACAACCGGCTTGTCTGCGGGAGAAGGCATCAACTCGATGATTGAATTCAGCAGAGGAGCTATACCTATCTCATGGCCGCCGGCAGCGCACAGGACAGGGATGTAGATTCCGTTGCGGATGATATTTCTAAGCCCGCGTAAAAGTTCCTCCTGAGTCAGCTCACCGCTTTCGAGATATTTTTCAAGAAGAGCATCTTCCCCTTCCGCGGCTGCTTCGATGAGCTGATTGCGAGCCTCATCCGCTGCAGCCTTAAATTCTGCAGGGACATCCGACACGGTCTTTCCATCTCCCATGAAGGCTTTCATGGAGACAAGGTCGACCACACCTTTGAAATCATGTTTTTCGCCGATTGGGATTTGCAATTTCACAAGACGGGCGCTAGAGAAAGATTCCACAGTGGAAAGCGCCTTGGCGAAATTTGCATTCTCGCGGTCCAGTTTGTTCACCACCACAAAACGCGGCAGGTTGAATTCGTCCGCGTAACGCCAGGCTACTTCCGTCCCCACTTCCATCCCGGCAACGGAGTCCACCAGAATAATGGCGCCATCCGCTACGGATAGCGCACTGACCACTTCCCCGACGAAATCAGTGAATCCTGGTGCATCCAATACGTTGATCTTATGGTCTCGATATTCGACCGGGATCAGGCTGGTATACAAGGAAATTTTCCGTCTGATTTCTTCTTCGTCATAGTCGGAAGTCGTCGTGCCGTCTTCGATTTTTCCAAGTCGCGTGGTCGCCCCGCTGAAATGTAAAAACGCCTCCGACATCATGGTTTTTCCCGCGCTGCCGTGTGCTACTAATGCGACATTGCGGATAAACTCGGTGGTATACTCTTTCATTGAATTTACCTTCCTGTCCTGATTAATATATGTAACAAGCCTGCCCGATTCTAAAAGATGTCAGGCTAATTGTCAAAGTGTGGATTGTCATAAAACCCCATTTAGGAGTATTACATGGCATCGGTGTTCAATCAGTATTCCCTTTTCCTGATTCTGGTTGCTTTCTTGGCAATGCTGGCTTTTTTGCTTTTCAGGAAGGGAATTCGTATCCAGGAGATCATCGCGTTTTCAATGATCTTTGCTGGTCTGGCAGTTGCCTGGGTGGTACTTCGGCCTACACAAACTCCGTTGTCGGATGCGGCATCGCATGTCCAGGCTCGGATCGGCGCGGGCAGACCGGTGCTGCTGGAATTTCAATCTCCCTACTGAGTAGCCTGCACAGCGATGAAGCCTGTCGTGGACAGGCTCGAAACCGAAGTTGGCGGACAACTTGATATCATCCGGCTCAATATCCAGGAACCGGTTGGGAAGGAATTGGCAATAAATTATGGCTTCCAATACACGCCGACGTTCATTTTCTTCGATGAAAATGGAAACGAAGTCTGGCGGGAGGTGGGTAGCCTGGATGTCGATCACGTACGCGAATCACTCCCTTAATTAGTCCTGTTTTCAAATTTCATTGTTCAGGTATAACGGCGGTCGAAGGAATCGAGATGAGGTTTTTTCGAAGGATATTATTCAATTTATGGTATTTCATACGACCGCCATGGGATAGTGGAATCTCTCCCCCCGAATTGATGGAATTTATCCGAAGCAACCAACCCGGTCGGGCGATAGACCTCGGCTGCGGAACCGGGACGAACATCATCACCCTGGCGAAAAATGGCTGGCAGGTCACTGGCGTCGATTTTGCGGCGAATGCCATATCCAAAGCTCGCCGCAAAGTCCAGGCTGCAGGAGTCACAGCGGATTTGCGCGTTTCGGATGTGACCCGCCTGGATGGGATGGACGGTCCCTTCAATTTCGTCCTCGACCTTGGATGCTTTCACAGCCTAAACGTTAAGGGTAAAGAAGATTATCTTCTTCAACTGAAACGTGTATGCGCCCCGCAAGCGATGTGGCTCATGTATGGGTTTTTGAACAAGTCTGAAATGTCAGGAGGAATAGGATTGCTTCCCAAGGATATTGAAAAAATCCTGGCTGAGTTCGACTTGGTTTCTCGAAAGGATGGCTTCGAAAGAAACATCCATCCATCGGCGTATTTTCTTTTGCGCAGGAAATAATTCAAGTCAACTGGAATAAATGGTATGCGTGTCTTATTCATTTTTTTGGATGGCGTCGGTTTGGGAGAGGATGATCCGCAGATATCAACCCTTTCTCCCATGCGAATACCCCAAGTCTCGATACCTTGCTCGGCGGGAAAAAACTATTCGCGACGACTGCCCCGGCCGAATCGATTCGAGCGACTCTGGTGCCTCTTGATCCAAATCTGGGAGTAGCGGGTCTGCCTCAATCCGCTACTGGACAGGCAGCCCTGCTGACTGGGTTAAATGTGCCGGCGATGATCGGCGAACACTATGGCCCAAAACCAAATCCTCGGATTGCCGAAATCATCAGGGAAGACAATCTATTCAAGAGGCTATTACGAGCAGGAAAAACTGCGGCACTTCTCAATGCGTATCCTCCACGTTATTTCCACGGGTTGGAAAGTGGCAAACGTCTATTATCTGCGATTCCTTTGGCGGTTACATCCTCGGGTCTTCCACTTTTTACTAAGTATGATTTTTACCGCCAGGAAGCCATGTCCGCGGATTTTACCGGGGAGGGATGGCGAACGATGCTTGGATACAACGATGCACCCATTGTTCAACCGCACCAGGCAGGTCAATTACTTGCTCAGTTGGCCGGGAAATTCGATTTTTCCATGTTCGAATATTGGGCGAGTGACTATGCTGGGCATGGCCAGGAAATGACCAAGGCGGTTGAGCTCATCGAAGTCATTGATCAGGTTTTGGGAGGTCTGGTGGAGTCCTGGAATCTTGACGAGGGGATTATATTTATTTCCTCGGATCATGGCAATCTGGAGGACATCTCCACCCGGCGCCATACATCAACGCTTGTACCTGGAATTGTCATAGGCAATCATCGGCGTGATTTTTGTGATGGCTTAATCGATTTGACTTGTGTCGCGCCAAAAATCGAAGAAGCTGTGGTCGGCTTTAACCCTAACAAAAATGGTAGATGAACCTTCGATTTGCACAATCTTTTCGTGCAATTTTTTGCGCCTGGTTGTATAATCCGTTGGTTGTAAAATAATTGCTTCGGAGGCATCATGGCTAAGAAGAAATCAGGCGTTATTGGAATACTCACAGGCGGTGGGGACGTTCCCGGCCTTAACCCGGCAATCCGCGCAGTAACCATTCGAGCACTCCGTGAAGGGTACCAGGTTATTGGTCTGCGGAGGGGGTGGGCGGGAATCACAGAGATCATTCGTGAAAAGGATGCAGACAACAGCAATAATTATCAAATTCTTACCGAGGAAATTGTCAACCGGGCTGGGAGAACAGGTGGGACCTTTCTGCATACATCCCGAACCAAACCGAGCAAAATTAAAAAGGACGATGTGCCGGTTCATTTAAAGGATAAATATAACGCGGAAGAAAACGACCTTACACCAGAAGTGTTGAAAAACCTCGATTGGTTGGGTGTGGATTACCTCATTCCCATCGGTGGTGATGACACCTTGAGTTATGGGGTCAGGCTGTATCAGGAAGGTTTGAAAGTCGTCTCCATCCCCAAGACTATGGATAATGACGTCCCCGGAACGGATTACTGTATCGGCTTCAGCACGTGTGTAACGAGGACCATATCCCTGACGAACAGCCTGCGAACCATCGCCGGCTCCCATGAGCGCTTCCTGGTTCTGGAGGTCTTTGGGCGTTATGCAGGTTACACAGCCATGCTGCCGACCATGGCTGGAGCCGCTCACCGCTGCGTCATACCCGAGTATAAATTTGATATCGAAAAACTGACCCAGCTTCTGCTTTATGACAGGAATAGAAATCCAAGCCATTATTCCGTGGTTCTTGTCTCGGAAGGTGCCATGTTTGAGGGCGGGGAGATGGTCTTTGCGGATCGGTCCACCGATGCTTATGGGCACGCCAAACTGGGTGGTATTGGAGATCTTGTCGCGGGTAGGATAAGAGAATTGTCCGGCGAAACATAACAAAGGAAAGTCCGTCAATGTGATCGAACAAAAATTAGGATACATGGTTCGCGGTGGAGATCCCGATGCCATCGATTCGATCGTTCCCATGGCTTTTGGTAACTTGGCTTTGGATCTGGCGCTTGAAGGGGATTCACGGCCGGTTGGTAGTCCTTAAGAACGGCCGTTATGATAATGTTCCATTGGATGTCGTAACCAGCCATAAAAAACTGGTGGATGTGGATCACTTCTATGATAAGGAACGCTATCGGCCAAAATACGAAAATTTCGAAATGAAACCTTTATTCATCATGACCAGTGAAGTCTAATCCATGATCCAAAACTCCATCACCTGTAACGTGATGGAGTTTTTTTTGCTGGATGACTGGTAATAAGAAAATCAAGTGCTAATGACGGGGATTTCTTCGCTGATACTGTCTGTCCTTAAGAAAAACAAACTGGCAATAAATCCAGCCAGCATAATGATCGCTCCGGTTGTGAAAGGATAAAGGACATTCAGATCAAGGACCGATCCTGCCCATAATGGGCCGATGATCCTGCCTAGACTCATATACGAGTTATTCAGTCCCATCGCCATGCCTTGGGGATACGGTGACCTTTTCGAAATAAGAGATGAAACTCCTGGCCGAAGCATCGAATTTGCAAGCACAAAAAATCCAGCAGTAAGTATGACAGCAGGCAGGGTTTTTGCAAGCAGCATGAATGAGAATCCAAATATACTTGCAAACAGGGATACCTTTATAACCCGAACGTCTCCAAAACGGCGTGTGGCGGGTCCCGTCAGGACGCCTTGAACGATGGCGGAAACAAGTCCCACGAAAGTAAGAATAATACCAACCGTGACCTCGTTGTAGTTGTATCTCATCATTGAGTACATCGAAAAGATTCCTTCAAAATTTGTCAACGCAAAGTTGTGCAAGAAAGCCAGAATTAATAAAAATCCAATCGGTGTGGACAGCGCTTCAACCATTTTCCTGAATTGAGGTCCCTGAATTCGATTGGTGTGAATCCGTTTTTCTGAAGGCAGAGATTCGGGAAGGAATATCCAAACTAGAAACAGGGCAACAAAGGATACTGCCGACGCAAAATAAAAAGGAGCCGTGAGTGAAATCTGTGCCATAACTCCACCGACACCTGGACCCAGCACCATCCCAAGACCCATTGCTGCCCCGATAATACCCATCCCGCCGCCACGTTCGCGTTCACTGGTCGAATCACTGATGAAAGCCATGGACGTTGGGAGCGTGGCAGAAGAGAGTATTCCAGCAAGCCCACGGGATAGGTAAAGCATCCACAGACTGTTGGACAAACCTAATATGATCATGCTGATGGCATTTCCCAAAATCCCCACCATGAGAATCGGTTTCCTGCCGAATCGATCGGAAAGGTTCCCCCAGATCGGAGAAAAAATGAATTGCATCACCGAGAAAATCGCCATCAAATATCCCATTTCCTTACCGCCGCCGCCGAATTGCTCAACGTAAAAGGGTAAGATCGGAATGATTATCCCGAATCCGAGCATAACGACAACCAGGGTGACGAAAAGAATGGTCAGATTCCGATTTTTCAACAGTTTTACCTGGGTTGGAAATTAATGGTTGAGGCATTATATTCCGCAACATCATGATAATTCCAGTGTTTAATGTCATATTGGCTGATATAATTTTCATACTCTTTATTCTTATGAAAGGAACCTAATTATGAACTTCGCAATGTGGAAAAAAGCTTTAAATATCATCCCTTCCGTTACCAAAGAGGAATGGGACCAATTAGACCTTGTCTCCAAATGGTTAATTTCTACTCGTGCAGCGGTGCTTATCATGACCTTCTTATCCGCTGCGTTGGCGGGATTGTTTGCGGTTAGAGATGGCGCTTTTCAATTCCTCCCCTGGCTAGCCTTGGCATTTGGCTTGATCATGGCGCATGCGACGAACAACCTTTTTAACGACTATACGGATTTCAAAAAAGGTGTGGATAAGGATAATTATTTTCGCACCCAGTATGGACCGCAGCCTGTAGCAGATGGTTTGATGACCACCACCCAGCTATTGACATACACCGCAGTAACCGGCGCAATTGCCGCAGCGCTTGGAATTCTTCTTATTGCATACAACGGCTGGGACAGGAACATCATGATCCTCCTCGGTCTGGGTGCTTTTTTTGTTCTCTTTTACACGTGGCCGCTAAAATATATAGCTCTGGGAGAACTGGCCGTCCTTATCGTGTGGGGACCTTTAATGATCGGGGGAGGGTACTATGTCCTGGCTGGAACATGGGATTGGAACGTGGTATGGGCAAGCCTTCCTTATGTGCTGGGTGTGACCACCGTCATTTTCGGAAAGCACATTGATAAAATAAAGCCGGATAAGGAAAAGAAGATCCATACATTGCCTGTCTTGATCGGTGAAACCAATGCGCGCTACGCCGTTCTCAGCATGATGGTGCTTTCTTATATTTTTGTAACAGTATTGGTCTTTACCCGATTTTTCACACCGATCATGTTGGTTGTTTTCTTCGCCGTTCCAACTTTTCTCAAGGTATATCCTGCCTTGCTTAAACCGCGTCCGGATACCAGACCTGAAGGTTTCCCCGACGGGCAGGGTGGTTGGCCGTTGTATTTTGCGCCTCTTTCTTTTATCAATAACCGCGCTTTTGGACTTTGGTTCATGCTCGGATTGATGCTTGATACAGGTATACGGGTTTTTCTGCCAGCATTTTGGCGCTAATTGAAATACAAGGAATTTGTTTGTTTGACCTCCGAGAGTAATCGCTCGGAGGTTATTTTATTTTCTAGCAAAGGCGGGATAGGTTGTATAATAAAGTTACAATTTTCACTAGAGGAGTTGCAAATGAAAATCAATTTTCCCATGTGGCGTAAAGCCTTATGGACTTTGGTCAAAATTGATACAAAGGAAGAATGGGATGCTTTGGACGTCATTTCCAAATGGTTTATCGCCACGCGATCAGGAGTTACTACGGTAACCATTTACTCCTGCATCATTTCCGGTTTGCTGGCTTGGAGGTACTTTTCAGAAAATGGACTGCCATTCCCCTGGTTTCCCTGGCTGATCGTGACGTTGGGTTTGTTTATAGCCCATGGCACCAATAACATTCTTAATGACTATACAGATTTCTCGAGGGGAATTGATTCGGACAACTATTTTCGAACACAATACGGCGCCCATCCTTTGGTTCAGGGGTTTTGGGATACCAAGACGCAACTTAAATGGTTCTATATCAGCGGGACAATCGCGTTTGCTTCAGGATTGTATGCACTTTGGTACACTCAATTTGATCCGGCTGTGATTGGGTTGTTTGCGCTGGGAGCTTTGGCGCTCCTTTTCTATACTTACCCCCTCAAGCATCTTGCCCTGGGGGAATTAGCCATTTTCCTGATATGGGGACCGATCATGATCGGAGGAGTTTACCTGGTCCTGACGGGTCAATGGGATTGGTTGATTGTTCTGGCGGGGGTTCCATTTGGACTCACTGTTGTGAGCATAAATCTTGGAAAGCATATCGATAAACTCGACGATGATAAAAGGAAGGGTGTCACTACTTTACCAGTTGCAATTGGAGAAAAAGGCGCACGTTATGTGAATATGGCAGTCGTAGTTATTGCCTATGCAGTGATCGTTTATCTTGTTTTCGTGCCTAAATTCTATACCCCCATCATGTTAATAATTTTCTTTGCCATCAAACGAGCAATTCTGGTGGTGGCCGTGCTGACAAAGCCACGTCCGCCAGAACCTCCAAAGGAATGGCTATTTTGGCCAACGTGGTTTTCCGGCTTCGCTTTTTACCATAACCGCATGTACGGCGGTCTATTGATTTTGGGAATTCTTCTGGACACTCTGGTAAGAATTGTTTTACCCGATCTTATCATTCAGTATTGGCCACCGGTCTAGGGACTGGATGGAGGAAGTGTTTACTCCTCGTTTCTAATTTCCAGTTCCTCGATATCCATCCACGCCGGGGTTGAAGATTTCAAAACCCCGGTTTTTAATTCCCCGGAAGGTTTGAATGAGGCAAATTGATTATCTATCCATATGACCAACCCCAGAGGACCGATCGGCGAAATGGGAGAAATTAGAACAGGAACAGAGTTGATAAAAAATTCAACTCTGTCCGTTTTCCAATTCAACCTGTAATAATTCCATTGAGTTACATCCACACCAAGCTGAATGCTTTCCTCGCCTATAATTCTGCTCAACTTTTCTCGAATCCTTTTTGCCCACGAATGAATGGCTAGCAAAGGAAATAGAGCAAGCTCAGGAGCTATCAGAATTGGAGATTTGCGCGGGGAATTAAACGCAACCGCAAGAAATCCGTTGGATGGTTTGTCATTGCGAAATGACAAGGAATTTTCGGGAGAAGCGTAAAAGAACCAAGCGGCATTAGGAAGAACCGGAAAAACCTGAGCCATACCTCCCAACCTCAGCGCGAAGCTGAAAGGATCATTCCAAAAACCAAATCCCCAGGTACCGGGTATGTTTGCGCCTGAAACACGGGCATGCAAGCTGAGGGAGACGGGAGGATTCCAGTGGAAATCTCTGCGTCTAAGACCGGAATAATCATCCAATTGCGCCAATTGGTATTTCAATGATGGGTTTGGCGGTATCTCGAGCCACCACTGATTTACTCCTTGCCTTATATGTGCATGACGCGTGGTATTTTGAATCATTTCCTTTATTCTTCATTTACTTGAAGATGATTGGTTAATTTAACTTCCAAAGTAGGTTTCCTTGGTAAAGTCAACGGCTCGACGAATTGCATCGCGATTTGACGGTAATAATCCCGATCGCATTTCGATGGAGATCCAACCTTCATATCCAAATTGATGAAGGCTCTCAGCGATAGATTTGTGATAATTTTGACCATCTCCAATTAACCCCAAGAAAGGTTCACTCACATGTAAATGTTGCAGGTAAGGTAGGCATTCAGGGATAATCTTTGCGGGATTCTCATTTTTCAGAAACATGGTTGATGTATCCAAGTGTAGACGAAAATTCGGATGGTCCACTTGTTGAACAAGCGATAATGCCTCGGCAGAATTGACAATGAAATCGCAACCATATTCTTCAGGGTTTGGTTCTATACAGAATGTAACATTCAGGGAAGAAATTTGTTCTGCTAAATTTAAGAAGAATTCTGTAGCAATCTGCATTGATAAATTCAGTAACATCCCATTTCTTTGGCAATTCTTTGGAGAACCAAAAACCATTGTGGAAATGCCCAAAGTCGAGCAAAGATGACTTAGCTCTACAAAGTAATCGTAAGTTTTGTTTCTGGTTCCTTCGTCCTCAAAAAGTGTTAGTTCCGGATGACCAAAGAGGAGTGCTTGAGCAGCTGGGATAAGAAATCCTGAAGCCTCGAATCGAAACTTTACCTCATCAATTTCAGAGTTGGATGCCGAGGTTGGATTAGGCCAATATTTGGTGGGGGCAATTTCAATACCGGTTACATCCATTTCTCTCAGAAGCCTGTGGATTTGTTCATCTTCCTGCATTTGCCAGGCAATATTGGAAATTGCAAGTTTCATCTTTTAGCTTTTCTTTCAGATTTGATGAATTTCCTAATCGATTCTATTTCCATTTCTGGAGTCCAAATATAATGCCCCTTGAGATTAAAGATCCTTGCGAAACATGTCCGCACGTCATAGACTACAGGTGGCTGGGATGACAGATTTGAAAATTTCGTCCCAAAGCATTCCCTGGCGATTTTTTCGATGCTCAAAGGCGGAGTAGCAAAATTTACCAATTTTAGTTTGCTTATTAGAACCCGCTGGATATCCTCCCAGAGGGTATCTAGACTATAAAATTGAAACCTGCTTTTACAATGTGTGAGGGTGAGAGCGTTAGGGTTATGGAGCATGTCAAAGATAAAATTCTTTTTTAATCCATTCCCGATAAGCCCTGGCAATCGAATTATCGTATGATTGGGAAAATGCCCACTTGTAAATTTCTCTAGTTGATAACGATGTTTCCCGTAGGGGGCAAGCTGATCGGCAAAAATGAGTGACTCTTCCTCAACCCCCCGAGGATTCGGGTAGACATCTACAGTTGAAATTAAAATGAATTGTCTCGTGGTGATCTTTCCAAGATGAGATATAAGGTTTTCAATATTCTTGAGATCGCTGATGGGATCAAGGTTGGCTCTCCATTTTTCAGCTCTGGCACCAGCACAGACCACTAGATCAAACGAGCGGTCGTTGATTTCCTGAATATTCGAAGAAGAGTAGGCGTGGGTAAAATCACCTTGTCTCAAAAGGTTGCTTCCGACAAATCCAGTCGCTCCAATAAGAGCATTAACCGTCATGGATTATATCTACCCATAATCGCCATTAGCAGTATTTTCAAAATCAATAAATTTCCTCGCAGTGGGCTTATTTTTGTTGGGATCTTTCCTCGGCTAGGGTACCTCCTTGTCACAGGCACTTCAGTGACCCGGTAACCCAACCTCGGAGCCCGGATAGCCAGGTAATAATGCAATTCATAAGTTGAAAAGACCTCCCTGAAGGGGTTCACATTTCTGTCGAGAAGAAACTTTGCGCTGTAACCCCTAAATCCATTCGTTGAATCCGTGTACCTAATTCCGGCTGCCAGGGATATTAAAGGCGCATGAATTAATCGTATTGCCCAGTGGCGTATCCAGGGAGTATGGATACCCTGTCCTCCGGGAATAAATCTTGAGCCCTGGATGTGATCAAAGCCTTCTACCAGGGCACGGGCAAATAAATTCACCGCATGTGCATCATCTTTGTTATTTCCATCAATGGTAATGATCCCTTGATATCCCCGGATTAATGAATAGGCAAAGCCCATTCTCATCTGTGCACTAAGCTTCCCTTTGCCGGTCTTAACGGTAAGCGCATTTACCTGATTCGATGAGAGAAAAGAGGCGTTCGTCGAATCGTCCGTTGATCCGCCATCCGCAATAAGGATGTCGTAATTTTCAGCCAGTGGTGCCATTTCTTGAATTTGTTTTTGGAATTTTTCACCTTCGTTAAGAGTGAATACGCAAATGGCGATTTTATTTTTTTTTGGGGAAAATTCATAAACAGAAAATTCAGGTAACTGCCATTCACCCGGGAAAATCATCCTTCCCTCTTCTGTTCCGAATCCACGACGTTTCTTCGGTCTGCGTTCGCTACCATAACGGAACTGTTTTTTTCCTCAAGTACGTAATAAAGGGGGCGATGACGGGTTTCTTCCAGAATCCTCCCTACATATTCACTCAGGACCGTTAGGATCACAAAGATAAAGAAGAACATTACCGCGGATTGAAAATTAGTGGTCGCCCATCCTTCCGCTACTTGTTCTTTAAAGATATAAATTCCAATCACGTAAGTAATATAAAGGAGGTTCAACAAACCGGCGATGAGCCCGATAATACTCACAATCCTAAGAGGATGGGCGGAATTGGCAACAACCAGATCCACAGCGAGATTGATGGATTGTTTTAAACTTCGGTACGTTTTCCGGTTTGAACGATTGATGGCTGTATATTTGTATTCAATTTGCGAATAACCAATGTAATTTGATATTAATCGAATATACCGATATCGATCACGGACTTGGGTGATTGCGTTAACAGCCTGTCTGCTCAATACCCGGAATAGTGTTGAATTCTCCGGGATGTTTAATTCTACGATTTTATTGATGTACCAATAGAATGTTTTTGCTCCTATCCGGGACCAATAAGGGTCACCTGAACGGGTAATCCGGACACCGGTTACGATTCCCGTGCCGCTTTTACAGATCGAAACCATTTCCGGGATTTCCGCGGGCGGATCATCATTGGGCATCATCACCACCACAAAATCACCGATGGCCGAATCGAGTCCTGCGGATATGGCCATTTCCACCCCGAAGTGTCTTGAAAGACAAATTAACCGAACGCAAGAATGGTGTGTTAAGGAATTCGTGATTTTTTCAGTGGAACCGTCTGAGGATCCATCGTCCACCAAAACTAATTCATAGTTGGTGTAATTATCCTCAAGCACTTTCATGACATCGGTAATAAAATCTGTGATGATTTCGGCATCGTTTCTGATGGGGGCGACCACAGAGACAAAGACGTCAGATACGGTCAATTTAATTCTCCTTCGAGCTCATCGAAAACATCGTAAATATTGTCAATTTTTCCGCCGAGGATGCAAGTGAGACCTGGCATGCCGTAATTCTTTTTAAGCAGAATAGGGCGACTATCATCTACTTCACTTGAGGGAAGCACTGTCTTTATCTCCCACATAGAATTGACGATTTGAGATTGGCTGAGCAAGGGGAAAAATCTTTGGGCATCCTTGAGCATATGTATAGCATGACTATTTTTTTTCGCACGATTCAGGATATCATAAGGATCATCAAAATTTGATGAATTGTCGATCCAGTAATTGTGAGGCGTGTAGCGTACATGGCTTAATGTATGATATCTGGTTGACGGAAAAGGCATGAATGAAAAGAAAGGTCCGCACATCACGGTCATCCCGATCCCTTGAAGTTCATCTGGAATTTCTAGGAGGGTCATTTCGGTGATCTCATGTTTCAACGAAATTAAGGGGACTTGAGAATCTCGCAATACTTGGTTTATATGGGAGTAAGTGCAATTATATACATGGGTAGCCAAAATCGAACCGGAGTGGCCTTTGTCCCTGATGGATTCGAGTTGAATTTTAATACCGCGACCATTCTGATATTCCAGGCGTCTGGCTTTCGTGCAAAACCAAATCACAATGCCAAGATTGGATAAATTCTGATTGAGCAGATGTCTTAATTTAACCGCATCAAAGGCATATTCCTTGACTGAGAAAATATCCTCAATCAGCGCTGGGTTGGCGAGACGCTTTATGGATTTTGGAGCCGGTGCTACCTCCGCGCCAATCCTTTCCATGAAAATCCGATATTGAGTAGCCGTGACCTTGGAAAAATTTTTGCCAATCCCATAATATTGTTCAAACTCAGAGAAAATGCAATCTGCATAATCATGGACGAACCGGGGGAAATTGAGTCGGGATCTTAATGCTGTCAGCAAGCTTCTTGGATAATGGTAACCATTATGCACTCTTGCCTGATTTACAAATGAAGCGCGTTCAAGGATTTCATTTCCCATCTCGAGGATCAGAACATGTTTGTGTTTTTTCATTAACTGAATGGCAAGGCTGCAGCCGAAGAAACCCCCACCTATCACAACGGCATCGAAGGCGGAATTCAAATCAATCATCTTAAATAATTCCAAGAGAACTGTAAGAGATGAGCGATTTAAAATTAAAGTATCAAGCCAATACCCCAGAAATAAGAATAAGGTGATGCCAAAGGGTAAATAAAAGACTATAGAATTGATGTGAAGGTGACAGGACATATGATTCTTTGCTAATAACACCCAAAAAAAAGTGGATATTAACGCCCATGTAGTCGTGAGTGCCAGTCGGATTAGTTTTTCTGATTTTACAGGAGGAATTTTTGTTATTGATAACAAACCAAAAAATAGAAATGACATGCCTATCGATGATAAGAGAATTTGCGAAATACCAAATCCTGGTTTGCCATAGTAAATATCTACACCAATGGATACGATGACCATAATAGCAGATGTGATAATGATGAATAGTGATATCGATTTGGTAGAACGAAAAGGAACAAGAGGAGCGATACCAATCATAAAAATGCTTAACATCCAAACTAACGGGACGTCTGCGCGTAAAAAGGATTGTGATTTCAAAGTATTTAAGAATGAGGATGATGTAATTGGAGTAATCGCACCCGGTCGTGTAAGGGTTATCTCCTATGGTTCTGGTAATCGCTCGTTCAGTAATGATATAGAGACTTCTTTGGAGGTCTTGGGTATAAACATAGAGTTGGACAAAGTGGACGCCGTAGGAAATTGTAAACCCTACCACCCCTGCAAATATTATCGACAATATTCTCATCGTCAATACTTTGATATTTCGTCCTTTTCCAAGTTCGTAGTAAATGGGTCCAATGGTTGCCCCAAGGATTACATTGGTTAGTACTCATACCCATTTGCAGATTTTAATAGGATTAACCCTCCCGTGACGAGAAGGTAAGTCGGCAAAGGGAATTTTGGATCGGAGTGACCTTCGGATAGATTCACCACCCGACAGCAAATGGAAGCACCAGAGTGAACTCGACCCAATAGAGATTCTTTGAAAATGCGACGATCCAAAAGGCAGAAATTATTAAAAAAAAGAAGGTTACCGAAGTGATCCAACCAAACTCGATCCAGGCGGTATAGAGGACGATGGATACGGTGATTGCCATTAGAAGTGAAATGAGAATTCTGACTAAAACCAATGAATTCCGAATTTTCTATATTTAAGTTGCTCTTGAGCAGAGTTGAGGATCAATCCCTGTAACCCTACTTGAGATGTATACAAACCGGGGATGATCCTAAATTTATCTTCTAAATCTGCATATAAAAATCCCCCCATTGAGCTTAAAATCATCAAGAAGAGAAATGTCTGTACTAATTTTCCTGGTCACATACAATTCGGAATCGTTTTGAAAAGAAGGAGTGTCCCATGGCGACTCGGAAAAGTAGAAAGTAACAAAAACGACAGCCATGGCTGTAACTGCAAAGCAAAGAAAAATAAAGGTATAAATTTTGGACTTAATCTTTATACCGTTCATGCTCGTATTTTTCGTTCATTATATCATCTGTAAATGGTGGTAGTTTCAGAAGATGCTTCGTTACGGGTATAATTGGGATGGAGGTTTTCCAATGGAAATTACTTGGTACGGGCATTCGTGTTTTCGATTAACTGAACGCAGTATGGCTACGGTAGTGACTGATCCTTTCGATTCATCAGTGATAGGGTACGAACCGTTGAAGCTTCGCGCTGATATTCTCACGGTCAGCCATGAAGCAGCCGGACATAGTTTCACCAACGCCGTGAAGGGCGTTTCTCATGTTATTGATGGACCAGGCGAATTTGAGATTGGCGGGGTGTTTCTCACCGGCGTGCAAACTGATATTAACGGCAAGAAATCATCTGATAAACCGCGGAACACTTTATATGTCTTCGACTACGATGGTCTAAATGTGGCTCACCTTGGCGACCTACGGCAAGTGCCATCGCAGGCGGAAGTTGAGGCGCTGGGAAATGTTCACATCGCGCTGGTTCCCGTCGGTGGCGGACAGGCGCTTAATGCGGCGAAAGCTGCCGAGGTGGTCAGCCTGATCGAACCGAACATCGTTATTCCAATGCACTATGCCACGAAGGCAGTAAAGATACATCTGGATCCGTTGGGAAAATTCTTAAAAGAGATGGGGTTGACTTCGCACGAAACGCAGCCATCTCTTAAGATCACACGTTCCGGTTTACCGGACGAGACCAAGGTGATCGTTCTGGATTATCAGGCGAGCTAGAGTAAAACATGCCGGTAAAAGTCTTAATGACCTGGGATATTTCGCCCGAACACGAACAGGAATATTTCGAGTTCGTGATCGGAGAATGGATTCCCGGTATTCAGCGATTAGGTCTCGAACCTGTCGAGGCCTGGGCGACCATCTATGGCAATTATCCACAAATTCAAGTGGCCATGTTGGCCCCCGACTTACCGGATGCCCAGCGTGTGCTGGCTTCCACTGATTGGACAATGCTGCGGAGCAAGTTATTCAATTATGTGCGCAACTATAATTTCAAGGTGGTGGACGCAAAAAGCGGCTTCCAATTCTAATCAGCGAATATGGGATTTTCAGGACGTAAGGGATGGATTCCTTACGTCTTTTCTTTTTTCATAAACCATGAATAAATTTGCTAATCTAACCTTGAGTTGGTATTCACGAAATGCCCGAGTGCTTCCGTGGCGGAATCACCCGGATCCTTATGCGATTTGGGTTAGCGAAATAATGCTTCAACAGACTCAGGTCGCCACGGTCATCCCGTATTTTGAGCGTTGGATGAACCGTTTTCCCGATATTCCTGCCTTGGCCCGGGCGACAGAAGCTGAAGTGCTTATAATGTGGGAAGGGTTGGGCTATTACGCGCGGGCTCGAAACCTTCTTAAAGCTGCCATTATGGTAATGGAGAATTTCTCCGGAATCCTTCCATCTTCAATGGGGGAGTTGAAGAGACTGCCTGGAGTGGGACGTTACACAGCAGCGGCGATCGCTTCAATGGCATTCGGGGCAAACGAAGCAACATTGGATGGAAATATTAAGCGTGTCTTGTCGCGAGTGTTCAAAATTAAAAAGCCTGTTAATACAACCATTGGAGAGAAAATCCTCTGGGAGATCGTTGCAGATCATCTTCCATCTGGTCAAGCGGGTGACTATAACCAGGCGCTTATGGATATAGGTGCACTAATCTGTATTCCCCAAAATCCTGATTGTATGGGATGTCCCTTAAAGAGTATCTGCGAAGCCAGAAAATGCGGTGTGCAAGGGAAGTTACCAGTTATAAAGAAAACACCAAAAGTACCTGCTGTTGTGAAATCAGCAATAGTGGTATTTGAAAAACGGAAGGTGTTACTCTTGCGTCGGAAATCTACGGGATTGCTCGGTGGAATGTGGGAATTCCCTTCTGTGGAAGTGAATAAAGACCCAGAGAAAGAATTGACCACCCTCCTAAATTCCCGTTATAAGCTGAAGGTTGTCAAAAAATCTCACCTGCTTACCATCAAGCATGGATACTCCCATTTCAAGTTGACAGAGCATGCCTTTTTGTGTACTCTGAAATCAGAGAGAAAATTGCAGCCAGGGTTCAAGTGGATTCCTCTAAAGGAATTGGATAATTTCCCAATGGGAAAAGTGGATCGGCAGATAGCAAATAAACTGCTCGCAGAAGAAAATGGATGAAGCCCGTTTTGCTCGTGAAAGATACCGAATGGTCGCTGACCAATTGAAGACTAGAGGGATTCGCGATCCACGAGTGATTTCTGTTTTTGAATTAACCCCAAGACATGTTTTTGTTCCGGATGAGGAAAGGCAATGGTCGTATGACGATTATCCTTTGCCGATTGGATTTAACCAGACCATTTCGCAGCCGTATATTGTCGCGTTAATGTCTCAAAGCCTGGAGTTGACAGGTTCTGAGAAAGTGCTGGAGATTGGAACGGGTTCGGGATATCAGGCAGCAATCCTATCACAGCTTGCCGCGGAAATCCATACGATCGAGATAATTCCGGAATTGGCAGAAAAGGCACGAACAACCTTTGCTGTTTTGATGATAGGGAACATTGCCACTCATATTGGCGACGGCTCTGTGGGCTTAAAACAATATGCCCCTTTTGACGCCATCATTGTGACAGCCGCCGCCCCGCGGGTTCCTCATCTGCTTCTGGAACAACTTACTGATGGAGGCCGCCTGATCATACCTGTCGGCAGTAAGGGATACCAGGAACTTGAGTTGTGGACACGGACTGGACCTACTTATAAATCTCATACTATCATCCCAGTTGCTTTTGTTCCATTACGTGGGGAGCAAGGTTGGGACAAAGGTTGGTTTACGTAATTGGCTTGAGTAAAAAAGAACGCGCCGGTCAGGCGCGTTCTTAGCACTATTTTCTGGATGGGACGAAGATCGAAGCGGATGCGAACAAGCACAAGGTGGTATGGGCCAAGAAGCGGGACAACTATCATCAGCGGGTGCAGGAGCAGATCAAGGATCTGCTGAAGCATATCGAACAGGTGAACGAAGAAGAGCAGGACGAATACGGGGACGATGATCTGGAGGAGATGGGCGGGAACGGGCAAAGCGAAGTGAACAGCGAACTGCTGCAGAAGAAGATCGAGGAGATCAACCGGAAGCTGCGCGATCGGCTCGGCAAACAAGACAGCCAATCGATCGGCCCGGAAAGCCTTGAAGAAACTGGAAGGGGATTGCCTGGTACGGTTGAAGAAGTATGAACAGCAGGCGGAAACGCTCAAAGGCCGCAGCAGCTATTCGAAGACCGATGCGGATGCCAGCAGCATGCGCATGAAGGAAGATCGGGGAGCGGAAAAGCCCTGGCCCAAACCGGCTTACAACGTACAGATCGGCACGGAAGGCCAGTTCGTGGTGGGCTTCAGCGTGCACGGACGGGCGGGTGACACCGCCTGCCTGATCCCGCATATGGAGAACCTGCGCAGCCAGCTGGGCCGTTTACCTGAAAATGTCGTGGCCGACGCAGGCTACGGCAGTGAAGAGAACTATGCCTACCTGGAACAGCATGGGTTGGGGAACTACCTCAAGTACAACACCTTCTACCAGGATACCCACCATTTTCGCAAGCCAGAACTCATTCGCAAACGCCAGTTCCGCGCCGAGAACTTTGAGTATGATCCGGAACAGTGATGAATTCATCTGCCCGGCCAGGGAGCGGCTGACCTTCCAGTATGCTCTCCCGCTACACCACGGACAATGGGTATGTCACCGATCGACGACTTTATGAATGCCAGGCCTGCAACGAATGCCCGCTCAAAGCGGAGTGTACCCGGGCCAAGGGCAACCGCAAGATCCGCATCAGCTTCCGTCTACTGGAATATCGCCGCCAGGCCAGGGCTAACCTCACCAGTGCGGCCGGGCAGCTTTTAGGTTCGTGCAACTGACACAAAGATCATTGGTCTTCGACGGGTTTCGTTATACAGGTGGCTCTTTATCGTGGAAGTGATCTGTTTCTCGATGTCGTCTCCGCCTCTTTTCACAACGTCGATCACCTTTTTGCGGGTGGCAGGGATGAGGTCTTCTGCGTCCTCGGGCGAAACGAATCCATGGGTATTGATGTCAGGTCCGTGAACCAATTTTACCGCTGTGCTTGTCAACGGTCAGATTGATTAGGAAAATGCCGGACCGAGCCAACTGTTCACGTTCGCGCATGACAGCCGTATCCACCTCGCCGATGCTTCCACCTTCAACAAAGATATACCCGCCAGGTATGCGCTCACCGAGCGAGATTTTGCCATTCCCCAATTCCACGACCTGACCATTTTCAACGATGACGATATTTTCTTTTTCGATGCCAACTTGAGTTGCAAGAAATGCATGGCGTTTTAATTGGCGTAATTCCCCATGTATTGGCATAAAATGCTTCGGCCGGACGAGATTGAGGAGTAGTTTTTGTTCCTCCTGGCTTGCATGACCTGAAACATGGATAGGCGCGATGGAGTCGGTGATGACATTTGCCCCCATTCGTAGTAACCGATTGATGGTCCGGCTGACGGGTTCTTCATTGCCGGGAATGGGATGGGATGACAGGACGATGGTATCGGTGGGTTCAACTTCGAATTGCCGGTTGGTTCCGGTGGAAAGTCGTCCCATTATCGACGACGGTTCGCCCTGGGACCCGGTACACATCAAAGTCACTTTTTTCGGAGGAAGGTTTAATGCCTGTTCAATGGTCACCAACGTTTCGTCGGGGACTATCAAATATCCCATTTTACGGGCAATCTTTGCGTTGTCCACCATGCTCATACCGACAAAAGCCAGCTTGCGATTATGACGAACTGCAGCATCCGCCACTTGTTGCATGCGCGAGATCAGGGACGCGAAAGTGGCCACAATGACGCGACCAGGCGCATCTTTGAAGACGGAATCAAGCGCAGGTCCGATCACTTTCTCCGAAGGAGTCCATCCTTGCCGCTCAGCGTTGGTTGAATCTGCCAATAACAAATCCACCCCGCGAGAGGAGAGTTCTGCAAGTTTCGCGTAGTCAGTTGGCCAGCCGTCCACTGGCGTGTGGTCAAATTTGAAATCTCCGGTATGGATGACCAACCCGGCTGGCGTAGTAATTCCTAGCCCAACCCCGTCTGGTATGGAATGGCAGACATGGAAGAATTCGACTTTGAAAGGGCCAATCTGGACTGTTTCGCCAGCCTGGACCCGGCGTAAATCAGCCTTGTTCGCCATTCCGTGGCGGGCAAGTTTGACCTCGATTAAACCCAGCGTCAGGGGAGTTGCAAAAATGGGTGCCGGGATTTGCTCAATAACGTGATGGATCGCGCCGATATGGTCTTCGTGACCGTGTGTAACAACGATCCCCACGACTTGATGGGATTTATTTTTCAGATATTCAAAATCCGGGATGATGTAATCGATTCCCAGCATATCGTTTTCAGGAAACATCATTCCGGTATCCACGATCAGATATTGATTCTGATACTCGTAGACCATCATGTTCTTGCCGACTTCGCCCAATCCCCCCAGTGGGATAATTCTTAGTTTTTTCTGTTTTTGACTCATGGTTTTATAACAATCCTTTCGATGAAAACTGCCCATTGCAGGTCAATTAAATAATAAGACAAAACACCCTGCGGCTTTACCCAGGGTCCGAACCAGTCTGTTGGAATTTGTAATCTCACAAAAAACTGCCTTGCGGCAGTAAGGTTCGCGGTTAGTAAAAATCAGTATAGCAGGGTCGGGTGGATTTGTCAAAGCTGGAGATGGTTACCGTTTTTTGAGACGCTCCACCCTCAAATCATAATTAAGCTGGGCATCTCGCAGGTTTTTCCTCAACTGCAGGATTCGATTTTCATCCTTCTCCTGGTTGAGTTGGTTTTTTAGTTCCTCTATTTGATTCAGAAGTTGGACTTCTTCTGGAACATATCCTGCATTTTTTAGTAAGGTGTAACTTAATCGAATATCCTCAGGTGTGTCAAAGTACTCATTAAGGTCGAGAGGTTTTCCCTTACCTTTAAGATTGTCAAACTCACCGCGTTCGATGGCGTTGCGAATAGCGCCTTCTGTGCCTTCGGGATCATTGTTATGAATTGGCATCCTCTATCCTTGGTCGTTTTGCCAGGAGATGGTCATCTCGTCCCGGTCACCAAGCGCAGCCCTGAGCATGGATACCAAAGCCGGGTCCGCGCCTTCGCCTTCAAAAAGGGACAACGTCATGGGAGTAATTGCGTAATCGCGGTCCTCAAGACCTTCCTCTTCAAGTTGGTTGACTAAGAAATTCAATTGATCTTCGGAAATTGCGCCAAGGAATATCCCATTATCTTTGTCAAATAACTTTATCATACGACCTCCCGGGTCTGAGTATTACCTACAGTATACATAAAAAGTACCCAATTGGACAATAATGGATTGAATTTAATGAGTTTTTGTTGTAAACTTCCATAAACACTCAGCCTGGAGCAAATATGACGAACCTCCTTTACCAAACCGACAGTTACCTGAAGCAATTTACAGCAACCATCACAGCAGTGGATCCGGAAAGTAAATCCGTGACCTTGGATCAATCGGCATTTTACCCCGGGGGTGGAGGACAACCTTGTGACTTTGGCATGATCAAAACTGGGGATGTCGAATTGCCCGTAGTCAAGGTCAAAAAACAAGGGGATGATGTCATTCATTTTTTAGGAGGAGGCGATCTACCTGAACAAGGTATTCAGGTCAATGCGACGATCGACTGGGAACGGCGATACAAATTAATGCGCACGCATTCTGCCCTTCACATCCTTTGCGGTGTGGTTTTCCGGGATTATGGAGCTCTTGTGACGGGTGGGGATATGGAGCCTCTCGCAGGTCGGATGGATTTTGAATTCGATCGAATGCAGGCGGATTTGGTTCATGAAATTGAGACCGCTGTCAACAAGGAAGTGGAGGCTGCCCGCGAGATTCGGGTGAATATCCTTCCCCGTGAGGAGGCGTTTCAAAATACCGGACCTGATCCGTACAAAAATCAACCTTTTACCCGAAGGGATTACAAAAGTACGTACCGTGGAAATTTCCGGGTTGGATTTGCAGGCAGATGGTGGGACCCATGTCCGAAGCACGACTGAAGTTGGAAAAATTCGTGTAGTTGACTATAAGAGCAAAGGTGCGATCAATAAGCGGATTTACATAGCCCTGGATTAGGAGACATCATGGAATATCGTTCGCTTGGGAAAACCGGATTGAAAGTATCTGCCTTATGCATGGGGACCATGCAATTTGGCTGGTCTGCTGATGAGAAAACATCATTCAGCATCCTTTCTAAGGCAGTGGATGACGGCCTGAACTTTATCGACACTGCCGACATTTACTCGCGCTGGGTGGCAGGCAATCCTGGAGGTGTTTCCGAGCAAATAATCGGTCGCTGGATGAAACAATCGGGAATCCCGCGCGACAAACTGGTCATCGCAACCAAGGTTCGGGGTCGGATGGGAGACGGTCCCAATGATGAAGGATTATCCCGGACTCATATCTTTCAGGCTGTCGAAAAATCCCTGCAAAGGCTGCAGACCGATTACATAGATCTTTACCAGACTCATTGGCCTGATGACGATACGCCCATTGAAGAAACCTTGGGGGCTCTTGACGACCTAATAAAATCAGGCAAAGTGCGATATATCGGTTGTTCCAATTATTCAGCTTGGCAGGTCGTTCAATCGCTCTGGGTGTCAGACCAATTTGGGATGGGAAGGTTTGTCAGCATCCAGCCTCATTACAATCTGATCAGCAGGACGGAATTTGAACGTGAGCTGAAGGATGTGTGTATAAAATTTGGAATCGGAGTGATCCCTTACAGCCCTTTGGCGGGAGGATTTCTGACCGGAAAATATCGCAAGAACAAGCCTGCTCCTGACAGCGTGCGGGCCAAGGGTTTACAGCACGCGCTCACGGACGCGAATTTTTCTCTCCTCGATACGATGGATTCGATTGCCAAGGTGCACGAAGCTTCTGTAAGCCAGATCGCGCTGGCCTGGATGCTTTACGACCCGGTGATCACAAGCCCAATCATCGGTCCGAACACTATTGAACAGTGGGTGGATAATTTAGGCGCGCTGGATTGTAAACTATCGGCTGAAGAAAAAGATGCCCTTGATCAAGCAACCAGATGGCAGGAACCGGAAGAGGAATAAATTGATTTTGGAAGGTCCAGGTATTCACAAAAAGGAGAGATATGACAGCCAAGGTCATCTTTAATCCCTATTCGAATCGATGGAAGGCCGGAGAGTTAAGATCAAAGGTCGAGGCGGAACTAAAATCAGTGGGGATCGAGTTTGAGGTAGTCACAACTGAACGAAGGTATCATGGGACGGAATTAACTGTAACAAGCGGTTAAAGAAGGCTTCTCTCCTATTATCGCTGCAGGTGGTGATGGGACTATCGGCGAGGTGATCAACGGGCTTTTTCAAGCTCAAGGGGATGGAAAGCTCGGTCCTCTGGGGATTCTACCGTTGGGAACTGCGAACGACCTCGTCCATAACATAAAATCGACATTGGATTTGGCCGAGGCTGTCCAAGTCATTGCCGGTGGCAACACTCGTTTGATGGACATCATAGGCTTAAATGGCATGGTTTTTGGAAATAATTCGGGAATTGGACTTGAGCCTTATGTGACGACAATAGAAAAAAAGATGAAGCATTTAAAAGGTTTGCTCAGATATCTGACCGCGGCATTATTGGGAATCAAGGATAATCCTCATTGGAATGTCACGATGGAATGGGATGGCGGTGAGTACAAGGGTCCGGCATCGCTTGTTTCGGTGGGTAATGGTGCAGTAACCGGCGGCCTTTTCTACATGGCACCACACGCCGATCCGTTCGACGGCAAGCTTACCTTTCTGATGGGGTATCGTGGGACCCGGTTAGGTGCATTACAGTTGCTTCCAAAATTAATGCAGCCTGAGGGTAATGTCGTGCACGAAAAGGATGTTATGGAGATTCATGCTACAAGACTCAAAATTCATCTTGACCGCCCGGCTCCAGCCCACATGGATGGCGAATTGTTCCCCGATTGGATGCAGGATTTTGAGTACTCCATTTTCCCGGCAAAATTGCAGGTTTTGGTTAAATAAATGACCAGTGCAGGCAAGATGAAATTTGAATTTTTCCCCTTTCTCCCAAAAGGTGGCAGGATTTCGAGACGCTTTTCGGCCCGAAAGGAGCCTGCGGTGGATGCTGGTGCCTGTTCTGGAAAAAACCTCGCAAGCAATTCCATGCTGATGCTTATGACCGGAATCGGCTCGATCAAAAGCACCTGGTCGAAAAGGGTTCTGTCCCCGGCATAATCGCGTATATCAACGGCGAGCCTGTCGGTTGGTGCGCGGTTGAACCTCGTGAGAATTATCCAGCTCTGGAGCGGTCAAGAATATTAAAACCCGTCGATGATGAACGGGTCTGGTCGGTTACATGTTTTTTTGTCTCGAGGAAATTTCGCAGGCAGGGAATTACAGTAGATTTATTGAAGGAAGTAGTGAATTATGTGTCTTCCAAGGGTGGTAGGATTGTTGAGGGATATCCTGTGGAAGTCGCTGGCGGAAAATCTGCGGATGCTTTCATTTACACTGGAACTGCTTCCGCCTACATCCAGGCTGGATTTGTTGAAGTAGCTCGAAGGTCTCCGACAAGACCAATATTCAGGTACGTGATTAAATAAGTAAAATGCGGGGCTGACCACAGCGGGGATCTTGATTATGTTATGGAGTATCTTTGAATAAGCAACCATCATTCGTATATTTTGCGATTGCAGCCCTCACGCTTGCAGCTTTAAGCGGATGGTACTGGGTGAATTACCAATTCATCATTAGCGAAGGCGGGGGAAGCGATTTTGCCATTTACTGGAACTCAGGCAGGACGGTGCTTTATGATAATGCCACACCTTATGGTGAGCTTGCTTCATCGAGAAGTCAAAACACGATTTTTGGCACGGCTGGAAGAGCGGATGACCCGCCTTCACTATTGGATTTACCCTTTCATATAGAAGTTTTTGTCCTTCCGTTTGCCTTACTCCAAAGTTATAAATTAGCCGGTGCAATTTGGATGACACTCCTTGAGATATTCATTGTATTCACAGTTTTCGTCAGCTTGCGTTTCTTGCGTTGGAAACCCAATATTCTAATCGGAAGTGCCATCATCCTTTTTTCAATTTTTTCTGTGCACGGGCTTTGGGCGGTAATTTCCGGGAATGCCGTAATCATTTCCGGGCTTCTCATTTCAGGTGTTCTATTGGCATTAAAAGAAGATCATGATGAGCTTGCAGGAGTCCTTTTAGCTCTGGCAACTTTTAAATTCTTTATAGTTGGTTTTGTTTTGCTTTTTATCATCATCTGGGCAGGGTATCAACGAAGAAGGCGTTTATTCCTACCCTTTACAATGACTCTAATTATCCTGATAGCCGTATCCTTCTTTTTCTTTCCAAATTGGTTTCTTCCTTACGCTCGCGCAATATTCGCCAATCTCAGATATGGAGATTGGCTGTCCCCGGCAAAGATTTTCCAGGAAGAACTTCCTGTTCTTGGGGAGAAGCTGGGCTGGCTATTTTCAGGATTTTTCGCGATAGTTCTAGTGGTCGAATGGTGGCTGGCTGTCAAAAAGGATTATCCGCGGATGTTATGGACTGCAGCGTTGACCCTGGCAATTACTCCCTTGCTTGGATTGCCCACATACCCTCAAAATTATGCAGTTTTGATCATTCCTTTGATTGTTGCGCTTTCCGTCATGTCGAATCGATGGTCAGCGTCCAGAACTATAATCATTATTAGCCTTTTGGTTTTTTTATTTGTGGCTTTATGGGGAATAGCAATCTTCGCTGTTGATGTAAAAACCGCTCTCTTTTTCCCTTTGCCGGTGTTTGCCATTCTGCTGCTTTATTGGATAAGGTGGTGGGCGGTTTCTCAACCTCTCGATTCGATGGACTTATTGAAGAATTAAATATGCGCTGGTACCTTTACGTAATTTTGGGTGTTTTGGGATTGCTTATTCCATTGACGGTGGCTTATTTTCAACCATCGCCCGGATACATGGATGCAGATTATTACTTTGCCGGTGGTGTACGGCTTGCTGACGGTTACGGATTTAGTGAGCGAATCTTGTGGAATTATCTGGATAATCCGGAGGGATTACCTCACCCGTCCCACGCCTATTGGATGCCCTTGGCATCACTGATCGCCTCGCTTGGGATGGCCATTACGGGGTCCAAAGATATATCTTCTGCCAGGCTTGGCTTTTTCATAATTTCAGGAGTACTTCCTCCGTTAACCGCAACCCTCGGTTTGTCCATCACTAAAAAAGCCGGCTTCGCGCTTACAGCTGGGCTTCTGGCTGTTTTTAGCGGTTATTACCTCCCCTTTTATTCAACAACTGATACTTTTAGCATCTATATGCTTCTGGGGATTTTCTTCTTTTTATTGTTAGGTCATGCAATGACGCATTTGGATCCCAGAAGCCGAAGCCTTGTATCTATTGGATTGGGTTTGATTGCCGGGCTGGCACATTTTTCGCGAGCCGATGGCATCCTCTGGCTGGCGATGGCTTTGTTATCCGTTATATTACTGGGAGAGTCCAGCATTAAACGACGAATGAGTTTGTTTGTTTTTGTTTTAATTGGGTACTTGGTAGTGATGTCTCCCTGGTTTCTAAGGAATAATTCTGAATTTGGGACTCCTCTTGCTCCAGGCGGAACTCATGCATTTTGGCTGACGTCCTACGACCAGACATTTTCCTACCCCGCCAATAAACTGACTCTCGACTCCTGGCTCGATTCTGGGTGGAGAGCCATCTTGGCATCCAGACTTGACGCAATTAAATGGAATCTTCAAACTGCTTGGGCAGTCCAGGGAGCGATATTTCTTCTGCCATTTATTCTTGTCGGATTATGGTTATTCCGATATGACTTGAGAATAAAAATAGGTGTTATTGCATGGCTCTTAACCTTTGTTATGATGACAATGGTTTTTCCGTTTGCCGGCTCTCGAGGCGGGTTTTTTCACTCTGGGGCGGCTTTGCAGCCTTTATGGTGGGTACTTGTCCCTGTGGGTCTGGAACGAATTGTGGTGTTGGTCGAGGCAAAACGAAATTGGAAAAAAGGGGAAGCATTTCATGTTTTTCTGATTGGCACCGTTTTCATAAGTTTGTTGATGTCGGTATTTGTTTTCTATGTGCGTGTTTTGTCGGCACCCGGTTGGGGAAGTGAGGCAGCGCGATATCGGGAGGTGGAAGCATTTATCTCAGATTACTCAACTTCAAAAGACGACGCCGTCCTGGTGGGAAATCCCCCCGGCTATTTCAACGTCTCCGATCGTGCTGCTATCGCCATTCCCAACGAAAAGCTGGAAACAGTCATAAAAGTAGCGAATCGTTATGGCGCTAAATATTTAATCCTTGAGGATAACGGAACGCCTGCACCTCTCAAGCCGGTATACGAAATTCCAGAGACCTATCCATTGATACAATAC
Source organism: uncultured Chloroflexia bacterium (assembly GCA_963774975.1). Classification (GTDB taxonomy): domain Bacteria; phylum Chloroflexota; class Anaerolineae; order Anaerolineales; family Villigracilaceae; genus JBGPQJ01. The sequence goes on from CAVZGY010000007.1 coordinate 430,196, forward strand.
CTTGGAGAGGTCGATGGCGCGAGGATATATGCAATTCCCTAAATTATCGCCTCTTCAAGTATGGATCGTCCTGATTTTCGGAATGTTGTCCGTATCCTGTTACCTACTAGCCGCTGGGGTTACATATCGATTGGGATTTCCTCTTGACGATGCCTGGATTCACCAGACATACGCCAGGAACCTCGCCGAATTTGGCGAATGGTCATTCATTCCTCATCAAACTTCCGGAGGATCCACCGCTCCGCTTTGGTCGGTATTACTTGCTCCTGGATTCCTCCTCGGGTTGAGCCCGCTGCCTTGGGCATATTTATTGGGGTCGGTTGCCCTGATCGTTTTGGGATTATTCTCAGAAATTGCGGTTCGTGGTTTAACGCAGGAATACAATCCCAAAATCCCCTGGGTAGGGCTTTTCATCGTTTTTGAGTGGCACTTAGTCTGGGCAGCCGCGTCAGGGATGGAGACCTTGTTATCCGGATTACTTGTTACCCTCGTTCTTGTAATGCTTGCCCTCGGATTTAAAAATTATCTGCTCTTGGGGTTGTTAATTGGATTAAGTGTTTGGGTGCGTCCAGATTTATCCACTCTGCTAGGACCCGCTTTACTTGTAATTTTCATGAATGAAGGCAACCATCGAAACCGTTTTACTGGGATACTGATGCTGTTGATTGGATTTGGAGTCATTTTGGCATTTTATTTATTCTTTAATTTACTCATCGCCGGCACTCCTTTTCCCAATACGTTCTATGCAAAACAAGCTGAATATGCGATTTTCCAGAATATTCCTTTCATAACCAGATTGTCTAATATTGCACTTCTGCCATTGATTGGTGCGGGAAGTATCCTACTCCCTGGTACTCTTTTTCTGGCAATGGATAGAATTGGAAAAAGGGATTGGGCGATCATATTGGGGATGATTTGGTTCTTGGGTTACATTGTTTTATATGCGGTGAGACTGCCTGTTACATACCAGCATGGACGGTATCTCATGCCTGCGATGCCAATTTATTTCATTTGGGGGCTTGCAGGCATGTTCAAGGTTGGAGTGGTTATCTCAAAATTTCGGTGGAAGTGGGCGCTGATGAAAGCCTGGCAAATCTCGCTTGGGGCAGCATTGGTCGCCTTTTGGTTGCTTGGAGCGCGCGCTTACGCAACGGACGTGGCAGTTATCGAATCTGAAATGGTTGTCACGGCGGAATGGGTGGCGAAGAACATTCCACCCGATACTTTGGTGGCAGCGCATGATATCGGTGCCCTGGGTTTTTTTGCCCCGAGAAATTTGCTCGACTTGGCAGGATTAGTCAGCCCGGAGGTCATTCCATTTATTCGGGACGAAAAACAACTAGCCTTATTTCTTGACGAAAAACAAGCAGATTATTTGATTACATTTCCTGATTGGTACCCCGACCTGACAGCTGGTCAACCATTGGTTTTTTCATCTCAGGGTAAATTTGCTCCTCCACTTGGGCAGGAGAATATGTCTGTTTTCTATTGGTCCTCGCCTTGATTACCGCATCGCCATTATTAATTGCCCCATCCGTACACTTGTGCTATACTCATAAGAGATTACCCGGGACTTTGGGCTCATGGGCGATATATCAGTTATAGTGGTTGACGATCATCCATTATTCCGGCAGGGGGTTGTTGATTCGTTATCCCTTGAGCCGGGTATTCGAGTTGTGGGTCAGGCAGCGACTGGTGAAGAGGCATTGGAGTTGATCCATGCTTTATACCCCCAGGTGGCCATTGTGGATATCAACCTGCCGGGAATTAACGGGCAACAGGTCACCCATCAGGTGATTTCCGAAAAAGTTCCCACCCGAATAATTTTACTTACAGGATATGATGATAGTGAACAGATTCTCCATGCGGCAATCGCTGGAGCGGCTGGTTATTGTGCCAAGGATATCGAACCTCGTCACCTCACCACTGTCGTTAAACAAGTAGCAAAGGGGAATTATGTAATCGGAGAGTTGGTTTTCACGCGCAAGGAATTTGACAGGTGGTTGGAAAAGCAGCTCGAGACTGCCCGACGTTCGTACAGCGAACCAGGAAGCCCTTTCCACCCCTTGTCTGACAGGGAGATGGAAGTATTGGAATGCGTCGTTAAGGGGATGAGCAACAAGGAAATTGCTGCCCTGCTGGGAATCAGCCATCAAACAGTTAAAAATCACGTCACCTCGATCCTACGCAAATTTGGCGTGGATGATCGTACGCAGGCGGTTGTTTATGCCTTGAAACGAGGCTGGGTAAAATTGAGCATTGAGAAAAGCCAGGAGTAAATATGGTTCTCACAGATGATAGTGGTGAAGGTATCATTCAAGATAGTGCCCCTCCGACCGTGCAGTCTGAGTTGGAGGAAACTGAGAAAAACCTTCGCGAAACGACGCTCATGATTGAGCAAAGCCAGCAGGAATTCAGCAAATTAAGCCAGCGCAATGCGGCTATCACAGCCCATTTGCAGCAGGTTCAGGCTAAGATGGAAAGCATTCCTGTGACAGATGTTCGGATGGCATATGAATCCGCACTGGATGCTCAACAACGCTTATTTGTCATGCGTGGACAGTTGGAAAAACTGCAAAGCGATCGCATTCATCTAGAGAAGCATAAAATCACGCTGGAGAAGATGATCGGCGCAACCGGCCAGGACGGCAGCGGCCAGCAAAAATCTTCCAAGGTAACGACCCCAGGGATGGAAATGATCATTAACGCCCAGGAGTCGGAACGCCAGCGCTTGTCACGGCAAATGCACGATGGCCCTGCCCAGGCATTGTCGAATTTCATCTTGCAGACGGAAATCGCTATGAGGTTATTGGACGTTGATCCAGCCCAGGCAAAAAGTGAATTGTCGAGCTTGAAGGCCGCAGCCATGACCACCTTCCAGAAGGTGCGTAACTTCATCTTTGAACTTCGGCCGATGATGCTGGATGACCTTGGCTTGGTCCCGACGATCAAACGATATATTGATACTTTTAAAGAACAAACGGGCCTCGAAGTCAATCTGGCTGTTTCCGGCAAGGAACGCAGGCTGGAACCTTATGTTGAGGTGATGATATTCAGGTCCATGCAGGAATTACTCGGTAATGCAGTTCGCCACAGCCAGGCTACCCTTGTTAAAGTCCAATTGGATATGGGGGATGCAGTTGTCAAGGTGAGTGTCGATGACAACGGAAAAGGTTTCGACACGGATATCATCAAGCAGGGTAACAGCCTGGGGCTGAAAGTTATCCAGGAACGCTCTGAAATGCTTGGGGGGACCTTCGAGTCGGACTCGGTGGTTGGCAAAGGATCCCGAATCGCCTTTTCCGTGCCCGCCAGGGCTGTATGACCAGGGTACTATCGAGCTAACTATTCTGTTAAGGGAAAATCTGCAAAACCTATATATAATATGCATAGTTCTGGTAGTAAATCCAGACCCACACTAGAGAGGAAAGGAGGTAATTAGACATGTTATTCGCTCCGAAGGAAAAAGGACAAGGCTTGGTAGAGTACGCATTAATCCTCGTTTTAGTTGCTGTCGTTGTTATCGCTGTTTTGACCCTGCTTGGTCCGATCATTGGTAACGTGTTCAGCGAATTATCACTTCGCTGTAATGATCAAGTACATACTTTGGATTCCCTTTTTTGAAATCCAAGGTGGAGATTTACCTCTGAAGAAAGGAGGAAATTAGACATGTTATTCGCACCGAAGGAAAAAGGACAAGGCTTGGTAGAGTACGCATTAATCCTCGTTTTAGTTGCTGTCGTTGTTATCGCTGTTTTGACCCTGCTTGGTCCGATCATTGGTAACGTATTCAGCAGAATTATCACTTCGCTGTAATTATCAAGTACATACCTTGGACTCCCATTTTTGAAATCCAAGGTGGAGATTTACCTCTGAAGAAAGGAGGAAAACACCATGTTATTCGCACCGAAGGAAAAAGGACAAGGCTTGGTAGAGTACGCATTAATCCTCGTTTTAGTTGCTGTCGTTGTTATCGCTGTTTTGACCCTGCTTGGTCCGATCATCGGCAACGTGTTCAGCCGAATTATCACCTCGCTGTAACCAAATCAAAGGTATTGATGGTCATTAGTTTGAAAATTGGACTTCATTAATTTTGATAAATGAAGTCCAATTTTCTTACCAAAAAATTGAATTGCGTATATAATTACATCATTGGTAGGATAAGTGGGAAAAACCTACTGAATATATTCAAGGATAACCATCTGTTTTCAGCGGTAATAAGCGGGGAGTAGTTCAAGACAAGTTAATTTCATGGTTTTCGAATTCGATATTTATGACAAAAATTACAAAATTGTATAATTCTTGACCAGTATCATTTTCTGGCATAATTGCTTTAAACTTATGTATAATGATAGGGTAACCGCGAGAAACCCATTGACTATCCGTTTGGGCGGAAGGAGACTTTTATGAAACGTGGACGGACAATTCTCTTAGTTCTGTTGATTCTGGTGATTGGTGCTGCAGCTGGACTTCTTTACTCTTAATCGCAGGGGAGGCGGGACCGCTACTCAGGCAACCCCTACTCCCTTGGTTCGATATCTTGATGTCATTGTAGCTGGGCAGGCGATTCCCAGGGCGTCAATCATCAAGGAAGATGTAATTGGAACGATCCAGATCCCTGAGGATAAACTGGTTGAGGGCATGATAACCGATTCCACAGAGGTCATCGGCAAGCTGGCCAAATATCCGCTCGAGCAGGGTGTTCCGATCACGCGTGCCATGCTGGCTGATTCAGTCCTGCAGATAGCTCAGGGCGGATCAGAGGCTGCCAGGTTGATTCCACCCGGTATGACTGCAATTTCGATTCCAATCACTCGTCTATCGTCTTCCGCTTTCGCAATCCGGGATGGCGATCATGTAAATATGATTGCTACAATGCTTTTTGTTGATTTAGATCAGATGTTCCAGGTAGCTAATCTGCAAATTGGTGCTTTATCGAAAAACCCTCAGGATGGGGATATTACCGCACGAGCCGAAGACGGAGGAAGATATGGCCGGATCGAGTTAGAAACGACAATAAATGAACCATTATTGATTGCACCCATGGAAAGTCAACTACCACGAATGATGAGTCAAATGGTCTTGCAGGATATTCGTGTTTTGCATGTTGGGAATTTTAAATTACCGGAAGAAGAAGATTTAGATGCTCAACTTAAGCTTCAACCGACTCCTACTCCGCAGCCCGGAGCACCAGCTGTTAATACAGCAGCAGGCACGCAACCGGATATCATCACATTGATTGTGACTCCACAGGATGCAGTCGCCCTGACTTACTTAATTTACGGTAATGCCAAGTTAACTCTTACTCTGCGCGGTGGTGAAGATCAATCTCGTGTAGAGACTGAAGCAGCCACTTTGGGTTTTATTCTCAGCCAATATGGTATTCCGATCCCAGCAAAGCTTCCATATGGGACAACTCCACGTGTGGATGAATTGATCCAGCCGTTCATGCCTAATGATATTGTGATTGAAGACAGACAGATAATAACCAGACTTGCCTAAAGAAATTGCTGGGCAGGTAGGTTGGAGTCATAAATGGCAGGCGAGAAAATCAAGGTACTCATCGTTGATGATGTTGCGGAAACACGTGAAAATGTCCGCAAGCTATTAACTTTTGAAGCTGACATTGAATGTGTTGGTGCTGCGCGATCGGGACGGGAAGCCATCCAGCTCTCTCAGGAGTTAAATCCTGATGTCGTCTTAATGGACATCAATATGCCTGACATGGATGGCATCTCTGCCACGGAGCAGATACGTCAGCGCATGCCATCCGTGAAGATCATCATCCTTTCCGTCCAAAGCGACTCGAACTACATGCGCCGAGCGATGTTGGCAGGCGCTCGCGACTTTCTTACCAAACCGCCGATGGCTGATGAACTCATTTCGGCTGTCCGCCGTGCAGGGTTGATGGCACAAGAAGAAAAGTCCCAGGCTGCTGTCCAGGCGTCGTATGGAACTTCTACTCCCGGGGCGGCTAGATCGCTGATTGCTGGAACGAACGCGACCGGTAAAGTCATCATGTTTTATAGTCCAAAAGGCGGGACCGGTGTAACTACGCTTGCAGTAAATTTTGCAATTGCTATACAGAATGAAGAAACCCCCACTGTTTTGGTGGATGCAAATCTTCAGTTTGGGGATGTGGCTGTATTCCTCAACGAGCAGGGAAAAAACTCCATCCTTGATTTAGCCCCTCGCACGGATGAATTGGATCCGGAAGTTGTAGATAGTGTCATGATTAAACATGCACCGTCGGGAATGCGAGTCTTGGCAGCGCCCTCCCGTCCTGAACATGCGGAAAAAGTCCATGGCGATCAATTCAGCAAACTTCTCCAGTATCTTAGAAGGATGTTTGCCTACATCATCGTTGACACAACGTCCTCATTGAATGAGATTACTCTTGCAACCCTTGATCAAGCAGATTTGGTGGTCCTTTCGGTGACACAGGATATACCGGCGATCAAGAGTGCAAGATTGTTTTTAGATTTGCTCAACACGATTGGTGTCCAACGAAACCGTATTTGTTTTATAGTCAATAAGCTCGACAAGCGCATCGGAATAACGCCAGAAAAAATCGGAGAAAACTTAAAACAACCGGTCGAAGCTGTGATTCCATTGGATGAGAAAATAGTAATTCCTTCAGTGAATCGAGGAGTTCCTTTTGTGCTGGACAATAAGGCTCAACCTTGTGCAAAGGCTGTGTTTTCACTTGCGGAAATTGTCCGGGCACGATTGGCGAAGATGGAAACCAGCGACGAGAAACCCGCTAGAAAATAGATTAGGGGTATTAGGAGGTACGAAAAATGTCATTACTTAAGCGAATTGAGCAAAGCCAAAGCAAAACCGGCCAAACCGGCCCAATTGGGCAAAATCAATCCGGAGGGGGAAGTGGTTTATCCTCGTTGCAAGCTCGGCGTGTAAGTGCGCCAACTTCTTCACCTCAGGCGGGTACCTACTTTGACCTGAAGACCCGTGTTCAAAATAAGTTATTGTCCGAGTTGGACCCTTCAATGGACATCAGCAAAACCGATGATGTTCGCCGGACGATTTTGGACCTTTTTGAACAAATCCTAACCGAAGAAAATATCGTCCTTTCCCGACCCGAACGGCAAAGATTGTTTGAGCAAATCACAGCGGAAATCCTTGGTCTGGGTCCATTACAACCTCTTCTGGAGGATGAGTCTATCACAGAAATTATGGTGAATGGCCCGAAGAACATTTACGTTGAGCGCAAGGGTAAGATTCACCGTGTCCCCGTCACTTTTGAAAGCAACGATCATGTGATGAGAATTATCGACCGCATCGTTGCCCCTCTTGGACGCCGCATTGATGAATCCAGTCCTTACGTGGATGCACGTCTTCCTGATGGCTCGCGTGTCAATGCGGTCATTCCACCCATTTCACTGGTTGGGCCAACCCTGACCATCCGAAAATTCTCAAAGAATCCGATTACCGTTGAACAACTTGTGCAATTTGGTACGTTAACTCCGGAGGCAATTCAATTTCTTAAGGCTAGTGTAGAAGCCCGAATCAACGTCGTCATTTCGGGTGGTACAGGCTCGGGAAAGACAACATTATTGAACATCCTCTCAAGTTTTATCCCAAGCGATGAACGTATCTTGACGATTGAAAATGCTGCGGAACTGCAATTACGACAGGAGCATGTCGTAACTTTGGAATCGCGCCCGGCCAACATCGAAGGCCGCGGTGAAATAACCATCCGCCAGCTGGTGGTTAATGCTCTTCGTATGCGGCCTGATCGAATCGTGGTGGGAGAGATCCGTGATGAAGCCGCATTGGACATGCTCCAGGCGATGAACACTGGTCATGACGGCTCAATGACAACCGCTCACTCGAACAGTCCGCGCGATACACTTTCCCGTTTGGAGACCATGACGCTCATGGCTGGTATGGACTTGCCGGTTCGTGCCATTCGCGAGCAAATTACTTCTGCGGTTGACCTTGTTGTACATCAGGAACGCATGAGAGACGGATCCAGAAAAGTGGTGTATATCACCGAGGTAAGCGGAATGGAAGGTGATGTCATCACTACTACCGACATCTTTTTGTTTGAGCAAACTGGTGTGGAAAATGGGAAGGTAATTGGCCGACTGCGCCCAACCGGATTACGCCCGAAATTTATGGAAAAAATCGAAGCCGCAGGAATCCATCTTCCTCCATCCATCTTTGGTATTGGGGAACGTCGACGGTTCTAGCAGATTCATTACAACCATAAAGGTTGCATATGTCTTTAACAACAATTTTATTATTCGGGCTTGGAATAATCGCTCTTTTGCTTGTGATTGGCATTGTCGTGACGTCCATCGAGCGAAAGCAAAATGGTCGAAGAGCGTTTAGGCCGATTTCTTAACGAAGAACAGGCTCAGAAAAAAGAAACCACACGCGATCCATCAACAAGCGTTATTTCTGAATGGGTCAACCGGCGAGTAGAAAAATCATCCTGGGGGGATAAACTTGCTCGCGATTTAGCCCGGGCAGATATGAAATTTAAACCAGGTGAATTTGTAGCGTTTGTTACAATCGTCACAATATCTCTAGGTGGGCTGTTGTGGTTCATCGGTGGTAGAAATATTGTTTCATTGTTGATTGGTGCCGGTATCGGTATTGTCATCCCCAATATTTATTTGAATTCGCAGAAGTCCAAACGAGTTGATTAAATTTGACGAACAACTGCCCGATATGATCAACCTCATGGTAAACGGACTTCGAGCTGGGTATTCCACCATGCAGGCCATGGAAGCTATAAGCAAGGAGTTGCCTCCTCCCATATGCGATGAATTTCGACGTGTTGTTCAGGAAATGCAGATCGGCGTAACCATGGAAAGAGCGTTGGATAATCTTGTGCGAAGAATTCCGAGCCCTGATCTTGATTTTGTAATTACCGCAATCAATGTTCAACGGGAAGTCGGAGGAAACCTCGCTGAAATCCTGGATATCATCTCACACACGATCCGTGAGCGCATTCGTATTAAGGGTGAAATTCGCGTCATGACTGCGCAGGTGATTTATTCGGGCCGAATCCTTGCGCTAGTACCTTTCTTTATAGTCGTGATTCTCTGGTTTATAAACCAGGAATACATGATGGAATTTGTAAATAAACCGTCGTGTGGAGGAATGGCAGCTGGAGTTGGTATTACCATGATTGGTATCGGTTACTTTATCATGACACGTATCGCTGATATAGAGGTGTAATATGAGTCCAATAACCATTGTGATCATATTGGCAGTAATCATCGGAGGAGTGGCTCTTGGTTTGGTGTTCGTTGCCAGGCGCATGCCCAAGGATGAAGATGATCCATTGCAGGCCCGCCTGGCTGAGTTCACTGAACGGGGCGAACAAGTTACGCTCGAAGAAATCGAAATGTCGCAGCCTTTCACGGAGCGTGTTCTATACCCGCTGATGAGAAAATTTGGGGAGATTTCGAGCAAGTTCACTCCTCAAAAGGTGCTTCAGGATACAACCACAAAATTAGAGTTAGCTGGTAACCCGGGAAGGATCGATGCCTCAACTTTTTATGCGGGTCGATTTGTAATCGCTGCCATTGTTGGAGTTGTCGCTTTTCTATTGTTTACTTTTTCAATAATGCAACAGCCAATTACCAGGTCACTTCTTTATACTGGCATCGCAGTGATTATTGGATTCTTTTTCCCGCAACTTTGGCTTAATGGAGAAATCTCAAAACGGCAAAAGAGCATCAGAAAAGCTATGCCTGATGCTTTGGATTTACTCACCATTTGCGTTGAAGCTGGCTTGGGATTTGATGCAGCAATGCAAAAAGTGGCCGAGAAATGGGAAAACGAGTTATCCATGGCTTTTGGGCGAGTTATCCGCGAAATTCAACTTGGAAAAATCCGACGGGAAGCCTTGCGTGATATGGCGGAACGAATAGGTATCGCTGAAATGACCAGTTTTGTGGCAGCGGTTATCCAGAGCGAGATGCTAGGTGTTAGCATGGCCAAGGTGCTTAAGGATTCAATCTGATCAAATGCGGATGAAAAGGCGGCAAAGAGCGGAAGAGGAGGCGCACCAAGCACCTATTAAAATGTTGATTCCAATGGTGGCGTTTATTTTCCCTTCGATATTTATCGTTCTTATGACCCCTGCGGCAATCAGATTTATGGACTCTGGTTTCATGAAAGGCTTCTAATTCAAATAGAGTGTCTGGTCACTCAGCCTGGACATACATCCCTTATAAAGTTCTCTGGGGCGGATTGGATCTTCTATTTCCGCCCAGTTGCGCTGGTTGTGGTAAACCGGGAGAACGATGGTGTGGAGATTGCCAGAAAAACACTAGTCCCAGTCCCGGAACCGATTTGTGACATCTGTGGAAACCCTCAGAAAAAGGACGGAATTTGCCAAGCCTGCCTTAGCTCACGACCGCTTTTTTATTCCTTGCGGTCGTGGGCTGTTTTTGACGGTGCCACTTCGAGATGCAATTCATAAGCTGAAATATCGCAGGGACATCGGATTGGGAGATGCATTATCTACTCATCTTGTTCCCTTTGTGAAATCTTTAAATTGGTCCGTTGATTTGGTTATCCCTGTTCCACTAAGCAATAAAAGGTATAAAGAACGAGGGTACAATCAAATTGCCTTGGTTGCCCATCCTTTTTCGCTTCAAATGGGAATCGTGTATTCCTCAAGGACTTTAGTTCGAAAAAAGCACACCCTTTCACAAGTGGGACTTTCTGCTATTGAAAGGAAAAAGAATGTCGAGGGTGCATTTTGGGCTGATGCCAATTTACTAACTGGAAAATCTATTCTGCTTATGGATGATGTTGCCACAACAGGGTCGACGCTTTCTGCAGCAGCTTCTGCGCTGGTTGAAGCGGGAGCATCAAGAGTATATGCATTAACGCTTGCAAGGGCTTTATCGCATCACGGATTAAATATCGTTTGAATCCCACCGATCAGGAAGTTAGGAATTACGACATCCTTATAAGGAGGAACGGTATGGAAAAAATTGAAATTGTTGGACATGAATTGCAGGTGTCAGATCGATTAAAGGAATATATTGGTAAAAAGCTTGTAAAGGTCGATCGTCATCTTCCTAATTTGGAGGAAATCCGCGTTGATTTGGAGCACGTCAAAGCCGCAAGAAGTGCTTCGGATCGATATATCGCTCAAATTACACTACGGGGAAAGGGTTTTATATTGCGGTCTGAGGAGCGTTCTGATGACATCAGAAATGCCATGGATGAAGCTTTGGATAAAATTCTTCGCCGTATTGAACGATTCAAAGGGAAGAGACAACATGGCCGTGGTGATGGAAAATCGGCTGCAGAAGTTGCTCCTGAAATCATCAAAGTCGGAGGATGAAGAACAGGGAGGGTTGATCACAAGAAGAAAAACCTTTGAGCTTGTCCCTCTGGCTGAAGATGAAGCTTTGGAACAAATGCGCCTTTTGGGTCATGATAATTTCTTTATCTTTATCAATATTAAATCAGGAAATTTAAATGTGGTTTACCGCCGCCGCGATGGGACCTATGGCTTAATTGAACCCAAAATCCGATGATTATTTTCGCTACTTCACACTTTCACTGATAGAATTAACTGGCCTTGCATCGCAAGGCCAGTTTTGACCAGGAGTTGTTTAATGGAATTAAGTGATTTCGACGACACATTGGAAAACCATGATTGGAATGATAATTTCGATCAGAAATCAATACAATCAGCTATTTCACAGGTTCTGGATGCGGTTGGGGAAAATCCCAATCGAGAAGGGTTAAAGAATACCCCCATGAGAGTGGCTCGCATGCTCGCGGAATTACTGGCCGGTTATAGTACCGATCCTGTCGCTCTGGTAAATGGAGCTGTTTTTGAAGTATCTTACGATGAAATGGTTATTGTGAGGGATATCGAATTTTATAGCATGTGTGAACATCACTTGCTGCCATTCATGGGCAGAGTTCATGCTGCGTATATCCCCAGCGGCAAAGTGATCGGGCTCTCCAAGATTCCTCGAATTGTCGATATGTATGCGCGCAGGCTTCAGGTGCAGGAACGCATGACACGACAAATCGCTGATTTTATAATGGATATTCTCAAGCCCCAGGGTGTGGCTGTGGTGGTTGAAGGCCTTCATCTATGCACCATGATGCGAGGCGTAAAAAAGCATGACGCGAGAATGACGACCTCGGCAATGCATGGTGCCTTCCGCGCAAATTTCGCCACACGCCAGGAGTTTTTGGATAATATCTCAAGAGGTGCAACTTCTCTTTGGGAATAATATCTGCGAAATGCTAATATCTGGAATTTATAAATTAGTTTAGTGATCCGATTTACCGCGTTCTATTTCAACGCCTGCCGATGACGCAAATCGGATCGCCCTCGGTTTTTCCACTCGCACCTGGACTTTCATTACATTCGGTTCTCCCAGACAAAGCCTGGCGATATCTTCGGCTAACGCTTCGACTGTGTACCGCTGAACTGATTCGGCATGAGCCTGGACTTTCTTCGCAATTGTGCTATAGCTGACAGTATCTGCGATATCATCCGATTGGCCAGCATTGGTTGTGTCGATAAACAGGATGATGTTGATTACAATCTCCTGAGGCTTTTCTCGTTCTTCAGAATGAACACCGATAATCCCTCTTGCCGATAAATCCTTGATAAAGATTTTATCCATTTTGCGCATCTCCCTTGCCCATCGACAAACCTTTGGGAAGCCGTTTTTCATAGAAATAAACCACTACCGCCAGGATTAAAGCAGAGGCTAATTGCTCTGATCTGATCCCCATCAGTAGTGTTTGACTGTCTCCACGAAAGCCTCCAAAAAGGATAAGCCAAATTGAAGTTATCATGGCAAATTTCAAGAAAACAAGTCCTGAATTTTGAATCCTTGTAAAATCACGCCAAATTATTGCAAGAGTAAGTAGGCTTGCGAAAATTTCGTATGCCTGGCTGGGATGCCGTTTCGCACCCCAAAGGTAAATTCCCCATGGTAAATTAGTCTCCGCGCCATATGCATTCCCTGATGAGAGATGTGAGATTCCAATACCGATCATTATCACCGCAAATAAGGGAGTCATAGCATCCAGGGTTTCCCAGAAGTGAAGCTTATTTTTCTGGCCGTAAATAACAGCTGCCAGCGTGGCTGTGACCAACCCACCGAAAGGATCCAGAAGCCCAGGATTTAGTGAAAAAACATTAGTAAAATTCCCAGTGAACGAATTGAGGTTGCCAAGTATAAAAAACAACCTTGCACCCAAAATTCCTGCAATAAGTGAAATAAATACAAGGTTGTAAAGTTTATCGACAGGGTAACTTCGAATCTTGGCGAACTTTTCTGCCAAATTCAAACCCACCCACAATGCGATAATCAATATTAAACCAGGCGCCTGGATATTCAGAGGTCCAACTTGAATTGTCGGAAACATTAAGGTGCCCCCTCAAGCATTTTGTCAATTCTCGATCGTAATAGGGCTTCCGCCATCGGACCACCAATCACGACCTCAGTAATCACCCCATCCTTTCCAACGAAAAACGTCGTGGGTAAAGATGATATCTGGTAGGTATTCGCAGCAGTTCCTTGATTATCATACAATACTGGAAAAGAAATATCATATTCGACAATAAACTGCTTAATGGCAGGTAAAGTATCTTGATTAGTTGAATTCACAGCTAGAAAAATAACTCCTTCATCTTCATACGCCACATGCGCACGTTGCATGGCAGGCATTTCGGCTCTACATGGGGGACACCAAGTCGCCCAAAAATTTATGATGACAGGATGCCCTCTCAATTCTGATAATGCGATTTCGTTACCGTTGGTGTCAAGCAAAGAAATTTCAGGGGCGAGAAACCCGGTGTGTGGCGCTATCTTCCCAGACGCGGAAGTGGACTCGGCAGGAATCCTGCTGATGTAAATCCAGATCAAGCTCAGGGTGAGCATGGCGATGTAGGTAAATATTCGTAAATTTCGATTCATTTAATTCAGTCCCATCAACAACAACCATAATTCCAAGCCTGTTGCGCAGTTTTTGTTTTCGTTCTACACTTATACTGATGCAATTGGTGAAAATAAGATGCTGAAATTTTACCCGACTTCTGACAACCATGTTGTTTGAGACCACGACCTTCATCGGTGTTGATCCTGCAGGTGGGCGCAAGCCGTTCACTTATGCCGCCCTTGATGGAGATCGGAAGCTGTTGGCCTTGGGTGATGGGGAAATCGAAGAGGTATTGGCATTCCTGGGCGGACAACGGTCTGCCTTTGTTGCGGTGAATGCTCCTTCTCAAACCAATAAAGGATTGATGAAGCAGGAGGAAGTTAAGCGCTCCCTGGCGCCGCTGCACCAGCCAGGACGCAGTGCGGAGATGCGGCTTTCGGAACATGTCTTGCGCGAACATGGGATAGTTGTTGGCAATACTCCTTCCAGGGTTGATCTTGCGCCGACCTGGGTGCAGATGGGATTCTCTTTCTATCAGCGTCTCAAAACCCTGGGGTACACTTGTTATCCGGAGGGAAGCGAAGCCACGCATCAGTGGATGGAGACTCACCCTCACGCCATTTTTTGCGTTTTGCTTGGTCAAACCCCCCTTCAAAAACATTCTCTTGAAGGCCGGCTGCAAAGGCAGTTGATTCTTCACGAACAAGGACTTGGAATTCTGGATCCCATGGATTTTTTTGAAGAGGTCACTCGGCATCGATTATTGAAAGGATCCCTGCCACTGGAAAATCTCTACCAGGCTGGCGAACTCGACGCGCTTGCAGCTGCGTTCACGGCATACACAGCCGCCAAGCATCCCAATCAAATTTCCATGGTAGGGGCGCAGGAGGAAGGCAGAATCATCATTCCAGTGCCGGAGCTGAAGCAGAAGTATTAGCCTGGCTGTGGGAAAAACCACAGCCTTTTTGTTACCCCAACTATAGGAATTTTTTTCTACATTTAACAACAAGTTATTCTGCATGGTAGAATAAATAATCACATTTGACGAGGAAGCGATGACAGACTTGGAAGATCGTGCGATAAAAACAATAAGGTTTCTTTCGGCGGATGCGGTCCAAAAGGCTAATTCCGGTCATCCGGGGTTGCCGATGGGAACGGCAACGCTTGCGTACACTCTTTGGATGCGGCATCTTCGGCACAATCCCCGGGACCCGAAATGGGCGAACCGGGATCGTTTCATCCTTTCGGGCGGCCACGGTTCTGCATTGCTCTATTCGCTGCTTCACCTAACGGGATATGACCTGCCATTGGACCAGCTCATGAATTTTAGACAATTTGGCAGCTTGACTCCCGGACACCCCGAATATGGATTAACCCCGGGAGTGGAGACGACGACAGGTCCGCTCGGTCAGGGTTTTGCCAATGGGGTGGGAATGGCCATCGCGGAGGCTCACCTGGCAGCCGAATTTAATGTGAACAGTTTTGAGATTGTTGACCACTTCGTGTATGCAATTGTCACAGATGGCGACTTGATGGAGGGAATAGCATCTGAAGCAGCGTCTTTGGCGGGACACTTAAAGCTGAGAAAATTGATTTATCTGTATGATGACAATCACATATCAATTGACGGCTCCACGGATTTATCCTTCACGGAGGACAGAGCTGCCCGCTTCAACGCCTACGGCTGGTTCACTCAGATAGTATCCGATGGAAATGATATGGAGGCGATCGATGAAGCGATCAAAAAAGCCAAGCTTGATCCGCGTCCATCTTTAATTTTATGCCGCACCACCATCGGGTATGGACTTCCCACCAGGGCTGGGACATCAAAGGCGCATGGTGAGCCCCCCGGTGACGAAGAACTAAACGCCGGAAAAATTGCGGCAGGCTGGCCGATTGAACCGCGGTTCTTCATCCCAGAAGATGTGCGGGAGCATTTCCTGCAGACTGTGTCCGCAGGCCAGGCCGCCCAAAAAAAATGGGAAACACTATTCACGGATTACACTGCTTCTGAACCAAAAAAGGCTGAGGAGTTTCTCCGCCGAATGCTCGGCGAGCTTTCTCCTGACTGGTCTTCTGGAATTCCGAATTATCCTGCTGATTCCAAAGGATTATCGACACGAGCAGCTTCCGGGAAGGCAATTAATGCCATCGCTACCGCTCTCCCTGAATTAATGGGAGGCTCGGCCGATCTGGCGCCTTCAAACAACACTTGGATTCAAGGAGAAACGGCGTTTCAGGCCGATAACCCCCGAGGACGGAATTTCCATTTCGGGGTACGGGAGCATGCCATGGGGGCGGTCGTCAATGGAATTTGCTACCACGGAGGGATTCGTCCTTATGGAGCGACATTCCTCGTTTTTTCCGATTATATGCGTCCGGCAATCCGCCTCTCGGCCATATCACATCTACCTTCCATCTGGGTGTTCACACACGACAGCATCGGAGTGGGGGAGGATGGTCCAACCCACCAACCCGTTGAACATGTGGCCTCTTTGCGAGCGATTCCCAACCTGGTGGTCATCCGCCCCGGCGACGCAAACGAAACGTCAGCCGCCTGGATAACCGCAATAACCCGCACCGACGGCCCAACCGCCTTGATATTGAGCAGGCAGAATTTGCCCGTCCTTCAATTTACGTCGATGGATGATGACCGCCTGCCTCCAGTTGAATGTGGTGCCTATATTCTAGCTGAGATGGGAGAAGGAAAGCCTCAGCTCATCCTGATGGCAACCGGTTCGGAGTTGAGTTTGGTCGTTGAGGCAGCTGCAAAATTGGCAGCGAATGGAGTCAATGTCAGAGTAATATCCTTTCCTAGTTGGGAGTTGTTTTCAATGCAAGAAAAAGCCTATCGAGACAAGGTTCTTCCTCCTGATATTGTTGCACGATTGGCAGTGGAGGCAGGTGTATCCATGGGCTGGGAACGTTGGGTGGGTGATCGCGGAGGGATTATCGCCATTGATCGTTATGGTGCTTCTGCCCCCGCAAAGACCTTATTTGAACATTACGGTTTAACGGTCGACCGTATTATCGAAAAAGCAGGAGAGGTGCTAGGTTTATGATTGTTGCTATTGGTTGTGATCACGGTGGATTTGCTTTAAAAAAAGCGATTATTTTGGCGGTAAACGAAGCGGGTCACGAAATCCTTGACCTGGGCACAGACAGCTCCGCCCCTGTGGACTATCCTGATTTTGTTAAGAAAGTAGGGGAGAAGATTCAGTCCGGGAATGCCCAACGAGGTATCCTCCTATGCGGGTCAGGTGTCGGCGCCTGTATCGCGGCAAATAAAATGCGGGGAATCTATGCCGGCCTTTGTCATGACACGTATTCTGCACACCAAGGTGTGGAACACGATGAAATGAATGTACTTTGCCTGGGCGCGAGAGTCATCGGCGAGGAACTGGCCAAGGAAATTGTGAAATCCTTTTTATCTGCAAGGTTCATAGGCAATGATTCGGGAGAAGAACGTCATTCCCGGCGGGTGGCAAAGATACGGAAATTGGAAAGTCGTCTTTAGTCAATCTTACTTTCTGTTCTGGAGATTATGTTGAGTCATTCGATCGCAATACTTAATAGCCTTGGGCAATCCATTTGGTACGACAACATTCAGCGCAAGTTGATCGAAAATGGGGAACTGGCTGGGCTGATCAAGGCTGGTGAAATTCGTGGAATCACATCCAACCCCAGCATTTTCCATAATGCCATTGCCAAAACATCGGACTATGATCATTTCATGGTACCGCTTGCCTGGTCAGGTAAAGATGCGGAAAGTATCTTCTGGTCACTTGCTATTCAGGATATTCGCGATGCTGCAGATTTGCTGTATCCGGTGTATCAATCCTCGAATAAATTGGATGGGTACGTCAGCCTGGAAGTAAATCCACTCCTGGCAAACGATACGGCAAATACCATTTTTCAGGCAAAATCTTTGTGGTCCCGGGTGGCGCGACCAAATCTTATGATCAAAATCCCTGCCACTTCAGCGGGAATTCCTGCTATACGGGAAACGATTGCTGAGGGAATTAATATCAATGTGACATTGATTTTCTCACTCTCGCGTTATAACGAGGTGATGGAAGCGTACCTGGACGGATTGGAGAAGAGGGTGGCAGCAGGTCAGTCCATAGACCAAGTGGCGTCTGTTGCCTCATTTTTTATTTCCCGTTTGGATACTAAAGTTGATAGTCAATTGAAGCGGATGATCGAATCTCAGCCCGATCGGGCAGCGCAACTTATCAGCCTTATGGGAAAAGCCTCGATTGCCAACGCGAAACTTGCTTATGCGGCTTTTATGCAGATATTCACTGGCGAGCGTTTTTCATTGTTACGAACAAAATACTCGGCCCAGATTCAGCGACCGCTTTGGGCGTCAACGAGCACTAAGAATCCTGATTATCCTGACACACTCTATGTGGATAATTTAATTGGCCCCGATACGGTCAATACCATGCCTCCGCAAACCTTGGATGCTTTCCGTGATCATGGTCTTGCAGAATCTGCACTCACTCGAAATCTTCCGCAGGCTGAGCAATACGTCAGCGAACTTAAGGTATGTGGTATCGATCTAGATTTGGTTACCAAGGAACTTGAAATCGAGGGGGTGCAGGCTTTTGCTGATGCATTTTCTGTATTAATCGAAACCATAGAGACTCGTCGTAAGCGGGCTGCGAGTCCACTCGGGCATTATCAAGCAGCCGTTGCAAGGCGGATTTCACGTCTAACCAATGAAAATGCTTACCAGCGGATGCATGCAAAAGACCCAACCCTATGGACCTCGGAACCGGAAGGAATGCGGGAAATTACCAATCGATTGGGTTGGTTAAATTCTGTGTCCACTTTTTCAACCACGCTCCCGGAGTTGAATGCTTTTCGAGATGAGATTAGAAAGGATGGTTTCAAGAAGGTCCTTTTACTGGGAATGGGCGGTTCCTCTCTGGCACCTGAAGTCATGGCGTCGGTTTTTTCCAAGGTCGCAGAGAATGGACTCGTTTTTTCCATCCTTGATTCAACAGATCCTGCCCAGGTTATTAAAGCCTCTAATGAATTCCCGCCAGAAAACACGCTGTACATTGTATCCTCCAAATCAGGCGGTACAGCAGAAGTCAATGCAATGTTTAATTATTTCTGGTCATTGACCGGCCAAAACAGCAAACAATTTGTGGCGATAACTGATGCAGGTACAGCACTTGAGAAGCAGGCAAAGGACCTGGGCTTTCGAAAGATATTTCATGGTGATTCGACTGTTGGAGGAAGATTTTCTGTTCTGACACCATTTGGACTTGTACCTGCAGCATTGATCGGGATAGATATTGATAGATTCCTTTCCGAGGCTGACATCATGGCGAGGAGTTGCGCCGAACAAATTCCCGCTGAGATGAATCCCGGTCTCGCATTGGGGGCTGTCCTTGGGCAAATGACCCTCGATGGACGGGATAAGCTGACGATCATAGCCGATCAAGTTCTTGCGCCATTGGGTGCGTGGCTTGAGCAGTTGATTGCTGAATCCAGCGGCAAGAATGGCAAAGGTATTGTCGTCATCGACGGAGAACAACTTAAACCACCCGTAGAATATGGGACCGATCGACTTTTCATCTATTTACGCATGTCAGGCGACTACGATTTGGAGACTGACAAATTAATTGCCAATGGTCAACCTGTCACCACCATCGATGTGAATAACCCATATGAACTTGGTGCGGAATTTTACAGATGGGAAATTGCCACGGTTATTGCATGTGCTATTCTTGGAGTCAATGCCTTTGACCAACCGGATGTTCAGTTATCCAAGGACATCACGAAAAAGAAAATTGAGCAGTACTCGCAAGCAGGCAGACTCGATGAAGGAGCGCCTTCATGGACCGGAGATCAAATAAAGATTTTCTCTCCAGTTGAGATAATGGGAACTTCCATTAATGAGATCCTTAGTGGATTCGTTTCCAATTCCAACGAATATGACTTTGTTGGGATCAACGCTTATTTGCCACGGAATTCAGAGATGATGACGTTGATGGCAGATCTTAGAATTGCAGTTGGCGAGAAATCTAATCGCGCCACAACCTTGGGATTTGGACCGAGATTCTTACACAGCACAGGTCAATTGCACAAAGGAGGCGAAAACATCGGCATATTTCTCCAAATTACAATTGATCCTTTGCAGGATCTTGAAATTCCCGGCCAAAATATGACCTTTGGCACCCTTGAGCGTGCTCAAGCTTTGGGAGATTATGAAGCCTTGGTGTCCCGTGGACGACGAATAATCA
Source organism: uncultured Chloroflexia bacterium (assembly GCA_963774975.1). Classification (GTDB taxonomy): domain Bacteria; phylum Chloroflexota; class Anaerolineae; order Anaerolineales; family Villigracilaceae; genus JBGPQJ01. The sequence goes on from CAVZGY010000007.1 coordinate 450,367, forward strand.
GGTTACATTTTCCTTCAATTGAGAAACTACAGTCCTTTGTTAACTCACTAAAGATCTAATAATTGTAAGTTTGGATCGAGTTGGTAAATGCAAGCACATCCATTGTGCTTGCATTTTTGTAAACGGTGAATATAGCCTTATTGATGTTTTTTGGAAATTTATTGCTAGAATTTAATGGATGAAGTTCCGTTTTCTATTTATCCTTGCATTGGGTTTTACTGTATCGGCGTGCACGCTTCCATTTGCCAGGTATTCCTACGTCCCAGTTTCTACAAGCACAATTAATGTGTCTGATGTGGTTGTAATTCCTTTGGAAAATACCAAAAGTCTGGTTTTTATAATCACAGAAACACCTTCGGCAGAATCTATTTTTGCGCCGATGCAAAACACAACAACCTCTACCCAAACAATTGTTGTTCTATCAACGAGCCTAACTCAATCACCAACTCCTACTGCTTCATCCACATTGACAGGCACCGCAACACGCACTCCTTCTGCAACTCTGACGAGGACATTTTCACCAACATCAACATTGACGGTTACCGGTTCAATTTCACCTGGCACGCCAACTCACACTCCTTCTTCCACGACCACACGAACCCTCACGCGAACACCGACTTCTTCTCGGACTTCAACACCGTTTACGCCTACTCAAACTCACACGAGGACGCCTACTAGAACTCCGACTAAAACAGCGACTTTGACGAACACACGAACATCGACTTATACACTTCAGCCTACAACTCCTCCGCCGCCTTCGCTGACCTACACCCATACATTTACAGCGTTACCCGCGACTCCGACATTCACGCGAATATTTACGAATACTTATACATCAACAGTATTGGTGCCTTCATTACTTCCACCAACGGTAACTTTTACCCGAACAGTGACCCCTGTCCCGCCTACAGCAACTACATCAGTCTGTAATCCGGTTCAGAATTCAGGTTTTGAGTCTCAGGTGATCGCACTGATAAATAATGAAAGGGCCAATGCAGGTGTTGCTCCTCTAAACGGTCAGAGCCAGCTCGGGAACGCGGCACGCGGTCACAGCCAGGATATGGCCTGCAACGGGTTTTTCAGCCATACAGGCAGTGACGGATCGACATTCGCAGTTCGAATCACCAGAGCCGGCTATAGCTACAGTGCTGCTGCGGAGAACATTGCTGCAGGATACGGGGATCCAGCCTCCGTCGTTGCTGGCTGGATGGGGAGTCAGGGCCACAAGGACAATATGCTCAATCCGAATTACACCGAGGTTGGCATCGGATACGTCTATGTCTCTGGAAGTCCCTATGGTGTGTACTGGACCGCTAATTTTGGCCGACCGTGACCAGCCTTGCGTGTAGTTTGAAATCCCGTTATAATCGCCTTAATTAATCGCTTTGATGGAAACGAGTAAATCTGTCTTCGCTGCCAGAGAGTCCGGGGTTGGTGAAATCCGGATCAGCCAGATCGATTGAAAATCCTTCCGGAGCTGCGAACTGAAAGCCTCAGGCAAGTAAGTAAGCCGGGTTCTCCCGTTACAGAGACAGGGTATATGCTTTTTGCCGTACCCGAAAGTGCTTGCTTGATGCATGAAGCAGGGTGGTACCGCGTGAGCGATTTCGGCTCTCGTCCCTGAGTGGACGGGAGTTTTTAATTTCCAGGTATGGAGGTTGTATGTTCAAACCAGTCTCATCCAAATTGGATATAACCGGAATGGAATCCGAAGTTCTAAAACTTTGGAACAGGCAGGGCATCTTTAAAAAGACAATGGATGCACGTGTAGGCGCGCCTGAATACGTGTTTTACGAAGGCCCGCCGACTGCCAACGGGAAGCCGGGATCCCATCATGTCCTCGCGAGAGTTTTCAAGGATATGTTTCCTCGCTACAAAATCATGCGTGGGTATCACGTCTCACGCCGGGGGGGGTGGGACACCCACGGCCTGCCTGTGGAAATCGAAGTTGAAAAACAACTGGGGTTCACCAACAAGCAGCAAATCGAGGAATATGGAATCGATAAATTCAATGAACTTTGTAAAAAATCGGTCTTCACCTATATCCGCGATTGGGAGAGATTGACCGAGCGAATCGGTTTTTGGGTCGACCTCGAGGACGCGTACGTTACCTACACCAATGAATATGTCGAATCGGTTTGGTGGATTCTAAAGGATTTTTGGGATAAAGACCTCCTTTATCAGGGCTTCAAGGTGGTTCCTTATTGCTCGCGCTGCGGCACGCCGCTTTCAGACCATGAAGTTGCTTTGGGCTATGCCGAGGCCACTGACCCCTCTGTCTATGTCCGTATGCCATTGGTGGATAAGCCAGGTACATCGCTCCTGGTTTGGACGACGACTCCCTGGACGCTGCCTGGAAACGTCGCGGTGGCAGCCCACCCGGATGTTGATTATGTGACTGTGGAACGCAGCCTGCCTGACGGTGGAAAAGAACAGCTGATTCTTGCAAAGCAACTTGTCGAGAAGATTTTTGCCGGCGAAGAAGTGAAAATCGTAGATAACTTTAAGGGCAAGAAGCTCAAGGGTGCAAAGTACCAGCCGTTGTTCACTTTCATGCCTCCTGAAAAACCAGCTCATTTTGTGGTGATGGGTGATTTTGTCACGACCGAGGATGGTTCAGGTTTGGTACACCAAGCGCCGGCATTCGGGGCTGAAGACATGCAAATGGCTGTGGAACACGATTTGCCTGTTCTGATGACTGTCAAGCCGGATGGGACATTTGTGGATGAGGTCAAACCCTGGCGCGGGATGTGGGTAAAAGAAGCGGATCCTCTCATCGTCACGGATCTTGAAAACCGAGGCCTGCTATTTCGTGTGGAAAAATACACCCACACTTATCCTTTCTGCTGGCGTTGTGATACGCCCCTGCTGTATTATGCCCGCAGCACCTGGTATATCCGGACCAGCAAGTACAAGGATCGCCTGGTAGCCTTGAATCAAAAGATCAATTGGGTACCCGAGCATGTGAGGCAGGGCAGGTTTGGAAATTGGCTTGATAACAACGTGGATTGGGCTTTAGGCCGCGAGCGTTACTGGGGCACACCTTTGCCGGTCTGGGAATGCGCTGAATGTAAGCATCAGGAAGCGGTCGGTTCGGTGGCGGAACTCAGTCAGAAAGCAGGCAAGGAGCTGGTCGGTATCGACCTGCACCGCCCCTACGTGGACCAGGTCCATTGGAAATGCCCGGAGTGCGGTGGAAAAATGAGTCGTGTGCCGGAATTGATCGATGTCTGGTTCGACTCAGGGTCCATGCCATACGCACAATGGCATTATCCATTTGAGAATCAAGAGAAATTCAAAAGCCAATACCCGGCTGATTATATATGCGAGGCAGTCGACCAAACACGCGGCTGGTTCTATTCGCTGCATGCCATCTCAACCTTGCTAAATGATGAGGTAAGCTTTAAGAATGTCATCTGCTTGGGTTTGATCCTCGATGGAGATGGGCAGAAAATGTCCAAGAGCAAAGGGAATTTCGTTAATCCCTGGGATGTGCTCAACACTCATGGCGCAGATGCATTTCGCTGGTATCTTTATACCGCATCCCCTCCCGGCCAGGAACGGCGATTCTCCTCTGAGCTGGTGGGCAGTGTGGTCAGGGATTTCACGCTGACTTTGTGGAATGTGTATTCTTTCTTTGTAACCTATGCCAACCTCGATAAGTGGCAACCTGGGTCGACGGAAAAACCAGCCTACTCGCTTCTCGATCGTTGGCTCTTGTCAGAATTAAATACAGTCGTTCGAAACGTAACAACTGCTTATGAGAACTATGATGTCCCCAATGCAACCCGTCCCGTGCAGGAATTTGTCGAAAAACTCTCAACCTGGTATTTAAGGAGATCGCGGCGACGATTCTGGAAATCAGAATCCGATTCAGATAAGCATGCCGCCTACTCAACTCTATTTTCTGCTCTGACCACCCTAAGCAAGATACTGGCCCCGGCTATGCCTTTCCTGGCTGAAGAAATGTATCAGAACCTTGTCCGTTCATTTGACTCGACTGCGCCCGAATCCGTTCACCTTGCTCACTGGCCTGAATTTGATTCAACTTTGATCAACGAGAGTTTGAATCACGACATGGCATTGGTACTGCGCCTGGTGTCCCTGGGACACGCCGCAAGAAACAAAGCGAACAGAAAAGTCCGCCAACCGTTGTCGGAGGCTGCATTCTCAGTTGGGAATGTCGATGAAAAGCGAGGCGTGTTGGATTATAGTGACCTTATTGCCGATGAGCTGAATGTCAAAAAGGTCAGGCTTCTGGATTCCAGTACAGAGGCGATCTCACATGCCGTTAAACCGCTGCCCAAGCAGTTGGGTCAGAAATATGGGAACAAATTTCCGGCGATCCAGAAAGCTGTACTGGGCATGGACTCGGAAGCCGCCGCACGAACGCTTATGACTGGGCAACCTCTGCGGGTGACCGTGGATGGTCAGAAATATGACCTTTTATCTGACGAGGTTGAAGTCAAGGCGTTGGCCAAAGAAGGGTTTGCCGTGGCAGAAGAGGGTCCTTATGTGGCTGCACTGGTCACCGATTTAACGCCTGAACTTGTCAACGAGGGTTTGGCGCGTGAATTTGTCCGCCGTGTTCAGGACTTGAGAAAGCAAGCCGGTCTTGATGTTGCAGATCGAATCAAACTATACGTACACGCCACTCCCGGGCTTTCCCAAGCCATTGCCGCTCATCAGGATTACATCACTACGGAGACTCTGGCGCTTGAATTGGTTTTTTCAGATTTGCCAGCCAGTGTTGTCGCCAGATCTGAAGATGGCTTTGATGGAGAAAATGTTGCATACGGCCTGACCAAGGCGCAAAGGTAATCGGGATTTCAATATAGAGGGATAATCGCAAGATTGTCCCTCTGCACGTATAATGTTTATATGGAAAACTCAAATAACCACGCTAATTCACTAATGCGTTCAATTTTCGCCCATGGTGTCCACCTTTTTACAGCCACGGGTGCTGTCTTTGGCTTCCTTGCACTCCTTGCGGTTATTCAGCATGAATGGAGATGGATGGTCATCTGGATGGTCGCCTCCATGATGGTGGACGGACTGGATGGTTTTCTCGCCCGTCGGGCAGACACCAAGACCTATGCAGCCAAATTCGATGGTGCATTGATGGATAACATCATTGACTATTTCACCTATGTCGTCGTCCCTGCATTATTCTTGTATGAATCGGATGTTCTCCCGCCAGGATGGGGGATTATCGGAGCTTCTGCCATCCTGCTTGCATCTGCCTTTCAATTCTCCCAGACGGACGCCAAGACTGAGGACCACTTTTTTACCGGGTTCCCATCTTATTGGAATATCGTCGCCATCTATGCGCTCGTGTTGGGTCTTAATCCATGGGTGAACCTGACAATTCTGCTCTTCCTGGTCGTACTCGTATTTGTCCCCATTAAATACGTTTACCCAACCCGAAGCACGCAATTTAGGGCTCTCACCCTGTCGTTGATTGGCGTTTTGATCGTCATCGGGATTTGGGGGTTGATTTCCTATCCCAATATCCCCGATTGGGTGATTTGGTTGACCTTTGTTATTTTCGGGTACTATTTCGGGATAAGTCTCTGGTTGACATTCAAGACAAGGACCAGAAAATAGCTGATCGGGGCTTACCTTCTAAATGATTCATATTTCCCAATTGACACAAGCCACCCAGGAAATGGTGGATGTTTTTGAAAAGTTAATTCCCCAACTTTCTCAAAGAAAATCTCCCACCCTGGATGAATTGACCGAATTGATCAATTCCCGGTCGATCGTGTTGATTGCTCGATTCCCGGACCTATCAAGTCCGGTTGTGGGCTCTGGAACCCTGGCTGTCTTTCCTGTGCCTACCGGTTTACGGGGTCATATCGAGGATGTAGTCGTGGACCAGTCTGCACGTGGCAATGCGATAGGTGAGGCGATCGTCGCCCATCTCCTGGCTAAGGCTAAAGAGCTGGGAATTGAGAGTGTTTCCCTAACCTGTAACCCGACCCGGGAGGCGGCGAATAAAATGTATCAGAATATGGGTTTCAAAAAACGCGAGACGAACGTATATTGGTATGATCTGACGCAATAAAGCTTTTATGTGAAAATCACATTATTCTGCAAATCTTAGATACTTCGTAGTAGCATTAGCCAGGTCCGAATAAGCACCGCGATATTGTGGAGGCAGCAGTAGTGCAAGCTGATACATTAGCTCGTCAACCATTTGTTGGCGTACCTCCTTTGTGACTTTCTCACCCCTGGTATCCAGATAAAACAATTTTCCGCAGCGAATATGAAACTCTGTCCTTTTAAACCTTTTCAAATTGGCCTGGAAATTTTCGCCTCCCCAGTGGGCGATCGGTAACAGCGGAGAATTACTTTTCAAGGCCAGGATGACAACGCCAGGTTGTGCCCTAAGGAGAGCTCCAGTCTTGTTGCGTGTGCCTTCTGGAGACAATCCAAGAAGGTAACCCTCATTCAGAACCTTCAGCATGCTATGCATGGCTACTATATCCGCTTCTCCGCGTTTGATGGGGATAATATGGAAGAGATCGAACATCAACTTCAAGAACCAATTATCCCAGCTTTCAATTTTTGCCAATCCAATTACAGGGCGCGGAAGAAGCTCGGAAAAAATTATTGGTACTTCCACCATTCCGGTATGGTTTGAGATAATGAGCAAAGGTCCTTTTTGAGGGACTTTTTTCAATTCATTTTTCTCAATCTTGCAAAGAACTTCTAGGCCAAGTCTCAAGCCTGTTGCAATAATCCACCGGATGATTTTCATGAACCCTCGTTATGGATTGGTTTGGTTGCCATCGAATTTATTCTTGCCAAGATATTTTTCATAGTCCTGTGGTGTATCCAGGTCTTGCAGCACACTGATATCTGCGGTGATGTAAGAAATCTCCCCTTGGTGGGCAGTTAGAAAATCTCGGAGGGTGGCATCGGGTCTATAAGCCCTCAATTCCTGGACCTTGGCAGAATCAAAGAGTAGGGGATGACCTCTGCGGTGATTATAGCTTGGGATGATAATCCCTTGCCTCTTTTCAGAAAAAAGATCGAGAATATTTTTTACTGTCGCAATTTCCACTTGAGGCTGGTCACCCAACCCAATCAGCATGGCTTCAGTATTCCCGGGAATTGCACTTATTCCTGCCAGAATTGACGACAGCATCCCGCTTTTTTCATAATCCGGATTGTATACAGATGTAACAGGGTAATCGTTTTTCAAACGGGTAACCTCGCTTTCGACTACATCCCTGTCTCCACCAGTGACCACCAATAAGCTTTGAATCCCTGCCTTATAAAACACTTCAATGACCCGGCCCAAAACGGTTGTCTCTCCCCAAGGCAGGACCATTTTCGGCTGCCCCATCCGCTGGGACTTGCCGGCAGCAAGGATAATGGCTGAAACCTTAGAGCTCATTTTCACTCTCAAGTAGTCTTTGATAATCTTCAGGTGTGTCCACGTCCATTAATAGTCGATCGTCAGCCCAATCCATATACGTAGGACTGAATTTTGAAAAAATCGCCCGTCCACCCTGGTCCCCTTTTGATTTTTCGAGGTCGGTAAAAGTCTCCCGGTCGAAAAGAACCGGGTTTGCACGCTTGTCGTTGACAAATGGGGCGAGGATTGCAGGTAAGTTCTGAGAATGAATATCCACAAGGGATCGAATCACTTCGACCGTAACTTGTGGTTGGTCTGAAAGTAGAAATATAGCCCCACCGCTTTTGGCCGATAGACTTGTTATGCCGGTTCGAATTGACGTACTCTGCCCCAACTCCCATTCGGGATTATGCACGATCTGCACCGGTAAATCGTCCACTGCCTGTTCGACTTCGTTTCCGTGTGAGCCGGTCACGACGATGACGGGGTTCAGCCCCGCTGCTAAAGCTTTCTCTGCGATGACGCGGATAAAAGGTTTCCCGTGGAAATCCAGCAATTGTTTGGGCTGACCGAATCTGTGAGAACCACCAGCAGCCAGAATGATTCCGGCAATGCGTTCGTGGACGGCATGGATTAGTCGTCTGGCTGGAATGCGTTCGTCAGTCACTTCCAGCGATGCAATGACCACAACATCATAATCCGGGAGGATTTTATTTGCGAGGAGTTTGCCCTGCGATTGCAGCTCCGAGGTATCGGCTTGATTGAGGATGGCAATTTTACGGGCATTAATAGGGATATTTTTTAATCCCCCCGAAGGATGTGTCAGGACTCTACTTAAGGAGTCAACCGTGATAGTTTTTCCGATTTCCAGGCCAGAGATTTGGGAGAATTTTTCAGGGCGATGGACATACTCGTCCCCCAGTGGTTTACTCAATCCATTCAATCCAGCAATGACAATGACCGTGTTTACGAAATCTGGAATGGCAGGTTCGTGAGAATCAGGGGCCTTGAGTGGTCTCTGACGCGCACCGTCTGCCTCTATGAGTAATGAGACGCCTCGACGGCCTGCCAGATTTCTTAGCTCATTGAGTTGCCCGGCATCCAATCCGAAGAATCGATTGTTTTCTTTTTCGCCCGTGACTAACGAAACACCGTCGTCTGGAATGATCGGCAATTTCGCGCCAGGTTTCACTATAATATGAACATCGCTCTGGTTTACCTGCCATGCCCCGATGTGAGTTGTTGTCGAGACGATAGATGGAGCGAGTTCATTTGCCATTGTGAAGAGTGCAGTCGTCTTTCCCCCGGCACCGACTAATGCGACAGTGGAGGCTTTGGGCAAACGTAGTGCCTTGGATAATTTCATTTTTTATAGCTGAGAATTGCTTCAAGGACGCCGCCGCCTACTGCCAGCGCTTTGTCGGACACCAACCTGCAAAGATTTGGGTCGTCACGCGGATCAATATCACCAATTTTGAGTCCCTTGTGACACTTCAATCCTGGATGGATCAAACCCCTGACGATGCCTTTGAAAGGACTGGTGACCGACACTCCCGAAACCCTGGCCACCTCCTGTCCGCCCTCAACGTGTTGACCGATCTCCACGAGCGCAGTGATTATCCCTTCCGTTGGAGCTCGCAGCACTCGGCGAGGGTCGCCTTCAGGATGTGATGTATCGGGCAGCGTGGATCCTTTCCAGTAAACGCGCCCGAGAGTATGTCCGCGATTCGTTTCAATGGCAGCGTGACAATTATTTCCAGCCGTGAATCCAGGCCCCAGACCAATGACCAATGTCTGGGAAGATAGACTAAAATCCTCGGCCTTTTTTGTTAATCGGGCGTCGATCAGGATGGAGTAATCCAGCGAAATGGAATCAAGTTCAGGTGCGACCAGCACGGGGACGATTCCATTTTCTAAAAGGTCGACAGCTTCAGAATCGGATTCTGCTTTTCGGGCGGTGACCTCTTCAACCGTCCATTCCCTTTCGTAAATTGCCTCCGAAAATGACACCGTCCGGCGGACAGCAAATGGCTGAGCGAGTTCGGTGATAAATACACGATAACCGGTTCTGTGAAGCCTTAGCGCTACACCGGTTGCGATATCTCCGCCGCCTCGGATGAGAATGTTCATGGTGAATGTTTCCGGGTATTCTTTTGGGTTAGAGCTTTCCAAGTCCGCGCAGGACTCGGTCCGGTGTCAAAGGAAATTCATTGAACCAGACGCCTGTCGCATTATGGACAGCCGCGATGATGGCCGGAGCAAGCGGAAGATAGGGGAGTTCCCCTAAACCCTTGGCGCCCCACGGTCCACGCTCGTCGGGGATCTCTACAACAACCGAGTCCACTTGCTCGGGGATATCCAGGATGGTAGGGATCAAGTATGTGCTGAGCTGGTCGGTGAGAACAAAACCATTGCGGGTGATGAAATTCTCCTGTAAAACATACCCCTGTGCCTGGACAACACCGCCCTCGATTTGCCCCTCGACCAGCGAAGGGTTCATGGCTTTACCGACATCGTCTGCGCTGACCACTCGAACCAACCGGACAAGCCCTGTCTCAGTATCCACTTCGACCTCGGCAGCCTGAGCGACATAGGCATACGCAAAGTTGGGCATCGAGCGTCCGGTTTCTTCGTCCATGTGCTCCGTGGGAGGGGCAAGGTAGGTGTATTCTGCCACGGCCGGCCGTTCCTCAGCCAGCCATTTTTTAAGAGCTGCTTCTGCCGCGCCTTTGACTGAGTTGCCGGACATAAAGGTCAAGCGGGAAGCGCTCGCGCTGCCTGCATTGCCCATGTTCAGAGTGTCCATCGTGATCATGGTAACTTTTTCGAAGGGAACGCCAATCACCTCGGCTGCCATTTGCGCCAGGATGGTATGATTTCCCTGACCCACCTCTGCAGCGGCATGGTGAAGAATGACATGATCGATCGCGCTCTTTCCATGTATTTCAATTCGTGCCCAACAGTTTTCCTGGTAACCAAATGAAAAACCGACGTTCTTGAATCCTGCAGCAAAACCGATCCCTCTTCTGAGAGCCTCATCCCCGTTTTGATTTAATCCAGGACTTTTCCACCCCTTGCTTGATTCCGTCCAACCGGCTTTTTTCGCAGCTGCTTCAATGACTTGAACCGTCGTAACCGGTCCAGGAGGGGGAGTCTGAACATCGAGCGTATCCCCTTCACGCAAAGCATTGATCATCCTGAATTGGACCGGGTCCATGCCCAACTTCTCAGCCAGTTTGTTCATTTGCGATTCTGCCATGAACTGGGCTTGCGGAGCGCCAAATCCGCGGAATGCCGCTCCAGGCAGATTGTTGGTGTAAACACCGATTACATCGGCGTGGACGTGCGGAATGGCATAAGGACCGGTCTGGGTGATGGTGGAATTTCCGAGCACCTTGTTGGTGGTGTACATGTAGGCGCCGCCGTCCGCGATGAAGGTGTTTTCTGCGGCGACAAGTTTGCCGTTTTTCGCAGCGCCCCATTTTGCACGGATGACCATCGGGTGTCGTTTGGCATGTCCGATCATTGATTCCTTGCGTGACCAGACGATTTTCACAGGTCGGTTCAGCCTTACCGCTGCCACCGCCAGAACGATCTGCACCGACAGGTCCTCGCGCCCGCCGAATGCCCCGCCGATGTTCGGGTACTGCACACGAACCTTTTCGACCGGCAGACCAAGCGCATGGGCAATTTGTTTTTGGTCGGCGTGTGTCCACTGGCCGGCAGCTTTTACTGTCAGTAAGCCATTTTCATCCAAATACGCCAGTCCGGCTTCAGGCTGAAGATAGGCGTGTTCCTGGGCGGGGACGCGGTATTCCTCCTCGACAATCACATCCGAGCTGACAAATCCTTCCCTGACATCGCCTTTGCGAATCTTATAATGAACGCAGACATTTGTATTTCCCAGTTCCGGATGGACAAGAACGGCATCCGGTTTCATAGCTTCTTCCGGATCGCAAACGACAGGGAGATCTTCATAGGTTACGGAAATAAGTTTTATAGCTTGAGTAGCGATCTCTTCGGATTCGGCAACAACCACTGCCATCTGGTCGCCTACAAAGCGAACGATATCCCCCCCGGCTTTTGACGACCCTGGTCCGACCAGCACAGGCTGGTCATTAATCTGCAGGCCATACTCGTTGACGGGGATATCCTTTGCGGTGAATACCGCAAGAACTCCGGAGACTTTTTCAGCCTGTGTCGTCTCGATTGATACGACACGAGCATGAGGTCGCCCGGCAAAAAGGATTTTCATGTGTGCCATGCCTGGCATGGACAGGTCGCCGGAATACAGCGCTTCACCGGTGACTTTGTCTCGTGCGTCAATTCGGGGGACGGAATGGCCGACGATAGTGGTCATGTTCTTTACCGTCTGTACCTTTTTCCTCGCGGAACTTCTGGAGCGTCAAGTGGTGTATATCTTGGCGGCCCCATCACCCGGAATGCAAACGAATAGACCATTGAGATGATCGCAAAACCAAGGACCATGAAAACCAACGAAATGGCTATTATTCCATATAGATTGTTCACGCTCGATATGGCTAATGCGATGTTGTCGATAACGGGGAGTTGATAGGCCATGGCAGGAAGGCGGGGATAACCCAGCAATTCTTGAGGAATGGGCCAGCCTGCCTTTGTCCCCTCATCGATCATGACCATCGCTCCGACAATGGCCATGAGCGGGATAAGAATCATCATAAAGCAGCCAATACCGCGCCAGATCGGGTGAACATCATAGGGACGTTTGTACATTTCCTGTTTAAACGATCCATATTTACCCATTTTTCACCTCAGAGGATACCAATTTTCCCGCATCGTCAATGGCTTGAACGATCTTGTAATACCCCGTGCACCGACACAAATTCCCGGTAATAGCCTGTTCGATTTCATTGCGCGTCGGATTCGGACGTTCCTCCAGGAGCTTCGCGCCGGACATGATGAAACCTGGTGTGCAGTAACCGCATTGAACAGCGCCATCGTTGACAAAGGCTTGCTGGACAGGGTGAAGATTTCCATTTGTTGCCAAACCTTCAATGGTGACGATCTCTGCACCGTGCGCCCGAGGAGCGGGTACCAGACAGGCCATTACCGCCACGCCATCCAGAAACACTGTGCAGGCTCCGCACTCTCCTTCCGCGCAGCCTTCCTTGGTTCCAATTAAACCAGCGTCTTCGCGAATCAGCCGGAGAAGGGTCTTATGATGACCTGTCGTAAAGGAAAAATCCTCTCCATTGATTTTCGTGCGGATTTCCTTGATAGCCGGTGAGAAGCTCCCTCTCAGGCCAGCTGACTGACTATCCGATTGATTTCCACACAACAGGATGGGATCGGACGGCATCCCGGCTTTTTCCTTTCCATCGCGTAAGGATCTCAACCCACGCAGGGTCAGGATGCGGACCATCTCGCGCCGATAAGCTGCAGTACCGCGGATGTCGTCAATAGGCTTGGCAGATTGTGCAGCCAGCTCAGCTGTTCGCAGTATTGTTTCATCCGAAAGACTCTTGCCAGCGAGAAAGGCTTCGGCGTCCGTAGCATGGATGATGGTAGGTGCGACCGCTCCGAGTGTGAAAACGACAGAATCGACTTGCGGTAACTCACCGGTGAGAATGATCGCGACATTGACGACGCTGATCGCCTGGGCACGTCTCAGTGCTAATTTATTGAATGTTCCATGCTGGTTCTTTTCAAGTGCCCGGAAGGAAATATCTACCAGTAACTCATCTGGTTTCATGACCGTCTTGCGTACGCCGGTATAAAAATCACGCAGCGGGACTTGGCGCTGTCCAGCCAATGATTGGAGCGTCACCTTGGCATCGAGGGCGAGTAATGGCGTTATCGTGTCGTTTGCGGGAGAAGCCGTAATGAGGTTGCCCGCGACTGTTCCGCGATTGCGGATTTGCGGAGCACCGACTTCCCAGGCTGCGCGCGCGAGGGGGTAGGCTCGTTCACGCAGCAGGGGTGAGGACGCGCATTGATTATGGGTGACCAGCGGCCCTAGATGGATGATCCCGCTTGAATCCAGGCTGATCTGGTCGAGAGCAGGGATGCGCGTGATGTCGATAAGAGTGTCCACATCCGGGCGAACCCCGCGTTCCAGCTCCAGGATCAGATCGGTTGCCCCTGCGACGATACGGGCATGTGCACCGCGCCCTGTGAGGGCGCGGAGTGCTTCATCGATCGAGTGGACGGTATGATAATCCTGCCACATTGTTTATTGGCTGACCGTTCCGTTAATGACTTCGTATCGGCGTTCAAATGTTTCCACCGCCTGTTGGGCAAGTGAAACCGCATTGCGAATCGCAGCCGGCAAACCGGTGTCATCGTTCAGGCTGGCTTCGACATTATCGAGCGCGCTGGCAATTTGAATGCCGAGGTCGAAAAATGCCATGTCGTAATTGTAAAGGGATTCCAGTTCCTTCTCATTGATCTTGACCGCATCAAAGAAACCTGAGTACCCATAGGTGGCTGTCCGGACCTTGTCCATGACGGTTTGGATCTTAATGACAGCCGATTCCATGTCATCGACGAATTCAAGTTTGCCGAGTTTGATTAGCTCTGTCTGAAGAGCAGAAGCTCTTTTATAGAGTTCATCGAAGCGCCTTGCAACAGTTTCTCGAAGGAGCTTATCGGCTGCGCGGCGATTCTGCCGTTCCACGTAGCCATTGAACCCCGGCACGTAACTCGCAAGTTTCTTGAAGATATCCTGCGCGCCGGTTACTTTTCCAATATAATCGCTCATTGTTCCTCCTGTAGAACATAAGAGAGAATAGACAGGCACTTGACCTCATTATAGCCTGAGTTTATGGTTATAATCAAGCGGGTTGAATGCCATTCAAATAATTGTACGCAATAAGCGTGCTTAGGTTGTAAGGATAAACCACACTATAGGAGAAAAATATGATCGTCACCACCAAGAAGTTGTTCGAAAATGCCTACGGAAAATATGCGATCGGCGCATATAACATTAACAACCTCGAACAGACCATGGGTTTATTCAAGGGAAATGTCGACAGTAAGGCTCCCTTCATTATTCAGATCAGTAAAGGTGCCCGGTCCTATACGCACAAGAAGATGCTGGAATCATTGATCAAAGCCGCCGACGAAGTTTTCCCTGAGGCGATCTTTGCCGTGCATCTGGACCATGGAGATGAAGAAGCTTGCTACGACTGTATCAACAGTGGGTTTTACAGTTCTGTGATGATCGATGCCAGCCACGAGCCTTTTGATAAAAATATCGAGATCACCCGCAAGATTGTGGATGCAGCCCATGCCCGTGGAATTGTCGTTGAAGCAGAGTTGGGAATGTTGGGAGGCGTCGAGGAGCATGTTGCGGTGGAAGAGGCCAATGCCAAGCTGACGAACCCGGCTCAGGCTAAAGAGTTTGTTGATCGTTCTGGCTGCGATTCATTAGCGGTCGCCATCGGCACCAGCCACGGGGCGTTTAAATTCTCCGGAGATCAGGCGCTTCGCATGGACGTTCTTGAACAAATCCAGCAGCGATTACCCAATTTCCCACTGGTCATGCACGGCTCATCCTCCGTGCCGCAGGAGGAAGTGGAGCGGATCAACAAGGCGGGGGAAATCTCAAAGGCGCCAAAGGCGTGGATGAGAACCAGTTCCGTCGTGCGGCGCAGTTGGGTGTGACTAAAGTTAATATCGATACAGATGGACGCCTGGTCTGGACTCGCGTTCATCGTGAATATTTCCTCGAGCACCCTGAGAACTTCGACTTGCGGCCTGTCGGCAAGGTGTTCATGGCGGAATATGCCAAATTCATTGCCCACAAGAATGAAAAGTTGGGCAGCGCCGGCCATCTCGAAGAATTACGGAAACTGGTCTCCTAGATTGAGTTGACAGGGATGGAGGGGTTGCCATCTCTGTTTCTTTTGGATATGCCAGCATCTGAGCAGGGTGTTTCCCGCGATCGTTACATGGTCGTCCCGCGCACAGCGATCTTTCTCCGCCGGGGTGACAGCTACCTGTTACTAAAAGGAGCTCCCACCAAGCGGTTATGGGCGAATAAATATAACGGTTTGGGAGGGCACATAGAACGGGGTGAGGATGCCCTTTCTGCGGCGAAGCGCGAATTACTGGAAGAAACTGGATTGACTGCCGATATCTGGCTTTGCGGAACTCTACTTGTGGACACGGGGCTGGATATCGGGATTTGCCTGTATATTTTTACTGGTGAATGCGACAAAGGTGAGCCTCATCCATCCTCAGAAGGGTTAGCAGAATGGATTCCGTATTCTAGTTTGGCGAATATTCCAGCGGTCGAAGACTTGCCTGTTCTGCTTGGTCAGATTAATATAATGAAAAGAGGTGATATTCCTTTTTCAGGACGTTCTTTTTATGATGATAACCAAAAATTGATCGTCAAATTTGGGTAGAGAAAACTCCCCGTTCATTTTGGACGGGGAGTTTTCTCTGCTGGTAACGGGATTTAACCTGTTTTGTAACCTACCATACGCAGGAAGGATTTACGCCAGGCGATACCTTCCTCGTCCTCCACGCCTTTCGGTGCTTCGCCGTCAATCACACCCAAGATTCCCCGTCCAGTTGTGGAGTCGGCAATGATGACTTCAACCGGATTGGCTGTGGCGCAGAAAATCCCACAGACCTCGGGGACCTGTTTGACCGCATTGAGCACATTGATCGGATAAAAACCGTCGCCCAGGAAAATGATGAACGAATGCCCGGCACCGATTGCCAAAGCGTTCTTTTTGGCCAGCTCGATCATGTCTTCATCCGTCCCGGACCAGCGCACCAGGCATTTCCCGGATGCCTCACAGAATGCCATGCCAAATTTTATGCCGGGCACTGCCGACACCAACGTTTCATGGATATCTTCGACGCTCTTGATAAAATGGGATTGCCCAAGGATAAAATTTATCGTAATGGGCTTTTCAATTTTTACAGATGTCAATTCCATGTTTCCTCCTGGGTGAGAGGCGATTTGTTCTCTTACAGAATTAAGATGACGCCAAAAATCACTTCAATGATGAAGCTGATCCAGTTGGATTTATCAGGAGCTTTGTCAAAAAATATTGAGAAAACCCTTACTACGGCAATCGCAAGGTAACCCCAGCCCAGCATGACATAGGTGTCTCCCTTGAAAAGTAGCGGGGCAATCCCTAGCGCAATAAACAAACCGCCGAATATCGCCCTGATTTCGCTAATTCCACGCCCTCCCACCGGGGACAACCCTGTAAACCCCGGGACAACTTTGGGCATGAACAACGCGAGTAAACCTGTTGCGGCAGTCGCGAGACTGGCAATAATCTTTAGAATATCGAGAGCCATTGATAGATACCTCCTATTTTTGTGAGTGTTTTATTTTTTTTCGTAGAAAACCAAAAGTGTGCTTCCATACTTGCGCTCGTCAATTTTTTCCAGGCAAGCAAGATTCAAGTTCAGAAATTCTTTCGGGTGAATCTGGACAATAAGCCATGTTTCGTCGGTTAACCAGCCAGGGTTGTCATCCAACAGTTCGATTGCCTGTCTCCACATTCCTTTATACTGCGGAGGCGCGATATAAAGGTAATCGAAAGTGCGATCCGGGATGGATAAAAGCTGCTTGAAAGCGTCTTCCCTCCTGACCTCTGCCTGGTCTGAAAAACCGGTTATGAGCAGATTCTGTTTGATGATATCAACCGGTAGGCGGTTTAAATCAGAAAAACGGACATAGCTTGCGCCTCGGCTCAAGGCTTCAATTCCGATAGCCCCAGTTCCTCCAAAGAGATCCCACCAGCGAGAGTCAACCACATCGCCGGCAAGGATATTGAACAACGCCTCCTTGACCATGTCGGTGACGGGGCGGGTGGTATCGCCTGGCACTGATTTTAATTTTCGGCCTTTTGCTTTGCCGGCGATCACCCGCAAACTCATGCGCGGTTCTCCACGCTCTGCCGGACCGCCATAATGTTGCCGAAAGGCGCAGTGATTGGAACAACACAGCCGGTACCCAGAACAAAGCGATTATCGCCGGTTTGATGCCTGGCATCCTCGATTTCCGCCCATACTTCAGTTTGGGTGCCAAGGACCACGGTCTCGCGTTTGAGTCCACCGCAGACAATCCCGGGAAACCGTTTCTGCCCTTGAGACAACGACCAGTCGGTTTCACGGTCATGCCAGTTCAGGATACTCATTGGCAAGCCAGAAACTTGATCGAACATCACATTACTGCCATGCAAGTGAACCATGTTGAATTGTAAATCCCTGGAGGAATTCAGCAAGAATGCATCGTGAGGGAAACTGAATTTCGAGAACTCTTCTTCGGTTAATAACTGGGATTGTGCATGTTGAATGGCGTAGAAAATTCCGTCGATGCCAGTTTCCGATGCGGCAGCGATGAATCGCTTTGTTGATTCAGCGATGATCTCCAAGCCTTTCATCACGGCATCGGGGTATTTCCGCAGATGAACGACTAATGTTTCACCCCCGGCAAGGTTCTTTGCCTGGGCGAGGGGATTGAAAATCGTCTGCAGTAGCGGTGTCTGGTAATCCAATTCCGAGCGGATTAATCTCAAACATTTCAATTGGTTGGCAAGATGAGGGGAGTCGGGATTCAATATCGGGAGTTTTTCCCAATCCGACGGATCACGGACGATGCGCTTCGTGTAACGACGAGTGCCTTCGGTGTCGCCTTCCCACTTATCTTCCACGCCCCAATCCTTCAGGCAAAAGGAAGAGGCTGGAGTGACTTTCACCAGGTCAAAATCAAATTGCCCCTGGTAGGTGAGAGTGGCGGCAGCCAGGGTTTCGGGATTCTGGTCGTCAACGGGAAAATGCCGCCAAAGCGCAACGGGAGGCCGGTCAAGCCCCGGGTCTATTGCGATACAGGCAAGGAGACGTTCGCGATGAGATAGCACAGGAGAAACGCTCTGGTGAAGAAGGTCTGTTTTCGAGCTTATTTCTTGCGTTTGCTTGCTTTTTGGGGAGGATTGAAGTGCGTCAACAATTTACGCATCTCCACCTCCTCGCTTCGTTGGTTATTAAAATATTCGCTCATGAAAGCCGATCGACGAAGCCTCAGGCACATTGGCGCGACCACCTGCAGGTCTTCGTGTGAAACTTGCGTTCGTCCATCTGCTGCAGAGTAGGCACGGGCAGCTTCAAACCAGGTGATCTCTGCCCGCAGGCTGTCGATGCCCATTTTTTGAGCCATGGCGATTGCCGGCCGGGCGACTTTGTCGGAAATGGTTACTTTAGGAAGCAGTGATCGGGCAGATTTAATCTCCTCGGCAGCGGCAATCATTTCCTCTGAATATTGTCCGATCATGGCGCGGGGACTTGATAGGTAAAGTTGAACGCGGCGGTAAGCTTCCAAACGTTCGTCGGGAATTTCGAGCCCTTTAACAATGATTCGCAGCCCAAACCGATCAAGGATTTGCGGCCGCAGGCGACCCTCTTCTGGATTCATGGACCCGATGAGGACAAACCTCGCCCGGTAGGTGGCAGACACCGGTCCGCGCCTGACAGTGTAGGTGCCGGCAGCCGCAGCGTCCAGTATGGCATCCACAATGTCATCTGAGAGCAGATTAATTTCGTCGATGTACAAAAGGTTCTTGTCTGATTGCGCGAGAATACCTCGCCGAACTCGCAGCCGCTCGTTGGTGACCGCTGCCCGCTCGTCAATCCCACCCACGACATCTTCGATTCGCGCATTGAGCGGAAGCTCAATTAATCGAACCCGGTCTGGTGCAGTGAGCGGAATGGATTCGGCGTATTTGGACGCGCAATCGGGGCAAACCGCGTCCAGCCCGCCCGATTCCACATCCTCCGGAAGGCAGCCGTAGTAGCACAAACTCCGTTCGACAGACGGAAGCAAGTCCAACAGGGAGCGGACAGCAGTAGTCTTGGCTGTGCCGCGTGGACCGATCAGCAGTATTCCGCCGACGTTGGGATTGATCAGCCCAAGCAGGAGCGCAAGCTTCATTTCCTTCTGCCCTACTATGGCGAGAAATGGGAAGGGAAGCGATTCCGCTTTGCCGCCCTCCTCGATTTCAATGGGAGGCAGGGATTTTCCAGAGACGTAATCGATCAGTTCGCGTAAGGTGCGAAAAGGATGAGCAACTCGTTCCTTGGTTGCGGTTTCCTCTTCATTTGGGTCTGTTGGCATTGTGTTTGTCATATCAGCAATTATACAGCAGCGGAACGGTATAACCGTTCCGCTGTGGTGTGTCATTTTCTTCGAGCGAGCCTTTCAGCCTGGCGTTTTTTGCCTGCGTCCAGTTTTGCCTGCTCATCGGGTGTTGAAGCCTGAATGGGAGGTACTTCCGTCGGTCGACGATCATCATCAAGCGCGACGTAAACGACATACGCTGTATTTGTGTGGACTTGTTCTCCGGTTGTTGGATCTTCGGCAGTCACTTTTATTTCTGCCTCGATGGAGGTGCGGCCTGTATAAGTGACCTCCGCAGTCAATGTGACCAGGTCGCCGATGCGGATGGGTTGGTGAAATTCCATCTGGTCGATGAAAACTGTGACCACACGCCGCTGACTATGCCTCATGCATGCGAGGGCTCCCGCTTCGTCCACGAGTTTCATGATCCAGCCGCCATGCACATTGCCAAGATTATTGGCATGGTCTGGTTGCATGAGCTGGGCGACAGTGATCTTTGACGCCTGAGGAGTTTTCGAAGATGGGTTGTTCTGCATGCTCAAGAGCCTAATCCATGTCGTCCATTAACTCGCCGTGGTCAATGGTATGCAGCCGGCCTGTGTCTTTGAGCAGTACGTCTGTATACCCCATGGAAATATCGCTCATCATTGGGGCGAGGGGAACGCTGGGAGGCGCTTTCAGGCGTCCAGGGTGAGGCGGCGGCTTTAGTTTCGGTCGTTCCGTATCGCTATCACGGCGGATGATTCGAGGGTCATTGGTCAGGATGCCGACATAATTTCCCAGGACTGAGTAAACAAAGCGGTCTTTGGTCACCCAGCCGATCCACTCCCCCTGGGTATTGTAGAGGTAGGGAAATGTCAGATACGCCCCAACATCGCCTCTGCTTGTGTAAATTGGAATAATGTGTGGTTGTTGTGATTGCATAAATCCACCTGCAAAAATGGGAGAATAAAAGAATCAACTAACATCATTATACGTCCAATATCGGTTTACGAAGAAGTTCCAAAGAAGCACAACAATGACGGCCACTGCCAGTGTAAGGTTTTTTGCTAAAAAATCTGCGGTCAGCGGAGAAGGGATGCGGAATTTGGACACAATGGAATAAATAATTGGTTCAAAGAAGTGTAATATTGGGATACGAATCGCCACCCCGACGATGTTCACTAAAAAGAACATGGCAAGTTGTCTAAAAATCGGGCGGGAGCGCGAATCCGGGTAGGTCCAATACCGGTTCCAGATGAAGTTGCTGCACACTGCACAAATAAAGGATATCGTGCCGGCGATCACCAGTGGAGTCCCGAACTGGGAAGTGAGCAGGTTCATCACGCCAAAATCAATGATGGCGCCGATGATCCCGACAACAAGAAACTTTACAAACCTTGTTCTTTCAACGGGATTCGTTACGATGACTGTCATGCCAACCCCAGTTTTTGTTTGAAGTAAGGGATGGTCCGGGAGATGCCTTCTTCCAGGGTTATTTTGGGTTCCCACCCTAAAATTGATCGAGCGCGGGTGATGTCAGGTTGGCGGCGTTGGGGGTCTCTGGTGCTTCTGCCCTCCGGGACGAAAGTGACGCCTGCCTTGTTTTCCGCGACCCTGTTGATAGTTTCGGCAAACTCCAGCACAGTCATTTCAATTGGGTTACCGATGTTGACAGGCATATGCTCATCGGAATAAAGGAGACGGACGATACCGTCGATCAGGTCGTCCACGTAACAAAATGACCGGGTTTGGGACCCATCCCCATAAACCGTGAGCGGTTGACAGAGCAATGCCTGCTTAAGGAAATTGGGTAGTGCGCGCCCGTCCTCCAGGTCCATGCGAGGACCATAAGTGTTGAAAATTCTTACAATGCGCGTATCCACTCTGTGGTGGCGGTGGTACGCCATGGTCAAGGATTCAGCAAACCGTTTTGCCTCATCGTAGACAGCACGCATTCCCACGGGGTCCACATTCCCAGCATACGTCTCTTTTTGAGGATGCTCCAACGGATCGCCATAGATCTCACTCGTGGAGGCAAGTAGGAATCTTGCACCATCGGTTTTGGCCACCCCGAGCGCGTTATGAGTTCCAAGCGCTCCAGCCTTCATGGTCTGGATGGGGAGGTTGAAGTATCCATATGGTGAGTTTGGATTGGGGCTGGCTGGCGACGCGAAATGGAGCACGGCATCCACTTTCCCAGGGATGAAAATGTAGTTGGATACATCATGTTTATAGAATGTGAATTTTGGATTTCCTGTCAAGTGAGCAATGTTTTTAGGGCTGCCAGTAACGAAATTATCCAGCCCAACCACGTCGTGACCATCATAGATCAATCGGTCATTGAGATGTGAGCCCAGGAAACCAGCTGCACCTGTGATTAATATTCGCATCGTCCCTCCAGTGATTTTGCTACGTCGACCTATCTGTACATAAAAATATTGTTGTTATTTCCAATCTAATTTGCTTGACAACCCATCACCCGTGATTTGCTGTGATTTTCCAGTATTGGTTTCAATCAACCAGATGTTCCCCTGATATATGAAACCAAGATAATTTCCCGGTTCACCATCCAGGGGCGCAGGAGACCAAACAGGTGTTTGTGGTGCCAAACCTGCGGAGCCTTCGGGTGGAAAAAGAACACTTCGGTTCGAACCATCCTTATCCATGATAAGCAATTTGTACCGACTGCTGTCACTTTGGTCCGGGAAAATCGCTTGCAGGTATGCGACTTTATAGCCGGATTCGTCATCTTGTGTTGATACGGACGGGTATGAGAACATCCCGCTCTGTTTTACCATTTTGACATTGGTGCTGTTGAATAGGGACAACGCTGATAGGTCAAAGAAAGGGGACTCTTCGGGGGCGATACTGCCGGCTGGAGGGGCGTGAGTGACCGTGTAAAGGGAATTGGAATTTGCTCCCCATGCCAACCCGGGGATCAACGTCCAATCACTTCCCGTTTGAAGAGGAACATTCTCCGACAAAGGGATGAGGGCATTACCGCCCACATCCACAAGTCCAATCCCGTCAGGTCGCGAATAGGCGATGCTTTCGTTGTCAGGCGAAAATACATAGGTGGTGCCCCACCACCCATAAACCCCACCGGAATTTGAAGCGATCACCTCGGCCGGTTGACCGACCGCCCCCGAACTGCTGAACTTTCGGAAGATGAGATCATTATTTGCCTGCCAGCCGGGAGCTGTAGCCCGAGGTTCCACGGTCGAATAAGCGACGGTATTCGACAGCCACGGGACAAACGACCCAAAATGGATGATGTTCGAGACTTCTCAGGTTGATGGGTTTGGATTGCGGATCGACCAAATTCACCACCCAGAGGGTATTAATCTCCTCATCGGCGGGTTTCGTGGATTTCCTCGTGAAAAGAAGCCAATCTCCGTTTGGTGATATCGAAAAGACCCGACCATCAAGGTCCCCGCTGGTGATCACTGTTCGCCGGTTTGCGGTGGACCCATCCATCAGCCAGGCATTTCCGCCTGAGATGTAGGCTAGTTTTCCGGAGATTTGCAGAGGCGCAAATGGTGATTGTGCACCAACCAGCATTATTTCCGGCACAGGCTGGACCATCACCACCGATTTTACGATGCTTGGATCACCCTCCTGGACATTGTCCTCGTACAATCTGCGAAAGGTGATCTCCTGCAAGCCATTCTCGCCGGGCTGAGAAATTCGAATCTCGCCATCAGGAAGCAGCTCCGTGCGGACTGTCTGCCGATCGAAGGGAATGACTTCCTGGACAGTCTCAAACTCCTCACGCACACGTGTAACCTTGATCTTGTCGCTGGAATTCAAGGAGGTAAATAAAGTTGGTTCGACTCGATCAAGGCTGCCTAATGTGATTCCCGATTGATTTAATGCGTATTCGACACTGCTGCCTGCTGGGATTGATACTTCTATTGTTGCCCCATCAACGGTGATTGGCAAGGTGATTTGTGTGTCTGCTTGAGAGACTTGAGGGGCTGCGCATCCAACTAATGCCAATAATAGTAAAACAAGTAACAGTAATGAAAAACGAGTGCAGAAAGAAGAGCAGACCGGTAAAGCACAATTCTTCATAATGAGTTACTGGTATAATCTTTGCCTACTGCATGCGGCCGGTCAGCATCATCAACCCTTCAGCGATGACGATTGAATCAAGTTTGAAACCTGTCGCGAGGGGACCAAGCGCCCCTGTATAAGCTTCCTGAACCATGGCGGAGATTGCTGATGTCATATCTTCGGGCACCGGGATGGGACCGAAATCAGCCGAGGTAATTTCGACCAAAGGTTGTCCATTTGAATCAATGGTAGCCGTCAAGACAATGCCGACATTAGCCTCAAAATAGCCTCTGGCTGCTTTGCCAAAGATCTGGATTTGCCCGTCACGCAGGTAAACCTGCGGATCGGTGATGAATGGATCGGGGAGCGAAGAAAGTTTAGCCGCCAAAAGCGATGTCAATTGCGTCTCGTCAATGGTCAAGGTCAGTTGACCACCCTCCCCGGTCCCTTGGAGCACTTGTTCAAATTGCTGCTGAAGGCTGCCGGCAGCGTCAGTGGAAACAGGAATGGGCTGGCCTGAAGGAGTCGGCCCTCCAACGTTCATTCTGCACGCCATGGCTGCTGCCATTAACAACATTGAAGCCAGGAATAATCGTTGTGATTTCATTTTTTCCTCGCAAAAATTGGTATTACTGAAATTTCCTTCAAAAACGGATAATTAAGTGTTGAGCGGGAGATATTATAGCATGGCCGAATCCAAATTACCTGAATTACCCCTGACCGCCCTGTTGGAGGGACTGTTATTCGTTGCGGCTGAGCCGGTGGCGCCTCACCAGTTGGCTGCGGCCCTTGAAATTCCAGTGACAGATGTCGAAAAGGGATTAGTTTCGCTCGACGAGGATCTTCGGCTACGAGGGCTTCGATTACAAAGACATTCAGGTCGGGTTCAACTAACCACCGCTCCTGAAATTGCCGTTCAGGTGGAGACATTTCTAGGCCTCGAAGCCACCACTCACCTGAGCCGAGCCGCCCTCGAGGCGCTGGCGATTATTGCCTACCAACAGCCTGTAACCCGCCCGCAGATCGATTCCATCCGCGGCGTGAACAGTGACGCCGTAATGAAATCCCTGCTTTCAAAAGGCCTTCTGCAAGAAGTTGGGAGGGCAGAAGGGCCGGGTCGGCCAATTTTGTATGGCACCACTCCCGAATTTTTACAGCATTTTGGACTCAGCTCATTGGGCGAACTGCCTCCGCTCATATTGCCCGACACTGAGGAAGGCAACAAGGACGTATCCTTGTTAAAGGGATAACTGACGGATGGAAGAGCGATTGCAAAAAATCCTGGCTTCAGCCGGAGTCGGGTCACGACGTGCCTGCGAGGAATTAATAAAGTCCGGTCGGGTGACTGTTAACCGGTCAGTCGCCGAGATCGGGCAGAAGGCTGATCCTGAAAAAGATAAGATCGCCGTTGACGGTAGAGTGGTCAAACCTGCGGAGGCCAAGATCTATATTGCATTAAATAAACCCAGGTATTGCCTATCCACCGTGGAAGCAGAACAAGGTGATACCCGGCAAACAGTCCGTGACCTCGTCCCGATGGCAGAAAGACTCTACCCGGTTGGGAGGCTTGACTTCGAGAGCGAGGGATTAATCCTGATGACGAACGATGGCGAGCTTGCCCAAAGGCTCCAGCACCCGCGATATGAGCATGAGAAGGAATACCGTGTGCTTGTGGCAAGGCACCCGGATCAGGAACAGCTTTCTGCATGGAGACGAGGGATTGTCCTGGAGGATGGATTCAAGACCCAGCCTGCAGACGTGAGGATCGAAAAAGAATCTGGCAAAGGGATGTGGTTAAGGATTACTCTCAAGGAAGGGCACAAACGTCAGATTCGGGAAATGGGCGCGAAAACTGCTTTGCCGGTCGTCCGAATCATTAGAATTCGAATGGGCTCTCTCCATTTGGGGAATTTACGCACGGGAGCATGGCGTCCTCTCACCGAACTGGAAGTCACGGCACTTAAAGGTGGTCCACAAAAATCATCCCGTCAAGATCCCCGCAAGGCACACCCAAAAAGGATTATGAAGTCAACAAGAAGGATGAGGAAGTAAATAAACCCGAGAGGGTCAACCACTTCGTTGACCCTCTCGGGTCTTGTTATCACTGATTATATTGTCCTTATATCGACGATTTCCTTGACAACCGGCGTTATGGCTTTTTTCAAGTCTTCAAGAGTGATTCCGGTCACTTTGAAAGTTACCATCTTGTTGGATGTGTCCAATCCGGTGAACATTCCAAACGCAATGAAATCACCCCCGGCTTCTGATATGGCTTTCGTAAGTTTTGCCAGTTCACCCTGTTTTTCCGCTACAAGGACTGTAACCCGGATACCCATCTCCCGGGCGCCCAGGAGTTCCAGAAACATTTTGAAAAGATCTGTTTCTGTGATTATTCCAACCACGCCTCCATCGCGCATCACAGGCAACCCGCCAATTTTATTGTCCGCCATTATTCGCGCTGCCTGCTCAATGGGAGTGTCTTCCGTGACCGTCAAGACATTCTTTACCATGACTTCACTGACAGAAATTTTATTGAGAAGGTAATTCATTTCCCAAATGCTGAGTGTCGACACGGGGGAAGGGGATGCGTTTAACAAATCCTTATCGGATACAACGCCCAATAATTTGCCTTCCTTGACAACCGGAAACCGGCGGACTTTTTCCACCTTCATCATGTTCAACGCTTCAGCGATGGGCATGTCAGGCGAAATCGTTATTACGGGCTTCGACATTCGTTCACCAACTAACATAATAGTCTCCTTTTTCTAAGAAATATTTATCTGGAAAATTCGTGTATTACCCTTGCCATGTGCTTGGCATGTTGCAAGTATAAATCGATTCGGATATTCTCATTAGGGGCATGCGCTCTTGTATCGGGATACCCTAATCCAGCGGTCGCGACCGGCAAATTCAGTTCATGGATAAAGGGATAATTTGGTCCGGACCCGCCAACCATTGGGACGATCTCCATCGGAACCCCGTAAATATCCTTGGAAGTATCTACCACCAATTTAACAAAGGGGTGATCCGGGTCAGTACGCGCAGGGCGTTCTCCGCCGAGGTAATCAATGTGTACATCCGGGAAACCCTTCTGCATCCAGGTGGGATCTGAGCAATTCGAGAATTTTATCCGGGTCTTGATCCGGTACCAATCGAAAATCCACTTTTGCTGAGGCACGTGCTGGCTGTACGGTTTTGGATCCCTTCCCCTGGTATCCACTGGTGAGTCCGCAAATCGTGCACGTAGGTTCAAAGACCTCGGCAATTCTCAGGTCAACTCCATCTTTCAATCCTTTGATGAAATTCTTTACCCCAAAACGAGTCTTGTATTCATCCGCAACTTCCGGAAGTGCCTCGAACAAGGAGATATCACGTTGCGAAGGGCTCTGAACCTCGTCATAAAATCCTGGGATTCGAATCCGCTCATCGGACCCTTTCAGGGAGCGCAGCGCCCAGACCAGCCTCCAGGCTGCATTGGGAAGAATGGACCCGCCGAGACCTGAGTGGATATCTGTTGAGGCCGTCTCCACCCAGAGTTCCACGTAACAAATGCCTCTCAATCCGAGGTATTGCATTGGAATTCCGCGGTGGTCAATGCCGCCGAACTCCCAGATGCATGCATCTGCTGCCAGCTTCTTCTTATTTTCGACGATGTAATCATGCAAGTGAACGCTCGATGTCTCTTCTTCGCCTTCGATAACAAACTTGATGTTGCAGGGCAGCTCACCCTGTGCAAGGAGTGCATCGATCGCAAATAATCGGCTGGTGATGTGTCCCTTGTCGTCACTGACTCCACGGGCGAAAAGTTTTCCATCCCGCAAGCTAGGTTCGAACGGAGGTGTCTCCCAAAGCTCGAGGGGTTCAGGCGGTTGAACATCGTAGTGATTGTAAAACAGCAGGGTCTTGTTTGTTTTACCTTTCTTCTCTCCGAAAACAACAGGCGCTCCCGCGGTGGGTTGAATTTCAACTGAAAAACCTCGTGCCTTGAGCATTTCGGCTACAAGATTTGCGCATTCCCTCATTCCCAAATTTTGGGCGCCTACCGAAGGCTGGGCAGCCAGCCTGGACAGCTCTTTGATGCTGTCATCGATGTGTTTTTCAAGATATTCATCTATTGGTTTGTAATCTGACATGATGACCTCCTCGGATTACTTGAGCCATTGTTCCAACCAGGTGATTGAGAGAGAACCTGCATAGGCGAAGGCAAACATTTTTACAAGCTGTCCCAGCCAGCATGCGACAAAGAATTGGATGAAAGGTATTTTTAATATCCCTGCGGCGACACCGGCTATATCAAAAAATGGATTAGGCAGCGCAGAGAAAACAAAGATGGCGTAAACGCCATATCGCTTTACCCAGGGTTCGATCCGGGTGAACATCCGGGTATTTTCAACGACACCCTGACCACTGTACCCGGCAAGATACCCAACCAATTCTCCAACCGCTCCGCCAGTCCCTGCAAACAAGGCGACCAACCAGGGATTAAAAATGCTGCCCATTGCAAAAACCACAGCCACGCCGGGAGCGGGAAGAAACACCGTGGCATTGGCCAACATTGTGATGAAAAATATTCCCGGGTACCCGTAGGCTGCGAATTGCGCAGCCTGATCCCTGATGCTGTAAATCCAAACGCTAATTGCAATTACTGCGAGTAAACTAATCCCACGTAAAATCGTGGTGCGGCTTATCTTCATGAAATGACACTAATTTCGAAAATTCTTACTCTCCACCTGATCTTATATCTCAGTGATTGTCACGCGATTAATTTTTACTCCGGGATATTCCGGCCGCCCGGGGTCGCGGGGCGGAATGGACATCAGCACATCCATGCCTCCAACCACCTGACCAAAAACGCTGTGTTTGCCATCCAGCCAGGAGGTGGGAACGTGCGTAATAAAGAATTGGGATCCATTTGTACCCGGTCCGGCGTTTGCCATCGAGAGGATGCCCGGCTTATCATGCTTAAGGGAGGGATGAAACTCATCTTTGAAAGTATAGCCGGGTCCACCGCGGCCAGTTCCCGTCGGGTCTCCACCTTGGACCATGAAATTCTCGATCACCCTGTGGAAGATCACGCCATCGTAAAAACCTTCCCTTGAAAGAAAAACGAAATTGTTGACTGTGACCGGTGTTTTATCCGCGAACAACTCCAGAACGATGTCGCCTTTCTCGGTGTGCAAGGTCGCTTGATATTTTTTCTTGTTGTCGATGGCCATTGCGGGGGGATTTTTCCACTGCTTCTCAGCGCTCATTATTTTTCCCTTTCTGAATTGGTTGGAGATTTTATTTCAGGAGAGCCTCGAGCCTCGCCACGACTAAATCCAAGGCAGCGGCATTGAATCCGCCTTCGGGGATGATCACATCGGCGTACCGCTTCGACGGCTCTACAAATTCCAAATGCATCGGTCTGACAGTGGATAGATATTGATTGATGACTGACTCGGTTGACCTGCCGCGTTCAGAGATGTCTCGTTGTAATCGCCTGATCAATCGAATATCGGGGTCAGTGTCCACGAATATTTTCAAGTCGAACATCTTGCGGAGATCAGGCACGGCGAAGATGAGAATTCCCTCAACGATAATGATTCTCTGCGGCTTGACCTCGATGACTTTGTCTGTCCGGCTGTCCGTCGAAAAATCGTAAACAGGCAGCGCTACAGGTTGATATTCCCGCAAAGTCTGGATATGCTGGATCATCAACTCGTTTTCGAGTGAATCCGGGTGGTCGAAGTTGATTTGCGCCCGCTGGTTCGGGGGCAGGTGACCCAGTTCCTTGTAGTACGCATCATGAGGCAGATAGGCAATGTTTTCTGAACCGACCCGCTGCATCACTACGTTCGCAACTGTTGTTTTCCCGGAGCCTGATCCTCCAGCGATACCTATCACAAGGGGAGTGGGACGGGACGACATGGGTGAATTATAACCTTATATTTCAAGTGGCGGATTGAGCAACAGTCCGTGTCAAATAAAAAAGAAACCGGCAGTAATAATCTGCCGGTGATCTATGAAAAATTACTTCATCAATTACATGCTGTGAAGATAAGCCAGTCCCACGGTCCCCGGACCGGTGTGCGTGCCAATCGCAGGGCTTACTTCAGAGAGAAGAGACTCGACCACATTCAGTCCTTGGCCAGCAGTCTTTAGAAGTTCTTTGGCTTCCGCCTCCGCATTGGCATGCAGCGTGGCGAGATGGACGTTGGATTTTCCCTTGCATTGTTCATGAACCAACTCGATCAGGTGTTTGACCGCTTTGGCTTTCGTCCGTACGGAACCGGCGGCCTCCACTTTTCCTTCACCGACTGTTAGTATGGGTTTAATATTCAATGCCGAGCCCAGAAAGCGTCTGCCTCCCCCAATTCTTCCTCCTCGATGGAGGAATTCCAAAGTGTCTACAACGAAATAAACACCGCTGGTTTTTTGGGCATCTTCGGCAATTTTCTTGCATTCTGAGACCGAGGCACCCTCGGCTGCCGCTTTGGCGGCTGCCATCACGTGGAACCCCAAGGCCATCGCTGTGGTTAGTGAGTCCACGAGTGTAATCTTTTCCTTGCCTGCCGATAGTTCTTCGCGCCCCTGGATGGCTGACTGTATCGTTCCGGAAAGCTTAGAGGAAATGAAAATTCCCAAAACATCGTATCCTTGCTCTAAAAGGCCTGAAAAAGCCTTGTGCATGTTGGGGATGGAAACCTGGGATGTCGTCGGCATTTCCTTGGCGGATTTCAGCCGGTTGTAGAACTGCACCGGTGTTATATCGACGTCATCCTCGAGAGTTCTCATTTCCCCAAATTACAACGAGTGGGACCACTTTTATATTCAGGTTTTTGACTAAATCCTTTGGAATATACGCTGAACTATCGGTTACAATGGCTACTTTTCCCATAAATCCTCCTCAAAATTGGATAAAAATTGGGTTATTTTGCATAAATTAACAAACCCTAATCAGGTTATAAGGTTACGAAAAAGCCGGTAAGTTTTAACATGTTATAATATTTGGCTGGTAGCTCAAAATTGGCTTGTTGGAGATGAATTTGGCGTTTAACCCGATCAATTGGCTTCTGGGTCTGTTTTCTCTGGATATCGGCATCGATCTTGGCACAGCCAATACCCTGGTCTACGTTAAGGGGAAGGGGATCGTGATCAACGAACCTTCCTGGGTAACGATAGACAAGCGAACTCGGGAACCTCAAGCTGTTGGACTACGGGCCAAGGAGATGATGGGACGAACCTCCGGAAGCCTCATCACTGTTAGGCCGGTTCGGGATGGGGTTATTTCCGAGTTTGACATCACCCAGGCGATGTTGACCTACTTCATTGGGCAGGTTCACGAGCAGAGTATCGTGCCACTGCCTCGTCCGCGAGTGGTGATAGGCATACCCGCAGGTGTTACCGAAGTCGAGAAGCGTGCAGTATACGATGCAACTATATCGGCCGGAGCCCGGGAGGCCTTTCTCATCGAAGAGCCAGTCTCAGCTGCGCTTGGAGCGGGTCTACCCGTGGCTGAGGTCAAAGGGTCCATGGTGGTGGATATCGGTGGTGGAACGACCGAAGTTGCCGTATTGTCCATGGGAGGCGTTGTTGTCTCTCGTTCTTTGCGCGTAGCCGGAGATGAAATGGATCAGGATGTTGTTCAATACATCCGGAACAAATATAATTTACTGGTAGGCGAGGGCGTTGCTGAACAAATAAAGATGACGATCGGATCTGCCTACCCGTTGGCTGTCGAAAAGACGATGGAGGTGAGAGGTCGCAATCTGGTGACAGGCCTACCAGAATCGATTGAGCTTTCGTCAATTGAAATCCGTGAGGCGCTCTCAGGTTCCGTCCAGGTGATCGTGGATACCATCCGCGATGCATTGGATGAGGCCCCTCCTGAAATCGTCTCTGATTTAATGGATAATGGCATTTGCATTGCCGGCGGTGGAGCCCTTATTCAAGGACTTTCAGACCGCCTGTCTGAAGATCTCAACTTGCGTGTTTGGCAGGCTGAAGACCCTCTCACCTGTGTTTGCCGGGGTGCTGGTCTGATCCTCGAGGACTTCGACCGAATGCAAAATTATCTGGTCAGCCTGGAAAGAGGCAGTACCAGGCACTCTGTTTAACGGATTTTTCTTGGCTTGGATGAGATTGTGAATACCTGAACTCTGACATGAAAAATATCTGGTCCCGCTCGATGCAGGCGGCCATTCTGTTCCTGGTCGTCGCTGGAATCCTGGCACTGGCACTCAGCGGTTATCTCTCTCCTGTCACCAATATATTTAGTGGATCGCTGATCGGCCTGCAAACATGGGTATCGACCCGCTATCTGGCTGTGGCTGATTTCTTAACGGTACCGCGAGATGTTGCTGCGCTCCGTCAACAAAATTCGGAATACGTGGCAGAGATCGCCCGCCTGCAAGCACAGGTCATCGAGTTGCAGAACAAGGTTGCCCAGACCGATACGCTTGCCGCGCTTGTTGACTTTTCGCGATCGAACCCCACCAACACCTACAAGGCTGCAGCAGTGATCGGCCGCGATCCGAGCCCATTTCTACGGTATGTGATCATCAACCGAGGTTCGAATGATGGGATTCGCCGGGGAATGCCTGTCGTGACTAATCAGGGGCTGGTCGGCCGGGTGGATGCCGTCATCGGCGGCGCATCGCGGGTCCAGCTCATCACCGATCCTTCCTCCATCGTGAGCGTTTTCCTTCAGAACTCGGAAGCGGACGCAATCATGAATGGATCCGTTAGCGGTGAATTGACGCTTGATATGCTGTCCCAGGACGTACAGGTGCAAACAGGCGATGTCGTGCTTACTTCAGGGCTGGGAGGCGAATATCCACCCGACCTGCTGATTGGCCAGGTCAGCAATGTCCGCAAGCGCGAAAGCGATTTATTTCAAGAAGCGACCGTTCAGCCTGTGGTGGATTTTTCCCGGCTTGAAATTGTCCTTGTCATCGTAAATTTTAGGCCGATTGACATCACACCGCTCGTTCCAGACCAATCACCGTGATCAAAAGCCTGCTTGCTTTTCCAATTCTGGCGCTGGTGGTGATCCTGCAAACTGCCGTTGTCGCCAGGATGCAGTTGTTATCCGGTTCAGCAGATCTGATGCTGGTTGTCCTTGCTGCTTGGGCGCTTCAGGAGCAAGTTGAAACAAGCTGGCATTGGGCTGTGCTGGGCGGAGTTATGGTTGCTTTTATATCAGGCGCACCTATTGTGGCAACAATAATTGGTTATTTGGCTGTCGTTGGACTCGCGAGGCTTGTTCTCAGGCGGGTATGGGAGTTGCCGATTCTGGCGATGTTTTTTGTGACCTTTATTGGCACTCTCATTTTCCAGATCATAGTTTATGCAGCCTTGTTGGTCACCGGCGGAACAATTCCTACCGATGAAGCGTTCAGCCTGGTGGTTCTTCCGAGTGTCTTATTAAATTTATTAATCGCCCTGCCTGTCAGTGTCGTCATGAGAGACCTTGCGCTTTGGATGTATCCTATCGAAGAGGTGATATGAGTTCGACATCAGTACCTTCTAATCCTACTCCGTCAAAATCGTATTTTGTTGGTTGGCGTCTTTGGACCGTTTACGGGGTGATTATTACCGGATTTATCATCCTGGTTTTTCGATTGTTTTTCCTTCAAGTGATTGAGGGCCAGGATTGGTCAGCACAAGCCTATGAGAACAGGATTAGTTCTCTCAGCGACCCGGCGTCTCGTGGGATTATTTATGATCGCAATGGGTATATCCTGGCAAGGAATATTGCATCCTACAACGTGGTTATAACACCTGCGTTTCTTCCGGACGACGCTTCCGATATTCAGGATATTTACAGAGAATTGTCTGAATTGATTGATGTGCCAGTCAATGAAGGGACAGTGGAGGATGCCAAGCTGGTTTCAGCCTGCATCCCTGGACCGGGAATTGCTCAGTTGGTCGAACTGGGCGAATCGCTTGCACCTTTCAGCCCGGTAAAAATCAAATGTAATATTGCTGAAGACCTGGCGCTTACGTTGCGTCAAAAAGCGGTGGATTGGCCGGGCGTGGACATCGAGATAGAACCTGTCCGCGATTATCCTACAGGATCAATGACCGCCAACCTGATTGGCTTCCTGGGACCAATTCCAGCCAACCAGGTTGAGGACTATGAGCAGCGTGGTTTCGTGGCTAATCGGGATAAAGTTGGCTATGCAGGCATCGAGGCTTCCATGCAAGGTGTCCTTGCCGGTAATAATGGCACTCGCGTGGTCGAGAGGGATGTTGCTGGCCAAATTCTGAGGAATGTCGATGCCCCGATACTTCCGATTCCAGGGAATGATGTCTACCTCACCATTGATGCGAGGTTGCAATCCGCGGCAGAAGCGGCATTGGTAGGTGAAATCGAATCATGGAACACCTATTATTTTGGGGATACGGGAGAACAGCGGATTTCCAGTGGTGTGGCTATTGCCATGAATCCCAAGACGGGGGAAATTCTAGCCATGGTCCAATGGCCGAGTTATGAAAATAACCGTATGGCAAGACTTATACCGGCTTATTATTATGGTCAACTGGAACAGGATCCGCGTAAACCTCTGCTGAATTATGCAATTTCCGCTGAGTACCCGCCAGGCTCCGTTTTTAAACTTTCCACTGCGACAGGTGCTCTAAATGAAAAAGTCGTGACGTTGGATCAAATTATTCAAGCCCCTGGTCAGCTCATCCTTTGTGAACGCTTTTCACCCAATGACCCATGCAGAGAACGGCCATTTGTAGATTGGATTTTTGATGATAGACCTGAAGGTTTCGGGGAGATCGATTTTCTTCACTGCATCGCCTACTCCAGCAATGTATGCTTTTATAAATTAGGTGGCGGATTTGAGGATGAAATTCCACAAGGTTTGGGTCCGTTGCGCCATGCGGAGTATGCACGCGCGCTGGGGTATGGTACCCAAAGCGGTATCGAATTGCTCGGTGAAGCAGATGGTCTGATCCCTACCCCACAATGGAAACGGATCAATCTGGGCGAAAACTGGTCTACAGGTGATACGTATATTGCCAGTGTTGGCCAGGGATATGTATTGTCCACCCCGTTGCAGGTTTTACAATCTGCAGCGACCATCGCAAACGATGGAGTTTTGATGAAACCCACTTTGATCCGACAGATAACCGATTACGAGGGAAATGTCGTTGAGAAATGGTTCAACCCGGGTGAGTTTACGGTGAGCGACCAACCTGTTGGTGAAGGGGACTTTCAAATTTCACCATTTGTCCCCAAGGAGCGATGGGATATTACTACTGACCCAGTGATAACGGATTATGAATGTATTGATGGGTATTGCGAAGATACCGGCGGGAAGAAATCAGTCGATCCTTATGTCGTTCAACAGGTGCAGACTGGCATGCGTCTTGCGGTTTTGGAATCAAGCGGAACTTTACACCGCGAACAATCCTTCATGAACTACCCCGTGCCGGTCGCAGGGAAGACCGGTACGGCTGAGTATTGCGATGACGTAGCCCGGTCGCAAAATCGTTGTCAGTTTGGATCCTGGCCTACGCACTCCTGGACAGTCGCCTATGCCCCCTACGACGACCCGGAAGTCGTTATTGTTGCGTTCATGTACAACGGGGGTGAGGGTGGTATCGTTGCAGCTCCAGTTGTTCGCCTGATTATGGATGCATATTTTAAGATTAAGGCGATAGACGCAGGTCAGTCCACAGGTGGTGGCGGATAAATCCCTAAAAACAAAAATATCTACTAAAATGAGTTTGCGTATAACCATCGTTGATGATGGTTTTATTGCTTTACCCGATTTACTCATAAATCACCCCCTATGCTATAATTTGCCCCGGTTGATGGTGCCATGGCAGATTCCAATCTGATTCAGATAAAAGGTTTGCGCGACGGTTTACTCGTAACCTTAGGAGAAGGCGGTTGGAGCGTATTGCATTCCTCATTAATTTTACAAATCGATGAGAAACCGGATTTCTTTAAAGGTGCAAAGCTTGCGCTCGATGTGGGCAATCAGGAATTGCATGTTTCTGAGATGACTGATTTGCGCGACGAGCTGTCCGACCGTGAAATAATCCTCTGGGCAGTACTGAGTCAATCACCCACTACTGAAAATACAGCTCAGATGCTTGGGTTGGCTACCCGGCTTTCGAAAGTCAGACCTGACAGACCTGTTCAGGTCAAACCGGTAAGCTCGGAAGATTCAGCGATGTGGGTCAAGCGCACTGTACGTTCTGGAGTGCGCCTGGAATATGAAGGAAACGTCGTTGTGTTGGGAGATGTGAATCCTGGCGCTGAAGTAGTAGCTGGAGGAAGTATTGTCGTGTGGGGGCGACTGCGTGGAGTTGTCCATGCTGGGGCAACGGGAGACACGGATGCAGTCGTCTGTGCTTTGGATTTATCTCCAACTCAACTGCGGATAGCCGCTGAGATTGCGACTACCCCGGAAAGGCGAAGTCAGTCTATTCCAGAAATGGCTCGATTGAAAGACGGACATCTGATCGCCGAACCTTGGCAACCAGGGTAAGCTATTCTTAATTACATAATTTCAAATTCTGAAGATGTGGATTAGCCTATGACAACAAAAGTAGTGACCATTGCATCAGGTAAGGGCGGAGTTGGCAAGACGACCGCTGTTGCCAATTTAGCAGTAGCGCTTGCCCAGGATGGGCGAAAGGTTGTGTGCATCGACGGAGATATTGGGCTGCGAAATCTCGATGTCGTGATGGGACTCGAGAATCGCATTGTCTATGACCTGGTAGATGTTGTGGAAGGCCGCTGCCGGCTCAGGCAGGCCATGATTCGCGACAAGAGAATGCCTGAACTTTTCCTGATCCCTGCTGCACAGACACGTGACAAGAATGCCGTCTCGCCCAGTGATATGGTTCGATTATGCGATGAACTTCGCCAGGAATGCGATTGGATTATCATCGATTCGCCTGCGGGTATCGAGAGAGGGTTTCGAAACACCATCGCCCCTGCTGATAAAGTCATTATTATAACTAATCCGGAGGTTTCAGCTGTCCGCGATGCGGATCGTGTCATCGGTCTGCTTGAAGCGGATGGGAAGACCGACCAGGGGTTGATCATCAATCGGGTTAACCAAGCCATGGTGAAGCGCGGCGACATGCTATCGGTTGACGATGTGCTCGATCTTCTAGCCATCGAATTAATCGGGATTGTCCCTGAAGACGAAAATGTGATCGTGGGTTCCAATCGAGGTACCCCCATCGTTTTGGATGGCAAGAGCAAAGCCAGCCAGGCCTTCATGAATATTTCCCAGAGGTTGCAGGGTAACAAGGTCCCATTCGTTGATCTTGAGGAACACACTGGGTTATGGAACAAGTTGACCAAATTTGCGAAGGGAGGAGAATAGCCATGGACTTCCTTAACCGCGTTTTGGGTCACCAGCCGAAGAGCGCCAAGAATGCCAAGGAACGGCTGCAGTTGGTATTGATCAATGACCGGACAGATATCACGCCGGCTGTTCTCGAAACTTTGCAGGCGGAAATAATTGAGGTCATTTCACGGCATGTCGATGTGGATCCCGACTCGGTTCGAATTGACATTGAGCACGAAGGTCGTTCCCAGCGTTTGATTGCGGATATCCCCCTGAGGAGCGTGCCGCGCCGCCGGTCTGGATAGCGTATGCGCGGAGCGTTCTGGAAGCATTTTGATTTCTGGCTACTTGGGGCGGTGGTCATGGCGAATGCATTCGGCATCGCCATGATTCGATCTGCCATCGCCGGTAACGAGGTGCTTGCCGAGACTGGTAAACCGTCAGATTATTTTCGCAGCGCTTGGTCTGGTGGTGATCATCATCCTCACCGCTATCGATTACCATTATTGGGGGGCAGTCATTCGCGTCATTTACCTTTTGACGATGGTCTTTGTAGCCTCTTTGGCCGTTGTAGGTAACGTCCGCTTTGGGGCGGCTCGCTGGATAGAAACGGGACTCATTTCCATCCAACCCACGGAACTCGCTAAAATCGTTGTGATCATGTCCCTGGCGTATTATTTCGACCGAACCTATAACAATCCACGGAATTTACGGTGGCTGGCAACCAGTTTGGCGATAGCCGGTGGAATTGCATTCTGGATTTTGATCCAGCCCAACCTGAGTAATGTCATCGTGATAATGTTCATCTGGGCAGCCATGGTGTGGATCAACGGCGTGCAGATCCGGCATATCATTATGATTGCAGTTGGAGTGGTTATTTCTATAATTGCTGCCTTTCCATTCCTCCAGGACTACCAACAGCAAAGAATTATTAACTTCCTGTTTCCCGATCCTAACGCTACATATGGTGCTACTTATAACGTTTTACAAGCCTTAATAGCGATTGGAAACGGCGGCTGGTTTGGCCAGGGTTATGGGCACGGCTCTCAGGTTCAGCTCCGCTTTCTCAAGGTCCGTCATACTGACTTTATTTTTTCTGCGACTGCCGAGGAATTTGGACTTGTTGGCACTGTATTGGTGATGGCGTTGTTGGTGTTCATCATCATTCGAATCTTGCGAGGGGCGCGTATCGCCCGAGACCCTTTTGGCGCCATGTTATGCTACGGAGTGGCAATCCTGATGGCATTTCAGTCGATTGTGAACATCGCGGTTAACCTGAACTTGATTCCAGTGACCGGTTTGCCCCTTCCCTTCATCAGCTACGGAGGCTCTGGTCTTGTGATGCTGATGGCAGGTATTGGATTGGTTGAAAGTGTTATTTCGAGGCACAAGCCTCTGGAATTTTGATCTGTAATTGGAGGAATGAATGGAGTCAAATCCTGTACGTGTTCGGTTTGCACCGTCCCCGACGGGACATCTGCATCTCGGAGGCGCACGCACTGCGCTCTATGATTACCTCCTTGCCAGTCGGACCGGCGGGAAATTTATCCTGCGCATCGAAGATACAGACCAAAAAAGATATGTTCCCGGTGCCGAGCAGGAGATTATGGATGGTCTGCGTTGGCTTGGCATCCCTTACGATGAAGGTCCGGATATCGGAGGTCCCTACGGTCCTTACCGGCAGACAGAGCGGATGGACATCTATAAACAGCATTCGGATATCCTGGTACAGAAAGGTCATGCCTACCCTTGTTTTTGTTCTCCTGAACGCCTGGAGGAAATGAGACAGGAGCAACAGAAACGGAAAGAAACCCCTCGATACGACGGGACGTGCAGGCGGCTTTCGCCCGATGAGGCAGCTCGAAGAGTCGCTTCAGGAGAAAGGCATGTCATCCGGTTCAAGATGCCTCAAAGCGGATCGACCGCTGCGCATGATCTATTGCGCGGAGACATTACCGTTGAAAATATCAACATTGGCGATTATGTCATTGTGACCTCAGCTGGTGGCCCCACCTATCACCTTGCGGCTATGGTCGATGACCACTTGATGGAGATTTCTCATGTTATCCGTGGCTCGGAGTGGTTAAGCACTTTTCCATTGCATGTGAACATTCTCCGCGCCTTTGGCTGGGAGGAACCCATTTGGGTGCATCTTGTCCGTTTTTCTGAAGCCCAGCGGCAAGGGAAAAATGTCCAAACGAGAAACTGCTGAAGCAATGAAGGATGGTTATTCGATCTTCCTAAAGGACATGCAAGGCCTGGGTTACACTCCGGAAGGCGTTCTGAACTGGATCGTGTTGATGGGTTGGGGCGTAGCCGAGGACGATATCATGACTCTCGACCAGATGGTTGAGCGGTTCGACCTCGAGCATCTTAACCCCTCTCCGGCAGCGATCAATTTCGCCAAGTTGGATCATTTCAACGGGACCCACATCCGATTATTGAGTACGGAAGACCTGGCAGCAGCGGCTAAAGCCATTTCTTGTTGATGCCGGTTATGACGTGGACGATGAAAAGCTTCTGCGAATCGTCCCCCTGATTCGCGAGCGCATGGTCACACTGGACGACTGCGTTCCTTTTGCCGGATGGTTCTTTATGGATACTGTCACGCCCAAGCCGGAAGAACTCGTTGGCAAAGGCCTGACACCTGCGCAATCTGCGGACATTGCAAGAAAATCGCATGAGGTGCTATCCGACCTGCCTGAGATATCGCATGCTCTAGCCGAACCCCCCATGCGGAAATTAGTCGAGGATTTGGGAATGAACCCCAATCAGGTGTTTGGTATCCTGCGTGTAGCAGTGACGGGTCAGACTGTCAGCCCTCCGCTTTTTGAGAGCATGGAAATTGTGAGCAAGGGCGAAGTATTGAAAAGGATTCGGAACGCAATTCAAATTCTGGATAATATGAAATAAACCACACTGCCCCGGCTTGTCGAGCGGGGCAGTGTGGTTTATTAATTTCTGAGATTCAGTTGACGGTTTGTTCTGATTATTCTTTTCAGGAGAGGAATAAATTTCTGACAAGGTAGATAATACCTACCAAAAATCCTATCGTAACAACGATTGTCCGCAAGGTGGCGGGTTTTATCCGGCCGGCGAACTTACCTCCCAATGCGCCACCCAAGAGAGCACCGACGGCCATCACCAAGGCAACACTCCAGACAACTTTTCCAGAGAAAACGAAGATCAAAGCTGCAGCGATATTGGTCGTGAAGGCGATACCCTGTTTCAGGGCATTAAGCCTTGTCAGGTTGTCGTTCAGGACCAACCCCAGGACAGCCAGGAGGATAACGCTCAAGCCTGCGCCAAAATAACCACCGTAGATTGCTGCCAGGAACACTGGTATGAATGCCCAGGCTTCAGATATGTTTGCTGCCTTGTCGGACTCTGTACGTCGCGTCAGCCATGCGCGGACCGGATTCTGGATCGCTAAAAGAGTCGAAGCGATCAGGATGAGAAACGGTACCAAATCTGAAAATAGTTTTTCACCGGTATTCAAGAGCAGGACGCCGCCGACAAGGCCGCCAAGAGCGCCCGCCGGAAGAAGGATCCATAGACGTTTCTTCTGATCTTTCAGGTCATTCTTTTGCGCCAGTGTACCGCCCAGATAACCGGGTACTAGCGCGACTGTGTTGGTGACATTGGCAGCGACGGCTGAAATCCCGACCGCCAGCAGTACGGGGAATGTGATCAATGTCCCACCTCCTGCCAGCGCATTGATAAGTCCGGCAGCAACGGCAGACAGAGAGACAAGAATATATTCAAAGGGGGTCATGATGATTTATCCATGAGCGAAATTTTCAACTTGAAAAGTTAATGTGCGGTGGAAAGTAATCAGCTTTTCTTTTGTTCGATCTTCGCCCAGGAATCTTTAAGGGTCAGCGTTCGGTTGAAGATCGGCTTTCCGGGGGATGAATCCAGGTCTGCGCAAAAATAACCGTTGCGCTCAAACTGGAATTTTTCACCCAACTTCGATTCAACCAGGGAGGGTTCGACAAAACAGCCATCCAGGACTTCCAGCGATTTGGGATTGATGATGCTGTCGACATCCTCGCCCACGTCTGGGTTTTCGATGGTGAAGAGCTGGTCGTAGAGCCGGACTTCAGCCTTCACAGCATGCCGGGCAGAAACCCAGTGAATAGTGGATTTGACTTTCCTTCCGTCCGGAGCATCTCCGCCGCGCGTGGCAGGATCATAGGTGCAGTGGATTTCCAGGACATTACCCTTGTCATCTTTCACGACGCTTGTGCACTTAACCAGATAGGCGTATCTCAAGCGAACTTCATTGCCCGGATAAAGCCGGTAGTACTTTGGAGGTGGTGTTTCCCGGAAGTCCTCTTGTTCGATGTAGAGCTCTTTTGAAAAAGGTATTTTCCGAGAACCGGCGGTGGGATCCTCCGGATTGTTGACTGCTTCCATCTCCTCGACCTGTCCATCGGGATAATTGTCAATAATTAATTTTATTGGACGGAGGACAGCCATCCGTCTCTGCGAACGCTTATTCAGATCATCGCGGATGACTGCTTCGAATTGCGCCATCTCGACCCAGGAGTCATTACGAGTCTCGCCCGTGTTGGCGACGAAATCCAATATGGCTTCAGGATTAACCCCTCGCCGCCGAAGTCCCCGGAGGGTCGTCAAGCGGGGATCATCCCAGCCGCTGACGATGCCCATCTCGACGAGCTTGCGCACCTTTCGCTTGCTCATCATCGCATAGGTCAGGTTGAGCCGCGAGAACTCAATCTGGCGCGAGCGGAACGCATCCAGTTGTTCAAGGAACCACTCGTACAGCGGGCGATGGATGATATATTCCTGCGAACAGAGAGAGTGTGTTACCCCTTCCATCGAATCATTTTGACCGTGGGACCAGTCATAGAGTGGGTAGATGCACCATTTGTCACCTGTCCGGTGATGGTGCGCGTGCATAATCCGGTACATGACCGGATCGCGCATGACAATGTTCGGATGAGCCATGTCAATCTTGGCGCGCAGGACACGGCTTCCATCGGGGAATTCGCCGTTCTTCATCCGCTCGAGCAGGTCCAGATTCTCATCCACTGAACGCTCCCGATGCGGGGAATTCAGCCCGGGTTCTGTGAGCGTGCCGCGGGTGGCGCTGACCTGTTCCGGTGATTGATCGTCCACGTAAGCCAATCCCATTTTCACCAGGCGGATAGCCCACTCGTAGAGACGATCAAAATAGTCGGACGCATAAGTTTCT
Organism: uncultured Chloroflexia bacterium; assembly: GCA_963774975.1. Lineage (GTDB taxonomy): Bacteria > Chloroflexota > Anaerolineae > Anaerolineales > Villigracilaceae > JBGPQJ01. The sequence continues at coordinate 492,423 of CAVZGY010000007.1, forward strand.
TTGACCCACCGAATCCCCAACCACTGCGCATCCTCTTTGATGGCATTCACAAATTCAGTTTCCTCTTTGGCAGGGTTGGTGTCATCGAAGCGGAGATACAGCTCGCCCCCGAAGGCTTTTGCCGTGTTATAGTCGATCATGAAGGCTTTGACGTGACCGATGTGAAGATAACCGTTCGGTTCAGGGGGTAGTCTTGTACGAACGTAGTTGAAGCGTCCCGCACGAAGATCCTCGGCGACCGCTTCCTCGATAAAATTTACAGGACGTTCCGTATTGCTTATTCCCATGTTGAATTCCTTCAGGTTTATAATCGTGTTGCCCAATGATATTAACTTGTCTATTATAACAAACCGAACAACCTAAACAGGAGATGGAAATGACCGAGAATCAATCATCCCATTCGAAGTTCACCGGAACCTATTTCAATAAGGATGCCACATTCAAACTTGCTAGGGCAGCCAATATGTTGAGCTGGCTGATATTAGCCGCTTATATTCTGGAATGGGGCTATACCCAATGGCAGAGTGTTTACAACTCCATGCTTGGAGGATATCCCATCGACATCAATTATTTCTTTTTTAGTCTGCCGCGGTTATTGCAGGGGATTATGCTTCTCATTATTCTTCAGGCAGCCGCCAAAGTATTGTTGATTCTGCTGGATATCGAGGATAACACCCGCCGTTCAGCCCGCCGATAGTCATGCCCTTGCCTGAAAGTGTTGGGCGTGTTAGAATACCGCCCGCACGTGATTTTGGGGGCTCGTCTAATGGCAGGACAACTGACTCTGGATCAGTTTGTAGAGGTTCGAATCCTTTGCCCCCAGCCTGACCCCTCGTTATGAGGGGTTTTCTTTGAGAGGTTAGAACCCCCGTTGAGGGGATGCGTCCTTTGCCCTCAGCCTAAGAACACTCCTTTCGAGGGGTGTTTTTCTTTTTACAGCAATGGTATTTCCTTGAATAGGAGTTGGGATACATCAGCTCGAGCCAGACATGCTAGCGGATACTTGCCCCTATACTGGGACATCATCTTCGTTGAGATGTCCACCCCGAACAGGTTCGCGCCACGTTTCAACAGCGGAACACTGACCCGCCCGGTGCCTGTGCCTGCGTCGAGGATGCGTGCTTCCGATCCGGCCGCATCGATAATAGCCTGGATGCCTAATGTGGCAACCGGCTCAGGAAAATCCCGGGTCTTGTCGTAAAATTCGGCAGCACGGTCAAATGATAGGCTTTCGGGCATGGGTCATCCGATCAGGCGCAGGTAGGTGAGGGAATTCTTCGCGGCGGTCTCCGCATCCGGTTTGGGGAGGAATTCGCCGGAGACCCAGCCAGTATACCCCGTGGAATTGAGCGTGGTCAGTATTGAATTGAAATCGAGATGCCCTGCTCCGGGATACCAGCGATTGGAATCTGCTACGTGAAAGTGAAAAATGTGCGGACCACAGGCCCGGATGCTATCTTCGATTACGGTGTCTTCGATGTTCATGTGGAATGTATCGAGCAGCAGCCCGAAGTTGTCAGCGCTGACGCGATCGATAAGTTCCAATCCCTGCGAGACAGTGTTGATCAGCGTGGTCTCATAGCGGTTGATCGGTTCCAGTGCCAGGCGTATACCTTGCAGCCGGGCAGCCTCGCTGCATTCTCTCAATGCTGCGACCAGCCAGTCCATCGCCTGGGCGGATTCCACACCCGGTTTGACGATGCCGCGAATCAGTCCGATGATGATGACTGCCCCGAACCGGGAAGCCGTAGGGATATGGCTCTTGATTCGCTCGATAGCCTTGTCTCGAACCTGTGGTTCCGGATCGGTGAACGAGAGTCCTTCCTCTCCCCAGGCTTGGCCCGTTCCGATGGCAGGCACGCGCAAATTGAACTTGCGGAGCAGCGCTTCCAGTTGATCCAGGTCAATCTGATTGGGGTCACGGATGGCGAGTTCCACGCCGTCGTAGCCCAGTGCAGCGATTAGGGCCAGGTTGGTCTCAAGATCGCCTTTGAAGGTCGCCGCCTGGAATTGGGCGGGTTGGGTGGAGAGGACGATGGATAGTTTCATATGAGAGTGGTGGCAGTCACTTCCAAAGTGACTGCCACCTGTGATTATATTACTTTGCGATGTAAGTGACCTTGCATTCCGAGCGATCGGTCTGCAGCTTGAGCATGTTCGCAGGCAGCTCCTCGAGGCTGATCTTCTTGGTGCTCATGGGAGTCATGTCCATGCCGGAGGCCATGCAATCGATCACGCGCGGGAAGTTGCCGTGACCAGAATGGCCTTGTGCGCCGACAATGCGTGCCTTGCGCACCTGGAGCACCTCGCCCATCACTGGCATTTTGGCCTCAGCCCGGGCAGTGACAACCACAGTGCTGAGCAGAGTGCGTCCTTCCCAGATGACACGCTCGATGCCGGGATAAACAACCTCGGGCAGACCGGTGGCTTCCATGAACATGTCCGCGCCCATGCCGTCGGTGATCTCGAGCACGCGGTCGGCGAAGTCCTCTTTGGAAGGATCGACATGATAATCCGCGCCCAGCTTCAAGGCCATGGCGGCGCGCTGAGGTTGGGTCTCCGAGATGATGACTTTGGATGCCCCGGCGCGTTTGAGGATGGCACAGGCAGCGATACCGACGGGACCTGCCCCCAGGATGACGGCGCGATCGCCCGGGCGGATTCCTCCGCCGCGTTCGATGGCAGCGTTATAGGCTACCGAGGTGGGCTCGACCAGGCTGCCCGCGACGAAAATATCATCGCCTTTGTAGCGCTCGCGCAGCGGCTCCAGGCTCCAGATGGTCCGGGCGGGCAACACCATATATTTGGTGTATGCGCCATTGACGTTGAATCCGACTTCATCCAATTGTTCACAGTGATTGGGCTGACCGTCAGCGCAGGGTTTGCATTGTCCGCACCATAGCATTTCCTCCGAGGTGACGGGTTCGCCGCCTTTGAAGGGTTTGTTGGTGCGCTTGTCGCGCGCGTTCTTCCCGGCTTCCACCACCACGCCGGAGAATTCGTGCCCGAGGATGCTGGGGAAACCGGTCAGGCCGGGGTAGAAGATATAGCCGTCCTTTTCCTCCTGCGCCATGTGGACATCCGACCCGCAGATGCCGCAGGCTTTGATCTCGATGACCACTTCCTCCGGTCCCGGGGTGGGGATGTCGTATTCGCGGATCTCGAAGCGTGGGTGCCGCCACACCTGGCTGCCGAGGTACGTCTGGCGTCCCTCGATATCCTTCCGTGCCGAGTTTGAAACCGGGCTTGGGGTCCCAGTCTGCGATCAGGGTAACTCCTGGCATTTTGCTTTTCATGGTTTTCTCCTTTTTGACTAGATAACTACTAAGGACACAAAGGTTTTTAGCCACGAAGTTCTTGGTTTTCCTTAGTGACCGCTTGCCCCGCTTGTCCTGGCGGTTTTTTGCCAGGGCGTATTAGGCGGGGTTGTGTTCTTGGTGGTTTAAGGTCTTCTATACTTCCGTTCCCTGGCCGATGCGCGGAATGCCATAAACGGTCTTCCAACCCTTGCTGAGCGGTTCGCGCAGGTAGGGTTCCATGTCCTTCTCGGTGCGCAGGGTGACTTCTTCCACAGGCGGAACTTTTCCGGCGGGGAAGGCTTCCAGCACATCGTCGTGCCACAGTGTCAGGTACTTCAGGATGGCAGCCATTGGCCGTTTGGCTTTCTGCGCCGTGCCCGACTTGGCTTTTCCGACCACGCCCTCGGGAGTCGCAGCGATCTCGATGGCGAAATGCCCTTCGCCCTCGGACCAGCGGCTCGGGCGTCCGAACGGATCTACCGATTTATCGAAGTGGCCTTCAGGTAAATAAGCTCTTGCCTTCGGTATCCACGGCATAGCTCATATCCACCATTTCGGGATGCAGTAAAAGGCCGAGCGATGTTTCTGATTCATCGGCATGAACGAAGTTCGTTCCCATTTGCCCACCGCGATCAACCGGGCGGAAAAATTCCCGCACACCGCGGTGCCAGTCGATCACGCGGAAGATGCCCGGCAACTGGTAGCGCTTCTGGAATTCCTGCACCGCGGATTCGAGCATCCACAACTGCCCGTGGTTGTTGACGATGAGCTGCTTGCGGAAACCGTCGTTCCACAATCCCAGCATCACATCGATCATCATCTCGCGCACCACGTGCTCGCGCACGATCACCGTGCCCGGCATGCCAAGGTGGTGATAGGGATGTCCGCCGTAGTTCAGCGGAGGCAGTGCCAGGTTGACGGGTGCGCCGCGCTTGGCAGTGAATCGGCGCACGCCTTCGCAGATTGCGCTGACGTAAAGCGTGTCTGATGCACTGGGCAAATGTTGACCATGCAGTTCGGTGCAGCCTACCGGGATGAAGACGATATCGTTCTTTTTGCGGTTGGACTTCCACCTGCCAGCGGGTCGTGGTCTGGATGTACGAACCGGGTGTGCCCCACTCCACCGGAGATGGGATGCCGTACTCAGCCAGGATGGCATCGATCTGCTCATCGCTGGCGTCCCAGACTTCCTTCTTCATGCGCCCGACTGCATTATCCTCGAAGAAGAGATCGGGCTGGTTGGTGGGTAGATAACCTTGAGGTACGATTTGATTTGGCATGGTCATTCTCCTTTTAAATTATTTTCTTTAAATGATTTCGCTAACCTTTACCGGCCGGTTTTCTCGTAAAGACTTGCCGGCGGCATAACCGAGCACGACCGCAGCGCGGCCATCCTGTCCGTTGATCGGGGTGAGCCTGTCGTCGCGCACGCATTCCACGAACTGACGCACCTCTTCCACGTAGCAGGGGGCGTAGCGCTGCATGAAGAAGTGGGCGGATAGGCGAGATGTGGAATCCCTCGGGGTTGGCCTTTACAGTTGTGTTCTCCGTTTCGTTTTCTGCCATGGCCGTGCCGTTCGAGCAGAACACTTCCAGGCGCTGGTCGTAGCCATAGACTGCCTGCCGGCTGTTGTCGATCGCCCCGACGGCGCCATTGGTGAACTTGAGCGTAACGATGTTTGTGTCAATGTCACCCAACTCTTTCAATTCCGGTTCAATTAGCACACTGCCGATGGCGTAGACTTCCTCGACCTCGCCGACCTGGAAACGCGCCATGTCGAAATCGTGGATGGTCATGTCAAGGAACATCCCACCCGAGGCTCGCATGAATTCCATGGCGGGCACTTCGGGATCGCGGTTGGTGATGTGCAGGATGCACGGACGGCCAATCTCACCTGAGGCGACAATCTCATGCACTTTTTGGAAGCTCTTGTCGAAGCGGCGGTTGAAACCCACCTGCAGCTTGACTCCTGCCTTTTCAACTTCAGCCAGGGCTTCGTCGATCTCTTCCAGGTCGAGGGCCAGCGGTTTCTCGCAGAAGATGTGTTTGCCGGCTCTGGCAACATCCTTCATGATGAAGGCATGCGTCGGGGTGCTGGTGGCGATGAGCACGGCCTCGATATCCTTGTCCGCTAGCAGGTCGTGATAATCCTTGACCACGCGCTGGATGCCGCATTCGTCTGCCACAGCCTGTGCCACTTCCAGGCGGATGTCGCAGATCGCGACCAGATTAGCTTCGGGATTTGCCGCACGATGTTGCGCACGTGCACGCTGCCCATGCGCCCTGTTCCAATCACTGCCATGTTTACTTTTCTTGTCATTTTGACCCTCTTTCAAAGGCAAAATCATCAACCACGAAGGACACAGAGAGCACAAAGTTGCTTATCGTTTTTTTATTTCCTTTGTGTCCTTCGTGCTCGCCTGCCCCACGATCTTGTGGGGTTGTGGCGAAAAGGTTTATCACATCTTCATCACGATCTTCATCGCGCTCTTGGGCTCGTGCTTCAGTGTCTTGCATGTCCAGCCCGAGCAGTCGAACGCACCCAGACCTTCGTCGAAGCGGGATGACCTTGGTGAAGAACGGTTTCATGTTCAGCCGCTTTTCCTGGAAGATGCGGATGGACGGCACCATGGTGTTCTGCCCGAGGTACAGGCCGATGATCTTGGTCGCCCAGCGGGTGATCTCGTTCGGGACGATGCTGGCCGTGATGGACGAGTCCATGCCGAAGGGCAGCACCTTGCCGCCGGGGGTGACGCACTTCGAGCGCCTGCTCGATGGCATTGCCGGTGGCTTCGATGACGATATCCGCCTTGCGCCCGTAGGTGAAGTCGGTGATGTTCTTCTCGATGTCATCCACGTTCGGGTTCCAGACCGTCAGCCCGCATTCCTTCGCCACGCTGATGCGGAACGGATCGATCTCGGTCACTGCTACTTTGGCGGCGATGTTCTTGGCGAACTGTGCGAACAGGTAGCCGATGGGACCAAAGCCCAGGATGAGCACGTAGTCGTAGGGCAGCATCAGCAGGTGGTTCATGCCGTTGACCACGGTCGCCAGTGTCTCGACCTGCGAGCCGAGCACATCGTCGATCTCGGCGGGCAGGACGATAGCACTGCTTTTCCGGCACCAGGCAGTACTCGGCATAACCGCCGTCGCGCATCACGCCGATGGCGTTTTTCTTGATCTCGACGCACTGGCTGGTCAGCCCCATGCGGCAGAACGTGCAGAATCCGCAGCGGATGTTGTTGTCCACTGCCACACGGTCGCCGAGCTTGACATGGTGGACATGCGATGCCGACTTCCACGATCTCGCCGCAGAACTCGTGGCCGAGGACGGTGTTCGGGCTGAAGTGGTGCTTGCCTTCCATGATCTTGACATCCGTGCCGCAGATGCCCACCGCGGCTGATCTTGATGCAGCACATCATCCGGTTCTTTGACGTGGGGGATGGCCGTCTCTTCAAGAACCAGCTTGCCGACTTCCTTGAAAACAAGCGCTTTCATTTTTTCCATGTTTCTTCTCCTTCTATGATTTCATATAGTTTTGCACACGTGTGCATAAAGTTGGAAAAATATATTCGTGGAAGCCAGTTCATGCCGTCTACCACGAATGTGGCTTACCGTTGAATCCTCGCCGAACCGCCTTTGGCAAACGCCTTCACCTGCTCAGAGTGGCCATGGTCGTGTCGCCCGGGAAGGTGGTCAGCAGCGCGCCGTGCGCCCAGCCCAGGTTGACGGCTTCCTGTTCCGGCTCGCCGCTCAACAGGCCGTAGAAGAACCCGGACGCGAAGCCGTCTCCGCCGCCGACCCGGTCGTACACATCCAGCTCGCAGGTGGGAGAGACATAGGTCTTGCCGTCGATCCAGGCCACCGCGCCCCAACTGTGGTGGTTGGTGGAATGGACCTCGCGCAGGGTGGTGGCAACCACCTTGACCTGCGGATATTTACCGACGACCTGGTCGATCATCCCGAAGAACGCGCCCGGATCGAGCTTGGATTTGGCGGCGACTTCGGGCCCTGGGATGCCGAGCCCCAGCTGCAGGTCTTCCTCGTTGCCCGACCAGCACGTCCACGTTCTCCACGATGCGGCGGATGACCGACTGGGCGCGTTCCTGACCGCCCCAGATGTTCCACAGTTTGGCGCGGTAGTTCAGGTCGAAGGAGGTCACCGCCCCGGCAGCTTTGGCAGCCTGCATGCCTTCGATGATGACTTCGCCGGTCGTTTCCGAGAGCGCGGCAAAGATGCCGCCGCTGTGGAACCAGCGCACCCCGTCCGCCAGGATGGCGTTCCAGTCGAAGTCACCGGGTTTGAGCTGGGCGGCGGCCTCGTTGGCGCGGTTGTAAAAGACCACCGGGGCGCGCACACCGTAGCCGCGGTCGCTGTAGATGGTGGCCATGTTGGGGCCGTTGACACCGTTGTGTTTGAAATGTTTATAGAAGGGAGTGACGCCCATCGGCCGCACACGTTCGGCGATCAGATCGCCGATGGGGTAATCCACCATGGCCGAGACGATGCCCGTGCGCAGGCGGAAGCAGTTGGCCAGGTTGGCGGCCAGTTGTACTCGCCGCCGCTGGGATGGACCTGCCATTCGGTGGCTTTGCGGAAGGGGATGATCCCGGGATCGAGGCGGTGGATCAACGCTCCCAGCGAAAGGAGGTCGAGTGCGCCGTCCGGTTTAATGTTGAGGCCGTATTTCATGAGTTCTCCTTCCCTGGTCCGGTACTAGCCTTTTTTCCAGACGGTCGAGGTGACATCGCCGCCGCGCCCGGTCCAATTCGTGTGGAAGTATTCACCGCGCGGTTTGTCCAGGCGCTGGTAGGTATGCGCGCCGAAGTAGTCACGCTGGGCTTGCAGCAGATTGGCAGGCAGGAACTCGCAGCGGTAGCCATCGAAGAAAGCCAGCGCGCTCGACATGGCCGGGACAGGGATGCCTTTCTCAACCGCCGCGGCCACCACACGCCGCCACCCCGGCTGTGCGGCAAGGACCTGCTCGGTGAAATACGGATCGAGCAGAAGATTGGAGAGATTGGGATTGTGCTCGAATGCTTCCTTGATCTTGCCCAGGAAGGCGGAGCGGATGATGCAGCCGCCGCGCCACATGAGCGCGATCCCGCCGTAGTTGAGGTTCCACTTGTACTCTTTGGCCGCCGCCCGGAACAGCATGTATCCCTGGGTGTACGATATGAGCTTGGATGCGTAAACAGCCTGCTCGAGGTCCGCCAGGAACGCGTTTTGCTCGATGGTCAGTTTGGAATCGGGTCCGGGGAGAACCCTGGAGGCCGCCACGCGCTCATCTTTCAAGGCGGAGAGCGCCCGGCCCAGCACGGCCTCGACCACCATCGTCAGCGGGATGCCCATTTCGAGGGCCGAGATGCCGGTCCACTTGCCGGTCCCTTTTTGTTCGGCCGCGTCGAGGATCTTGTCCACCATCGGCGTGCCATCCTCGTCTTTGTAGCCCAGGATGTCGCGCGTGATCTCGATCAGGTAGGAGTCCAATTTGCCGGTATTCCAGCGGGTGAAAACGGCGTTCATCTGGTCGGGAGTCATCCCCAGGCCATCGCGCATCAACTGGTAGGCTTCGCAGATCAATTGCATGTCGCCGTATTCGATGCCGTTGTGGACCATCTTGACATAGTGACCGGCGCCGTTCTCGCCGACCCAGTCACAGCAGGGATCTTCGCCGCCATCCGGGCGAGTGACCTTGGCCGCGACAGCCTGGAAAATGGGCTTGACGTGCGGCCAGGCCGCCGGAGAACCGCCCGGCATGATGGACGGGCCGCGGCGGGCGCCCTCTTCGCCGCCGGAAACACCCGTGCCGATGAAGAGCAGGCCCTTGGATTCGACGTACGCCGTGCGGCGGATGCTGTCGTTGTAGTTCGAGTTGCCGCCGTCGATGATGATGTCGCCCGGTTCCAGGTGCGGGAGCAGCAGTTCGATGAAATCGTCCACCGGTTTCCCCGCCTGGACCATCAGCATGACGCGCCGCGGCCGCTTGAGCACTTGTGCCAGTTCCTCGAGGGAATGGACGCCGATCACGTTCGTCCCTTTTGCGCCGCTGGCGAGGAACTCGTCCACTTTGGACACGGTGCGGTTGAAGACGGCAACGGTGAATCCGTGGTCGTTCATGTTCAGGACCAGGTTCTGTCCCATGACTGCCAGTCCGATCAGGCCGATGTCTGCTTTGCTCATATGATTTTCCTTTTCTATGATGATGTGGTTTTAAGACCGTTTCAGGGTCTGGTTTTCACTCGGTAAAGCATTTCTCCGGCCCGGGGGACGTAGAGAATGCCTTCGGCCTCGCGGCCTTTCCATTCCTCCAGGTTGATCGTTGCCGGGTCGAGGTAACCCAGGTTGATGTGGCGGCAGCGCTCCTCTGAAATTCCGGTGGCCAGGGTGACGCGGATGCGCGCGGACTCGATGCCCGTTTCCGGGTCGTAGGTTCCCAATCCCTTGACATGGGTGGAGTGGGCCAGCACGCCGCCCGGATAATCCTTGAATCTATCCCACTGCTTCAGGAAGTAATCCCGGCAGTGATAGCCGATTTCATCAATCAACTTGCCGTGGGTGTAACTGACCTCGGTGAGATGCGGCGCGTAAATGACCACCTCGCCGCCATCCGCCACGGCCGGTTCCATCTTGTACATGCCCTTGGCGGCGGTCCACAGGTCGTCGTACATCTCCGGCATGACCGACAGCACGCGCTGGAAGGGTTTGTCCACGGAGAACGATATGGACCTGCGCGGATAAGTCCGCGGCAGACTGCCAGGCCTCCTCTGGCGTTCCGAAATACATCCCAGCGAGGCCGTCGTGAGTGACCACCAGCGCCAAGCATGCCTTGGGGCGGTCGATGAAAGAGGCGGCGCGGTCGATCACGGCACGAACGGGTGTGTAGCCTGCCCCGATGACCTTGTAGCTGGTGATGACCGCACCCAGCCAGTGGGTGAAGTTGATGATCTCAAGGCCGGCGATGCCAGGGAAGAAGTATTTGTTGCCGCCGGAAAAGCCGACCACCTCGTGCGGGAAGACCGGTCCGCAGACGATGAGCTGGTCATAATTCAAAAATGAGCTTGTTCAGGCGGACGGGGACAGCCTGCGCCATCAGCCCACTCGTGATCTGTTTTATTTCCTCGGCGGAAATGGTGCCGATCAAGGCGAAGTTGGAGGGGTCCTGCCATTCGTGGTTGTAAATGCGGCTCGAACCGACCCGCCCATTGATTACCGGCTGCCCGACAAGTTTGCCCAACTGCAAGTCGCTCATCGGCTGGTGGGTGCCCAGCGCCACGAGATAATCCAGCGCTTTGACCCGCTTGCCGATGAAATTCATCGAACAGCGGAGAACATCAACGGCATGGGCATGCTGCGCGTCCCATCGGGGATGATGACCAGCACGCGCTTGCCATCCAGGTGAAGGGAATCAAGCGACTCGCGCACGATGGCTCGGATTTCATCATCCGTGAGTGTCCGATCCGCGAATCCCTGCCCGATCACCATGTGCTCATACTCCACTAAACGCTGAGAACCCGCCGTCCACAGGGACGACGATGCCGGTGACGAACTCAGAGGCGGGCGAGACCAGCCACAGGACCGTACCCAACAGGTCGTCGGGGTTGCCAAAGCGCGCCATCGGGGTGTGGGCGATGATGGACTGTCCGCGTGGGGTGAGCGAGCCGTCTTCGTTCAAGAGCAGCTTTCGGTTTTGGTCGCCGACAAAGAAGCCGGGAGCGATGGCATTGACGCGAATGGTCCGGCGAGTAGTCTGCGCCATGTGGACCGCCAGCCACTGGGTGAAATTGCTCACGCCTGCCTTTGCCGCCGAGTAGGCCGGGATGCGCGTCAGCGGGCGGAAGGCATTCATCGAGGAGATGTTGAGGATGACGCCGCTTTTCCCTGGCACCGTCCGCCAGGGCAGGTGTGTCGCATGATCTTCCCAAAGACCTGGCTGGGCAGGATGGTGCCCATCAGGTTCAGGTCGAAGACCCAGCGCAGGGCGTCAGCGGGCAGGTCGAAGAAGGATTGCTCCGGCGTTGGTGGTGGCCTGCGGTTTGTTGCCGCCCGCGCCGTTGATCAGGATGTCCACGCGACCAAAGGTATCCATCACCTTTTGGGCGGCAGTCTCAATGCTGGCGCGATCGAGCACATCGCAGGCGACGCCAATCGCGCCGTTGCCGAGTTCAGCGGCAAGCGCTTCAGCAGGATCCATGCGTAGATCCAGCACAGCGACTCTAGCTCCCGCCTGTGCCAAGGCGCGGCACATGGAATCGCACAGCACGCCGGCTCCGCCGGTGACTACAGCTACTTTTTGATCGAGAGTAAAGGTTGGCATAGTCTTTTCCTACTTCAACAAATCCAAATGTTTGCGGAAATGCTTTTGTAAGATTGGAAGTGTACAAATCCATGTGTTTGATCAGCGCAGCCTTTATTTCAGGTCCAAACCGCATCAGCGCGGAGCCGAAGGTCACATGCAGGATCTCGCGCGCGTGGAAATCATCCAGGAGGGCTGCAAGCGACAAGCCCAGAGGCGATCTTTTGTGGATCGGCTGAGACATGATAGGTTGCGCGGTCTTCCGCATAGCGCTCCAGCCCGAGTGCCCAGATCCGTTCAAAGAGATCGGGTTCGGTCACCGCCAGGGTACGCAGCGCCTCGAGGTAGGAGGTCCCTGCCGTTTTGATATGCAAGCCGGCTGCCCCAGTGTTTCACCAGTAAAGGGTAAACGCTGAATTTATCCGAGCCTGAATGCAGGCTGATCTTGTAGGTGCCGAAGTGTTTGGTCACCGCGGCATGCCGTGCCATCTCTGCATCCAGCGCGGCGACATCTCCGATGTAATCCACGCCTTTCTCGAAGCTCCCGATGAAGCGGGGGGCAAGCGACGTGAATTTCACTCCTGCTTGGGTCAGTTCGTTGGCGATGAAATAATGTTCAAGAGCGGATGTGGGAGCATCGGTCTCATCCACTGACACCTCGAAATCGAAGCTGTCCTTCATCGTGCCGAGGCGGTAGTACAGGGACGCTGAATGCGCGATCGCCCGGCCGTATTTGACCGCGGCCCGCATCAACGACTCCGGGTCGAACTTTCCCCAGGGCTGTTCCGCTGTGGATTTCAGGTAGCGCGCTTCGAGCTGGTCCCAGTCCAGCCCTTTGGCTTTTTCCTGTAAAACGGAGAACGGATAGGTGTCTGCCGCGTTGTCGACATGCTCTCCCGGGTCGACGGTGAAGAGAGTGTAGCCGGCATCGACAAAGGGAGGCAGGTCGTCGACAGTTTTCAGGTGGTCGGCGTCAGCGCCCCAGGGCGCATCCCACCCGGCGGCTTCGACAGCTCTGCGGGCATCGTCCAGCACCTGCAGCGGGGAGCGGCCGGTGCGGGTATTCTCGCGCACGGACTGCTGGGCAAAGACCGGCGCCAGGCCGGTGCCGCGCACCGCCGCGATGTGACCGGGCGTCGCCAGGCCAAGTCTGTCGCCGAAGCCGAAGGAAGGGGTAAGGGAGATTGGAGTAAGCATGTTTTTATCCTGAGGGAGGTGCTGTGGATGCGCGGGCAAGCATCCAGCCCTTCAACGTCTGGCTTTTGAGGCCGTTTGTGTTTTTATCCGGGTCTGTTCTGAGCATGCCCAGAAGCAGACGGGCAGCCTCCGCGCCGATGAAGTGCTTGGGCTGGTCGAAGGTGGTCAACGGGGGATTCGTGTATTCTGAAAGTACGATGTTATCAAAACCGGTAACCGAGCAATCCTGCGGCACACGCACACCGGCCAGCTGGAGTCCGCGAAGAACACCGATGGCCATCATATCGTTGTAGCAAACCAGTGCGGTGGGGCGGTGAGGCAGGTTTAGAAAATGATCCACCCCTGCCAGTCCGTGTTCGGGTTCGCCGCCTGGGACCTGATGGATGTAATTCTTCCGGGACAGGCAGTCCGGCTGATTGCATCTCCTGTAGGAAGCCGGACTGCCGGTCGAGGGTTGTGCGACCCGAGATGGAATTGCCGAGGTAGGCGATGCGCCGGTGTCCCAGGTCGATCAAGTGGCGGGCAATCTGCCGGCCGCCGTCCACGTCGTCGTGGTGGATGGCATAACGGTAATCCTCGGCGGCCTGATTGTTGACCACCACGATCGGGACGCTGTGTTCCACGAACTCCCGGCTCTGGCTCGAACTGAAAGCCGTCGAGCAGATGATGACTCCGTCGACCCGGTGCTCCCGCATGGCATTGACAATCATCTTCTCGCGGTCGGTTTCATTCTGGGATGATGAGATGAAGAGGCTGTAGCCTTCCTTTTGAGCGATGTCCTCGATCCCCTGCAGGATTTCGCTGAAGAAGGGGTCGTCGATGTTGCGGACGATCACACCCAGGGCCTTGGTCTGGTTGGTCTTCAAGCTGCGGGCGGCGGCGCTGGGATGGTAGCCCATCTCCAGTGCGATCAGGCGAATGCGTTCGGTGGTTTCGTCGGAGATCAGGGAGCTGCCGCGCAACGCCCGGGAAACCGTGGAGTGGGAGACCCCGGCACGGCGGGCGATATCCTTGATGGTGGCAGGGGATGCATTCAAAGCGCACACGTGTGCATTTTCCTTGACACTAGTTTACACAATGCAGGGACAATTGTCAATACTTTGAAACTCCCCTTGCAATTATGAGAAAAATGTTGTACTATGTACAAATGAAGTAAAAATTTCAAAAATTCTAATTTTGCAATCAAGTTGATTTTGGAGGCTTCATGACCACCGGCACAAAGAACATCGAAGCCATCTTTCTGGATGTCGGCAACACGCTCAGGATCGTCATCAAGGACGAAGGATTTATGACCAATGCAAAACGGCAGATCGTGAAGATGACCGGCGCTCAAATGAGCCCTGACGAGTTCTTCGATTTTCTGGAGAACCGCTACCAGGTTCTGCGCAAGCGGGCAAAGAATGAGTTGATCGAGGCCTCCGAAAAAGAGATGTGGACTCAGTGGATGCTGCCGGATTTTCCTCAGGAAAAGATTAGCGCCTTTCTCGAGCAAGCTGACCCGCCTGTGGCGCGATTGCGATGGGCGCCGGGTGCCTCGCTCCGATGTCTGCAAGGTTGTGCTCGAACTCTACGACCGGGGTTACCTGCTGGGCATCATCGCCAACACCATCACCGAGACCGAGATCCCCGACTGGCTGGAGGCGGACCACCTGACGGATTATTTCAAGACGGTCGTGCTTTCGTCCAAGGTGGGCATCCGCAAACCGAACCCGGAGATCTACTGGGAAGCCGCGCGTCGGATTGGTGTCGAACCGGCAAAGTGCGTGTACGTGGGTGACAACCTGGTCCGCGATGTGGAGGGGACCCAGGCGGCCGGCTACGGGATGTCGATCATTCTCCCGGAACCGGAGACGCTCAAAAAGGAACCTCCCAAGGGGAATGTCACGCCCGATAGAACGATTCAGGAGTTGACTGAACTTCTGGATATCTTCCCTCCTCGTAAATAGACATCAAGGAAATTGTTATGGTCACTGGTCAATCGGTGCTAGACGCTGCTGCGATGTCTGAAACCGTCCGGGCGATGTATGGCGAAGGACAGACGGATTATTCCCTCGAGCCGATCGTGCTGGTGGACGAGCAGGGGCAGCCGGTCGGCCGCGTCGAGGATGGGGATGCGGTGGTCTTCTGTTGCCGGCGCGGTGAGCGTGAGATCCAATTGACTGAGGCATTTACGGACCCGGAGTTCAGCCACTTCCCCCGGCCGGAGTTCCATCATCTTGATTTTGTCACCCTGACTCTTTACCACGAAAAATTCAAGGACTTGCCTGTGGCATTTGCTCCCTCCAAAGTGAAGGATACACTGGGCGAAGTCGTCAGCCGGGCGGGACTACGCCAAATGAGGATTTCCGAATCCGAGAAGTTTGCGCATATCACCTTCTTTTTCAATGGTGGGAACAACCAGCCTTTCGATGGGGAGGAGGATGTGCGCATCCCATCCCCGAAAGGTATTCCTTTTGACCAAATTCCCGAGTTGAGTCTGCCGCAAGTTGCTAAGCGGCTGATGGAAGAAATCCAAGCCGGGTACGACTTGATCGTGACCAACTTTGCCAACGGCGATGTGATCGGGCATACCTCAAACCGTCGAGGCAAAAATTAAATGCGCTGAAGCTCTGGACGCATATCTTGGGCAGGTCCTGTCGACAGCGCGTGCCAATGATTATGTCGTCCTCGTGACATCCGACCACGGCAACCTTGAAGTGCTGATTAACGAGGACGGGTCTCCTCATGTCGCTCATACGACCAACCTCGTTCCGTTTGTTTTGATTGACCCGCGGAATCCTTCTTCAATCCCTCTTCGCGAGGGCACACTCGCGGACATTGCCCCGATCATCCTGGCTGCGCTCGATGTGAAGCAGCCGGCAGCGATGACCGGCAAAACACTTTCTCCCGGTCACGCCTGGGGAGGCCGGCGCCGCGTGCTGCTAGTCATCCTCGATGGCTGGGGAATAGGCCGGCAGGATGAGACCAATCCTATTTTTCTTGCCCATACTCCCGTCTGGGATGACCTGCTGGCTCATGCGCCAATCTCGCAGCTGCGGGCTGCTGGGGAAGCCGTAGGTCTGCAAAAGGGTAAGGCGGGAAATTCCGAAGCGGGGCACATGAACATTGGCGCAGGTCGTGTCATCCTTCAAGACGATGTACGCCTGGATCAGGCCATGGAGGATGGAACGTTCTTCACGAACGAGACCCTCGTCCGCATGATCGAAGATGTCCGGCAGCGGAAGACGAATCTGCATCTGATCGGTCTTCTCTCAGAAAAAAGCTCGCACGGATCCATCGATTACTCGCTCGCGATCCTGAAGATGGCAAAGGAAGCCGGACTGAAGAATGTTTACTTGCACCTGATCTTCGACGGGAGAAGCACCGAACCGGGCAGCGCACCCGACCTGCTGGAAAAACTACAAGGACAGTTGGATTCAATCGGTGTGGGGCAAATTGCTACGGGTGTAGGCCGTGGGTATCGCACTGGACCGGGATGGCAATTATGCCAAGACCAAACGCGCCTTTGACCTCATGGTCTTCGGCGACGGCAGGAAATGTTCTGTGACCTGATGGCAATGACGAAAACGGATATTCTGAAAGATCCTGAAACTTTTTCTTACGACCTCTTTGGAAAGATGAAAGAGGTCAATGCCGGAATCTCAGAGCTTGAGCTCTATGAATTCCGTTACTGCCTGAAGGACTGGATTCCGGAAAAAGGTTGGGAGAGCATCGCCCTCGAGTCCAGGGGCGAAATGGAATCGCGGATGTCCGCCCGAGGATTTTACGACCGCATTCAGATCAAGCCTAAGGTCGAGGGGAAGATCGCCCTGGACCCGGAAATTGTCGAGTCTAACCCGGATGCTTTTTGCGGGTCTTGTCATGGGTCACTATACTTCCAATTGGGTCACGACTCACTTCTATTTCGATATCCGTGGGTTTTACTTCCTCCACCGTGCTCGGTATTTCACAAATGAAAATAAGGCACATTTTGGCGAAACGCCTTATAGACAATTCGAGCAGAAACAACGAGCGTTCGAGCGCGTGCAGGATGTCGGCTACAAAGAGTTCAAGGAAGCGAATGCCGAAGTGGACCAGCTCTTCATGGAAAGTGTGAAGAAACTGGTCGCAGTGCGGGGAACCCCGATCACGATCGCGATCGCAGGTCCGACCGCGGCCGGCAAGACCGAAATCGTGGACAGGTTGACAGAGGCATTTGGGGAAACAGGAAAACCCACCACTTCCATGGAGCTGGACAATTTCCTGACCGACCGGGATCACCGCGAGGAAAAGGGGATTAACTCGGAAGGCAAAGAGGCGCTTCATCTTGAGCTGCTCAAACAAGCCTTGCTGGACATCACGCAAGGGAAAAGGATCAGCATTCCGCGCTATGATTTCATCGCCGCCACCTCCAGCCACGACCTGAATGGCCAAATGAAGCCCGGTGGTGTGCCGATTGAGATCGAGCCGGCAGAAATCATCTTTATCGAAGGCAACTTCCCATTCCTGCTCGAGGAAATTGCGCCGCTCATCGGGATCAAGGTAGTCTATCTCACGGATGACCCCATTCGCTTGAAGCGGAAATGGAAGCGCGATATCGATTACCGAAAGAAATACGACCTGAATTATTTTCGCAACCGCTATTTCAAAGAACAGTTCATCATGGCGGAGGTCGCCTATCGACCGCAAATGGCTGTCTGCGATATGACGGTCGACACGACCGGGGCAGCGCTGTGGACTACCCCGGAGATTAAACGCATCCTGGACGGGAGCTAATAGTATAAGACATGGCCGGTTCAAGTCGATTGAACAGCCCAGCGCATTTTTCAACGGTGCTGTTTGAAATCATGAAAAGGATCAACCCCGGGGTGGACGAACTTGCGCTGCTCGAATTTCGCTATGCTCTTGAAGGTCTCCTGCCTGAGGGCGGCTGGGAGACAGTCAAGTTGGACAGCTGCGAGATGATGGGCAAGCGGATCGGCAGCCGGGAATTCTATGAAAGTATCCAACTCAGACCCCGGGAAGGTGACCGGATCGTCCTGGATGAGAGAATCGTGGAAATAACCAGGATGCTTTTCACCGGACTGGTTTCGGGGGATTATTCCGAAGCGTGGGTCAGGCAGAAATTCTATTTCGATGTGCGTGGTTTTTATTTCCTACCCCGGACAATCTATTTTACAGAAGAGGTAACGGCTCATTTCGGAGGCAAGCCTTATCGATCCTTCGAGCAAAGACAAAAACATCTGGAGCGGTATCAGGGGATTGGTTATTGCGATTTCCAGGAAGCGAATCTGGAGATTGATCGGGCGTTCATTGAAGTCATCGAAAAGATAGTTGCCGTACGCGGAACGCCAATACTCATCACCCTGGCTGGACCTACTGCCGCAGGTAAAACTGAAATCACAGAGCGGCTTTGCAGCGAGTTGAAATCAATGGGTAAAAGCATCACATCCATTGAAGTCGATAACTTCCTGTTGGACCGGGATTTTCGGGACAATAAACCGATGGGAAGAGAATCAACCCATTTCGAATTATTCCTGAGTAGCCTGCAGCAGATCCTGCAAGGGAAGAAGATCACCATCCCTCGCTACGATTTTGTAGGCGCCACCTCCAGCCATGACCTGAATGGCAACCTGAAGCCTGGCAGCACTCCCTTGGTGATCGAACCGGCGGATGTCATCTTCATGGAGGGCAATTTCCCGTTCCAGATGAATGAGATTGCCGGTCTCATCGGTATCAAGGCTGTGTACTTGACCGACGACCCCATCCGGCTGAAGCGAAAATGGAAGCGCGACATCGATTACCGGAAAAAGTATGATCCTGCCTATTTCCGCAACAGGTTCTTCAGGACGCAGTACCTGCGGGCAGAGGATATCTACCGTCCGCTGATGAAAGTATGCGAAATTGTTGTTGATACAACGGGAGCCGCTTTGTGGGTTACTCCCGAGATTGTTCATCTCGTGGACGAATCCAAGCTGCCCAGGCAAAAAAATGCGTAAATGATCTAGCGAAGATGGTTACTTTCATCAGTGAAATGTTACTTGCATTTTATTAATTTTTGTTATAGTATGTACAAATGAAAGATAACTTTCATAAATACTTATTTTGAAAGAATATAGCGTACGAACTGCTTTAGACATGGATAATCAGGAGAGCGAAATGGTCACTTATGATTTCAACCAGATCATTGGCGAGAAATACTCCGACCTCACCAAGGGTGAAAAACAGATTGCAAACTATCTACGCAAGAACCAGGATGAGTCAGCCTTCCTCTCCGTGGGAGAACTGGCGCAACGATTGGACCTCAGCGAAGCCACCGTGGTTCGCTTTGCCCGCAAACTTGGGTTTGAAAGTTACCCGGCCATGCGTGAAGCTCTTGCAAGAAAATTTCCGCAAGCGGGTCGGACACTCGGCGCGGCTGCGTAGCCGGTTGGATGAATTGCGCGAAGCGGGGGACATCTTTGAAAAAGTAACCGTCTCGGAAATCGACTACCTGACAGAAGCGCTCCAGACGGTGGATCGCAACGCCCTGCACCAGGCTGTGGACCGCATGATCGCGTGTGAGCATATCTATGTGTTTGGGACCGGACCTTCGGTCTCTTTGGTCCACCTGCTCAACCTGAGGCTGACCCGTTTCGGTAAGCAGGTCATTCCTCTGACGATCGCAGGACGCGAAACCCTGGAACCGCTGCCGCTGATGACCGACCGTGATTTGTTGTTTGCGATTGGATTCTTTGATGTCAACCCTGCCCTGCAGATTGTTCTGGATTACGCCAGGGAGGTGAGGTGTCCGGCCATTCTGCTGACCGATACCCTCGGCTCTGTGATCGGCGAAAAGGTGGACGTCCTCCTTGCGGCAAAGCGAGGGCCGGTCTCGGCCTTTCATTCCCTTGTCGTCCCGATGACCATTATCAATACCCTGCTGCTGGAGATTGCCACCAGAAACCAGGATGCCGTGACAGCCAATTTGGATAAGCTGGATCAGTTGCGTGAACAACTCAAGAAGACCAATGGCTCCAGCAAGACATAAAGATCCCTGTATTCCGGAGTGAATATGGCAACTGCTGTTGTAGAACAACCTCCTCTTTCTCAAAGATTATTGGCGAATGCCCGCCGGTTCTGGCACTGGCTGACCAGCCCACAGGTGTTCCTGGCGTTGATCATGCTGGCGGTAATGTTCTATATGGTCATCGTCCCACTTTATCGCATGATCATGACCACCATCACCTATTCTGAAAATGACCTGCGGTATGCCAGAGATGCAGTCGTCGGGGACTTTACGCTCTTCCACTGGATGCGCATGTTGACCACCAAGATCGGCATGCTGATGACCATCCAGCCTCTGATGCATTCGCTGACCATCTCACTGGGTGCAACAGGCTTAGCCTTTCTGATCGGTGGGTCGCTGGCCTGGCTGGTGGTCCGCACCGACCTCCCCGGGCGGAATGCGATCAATGTCCTGGCAGTGATCCCCTATATCATGCCCTCCTGGACTATCGCAATGGCCTGGAAAGTGATGTTCAACAACGGGACGACGGGTGGATTACCCGGAATGTTGATGTTCTGGACGGGAACGCCGCCGCCGGATTGGCTGGCCTATGGTCCCTTACCAATCATCATCAGCAGCGGATTGCATTACTACACCTTCTTTTATCTTGTTCGTTTCCGCGGCGCTGATGTCGATCGACTCAAGTCTCGAGGAGGCCGGTGAACTGGCTGGCGCCAGTCGCACGCGGATTCTGGGAAAGATCACCTTCCCGCTTGGTCGTGCCGGCGCTGCTTTCGGGTTTCATTATGACCTTTGCCAAGGTCATGGGAACCTTCGGCGGCCCGAACGTGCTGGGTGTGCCCGTCCGCTACTATACGGTCTCCACCATGATCCGCTCGAATATCGCGGTCGGCGCTATCGGGGATGCCTTTGTGCTGGCGATCACCCTGATCCTCTTCTCCATGATCACCATTAACATCAACCAGAAGATCGTCGGAACCCGGAAAAGCTACGAGACGATCGGCGGACGCGGCTTTATGTCTCAGAAGACAAAACTACGCGGCATGCGATACTTCATCGCTGTCGCCGTCATCACCTTCCAGGTGCTGGTCGCCTCGGGGCCTCTGATCCTGCTTACATGGAGCACGTTAATGCTCAGGTCCGGTAATTACAGCCTGAGCAACCTGACCCTGGTTCATTGGATCGGTGTAAGCGATATTCGCATTAACAGTGGGGAACCAGGCATTCTGCGTAACCCGGCCATTTACCGGGCTGCCTGGAATTCGATCCGATTGGCTGTGCTGACCGCGTTCTTTACTGCGGCCCTGGGGGTCATCCTGGGCTATTCGATCGTCAAGTTGCGCGGGACCCGCCTGGGCAGGTACACGGAGCAGTTGGCTTTCATCCCGTACGTGATTCCGGGTATTGCCTTCGGCGCGGTCTACATCACGATGTTTTCCAGACCGGTCGGACCCATTCCGCCGCTCTACGGTACTTTTGCCTTGCTGGTAGTTGTATCGGTGGCCAAGCATATCCCCTATTCCTCCCGCAGCGGAGTCTCCGCCATGCTTCAGGTGGGGAGGGAACTGGAAGAGGCAGCCGCAGTTGCGGGAGCCAATAGCTGGAGGCGCTTCCGGACCATTATCTTTCCTCTCACCAGAGCGGGGTTCATTTCCGGGTTTCTTTTGACTTTCATCACGACCATGCGGGAGTTGTCCCTGATCATTTTGTTGGTCACTCCGACAACACAGGTTCTCTCCAGCCTGACCATGCGTTACAGCGAAAACGGAAATGAACAACAGGCCAACGCAGTCATTATCCTGCTGATTGCGATCGTCCTGGTTGGCAACTTCATCATCACCCGTTTCAGCGGGGGCAGCTTGAAGAAAGGCCTCGGAGGGTAATCATCCATGGCAACGACGATCACCATTAGAAATTTAACCAAGAAATTCGGCAGTGTGGTTGCGGTCAATAATCTCAGCCTGACCATCGAGCCGGGCACCTTCCTTACCTTGCTGGGACCGTCGGGCTGCGGCAAGACCACACTGCTGCGCTGTATTGCCGGGCTTGAGGATCCGAATGAGGGCGAGATCTATATCGGCGATAAACTGGTCTTTTCGCACGCGAAAGGAATTTCACTCCCTGCCGGTCAGCGTGAACTGGGGATGGCATTCCAGAACTACGCGCTCTGGCCGCATATGACCGTTTACAAGAATCTAACCTTTGCGCTTGAGATCCAGAAATTGTCCAAAGCGCAAATGGATGAAAGGGTTAAGGAAGCGCTGGCGGAAGTGCAGATGGACGGTTATCAGGATCGTTACCCGCGCGAGATGAGCGGCGGACAGCAGCAACGCATTGCTCTGGCGCGCATGTTGGCGTATCGCCCCAAGGTGTTCCTGATGGACGAACCCCTTTCCAACCTGGATGCCCGTCTGCGCATGGACATGCGCAGCGAACTCAAGCGCCTGCACCATATCTCCGGGGCGACCACCGTCTACGTGACTCACGATCAACTGGAAGCCCTGACCATGTCCTCTACCATCGCGGTGATGAAGCTGGGCGTCGTCCAACAGCTTGATACACCGGATCGCGTGTACCACTTCCCGGCTAATTTATTCGTGGCGGATTTCATCGGCAACCCCAAGGTGAATTTGATGGAGGGTTTTGTAAAGGACAACAACCGGGTCAACCTGGGCAAATTTGATATTCCGACGAACACCAATGGCGCGACGGGTGATGTAGTTGTTGCGGTGCGCCCTGAAGACATTGAGATTTCGACCCAACCAAAGGATGGGGCGGTCCAGTTCATTGCATATTCCGTGCTGCCTGCCGGCGCTGATTCGACCATCATTGCCCGACTGGATGAAATGGAAATGACGATAAAGGTGAACGGCATCAGCAAGATAAAAATGGATGAGAAGATCTGGCTGACCTTTGATCCCGGCGCATTGAACCTGTATGACAAGAAAAGCGGTGATTTGATCGCCTCACATGCCTGAGGAATTTCCAAACAGAAGCCATTTTTAAAGAGAGCATTGAAAGGAGGTTTCGAGAAATAAACTGCACCGTCAATTTCACTCCGACCAATTGTTATTTCATGTCAACCTTCTAGAAGGAGAATGGAAATGAAAATGTTTGCAAAGTTTTTGACCGTTGTATTGCTGGTCGCCTTCCTGGCTGGATGCGGCACCGCGGCGCCGACACAGGTGGAAGAACCTCAGGAACCTGCTGCACCGGAGGCGACTGAGGCTCCTGCCCCGGTTGAACTTTCCGCCAAGGAACAGTGGTTGATGGATAACCAGCTTGGACCTTATTATTCGGACACCCAGGACTGGGCTGCCATCGAAGCAGCAGCCAAGGAAGAAGGGTCGGTGATCGTGTATGCCAACTCTTCGAAGATCGCCAAGGCAGCGGAAGCCTGGGCTGAAATGTACCCGGATATTGCCATCGAGGGATATGACCTCGGCGGCGACGATGTGCTCACCAAGACAATCGGCGAACAAACCTCCGGTACGATCATAGGAGACGTATGGTTCAGCAGCGGCGGCGCGGAAGTTGTGGGAAATGTCCTGCCCAATGAATATGTCTGGCGCTTCGTGCCGGATACCACCTCGGTTTCCCCTGAATACACCGAGCCGTTGTTGTTCTCCCGTTTTGGCACGACCATGCTCGCCTACAATTCTGAACTGAACGAAACCTGCCCTGTGACCAACCTGTGGGAACTGACCCAGCCGGAGTGGAAGGGCAAGGTCGTTATTGAAGACCCGCTGAATGACGCCTCCACCCTCAGCAAGCTGCTTGCCTATGTCAACCATGCTGACGAGATGAAGCAGGCGTATATTGATCTGTACGGTTCCGAGCCGGTCTTGGACGCCGATACCCCGGATGCCGGTTGGTTGTGGCTCAAGAAGTTCGCTCAGAATGCCCCCATCCCGCAACCTGGCGGCGATGAAGTAGACTCTGCCTTTGCCAGCAAAGGCATGACCGATAGCCTGCTCGCTTTCACTTCCTATTCGAACTACCCGGATGTGCAGGAAGGAAACCTGGTTTTTGAACCCTGCTGGGGTGTTAATCCCATCAGCGGCGCCCAGTCTCAGAGTTACCTGGGTGTCATGAATCAGGCGCCTCACCCCAATGCTGCCAAGCTGTTCATTAAATTCATCACGAGCGCAGAGGGACGGGATCCCTGGGCCAAGTTCGGTACCTACTTCCCGGATCCCACTTATGAAGTACCGGAAGGACAGTTGACCCTGGATGAAGTCATGAAACTGACCTACTTTATCCCGGAACAGTTTGCCTATGAAAATCTTGTCCAGGCACGCGACTTCTACCTTTTGAACCTCGGAAATCCGTAAAGTTAACCATAGCACTCCAGGAAATGACCTCGGGCATGGATAATAGTCCGTGCCCGAGACACTCCCTCGGTACGTAAAGCATTTCGATAGGAACGCAATGAATACAGGCTCGAAAACAACGCTTGGACAAAAAAAGTCCACGCGGAATGTAAAACATTACCCAAACATGGAGGGATGGCAATGACCATCCGGGCGGTATTCTTCGACATGGGCGGCACCCTTCAGACCTTCGGGTACACACCGGAGCTTCGTTTGGCGGCAACACCCTGCCTTCAGGAACGGCTGTTGCAAGCCGGGATTGATCTGCATCTGAGCGATAAACAACTCTTGGATGTGATTACGAAAGGTCTTGAGTTGTACAAGCGCTGGAGCATCCAGACGATGGAAGAGTTGAATCCACTGAACGTCTGGGCCGATTATGTATTTTCTGAACAGAAGGTCGAGAAATCGCTCCTGGCGCCTATTGCCGAGGAATTATCCTTCCTGGTCGAAACGCGATTCTATTTTCGCGCTCTGCGGCCTGAAATCCCCGGTGTTTTGGAAGCCATCAAGCAAATGGGCTTAAAAATTGGCTTGATCAGCAATGTCAACAGTCGCGGACAGGTGCCCGAGAACTTGAAGGAATATGGCATTATTCAATATTTTGATCCAATCATTCTTTCGAGCGAATATGGCCGCCGTAAACCTGACCCTGCGATCTTCCATCACGCCGCCCGTCAGGCAAATGTCCCTGCCAGCGCCTGCCTCTATATCGGCGACCGTGTGGTGCGTGATATCGACGGCGCGCGGCGAGCCGGTTATGGCAAAGCCATACAGATCAGGCACGATTTCGATCACGGTGAGAGCGATGCAGGGTCTCAACCGGATGCCATTATCGAGAACATGACTGAATTGCTCGACATCCTGCACGAAGATCAGGAAAGTAAAACGGCTGCGTCAGCCCTCGGCATGATCCGCGCCTTGATTTTTGATGCGGGTGATATCTTATACTTCCGCCCCGAGCGAGGTGCCAAATTTGCAGCTTTCCTGCACGAATTGGGCATGGAAGTCAGCTCGGATCATCGGGAGAAAAAGAAGGCCATCGAATACAAAGCCTATCGCGGGGAAATTAACCACGATGAATACCGCGAAGCAATTGTCCACATGTATGGCATCACTCCGCCTGAACTGGTGGCGCGTGGAAAACAGGCCTTGATCGATGATGATGCCAACGTTGAGTTCTTCGATGGTGTGCCGGAAACTCTGCTAACGTTAAAGGCGCAGGGTTATCTGCTGGCTATTGTGACCGACACCGCCAATTCAATTTCTGCTAAATTAAGCTGGTTCGAGCGAAGGGGTTTCGGTTGCGTCTGGGATTCGATCATATCATCCATGGATGTCGGAACTCGCAAACCCGATCCCAAGCTCTATCACGCTGCCCTCGATCAATTGGGGGTGACCTCTGACCAGGCTGTTTTTGTCGGTCACAGCGCGTCAGAACTGGACGGCGCCCGGGCGGTTGGGATGAAGACAATCGCATTTAACTATGAAAAAGATGCGAAGGCGGATTACTATATTCAGCATTTCTCTGACCTGCTGAAATTACCCGTCATCGCTTAATGGAAAAGTGGAAAAATGACATTACTTGTAGAGGCGATTTTGTTTGACATGGGCGGTACCCTGCGCGGGACTCGAAAGAGAAGTCGCGAGGAGCGGCTCAGGTATACCAATGACATTCTCAAGTTGCTGGGTTCCAACGCGGACCCCGCCAGTTTTGCGCGTCTGCTGGCTCGCCGGGAAACCGCCTACCGGCGTTGGGCCAGAGAGACTCTGATCGAGTTGGGGGAGGCGGACCTTTGGACGCGTTGGTTGCTGCCGGACTGGCCGGAAGAACAGGTACGCGAACACGCCGTCCAATTCAACCTGTTGTGGCGTAATGCAACCGGGGAGCGGATTCTGTTCCCTGAAACGGCTGAGGTAATCATCGAACTTTTCCGGCGCGGCTACCGGTTGGGGTTGGTCAGTAATACCACCAGCAGCACCGAGGCCCCTGAGGCACTGAAGAAACACGGGCTGAACAGTTATTTTGAAACCATTATTCTCTCGGCAGTAGTTGGCAAACGTAAACCCGATCCGGGCATCCTGCTGGAGGCGACGACGCGCATGGAGATCAAGCCCGGAAAATGCGCCTATATCGGCGACCTGCCTCACCGTGACGTGGCTGCTGCCCGCAAGGCCGGTTTATCAAAAACGGTCTTGATCAGACACCGTTCCAGGCGAGGCGCCAGGCTGGCAACAGATCCTGCACTTGAGCCTGATCATCGCATCACGGACTTGCGTGAATTGCTCGAGATATTTCCTGCTCGAACCCCCCCAAAGCCGGCGAAGGTCTATCAGGCTTCCGTCTCCACAATGTGGGGAGTTAATTACTTTGCCTCGCTTGGCGATTTTCTGGAAGCCAGCCGGAGGATTGGATTTGGAAAAGTCGAGTTGAATCACCAGGTTAATTCGATCATGCTTGAGAGTATCCAAATGGATGGACACCAATTTAGCAGTGTCCATGAGCCCTGCCCGGCGGATATCTCCGTGGCGGTTTTGAAACAACAGGACTGGCTGATATCCGCTACGGATGAATTCTGTCGCCGCGAGGGGGTTAAGGCGATGCAGCGTAGCATCGACCTGGCGCAGCGCATTGGCGCACATACGGTGGTTGTGCATTCCGGCAGTGTCGACTCGGATCGCGCGATGGAAGACAGACTGTGTGCGCTCTTCACGGCAGGGAAGGAACATTCAAAAGAGTTCGTTGAATTAAAGTTGCAGCTTGAGAAAAGGCGAAGGGAACTTGCACCGCCTCGCTTCCAGGCCGTGAAGAAGAGCCTCATCGAGCTTCTGGATTACGCCGAAGGGAAAGGTATTTGCCTGGGGCTGGAAAATAGGTTCCATTACATGGAATTCCCCAGTCCCGACGAACTGGGTGAACTTCTAACTTTGGCTGGGCAGGAACATCTGGGATTCCTTTATGATGTGGGGCACGCGCAAGCTCTGTCGCGGTTGGGATTTTTTCCGCAAGAGAAGTGGCTGAAGCGATTTGCACCGCGGATCGTCGGAACACACCTGCATGACGTGGTTGGGATCCAGGATCACCGGGTACCCGGGGATGGGGACGTGGATTTCAAGAAGATCGCTGCTCGCCTTCCCGCTCATGCAATCCGGACTTTGGAATTCCAGGGATTTTACACCCATGAACAGGTGCTCGCCGGCTTGAAGACCCTGCATGAATGTGGCTGTATCTCGTTACGGTAATAATGAAAGGAGACATTAATGCGCAAACTTTTTAGAAAACGCCAGAACATCTTCATAAAAATGATCCGCGATCAGGCCTCGCTCACGCTGGAGGGGATGGAGGCGCTGAAGGATTTCATGGCGGGTGGGGACCATGAGGCCGCTGACAGGTTGAATGCGAAGGAAAAGCAGGCTGACGAAGCCCGGCGTATTCTGATCGACGAGCTTAACCAGACCTTTGTCACCCCTTTCGATCGCGAGGATATCTTTGACCTTTCGCGCACCATCGACGATGTCATTGATTATGCCTACAGCACCGTCAGCGAAATGGAAATCCTCAAGGTCGGTCCGACGCCTTTCATGCTGCAAATGGCTAGTCTGCTAAGAGATGGCGCATATGAGCTCGTCATGGCGGTGGATTGCCTGGAGGAACACCCCCGTGTCACCAGTGAACACGCCCACCGCGCGAAATCCCTCGAGAACAAGGTGGAAAATGTTTATCGGGAAGCGCTGGCCGACCTCTTCAGCGACGTGGAGGACATCGAGCATGTGGTCAAGATGTTGAAGCAGCGCGAGGTGTACCGCCACCTGAGCAATGCCGCCGACCGGGGCGATGAAGCGGCCAATGTGCTGGCAAATATCGTGGTCAAGATCGCCTGAGAGAGACTATTCAATGTCAGTGACAATGCTCACTTTCACGGTCATCGGCCTGGCGCTCGTTTTTGATTTTCTGAACGGGATCCATGATTCGAGCAACGTGGTCGCCACGATGATCTCCTCACGGGCGCTTCCGCCGCGGGTAGCCTTGGGAATGACTGCGGCAGCTAATTTTATTGGTCCGTTCATTTTCGGTGTGGCAGTGGCGGAAACCATCGGGGGAATTGTCGACTCAAATGCGATCAGCCTGCAGGTGCTGGTTGCGGCTCTCGGCAGCGCAATCGTGTGGAACCTGCTAACCTGGTACCTGGGATTCCCGAGCAGTTCTTCGCACGCGCTGATAGGCGGCATGGTCGGTGCGGTGCTTATCGCGGCAGGCTGGCAGGCGATCAATATGGATGAATTGAAGAAGATCGTGATTGCCTTATTCACTTCACCTTTTATTGGGTTTATCTTTGGCTATCTCATCCTCCGTCTGATTTTGCTATTGTCATGGAATGCCTCGCCGCGTATCAACGGGCTGTTCAGGCGCGGACAGATCTTTACGGCGCTCGGACTGGCTCTGAGCCATGGCACCAACGATGCCCAGAAGACCATGGGCATTATTACCCTTGCCCTGGTCATTGGGGGATTCCTGGATTCATTTGTTGTACCTCAATGGGTGATTCTGATGTGTGCAACCATGATCGCCCTTGGCACCGCGCTGGGTGGCTGGAGGCTGATCCGCACACTGGGCGGGAAGTTTTACAAGATCCGCCCGGTGGATGGATTTTCATCCCAGCTGGCATCTGCTGCCGTCATCCTTGGCGCCTCGCTCGTGGGAGGACCGGTCTCGACCACCCAGGTGGTCAGTTCATCGATCATGGGGGTAGGCGCGGCGGAAAGGGTGAACAAAGTGCGCTGGGGGGTGGCTCAAGAGATCGCCACGGCCTGGCTGTTCACCATCCCGATGACAGCGTTGATGGCCGCTCTCTTGTACTGGCTCATCATGAGAATCGCACCATAAAAAAGAAGGTCCCGAAAGGAAATTATGACGACCAGCGAAATGTACGATCTGCTTTGCATTGGTAATTACACCAAGGACACGATTATCACCCCGGCTGGCACGAAATACGTCGATGGCGGGGGAGTTCGTTACTCTGCTCATGCGGCAGCGAAAATGGGCATCAAGACCGCCGCGGTCACCCGCCTGGCGGAGGAAGACTCGCGCGTCGTGGACAAGTTCTTTGAATCGGGAATTGATTGCTTTCCCGTTTACACTCCAAACTCCACCTTGATGAAGTTGGAATATCCCACCACGAACCCGGACATTCGCAACCTGTCCGTGGCAGCTACGGCCGGGAGCATTACTCCCGACCAGGTGAAGGACCTGCAAGCGAAGGCGGCGGTAATCGGCCCCAGTCTTCGTGGCGAGGTCGGTCTGGATGTCATCGAAATCTTGAAGGAAAAGGGCATGCTTGTCGCTGCGGATATGCAAGGCTATGTGCGCGTGCTGCGTGGCGAGGAACTCAAGTACGAGCCCTGGGTGGACATGCGGAAGACGTTGGCCCGGGTGGATGTAGTCAAGAGTGATGCGGTGGAGGCGGAATTCCTGACGGGTGAAAGGGATATTCGCAAAGCGGCGAAATTTTTTGTCGATAGGGGTCCACGGGAGATCGTGTTGACTCATAAGGATGGCCTGCTCATCTACGCAGACGGTAAATTTACCGATATCGGTTTTTACCCGGTGCGTCTCGATGGACGCAGTGGGCGCGGCGATACTTGTATCGGCACGTATATGGCCATGCGGCTGTCCAGGCCTCCGCGCGAGGCTGGCGTCTGGGCGGCAGCCGTCACCAGCTTGAAGATGGAAGACCTCGGACCCTTCAACCGCTCCATCAGCGACGTGGAAGCCTTGATTCACGCGAGGTATAACCATGGCACAATTCTCTGAACGACAAACCGCTATTGAGCAACGACGGAAGGAGATCACCGCTGGTTATCCACAAATGATGACCGACCTGATCTCTGAATGGCGTTCTCCTGGCGCACAGGATAAGGTCTGGTTGTTGTATTCCGCCAATTACCTCTTCAGGACAGGAAACGTCCGCTGGGCAATGGATCCGCTCAGCCTGCGTTGCCGTGTCCCTGAGGCGCCTGGGATCGACCTCGCCCAAAGCTTTGATCGGCTTGACTTTGTCGTGCTGACACACCGTCACGCCGACCATCTCGACTTCAACTTGATCAAGTCCCTTCGGCATTTGCCCATCCGTTGGGTCATTCCGGACTACATTCTTCCACAGGTGCAGTCGGAGGCAGGATTACCCGCAGAACAGATCGTCACCCCACAACCTTTGCAACCGATTGACATCCACGGCATTCACCTGCTCCCATTCGTCGGTTTGCATTGGGAAGCCGCGCCTTCCGAGAACGGTCCCCAGCATGGCGTTCCGGAAATGGGTTACCTGGTCGAATTCAACAAAAAGCGTTGGCTCTTCCCGGGGGATACACGAGATTTCAAGACGGAATTACTACCCTCGTTCGGTTCTATGGATGGCCTTTTTGCGCATTTATGGTTGGGGCGCGGTTGCGCTTTGATGGAAGAACCTCCTTTATTGGATGCCTTCTGCCGCTTCAGCATGGACCTGCAACCGAAGCAGGTGATCCTAACCCACCTGGAGGAGCTCGGGCGTGCAGCGGATGATTATTGGGACGGACGGCATGCGGAGAAAGTGATGGCACATTGCCGGCAGTTAGCACCGCAAGTGTCTATTTCGGCAGTTTATATGGGGGAGAGTGTAAATCTCTAGGATTGAATTACGTTTTTATCGTCTCAAAAAGCGAACCAGAGTCTGACAGGCTCTGGTTTTTCTTTAACCCGACGGATTGCGATTGGTAAATATTCCATTCAAGGAGGTGTTTGCATGAACCACAGTTCGCCGGGCTCCTTAGACCTCAACAAGGGAATTATCGGCTTTTTGAAAGAAATTACGTCCACCCATAGTTCTCCTGCTCGCAGAGGCACAACGGAAAGAATATTTTTGGGGGATACAACCGATTGTTTGTAGCCGAATACCCCCCCAATGAATTACAGGTCCGAAAGAACGTCGAAAACACGCGCTTTGTGTTAAAGTCAGCGAATTCGGGATTGGGACTCACACCCGTCCAACACCGCCAGAGGTTGGGTAACCCGGAGGTCGTGCGTAAGTGCCCCGAAGGGGTATCAAATCGCATCCCTGCTATTGAAAGCGAACCAGAGCCCGTCGAGCTATGGTTTTTTGTTAACCGAAGAAATGTGGTTGGCAAATACCGCTCAGATGATTAAAGAGCTGATCAATCCTGACCCATTGAATTGTTGTTGTGATGTGGTAGTCTAAGGTTTGAAGTCATCCTGCATGGTGAAAAATTCTATCCACAGCCAAAAACCGAAGTGGAAGGCTGCCTGTAATAAACGTGGATGAAGATTTCTATCACGATGCTTATGAACTACGGAAGGGGCAGGTTCCCGAAATGGGGGGTTATGCGGCTGCGGGTGGTGGAGGACAGATCATCCTCGTGATTCCGGAGTCCGATCTGGTTATCGTAACGACGGCAAAAACCGAAGAGAGTTCTCTTTGAACTATTTGAAAAAAACATCCTTCCAGCCGTACAGGAAGAATAGTAGTCTCCAAGCCCACTAGTTTTTTTGTAGTTTTGACAAAAGACCTATTAATTGACGAACTAACCTATGGGCTTCTTTGTAAACGGGGAGAAATTCGCGGTGCTCGAACCGTGCAGATGATTCACATGGTGTTGAATTGTGTTCTCAAGCAGGCGGTTCGAGAAGGTCTGTTGGTTCGAAACCCGGTGGATGCGGTGGACCGGCCAAGAGTCGAACAGGCTGACTTATTGATAATAGGCTAGAATCCCACTTCTGAAATTTTCAATGGTCTTAAGTTTTAAGTATGTATGACTCATAATCATAAAGGGATTTTTTCTAATCTGGCGAGGTTAGCATTTTTTTAAGTAGTTTTTTTTATTTGACAATCTTGGCTGAATTAAATATAATGAAAGTGCTTTCATCACCCTTTCATTACAGGATATTTATGTCAAATAAAAAAGCTCCCACCATATACGATGTTGCTAAACATGCTGGAGTAAGCATCACGACTGTCTCGCGGATGCTGAATGACCCGGATAAGGTCAACGGCGAGACACGCGAACGAGTCATGGCTGCCGTCGATGCTCTCGGTTTCGTGCCCAAAGCGGAAGCCCGCGCTCGCGCCTTGCGAAGAACCGGACGGATTGGAGTGATCTCGCCATTTTTCACGGCCCCGTCTTTTGTTCAACGACTCACGAGGGAATTTCCGAAGCGTTGTCAGCCAAGAAATTTGAATTGGTCATTTACACTGTTGATTCGGCGGAGCACCTGAAAAGTTTTCTCTCTTCCTTGCCATTGACCGGTAATTTGGATGGTCTCATTATTCTTTCTTTGCCTGTGGATGATGCCAATGTCCGCCGTCTTGTGGACCATGGCCTGCCTACCGTGTTGGTCGAGTTCCCACATCCAAGCTTAAGCAGCGTGGTAATTGATGACGTGATGGGGGGCCGCATTGCAGCCCGATATTTGCTGGATAAAGGTCACCGCCGTATCGCATTTTTGGGCGATACCGATCTACCTGAATATTCCCTGCATCCGGTCAGTCAGCGCCTGGTTGGATTTCGCATGACGCTTGAAGGAAGCCGGGATCGAACTTCCTGATGTATTGGTAAGGCTTGCTCCTTATTCGCAAGAACAAACCCGTCAGGTTGCCGCCGAATTACTCAGCTTGCCCCAACCGCCGACCGCCATATTTGCCGCAACGGACTTCCAGGCTCTTGGCGTATTGAAAGCTGCCCGCCAGTTGAAAATCCAGGTACCTGAGCAACTCGCAGTAGTAGGTTTTGATGACCTCGATCTGGCTGAATATACTGACCTGACCACCATCCGTCAACACCTGGACGAGTCGGGAAGGTTGGCGGTGGAAATATTACTTGCTCAGATAGAATCGCCCTCCAGACCTCCAAGGCATGTAAACCTCCCTCTTTCCTTAATCGTACGGCAAACGGCATAGCATCTGCATGAATCTGCTTGTTGACTCTGTTATTGAAAACTTGTATACTCGTTATGAAAGTGCTTTCAGGATACCACTAACAGAAGTGTCAATAATATCTTTTCCCATATTTTCAGTTAAGGAGGTGTAGCCGATTGAGAATTGTAAAACACCAATACCCGAACCTCGTATTGAAAATAATTCAGGCTCATAAAGGAGAAGGAGAAATGAACAAGAAAATTTCGTTATATCCATTGGTAAGCCTGCTGCTACTGGCCTCACTGCTGCTTTCTGCCTGTGGGGCACCAGCCCCAACTGCTGCTCCCGCGGCCACTGCCGTGCCTGCAACTGTTGCTCCTGCTGCCACCGCCGTCCCGGCGACTGCCGCTCCGGTAGATGCAGGCCCGTCCTGCGGGACAGATCCCGTTGTTATGAAAGTCGTCTTCGAGACCGGCTGGGATATGCCTACACAACTGACCGAGGAATTCACGAAGCAGTTCCCGAATGTCACTTGGGACATCACCATGGAACAGTTCGCGAATCTCATCACCACGACGCCGCTGCTTCTCGCGAGCGACAATCCGCCCGACCTGATCCGGCTGCCAACGATGGTCTCGTTCGCGCAGGACGGCCTCCTGATGAACTTGGACGACTATGCAACGGCTTTCGGTTGGAACGATTGGCCGGTGCCACAGCTCAACCAGAACCGGTTGGATGAAAACTGGATCCGCGGTTCCGGCACGCTTTACGCCATGGGTCTCAACTACAGCATGACCGGCGTCTTCTACAACAAAGCGCTAGCTGCCCAGATCGGCATGACTGAGCCGCCAAAGACCGTCGCCGAGTTCGAAGCCCTGCTCGCCGCGGCCAAAGCCGCCGGGCTCCAACCGATCATGGAATGGGGCAGCGCCAAGAGCGGCATGGGACTCGCATTCCCGCTCCAAAACCTGATGGCTGCCTACGGCCCTGTCGAGCCGATCAACGACTGGATCTTCCAGAAGCCCGGTGCGACGATCGATACGCCAACGAACCTGATAGCGGCACAGCATCTTCAGGACTGGATCGAGAATGGCTACTTCCCGCCCGATATCAACGCCATCGAATACACTGACGCGGCTGACCGTTTCGGCAAGGGCGAGGGTGTTTTCACCTTCAATGGCGACTGGCAGAACGGCGGCTATGACGCGGCCATGCCCGGAAACGTCGGGTTCTTCCTGTTCCCGCCCGCTGAGGCTGGGGGAGGGTATGCTGCAATGTCCGCTCCGCTTACGTACGGTATCGCTGCCAACGCCAAGCACGCAGACTGCGCCGCATTCTTCTTCAACTGGGCTGCCACGAACGAAACGGCTCGACAGATCAACGTCGACGGAATGGGATCAAACCCAGGCGGACCGGCTGATGCCTCAGTACCAGCAGTTGCTGCCGGCTCGGTCACCATCGATACACTTGCCGCAGGACCTCAGTTAAGCGGTGCGATGGACTTCATCGCCAACGCGACGAGCTCGATCTTCGCCCAGGGCTGGACGCCTGAGCTCCAGAAGATGGTTGCTGGTGAGCAAGACGCTGCTGGTCTCCTCAAGGCTGTTCAAGCAGAATACGAAAGAGAACTTTCACAGTAGTGGTGGTAACCGCAGGACGATGCCTGCGCCTGCCTGATCAATGGTAATATTGATGATGACTTCAGACAAACGCCCTGCGGCTTTCAAGACCTCCCGGCGGACCTATCTCAGTAAACGGGTCCGTCGGGAGACCTTTGTTGGCTGGCTATTCACCCTGCCGGCGCTGTTCATGTACGCGTTCTTCGTGCTCGTGCCTTTCCTGTTGACCATCGTGTACTCGTTCTTTCGCTGGAATGGCGTCGGGCCGATGACCTGGGTGGGGATGAAGAACTACGTGTATGTCTTCCAGGTGCCCAACCTGATTGGGACGATCTTCAACGCATTCTGGTTGGTCGTGTGGTTCAGCTTCATTCCGGTGGGACTTGGGCTTATTGTTGCGAGCGTGATTCACCGTGTGGCGACCAGGCGGTTCGGAGCAGTCGCTCGGACCGTTCTGTTCCTGCCCCAAGTCATCGCGCTCGTCGCTGCCGGCATCATCTGGGGTTGGCTGTTGTCCCTCCCTGGATTGATCAACCAGATGCTCACTGCTGTCGGCCTCGGCGCGATCACCCGCGCTTGGCTAGGCGATTTCGACTGGGCGCTCCCATCCGTCGGCATGGTCGGAGTCTGGGTGCTGCTGGGATTCTGCATCGTCCTGCTTCAGACAGGTATGACCAAAATCGACCCTGCCCTTTATGAGTCTGCAAGGATCGATGGCGCCAGCTGGTTCCAGGAGTTCCTCGCGATCACTGTCCCTCTTCTCCGACACGAGATCGGTGTGTGCCTGACCGTCACGGTGATTGCCGCGCTCGCTGCATTTGACATCATCTGGGTCACTACAGCCGGTGGTCCTGGCAACTCGACGTCGGTTCCCGGAATCCAGATCTACATCCTTGCATTCACCCAACGAGCTATAGGCCCGGCGTCTGCCCTGGCCGTCATGCTCATGATCCTGGTCGTCATTGTCATCCTCCCGATCCAGTGGCTGACCCGGGAGAGTGCACAATGAAGGTTGCTCGCGGCGAGCTCTGGGCAGGCCGGTTTCTTCTCCTTACCCTGATGGCGTTCACGATCCTGCCCTTCATCAGCATCTTCATGACCGCACTGCATCCGTCCGGGACTGTACCCAGCGGACTCGAATGGCCCGAGAACCCGCAGTGGATCAATTTCGTGACAGCGTTCAACATGGCGGAAATGCCCAAGCTCCTCGCGTCGAGCATATTCATTGTTCTTTCTGTCGTGCCCGCTACCCTTGTCATCTCAACGATGGCCGGGTTCGCCATCGGTCTCCTGCGGATCCCCGGTGCTAACGTGCTTCTCTTCCTGTTTGTGTTTGGGTTAACCCTCCCGTTCCAGGGGATCATCATCCCTATCTACTTTCTGGAGCGGGCGATAGGTATCTACAACACCCGGGTCGCGATCGCACTTCCGCTGATCGCCTTGTACATGCCTTTTGCTGTCTTCTGGATGCGCGCCCACTTCGTCAACATGCCGGGCGAGCTCTCGGAGGCAGCCCGCATCGATGGGGCGACCACCTGGGACCTATTCTGGCGCATTCACGTCCCGCTGGCGCAAGCGCCAGTCGCCTCGCTCGGAATCCTCACAGTCCATCTGGACGTGGAACCAGTTTCTCCTATGCTTGGTGCTCGTCGAGGATCCGACACAACGAACGATGGCTGGAGGGCTGGGAGCGTTCCAAGGCCACTACGCGAACAATGTCCCCCTGCTGTGCGCCGGCACGATCCTGATCCTGGTCCCCACCCTCATCGTCTTCATCATTTTCCAGCGTCAAATCATCGCAGCATTGCTGCAAGGATCGGTCAAGGGATGAGCACCGGTGCGCCGGGAACTCATTTCTGCAGATATAACCACTATGAAAAACAAGGTACAGCTTATCACTTATGCTGATCGACTGGGCGGAAGAGATATAAAGTCGTTACATCGACTGCTAAAAGGACCGCTTGCTGGGCTTTTTGGTGGAATTCATATTCTCCCATTCTATTACCCCATTAACGGTGCTGATGCCGGGTTTGACCCGATCGATCACACCAGGATCGATCCTAGCTTGGGTAGTTGGGAGGATATCAAAGAACTGGGGCAGGATGTGGACCTGATGGCGGACTTGATCGTCAATCATGTGTCCTCTTCCTCCCTGCAATTTCTGGATTACTCCGAAAAGGGCGATGCCTCCATCTACAGAGACATGTTTCTGACAATGGGCAGCATCTTCCCAAATGGCGCCACCGAAGCCGACCTTTTGACCATCTATCGCCCACGGCCGGGTCTACCCTTTTCATATGTTACGCTAAAAAATAACCAGAAACGCCTGTTATGGACAACCTTTTCGAAACAACAGATCGACATTAATGTATCGCATTCGCAAGGGAAAGCCTACCTGAAATCTGTGTTGCAAACGCTGCATGCTAATGGCATACGCATGGTGCGGTTGGATGCCATTGGATACGCCATAAAGAAACCGGGCAGTAGCTGTTTCATGATCCCCGAAACCTTCGCTTTTATAGAATACCTTACCAGGCAAGCGGCAGCTCTTGACATGGAAACCCTCGTAGAGATCCATTCCCATTTTCTCAGGCAGATCGAAATTGCCCGCAAGGTGGATCGTGTCTATGATTTCGCGCTGCCTCCTCTGGTGTTACATGCCATATTCAACCATACTGGTCGATATTTAAAACAATGGCTGGAAATCAGCCCGCGCAATGCTGTCACTGTACTGGACACGCACGATGGTATCGGCATGATTGATATCGACGCTGATGGTTCCGATCACGAAGACCACCCTGGCATTATTCCTTCGGAGGAACTGGATGCATTGGTGGAAAAAATCCACTCTAACAGCAATGGACAAAGCCGCCTGGCTACTGGTGTGGCAGCATCCAATCTCGACTTGTACCAGGTGAACTGTACGTTCTACGACGCCATTGGACGAAATGACAATGATTATTTGCTGGCGCGCGCTATCCAATTCTTCGCTCCTGGCGTGCCACAAGTATATTATGTGGGCTTGCTGGCAGGCGAAAACGATATGACCTTGCTAGCCAAAAGTGGTATTGGGCGCGATATCAACCGACATTATTACACACCTGAAGAAATTGACCGAGCCATTCAACGTTCAGTTGTTCAATCATTATTCGAATTAATCCGCTTTCGTAATCACCATCCTGCCTTTAATGGATCGTTCAGTATGCCAGGGACCCGTGACTCCGGAATTTCCTTGCGCTGGGATAATGGAGTCGATTGGGCGATGTTAGAGGTGGATTTTGTTACTGGTTCGTATTCCATATCCAACAGCCCATTTTCCGCAAGTTAATTAATGATTTGTTTCCGATTATTTTATATGTTTTTGTAGGACGGGTAATGGGAGTGCTGAAAGTGAATTAACCACAATAATTACAGGGGTAAAAATCGGTTTAGAAGCTATGGACATATCAAGCACTGGAGCTCTGGATCGGTTTGTAGAGGTTCGAACCCCCGTTAATGGGTCGCGTCCTTTGCCCCGAGCCTAAGAACACTCCTTTCGAGGGGTGTTCTTCTTTGAGAGGTCGAACCCTCGCTGATGGGACATGTCATTTGCCCCCAGCCCAACTCCTCGTTAAGAGGGATTTTCTTTTGAGAGGTTCAAATCCCTATTGGGGACGCATCCAATTCTCTTCCTGTAATCCTCCCAAACCGGGAGGTTTTGTGTAACTCCTGATTGGCTACATCAAAACCAAGTTCATTCGCTGTATAATCATGACGGAAAGACACTTGGAGATAAAATGACTTCATCTCAGCTTCGCAACCCCGGCACGCCTCTCGACTTGGACTGGGTGATGGGTGCTCATGTCAATAAAAGCGCCGTGGAACGGCGAACAGCCACCTTGCCCGGACGTCGGACCGTAAAAAAAGAATGGCAGGCAGCCTGGCTGCTGCGCGCTGTCACCTGCATTGACCTGACCACTCTTTCAGGCGATGATACACCAGGACGTGTCCACCGTTTGTGTGCCAAAGCCAGGCAGCCGATCCGACCTGACATGCTTGAACGGCTCGGATTGAGCGATGAACGGATCACCGTTGGAGCGGTGTGCGTTTACTCTAATCGTGTTGCAGATGCTGTCCACGCGCTGCAAGGCTCTGGAATCCCCGTTGCCTCCGTCGCGACGGGATTCCCTGCAGGACAGACACCGCTCGCTCAGCGTATTGGCGAGATCGAGCAGGCTGTGGAGGCGGGTGCGCGTGAAATTGACGTGGTGATCGCCCGTAATTTTGTGCTGACTGGTGACTGGCAATCCTTGTACGA
This sequence comes from uncultured Chloroflexia bacterium, assembly GCA_963774975.1. Taxonomy (GTDB): domain Bacteria; phylum Chloroflexota; class Anaerolineae; order Anaerolineales; family Villigracilaceae; genus JBGPQJ01. Next base: position 531,405 of record CAVZGY010000007.1, read on the forward strand.
AGAGCTTAAGCAATTCCGCGAAGCCTGTGGTGACGCGCATATGAAAACCATTTTAGCTACAGGCGATCTAGGCACGCTCAAGCAGGTCTATCAAGCCTCACTGGTGGCGATGATGGCAGGTTCGGATTTCATTAAGACTTCGACGGGTAAGGAATCGGTCAACGCCACACTGGAAGTCAGTCTGGTGATGACACGTGCCATCCGGGAATACCTCGATCGGTTTGGGTACAAAATTGGCTTCAAACCTGCGGGTGGCATTTCCTCTGCCAAGCAGGCGATGGCCTGGCAATCTCTAATGAAAGAGGAACTCGGTGATGAATGGCTCATGCCGGATTTGTTTCGCTTTGGTGCGTCCAGCCTGTTGACCGATATCGAACGGCAGTTGTACCACCACATTACCGGCCATTACGCAGCCAAACATCATATGCCGATGGGATAGAACTTCCCGCAAAGGAATCAACGCAAACCATCTTCAGATTATTCTTTATGCACTTTCGTGACCCTCTGCGAATATTAATTGGAGTTAGCTATGACCACCTTACTCGACCTCTTCAAAACCATGGAATACGGACCTGCCCCTGAATCTCCCGCTGCGGTCAATGCCTGGCTGGAGGACCATGGACGCAAGTTCGGCCTGTTTATCAATAACGAGTGGGTGAAACCCAAAGGGGCGAAATACTACTCCTCATTCAATCCCAGTACGGGAGATTTGATTGCAGAGACGGCACAAGCCGAAAAGAAGGATGTGGATGCGGCCGTTACTGCAGCACGTACAGCCTTCAAATCGTGGAGCCAGACTCCCGGAATCATCCGCGCCCGGTTCATGTATGCTATCGCTCGCAACATCCAGAAACATCACCGTTTACTGGCAGTGCTCGAGTCGATGGACAACGGCAAGCCTATCCGTGAATCGCGTGATATCGATGTACCCTTGCTGGCGAGACACTTTTACTATTACGCCGGTTGGGCGCAGCTCATGGAAACGGAATTGCGTGATTATCAACCCGTCGGTGTGATAGGGCAAATCATCCCGTGGAATTTCCCCTTGATGATGCTGGCTTGGAAGATCGCGCCTGCCATCGCCATGGGCAACACGGTGGTGCTCAAGCCAGCCTCTTATACGCGGTTGAGTGCCTTGCTGTTTGCCGAAGTTGTGGCCGAAGCGGGACTGCCTCCGGGTGTGGTCAATATCATCACCGGCAGCGGGAAAGCTGGCGAGATGATCGTCACGCATCCCGATGTGGATAAGATCGCCTTCACGGGCTCCACCGAGATCGGGCGTACATTGCGTCAGCTCACGGCAGGATCGGGGAAAAGGATTTCACTCGAGTTGGGCGGCAAGTCTCCCGTTGTAGTGTTCGACGATGCTGATTTGGATGCGGCTGTCGAAGGTGTGGTCGATGCGATCTGGTTCAACCAGGGACAAGTCTGTTGCGCGGGGTCCCGCCTCATCGTGCAGGAAAATATCGCGCCGCGTTTCATCCAGAAATTGAAGACCCGCATGGGGCACCTTCGTGTTGGCGATTCGTTGGATAAAGCGATCGACATGGGCGCCATCGTGGATAAGAGCCAATGGGATACCGTGGATCATTGGGTCAAGATGGGTGCCAAGGAAGGTGGCAACGTATTCCAGCCTGACATCCCACTGCCTGCGAAAGGTCTATTCTACAAACCCACCCTCATCACGGATCTCGATCCTGCCGCCTCGACCGTGCAGGAGGAGATCTTCGGTCCTGTGTTGGTTTCACTAACCTTCCGAACTCCCGAAGAGGCGATTGCCCTGGCGAACAACACCCGTTACGGGCTGGCAGGAAGTGTATGGAGCGAGAACGTCAACCTTGCACTGGATGTGGCCAGCAAGATCAAGGCAGGTGCGTTGTGGGTGAATTGTCATAACGTCTTTGATGCCGCAGCGGGTTTTGGCGGATACCGCGAATCGGGATTTGGGCGCGAAGGAGGACGCGAGGGCTTGTTCGAATATGTCCGGCCCAAGTGGATGGATCGTCCGCGCCCCGAGTTAGAACTGGACGAATCGAAGAAATGGGGTGAGTACATGCCGGCGCGTCCTGTTCAACCCGAAGGTGATCGGGCAAATGGACGTAAGATGCCCCCTGTTGATCGAACCCCGAAGATGTATATCGGCGGAAAGCAAGTCCGCCCGGATGGCGCGTATACCCTCGCTGTGCTGAGCGCCAAAGGTAAAGCGGTGGGTCAGGTCGGCGATGGCAACCGCAAGGATATTCGTAATGCGGTGGAAGCGGCTCATGCTGCGCATCTGTCCAAGCCTGGCTGGGCGATGCGTCATGGATTTCAATCGCTCACAGATACTCTATTTCATCGCCGAAAACCTGGATACTCGTAATGCTGAATTTGTGAAGCGAATTGTCGAGATGACGGGTCGCTCACAAAAGTCCGCGCAAGCCGAAGTGGACACAGCGGTGAAGCGGCTGTTCACTTACGCAGCGTACGCCGACAAATACGGTGGTACCGTTCAAGAGACCACCTTGCGCGGGATTACCGTGGCAGTCAACGAACCGGTCGGTGTGATCGGCATCGCCTGCCCGGATGAGTATCCGTTGTTGGGGTTTGTCTCCCTCATGGCGCCTGCGATTGCGCGAGGCAACACGGTTGTGATGATTCCGAGCGAGAAATTTCCTTTGAGCGCCACGGACTTCTATCAGGTCCTGGATACGTCCGATGTGCCTGGAGGTGTGGTCAACATCGTTACGGGAAATCGAGACCATTTGGTCAAGACTCTCGTTCAGCATGAAGATGTCGATTCGGTGTGGTATTTTGGCTCAGCGGAAGGGAGCTATTGGGTCGAGTACGAATCTGCTGCCAACATGAAGCGAACGTGGGTTGGATATGGCCTGCCCCGCGACTGGATGGACATCGAGCAGGGAGAAGGGCACGAATTCCTGCACGAGGCCACTCAGGTGAAAAACATCTGGGTTCCAACTGGAGAGTAAGATCGGTTGAGTCAAAAAACGCACCTGGCCAGGTGCGTTTTTTATTGTTACAGGGTAGCGGATGCTTCAGATTTATCTTTTCCACGGCCGAACCAATTCCGCCATTCCTTTTTCTCCCATACGACAAGGATGGGGGCTGCGATGAATATGGAGGAGTACGTCCCGCTCAACAACCCTACCAGCAGGATGACTGAAAATTCCCGCAGGGTGATGCCGCCGAACATGGCCAACGCCAGATAGGAGGAATTCCACGGTCATCAATTGGGTATTGATCGAGCGCTGAAGTGTCTGGACGATGGAATGGTTGACGAGTTTTTCGAATTCCAATTTGCGCAGCAGCCGGCTGTTTTCCCGGATGCGATCGAAGACAACGATCTTGTCCTGCACCGAGAAACCGATGACGGTCAACAAGGCGGTCAGGAAGAGCGCATCCATTTCCCAGCCGGCGACCACGGACCCAATTCCAACAACGCTGATAACGATCAATACATCGTGGATCATGGCAGTGATGGCGCTGACCCCGTAGCGGAAAGCATGCTCCACTCCGCGGAAAGCCCAGGTGATGTAAGCGACGACAACCAGGGCAGCGACTGCGACTGCCAGGGCAGCGCGGGAGGCGACCTGAGCGCCGATGGTCGGTCCCACGCTGTCCAGACGAACGACTTCGACAGCTGTACCGAATTCTTCTTCCATCGCGTTGATGATCGTTTCGCGATTTGTATCCTCGATGAACGAGGAACGGATGATCAATGTGTCCGAACTCGTAGTTTGGACCTGGGCGTCCTTAATTCCCTGGAGGGCGTAGATGGTGACTACCTTTGCAGGTTGGGGAAGCTCGCCGGAAGCCAATTTGATTTCGAGAAGGCTGCCGCCTGTAAAATCCAGGGCAAGAGGCAGGCCATTCACAGCCAGAATAAGCAACCCGGGAATGATAATAATGAGCGAAAGGGCAAAAAACAAGTAGCGTTTTCCAATAATATTCATGCCGGCACCTTCCTAAAGCCCGAACCAGAAGTTTATGTTCTTAAATTTGATATTCCGGACAGACACGGCGAGCAGCGTTCTGGTTACAACGATGGCCGTAAAAAGGCTGATGACCACGCCAATTGCAAGCGTGAGTGAGAATCCCTTGACGATGGTCGCCCCAAAAGTTGAACCGAACCAGAACAGAATAGCCGACGTGATCAACGTGGCGATATTAGAGTCAAAAATGGATGAGCGAGCGCGAGTCCAGCCCTGATCGAGAGACTGGGTCATTGTTTTTCCATTTCGCAGCTCCTCTTTGATGCGTTCGAATATCAGGATGTTCGCATCAAGGGCAGCACCCGTACTCAACAGAAAACCAGCTATCCCCGCTAAAGTCAGTGTGACCGGAATGTATTTGAAAATGGCAAAAGCGATCAACGCGTAGAAAATTATCCCGATGATGGCGATGAAACCCGGAAACCGGTAGAACAATGCCATGAAGGTGAAAACGGCCAGCATGCCGATCGCGCCGGCGATCAGGCTCTTGCGAAGCGAGTCTTCGCCCAGGGTGGGACCGATGATCCGTGTTTCCAATATCTTCAATGGGATGGGCAGGGAGCCATAGCGTAATTTAATCGCGAGGTCATTCACCTCGTCGTAGGTGAATTGCCCCTGGATCAAACCGTTTCCTTCCGTGATTGCCCCTTGGATTTGTGGAGAGGAAATCACCTGTTTATCCAATACGATGGTCAGGAATTTGTTGATATTTGCAGAAGTATGGTCTCCAAATACTTTCGCTCCATCGGGGGTGAGTTCAAATTGGATGATGTAGGCGCCCAGCTCGTCGGTTGCAGCCACAGCGGATTTCAAGTCGCTGCCCGTCATGACGGTGTGAAACACTGTTTCACCATCTGCGGTAATGGCTTCTCCTCCCGGGCTGTAATCCGTTTGTATGAAAGTGCCCGGTTCCATGGGGATTGACCCGGTATCGACGAATTCCAGCAAGCCCGTTTGTTGGATCGTGCTCAATATGGCATCCGCATCCTGCACGCCGGGAAATTCGCCAACGATGCGGCGATCGCCGGCCTTCTGGATGATATTCTCAGACACACCCAGGGCATTGGTGCGGTTTTCGATAATGGTCCTTGCTACCTCCATGTCGTCCGCATTTATTTCCGCATCCGCCGGGAGGTCGGCTTCGAGCAGGACTTGTACTCCACCCTGGAGGTCCAACCCAAGCCTGGGAGAAACATCACGGGTGAAGAGAATGGCTTTGGAAATCGGGTTGACCAGGGTGATTTGATTATTTAATACCACGAGCAAGGCTGCTGATGCGCTCACGAGTATTAATAGAATTTTCCAGAATTGCCGACGATCCATGATATTTATTATCTCCATTCCATGAAAATGCCAGCCTTGGGCTGGCGCAACGAGTGATTATACTCCCATTGATGGGGGAAGGGTAGATTTATTTTTCCAGAAAAGCCAGGACTTGAATTAGAACATCCTCAGCGGTAAGCAGGGTGGTGTCGAGGTAAAAATCCGCACTTTCTCGCGCGTGAGACACCCGGCGTTGTTGTTCGAGATAATCTTCGTTATTCCAGTCCATTTTCCGGCGATTAAAGGCTATTTCGAAAGACGTGTCCAGGAAAATAAGAATATCAGGATTGGTGATACGCCTCCACATATCCTTGACGTAGGAGTGCTCCTGGGCAATATGACGCGCTTTGTATCCTCGTGCGGATAATCCTTCTACGAGAGTGGATTTCCCGGAGGCACACACTCCAACGATGCCGATTAATAAATCCTTCTTAGATTCAGATGAATGCACTTCTAGTCTCATCTACTTTTCGTTATCGTGGAGCAGGTGACTCAATTGTTCGGGTTCGCCGAGGGCTGCGATCATATCGCCTCCGCTGAGAAGGCTGCTGTCCGTGGGATGCATCTCGTTATGCTGGTCATGCCGAAGCAGCACAACATTTAGATGATAGTTGTCTTCAATGAATCCTACGGTTTTCCCCACAATATCCGAATTTGCGGAAATGGTAATCCTGGCCAGACTCAATTGATGCCCTTCAACGGAGATGGGGTTGGTGAATTCAGCGCCGGCCACCGCTGCAGCGAAAACAGGCGCAGCCATTCCAGTGGCGCTTAAGGCGGTAAATCCAAATTGGTCGTGCAGGCTTTTTGCAAAATCCTCGTCGAAAATTCTGATCACGACGTTGATAACCTTGTTGATACTGCGCGCTTTGAGCGCAACCTGGAGGTTCATGGCATCATTCTGTGTGCATAAGACAATGGTCTTCGCCTGGGCGATTTTGGCGGCATCTAGGACAGATGGCCGCGTGGCGTCATCCTCGATCACGGGAACGCCCATTTTTCGGACAGCCGCCAGAGTATCCACGTTGGGATTCATTTCCACGATGACCACATTTTCTTCCATTTCGTGTAGTTTTTGGACCACCCTGTATCCAAGGTGGCCCAGTCCTACCAGAACCGTGTGCTTGTTATAGGTTGAAGCGACAGCCATTTCCCACTCCTTGGTCCTTGCCCTGCGGTTGAATAAGAGGATTCCAAATTCGGTCAACCCCAAGGCGAGGGTTGCCAGTCCGATAAGCGGCATGATAAAGTAAAAAGATTGAAGCAGCGGTTGATCTGGGAATTCTCCTGAGGATTGGAGAAAGGTCAACGTTAGCATCAAGTAAAATGATTCGGCGTAAGAATCCACCGGCACCTGGTAGAAAATTGAAAGTTTGTAATACATTACGCCGAAGGCAAAAATGGCGATAACAAAGATGATGAGAGGTTCTTTGAACTCGCGCAAAAGGAGCAGGGTGTCCCGGAAGACCGCCTTCCACCCCCGGGGAATAATTGATTTTGAATCGCGGTTTCTACTCACATTCACCCCAAATTGATCGGCAGCCTGACGTTCATTCGCCGGACGCTGTCACCGACAAGAGAAACGACCTTCAACACGACCACACTGCAATCATCCGCTGGACGCCCCTCGTCAAGGTCTATAGCAGTGGCGAGCAGGGAATCCGCAATGGATTGGGCTGTTATCGCCTTGTCTTTGATTAACTCCGACAAAGGAGGATTGTACGTCCATCGGCTTTCCCCGCCTGTCGCCGGCATAAACCAGGCCGTCGGTGAAAAAAACGATGGTCAATCCTTTGGTGATGGGCATTTCATCGATCAGTGGTCGTAGGGTGCGTTGCGTGCCGATGGGTTTGCTTTCACCTTCGAGGGTCTTGACTTCAGTCATTGTGTGCTATCAGGACTGGGGCAGGGTTATTCCTCGTCAGCACGATGGATTTGGTGTGCAGATCCAGCGATGCGATATTCAGCGTGGAGGAAACTTTTCCGCCTTTTTCCGTGTAAAGCGCATCAGACGCCGCCCGGGCAGCTGCGCCGTCCCGGACACCCTCTGCGAGCAGCCCGATGACCTTGCGTACGACCATCATCGAAACGGCTTTGGCTCCGCGCCCCGACGATTGGCCGTCTGCCAGGACAACCGAGAGCCCACCGTTGGGTCGTTCCACGACCTCCAACGTGTCACCACTTTCAGTGACTGCATATTTGTTGATTTTTGCCACTGCGATTTGAATTTCCATGCCCCCATTCTACAACATTTCAGTCATTGGTATGAAACCGGAAATTATTGCGGATGTGGAGTTGATTTTTCTCCGACAAACAGGATTAACGAATATGTTTTCCGTTCCAAATGTACTTTTTTAAGTATGAGACCTTCGTTCCGATAGTCTTGAATGATTTTCTCAAGCATGTTTTCCAGGGGATTGGGTCGTTCCAGGAAAATCAAATCGGAGGCTCTTCGTAAAATTTTATTGAGCAGACTTCCGCGAGGAGGCATCGCTGACAGGAGGACGATCAGTGCTCCGCCGGGTAGGAGGACTCGATAAAATTCCTTGATGGTTTTTGGATCAAATACATACTCGGATGGAAATGTGGCAACAATTGTGTCAAAGAACTCGGGGTAAGGCATATCCTGGGCAAGTCCCCTGGTGAGGTTTGCCTTCTTTCCTTGTTTCTTGATTAGACGGGCCGCCTGCCGGACCATCTGTTCCAATTCGTCCAATCCGTAGACCTGAAACCCTCTCCGGGTCAGTTCAACCTGCAAGTGACCCGGACCGAAGCCGACCTCTAATACTTTGTTGCCGGCCATCCAGGGCAGCACTTCCCTGACCCAGTCATTCCATTTGCCTATGGAAACGATCGCAGCGACCAGGTCGTAGGACCAGGCAAAAGAATGATATAGAAGATGATAGGTGATACGGAGGATGGAGCGCAATGTGATGTAAAACAAACAAGGGTTTGACTTGAATCAAGTCAAACCCTTGTATTTGCATTCGTTGGGTTACGCTTCGCCGGCTTCGGCGGGTTTCTTGCGGCTGACAGCCTTCTTGGCTGACTCAACGGTATCCTCGGCATACTTGCTGGCCTGCGAATACGCTTGTTTGCTACCCTCCACTGCTTTATCGCGGAGTTCGATTGACCGTTCGCCGATCAATGCGCGAGTCTCTTCTCCGGATTGCGGGGCGAAAAGCAAAGCCACGACACCGCCGGTTACTGCGCCTACCAGGAAACCTACAAGGAATGCACCAAACTCATCTCGATCTGCCATTTTATTTCTCCTTTCAAGGATGGGTGATTCGGTTATTTTTTATTGAGTCCCATTAATTCTAGCATGCGTTTCAGACTTGCAAGATACCCATTGAGTTGAATGACCGGTTCCACCAGATTCTCGCTCAGGAATTCAGTGGTTCCACGAAGGTTGTTGATGGTGTCGTTGGTCGAATTGAGCATGGGGCGGACTTCATTCTGAAGCAAGTTGACGAGAGTCGCCACCTGCACCGCCAGGACGACGACAGCTATTCCCACAATCAACATTTCTACTGCCAGGAAAATAATGAACACATTCTTGATGGCTTCTGTGGGAACTCCGGGCTGCAGCAACAGGATAACGATCAGGATGATCAGCGCGATGAAGACGATCCCGCCCACGATCAGGGCAGTGACGATCATTTTTTGTCTTCGAGCAATCTCCGGGTCCACGACCGGGTCCGGTGGAGACGTGGGAATGCTCCCCGGTTCCTGGGCTGGAGGTAATTGTTGCGCAGCGTTTTCCGGTTGTTCAACCATAAAAATATTATAGCATACATGGCAAGTTGCCACCTTGCTGTCATGCAGCCTAAATAGGGCTTGACATTGGCTGTAGGTTTTGCTATTCTTAGTCTACCGAACGGTCGGTAGGGAGATGAGCGATGTCCATCAGTCGGGACCTGATCTTGGAATCCGCAGCCCAGGTATTCTGCCAAAAGGGGTACAACGGCGCATCCATGGCGGACATTGCCGAGGCGGTTGGATTGCAAAAAGCGACCCTTTACCATCACTTCGGGAGCAAGCAGGAGATCCTCGCCGAATTGCTGGACCGCGCCATGGCCATTGTCACGGAAAATATGTTGCAGGTTTTACGGCTGGATTCCACACCCGACGAAAAACTAAAAAAAGCCATGCGCGCTTATCTTCAGGTACTCTGCGAGCAGCCTGACCTGTCTTCGGTGCTTCTGTTTGAGTATCGCTCATTGGAAAAAGAGCAGTACAAACGGCATATTCATAATAGGGACAAGTTCGAGAAAATGTGGCGGGATCTGGTCAAGGAGGGGATTGATTCCGGCCGGATGCGCAGCGAGAGTGTGTCCATGACCGTTTGGGCATTACTTGGAGTCATGAATTGGACCATCACCTGGTATCGCCCAGAAGGAAAATTATCCGCTGGGGAAATCTCTGATCTTTTTTTTAATCTGTTTCTCGAAGGCTTAAAGAGTAATAAAAAAGCACCCAGGAAGAGTTAGCGAATATCATAATTTTGATCCTCCCATCCGCATTCGAAAGGAGTCATTATGTACGGTTTCGCACCTACCGAAGAACAAAAAATGTTGGTGGACGCCATCAGCAGGTTCTCAAAGGGGGATTTGCGACCTGCTGCCCATGACGCAGAAGAAGAAAGAACTCTGCCACCCTCGCTTATCGAAAAGGGTTGGGAGTTGGGTTTCCTTCAAGCATCCATACCGGAGGCCTATGGGGGGTTCGGTGAGCGATCAGCCGTCACAGGCGTATTGGCTGCCGAGGAACTGGCTTATGGCGACCTGGCAGGAGCCCTTGCCATCATGCTGCCTGCCACCTTTGCCATCCCCATCCTAATTGGTGGAACCGAAGATCAAAAGAAAGCGTTGATTCCAGGAGTGATCGAAGGCAATTGGACCGCCTACTCTTCTGCATTCCTTGAGCCAACCTTTGATTTTGATCCCAATGGCATGAGGACAAAGGCGGCATTGTCAGGCGGGGATTATGTCCTCAGCGGGACAAAAACCTTCGTTCCATTTGCGGCGGAGGCCACAGCCATGATCGTTTACGCTCAACTTGACGATCAGCCCCAGGCTTTCCTGGTGCGCAAAGGGACACCGGGCTTGATTATTTCCGAGGAACGATTGAAGCTTATGGGGATGAATGCCCTTCCGGTCTATGAAGTCAAGCTTGAAGAGGTGCATGTGCCGAAAGCGGATCGACTCGGAGGGGATGCAGGTCATCGATTTCGCACCGCTTCTGGCATCCCAGCGCCTTGCGAATGCCGCGCTTGCCGTCGGCGTCGCCCGGGCAGCCTTCGAGTTTGCCCGGGATTATGCAAAAGAGCGGGAGGCCTTCGGCGTGAAAATTGCGCAAAAGCAGGCGATTGCCTTCATGCTTGCGGAAATGGCCACAGAGGTTGAAGCCAGCCGGTTGCTGACCTGGGAGGCCGCCTGGAAACTGGACTCTGGCAAGGAAGATTATCCTGTTGCCGCGTTCCTCGCCTCGACCGGTGCCGCGGATATGGCGATGACTGTGACGGACCGCGCCGTCCAGATTCTTGGCGGGTATGGCTACATTCGCGAATTCCCAGTTGAAATGTGGATGCGAAACGGCCGTGGATTCTCCACTTTTACCGGCCTGGCGATCGTATAGAAAAGGAGACTGAAATGACCATCGAATTTGAAGCTCCAAAACCCATTGCCCAACAGCAATTTATGCTGAAAACAGTAGCCGATGAAATGATGCGGCCACATTCGCGTTATTTTGATGAGCACGAGCATGAGATTCCCTTCAGTTATATCGAGTTCATGCACTCCGCGATGCGTGCCACCGGTGCGGGCTCCATGGCGCCTCGCGAGAAAAAAGAGGAAGCTGAAGACCCGAACAAACCCAAAAGGCCTCCCATCGGATATCAAATGCTGGCATCCCTGCTCGAGATGCTTTCCTGGGGCGATGTCGGGATGTACCTGGTGACCCCCGGCGGAGGGTTGGGCGCGGCGGCGGTCCAGGCTGCGGCATCGGATGAGCAAAAAGCAAAATTCCTTTCGAGATTTGGGGAGGAAAAACCCACCTTCGCGGCCATGTGCATGACGGAAGCCCAGGCTGGTTCGGACACGTCTGCCATACGCACACGTGCGATTTTGGATGAAGCCACCCGGGAGTGGATCATCAATGGTGAAAAAATATTCGTCACAGGAGGAGAAAAGTCCCTGGTTTCCAGGGAGCAATTCGGAAAGGGATTTATCGTCGTCTGGGCTTCCATCGACCCGACCGCTGGCCGGGCAGGGATGCGAGCGTTCGTCGTTGAGGCGGGCACACCTGGCGTGGCGGTGACCAAGCTGGAGCACAAGTTGGGGATCCGTTGTTCGGATACGGCAGCCATTTCTCTTGTTGATGTGCGTGTGCCGTATGATCACATCCTTGGCAGCCCTATCGTTGAGAAGACCACCACTGGATTCAAAGGGGCGATGGCCACCTTCGACGCAACCCGTCCCCTCGTCGCAGCGACCGGGATCGGGGTGGCTCGCGCAGCGCTTGAGGAAGTAAAGAAAATGCTCGCAGAGCGAGGCGTAACGATCCGGTATGGTCTTCCCAGGCAGAAGCAAACCGCCATCGAGAAGGACGTCATCGAAATGGAGATCATGCTTCGGTCCGCGTGGTTGATGATTCTAAAAGCGGTCTGGATGGCCGATAACAAACATCCCAATGCGCTTGAATCCTCAATGAGCAAGGTCAAGGCGGGCGATGTGGTCACGAAGATCACCCAAAAGGCGGTCGAGTTGATGGGGCCTTTGGGATACAGCCGGGAATTTCTGCTCGAAAAATGGTTCCGCGATGCGAAGATCACCGACATCTATGAGGGGACTGGCCAAATCAACCGACTGGTTGTGGCGCGGCAGCTGCTGGGTTACACCGGTGCAGATTTGCGATAAGAAAAGGAGGAGTCATGAACTACCGCATTCATAAGGCAGTCGTCGTAGGCTCAGGTACGATGGGGGCGGCGCTTGCCGCTCATCTTGCAAATGCCGGGATTTCTGTCACCCTGCTGGATATCGTCCCTGATAAATTGACTCCAGATGAAGAGAAGACAGGTCTGAAGCTAAAGGATATTGCTGTCCGAAACCGAATCGTGAACCAGGGATTGGACCGGGCTCAAAAATCCAAACCGGCGAGTTTTTTCTCTTCAGATGGTTATTCTCTAGTGAAAACGGGAAACCTCGAAGATGATATTCATGTCATTGCAGATGCCGACTGGGTGATCGAGGCGATTGTAGAGAATTTGAAAATCAAGAAGGATCTGATGGCACGCATCGATGAAATCCGCAAACCGCTTGCCATCGTTTCCTCAAACACGTCAGGTATTCCGCTCAAAGATATCGCCAAGGGACGATCCAGGGGATTCCGGCAACATTTCCTGGGTACCCACTTTTTTAATCCGCCTCGTTATCTCAAGTTGCTGGAAGTCATCCCGACCGCGGATACGCTTCCTGCGGTCACCGAGTTTATCTCCTGGTTTGGTGAATTCCGTCTCGGAAAAGGGATCGTATTGTGCAAGGATACGCCCAACTTCATCGGCAACCGGCTGGCGTTTGGCACGGGTGCTTTCGCCATGGATTTCATCCTTCAAAACGGTTACACCGTGGACGAGGTGGATGCCATTACAGGTCCGCTGATGGGGCGACCAAGAACGGCCACTTTCCGTTTGATCGATCTGGTCGGCGTGGATGTGTGGGAGCATGTCGGGCAGAATCTGGCTCCCGCAATCAAGCATGACAAGCTCGCCCAGAAATATCTTTCCTCCGAGAAGCCGAATGCCCTCATCCGTACCATGGTTGAGAAAGGTTGGCTGGGAAATAAAAGTAAAGTCGGGTTTTATAAGGAGGTCCGCGCAGGAGACGGGAAAAAGGAATTCTGGTCGCTGAACCTGGTATCACTAGACCATGAATCTCCGAAGAAAGTCCGCTTTGACTCTATCGGGAAAGCGAAGGAAGTGGAAGGACTGGGTGAACGGCTGAAGGTTCTTCTGGGTGAAACCGACAAGGCGGCCAGGTTGGTACAGGCGCTAACCTACCAGGGATTCCAATATGCCTCCCACATCATCCCCGAAGTGGCTGATTCGCCGATGCCGTTGGACGATGCCATCCGCTGGGGATTCGGACACGATGCAGGTCCATTCGAGATATGGGACATGCTGGGAGTGAAGCAAACAGTCAAGGACATGAAAGCCGCTGGCTATCCGTCTGCCGCATGGGTGGACAAGATGATCGCTGCCGGCGTCAAGTCATTCTACAAATACGATAAAGCCGGCGCTAAAGTCTCTGTCTATAGTGTCAAAAAGAAAGGTTATGTTCCGATATCCAGAACCCCGGGGTTGGTGACGCTTACTCAAGCCAGGCAGGCGAAAAAGGTGATCGTAGAAAATGCCGGAGCGACCCTGTATGACATCGGCGATGGCGTGGCGTGCGTGGAATTCCACACCAAGATGAACGCCCTCGACGATGATATCTTTGAAATGGTCCGCGAAGGCTTGGACCGCACCGAAAAGGAATTTGAAGGATTGGTCATCGGAAATGAGGGAGAGAATTTTTCGGCCGGTGCAAACCTGTTCATGGTGGTCGTCGCAGCGCAGCAAAAGATGTGGGACACTCTGGATGGTGCTGTGAAGAAGCTTCAGGATGTGAACATGCGCATGCGTTACTTCCCCAAGCCGGTGGTGGTCGCCCCTGCTGGGCTGGCACTGGGCGGCGGCTGTGAAGTGACTATGCATGGTCCGCGCGTCGTGGCGGCAGGTGAACTTTACATCGGGTTGGTTGAATTGGGGGCAGGCGTCATACCGGCTGGCGGGGGCACGAAAGAGATGGTCCGCAGGCTGGTGAACCCGTCCATGAGAGTGGGGGCGGCGGATGCCCTGCCGTTCCTTATGCGTGTGCTCGAGCAGGTGGGGCAGGCCAAGGTGGCGACGAGCGCCGAGGAAGCCCGGCAGTTTGGCATACTTACACCAGCAGATCGAATCGTTATGAATCGCAGTCATCTTCTTACGGAGGCCAAGCGGGAGGTCCTGGCTTTGGCTGCTGCAGGTTATCGCCCTCCCGCTCCCGAGGCGGTTTACGCCGCCGGCAGGGAACCGCTGGCAGCCATGAGGGTCGGCCTGCATATGTATAAGCTGGGGAAGCAGATTACTGAATTCGATTCGGTCATCGCGAATAAGCTGGCCTATGTCATGACCGGCGGCGACCTGAGCAAGCCGGCCTGGGTCAGCGAGCAATACATCCTTGATCTGGAGCGCGAAGCCTTCCTGTCCCTGTGCGGAGAGGAAAAAACCCAAGCCCGCATGTGGTCATTGCTCCAGACCGGTAAACCATTGCGGAATTAGGAGGCAGGCATGAAAACAAGAGATGCGGTTATTGTTGCTGCAGCCCGAACCCCCGTCGGCAAGGCGAAGCGTGGAGGATTAGCTACTGTCCGCCCGGATGATATGGCTGCGCTGGTAATTCGGGAGCTGCTCAAGAGAGTCCCTGCGCTTCCTCCCGCCGATGTGGAGGATGTCATACTGGGTTGTGCCTTCCCGGAGGGTGAACAGGGGCTTAACATGGCACGGACAGTGGCACTCAAAGCCGGTCTGCCCTTCACGGTATCCGGCGAGACGATCAACCGGTACTGCTCGTCCGGGTCGCAATCCATTGCGCATGCCGCCTTCGCGATCATGACCGGGCAATTGGAAGTGGCCATTGCGGGCGGCGCTGAATCCATGAGCATGGTGCCAATGGCCGGGAATAAATTCGCGCCGAATCCCGGCTTTGCGGTGGACGATCCCGGTGTATTCACCAGCATGGGCTTGACGGCCGAAAATGTCGCTGAGAAATACGGGATTACGAGAGAAGACCAGGATAAGTTCGCGTTACGCAGTAATCAACTCGCAGCCAAGGCGGTAACCTCAGGGTTGTTCGATCCCGAACTGGTGCCCGTGGATGTAGAGTTCACCGAAGCCATTGACGGTAGACCCGCCACACGCCATTTCATCGTCAAACGGGATGAAGGTCCGCGAGCTGACACGACCCTCGAAGCATTGGCAAAATTACGGCCGGCGTTTAAGGAAGGCGGCTCTGTGACGGCAGGGAACTCTTCGCAGATGTCGGACGGAGCGGCCGCTGTGGTCATTATGTCAGCAGAAAAGGCAGACCGGTTGGGGCTTGAAGCCATTGGTCCGGTTCATCTCGTTCGCCACCGGAGGAGTTCCTCCGGAGCTGATGGGGATAGGCCCGATCGCTGCGGTGCCGAAGGCATTGAAGCTGGCAGGAATGGAGCTCGCGGATATTGATCTGTTGGAAATCAATGAGGCTTTTGCAGCCCAATCGTTGGCTGTGATTCGGGAGCTTGGGATTGACCCTGAAAAAGCCAATGTCAACGGCGGGGCAATCGCACTTGGCCACCCGCTTGGGTGCACGGGAGCAAAATTAACGACCCAGCTCATCTATGAGATGGAGCGCCGAAAATCCAAATTTGGAATGGTGACCATGTGCATTGGCGGTGGCATGGGTGCGGCGACAGTATTTGAAAACCTGCAACTTGGATAAAGTTGTGCTATTCATAAAGTCCTAACATTATGAAAAAAAGGAGTAGTAAACATGGCTGATCTAACGATTGCGGAATTGATGGGGAAAATGCCGAAGGCTTTTGATCCTGAAAAAGCGAAGGGGGTGGACACAATCCTTCAATTCAAGTTCTCCGGAAAGGAAGCAGGTGATTGGTTTGCAGTGATCAAAGATGGCACGGTGAAGGTTGAGCAGGGTGTTCATCCCAGCCCGAAGATGACGCTCAGCGCCGATTCTGATGATTACATCGCGCTCTTCACTGGAAAAATGGACCCGATGCAGGCTTTTATGCAGGGTAAGATAAAGCTGCAAGGGGATTTGAACCAGGCAATGAAGATGACGCAATACTTCAAGATGCGCTAGGAAATGCGATCAATTTGTTAATATAAAAATCGGCACATAGTTGTGCCGATTTTTATATTTTTATTTCAGAGAAAAAAATTACGTGTATAAACCCCAATCCATAGCTGTTGGGTCTTCCATCATTGAAAAATCCCAGGCATCCATGCCCATCTCAACGACAACAGGCATATTTAATCCCTCCTGGGCTTTGGCACGAGTCATGTCCACCATTGCCGGTCCGTAGGGACAAAAAGGTGTCGTCAGAATCATCTTAAGACGTGCAGTTTTTTCCTCGATCAGCACGTCCCGAACCAGCCCAAGCTGAATGATGGTCATGCCGATTTCAGGGTCCACCACCTCGGAAAGTTTCTCTCGAACCTTTTGAACTTTGTCCGGGTGCGTTTCGTGGATGGTCCACTTTAATTCATTGACTGGAGTCTCTTCGCTCATTGATTTATCTCCGCTGGAACATTAACGACATAGGTACAGTGCGCAGCTCCGCTCAAGATACATTGGACTTTATTGGCAGGGATGGCGAGCATTTTCGAAATCAGTGTCTGGTCGACGGTACAGACTTCAGGGTGAACGTGCCCGACTTGAAGGTAGGGACAGGTGATTTCGTGGATCAAGTAATCCTGTCCTTTCTTTTCCCACTCCACGACAAATCCTTCCTCTCCCAGCAGCTCCTTCATCACATTCAGACGTTCTTCCACGCTCAGACCGGACAATTGCTCTTCGTGTTCAGCAGCAAGGTTGGTCGCGACCTGCTTGAACATGTCGCTGACCATCGGTTGGGGGAGCTGCTCCTTCATCTGGCTAAGTAACCGGGTGGTTAATCTCAAGTACCGGGTTGGGAAGCGTTCCATTCCGTCCTCGGTCAGTGAGTAGGCCAGACGCGGCCGGCCGACCCCGTGACGTTCTTCTTCCGCCCTGATCAAACCTTCAGCCTGTAAATTGGTCAAGTGATGGCGAACGGAGATGGGATTAATGCCGATTTCACCCGCCAGTTCGTTGATAGTCGAGCGAGGATGGTGAAGTAGAGATTGCAGGATTCTATCGCGAGTACTTTTCATAATGTTTTCGTTTTGTTAATTGGAGTATATCAGTCTCTATTTTGAATGTCAATATTATAGATAAATATCATAAATATAGCCTGGCAAGGATGCTTGGCATAATAAACTAGAAAATTATCATAAATATTGACATTTTGCCTCCAATTTGCTATAATACCGGGAGTTTAAGAAACAAGTCTGTCAAGGAGCTTCCATGTCTGAATTGGTAATAAAAAATCTTCACGTCAGCATCGAATCCAAGGAAATCCTAAAAGGCGTGGATTTGACCGTCAAACAGGGCGAAATCCATGCCATTATGGGCCCTAACGGAACGGGTAAGTCTACGCTGGCATATACACTGATGGGTCATCCAAATTACACGGTGACCGAGGGAGAAATTTGGTTCAAGAGCAGGAACATTCTTGAGCTTGAGCCGGACGAACGGTCGAGAGAGGGAATTTTTCTCGCTTTCCAGTATCCGGTTGCTATCCCCGGAGTGACTGTTGCCAACTTCCTACGCACGGCCATCAACTCACGCCGCCGGGCAAAGAACCCTGAAGACAAGGGGATTGCCATACCGGAGTTCCGGAAGATGTTGAAGGAAAAGATGGAAATGCTGAAAATGGATTCCGCTTTTGCTGGACGGTATCTGAACGATGGCTTTTCTGGCGGTGAGAAGAAGCGCGCCGAGATCCTGCAATTGGCCACGCTAAAACCCGAGATAGCCATCCTGGATGAGACTGATTCCGGTTTGGATATCGACGCCCTGCGGATCGTCTCCGAGGGAGTCAATGCATTGAGCGGACCCGATCTGGGTGTGCTCGTCATAACGCATTACCAGCGCCTGTTAAATTACATCAAGCCGCAATACGTCCACGTGATGATGGGCGGGCGCATCGTTGAATCCGGCGGACCCGAGCTGGCCCTTCACCTGGAAGAACATGGTTACGATTGGGTTCGAGAAAAATACGAAGAAGCGGAAGCTTAAGTAAAATCGGGTCACTGGATTTTATAAGTATCTGTTGTTCTTTTTGGAGATGACATGAGCGAAGACGTCAAGATCCTTCAAGGTTTGGGAGAATATAAATACGGTTTTCACGATCCGGAGAACTATGTCTTTAAATCCGAGCGCGGGTTAAATCGGCAGGTGGTGGAAAATATCTCCCGCATGAAAGGCGAGCCACAATGGATGCTGGAGTTTCGCTTAAAGGCGTTGGCCCATTATTTGAGCCGCCCAATGCCTGCCTGGGGACCCTCGCTGAACGACCTAAATCTGGACGAGATTTTTTACTACGTCAAGCCCACCGAAAAAAGCGAGAAATCCTGGGATGACGTTCCCGACGACATTAAACGTACGTTTGATAAGTTGGGTATTCCCGAGGCCGAACGGAAATTCCTGGCAGGTGTAGGAGCCCAGTACGAATCGGAGATGGTTTATCATTCCGTCCTCGAGCATCTTGAAAAGCAGGGTGTGATCTTCCTATCCATCGAGGATGGCTTGAGGCAGCACCCTGACCTATTCCGTGAGTATTTTGGGACAGTAATCCCTATAGAAGATAATAAATTTGCCGCCCTCAACAGTGCGGTGTGGTCAGGCGGGTCGTTCGTGTACGTCCCCAAGGGTGTCAAGGTGGATTTACCGCTCCAGGCCTATTTCCGTTTGAACACAGCCAATGTCGGGCAATTTGAGCGCACATTAATTATTGTGGACGAAGGTGCTTCGGTTCACTACGTGGAAGGGTGTACGGCGCCCCAGTATACGACGAACTCCTTCCATAGCGGAGTGATCGAAATTATTGTCAAACAGGGTGCTCGTTCACGGTATTCCACGATTCAGAATTGGTCGACCAACGTCTTCAATCTGGTCACCCAGCGCGCCAAGGTATTCGGCAATGCGACTCACGAATGGGTGGATGCCAACCTCGGATCGAAACTGACCATGAAGTACCCCTCCTGTTATCTCATGGAACCTGGCGCTCACGGGGAGATGCTGTCGATGGCATTCGCAGGTCCCGGGCAGCTTCAGGATGCCGGCACGAAAATGGTCCATTTCGCCCCAAACACGACCAGCAAGGTCATGTCCAAGTCCATTTCAAAGAATGGAGGCCGGTCATCGTTCAGAGGACTGTTGAAAGTCCACAAGGGCGCCAAAGGATCCAAATCAAGCGTGGTTTGCGATGCTCTGCTTCTGGATCCAAAATCCCGGTCGGATACGTATCCTTCAATCGAGATAGATGAAGAAGATGTTTCAATCGGGCACGAAGCTTCGGTATCAAAAGTCGGCGAAGAGCAGCTCTTTTATCTGATGAGTCGAGGATTAAGCGAAGAAGAAGCCACTACCATGGTTGTTTCCGGGTTCATCGAACCTCTTGTTAAGGAATTACCCATGGAATACGCTGTGGAAATGAACCGCCTTATCCAACTCCAAATGGAAGGGTCGATTGGTTGACATGGAAGAGAAACCCAAGGTTGTTGTTTCCCGAACACGGCAAACCCGTCAGATTGAGCGAGATTTTTCCTTCACGGAGCCTGTCCAGCCAGGATTCGGGAATCATGTCGATTCCTACCGGTCCCGCGCGTTGCAAACATTCAAACGGTTACCGATTCCCACCACGAGCGACGAAGCTTGGCGCCGGACGGATATCCGTGCCATGCCCGTGGAGTCATTTGCGTTTCCTCAGGCAGGTGCTCACCTCGACTTGCCGTCCGTTCCGGAGGATTTGCTCAAACCCCTGGTTTCCGATCAACACGGCGGTCAGATCGTGATGTTTCCTGGTGGAGCAACAATTGAACTTGATGACAAGATCAAGCAAAAAGGCGTTGTCTTTACTGATCTGCGAACTGCTTTTTCCAATCACCCCGGCATAGTTGAGAAAATCCTCGGTGAAACCGTAAACATGGAAGAAGGCAAATTTGCCGCCCTCGCAGGAGCATACGCAGAAAATGGGATTCTGCTTTACGTTCCCAAAAACGTGACGATCGAAGAACCATTCCATTCCGTTCTGTGGGGGCCGGGAGTCGGGTTCGCGCATGTGTCCCATCTCTTAGTCTGGGTGGATGATGGCGCATCTGCAACTTTTGTGCACGAATCAGCCTCGCCAGACGAAAATGGCCACACCCTTCATGCCGGCATCGTCGAGATTAAGGTCGGGAGACGGGCAAATTTAAAATTTGTTGAGCTTCAATCCTGGGGGAAGCATGTCTGGAATTTCTCCCATGAGCGTGCCCGTGTCGAACGTGACGGAAATCTCGATTGGATATTTGGCGCGGTAGGTTCTAGGTTGACCAAGAATTTCTCCGAGCTTGACCTGGCAGGAGAAGGGGCAACAGGGCGAATGTCAGGTTTTTACTTCACGGATGGCAGCCAGCACTTGGACCACGATACCCAGCAGAATCACCTTGCTCCGCACACGACCAGCGACTTGCTTTTCAAGGGGGCATTGAAAGGAAAAAGCCGGTCGGTCTGGCAGGGGATGATCTATGTAGCCCCGGGTGCACAAAAAACGGATGGCTATCAGGCGAACCGAAACCTTGTTTTAAGTGAGGCAGCCCGGGCTGATTCAATTCCCGGATTGGAGATCCTGGCGGATGATGTAAGGTGCACCCATGGTGCCACGGTGGGCCGGCTCGAGCAGGAGCCCATGTTTTACCTGGAAAGCCGGGGAATTCCCCCGAAAGAAGCAGAAAGGATTTTGGTCGAAGGTTTCTTCGACCCGATCATGCAACGCATACCATTTGACGGCGTAAGGGAAAGGTTCCAACAAGCCATTCTTTCCAAGACAGAATAGACCAAAATTTTTGGCTTCTAATTCTCGTACTGGAGGGCACACATTTCGAGTGCCACCTCGTAGTCATTTGAGTCTATAATATTAGAGGAAATTGAATGAACAATCTTCGACCAAAAACAAGTCCCAGCGGGATGGAACGAAAGCCCGCGCGGCGAGGAAAAATGCCTTATTCCTTCATGAAAAATCCAGGTTCTGACCACTCCTTTGAAGTGGGCGACACCGTGGAAGTCTATTGCGACCACGAAAAAAGCAGCAATCGCGTGCGCGGATGGCTCAAGGGGATTGTGGTTCAGGTGGATAATAAATTAGTGGCGGTACAATTCCGCTCCAATGTCTTTCTGACAGACGGCTGGATGGTTCCTGATCGAATTTTGTGGTACCCCCTGACCTCTGATACGATCCGTCCGCTTGGCACCGGGCCGAAAAAAGGCGGCAAACGGGAAATCCTGGATTACTAGGATCCGGTTACACTCTCCAGCGAATCATGGCCTACGATGTAAATCAAGTTCGCAAGGACTTTCCCATCCTCGGGCGAGAAATCCGCCCGGGGGTTAAATTGGTTTATCTGGATTCGACCGCCACCGCCCAAAAACCTGACACAGTGATTAAGGCGATGGATGATTATTACCGGCAGTCCAATGCCAACATCCATCGGGGAGTCCATGCGCTCGCCGAGGAAGCTACTTCTTTATATGAGAAATCCCGCGAGAAAATCGCCGATTTCATCAACGCCCCTTCTGCCCGGCAGGTGATTTACACCCGAAATACCACCGAATCGATTAACCTGGTGGCTTATTCGTGGGGCCGGGCAAATTTAAAATCGGGGGATCTGGTTATTTTGACCGAGATGGAGCACCATTCGAACTTGGTGCCCTGGCACATGCTTTCAGAGGAAAAGGGAATTCGGCTGGAGTTCATTCCTGTTACTGCTGAAGGATCGCTGGACCTCGATGTCTATCGTACTTTGCTGGAACAAAATCCCCGGCTGGTTGCATTCACGCATATGTCCAATGTCCTCGGCACGGTCAATCCTGCAGCTGAAATGATCAAGCTGGCTCACCAGGTTGGTGCAGTGACGCTTCTCGATGCTGCCCAATCCATCCCGCATTTTGGAGTGGATGTCCAATCACTGGACGCCGATTTTGTGGCCTTCTCGGCGCATAAAATGGTCGGTCCCACAGGGATCGGCGCTCTATATGGCAAAGAAGATATCCTTGAAAGGATGCCTCCTTTCCTCGGGGGCGGGGATATGATCAAGGTGGTCAAACTTCGCTCTTTCAAGCCCAATGACCTCCCCTATAAATTTGAAGCGGGTACTCCGGCCATTGCGGAGACAGCAGGATTCGGCGCGGCAGTCGATTACCTTTCCAAGATTGGAATGGACAATATCGCCAGGCATGAGCATGAAATCACCGAATATGCTCTCGAGCGCCTGGAGGAAATTCCTGGTCTCAAGCTGATGGGTCCTCTCTCTGCAGATAAAAAGGGAGGCGTAGCCGCTTTCACACTTGACCAGGTTCATCCGCACGATGTGGCGCAGATCCTTGATGGCGATGGGATAGCCGTTCGCGCCGGCCATCATTGTGCACAACCCTTGCACGAGAAGTTTGGAATCCCAGCCTCCACCCGGGCAAGTTTTTATCTTTATTCAACCAAAGAAGAAGTCGACCTGCTGGTCGAAGGTATCTATAAAGTTAAACGGTATTTTGGATAGACAACATGGATGATCTGTATCGTGAAATAATCATCGAACATTATAAGAATCCTGCCTATCGAGGCAGTCTGGATCCTAACGACCTGTCTTTTGAAGATTCGAATCCTTTGTGTGGCGATCATATTCGGATCGACTTGCGGGTGGATGAAAAGGGAATTATTACCGATGCCCGATTTGATGGACATGGGTGCGCCATCTCGCAGGCATCTGCTGATCTGTTGCTCGAATCCATAGTAGGGAAAAACCTTGAAGACGTTAAGACTCTTAATAAAGATCATATCCTGGAATTATTGGGAATTGAACTTGGTCCTGTCAGGTTGAAATGCGCCCTGTTGTCGTTAAAAGTTCTAAAGGCTGGAGTCTATGGAATGAGCTCCGCCACTGACGAGTTGGTTGAGTGATTGGCCATGTTTAATTACATTCAGAAGGATACAAGCCAGCTCACATTTCTTGAAATTGCGTCCGAAACAGATCTCCCGAATGGAGAGCGATTGTTCGTGGAGATCGAAGGTCTTCCCATTGTAGTCTTCAATATCGCAGGACAGCTGTTCGCGATTGGCGACGTCTGTTCTCACGATAACGGTCCTTTGGGAGACGGCATGCTAGACGGACACCTGGTGGTCTGTCCAAGGCATGGTGCAGAGTTTGATATCCGCACCGGGAAGGCAATAACCCTGCCTGCCGTGGTGGACATCCCTGCTTATCCAGTCCGTGTGGCGGATGGGAAAATTGAGATAGGAATTCCCAAAGAGTAAAAATCGGGCAGCGCCGCTGCCCGATTTCTTTTAGTCGGCGGACTCGAATCGCCCGACTATTCGCAAAATATCAAACCCCTCGGCGAATGGACATTCTGCCAGGGTGCCATGGCGGATCATCGTGGCACGCAAAACTTCTCGATCAAAGTAGTACTTATCCTGATAAGTTTTATATTGAGCCAAGGCATCCAGCTTGGCATTAACGTCTGCTTCGTTTACCTCGACCAGAAAGTGGGGGAAAAAGCCGTAGGAGGAACGCACGACATCAAATCCCAGAACGGTGATGCCTCGGTAGGCACGTAAGGCTTCATCGGTCATGGCATTGTGGTCCTGGTGTATATCCTGTTTGGAATGGACGAAAATGATGTCAGGTTTGAAGTCCTTCCTCAGTTTCAGAAAGTATTCCAGGATTTCCTGGCGGGAATCATGAAAGATTCTCGTGGTGAAATCGCCCAGAACTACTTTGTTTTTTGGCACCCCTAGGACTTCCATGCTGCGAAAATGTTCATCGACGACGTTATTCAGAAGTGGATTTTTCTGGTTGTCGGATAACGTCACGCACAACACGTCGCTGATCGAGCTGATGTGGTGGATGAGCGCTCCGCAGCCCAGTTCTATATCATCCGGGTGGGCACCTAGGAAAAGAGTACGCTTGCCGTAGAATTGCATCAGGATTCCGATCTCAGTTATTTGGTAGCCAGAATTCCACCGACGACCTTCGTCATCACCAGTTTGCCATCCTGCTTCAGTCTTTTTTCTGCGGCTTTTTCGATACTTTTCATCAGTTCATCGAATTCCTTCTGCCCAGTAAAGAGACTGGTCCATAACTTCCGGTCTTCGCCCAGAGATGCTTTCGTGTAATCGACAAACGGTTGAACGCCATCAAACGTAAGTGGATTTTCGAAAACGTGCATTTCCGCCTTTGAAAAAAGCTGCTTTACTTTCTCAAAGATCATCGATTCGTAGCGGCTCGATCCTGGCATGGGTGGGATGGGCTTACCGGTGGCTTCCTTGATAATATCGTAAAACAATTTTTTATTGGCAGGTAAAGGACCTGTGGTAAAAAGCCTGCCGCCTGATTTTAATACTCTGTGCATTTCCTGGATGGTAAATGGGATGTCTGCGGCATAATAAATGGCAAAGCAGCTCGACTCAAGGTCAAACGAATTGTCGTCAAACGGGAATTGCTTGTTAAAATTTAATTCCATGAACCTGACGGGATTTCCTCGCTTCTCGTTTTCACTATGAGCCTTCGTCAATAGTTCCTGTGAAACGTCGCCTCCAGTGATGTCGGCATTTCCTTTAGTATAATCAAGGTATAGGAAGCATTGTTTGCCGGCGCCGCAGCCAATATCCAGGATTTTTGATCCAGGTGCAGGTTTAAGCAACTCGATCATCCATTGATCGATGTCGCGGCCGCCGTATTTTTTGTGGATGTCAATTCGCGTCAGTAGATCCTTGGTGGTCTCCTGATAGTTGATTTCCATGTCGCTCTCCTTAGAATTGTTGCCTGCTTTGTTCAAGGCATTATACCAAACTCGTACCAATATTCAATCACTGAATTTTGATTATGGGAGCTTTTATGAAGAACATCATTCAATCGGTCAAAGGGACACGTGAATTTTACCCCGAGGACATGGCTTTACGAAATTTCATCAACGATAAGGTCAGGCAGGCGTCCGAGGCGTTTGGTTACCAGGAATGGGATGGCCCATTTATTGAGCCTATCGATCTGTATGCAGCCAAATCTGGAGACGAGCTTGTAAAGAAGCAATCCTTCGTTTTTAATGACCGCGGAGGGGATCTGGTGGCGCTCCGACCGGAATTGACACCGTCCCTTGCGCGCATGATTGCCAAACGGCAGAATGAATTGACCTTCCCGATCCGCTGGTGGTCATTTGGCCCTTTCTGGCGATATGAACAACCTCAGCGGGGGCGGACCCGGGAGTTCTTCCAATGGAACATCGATATGCTGGGGGTCGATTCTCCCGAATCGGACGCGGAGTTGATCGCTGTAGCAGTCACATTTTTCAAGCTGGTGGGGTTGAAACCTGACCAGGTTCAAATCCGAGTGAGCGATCGGCGATTGATGGAAGCCCAATTTGATTCATTAGGAATTCCAAACGGCAAACGGTTGGAGTTGAGCGGGCTGATTGACCGGCGGACGAAAATGAAACCGGATGCCTGGGAAGCTAATGCCTTAGAATTAGGGTTGACCTCGGAACAACTAGGTAATCTGAAAATAATCCTCGAAAATAACCAACTATATAAGTCTTCAAATAGCTTGATGCGCGTTTTTACTGCCTTGGAAGCTTTGGGGGTAAGCGAATATGTGGTCTTTGATCCGAATATCATGAGAGGGCTACTCTATTATACCGGAACCGTTTTTGAGGCTTTCGATTTGAGCGGTTCACTGCCCAGAGCGATTTTCGGAGGCGGAAGATACGACAACCTCCTAGCCGACGTGGGCGGAGAACCATTGCCTGCTGTCGGTTTTGCGATGGGCGACGTGGTCATTGGACTTGTTCTAAAAGAAGCAGGTTTAATTCCTTCTTATGTGCCGGCTTCGGCGCCTGTGCTGGTAACGGTCTTTGATGAATCGCTGATCTTGAATTCCTATTCCCTTGCTTCCACATTAAGACAATCGGGATTGAATGCCATGGTGTACCCCGAAGCGGCTAAACTGCCTCGGCAATTTAAGTTTGCCGATAAACTTGGAATTAAAGTCGTGTTGGTTGTTGGCCCGGACGAGGCGGCAGCAGGAAAAGTGACCGTCAAAAACCTGCGGGATGGCAGTCAGCAGACTGTTGAACGAACCGAAATCGTGCCAGCAGTACGTAGAATCCTTGAATCTGTATGAAGGTGGTGATATAATCCGCCCGCTCGAAACATGGTGCCCATAGTTCAATTGGCGGAACGCCTGACTGTGGATCAGGAGGTTGTGGGTTCAAGACCCACTGGGCACCCTCTACGCCTCCCTTTTTGGGAGGTTTTTTCTTAATAATTGAATATAATTTTGATTACTACTCACTCTTGACTCTCCTCCCACTGGAGGTTGTATAAACACGATGAAGGGACCTTCAGCCCAATGATCCGGATCGGTGACTTTTCCAAACTCAGCCGCGTTCCCATCAAGACCCTGCGATATTATGATGAAATCGGTCTGCTCACTCCAGACAAGGTTGATGACTTCACAGGCTATCGATATTATTCACACGAGCAGTCTGGTCGGTTGAATCGAATACTCGCCTTGAAGGAGCTGGGGTTCTCCCTCGAGCAGATCGGCCGTCTGCTGGATGAGAAAATCACAGCGGACCAGATGCGCGGAATGCTCACATTGCGCCGCGCCGAGGTTCAAACCAGATTGGACGAGGAGGCAGAGCGTCTTGTGCGGATAGAGATTCGGCTGAGACAAATCGAATCGGAGGAATGCATGTCGAAATACGATGTAGTGATTAAGAAAATCGAACCCGTGAAGGTAGCATCTGTGAGGGGGGTTGTTCCAACTCCTCCTGAGCAGGGTCCGCTCTGGAGCGATCTGGGGAGATATCTCGCAGAACAACAGGTACACCCAGTCCCCAATGCGCCCTGCTTCTCGATCTACCACGATGACGAATTTAAGGAAGTGGACTGGGATATCGAGGTCTGCGAAGTGATTCAAGGGACATTGAAAGAAAGCAAAAAGGTGAAGATCAGAACGTTGCCTTCGGTGGAAGCCATGGCGTGTTGCGTCCACCACGGACCATTTACGACTATCGACGAGGCGTATAACGCGATTCAGAAATGGATCACGGAAAATGGTTATCGGATCACCGGACCTTGCCGGGAGGTCTATCTGCGTCCGTCTCAAGCAGGGAGTCAGTCCGACCCTGACACCGTGACAGAAATCCAATTCCCGGTTGAAAAAATGTAAACCTGTAGTGAAAGGTCCCCCATCTTCCTGATGACTTGGTACAGGAGGATGGGGGGTAGTAACTGAGAGCTGAAATCGGATCAAACATAGGCAATTCTGTGCAAATCTCAGCAAGGAATGACAGCTTATACGTAGTACAATTGTTCTATGATTGTGCTGCGTGCCTTCAAGACCGAGTTGGATTTGAACAACGCCCAAAAGACAGCCTGTACCCAACACGCCGGGGCAGCACGCTGGGCAACCAACTGGGGGCTGGCACGCAAGATCGAAGCCTATCAAGCCGGGCAGAAAGTTCCCACGGCGATCGACCTGCACCGCGAGCTGAATGTTCTGAAGAAGGGCGAGCTGGCCTGGATGTACGAGGTCTCGAAGTGCGCCCCACAAGAAGCGCTGCGCAACCTGGATCGGGCGTTTGCCAACTTCTTCCGGCGGGTGAAAGAGAAGAAAGCTGGCAAGAAGATCCAGGTCGGTTTCCCGAGATTCAAGTCGAAGAAGAACGGGCTTGGCAGCTTCCGACTGGCCGGCGCCATTCACGTCTTTACAGATGCCATTCAACTACCGCGCCTGGGGTTGCTGCGCTTGAAGGAGCGCGGCTACCTGCCGGTGGACGGTGTGAAAGTCTTTAGCGCCACCGTGAGTGAACGCGCCGGGCGCTGGTTCGTATCCATACAAGTCGAAATTAGCCTGCCCGATCCGGCACACGGTCCTGCGTTCGGTGCATGGAGAACAGCCAAACCGGTCGCGGGTGTTGACCTGGGGATTCTGGCTCTGGCAACTTTCAGCGATGGAACGCGGATCGATAACCCGCGTGCCCTCAAGCGCAACCTGCGAAAGATCAAGCGGCTGCAAAGAACTGTCTCGCGGCGACAGAAAGGGAGCACCAACCGGCGCAAGGCCATAGCCAAGCTGGCGAAAGCTCACCTGCGGGTTGCGAACATCCGCAAAGACACACTACATCAGGCGACCAGCCTGCTGGCGAAAACCAAGTCAGCAGTCGTGCTGGAGGACCTGAACGTGAGCGGGATGATGAAAAATCATCATCTAGCGCAGGCGATCGCCGATGTGGGTTTTCATGAGTTCAGGCGGCAGTTGACCTACAAGGGTGAGTGGTACGGGTGTGAAGTGCAGGTGGCCGATCGGTTCTACCCGTCCACCAAACGGTGTTCGCGCTGTGGAAACATCAAAGCCGGGTTGGATTTGAGCGAGCGCTTGTACGAGTGCGAAGTCTGCCACCTGATCATCGACCGCGATCTGAATGCGGCCTTGAATTTGGAACGATGGACTACCGCGAGTTCCGCGGAAATTGACGCCTGTGGAGAGGATGTAAGACCTTTTTTCAAGGCAGCCCTTGATGAAGCAGGAACCGAACCTCGATCTACCCTATGTAGATTTGTGTAAGCTTCGGAGAACGGCTTTTTGTTGTAGAATAAAGTATGCCTCGTTCCATTAAAATTCTGTTCTTGGCTGCTGAAGCTGATCCATTCATCAAGGTGGGGGGGTTGGGGGATGTCGCAGGTTCCCTGCCTGGGGCGCTAAGAGCGTTATCGCCTCAACTTGATGTGCGTTTGTGCATTCCCCTGCATAACAATCTTAAATTAGACGGATTCGAAATTAAACCGGTCTCGAGCTACTCCATCATGCGAGGCGGGCAGAGGGTCCCTGTCCAGGTTTTTGAAACGTCGATGGCGGGTACACCAGTTTATTTGGTGGACGGGACTCCGATATCCTCTGCGCAATCCGTTTATTCTGCAGACATGGCAATCGATGGTGAAAAATACACTTTCTTCTCCCTCGCTGCGTTGGAGTTCATTCGGCATATTCGATGGCAGCCGGATATCATCCATGCCAATGACTGGCATACGGCCCCCGCCGTTTATGCCCTTCGTAACCGGCTGTCTGAGCCTCACGATGATTTGATAAAATCGATCATTGAAGTTCACAATCTGCCTTTCATGGGAGGAGGTGCTTCTCCGCACTTGAGCGCTTACGGACTTCACCCTTCCTCGAATCCGTACCTCCCGGATTGGGCGCGTCATTTTCCTCTCCCCATGGCGCTAGCCACGGCAGATGCCATAGTTGCTGTCTCACCTGCCTACGCACTGGAATTAATGACCCCGGAATTTGGTTGTGGTTTGCAGGATTTTCTCCGCACTCGGGCGGATGCCCTCTCGGGAATCCTAAACGGACTGGATTTGGAACTGTGGGACCCAAGAACTGACTCTTCCCTGACTGCGAATTATGATAGCGCCAGCCTGGAACGCCGTGCTTTAAATAAGGAAAAATTGCAATCTTCGTTGGGGCTGCCGGTTAATCCAGAAATTCCCCTTCTTGCGATGATAACCAGGATGGACCCGCAAAAAGGGGTGGACATCGCCGTCGATGGATTAAGGCGGACGACTGACCAAAACTGGCAGGCGATCATCCTGGGCACAGGAATCCCCTACCTGGAATCTGCTGTTCGCTCTTTGCAGGACGAGATGCCAGAGCGTGTCTGCGCCGAGATTCGATATGACGCACGCCTGTCCAGGCTTATTTATTCCGGGGCAGACATTTTACTGATGCCTTCAAGATACGAGCCTTGCGGTCTGGCGCAAATGATCGCCATGCGGTACGGCTGTGTACCCGTGGGGCGGGCAACGGGTGGTTTGAATGACACCATTCGAGGTTATACCGATGCTGTGAGCGGGACGGGATTTCTTTTCAACGATGCCTCGCCGGAAGCTTTCGCCAATTGCCTTAGAGAGGCGCTTCTTGTTTTTGGCGACCGGGACCGGTGGTTGAGACTGCAGCATAATGGAATGTCCCAGGATTTCTCCTGGGAAAACGCGGCCAGGCAATATCAGGATTTATATCAACAATTGATAGCGAACAAAGTTGCTGATTGATGTGCCTGGTGGATTTTCCAATTTCCGTAGGACAGGAGCAATGATATGAAAACACGAGTTGTCATCCTGGCGGGCGGCGAGGGATCGCGTCTAAGTGTCCTTACTGCAAAACGTGCAAAACCGGCTGTACCCTTTGCGGGTAAATATCGAATTATTGATTTTGCATTGTCAAACTGTACCAATTCCGGGCTGTTTGATGTCATGATGATGGCTCAATACCGGCCTCAATCCTTGATCGAGCACATTGGGGCGGGTGGTCCCTGGGATCTCAATCGGGATTTCACCGGTGGAATACGAATTTATACTCCCTATAAAGCGCGTTTTGGAACTGATTGGTTTGTTGGTACTGCCGATGCGGTACAGCAGAATTTCAGTTTCATCAAGAGAGATCGACCGGATCATATTTTGGTTTTGTCCGGCGATCACATTTATGCCATGGATTATGATGCGCTGATTACCTTCCACATTGATCACCAAGCCGACGTAACGATGGCCGCGGTATCAGTCCCCACGGAAGAGGCTCCGCGCTACGGCATCGTAGGCGTGGATGAGTATTACAAAGTCACATCTTTTATTGAAAAACCGAAAAACCCGCCATCGACGCTTGCCAATATGGGCGTCTATGTCTTCAACCTTAATGTTCTTGACCGGGCGTTATGGTCAGATCGTCACCAGCATGATTCCGTTCATGATTTTGGCAGAAATATTCTGCCTCGCCTGGTCGCGGAGGGGAGAAGAGTTTTCGCTTACCCTTACAGCGGATACTGGGTGGATGTGGGAACGATTGAGTCCTACTGGCAAGCTCAGATGGATCTGTTGGTTCCTGATCCTCCTTTGAAATTGAATGACAGACGCTGGGTCATCCATACCCGTACTGAAGAAAGGCCTCCTGTCTGGATTGAACGCGATGGCAAGGTTACAAATTCCATGTTGTCGGATGGTTGCATCATCGAGAGAGGTGCGATAGTTGAAAGCAGCATCTTGTCTCCGGGAGTGGTGGTTCAAACTGGAGCGGTGGTTCGGGAGTCGATTTTAATGACGGATTGCAGAATCCATGCCGGAGCGAAGATTGAGAGAGCCATCCTTGACAAGCGTGTTCAGGTCGGGGAAAAATCAACGGTTGGAGGCGTGATGTCAGAGGGTAATCGGACAGAATCGAATGACCTTGGTCTGGTGCTGATAGGGAAAAACAGCAAGTTGCCGCCTGAGATCGCAGTTAAGCCAGGTGCTTTAATTGGCACGGATGTGGTGTTTTCGGATTTTGATTCGCTGGTCGTCGAGTCCGGTTCCTTCGTCCAAACCAAGCGTCAACCTTTTGAGATCAGTGAATAGCGACAGGAGCGTTCATGAAACTAATTCGTTCCAGTGGGGTATTGCTTCACCCGACAAGTCTACCCGGACCCTATGGCATAGGTGACCTGGGACCGGCAGCCTTTCAGTGGATTGATTTTCTTTCTGAAAGCGGATGCAAGCTTTGGCAGGTCCTGCCGCTCGGTCCCACCGGTTATGGCGATTCACCCTATCAGTGTTTTTCAGCTTTTGCGGGGAATCCCTATCTTATCAGTCCAGACGTCCTAATCAACGACCATCTCTTGGTGCCTGAAGACCTTAAGGAAATTCCAGAGTTTCCAGCTGGTCAAGTGGATTACGGAGAAATTTTCACCTGGAAGCCCGTTTTGTTGGATATTGCTTATTTGCATTTTGAACAAAGTGGTTCCGAAGAGTTGAGAAGCGAATTCGCCGCGTTCTGCAACGCTAATGCCTCCTGGTTGGATGACTACGCCCTGTTTATGGCGCTCAAAGATGCCCATGACGGTGCTGCCTGGGGCACATGGGAGCCCGGTTCGCGCCTGAGAAAAGCGGATGCCCTCAGTGCTGCGAAAGTAAAACTAGCAGGAGAAATCTCCCGCCATGCTTTCAGGCAGTGGTTGTTTTTCCGTCAATGGGCGGCGGTGAAGAAATATGCCAACCAAAAAGGCGTGAAGATCATCGGCGATATTCCGATTTTTGTTGCCTATGACAGCTCGGATGCGTGGTCCAATCCCGAACTATTCTATTTTGACAATTCCGGGCACCCGACGGTCGTGGCAGGAGTACCTCCGGATTATTTTTCACCCACCGGTCAATTGTGGGGGAATCCGCTTTATCGGTGGGAAGTTCATAAAACTAACGGGTACCAATGGTGGATAAATCGTTTTACAGCCATTCTGAGCATGGTGGACATTGTCCGCCTGGATCATTTCCGCGGTTTTGCTGGCTATTGGGAGGTCTCCGGGAATGCAAAAACGGCTGAAAAGGGAAGATGGGTGCCCGGCCCCGGAGCGGATTTCCTGAACGCGATCAAATTCGCGTTTGGCGATCTGCCCATCCTCGCTGAAGATTTGGGCGAGATAACACCGGATGTAGTTGAATTAAGGGATTCCTTTAAGTTAGCCGGAATGAAAATCCTTCAATTCGGCTTTTCCGGCCCGGACAATCCATTCCTGCCACATCATCATCTCGAAAATTGTGTTGTGTACACAGGCTCACACGATAACGACACTGCGTTGGGATGGTATTCCACTGCACCTGAAAATGAGAGGACATTTTATCGCCGTTATTTCGGTCGGAGCGGCGACGATTTTGCGGGTGATTTGATCAGAGCGGCATGGAGTTCCGTTGCAGCCATTGCCATTGCTCCCTTGCAGGATTTTCTCAGGCTTGGAACTGAAGCTCGCATGAATTTCCCCGGCAAGGAAACGGGCAATTGGATGTGGCGAATGCCTGAGACCGCCTTGAGCCCCGAGCTGAAAGCATGGCTTTTGGACTTAAATTACCTTTATCAACGATAGAAACCGAAAGGCTTAAATTAGAATCCACGTCAAATAACGCGTGGATTTTTTTATTCGTTACTTACAGCGGCTTCCTCAATGTCATTGGAATTTGACGGGCGGGAGGCAATATATATTCCCACCAGGATGAAAGCTGCACCAAACAATTCGGGAAATGATGGGACCTCTTTCAAGATAATGAACGCCAGAATGGTGGACCCGATAGGTTCTCCAAGCAGGGTAATTGAGACCAATGACGCGGGCAAATATTTAAGAGCCCAGTTAAAGGTTGAATGCCCCAAGAGTTGCGGGAAAATAGCCAGTAAAAGAATCCAGAAGTAAGCCTGGGGGGGCAGATGAAGGGCAGTTTGACCAGAAGCAAACATAATGACGAGAAGAACAACTGCAGCTATTCCATACACTACGAAAACATATGGAATAAGGGTCATCCTGGCACGCAAGCTGCGGCCGATTAATAGGTATCCAGCAGCCATCCATGCGCCGACCAATGCCAGGAAATTTCCCCATCCAGCTTGACCTTTAAAAAGAACTTCAGCAGAGGGGCAGATTAATCCGTTGTCCCAGCGGCATGCATCCGCTAATCCAATGACTAAACCTCCAAGAAGGGCTAACAGCATCCCCCAAATAACCGGTCGAGTGATCGGTTCCTTAAGCACCAACGGGGAAAGCAGTGCCACCCATAACGGCGTAGTGGTCACTAAAACAACGGAACTGGCAACGGTGGTGTATTCGAGGGATGAGATCCAGGTGGCGAAATGAAATGCCAGAAATGTTCCTGATGCAATCGCTAAAACCACAGCCCGCTTGTTTATTGATACCAACTCAGTTCGATGTTTGCTCAAGGCTAACGGGGAAAGTATCAGGCTGGCGAACACCAGTCTCAGCGCAGCAATTACAAGTGAGGGAGCGTATTCCTGCGCGAATCGAATGAAAACGGAAGCAGTGGATACCGCCAGAATTCCACCCATAATGGCTAGCGTGATTACAGGCTTGGAAGGTCTCGAGCTCATAGGGGTTTCAAGTTTCCCAGTAATTTTTAGGGGTGATAACCCATAATCCTATTAGGGGATAAATTTCACCATAATTGTCGCCTTGACACGAGTCCAGCCGACGACTAAAATCTGATTAATAATATCCTAAATCAGGATTATCAACCGTCAATTTTAAAGCAATATAAGAATAGGAGAAAGAAAATGGCCTTTGAATTACCCGCGCTTCCATATGCTTTTGACGCTTTGGAACCTTTTATCGACAGCACAACCATGCAAATTCACCACGATAAGCATCATGCGGCTTATGTCAACAACCTTAATGGTGCTCTCGAAAAACATCCGGAGCTTGCTTCCAAATCACTCGAAGAACTTCTTAAGGACTTGAATAGTGTTCCGGAGGATATCCGAACTGTCGTGCGTAATCATGGTGGCGGAACCTGGAACCATACCATGTTCTGGGAGATCATGGCGCCTAAAGCCGGCGGCGAACCTTTGGGAGCCCTGAACGGAGCAATCACGTCAACCTTTGGTAATTTTGCCAATTTCAAAACAGAGTTCGAGAAAGCCGCGAATGGCAGATTTGGATCGGGTTGGGCATGGCTGGTTAAGAAGTCTGATGGAGGGCTGGCCATAGTCTCCACTGCCAATCAAGACAACCCCATGAGCGAGGGTATGTCCCCGTTGATGGGATTGGATGTTTGGGAGCACGCTTACTACTTGAAATACCAGAATCGCCGCGCTGAGTATGTGTCCAGCTGGTGGAATGTAGTTAATTGGGCTGAAGTCGGTCGTCGGTTCAAATAATCATGAAAGCAATTGCATGAGAGCACGAAGCCAGATATAATAATAATGTCTGGCTTTTAATTTTTATTATTCTCTAGGAGGAATGGTATGACTCACATTATCACCAGCTTGTGTTTGCGTGATTCCGGTTGCGTCGAAGTTTGCCCAGTGGAATGTATTGTCCCGGGCAAGCCGGTTGAGGAGTGGCCGTGGTATTACATCGACCCGGATACCTGCATCGATTGTGGTGCATGTGTTCCCGAATGTCCGTGGGCAGCTATCTTCCCCGAGGACGAAGTTCCTTCAGCGTACACAGCCAAGGGTGGGGAATTCATCAGCCGGGTAGGGTTGAGCGGACACTACGAGGGAAAAAACCATCACGGAGACGCCGTAGTCCTTGAAACCGCCAAGAAGTTGGAAAAGGGCGAGGTGGTCGATCTTACTCCCGATAAGCAGCTCAACTACGATTATTTTAAAAAGGGACCTGGCTACAGCTCTAAATAACCAGAGCGAAAAAGAAAAAACCATCAAGTTGTTCAACTTGGACGACTTGATGGTTTTATATTTGACTCAAATCATTCCTCAAGTGCTGATTTTAATAATTCCTGACCTATAAAATCGGCATCTCCAGAATCTCCGTCTTCGAGCGCGACAACAGCAATCAATGGCGTCCCTTTCCAGCCGGAGGGTGTTCCACCAATGAACCAGGCTATCCCTGAAGTCGATGATGTGTCTTCGTTTATTATTCTCCAGTAGGGTTGCATGGAGATCAGGGCGCTTTCGGTTACCGCATCGACAACGGCTGGGCTGAAGATTTGGACTGAATTCTTTTGGGGTGAAAGGATTATCCAATCTGAATTTTGTGGTTTTATTCCTGAGACGATTTGCCCCGCGGTCTTCAATCCTTCATTTGCCAGGGTGGATGCTGCAAGCGCTGCCTGAAGCGGACTAATCCTTATTTGTTCAATGGCACCGGTCGTGGATACGGGTCCGACCGGAAGATTGACTTCCGGTGGGTCATAAAATCCCAGCATTGTGTAAAGATCAATTATTTCCTGCTTCGTTAAAGCAGCCCCTTTTTCCAGTTCCATCGCATGATTAAACAGTGAGAGAATGGATCCCGCTGGATATGATCCCTGGGAGGCGCGGTTCAACAAAGGCGCATCGGGGTCTTTAATTAGCAGGCTTCCAGTTTCACTCAAGATGTTTGGATCGAAAGTTGGATGCGAGGCCATTGCTAGAATTTCACCCGTTTTTGCATTGAGTAGAATGGCTGACCCCTTGTGTCCGCGAAGCAGTTCATCGATATTGGACTGAACTTGCAAGTCAATGCTGAGGCGTGCTGTTGACCCTGGAGGAGGGGTTCCGTACAAAAGTCGATTCCACCAGATTTGGTGTTCAGGGTTGCCTCGTAATCCTCTTAGATAGGGGTCCAGGTTCAATTCCAGTCCGCTTTGTCCAAATATGGAATTGACATATCCCGTAACAGGACTTAGATCAGGGTAAAGGTATTGACGTAAATACGAGCCCGATTCACCTGTTGTAATATTGATGGGCTGAAGCGATCTATCGACCAGGTCGCCTCTGGCGACGTAAACGTCAGATATCGCGCGACGTGGATTGTCCGTTCGCGTGAGCAAGTCCTCCGCCCGCCAAACGGACCACCAGGAATTGGTAATTGCCAACCCAAAAAGCACAATAAAAAATAATAAAGAAAGGTGCAGGTAGGGAGCGGGATTTTGAAGTGGAGCAGGATCTTCATCGGGTTGGCTTCCAATAATTGCGATGAGCAGGATGGCAATCATTGACGTCAACAGAGAAGACCCGCCATACGATAGAAAAGGCAAGGTGACTCCGGTAAGAGGCAGTAGACGGAGATTTCCTCCGATGATGAGAATGCTTTGAGCTCCAAGGTAAGCGGTAAGGCCTGCAGCCAGGAGTCGTCGAAATGTATCCTGGGCTCTCATAGCAATTCGGATACCCCTGGAAATAATGATGGAATAAAAGCAGAGCAGCAGGACGGTACTTATTAACCCCATCTCCTCAGCCATTGCAGAAAATATGAAATCTGAAATAGCTACTGGAACAAGGCCTGGGTAGCCCATCCCGAGTCCGCGGCCTGGCAGACCTCCATTGGAAATTGCCAGCAGGGATTGGATCGTCTGGTATCCTGAGCCGCTTGGGTCGGACCATGGGTTAAGCCAGGCCTGCAACCTGATTTGGATAATATCCACCGCGAAGAATCCAACTACACCGGCCATGATCAATATGAAGAGACTGGCCAGGATTACCCGTTTTCGACCGGTAGCAAGATATAAAATGGACGCATAAAGAAAAATAAAGATAGAGGCAGTTCCCAAATCCCTTTGGACAACAAGGATGAGTAGCGCCAAGCCCGTCATCAATAACGTTGGAAGGACCAACGGGAAAAAACCCTGCCGGAATGGCAGGTTGTCTGCAAAATATGCGGACAGATAGATAACCAGAATTAGCTTCAAGGGTTCTGAAGGTTGAAGGTATACACCGCAGCACCCGAGCCATAATCTTGGTCCATCTCCGAGTGGGTTTGTCCCAAGGAGGAGCGTGAGCCCGGTTAGGAAAAGTCCACTCATCAGTAAGATATATTTATATCGCCGCAGGAGTGAAATTTTATGAAAATGCCTTGCTCCAAGAATAAATACAGCACCGCCCACAACAAACCATAATGTTTGACGCATTCCAAATGATGGAATGAGGCGCCAAATTAATAGAATGCCCAAACCGGATAGAAATGCTGCAAATGGAAAAATAAAAGCGTCCGTGTCCTGAAGTTTTTTGCGATACATCCAATGGACTGACAATGCTGTCCCTGCCCAAATTATGAATCCAACCCAATGCGACCAACGGTATTCCACATTCCAGGCACGCTCCCTGGCCGCAGGAGAAAGGCTCAAAATAGTGGCCAACAGGAAAAGAAGTCCTATTGCGAAAATCAACAAGCGGCGCTCAATGGATCGGGCTGAAAGGATAGGAATATTCACGGAATTAATTTGGGTTAGCGCAATGGGATTTCGGTAGATTTAACCTGGTTTCGCAAGAAGAGAAACCGCATCAATTAAATGGATAGCGCATTCATAAATATTTCTTGACCAACAAGTTCAGCTTCTCTTTGGTAATTGGGTCGATCGCTTCGGGATTTGTGATCAATGCTGAAGATAATGCGTTTTGACAGGGACATGAATTTCTCTCTTTGAAGCTCAAGGCAAGATTACGGATACCGTCTTGTGCAATACTGGTGTTTTGATTTAAGGTTTTGATAACCATGTCTACTGTGACCGGTTCCATACTAGTATGCCATACATCGTAATCCGTCACATGTGCCATGGTCGTATAACACATTTCAGCCTCGCGGGCGAGGAATGCTTCGGGTGACGCGGTCATCCCAATGATGGAAAATCCCCACGATCTGAACGTATTCGATTCCGCCTTGGTGGAAAATCTTGGTCCTTCGATCGTAATCAGTGTTCCACCTGAATGTACTATAGCGCCTGTTTTTTGAATGTTAGCGCGGACCAAATTGGACCACTCGCTGCAGAATGGATCAGCTGCGCCGATATGAGCGACCATCCCCTTTCCAAAAAACGAGCGGGGACGAAGGTGTGTGAAATCAAACAGTTGATCAGGGAAAACAATCTGCCCTGGTGCATACTCCTCTTTGAGTGAACCGCATGCTGAAATACTCACAATTTGTGTAGTGCCTACCATTTTTAAGGCAAATATATTTGCACGATAATTGACATCCGTAGGGGAGATGTGGTGTCCAATCCCGTGCCGTGCCAGGAAAGCGATCCTCCTGCCTTCCAAAGTCCCCAGGATTATTGGGGAGCTGGGTTTTCCAAAAGGTGTGCTTAAGTCCAGTTCTTTAACATCATTCAAACCGGGCATGGAATATAATCCCGAGCCCCCAATTACCGCAAATGATACATTTTCTTCCATGGAGTATTCTCCAGAATCAACATTCATATTTTTACAAGATGGAAATTGTTATTGCTGGTTGATCACAATGGTCAAAGACGAGTGACCGCAAAGTAATTTATCCCCTGATATTACCACCGTCGGGTTGGTGAGTAGTTCAGAGTTCAATTTTGTCCCATTTCTTGACCCCAGATCCTCCAACCACCATTGCGAATGATGGTAAGCCAGTCTGGCGTGGTGAGTCGAAACCGCATCATCTTGCAATAAGCATTCGCAAGCCGGGTCTCTTCCAATAGTAATTTCAGCCTGGGAGTAATTGATCAATTGAGGGGATTCGTCGCCCACCTGAATGAGAAGACTCAAAGGGGGCACATTGCGAGATGCCAACAATCCAGCCTGAATACGCATATCGCTCCACAGAAGCCAGAGCACCCACCCCAGGAATGCAAAAAGACTCACACCGACAATTAGTCGAAGCGCAAGCAGAACCTCACCGGTCATTTATCGGTTTCTGGTTTTTCTATGGGTTTGAGAGTCGCGGTAGGTCGTTCGCTGGAAACCGGGGAAATTGGAGCGGTGCTGCCCTTGGTGTAAGCAGGAGGATTGTCCTGACCAAAGATGACTGGCAAACCGGCCAGGGAGATAACATCACCAGGATATAAAACGGTCTGGTTGGTCCGCTGACCATTTACGTAGGTGCCACCGGTCGAATTCAAATCAAATATCACGTAACGGCCTTTGATGGCGCGAATCTGCGCATGATACCTGGAGACACGGGGATCATCGATGACCAAGTTATTATCCATCCGCCGGCCGATATTAATTACAGGCTGGCTGAGTGGAAAAACCCTCACTCCACCTATGATAAGGAAGGCATTCTTAGGGATTGTTTCGTCGGCGATCACGCCTTCAGAATTCTGGGGCATGTTTTGTGTCTCTGCGACCTCTATCGGTTGGTTGGCGCCCGAAATTTTTATCTCGTCCAAACCCAGGGAGGGGTCTGTCGAGAAAGTCAGTGAAGG
This sequence comes from uncultured Chloroflexia bacterium, assembly GCA_963774975.1. Taxonomy (GTDB): domain Bacteria; phylum Chloroflexota; class Anaerolineae; order Anaerolineales; family Villigracilaceae; genus JBGPQJ01. The sequence goes on from CAVZGY010000007.1 coordinate 571,331, forward strand.
CGGGGCCTCGAACTTGAAATTGGCTTCACTGGCAATCAGACGAAGAATTTGAGATAAACCTTCGAGCAAACGCGGATCTTTGTTCCACTGATCTAGCGCTTTAGGGTTGACAAATATTATATACCGATTTGGTACAGGTTGGCCCTCTGAAATATTGGATTTCACCGCAGTGGCAAGTTGCTTTGCTATTACATCTTCAGTCTTTCTTCCGGGTAGAAGATTGACCAGATGAACTTCAATCAAAGACTGCAGACGTTGTTCGAGGTTGTCGAGTGAAAGTCCCATGCTCGTATGAATGCCCCTAGGTTAGGTTATATCTATTATACGTTCTGCTGTGCTATTTGTGCAAGGCATTAATAATATTGCAATGTGGGGAAAATTTTCGTATACTGTGATGGATTTGTGCTTGGGAAATTTACCCTGCAAGAATGGATAGGCCAATGTCCGAACAGCCTTTGATCATCATGACTCATCCTTTGCCTCCGGAATGGACCAGATCGCTCAACGATCGTGTGAGAGCGTTGGTTGGTCCAGCGGACTACGCCGGAATTGCTCCTCATCTTGTGGAAAAACTTGGTGAGGCAGAAGGGATACTCTCTCTGCTGTTCGACAAAGTGAATGCTGAAATACTCTCAAAATCACCCAGGTTGCGCGTAGTCAGCAATATGGCTGTTGGCGTTGATAATATTGATATGGAAAGCTGCTCCATGAGAAAAATCCCTGTTGGTAACACCCCGGATGTGTTGACTGATGCAACAGCGGATTTGACCATGGCATTACTTCTTTCTGCTGCCAGGAGGCTTCCTGAAGGGGCCGCAGATGCCCGCAATGGGTTGTGGAAGTTATGGGAGCCGGCAGGTTGGTTGGGTGCCGATTTCCGCGGAGCCACCCTGGGGATAATCGGGATGGGAAAAATCGGCAAGGCGGTGGCTGAACGTGCTTTTGGATTTGGCTTAAATATCATTTATTCGGATACTAAACCGCAGATTGCTGCAAAAGGAACATACGTTACTCTGGAAGAGCTGCTCGCGACCAGTGACTTTGTCACTATCCATACACCACTCAATCAATCCACAAGGGGACTAATAAACGAGAAGGCACTAAAAGTGATGAAGAAAAATGCCATTCTCGTGAATGCTGCGAGGGGTCCCATTGTGGATATGGATGCGCTGGCAAAAGCACTTCGTGAACATTGGATTTCCGGCGCTGCGCTGGACGTCACCGATCCTGAACCACTACCCCCCGGTAATCCCTTATATACATTGCCCAGTTGCCTTATTGTGCCCCATATCGGTTCAGCCACACACAATACTCGGAAAAAAATGGCTGAAATGGCCTGTGAAAATCTATTGGCGGGGCTGGAGGGAAGGAAACTACCCTACTGTGTTAATCCTGAAATTTACCAATAAGAAGAGGCGGCCTATTGGCCGCCTCAAATATTTCACACGAGTGGTTGATTACAACTAGGGCATTTTCTTTCATCACGAAGAACAACAAACCCGCATTTTGGACAGGCGCGAGGCTGATCCTTCCCTAATGGCGCACCGCACGCGATGCAATTTCCTTCACCAACCTGGTTGGCTGTTCCGCAATAAGTGCAGGTTAACCTGAGGAGACGGTCTGATAATTGCATGCTCGCGCCTGCAGTTCTGACCGTCTTGGTTATGGTCTGCCAGACCTTATCTATGAGTTGGATGTTTTCGATATCCTGAGCGAGGTCATCGAGGCGGCCAATCAGATTCCAGGGATTAACAGAGTCGAAATTGCCGTGGATCCGATACTGGCAGCTACTCCCAGCCAGGATTGCTCGCCGATTTCGACCAAAACGCCGTCCTCGACTTTTTTCAGGTGGATGGTCACCGCAGTCTGGCCCCCGCTGCTTGCGCCGGGACGACTTGAGATCTGCACAATCAAGTCCTCGTCCTCCCCAAGGAGTTGTGTACGTAAATTTCCCCGCTGAAAAGTTCCAGCCAGGGCGTGGGCAATAGATTTGGGCGTGATATTTCCGTGAAAGATGCGTCGTTCCATATTCTGGATTATAATCGGTTCGCTTTCAAGTAGAAATACAGATTCAGGAAGATATACGAGGGCTAATCTTAAAGGTTGTATATGCGTGAACAGCGAGGGAAAATCTGGTTATTGATGTCCGCTGGTCTTTGGCTCATCGCTTTAATGGCTGGGATTCCTTTTCCGACCTCTGCCACAGCTCAGCAGCCGACGGGTTCTATTCCCACAGTAACCGGCACTGCGACAGGACCAATTATTTTTGTGACCTACGAAGAACAAATAAACGTTCGTTCAGGCCCAAGTTCGAGATTCTATCCGACAATTGGGATCATGTACCCGGGTCAGGAAGCTCCCGCTTTGGGGCGTTCACCCGGTGAGACCTGGATCATGATTTACTATCCTGGAGTACCCGGGAATGTGGGATGGGTTTACGCGCCCCTCGTCACATTTAAGGAAATTGGTTTTCTGCCGATAGTCGAGCCGCCTCCAACTCCTACGCCCCAAACGACGCCAACCATTGACCCTACACTTGCGGCTGCATTTGTCATCCCGTCCACTCCCACACGGCTGCCCACTTTTACTCCGGCACCCGAATTGGTCGTCCCTGAATTCGAAGATGTTAGCCAGAATTCTCCCACCGGCAGAATCCCGATGGGCTTGGTGATCTTTGGATTAGCGCTTGTCGGGGGTATCGGCGTTCTAATTTCCTATTTCCGTCGATAACACTAGAATCAAAAAGAGACCGTTCAGGTCTCTTTTTGATTCTAGTTGCAACCGCAACTTCCTCCGCAGGCGCACGTGCTATCATCTTTCTCATGTGATATTTTATCGTGGTTTCCGCAGCCACATTCCCCGGTTTCCTTCTTCGCCGAGGGACTGTCCACAATAAAACCCTGTCCGTGCCGGGGATCGTTCACGAAATCAATTTTTCCCCCCTGCAGGTATTTCATGGAAGCATCGTCAACGATCACCTGAATCCCATCCGATTCAAACGTCAGGTCGTTGTCGCGAATCTGATTATCCAATGCCATTCCAAACTGCACGGAACAGCAGCCTCCACCAGCGACGAAAACACGAAGCGCATACCCGTCAAGTTTCTTTTCGTCCATTATGTTGCGTACGGCTGTGACAGCTTCAGGAGAGAGCGTCACGGATTGAATTCCAGTTTCTTGAAGCATAGCGGCCTCCATATATGTTTATAATTGGACAAATCGTATCAGATATTAACGCGTATGTCAAACAGGTGAATTAGTTATTATTTCTAATATTTGAGCTTATAATCCCTTTTGATACATTGAGGTCTTGGAGGTTGAAATGGAATTAAAACTTGCTTCAGTGATGAAACCACTTGCGATTTTAGCGGCCATGGTTGTCGTTTTTGCAGGGATGAAAGCAACCGCATTCATCGTGGGTCCGTTTGTCCTGGCATTAATGTTCGTGGCAGTATTAAAACCAGTTCATGGAGCAATGCTAAAGAAGAAATTTCCTCGCGTCATTTCATTTTTATTAACAACGATCCTGTTTATTCTGATATTGGTGTTTATTGGCTGGGTATTGTCCATGGCCATTTCTCAAACCATTGCTATCGGACAGGAGTATGGTCCAGAGATTACGCAAAAAATTGATTCCATTGCCGCTCAATTGGATTCTTTTTCAATGATTTCCACGGGTTCAAGTGGCCTGTTGAAATCTGTCGATGCGACTGCAATTTCAAGCTTCCTTACCGGTTTCATTGGTGCAATGACCGATATCATCGGTCGGTTAATTTTAATATTCCTCCTGTTTATGTTTATCCTTGCAGGAGGTCCATTAATTATGGCCAACATGCGGGAGAAATTCGGCGAAACGCATCCTTTACCGCGTAAGACCCATGCTTATGTCGAAAATCTATCGCGTTATTTTGTTCTCAGAACATTGGTAAATGCCATCACGGGATTAGGGATTGGTCTGGCTTGTGTATTGTTGGGAATCCCGAATGCATTTTTGTGGGCTTTACTGACATTTGTCCTGAGTTATATCCCCTATATTGGCATGTTTATTGCCTGCGTACCTCCAGGATTGTTGTCCTTTGCGATAGGGGGATTGGAACTTCTGACGATTTTTATCTTGATTTGCCTCATTGTGAATGGTTTGGCTGAGCAGATAATTTCTCCAATAGTAACCGGGCGCGGGTTGTCATTGTCGCCAATGCTTGTGTTTGTATCCTTCCTGTTTTGGGGTTGGCTACTGGGATCATTTGGATACATAATTGCTGTGCCTATGACCTTGGCAGTCATGTTGTTCCTCAATAGCTTTGAAGACACGGTCGGGATTAGCCAGTTTATTCAGTAACATCCCTGAATAAACGAGATAGAATCTACCAACAAAAAATCCCGTCAGACATGACGGGATTTTTGTATCTGTTTGAAGAGTCTTAGCCACCTGTCGGCAGGCGATCCTGAAGAGTTCTGGAAAGGATGTCGTCCTGCTGTTTATTGCTGGATTTTACCTTTTTGTCTTTTTTGGCAACCTTTTTGGACCCCTGTTTTTCAAGTGCTTCCTGCCAGGCAAGTTCAAAGACGGTTGGTTCGGGCGGGGCGGGGGGTTCTGTGTTGACTTCAGTCTCCTGCTTGGATGCCTTGCCGCGCTTGTTCTTGAGTTTTTTCTCGGGTTTTACAGGTTCTGTCGGCACTTCTTCGGGTTGCTGAATTAAGGCTTTCATGCTCAGCCGGATTTGTTTCTTTTTTCGATCGACATCGATGATCATTGCTTCAACCGCATCATCTACTTTTACGACGTCGCCTGGAGTTTTCACATAGCCGTGAGTCATTTCGCTGACATGCACCATGCCAGGGCGCTCGGCACCAAAATCGACGAATGCACCGTAGGCTTCGAGGCGCACAACTTTACCTTTTACGATCATTTCAGGTTTCAGATCCTTCCATTCGTATTCCAATGGCTGGATCATGGTCAACTCAATTCTATCGTTCTTGACACGCCGCACCCAAACATCCACCGTTTGACCCGCTTTGAGTACATCTTCTACTTTGTTTACAGGATTCTTTTGAATTTGGGAGATGTGGATCACGCCGGGTAATTCTGCACCGATATCTATGATCGCCCCCGCAATGTTTGTTTTTAGAACCTTTCCCGAGAAATGCTGCTTCGGTTTAATCGCGGTGTCCACCGCGGTATCTTTGCTCATGTTTATGCTCCTATAAGGTGGTTATAATGCCGAACGCCAATTATACCTGCGCCAATTACTTACGTCAACGTGGAGTTTGTCACGGTTGGCAGGTGCAAACATTAACTTGTTTTTTATTAATATTTGGTTATATTTAATAGAGCGAATGTAGCTTCCGGCAACAATCGGCGATTAGAATGTTCAATTACGACATAACAGATCGCAAGATCGTTGATTTACTACTTGAAGATGGCCGCATGCCAGCTTCAGAGATTGCCCGTCGTATTGGGGGCGGCATTTCTGAAAGAGTCGTGCGATATCGAATTGATCGGTTGGTGCAGGAAAAGGTCATCGCTCTGACTGCGGTCGTAAATCCCAAATCCCTTGGATACCCAATTGTTGCAGATGTCTGGCTTGAGTGCGAGTCGGATTCCATCATGGATGTGGCTGAGAAGCTGGCCGGCTATGAAAATATTAGTTATGTCGCCTGCTCAATTGGCGAGACGGATGTCTCGATTCAAATCATTGCCAGGGACACGACCGAAGTTTATGCTTTTATTACTGGCGTTGTCGGCAAGCTTCCGGGAGTAAGAAAAACAACGACATCCATAGTTCCTTTGGTATTAAAGGATGTCTATCAATGGCGGTTTCCATCTGGATCGGTCTCGCGGTGATACGCTTTCGCTGCCCTTATGGAAAGGAATCGCAATGAATAATATGCCATTCGATCAAAGTAAGCATTTGCAGAAACGGGCGGAAGAGGTCATGCCGCTTGGGGTCAATTCCAATTTCCGTTATTGGGGGGAGGGAATCACGCCATACATGGCCAAGGCGAAAAATGGATATTTATGGGATGTCGACGGAAATAAGTACATCGATTATCGTCTGGCTTTTGGTCCCATTATTTTGGGCCATGCTTACGATGTTGTGAACGCCAAGGTGAGGGAGGAAATTGAATACGGCACGATGGCTGCGATGACCACAGAACTTGAGATCGATGTCGCGGAAAAAATCGTGCGCCTGTGCCCAGGTGTCGAAATGGTCCGCTTTGCGTGCTCAGGAACGGAGGCAACCATGCATGCCATCCGTGTGGCCAGAGCCTATACGGGTCGCGAAATGGTTCTAAAATTCGAAGGGAATTACCACGGTTTCCAGGATTACACCTTATGGTCCACGTATGCTCCATCGGAAGCCTATGGGAACAAACGCAATCCGATCCCGGTTCCAGCCTCGTCCGGTATCCCTCGCGTGCTTGGAGAAAGAATTATCACGCTTGCCTTCAATGATGTGGAGGGATTTGAGCGGGTGATGAAAGATCGAGGAGACCAAATTGCTGCCGTGATCACTGAGCCATGCCAGGGGAATTGCGGCGCTATCCTGCCGGAGCCTGGTTACCTTGAAACCATCCGCAAATCCTGTGATGAGCATGGAGTGGTATTCATTCTGGATGAAGTAAAGACAGGTTTCCGTATTGCGAATGGCGGCGCCCAGGAATACTACAATATTAAACCGGACCTCGCGACTTATGCCAAGGCGCTTGGAAATGGATACCCATTGGCGGCGTTTGGCGGGAAATCGGAAATCATGGGCATCATTGGACACGGAGTTGCTCAAGGTGGGACGTATAACAATAATAAACCAGGGGTTGCGGCTGCCTGGGCGACCCTTACTGTCCTTGAAAATGAACCAGTCATGAAAACCCTCGAAGAAAGAGGGCAACGGCTAATGGATGGGATTTCCGATATATTCACCGAAGCCGGAATCCAGCATTGCATGAATGGGTATCCCGCAATGTTCTCATTTGCCGTGGGTTTGGAAAAGGTAACCAGCCAGAGAGAATGGAATGAATCTGAGAAGGATTATTATCTTCGACTGGTCGAAGCCTTGATCGAGCGAGGTGTGATGCCCGACCATGACGCCCGAGAACCATGGTTCTTGTGCTATTCCCATTCTGATACAGACATAGACGACACATTGACCGCATTCAGCGAATGCGTAAAGTCTGTTGCTCGATAAATCCAAGTTAAAAAAATCCCAGGAGGAATCTTGTCCGAGCTTACTTCGCAGGAAATCATTCAACTAAACCGGGAATACACTTTTTTCTCCTGGTCGGTACAGGGACAGGTAAACCCAATTCCTGTTGCAAGAGCGGAAGGAGTTTATTTTTGGGACGCTGATGGGAAGCGATACCTGGATTTCTCATCGCAATTGATGAATACAAATATCGGGCACCAACATCCGAAAGTGGTGAAAGCCATTCAGGATCAGGCTGCCCGTTTGACCTTTGTCCACCCGGGAAATGCGACCGATGTGCGGGGGCTGCTTGGCAGGAAGCTGGCTGAGGTTACTCCGGGCAATCTCAAAAAAACCTTCTTCACTTTGGGCGGGTCGGAAGCCAACGAAAATGCGATAAAAATTGCCCGATTCTATACAGGCAGAAATAAAATCCTTGCTCGTTACAGGTCCTACCATGGCGCGACCCACGGCTCGATCGCGCTGACCGGAGATTATCGCCGTCTGGCTGTCGAACCCACCATGCCGGGTGGGGTGCATTTTCTGGATCCATTCTGCTACCGCTGCCCGTTTGGTCAAAAGAAGGAATCGTGCAAACGCGAGTGCATTTCGCATCTGGAGGAGGTCATTCGATACGAAGGCGCCGACAAGATCGCAGCGATTATCATGGAGGGAGTTGTCGGCTCCAATGGAATCATCGTCCCGCCGGATGATTATTGGCCTCGCGTGACGGGAAATCTGTGACAAACACGGCATCCTGCTCATTTCGGATGAAGTAATGAGCGGTTGGGGCAGGACAGGAAAGTGGTTTGCTGTCGATAATTGGAATGTGGTCCCGGACATGATCACCACGGCCAAGGGAATTACATCGGGTTATGTTCCCCTGGGGGCAGTGATTGTATCTGAAAAAATTGCGCAGTTCTTCGACGACAAGTATTTGTATGCCGGGCTGACGTATAACGGACATGCCTTGGCCTGTGCTGCTGCTTTAGCGACCATCGATGTCTATGAAGACGACGGATTGATCAAAAATGCAGCAACGGTTGGAAAATATCTGGGGGAGGCACTGGAAGACCTAAAGACGCGGCATCCTTCCATTGGGGATGTGCGCTATATCGGATTATTCTCGACCATCGAACTTGTTGCAAATCGGGAAACCAAGGATATATTCCCTTCGTCCGTGATGGCCGAAATAGGCAAATCCCTTCGACAGAATGGGCTGTTCACATTCATTATGGCGAATAACATGGGGAGCATGGTTTTTGTCGTTCCTCCCTTGTGCATAACACAACAGCAAATCGACGAAGGTCTTGCCATCGTCGAAAAGGCTCTTGAGATCAGCGATAAATTGGTTCAGAACTAATCTTACAAAACAACGAGATTACACCATGGAAAAAATCCTGAATTTCATTAATGGCGAATGGGTCGAACCTAAGGTATCGAATTACTGTTGACGTGATAAATCCTGCCACCGGACAGGCCATTGCCCGGACGCCGCTTTGCGGCAAAGCTGAAGTGGATGCGGCAGCGAAAGCAGCCTCGGAAGCCTTTCCAGCCTGGCGACGGACGCCAGCCCAGGAACGGGTCCAGTACCTGTTCAAACTGCGCGACCTGATGAAAACCAACATGGACGAGATCGCCCGACTCATCACCAATGAGTGCGGGAAGACCTTTGAGGAGTCCAAGGCGGAGATGGTGCGCGCCATCGAGAACGTGGAGGTCGCCTGCGGCATCCCCATGATGTCCAAGGGGGAGATCAGCGAGGACATCGCCCCCGGCATCGACGAGATCATGCTGCGCCAGCCGGTGGGGGTGTGCGCCACCATCGCACCGTTCAACTTCCCGGGGATGATCCCCTTCTGGTACCTGCCTTATGCACTGGCATGCGGGAACACCTACATCGTCAAGCCATCCGAAAAGGTACCGATGACCATGCAGTTCATCTTCAAGCTGATCGAGCAGGTGGGCTTGCCGAAAGGTGTGATCAACCTGGTCAATGGCGCCAAGGAAGCGGTGGATGGGATTCTCGACCACCCCGAGATCCGCGCGATCACCTTCGTCGGTTCGTCAAATGTGGCGAAATATCTCTACAGCCGCGCTTCCGCCAACGGGAAACGGGTTCAGGCACAGGGCGGGGCAAAGAATCCCGTCGTCGTTCTGCCAGATGCAGATATGGACATGGCGGTCAAGATCATCGCCGATTCCGCCTTCGGCTGCGCAGGGCAGCGCTGCCTGGCTGTCTCGTGGGCGGTGACCGTGGGCGAGGCGCGCAACCAATTCAACGAAGCCATGTGCGACGCAGCCGCCACCCGCAAGGTGGGCTACGGACTCGATGACGGCATCCAGATGGGAGCCGTCATCAGTCAGCCAGAGCAGAGCCCGCATCGAGCAGTTGATCGGACTCGGGGCGTCCGAAGGAGCGTCGGTGCCGGTGGATGGACGGGGGACGGTCATCAAGGGATACGAAGGCGGCTCGTTTGTGCGTCCCACCATTCTGATGGACATGAAACCGGGCAGCGAGATCTGGAAGACGGAGATCTTCGGGCCGGTGCTGGGGCTGATGCACGTCAACACGATCGACGAAGCGATCACGCTGGCAAACAGCCAGGCGTATGGCAACCAGGCCAGCCTGTTCACATCGAGCGGGTCCGCGGCACGGAAGTTCCGCTATGAGGTGGAAGCCGGGAACATCGGCATCAACATTGGCGTGGCGGCACCGATGGCCTTCTTCCCCTTCAGCGGTTGGAAGGAATCCTTCTTTGGCGACATGCATGGACAAGGCATGGATGCGGTGGAGTTCTTCACCCAGAAGAAAGTGGTCGTTGAACGATGGCCGAAGGAATGGACGAGAAAGTTTTAGGCACTTAACCTTTAGGGTTTCAACACCCTTATAGGTTTTTTATCCACCCGCCTTGGCGGCGGGACAATTCTTGCAGGAGGAGGAACAAATGGATCTTGAAGGCTATCCCTATGTCTGGCTCATTGTCACATTCATCGTAGGATTTTTCCTTATTCGAATGGGTGTCGGCATTTGGGCATCCCGCAAAGTCTCAAATGCAGCGGACTACATCGTTGCCGGTCGAAAGTTGCCGGTCTACATCGTGGCTGCTTCTGTTATGGCCACCTGGTTTGCCGCTGAGACTTTGATGGGCGCGTCCTCGACAGGCTACCAATACGGATTTCAAGGAGTTATATTCGATCCGTTTGGTGCGGCCTTGTGTCTTTTCATTTCAGGCTTTTTCTTCACCCGCCTGATGCGCCGTGCTCGCTACCTGACCGTCGTCGATTTCTTCGAACGGCGTTTCGGCAAATCCATGACCATCCTGGCCTCCCTTTGCCAGTTAATGACCTACTTCGTCTGGACGGGCGCGCAAATGGTGGCTGCAGGGACAATCGTAAATGCATTGTTCCCATCTGTGCCGATCGAGGTCGGCATGATTATTGTCGCTGTTTGGGTATCGGGCTATACCATGCTGGGTGGCATGCTGGCGGACACTCTGCTCGATTTCATCCAGATGTTCTTCACTGCTGGAAGTATGTTATTGATCTTCCTTGCTGTGCTTAACCAAGTAGGCGGCTGGGATGCGATGACCAATATCTCCTCCACCCTGTATAACCCAAAACCATTCACTCTGCTTCCGGATATGCAGGGGGATGCCGGTTATCTAGGCTACTTTGGTGCAAACGGCTGGATGTACTGGGCTGCAGCCTGGATGGCAATTGGCCTAGGCTCGGTTCCGACTCAGGATTTGTTCCAGCGATCCATGTCAGCCCGCAATGAATCGACGGCTGTGTGGGGAACATACTTTGCTGGCGCTTTGTACCTGTTCTTCGGAATCATGTCGCCATTGATTGGCATCATGATGTTCTCGCTCAATCCCGGTCTGGAAAACCCGGACAATGTTCTTATTCACGCCGCGGTGTCTTATGTGCCGCCGGTACTGACAGCTATCTTCATGGCGTCCCTTGCTTCCGCCTTGATGAGCACCGCCGACAGCTCATTGTTGGCAGGGGCTTCGATCGTAACGCAAAACTTGTTCCCGGTCTTTGGGAAGAAGCTGGATCCAAAAAGTGAAGTCAAATGGACGCGCATCATGGTCGGTGTTAACGGATTCATCGGGATCATAATCGCCGTATCTGCCGCCGTTATATATGAACTTGGCGTGGTCGCATGGACGCTTCTGCTGGTGGGATTATTCGTGCCCTTCGCCTTTGGAATGTATTGGAAGAAAGCCAATCGATATGGCGCAGTGGCAGCCGTGATCGGAGGGTTTGTCAGTTGGGGACTGCTAACCTGGCTCGCCTACAACCAGGGGCTGGGCGGTCTGTCTACCTTGGCAGTCTGCGAGGGTGACGTTGATTGCGCCTTTTGGGATGCGGTCTACATTGCCTCCTTGGGGGCTTTCCTGGTCTCCTTGATTTCCATGGTGGTATTTTCACTGGCCACCCAAAAAAGGGATGCGCCCATGCCGATTACCGATGTGGATGGCAATGCGATGGATACCAATCCATTCCATCACTTGGGTTTAACTCCAATAAGGGATGCTCTTCGGAAATTACGACCTGAAGAATACGATCAATAAGTATCTGACCAAGATCCTTATTTGATTATTGGATTGTTTTTCATAAGGAGTTTATATGCCGCAAAATTTGGACTCTGCACAAAGTTATTCAAAAAAATGGCTGGAGATTATCGAAAAGCCTGAACGCCCACCGGAAGAATTGGGAAAATGGATCATTGAAGAGTCGATGAAGAACTTTGCTGATTACTTCAATAAAGGTTGGTTGGATTACAGAAAATCTGTCACTCAAGCCGGTCAATGGGCTGCCACTGAATGGACGGGACGCGGTGCCACCTTTGAAGATGTTCTGGGGCGCAAGTACATCGACTTCCTTGGTGGATTTGGCATGATGGACTTAGGCTGGAGCCACCCCGAAGTCGTCGCTGCGGTCCAAGCCCAATTGCTGCGTACTCCCATGCCCAGCCAGGAGTTGATCGATCCGCTGCGAGGCGTGCTGGCGCGTATTTTGGCGGATATCACGCCGGGAGACTTGAATACAAGCTGGTTCGCTGCCAGCGGGACTGAATCCATTGAGGGGGCAATAAAGGTTGCCAAAGTCTACACCAAGAAACCGGCGTTTATTGTCGCGGTCAAGGCTTTCCATGGTAAAACAATGGGTTCGCTTTCCATGATGGGCAAAGCCGACTACCGTGTCCCGCCGGGTGTGCTGTATGGAGGTCCGGTTTACCATGTTCCATTTGGGGATGCAGCAGCCGTTGAGAAGCAGCTCGACATCTGCGACAAAGTCGGTGTGGGAGTCGCCGGAGTTTTGATGGAACCCATCCAAGGTGAAGCCGGCGCGATCGTGCCCCCCGATGATTTCTGGCCTCGTATCCGTGAGGCGACGAAGAAATATGAGACACTGCTCATCGCTGACGAAGTACAGACAGGTCTCGGGCGTACAGGCAAATTGTGGGGGGTCGACCACTGGGGTGTCGTCCCGGACATCATTGCGGTAGCAAAATCCCTGGGCGGTGGCGTGATGCCGATCTGTGCGGTTTGTACTACTGAGGAGATCTTCCAACCGTTCATGTACCCGAATCCATTCCTGCAGACCACCACCACGGGAGGAGGCGCCTTGGCATGCTCCGCCGCAATCGCTGCGATCAATGTCACCCTCCGCGACAAGCTGTGGGAGGTGGCAAAGGAAAAAGGCGATTACATCATGCCGAAGGTCAAGGAACTGGCGGCGAAATACCCCAAGGTCTACAAGGATGTGACTGGCAAGGGTTTGCTGATCGGGCAGCATTTCCAGACCCCGGAAATTGGAGGACAGGTAGCGGCGGAGTTGTTCAAACGCGGCGTACTTGTGTCAGGCACATTGACGAATGCACTGTCCATCCGAATCGAACCGCCGTTGGTCATTACTTACGATGAAATCAATCAAGGATTGTCCGCTCTGAATGAGGCGATAGCTGAAGTAGCCACGACGGTTTAACTGCCTCCCGGATTATTGGGATTGACATTCCTTCTTAAGTTGGAATGTCAATCCCATGATTGACTTGCAAATGGCAGCGCTTTATAGTTATTGTTATGATTGATTTTATTTGTAAATTGGTTTCTAATTGAAAAATAATTAGAATTACACCGGCTGTACCGGGATAAACCTAAAAGGAGGTACGATATGAAAGTCTTGCTCGTTGGAGTCGGAGGGGTGGGCGAGGCGATAGCTCAGATTGCAAAAGATCGTCCCTGGATTGAGCAGATGGTTTTGGCTGATTACAACCTGGCTCGGGCCAAGGAAGTTCAGAAAAAACTTGGTTCGAGGAAGCGCTTCCCGGTGGAGTGGATCGATGCGGGGAAGAAGAACGCTTGTCGTGACGATGGCCAAGAATTATGATGTCGACCTTATCATGAATGCCTGTGATCCCAGTTTCAATAAACCGATTTTTGATGCCGCTTACAAGGTCGGGGTTAATTACATGGATATGGCCATGACCCTCTCGGAGCCGCATCCGGAAAAACCCATTTGAGAAGTGCGGAGTCAAACTGGGAGATTACCAGTTCGAGCGATCGAAGGATTGGGAGAAAAAAGGATTGCTGTTGTTTGGTCGGGTTAGGCGTCGAGCCAGGCATGGCGGATGTCTTTGCCCGCTACGCCCAGGATTATCTCTTTGATGAGATCGACGAGATCGGTATCCGCGATGGCGCTAATATTGAAGTAAAAGGATATGACTTTGCGCCGAACTTCTCCATTTGGACGACGATTGAGGAATGTTTAAATCCGCCTGTTATCTGGGAAAAGGACAAGGGATGGTTTACGACTCCTCCATTTTCCGAACCGGAAGTATTTTGAATTCCCCGAAGGTATCGGGCCGATTGAAGTCGTCAATGTGGAGCACGAGGAAGTCCTGCTTGTTCCGCGATGGGTAAAGACCAAAAGGGTGACATTCAAGTATGGATTGGGTGATCAGTTCATCGGCGTTCTTGAAGACCCTGCACATGTTGGGCTTGGATAACAAAGAACCGATCAAGGTCAAGGATGTGATGGTCGCGCCACGTGATGTGGTGGCGGCCTGCCTGCCGGACCCGGCACATCTGGGTGATAAAATGTCCGGTAAGACCTGTGCGGGTACCTGGGTGAAAGGTAAAAAGGATGGAGGCCATCGCGAGGTATATCTGTATCAAGTCGCTGACAATGAAGAATGCATGAAAAAGTTGGGGCTGTCAGGCTGTTGTTGCCCAAACCGCATTCAATGCTGTTATTGGTATGGATCTGCTTGAGCATGAAGTCTGGAAAGGCGTTGGCGTGCTTGGACCGGAGGCATTCGACCCCAAACCGTTCATGGATAAGATGGCTGATTATGGATTCCCTTACGGGATCAAGGAAATGACTCCGTAAGCAATCTGCATTCAATCCCCTTCCCTTGCCAGTAACGGGAAGGGGAGATTGTGTCCAACGAACCATAAGGAGGAAACATGTCACAGGGAAATGGAAATGGCGATTCTACAATTATCCAACGTGAGTCAAAAAAGCTCAAAAGGTCGCTCACCCTTCTCCCGTTTTTTGGCTTGATGTACTTTACGGTTTGCGGCGGGACATTTGGTATTGAACCGCTGGTCGGATATTCAGGCTCCGGGCTGGCGATGCTGCTGATTGTATTGACACCCGTTTATCTTCAGCCTGCCAAACGTCTTGATGGTTCGTGAACTATCCACCATGATGCCGGCCGAGGGCGGATATTATCATTGGGTCAAGAAGGCATTCGGTCCCTTTGCAGGTTTTATGGCGGGTTGGAACAACTGGGTGGTTTCCTGGCTGGATGTTTCCATCTACCCGGTTTTTGCTGCCTATTACTTGAGCTTTTTTATCCCTGCCCTTAGCGAAGGAGCTACGATCGGCGGGATGAAGTTATCACCGGATTTGTTCTCCTGGTTTGTGGCCGTTATCATCATCTGGGGAGTGAGCTTGCTTGCAGATCCGTGGTTCACAGACTCTCCGGGATTGTTCACAAACTGGCTGGGTGTGATACTCATGATCCCGCTGTTTGTGATGGGTTTCATTGGCATCTACAACTGGATCGTTTATGGCGGACCTCGAACTCACTTTCCTGCCGGGTGGAGAAGCAATTAGTGCAGAAACGATGACTGCCGCCTTGAGCACGGGCTTGTTCGTCGTCATGTGGAACTACATGGGCTGGGAGCTGCCATCTGCTGCCGGTGACGAAGTGGTCAATCCCCGCAAGACCTATCCTGCAGCAATGACCCTTGTGTTGATCGCTGCGATCTTGACCTATACCATCCCCACCATCGGTGGAATTATGGGCGGCGGCGGGGATGATGGGCGGACGATCATTTGGGGCATCGAAGCCACTACGGATGAAGGGATCATCGCGGAAGTGGAGCCGATTACGGTTACACTGCTGGAGATCTGGAATCCTGGGGAGTAGACCCCACTTCAGATATTGGTTGGGAATTCCCGAACATCGGACATGCTGTCGGCACGAAGTTTGGCGGAGAAGGATTTGGCGTTGTATTGGGCAGCCTTCTTACTATTGCTGCGGTCCTGAGTATGATCGGATTGTTCACAGGCAACAGCCTTGGCGGTACTCGTGTTCCCTTTGCCCTTGCTGAAGACGGAATGTTCCCGAGGTTTCTGGTGAAAGTCCATAATAAATACGGGACGCCGTTTGTGGCGATTATCGTTACGGGTGTCATTTATTCCATCTTCTCGCTGAACGCATTTGCTTTCCTGGTTGTGGCTGATGTCTTCCTCCAGATGCTCGTCATTCTTGCTGAATTTGCCGCGATGTGGGTCTTGCGATTTACAATGCCGGAAAAACCCCGTGATCGAGTTCCAGGTGGATGGATCGGAATGTTCTTCGTAACCCTTGGACCGACAGTGATTATCTTGTTGGCTATTTACAGCCAGGTCGTGGAAGCAGGTTTTTCGTCAATCGGATATGCCCTAGTCTTGATGGCAATCGGTGTTATCGTGTACTTCCCGATTCGGAAATATCTCAAGCCCGGTGTTCCGGATGTCGATCCTTTCGAGGAATCGCTTGATTACGAACAATAGAATTTTTGAATATTTATTCGAAATAGGCGTGACGCTGTCATCGCAAACGGTGTCACGCCTTATTTGAAAGGAGTTTGCCATGCCCTTCGGATATAACGGAAAAATCTTGCATGTCGACCTGACTCATGGAGTAGTCACCGTCGAGACCCCTACCGATGCCTTTTACGGAAATACATGGGCGGAAGCGCTATGGGGATGTATTACATTCTCAAGGAGATGCCGAAAGGGGTCGATGCTCTCTCCCCCGAAAATGTCCTGACCATCATGACGAGTGTCACCACCGGTGCGGCGGTGTCCGGTCAGAGCAGGGTTAATGTCAACGCGAAATCACCGATCAGCGGCGGGATCGGCGATTCGCAGGGCGGCGGATTCTTCCCGGCGGAGATGAAATTTGCGGGCGTGGACGGCATTGTGGTAAAGGGAAAATCGCCCAAACCGGTTTACCTGTAGATCAAGGATGGGCAGGCAGAGCTTAAGGATGCTTCCCACCTTGCTGGAAAGGTGACAGGTGAAGTTGACGCCCTCCTGAAAAAGGAACTTGGCGACGACAAAATAGAAATCCTGCAGCATGGACCAGCCGCTGAAAGGCGTCATTTTCTCGAGCCTGGTCAGCATGTCGAACCGGAACAATGGCCGGACGGGATGGGGCTTGTAGCAGCAAGTAAGAACCCCTAGGGGCAGTTGTGGTTCGCGGGACAAAAAGCCGACTTTTGCCG